>NZ_JBIALC010000012.1:0-199698 GCF_042873195.1 Micromonospora arida | reverse complement strand
GCACGACACCGACCGCTGGCCGGCACCCCCTACCCGGGGTGCCGGCCAGCGGCATCTCCGTGCTCCGCAACCCGCAGATCTTGGACACTTTCCGTTCGCGCAGAACGGAAACTGTCCAAGATCTCGCCGGGACGCACCACCGGCAAGCGACCGCAGCGGTCAGAAGAGGACGGTGGCCAAAGTGCCGATCGGCTGGAAGCCGCAGCGCTCGTAGACGCGGCGGGCCGAGAGGTTGAAGTCGTTGACGTACAGGCTGACGGTGGGGGCGACCCGCAGCAGCGCGTCGCGGACCACGGCTGCCATGGCGGCGGTGGCGATCCCCCTGCCTCGCCACTCCGGTGCCACCCAGACGCCCTGGATCTGCGCCGTCCGCTTGGTCACGACGGCCAGCTCGGCCTTGAACACGACCTTGCCGTCGATGACGCGGGCGTACGCGCGACCGGTGCGGACCAGGTCGTTGACCCGCCGGCGGTAGCTGCGGCCGCCGTCCTCGGCAAGCGGGGAGACGCCGACCTCTTCGGTGTACATGGCGACCGCCGCCGGGAAGAGCCGGTCGACCTCGCCGGAGCGAACCTGGCGTACCTCCGGATCGGCCGGTACGGGCGGCAGCGTGTCGGTGACCAGCAGCGGCTGATTGGGGCGGACGTCTCGCGCTGGCCCCCACGTGTCGGAGAGGCGGTCCCACAGCCCGAGGACGGCATCGGCGCGGCCGACGATCGAGGAGCAGAGCCGCTCCTCGCCCGCGAGCAGGTCGGCGAAGGCAGCAACTGCGGCTTCATTGGCCAGCACCGGAGTCAGGTTGCCGCCGAGCCAGCAGAGTGACTCGAGGTTGCGGCGAGCCCCGTACCCCAGGATTCTGCCCTCGGCCCGCCACCAGGAGAGTCCGCGCGCGGCGATCCGCTCGGCGACCTGCGCGCCCGCGAACGGGTCATGGTCGAGCAGACGCTCGACCGCGCGGCGCTCCGATTCCCCCAGTTGGCGTACCGGCACCGTCAGCACGACTATCAGCCTGCCAGATCAGCACCCTGCTTCGCCGGTCGAGTGACAAGGCCGGCACCGGCTCCACGAGGCGGGGTCCGCCCGGCCCACCGGACGACCGGGGGCACCAGGGCTCCGAGCAGGAGAAACAGGGCACCGAGCACGAGCCAGCCAGGTACGCCCCAGCCGAGTGCGAGGGTGGTCACCACCACCGGTGCGAGCATCTTGCCCAGTTCGTAGCCCATGCCGTACGCCCCCTGGTACTGCCCCTGGGCGTCCGCTGGTGCCAGCCCGAAGGAGATCCCCCAGCCGGCTGCGGAGTGCCACAGCTCCCCGGTGACGTGCGCGAGTGACCCGAGGCCGAGCAGGCCCACCGCGCCGACGGTGGGCAGCGCGCCGCTGGCGGCGAAGAATACGCAGGCCAGGGCGATGGCCACGCCCGCTCGGCGGGCGGCGCGGGCGGCTCCGGGCAGGGTGGCGGCGGCACCTGCGGCGCGTACCTGAAGGAGCACGACGAGCACGGTGTTGACCAGCGTCAACGCGGAGATCATCCAGATGGGGGCCTGGGTGTGGCCGGCGATCCACAGCGGCAGCGCGATGGTGAGCAGGCTGAAGTGCATCGACATCAGCCCGTCGACCAGGGTGAAGGCGAGGAACGGGCGGTCCCGTAGGGCGACCAGCCGAGGACCGTTCGTCGGGGCGGCGACCGGGGCGACGGCGGGCAGCCGAAGGAAGACCACCGCTGCGGCCAGTGATGTCGCCGCCGAGGCCAGGATCAGCGCGACGTAGCCGCTTCGGGTGTCGGCGGCGATGGCGAAACCGCCGAGGACGGCGCCGACGGAGATCCCGACGTTGGTGGTGGCTCGTAGGTAGGCGCGGGTGCGGACCCGCTGGTCGGCTGGGATCGCTCCGGCGATCAGCGCGCCGCGGGCACCGCGCTCGACCGCGTCGGCGAGCGCGGTGGCCGCTCCCACCAGCACGAACGTGGGGAACGACCGGACGGCGATCAGGCCGATGGTCAGGGTGCCGGCGACGAACAGCGCGCCGACCTGCACACCGCGTGGGCCGACGCGGTCGGCCAGGTAGCCGCTCGGGGCACTGGCCAGGACACCGACCAGGGCAGAGATGGTCAGCCCGATGCCCACCTGGGTGGCCGACAGGCCGACCGACCGGGTGAGGAAGAGCGCGCTGGCGACGAGCCAGAGGCCCCGCCCGACGGTCTTGACCAGAGTGCCGAGGGTGAGGACCCGGGCCGGACCCGGCGGGGGAAGCAGGCGCATGACCGACACTCTAACAAGACGTACGTACGGTTTGGTAGATCAAGGTTGTCAGCGATGCATTGGCGATATATCGTTGATGCATCAGCGATAGTCCTACGGAAGGAAGAGCCCGATGAGGTTCCACCGACAGCACCACCCGATGCACGAAGCCCGGATGCGGGGGTTCGGCTTCCCGCCGGTCCCGCCCGGTCCGCACGGCCACGAGCACGGACACGGCGGCCCCTGGGGCGGCCGGGGCCGCGGACGAGGTCGGGGCCGACGCCCCAACGTCCGAGCCTCGGTGTTGGCCCTGCTCACCGAGCGGCCGATGCACGGCTACGAGATGATCCAGGAGATCGACTCCCGGACCGGCGGTGCGTGGCGGCCGAGCCCCGGCTCGATCTACCCCACCCTCCAGCTACTGGAGGACGAGGGCGTGATCGTCGCCAGCACCGAGGAGTCCGGTGGCGGGCGGAAGCGATTCACAGTCACCGAGGCCGGTCAGGCGGAGGCCACCGAGGCCGCGCAGACCCCGCCGTGGGTGGACGTCGCCCAGGGCACGGTGAGCAGCTGGCACGACATCCGTGACTCCGGCGCACAGGCGATGAACGCCCTGCGCCAGGTGATGATGAACGGCACCGACGACCAGCGTGAGCGGGCCGCCCAGGTGCTCGACGAGACCCGACGCAAGCTGTACGCGATCCTCGCCGAATCCGAGTGACGCCGGGCCGCACCACAACGCCGGGCCGCACCACAACGCCGGGCCGCACCACAACGCCAGGCCGCGCCACGGCGCACGAGCACCAAGGCGCCAGGCCCGCACAAGCGCACGATCAGCACGAACGAAAAGCGGCCGTTCCCCGTGCGGGGAACGGCCGCTTTTTCCACATGGAAAATCAGTGCACGGTGACGGTCGGGCCGGTGACCAGCCCGCGCAGCTCCTCGGGGAGCTCGGCGCCCATCTCGTCGGCGATCCGCAGCGCCTCCTCGATCAGGGTCTCCACGATCTGCGCCTCGGGCACCGTCTTGACGACCTGCCCCTTGACGAAGATCTGGCCCTTGCCGTTGCCGGAGGCGACACCGAGGTCGGCTTCCCGGGCCTCGCCCGGACCGTTGACCACGCAGCCCATGACGGCGACCCGCAGCGGCACCGGCAGCCCTTCCAGGCCGGCGGTGACCTCCTCGGCGAGCTTGTAGACGTCCACCTGGGCCCGGCCGCAGGACGGGCACGAGACGATCTCCAGGCCCCGCTCACGCAGACCGAGGGACTCCAGGATCTGGTTGCCGACCTTGATCTCCTCGACCGGCGGGGCGGACAGCGACACCCGGATCGTGTCGCCGATCCCCTCGGCCAGCAGCGCGCCGAAGGCGACCGCCGACTTGATGGTGCCCTGGAACGCCGGCCCGGCCTCGGTGACGCCGAGGTGCAGCGGGTAGTCGCACTGCTCGGCGAGCTGGCGGTACGCCCGGATCATCACGACCGGGTCGTTGTGCTTGACCGAGATCTTGATGTCGCGGAAGCCGTGCTCCTCGAACAGCGAGCACTCCCACAGCGCCGACTCGACCAGCGCTTCGGCGGTGGCCTTGCCGTACTTGCTCAGCAGGCGCTTGTCCAGCGACCCGGCGTTGACGCCGATCCGGATCGGCACCCCCGCCGCCCCTGCGGCACGAGCAATCTCCTTGACCTTGTCGTCGAACTGCCGGATGTTGCCCGGGTTGACCCGGACCGCCGCGCAGCCGGCGTCGATCGCGGCGAAGACGTACTTGGGCTGGAAGTGGATGTCGGCGATCACCGGGATCTGCGACTTCTTGGCGATCGCGGGCAGCGCCTCGACATCGTCCTGGGACGGAACCGCCACCCGGACGATCTGGCACCCGGACGCGGTCAGCTCGGCGATCTGCTGAAGGGTCGCGTTGATGTCGGAGGTGAGGGTCGTGGTCATCGACTGCACGGAGACCGGCGCACCACCACCGACCGGAACCGAACCGACCATGATCTGGCGGCTGGCCCGACGGGGAGCGAGCGGCGGGGGCGGCACGGCGGGCATACCGAGACTGATTGCGGTCACTTCAGGCACTCACCTTGAGAAGAGCGTGATCGGGTTGACGACGTCCGCGGCGATGGTCAGCAGCGTGAACGCGCCACCGATCAGGATCACCGCGTACGTGAAGGGCATCAGTTTGAGGTAGTCCACCCGGCCGGGGTCGGTCCGGCCGATCCGGGCGTAGACCCAGGAGCGGGCCCGCTCGAACCAGGCGATGGCGATGTGGCCGCCGTCCACCGGCAGCAGCGGCAGCAGGTTGAACACGCCGATGAAGAAGTTCAGCGACACGAACAGCATGAAGAAGACCAGCCAGGCGTTGTTCTCGACCGCCTCGCCGCCGAGTCGGCTGGCGCCGACCACGCTGATCGGGGTGTCAATGTCGCGTTCACCACCGGTGAGGGCCGTCCACAGGGCGGGGACCTTCTGCGGGAGGCGCTGGAGCGCCTGGGCGGTGCCGACGGCCAGGTCGCCGGTGAAGTTGGCGGTGGCGCCGAAGGCGCCGACCGGGCCGTACGTCACGCGGGTGGGCGTGCTGGGGACGAGCCCGACGCCGAGCGCGGCCACCGGGGCGGCGGCACCGGTCGGGTTGTCCAGCGGCGGACGCTGCGTCTGCGCGAGCACCGTGCTGGTGGTGGCCGGCTGCCCGTCGCGGACGTACGCGATCTGCGCGGTGTCACCCGGCTTGAGGCTGCGCAGCGTGGTGAGCAGGTCGCCGTAGGAGTTGACCGGGGTGCCGTTGATCGAGGTGATCCGGTCGCCGTTCTTCAACTGCGCCTGGGCGGCCGGGCTGGCCGCGTCGGCGGAGGTGCACGCCCGCACCGCGTTCTCCGGCACCACGCACTCGCTGAGCTGGATGACGGCGGGCTCTTGGCGGGCCTGCGCGTCGGTGGTCGGGAAGTCGGGGTTGGGCAGGCCGGCGGAGACGGCGAGGATCCAGATGGTGACCAGGGCGAGCGCGAAGTGCGTGATCGACCCGGCGGCCATCACAATCGTCCGCTTCCAGACCGGGTAGCGCCACATCACGCGCGACTCGTCACCCGGCTCGACGTCATCGTCCTGCGGGGTCATCCCGACGATCTTGCAGAAGCCGCCGAGGGGGATGCCCTTGAGGCCGTACTCGGTTTCGCCGCGCTTGAACGACCAGATGGTGGGGCCGAAACCGACGAAGTACTTGGTGACCTTCATCCCGAACGCCTTGGCGGTCAGCAGGTGCCCCGCCTCGTGCAGACTCACCGAGATGAGAATGGCCAGGGCGAAGAGGACCACCCCGAGCAGGTACGACATCAAGCTCCTTCCACCGAACCCGCGATGATCTCCTGCGCATGCGCGCGTGCCCACGACTCGGCCGCGAGCACGTCCTCGACGGTACCTGGTTCGTCGAAGTCCGGAGCCTCCTCCAACACGCGTTCCAGGGTGTCGACGATGCCGAGGAACGGCAGCCGGCCCGCCACGAACGCGGCCACGCACTCCTCGTTCGCCGCGTTGTAGATCGCCGGCCGGCTACGCCCGGCCTCCCCGGCGGCCTTGGCCAGCGCGACGGCCGGGAACGCCGCGTCGTCGAGCGGCGCGAACTCCCAGGTGTGCGCGGCCGTCCAGTCGACGGCGGTGGCGGCCCCGGGCACCCGGTCCGGCCAGCCGATGCCGAGCGCGATGGGCAGCCGCATGTCCGGTGGGCTGGCCTGGGCGATCGTCGACCCGTCGACGAACTCGACCATCGAGTGGATCACCGACTGCGGGTGCACCATCACGACGATGTCGGCGTAGGGCACGTCGAACAGCTCATGCGCCTCGATCACCTCAAGCGCCTTGTTGACCATGGTCGCGGAGTTGATCGTGACGACCGGCCCCATGTTCCAGGTCGGGTGCGCGAGCGCCTGCTCGGGTGTGACCTGCGTCAACTCGTCGCGACCCCGGCCTCGGAACGGGCCGCCGCTGGCCGTGACGATCAGCCGACGCACCTCGCCGCGCGAACCGGAGCGCAGACACTGGGCCAGCGCCGAATGCTCCGAGTCGACCGGAACGATCTGCCCCGGCCGCGTCACCGCGGCCTTGACCAGCGGGCCGCCGGCCACGAGCGACTCCTTGTTGGCCAACGCGAGAGTACGACCACCGCGCAGCGCGGCCAGCGTAGGAGCGAGGCCCAGCGAGCCGACCACCCCGTTGAGCACGATGTCGCACGGCCACTGCGCCAGCTCGGTCATGGCGTCCGGACCGGCCACGATCTTGGGAAGCTTGAAGTCACCGGTGGCCCATCCACGCCGGCTCGCCTCGGCGTAGAACGCCAGTTGCAGGTCCTGCGCGGCGGAGGCCTTCGCCACTCCGACCACCTCGACGCCCAGTTCGAGGGCCTGCGCGGCGAGCAGCTCGACGTTGCCGCCGCCCGCGCCCACGGCGACCACCCGGAACCGGTCCGGGTTACGCCGGACGATGTCGATGGCCTGTGTACCGATCGAACCTGTGGACCCGAGCAGAACAAGATCGCGGGGGGAAGTCACGGGGCCATTCTCCCCCACCGTCGCTGCACGCCCGCTGGGAGCCTCAGCCCTCCCCCTCCGCCAGCCGTCACCCAATCAACCCGTCACCGAACACGACGCTGGCCCGGCACCAGCGCGCCGTCGCGGTCCATGATCAACTCGGGTTCAAGAAAGTCGGGGCATCCGTGGCAACCGGACACCCCGACTTCCTTAAAACCGTGTCGATCAAGCAGGGTCGTCAGCCGACTCGGCTGTAGTTGCGTCCGGCGGCGTCTCCTCGTCCAGCAACTCGGCCGGGTCAATGGAGAATTCGAACGGCTCCCACCGCAGCACGTCGAACGACGGCTCGGTGTGCTGCGGAGCCGGAGCCGGAGCAGACGCTGCCTGGGCCATCCGGGCTCACCCCCTCAGCGGATCATCCTGCTCAGGTCAGCCTAGCCACCGCAGCCCCAGAAGCGCGTCATCGCACACAGGGTCCGTCTGTCCGAGATGACTGCACCGCGGCCTCCTCGTGCGGCGCGTGCAGATCTTGGACAGTTTCCGTCAAGGCAGAACGGAAAGTGTCCAAGATCTGCGGGCCGGCGCTGGACTCGTCGTGGTCCGGTGCCGCACGACGGCCAGCCAGACCGCTACGCCGATGCAGAGGACGGCCAGCAGGGACAACAGCACCAGGGCCGGGTTGACCCAGGCGGGCACCAGGTCGTAGGTGGCGTTGCATCGATCGTGGAGGGGGAACCATCGCGACGACTCACGCCAGTGCGCGGCGCGGTAGGCACTGTCGTAGCTGACGCCGGCCTGTTGGCAGGACTCCTCCGAGCTCATGGAGGAACCGGCGAACGCCCCGAGGAACCACGTGACAGCGGTGGCGACGATCGACAGCCCGGCCGACGCGACGAACCAGCCCGGAGTCTTCCATCGGCCGGTGAGCAGAGGTCGGCCCCACAACCAGAGCACGAACAGCGCAGGTACGGCGAGGCAGAGCCCGGTCGTGACGACACCCATCCTGATTGTCAGCCTTCCCCCCGGCGAGCCGGGCTTGATCATTGCACGGGCCGGCTCACCGCCGTGAACGTGACGAAGGCCGTCCAGGCCGAGGTGGTGAAGGTCAGCACGGGTCCGTGCCGGTCCTTGCTGTCGCGTACGCCGACCGACAGCACGGAAGTCGGGGTGCCCGCAGCATGCGGGCACCCCGACTTCACCTGAACCGTGTCGGTCAGGGGGTGATGACGAACTGCGAGCCCGGCTGGATGACGATGTTGCCGTCGGCCGAGTTGGTGATTGTCACGTTCGTCAGGTTGGCGTTTCCGCGCGCGCCGCTCATCGCGAGGATGCCGGCGCCGTTGTTGGATTTGTCGATCCGCACGTTGGTGATGGCGACGTTCGGGATGTTGCCGCCACCGTTCTTGAACTGGATGCCGTCGAAGGTCGAGTCGATGATGTCGGTGTCTCGGATGGTGACCCCGACGATGTCCCTGGTGGCCGGGAAGATCGTGATGGCACCGAACTCCTGGTCCTCGTTCCAGAACGCGCCGCCGGTGCGGTAGAGCCCGTTGTTGGCGATCAGCGTCGTGCCGGAGAACGGCAGCGGGTCGTGGTCGGTCGCCAGCATGATGCCCGGGTAGTTGGCGGTGTCGTAGATCAGGTTGTTCTCGATCGAGTTGTCGTAGCCGCCGTAGATGGCGATGCCGTTCGCCCGCCAGGGCAGCTGGATGGTGTTGTTGACGAAGTGGTTGTCGTGGGCGATGTCGACGTTGCGGTCCTTGACGTACGGGTTGGCCCAGACGGCGAGCGCGTCGTCACCGGTGGTGCGGAAGGACGAGTTGAACACCCGCGAGTTGCGCGTGCCGTTGCTGAAGTTGATGCCGTCGGCGTACGTGTTGCGGATCCGCATGCCGCTGAAGTCCAGCCCGTCGGCCGGCCCCCACAGGTCGGGGATGTTGTCGTAGTCGCGACCCACCCAGACGCCCACGTTGGCGTGCTCGATCCAGACGTTGCTGATCTTCGTGCCGGTGCCGAAGCGACCGTTCAGACCAACGCCACCCTCGGCGTTGCCGTCACCGCCCCGGATCCGACCCGAGCCGAAGATGGCGATGTCGGAGATCTGGGTGTTCTTGTCGATGTCGAACCCGAAGTTGCCCTCGTGCGGGTGGTTGATGCCGCCCACCACGTTCTGCGGCTCGGTCAGCGTGTAGAGCTGCGAGTGCCACATGCCGGCGCCCCGGATGGTGACGTTGCTGATGCCGACCTGGTTGTGCATGCCCCGGTTCAGCGGGTCGTCGGTCAGGATCTTCTGCTCCTGCCGCCACTGCCCGGCCGGGATCCAGACGCAGCTGATGACACCGTTCTGGTCGTCGGTCACCGCCCGCTGGATGGCTGCGGTGTCGTCGATCCCGTCGTTCGGGACCGCGCCGTACGAGGTGATCGAGGTGCAACCGGCCGGCTGGCTCGCCGGCCCCGCCACCTGCTCCAGGTCGATCATGTCGATGACGTAGAAGGAGGCGGTGTCACCCGAGTCGCGCTGCAACTTGAACCGGGTGCCGGCCGGGTACGACTGCGCCAGCAGCGCGTTCGACTCGTCGAAGAGCCGCCGGGCGTCGGCCTGCGGGGTGTTGGTCAGCGCCTCCGGCCCGTCGGTGTTGCCGTAGAGCCAGCTGTGCTTCGACGACAGGGTCAACTTCCGGGAGAAGACGTCGTTGACGTAGAGGCTGATGGTCGCCTCGATGCCGCCGCCACCGGGCGCGTCCGGGATGGAGTTACGCACCACGATGGAGTTGGCCTGGTTGGCAGAGGTGAACTCAACGAACTGGCCGGTGCTGTTGAGTCGTACCGACTTGCGCCCCGAGGACTCGCTGGCGAAGTTGGTGTGCCCGAACGTACGCAGCGGGTCGGCCTCCAGCAGCGTGCCCTGGTAACGGCCGGCCTCCGCCTCGTAGGAGACGTACGGGACGGCGGCCCCACGACCGACCACGATCGACTGGCTGAACGCGTTGTTGGTCTCGTTGGTCTCGGCGACCACGTTGGTGGCGTCGGCGGTGGCGGTGATGGTGGCGCCGCCGCTGGTGGCGGTCCAGGTGCCGCTGACGGCCACGGTGACCGTCGCGCCGGCGGCGATCGAGGCGGTGTTGGTGTTGAGCGTGGTGCTGCCCGCCACCAGCCGGGTGACGGTGGTCGCGCCGGTCGCGGTGGTGCCCCGGTTGCGAACCGTCACGGTGAAGGTGACGGACGCCCCGACGGCCGGGTTCGGCGGGTTCGAGGCGATGCTGAGCACCTGGAGGTCGGGGCCCGGGGCCTGCGCCACCACCAGCGGTGACGCGGCAGTGAAGCTGTTGTTGCCGTTGTTCTGTTCGACGATCGTGTTCGCCGGGTCGACCACCGCCGAGACGGCGTAGCTGCCCATCGGCCGCGTACCGGCGTTGAACGACACGGTGGTCGAGGCGCCCGCGGCGAGCGTGCCCACCGAGGCGTTGCCGACGACCGCGCCGGCCAGGCTGAAGTTCACGGTCGTCGCGCCAGCGGCGGCGGAACCGATGTTCTGCACCACGGCCGAGAGGGTGACCGGGGAGACCTCGCTGGGCGATGAGGGTGACCAGGTCACCGAGCTGACGACCAGATCCGGGTTGGGCGCCGGGGTGCCGCACACCTCAAGCTCGGCCACCTGGCCGGACGGGGCACCGGTGTTGCCGGTGAACCGCAACTGCACGTCCGCGGTGGTCGCGGTGACCGGGATGGTCACCACGTTGCTGCCCTGGGCGAACTGGTAGGCCGCCGCCGACACCAGACTGGTGTACGCCGACGACGCCTGGTCGCGACCGAGGACCTGGATGGTCTGGGTACGGGTGCCCCAGGACGGGTCCGGGTTGAGCTTCACTGTGACACCGGAGATGGAGTGGTTCGCGCCCAGCGCCACGGTCAGGTTCTGCGGGTAGCTCGCCGCGCCCTCCCAGTAGGTGGAGAGTTGCCCGTCGTTCGCCTTGTCCGGGGTGAAGCTGAAGGTGGAGCCGCTCGCCGTCATGCTCTTGCCCTGTGCCACGTTCGTGCAGGCGGGCGGGTTGCTGCCGGTCCGGGTGACGGTGTTGCTGTTGCCGGAGAGGTTGCCGGCCCCGTCGCGGGCCCGGACGTAGTACGACACGGTCGCCGTCGCCGGCTGGGTGTCCTGGTAGGTGAGGACGGTGCCCAGCGTCGCGATCAGGCTGCCGCCCCGGTAGACGTTGTAGCCGGCGAGCCCGCTGCCACCGGAGTCGGTGGAGGCCCCCCAGGTGAGCGTGATCGTGCTGCCCGACGTGCTGTGCGACAGCGTCCCCGGGACGCTCGGCGCGGTGGTGTCGGGGGTGGTGCCGCCGCTGCCGTACACCTCCAGCTCGGAGAGCTGCCCGGCCGGCCAGCCGCTGTTGGCGGTGATGGTGATCCGGACGTAGCGGGTGGAGGTCGAGCTGAAGTTGATCGTTGCGGTGCTGCCGCTCGCCGGGTTGAAGGTGTACGTCTGCGACCCGACCAGATCGGTGAAGGACGAACCGTTGGTGCTGCCCCGCACGCTCAGCGTCTGCGTGCGGGTCCCCCAACCGCTGGTCGGCAGCTTCAGCACGACCTGGTTGACGCTCTGCGACGAGCCGAGATCGACCTGCACCCACTGCGGGAACGCGTTGTTGACGCTCTCCCAGTAGCTGCCCGCGTTGCCGTCGACGACTTTCGACGAGTCGTAGACGTCGGCGTGGCCGCTCTCCTGGGTGGGACGGCCCTGGGCGAGGTTGGTGGCCGCCGGGGCGAAGCCGGTGTTCGGTGCGGCGGCCGGGTCGGCCGGGCGGGCGGCGGCCGGGTTCGCGAGGGCGGTCGCCCCGGCCGTCGCGATCAGCGCGGCGGCGGCCGTCGCCGCCACCATCCTGAACAGATTCGTTCGTCTCATCACTGTCCTTGTCGTCGGGGGACGGTTGCCGCGGTGGCTGGACCACGGGGGTGGGGTGCGGCGGTGCAGCGCCGGCCGACGCGAGCGGGCCGGTGTCGAGAGAGACGGGGTGGTACGCGCGGCGCGGGGGCGCCGCTCGTCCTGGAAACACCAGACGGGTACGACCATCAACGGGCCTCCCCAGGAGGCCCGTTAAATCTTCCGAGAGCATGCTCAGAACCGTGCATCTCTTTGTCAAAATCTTGCGTTACTTTGACCAAAGGTTACTGACGTGCTACGGGAGCGTCAACACTTCGACCACCGTGACTATTGATGGACTTGCCTGCCTTGAGGCTCACTGCCCCGCCCGACCCGCACACAATTTCGGGGAAGGTGCCGCCCCCGACGACTGGAGGCCACACCTTCCCCGAAGTTGCGCGGATCTTGCGTCAGGTCGTGCGGGAACGATCAGGCAGCTGGTGCGGTCAGCACGAAGGTCTCCAGCAGCTCTCCGCCATACCAGTCGGTGCGCTGACCGACATGGGTCATGCCCAGCCTCCGAGCGACCGCCATCGACGGCTCGTTGCTCGGCGACACGACCGCGTAGATCTCCCGGGTGCCCGCGGCGAACTCCCGGGCCACCGCAGCGCGGGCCGCTTCGGTCGCGTAGCCGTGACCCCACGCGTCCGGGTGCAGGTGCCAGCCCACCTCGATGTCGTCGGTCCGGCGCGACTCGTCGCGCCCCGGCAGCGGCTTGAGCAACACGGTGCCCACCGCCTGACCCGTCTCGCGTACCTCTATCGCCCAGGTGCCGTACCGGCCGCCGTCGTCGGCGTGCCGCTCCTGCCAGGTCCGCAGCCGCTCGACGGCCTGGGCCGGGTTGGTCATCGGCAGACCCGACGCCATGCCCAGATATCGGCTGACCTCGGGACGCGAGTAGATGTCGTAGATCCGGGCCAGATCGGCCGGCTCGTCGGTCCAATCGCGCAGGATCAGGCGTTCGGTGGTGACAACAGTCATGACCGGCGATCTTAAGGAGTAACGGCCCCGGCGACAGGGAAGGAGGATCCGATGGGCGACGGATGGCAGCGCGCGAAACGGATCACCAGTGCCGCATTCCGTCCGGTGCGCGGACGGGACCTGTCGCTGCACGCCGCCGCGATCACCTTCTACGGGGCGATCGCCGTCGTGCCGGTCGCCCTGCTGGCGATCTGGCTCACCGCACTGGTGGCCGGGGCTGACCGGGTACGCCGGCTCACCTCGTACGCCGTGGAGGCCCTGCCCACCGCGATCGGCGCGCCCCGGGCGGTGGAGGCACTGGTCGACGCCGGGGTAGAGTTGACCCCGCTGCTGGCGCTGGCCTCCCTGCTGCCCGCCTCGCTGTACGGCGAGGGCCTGCGCCGGGCGTTCGTCTCGGTGGCAGCGCCCCGCTCCGACGAGCACCTGGTCGGCTGGCGGGGCCGGCTCCTGCTGCTGCCGCTGCTCGCGCCGGCCCCCGCGCTGCTGCTGTCGATCCTGCTGGCGCTCCCGCTCACCACCCGCCTCGTACGCCAGGGCGGTTGGCTCGGTGTGCTCGGCGTGGTGCTGTCGTTCCTGGGGGTCTGGCTGGTGCTGACGCCGGTGCTGGTGTGGGTGTTCCGGGTCGTCGGGCCGGCCTCACCGGACTGGCTCTCCACCCTCGGAGTCGGGTCGTTCACCGCGGCGAACCTCTCCGGCTTCCTGCACGGCTTCGTGCTCTTCGCCTCGCTCCCGCTGGACCTGGGAGTGCCCTTCGGCGGTTTCGACGACATCGGCGCCGGCGTGGCCGTCATCCTCTGGCTCTACCTGTTCCACGTGATCGTCCTGGCCGGCTACTCCGCCACCCTGGCCCTCTCCCACTGGCGCACCAAACGCCTCACCCCCACCCCGCCGGGTTGATCAAGAGGTTTGCGTCACCGGGAGCCGATTCCTTGACGCAAAGCTCTTGATCACCGCAGGTGGGGGTGCGGGGTGACTGGGTCGCGGACGGGGTGACCTGGGCTGGTGGGGCGGACTAGGCTGCCGCGGCATGAGCAGTGAGATTCCTGCCCGCGCCGACGTCGTGATCGTCGGTGCCGGGCACAACGGTCTGGTCTCCGCGGTCCTGCTGGCCCGCGCCGGCCTGGACGTCCTCGTGCTGGAGGCCGCCGAGGTGATCGGCGGCGCGACCCGCACCGAGAACCCGTTCCCGAAGGTGCCGGGGCTGCGCCACTCCACCGGGTCGTACCTGCTCGGGCTGATGCCCCCGGAGCTGCTCGCCACGCTCGACGTACGGATTCCGGTGCTTCGCCGCGACCCGCACTACTTCCTCCCCACCCCGGGCGGCCTCGGCTCGCCGTACCTGCTCTTCGGCAGTGACACCGCCGCCACCCGGGCGCAGCTCGCCGAGTTCTTCTCCCCCGCCGACGTGGCCGCCGACGACGCCATGCAGGCCGAGCTGGCCGCGCTGCGGGAAGACCTCGCCCCGGCCTGGCTGGCCGAGCCGCTGAGCGTCCAGGAGACCGCCGAGAGGCACGTCCGCCCGGCGCTGCGCCAGGTCTTCGTCGACCTCGTGCAGGGCTCGGTCGCCGACTACCTGGCCCGGTTCGAGTTCCGCTCCGAGCTGCTGGTCAGCATGTACGCGGTCACCGACGGCCTGTCCGGGCTCAACGCCGGCCCGGACGACCCAGGCACCGGCCACAACTTCCTCGTGCACAACATGTGCCGACTGCCCGGCTCCGGCGGCACCTGGATGATCGCCGAGGGTGGGATGGGCACCGTCTCCCGGACCTTCGCCGAGGCCGCGCGCGCCGCCGGAGCGACCATCCTGACCGGTACGCCGGTGCACGCGGTGACAGTGGCCGGCGGCGCGGCGAGCGGAGTGATGCTGGCCGACGGTCGGGAGGTCGCCGCCCGGGTGGTGCTCGGCGCGTGTGACCCGTACCGGTTGATGGACCTGTTGCCCGACGGCGCGCTCCCGGCGCGGCTCGGCGAGCGGATGGCGGCGGTCCGCCGGCCCGGCACCACCCTCAAGCTCAACCTGGCGCTCACCGGGCTGCCGCGCTTCTCCTGCCTGCCGGACGGCACGCCGAGCCCGTTCGGCTCGACCATCCACCTGCTGCCCGGGTCGGCGTCCCTGGTCGGCGGGGCGCAGACCTCGCCGATGACCGCGCTGCGCGCCATGTGGGCGGACGTGCAGGCCGGGCTGCTGCCGGCGGAGCCCACCATCGAGTGGTACCTGCACACCACCGTCGACCCGTCGCTCTCCGACGCCGCCGGGCACCACTCGTCGGCGCTCTTCGTCCAGTCCGTCCCCTACGAGTTGGCCGGCACCACCTGGGACGCGGAACTGCCCGGCTACGTCGACCGGCTGCTCGGGATCGTCGAGCGGTACGCCCCCGGCACCGCCGACCTGATCGCCGACGCGGTGCCGCTGCCGCCGCCCGGCATCGAGGAGCACTTCGGCATCACCGGCGGGCACATCCACCACGTCGACAACACCGTCTCGTTCACCGACCGGATGCCCTACGCCACCGGCATCGACGGTGTGTACGCCGGCAGCGCCGGCTGCCACCCGGCCGGCAGCGTCATCGGCGCGGCCGGCCACAACGCCGCCCGCCGCATCCTCACCGACCTGTCGGCCTGACCCAGACTCCCGCGATCTTGCACTTTCGGACGCCGATACGGGTGGTATGCCCCGCTCAGGCGCGACAGCAAGTGCAAGATCGCGGTGGTGAGGAGGTCAGATCACGGCCTCGCCGGCGGGAGCCGGAGTCTCCGCGTCCACCCGGTGGGCTCGCACCTTGTGGCCGACGCTCGTCAGGCAGCGGCCACTGGGCAGGTCGAAGCGCCAGCCGTGCAACTGGCAGGTGAGCTGGTCACCGTCGACGATGCCGAAGCGGGTCAGGTCCGCCTTCAGGTGCGGGCACCGCCGCTGCACCACCCAGTCGCCCAACGTGATGTCCTCAGCGTCGGTGCTGCGTTCGTGCTCGTCGTACCAGCCCTCGGCGTACTGGAGCCGCTCCTCGGAGAGGCACTTGAAGAACGCGTAGACGAACTCGTTGTACTGGCCGATCCGGGCCGCCGAGAACCGGCAGGACAGGAAGAGCGAGTTGACCCAGTCCACCTCGTCGATGAAGAGCAGGTGCTCGATCAGCGACCGCTCGGTCCGGAACCGGTAGCGCACCTTCTCGTCCGCGTACGGCCGGACCTCCTTGCCCGGGAAGTCCACAACGATCGACTCGACGCTCTCGCCGTCATACCCCACCAGGTCGAAACGGACCGGGCCGCCGACCCCCTTGGCCAGGTAGATCGACTCGTCGAGCAGCGGCTCGATCCGACGCTTCATCTCGCCGAGCACGTCCACCTCGGGGTGCCGCCAGGACGCCTTCTCCGCCTCGATGATCGGGCGCTTGCGCTCCCGCATCTCCTCCAGGTGCGCGACCTTGTTCGCGAAGAACTCCTGCACCGGCACCGGGTGGGTGGTGCTCGCGCCCTCGGTGGTGACCTCGGCGACGCTGCCCGGCAGCAGCACGATCCCGTTGGTGCCGCCGACCTTGGCGTACTCCGACAGGAAGACGGACTGGTCGGGGAAGATGTTGCCCTCGTCGCCGTGGATGTCGTTGAACTGCCACAGGGCGTCGTCGAGGAAGCACGGCGGGCCGGCGATCGGGAAGACGTGATCGGCCTTCAGATCGTCGATGTAGCGCCAGGTCCGGTCGAACTGCCGGTCGCGCTTCTGCTTGCCGAACGCGGTCTTCGCCGCCTGCGGCAGCTCGTAGACCATCGGGTACCAGATCGCACCGGAGAACTGGAGCATGTGGGCGTGCACGTGGCCCAACTCGGCGAAGACACTCAGGTCGGTGGGGCGGGCGTCGTTCTGGTTGAGCAGCCGCACACCCTCGTACTCGACCCAGAGCGAGGAGTCGCCGATCGGCCCGTCGGTCGGGCTGGTCAACGCCTGAATCATGATCTTCAGGCCGCCGGGCAGCTCCACCACCTGCTCGTTGGGCGCCTTCAGGAACTTGGTGAAGCCCAGCGCCCGGAACTCGTCCTCCATCTCCGAGGTGGGGAACTCGGGGAGCAGGACCGTGGCGTCCTTGGAGACGAAGTCGCGCAGGTGCTTCGCGTCGAAGTGGTCCCGGTGCAGGTGGGAGACGTACAGGTAGTCGACCTGACCCAGGCTCTCCCAGTCCAGCAGTGAATTGTCGGGGAACGGGAACCACGACGCGAAGTAGGCCGGGTTGACCCACGGGTCGCACAGGATGCTGCCCGCAGCCGTGTCGATCCGCATGCTGGCGTGCCCGGTTCCGGTCACTCGCACCGCACAGTCCCCCTCAAACAGACAATCAGGTGTACGCCAAACGCTACCGGAGCGAGTCTGACCGCCGCCCCGCGACGCCGGTAGTGCCATCCAGCCCGGGTGGGGCAGGGCCAATGGCCAGGAAACCCCCACCCCACCGCACCGCGTACGAGGCGTGCCAGACTAACCAAAGATCCGATCGCGAGGGAAGGACCGACAGTGGCAGGAAGCGAGCCGGTAACGTCGCCAGACCAGCACAAGCCCGGGCACCGCAAGGCCGGGCAGATCGGCGCCGTGCTGTCCGCACTGGCGCTGCTGGCGATGATCTGCGGCAACCACGAGGGCAGGGTCGAGGACATCTGGCTGATCGGCCTGGCCGCGCTGCTGCTGATCATCGTGATCGGCGACATCGTGTTGCGGCGCAGCGGTCTGCGCTCCTGACCCGACCCACCGCCGGACGACCGGCCGACGTACGACGAGGGCCCGCCCCCACCCCGGGGACGGGCCCTCGTCCGTATCGCGTCGGGGTCAGCGCCCGAAGAGGATGTCCTGCACGTCCTTGAGCGCGGCGTCGACCTCTGCCTCGAAGTAGCCACCCGGCACCAGGCCGAACCGAAGCGTGTCCAGGTCCTTCGGGTCGACCGGCATCGGGTTGCGGCGCTGCATGCCACCGAGCAGGGTGTCGAAGAACCGGTCCACCTGGTCGGGGTCGTACCCGCTGCCGAACCGGCGCACCTGGAAGCTACGACGGATCTGGTCGACCCGGTACAGGTCGCTGCCGGGCGGACCGGCCATCGGCGGGCCACCCATCGGCGGGCCGGCCACCGCGGGCGGACCGGCCATCGGCGGACCACCCATGCCCTGCTGCGGCAGCGGAGGCGGACCGGACGGACCACGGCGCATGTCGCGCAGATCCCGCTCCGGCATCCGGATCTCGGCCGTCATGTCGGCGCGGCCGTGCCGCCCGGCCTCGAAGCCGTCGAAGCGCGGCTCCTCCGGCGGCGGCGGATAACCGCCGGGCGCGCGCTGATCGTCGGGGCCGTACCCGCCGCGCTGATCATCCGGGCCGTAGCCACCGGGTGAGCGCTGGTCGTCCGGGGGGCCGTACCCGCTGGGACCGGCGGGCAGACCGCGCTGCGGCATGCCGTGGCCACCCATCGGGCCGGGGCCCATCGGGCCACCGGGACCCATCGGCGGGCCGGCCGGGCCACGTGGCGCGTCGTAACCACCGCCGCGGGGGGCGTCGTACCCACCGGTGAAGGCACCGGTCGGCTCGTCGTAACGGCCGTAGGGCGGGCCGGCCTGCGCGGGCATCGGCCGGGGTGGCATCGGCTGCGGGACCATGCCCCGGTCGTCACGCATCGGCGGACCCATCCGGTCCGGTGGGCCCATCCGGGGGTCGCCACCGCGTCCGGCGCCGTTGCGCTCCTCCAGCTCGGCCAGCTGCCGCTCGACCCGGTCCAGGTGCAGGTCGACCTGCCACTCGTCGTAGCCGTTGAAGCGGACCCGGAAGACGACGTCATGAACCTCCTGGGAGGCCACCGGGGCACCGACCTGTCGGCCGTCGAGCGTCGCCTCGACCCGGTCGAGGAAGGCATCCACCTCGTCGACCTTGTATCCCCGGCGGAGCGCCTTGCGCCGGAAACGCTGACCCTGACTCGCCACTATGTCTCCTGGTCTCGTTCGCCACGCCCGGTCACGCCGGTGCCTCTCCGGCGCGGTCGGTGTTGGTGTCGTTGTCTTCGGCGGCGGCAAGCTGGCCACACGCGCCGTCGATCTCGCGACCTCGGGTGTCCCGAACTGTGGTGGACACCCCGGCGTCGCGCAACCGCCGGACGAACTCCCGCTCGACCGGCTTCGGGCTCGCGTCCCAGCGGCTGCCCGGCGTCGGATTGAGCGGAATGAGGTTCACGTGGGCCAACTTGCCGGCCAGCAGCCGCCCGAGCAGGTCGGCTCGCCACGGCTGGTCGTTCACGTCCTTGATCATCGCGTACTCGATCGACACGCGGCGGCCCGTCCGGGCGGCGTAGTCCCACGCTGCGTCCAGCACCTCGGCTACCTTCCAGCGCTGGTTTACCGGCACGAGTTCGTCGCGCAGATCATCATCGGGCGCGTGCAACGACAACGCAAGGGTCACTGAGAGGTCTTCGCTGGCCAGTCGGTGGATGGCCGGAACCAGGCCGACCGTGGAAACGGTGATGTGCCGCTGGGACAGGCCGAGCCCCTCCGGAGCCGGGCTGACCAGCCGACGGATCGCCGCGATCACCCGGTTGTAGTTGGCCAGCGGCTCGCCCATGCCCATGAAGACGACGCGCGACAACCTCGGCGGGGAACCCGCCACCACGCCGGAGGCCGCCACCCCGGCCATGTACACCGCCTGGTCGACGATCTCCGCCGTCGACAGGTTGCGGGTCAGCCCGGCCTGGCCGGTCGCGCAGAACGGACAGGCCATGCCGCAACCCGCCTGGCTGGAGATGCAGACGGTCACCCGGTCCGGGTAACCCATCAGCACGCTCTCCACCAGCGCACCGTCGTGCAGCCGCCAGAGCGCCTTGCGGGTCGCGCCGTCATCGCAGGCCAGCTCCCGCACCGGGTTGAGCAACGTCGGCAGCAACTGGTCGGCCAGCCGCTCCCGGGTCGCAGCGGGCAGATCGGTCATCGCCTGCGGGTCGCGGACCAACCGCCCGAAGTAGTGGTTGGAGACCTGCTTGGCGCGGAAGGCCGGCTCACCCAGCCCGGTGACCAACGCCTGGCGGCCGGCCAGGTCCAGGTCAGCGAGGTGCTGAGGGGGCATGGAGGCCCGGCGCGAGGCGGGGGCGACCGAGATGGCGGGGATCAAGGGCAGGCTCGTCATGGCTGGTCCAGTGTGTCACGCCTTCGGCGGTGGCTGCCGGTCCGGAGGTGTCGAACGGCCCGCGATCGCCGGAGCCGGAAGACCACGCCGCCGTGATTCATACCTCAGCTCACCACCGGCACGAAGACCGCCAACAACAGGTAGGCCGTCGGCACCGCGAACAGGATCGAGTCCAGTCGGTCCATCAGACCGCCGTGGCCGGGCAGCAGGTTGCTCATGTCCTTCACGCCGAGATCCCGCTTGATCATCGACTCGGCCAGGTCGCCGAGGACCGCCGCGCAGGAGACAGCCACCCCGAACAGCGCGCCCCACCAGGGCGCCACCTCGAACATCAGCCACAGCAGCAACGCTCCGCCCAGGGCCGCCGCGGTGACCGAGCCGGCGAAGCCCTCCCAGGACTTCTTCGGGCTGATCGACGGGGCCATCGGGTGTTTGCCGAAGGAGACGCCGGCCGCGTACCCGCCGGTGTCGGAGAGGACCACCCCGATCAGCGTGGCCAGGATGCGCAAACGCCCATCGTCGGGGGCCGCCGCCAGCAACGCCGCGAAACCGGCGAGGAACGGCACGTAGACGGCGATGAGGGTGGCCGCGGTGAGATCCCGCTGGAAGCCGGCCGGCCCGTCACCCAACCGCCAGATCATGGTGCCCAACACGGTGACCAGCAGCCCCAGGCTGAGCGCGTCCGGGCCGGCGTACCAGGCCAGACCCACTGTCAACACACCACCGGCGATCAGTGGCACCAGCGGCGGGTGCGCACCGCTGCGTCGTACCGCGCGGGCCATCTCCCAGATGCCGATGGCGACCGCGGCGGCGATCACCGGTAGGAAGGCCAACGGATAGAAGACCAGCGGCACCACGATCAGCGCACCGAGGCCGAGCCCGACCCCGATCGCCGCGGGAAGGTTGCGCCCGGCCCGCCCGGTGCCCACCTGCTGGGTGGCCGGTCGGTCGAGGCTGGCCCGGCGTCGCCCCTTCGACCGTCGAGCGGTCGTCGGAGCCTCGTCCGGCGCCACCTCCGCCCGGACGGGCGCGAGCTGCTCGGTCGGGTACCCCGGGTCGTCGAAGCGGACGGGAGGGCCGTCGAGACGGCTCGGCTCGTCGAAACGCCCACGGTCCGGGCCGTCGTAACTGGGCGGCCCCTCCCCCGCGGGAGGTCGATCCGGGTAGCGGTCACCGCGACCCCGGTCGTCGTACCGGTCGGGCTGGTTGCGGTCGTCGACGTGCCGGTCCCGGTCGTCGAAACGGTCGTCCGGGCGGACCGGACGGCCACGCTCGTCGTACGGGTCCGCGGGGTGCGGGTCGGCGTACGGCCGGGCGTGCGGGTCGGCGTACAGCTCAGGGCCGGCGGCGGGACGGCGGCTCCACTGGCCAGCCTCCAGCTCCTGGTCCGGCCAGGGCAGCGCCACCGGGCGCTCCGGCCGGTCCCAGCCGCCGCGAGGCTCGCTGCCGTAGGGGTCGGGGTGGGACATCACGCACCGCGACGCGGCACGAGAACCACCACATGACGCAAGACCACAAGCATCCCCTACACGTGCGATGTTCCTCCGATTGACCGCCCCGACGGTCGGTCGATCCCCGGTGTTCACCACCCGGTGGCCGGGAATCCTGCCGAGCCTACTGCACACGCCGGATCGGCACGGCGGACGAGGCACGTCCACGGACGCCACCCACGCCGCGGGCCCGCCGGCCAGCGACGCACACCCGTTCGGTACGGCAGGACGCAGGCAATCCGCAGCCGTCGATCCGACTCGTCCGGTGCGCGATCGAGTACTGAGCGAACCCTGGCCGGCGTGGTCCGCTGGTGCCGCGCCGGCGCCAGCCCGCGCTCCGCAACGGGGGAAGGCACTCACATGTACAAGTTCGGTCTCGCGGTGTTGACGGTGGCCGCCATGGTCCTGGGAGCAGGGTCACCGGCCGCCGCCACCACGGCACGGACCAGGATCACCATCGACCGCCACACCAGCGAGCTGTACCCGTTCGAGCCGCCCGTCGGCGAGCCGGGAGTCACGTACCCGGCAGCAGGGGTCACCGCCACCGCCCGGAACTGCCCGGCCGGCATCGTCCTCATGTCGGCCTCGCTGGTGCAGGACGGCCTGCCGACCCTCTGGGCCACCGGGGGACACGGCGCCGGCGAGATCCTCTGCGACGGCGGCACTGTCGGACTCGGGATGGCGTTCGCGCGGATCGCTCCGGCGCTGCACCCAGGCCGGGCCACCGCCCACTTCTCGCTGCGCGACTGGGACACCGGCGAGCAGTTCGCCGAGAGCACCAGGACCGTCTGGATCCCCTGCTGACCTATGGAACGAGGCCCGTTCCCGACGTCGGGAACGGGCCTCGATGCACGGGTCACACCTCGAGCAGCTCGGTTTCCTTGTGCTTCACCAGGTCGTCGATGCTGGCCACGTACCGCTGGGTCAGGTCGTCGAGTTCCTTCTCGGCGCGGCGACCGTCGTCCTCGCCGGCCTCGCCGTCCTTGACGATCCGGTCCAGCTCTTCCTTGCCACGGCGGCGGACGTTGCGGATCGCCACCTTGGCCTCCTCGCCCTTGTGCCGAGCCACCTTGATCATGTCGCGGCGGCGTTCCTCGGTCATCTGCGGGAGCAGGATGCGCAGCTGGTTGCCCTCGTTGTTCGGGTTAACCCCGAGGTCCGAGTCGCGGATCGCCTTTTCCATCGCGTTGATCTGCGAGTTGTCGTACGGCTTGATGATGGCCATCCGCGGCTCGGGGACCGCGATGGACGCCATCTGCGTCAGCGGCGTGGGCGTGCCGTAGTAGTCGATGATGACCTTGGAGAACATGGCGGCGTTGGCGCGACCGGTACGGATGGCGCCGAACTCCTCCTTGGCGTGCTCAACCGCACGCTCCATCTTCTCCTCGGCCTCGAGGAGGGTGTCGTCGATCACCGGTCTCCTCGCCTCCTTCTGTGCTCGTGGTGGGCTCTGCTGAAAGTCGTCAGACCGCTGTCGTCGTCGCCTGGGCGGGACTCAGGCGGTGATCAGGGTGCCGATCTTGTCGCCACCCACCGCGCGGATGATGGTGTCGTCACCCTGCGCGCCAAAGACCAGCATCGGCAGGCCGTTCTCCATGCAGAGGCTGAACGCTGCCGCGTCGGCCACCCGCAGGTTGCGGCGCAGCGCCTCCGAGAAGGTGATCGAGTCGAGCTTACTGGCGGTGGGGTCGATCCGCGGGTCGGCGGTGTAGACGCCGTCCACGCCGTTCTTGCTCATCAGCACCACGTCGGCCCGGATCTCCAGTGCCCGCTGGGCGGCCACCGTGTCCGTGGAGAAGTACGGCATTCCGGCGCCGGCGCCGAAGATGACCACGCGGCCCTTCTCCAGGTGCCGGATGGCCCGCAGCGGGATGTACGGCTCGGCGACCTGGGCCATCGTGATGGCGCTCTGCACCCGGGTCTCGATGCCCTCCTTCTCCAGGAAGTCCTGGAGCGCGAGGCAGTTCATCACGGTGCCGAGCATGCCCATGTAGTCGGCGCGGGCCCGGTCCATTCCACGCTTCTGCAGCTCCGCGCCGCGGAAGAAGTTGCCTCCGCCGACCACCACGGAGACCTGCACGCCGCGGCGGACCACTGTGGCGATCTGCCGGGCGATGGCCTGGACGACGTCCGGGTCGACGCCGATCGCGCCGCCACCGAAGACCTCACCGGAGAGCTTCAGCACCACCCGGCGGGCACGCCCCGGCGGCGGTGCCGTCGGATCGTCCAGCCCCAGCGTCCGGTCACTCACAACCTGCGTCATCCGCCCCGCCCTTCCCCACGCGCACGCCCCGTGCGGCGCGTACCGCGAACCTGCCGCTGCCGACCCTATGTGACGAGGAGGCCGCGGTGCCTGTCACGTACACCGGCGGCCTCCTCGTTGATGTCTCCTGCCCACGGGCGCCAGCGGCGCCCGGTGGCGGCTCAGGCCTGGCCGACCTCGAACCGCACGAAGCGGGTGACCTCGATGCCGGCCTCGGCCAGCAGCTGCTTCACCGACTTCTTGTTGTCAGAGACGGACGACTGCTCGATCAGGACGAAATCCTTGAAGAAGGAGTTCACCCGACCCTCGATGATCTTCGGCAGAGCCGCCTCGGGCTTGTTCTCCTCGCGGGCGGTCTGCTCGGCGATGCGCCGCTCCGACTCGACGACCTCAGCCGGAACCTCGTCCCGGGTGAGGTACTTCGGCCGCATCGCGGCGATCTGCATGGCCACACCACGGGCGTCGGCGTCGCCGGCCTCGTCGGTCTTGCCGGTGTACGACACCAGCACACCGACGGCCGGCGGCAGGTCCTGGGCCTTGCGGTGCAGGTAGACGGCGGTGGTGCCCTCGACCCGGGCGAACCGGTTGAGCACCAGCTTCTCGCCGATCTTCGCGGACTGCTCCTGGATCAGGTCCGCGATGACCTTGCCGTCGAGCTCGGAGGCGAGCAGCTCCTCGGCGGAGTTCACGCCGGCGCGCTCACCGTGCTCGACCAGCTGCTGGCCCAGCGCGATGAACGACTCGGTCTTGGCGACGAAGTCGGTCTCGCAGTTGAGCTCGAGCAGCGCCTTGCCGGAGTGGGCGACCAGGCCGTTCGCGGCCGTACGGCCGGCCCGCTTGCCAACATCCTTGGCGCCCTTGACGCGCAGGATCTCGACGGCCTTGTCGAAGTCGCCCTCGGCCTCGGTCAGCGCCTTCTTGCTGTCCATCATGCCGGCGCCGGTGAGGTCGCGGAGCTTCTTGACGTCCGCGGCGGTGATTTGGGACATGGCTCTCTCTTCGGTGTTGAGACGGCGTGTGGATGGTCAGAGGTGCCGGTTACCCGGATCCGGGCGGATCGTGCCCGGCGTACCGTCGCTGCCCGCCGTTCGCGAAAACGGACGGCGGGGCAGCGACGGTGCGATCACTCCGCGGTGGCGGCCGCCGGCTGCTCGGTGGCGGCCTGCGCCGGCTGCTCCGGGGTGGCGGGCTGCTCGGCGGCGGCAGCGGCGGGCTGCTCGGCCGTGGCGGCCGGAGCGGCCGGAGCGGCCGACTCGTCGGCCTTCTTCGGCTCGAGCAGCTCGCGCTCCCACTCGGTCAGCGGCTCGTCGCTCGCGACACCCTCGGGCTTCTCGTCGTTGCCCCGGCGACGGCCGGAACGCGCGATCAGACCATCCGCGACGGCGGCGGCGACGACCTTGGTCAGCAGCTCCGCCGAGCGGATCGCGTCGTCGTTACCCGGGATCGGGAAGTCGACCTCGTCCGGGTCACAGTTGGTGTCCAGCACCGCGATCACCGGGATGCCCAGCTTGCGGGCCTCGTCGACGGCGATGTGCTCCTTCTTGGTGTCGACGATCCAGACCGCGGCGGGAAGCTTCTGCATGTCCCGCAGGCCACCGAGGGTGCGGGTCAGCTTGATCTTCTCGCGGGAGAGCTGCAGGGTCTCCTTCTTGGTGTAACCGGCGGCGGTACCGCTGAGGTCACCCAGGCCCTCCAGCTCCTTCATCCGCTGGAGCCGCTTGTAAACGGTCTGGAAGTTGGTCAGCATGCCACCGAGCCAGCGGTGGTTGACGTACGGCTGGCCGACCCGGGTCGCCTGCTCGGCAATCGCCTCCTGGGCCTGCTTCTTGGTGCCGACGAACAGGATGCTGCCACCCTCGGCGACGGTCCCACGCACGAACTCGTACGCCTTCTCGATGTACTCGAGGGTCTGGCGCAGGTCGATGATGTAGATGCCGTTGCGCTCGGTCATGATGAAGCGCTTCATCTTCGGGTTCCAGCGCCGGGTCTGGTGCCCGAAGTGGACACCGCTCTCCAGCAGCTGACGCATGGTCACGACGGCCATGGTTGGGGTACTCCTCAAGGTCCCTGGTTGTCACGCCCGGCCGGTGGCCGGGCGTCCTGGCGCCTGGTCGCCGACCCATGGTGGACCCGATCAAGATCGGGACCAGGGAGGCCGTCGCTCCACGACGATTCGTGAAGAGGGCGCGCGAGGTCGACCGCACGAGGCGGTCGCCAGTTGGCCAGTGTACGCCCCTCACCCGTTCAGCCGTCCCGGGGTGCGCGTGGCGTGCTGCTCCGCCACTCCCCCGCCCGCCTGCCCGATGCTGCTCGATCCGCGCGTCTCGCCGGGAAGATCGCACTGGTTCGTGGAAATAGTGGCCTCCGCGTCGCCGGAGGCCACTATTTCCTGGTTGTTGTCCGAACCCTCAGCGAGCACGCGACGGCCGGCGGCGGGCCGGGCCGGGTCAGCCGGCAGGCCGGGTCAGCCGGCGGCGAGCGCGGCGGCCACGAAGAGCACCAGGCCGACGGTCAGGTAGGCCGTCGGTGGGCGCAGCCAGCCCCGGCCGTTGTCGGCGAGCGCGAGGCCTCCGGTTCGTAGCCCGTACAGCCCGGTCGCGAAGATCGGCAGGCCGGCGACCAGGGCGATACCCACCACCACGTTCCCGGCGTCCACCGGGTCGCCGGTCACGCCCGCCAGCAGCACCCGCAACGCGGGAACCTCGAAGACCAACACCAGCAGAGCGAAGAGTACGGCCAGCACCGGTCGACGGGTCCGATAGACGCCGTCGGCGGCCGGCGGGTACACCGGCGGCTCGCCTGCGGGCAGGTCGGGTCGGGGGCCGATCCCCGGCATCGGGCCGGTCGGCATCTCCAGCGGGTGCGGCGTGTCGCCGCTGCCCCGGGTCGGCTCGACGATCGGGTACCCAGCGAGCGGAGCAGGACGAGCCTGGTCAGCGAGCACGGTCGACGTGCTGTCGCGGGACGTCTCCGGCGGGGCGCTGGTCACCGGAGATCCCGCCGTGGTCGTCTCGCGGGCGGCCCGGCGTCCGGGCAGCTCACCGGAGGTCTCCGAGGGGTCCCGGTCCGCCCGCCGCGATCGGGTGGCCCGGTAACCGTCCGCCTCCGGCCGGCCGGCACCCAACGGGTCGACCGCGCCGAAGCGCCCCGAATCAGCCTCGCTCCCCCCGAACCGACCGGTCTGAGCGTCCAGGGCGCCGAAGCGACCCGAATCCGACTCCGGCGTACCGAAGCGACCCACGTCCACCGCGCTCAGACGACCCGAATCCGACTCCGGCGTACCGAAGCGGCTCGCGTCGACGGCGCCGAAGCGTCCCGAGTCCGGTTCGCGGCGGCGGCCGACGCCGGTGTCCTCGACGGAGCGGCCGTCTTCCGCACCACGCTGCTCGGGGACTTCGCTGTCCCGGTACCGCGGATCGCCCGCGCCGCGCCACTCCGACTCGCCGTAACCGCGACCCCGCTCGTCGGGGTACCAGCGCGACTCCTGATCTTCCGGAAAACTTCGTCGTCCGTCCACGTCAGGCACCGTATGCGACCGGCCACGCCCGCGCCATTTCAACCCGGCCGACCGCGCCGCCGATCGTCCGGGACAGCGCGGACACCAGTCGCTCCGTAGCACAGCGCGGGCATGATCATCCGACTGTCCACAGCACCCCCGTTGTCCACAGTTGGGCTGCTGCCGGGTCGCGGCGATCACCCTCCGGCGGGCACCGTGCCGGCCATGACGAAGCGGAACCAGGCGGTTGGCGCGTACGGCGAGCAATGTGCGGCCCGGCACCTGACCGAGGCGGGGCTGCGCCCCATCGCCCGAAACTGGCGCTGCCCGGCAGGGGAGATCGACATCATCGCGTGGGACGGGCCGGTGCTCGCCTTCTGCGAGGTGAAGACCCGCCGGGGTGAGGGCTTCGGCACCCCGGCCGAGGCGGTCGTACCGGCCAAGGCCCGCCGACTGCGAGGGCTCGCCGCGCGGTGGCTGACCGAGACCGGTACGACCGCCGAGGAGGTGCGTTTCGACGTGCTGTCGGTGCGGCTGCCCGACGCCGGTCCGGCGCAGGTCGACCACCTCAAGGGCGCGTTCTGACATGCGTACCCGGAGGATCGGTGACGCGCCGTGAGCTACGCGAAGGTGCTCTGCGTGGGACTGGTCGGCGTGACCGGCCACCTCGTCGAGGTGGAGGCCGACCTGGCCGCCGGTCTGCCGGCGGTGGTGATCTCCGGTCTGCCGGACACCGCCCTGCACGAAGCCCGCGACCGGGTCCGCGCCGCCGTGGTCAACTCCGGCCAGCGCTGGCCCAACCGGCGGATCACCCTCAACCTGCTGCCCGCCACGCTGCCGAAGTTCGGGTCGGCCTTCGATCTGGCCATCGCCGCAGCGCTGCTGGGCGGCTCGGGTGAGCTGCCGCTGCTCCCTCTGGAGGGGGTGGTGGTCCTCGGCGAGCTGGGGCTCGACGGGACGGTGCGGCCGGTGCGCGGTGTGCTCCCGATGGTCGCCGCCGCAGCCCAGGCCGGCATAGCGCGGGTGATCGTCCCGGTCGGCAACGCCGGCGAGGCCGCCGTCATCCCCGGGGTACGGGTGCGAGCGGTGGACAACCTGCACCGGCTGGTCGCCTTCGTTCGGGACGGGACCCCGCTGATCGACCCACCGGCGGACATCCCGGAGCCGCTGGCCGGTGGGCCGGATCTCGCCGACGTCGCCGGGCAGCAGATGGGTCGGCGCGCCCTGGAGGTCGCCGCGGCCGGCGGGCACCACGTGGCACTGCTCGGCCCCCCGGGCGCCGGCAAGACGATGCTCGCCGAACGGCTGCCGTCGATCCTGCCCGAGCTGGACGACGACGCGGCGCTGGAGGTCACCGCGCTGCACTCGGTCGCCGGGCTGCTGCCGCCGGGTGGTCGGCTGCTGCGTCGCCCGCCGTTCCAGGCGCCGCACCACACCGCGACCGTGCCGTCGCTGGTCGGGGGCGGCTCGGGGCTGGCCCGACCCGGCGCGGTGTCGCTGGCGCATCGTGGGGTGCTCTTCCTGGACGAGGCTCCCGAGTTCAGCAAGGGTGCGCTGGAGGCGCTGCGCCAGCCGCTGGAGCACGGCCGCATCCAGCTGAGCCGCAGCGGAGGCGGCACCGTGTACCCGGCCCGCACCCAGTTGGTGCTGGCTGCCAACCCGTGTCCGTGCGCGAAACCGGCCGGCGATGCGCACTGCGAGTGTTCGCCGCTGGTTCGCCGCCGCTACCTGGGCAGGCTCTCCGGGCCCCTGCTCGACCGGATCGACGTCCAGGTACGGCTGATGCCGGTGCGGGCGGCCGAGCTGATGGCGACCGACGGCGATGTCGAGCCCTCGGCGACGGTCGCCGCCCGGGTGGCGGCGGCCCGGCAGGCGGCGGCCAGCCGCTGGGCCGGCCTCGGCCGGCGGCTCAACGCCGAGGTGGAAGGGCCGCACCTGCGCCGACCGCCGTGGCGGCTGCCGGCCCGGGTCACCGTGGAGCTGCGGGGCCGGCTCGACTCCGGCTCGCTGTCGGCGCGCGGCTTCGACCGGGTGATCCGGATGGCCTGGACCATCGCCGATCTCGACGGCCGCGACCGACCTGACCAGGACGACGTCCGGGAAGCGCTTCAACTACGGACGGGGGAGGCGACGTGAGCGCCGAGGAGGAACGAAGGCTGGCCCGGATCGCCCTGACCTGGTTGGCGGAGCCGGGCACGCGGGCGGTGTATCACCTGGTCGAACGGCACGGCCCGGTGGCGACCCTGGATCTGCTGCTCGACGGCGGCAGTCCGGACGGCTGGCTGCACACCACGGTCGCCGCACGCTCGGCGGCCGGTGACGCGCGGGCAGTGGCAGCGGAGGCCCTGGATCGGGCGGACCGACTGGGTGCCCGCCTGGTCACGCCGGACGACGAGGAGTGGCCGGCCCAGGTCGCCAGCCTGGCCGCGTTGCGGCTGCCTGACGTCAGCCGCCGCGTGGATGGTGAGACCGCCCCGCCGCTGTGCTTCTGGGTACGCGGAAGCTGGCCGCTCGGCGAGGCTCTGGATCGTTCGGTGGCCGTGGTCGGGGCGCGGGCGGCCACCGGTTACGGGCAGCACGTCGCGACCGAGCTGGGTTACGGCTTGGCGGAGCGGGACTGGACGGTCGTGTCCGGTGGCGCGTTCGGCATCGACGCCGCCGCCCACCGGGGCGCACTCACCGCGGGCGGTCTGACCGTCGCGGTGCTCGCCTGCGGGCTGGACCGTCCGTACCCGATGGGCAACGCCGCGCTCTTCGACCGGATCGCCGAGACGGGGCTGCTGGTAAGCGAGTGGCCGCCCGGTGCCGAGCCGCTGCGGCCCCGGTTCCTGATCCGCAACCGGGTGATCGCCGCAGGCACCCGGGGCACCGTCCTGGTGGAGGCGTCGGCGCGCAGTGGCGCGACGCAGACCGCGCGGCGGGCCATCCACTCCAATCGGGTGGCCATGGTGGTGCCGGGGCCGGTGACCTCGGCGATGTCTGTCGGCGCGCACGAGTTCCTGCGCGAGTACCCCGACAAGGCCCGGCTGGTCACCGGGGTGGCGCACGTGCTGGAGGAGGTGGGTCGGATCGGCGCGGACCTGGCCCCGCTGGCGCGTGGGCCGCAGCGGGCCACCGACGCGCTGGACGACGAGGCACGGTCGCTGCTGGAGGCGTTGCCCCGCCGAGGTGCGATGGGCGTGGACCGGCTCTCCGCCCGCGCCGGCGTCGACCTACGGACCGCGTTGCGCAAGCTGTCGCTGCTGGAGGAGCTGTCCATGGTGGTCCGTCGCGACGACGGTTACGCCCTCGCCCCATCCGCCAACCGGAAGCGTGCGGCGGCGGAGACGTCCGCTCGACCTGTTACCTGAGCGGATGCGTCACCGCCACCCGGCCGGGATGCCGTAACCGCTCGTGGTCGGGATCCCGGCCAGCCGATACTGCCGGTACCGTGCCCGGTCATGGGTGCAATCAAGCCGTGGCACATCAGCGTGCTCTGCTGTCTCGTCGTGACCGCCGTGCTCGTCGTCGGCTTGGCCGTGTTCCTGAGCAAGAGGAACAACCGCCGGTAGTCGGGGGTGGACACCGGCACCGTCGTGTCCGGTGACGCGGGCGGACCGGCGGCCCAGGCCGGCGTCGCGCGGGTGATCGTTCCGGTCGGCAACGCCGCCGAAGCCGCCGTCATCCCGGAGGTACGGGTGCGAGCGGTGGACACCCTGCACCGGCTCGTCGCCTTCGTTCGGGACGGGACCCCGCTGATCGACCCACCGGCGGACATCCCGGAGCCGCTGGCCGGTGGGCCGGATCTCGCCGACGTCGCCGACGTCGCCGAGCAGCAGATGGGTAGGCGCGCGGCCCTAGAGGTCGCCGCGGCCGCTATCGGCAAGCCGGGTTGAGGAATCACGTGAATGCTGCCGGCCTCGTTCCGGGCGGCCTGGCGCCGCGGAGCAGGTGGCGCCAGGCATGGCCGGGTCGATGTTATTGCGGGAGTGCGTTGATCACGTTCCCGATGACTCGGAGGAAGTCTCCGAGGTCATGAAGGTTCCCGATCCCGATGCCGACCGCGATCCAGCCGAGGCGGCGGGACATGCGGAGGTCGAGCTTGAGTCGGAGGATCGGGTCAGGTGGGCTGGGTGGTTGCTCCTGGTTCACGCTGCGCTCGCTTCGGGTCGTGGCTGAGCCTTCGGACGCATCCAGCGGGCGAGCCGATATTGATAGAAACTGGTCGATCCTGTCGGGGTGAGCGGCGCTTCCTTGAAAACCTCGCGCCGTTCGACCAGGTCCAGCTCGCGGAGCCTCTTCAGCCCGCGCAGGGTGGTGTCGGCCGACCACCCGTACCACTCGTCCATGCGCTCGGCCGGGAACGCGTGCCAGGGCTTCTCCGCAGCGATCGCGAGGAGCATCGCCAGCCCGGGCAGGCCGACCTTCGCGTCGTAGCCTTTCGTCCAGAACGTGACGGGAAGGCGGAGGTAGGCGTCCTTGTCCGCAATGCCGGGCCGGGTGTAGTCGTAGCCGGAAGCGTCCTCACGGAGCAGGGTCACCGAGATCTTCCGGCTGCCGCGAGCCCGGGTGAGCTTGACGAGGTCGCGGTCCGCGAGACGGTTCAGGATGCGCCAAGCCGTGGTGCGGGCGCCCTGTTCGGTGCCGGTGAAGAGGTGGGCGTCGAAGAGCCGGGCCCAGACCAGGCTGTCCAGTTCGGTGGTCCAGCCGTCCTCGTTCACTTGGCTGTTCGCGGCGACGGTGATCAAGTAGGCGCGCACGCCGCGTGCGTCACCGTTGGCGACGAACTCCTTGAGAGGCCCGTGGCGTGGATCCTCTCCGGGTGGTCGCTGAACGAAGACCCGGCGGAGTGGGACGGTGGATCGGATGGCGCGCTTGAGAAGTGCTGCCCGGGTCGCCTCGCCGGTGACTACCGGCTTCTCGACTTTCGGCTGACCGCTGCGTGTGTTGTTCATGGCCGCCAAGGTAGGTCATGCAGCCCGCCGAACCCAACCGCGACAGCTGCCCTGAATCTGACCGTTCCAGCGGGTGTAATAGTCATGCCCGCCATGTAAGACCCGTAATGCAAGCACCCACTGCGAGGACCATGCGATAACCCAATGCTAGGCAGCTGACCCGAGCCAGCGGCGGGCCCTGGCGGTTGGGGCGGGTCCTGCTTGTCACTTCGGCGCGGAAGGCCAGCCATTTCGTCGAGATCCACGAGCGTGAGGGCTTTGTCCCTCTTGATCCCATTACTGGGGTGATCCCGCTGGCGCCGGTCCGGCTCACCGGTCAGCGCGGCGGAGAAGGCCAGCCGCTTAGTCCGCAGCCGGAGATCCCGCTGCGGCCGTCCACGGGGTCGCCGTGCTCAGGTGGAGGTCGAGCAGCTGGCTCAGGACGACCGCGGGCAGGTCTGCGGCGCGCAGAACGGGCATCGCGGCCATCACCACGCCGCTCACCCCGCCGGCGCGGAGCCGCTCGACCAGCGCGATCAGCCGGGGTGAGCCGTGGACGGCCTCACCGGTCAACAGCGCCGGCCCATCCAGGAGTCCCCAGGCGAGCTTCTGCCGGACCATCGGCAGAGTCGCGACCGAGCTGACCGCCTCGCGGACTGCCGAGTTGGCTGCCGTGTCGTCGATCGCGGTGATCAGCGAAACGGTCACTTCAGAGGAATCGTGTTCGGGTTCGAGCGGGCATTGGGCGCAGCGCGGCCGGCCGTGCCGGTCCCGGGTGGCGACCACCCGCTGTTGTCCGCAGGATGCGCAGGGCTCGCCGAACGGCTGCCGTCGATCCTGCCCGAGCTGGACGACGACGCGGCGCTGGAGGTCACCGCGCTGCACTCGGTCGCCGGGCTGCTGCCGTCGGGTGGTCGGCTGCTGCGTCGCCCGCCGTTCCAGGCGCCGCACCACACCGCGACAGTGCCGTCGCTGTTGACATGGGCGGAACCCGTCCCCCCGCGTGCGGCGATGCCCCCGACCATAGCCGAGGGCATGGCTCTTAAAACCAGCGGAAGTGGCCGGCGTCGCGGTGTCGGCTGGCGGCCAGAGCGGCTTTGACCCACCCGAGGAACCGCCCGTAGTGCTCGACCGGATCGGGCGGGGCCCAGTAAAGCTCGGCAAGGTCGCGGTCCGCCTCGGTCAGGCAGTCGGCCATGTCCACCCCGAGCGACCTCGGCTCGTCGGCGTAGTCGGCCACGAGTTCGGCCTTCGCCTGCTCGCACGGCCAGGGGCGGACACAGTTAGCGCAGAACCAGAAAGGGCGGACGGGCGAGTGACGCTGCCGGGTCACCGCTGCACCCCCCGGTATCGGACCGACGACCACCGACTCAGCCGGCGCAGGGGTGGGCGCTCGTTGTGGATGACCGAGTTCACCGACCCGAAGGTCACCCCGGGGGCCCGGGTCGCCCGCTCCAGGTCGCCGGCGATCCTCGCGATAGCGGCCAGGCGACTGCGCGCGTCGAAGAGCTGCCGCCGGGCCAGTCGGAGCGACGTTTCAAGCTCCACCACCCGCTCGTGTAGTCGCTCCAGTTCTACTTCCGGTTCCACGTCAGCCTCCAGGGGGTCGGCACCCGCCCCTGCCGGGCTCGGCCTCCAGCAGGGGCGGGGCGTCTCCATCGGACCTCGACTCTTACCCCCCTGTCAACATGGGCGCGCCAATAGAAGCGCGCTCATATTGACCTGATCGCCTCGGTCTACCTTCGTTGCCATGGGCAGAGGGCCGGGCGAGCTGGTGGCAGCGGGCGAAATCCTCGCCATGCTCGGAGTGGGCCGGTCGCGATTCCGCCAGATCCGGGAGCACCCCGCCTTCCCCGAGCCGTACCAGGTCCTGAGCGTCGGGGCGATCTGGTTGAAGGTCGACGTAGAGCGTTACATCCGGGAGCACCGTCGCCCCCGCCCGGCAGACGAGGACGAGTAGCCCCGTCCACCCGCCCGGAGGCCCTCCCGTGACACGAAGCGGCCCGGCGGGTGCCGTAGCACCCCCGGGCCGTCTCGGGACTTCCGCGACTCTGCAGGATGGCCGCCGCTTCCCAGCCCCGCGTAGTACCAGCTCATGTCGGGTTCCAGGCCGAGGACCTCGTTTACCAGCGCCTGGAGGGCCTGCTCGACGTTTACCAGCGCCTGGAGGGCCTGCTCGACTTCGTCCTCTTCGTCGTCGCTCTTAATCGACACGAACAGCTCCGGGTTGCAGGGGCCACGATGTACACCGCGAGCACCGAGATTTCCCCCTCGGTCCGGGGGCGAGGCTCTCGTCCGCCCAGTCGGCGGCCACCCCCAGCGCGTAGGTGATCTCGTCTTCCAGGTGATCCAGTTTCATTCCGCTGCCTCCTCAATCTCGGTGAACTTGCCGGCGCGACGGTCTTGGCCTCGCCGGCTTTGGTGGTGTAGTTGGCCGTGCCGTCCGGGGCAATGCTGGCCCCCGCGTAGACGTGCTTGCCGACTTTGATCACGGCCGTCCGGGGCTGTGGCTCGGCCTTCGGGGCCTTCCTCTTGGCGAACTTGTACAGCCGCCCCGAATGCCGGCCTCGACCTGGTAGCCGAACCCGAAGGCCCGAGAGGCGGCCAGCGGAGTCGCCCTCGTGGGTGGTGCCGCCCTCCGTCCAGCGGACGGTGTAGCCGGCGACCCCCGCCCGGATCAGCAGCGACTTGAGCTTGGCGTCGTGGCCCTGGGCAAACTGCCGGTTGGTCGGCCGGTCGCAGCCGGTCTCCTCAACTGACCACGCACCCGACGGCTGCAGTCCAGGTGGCTCTCGGCATACACATCGCGTTTGGGTTGCGCCTGCTCGACCAGGGCCCTACGTCGGACCGCCCGCCACTCCGGGTCCGGTGAGGGCCCGAATGTCCTCGGGACGCAGCACCCGGGCGAGCGGCGTTGTTCGCCCGAGCCGGCCACCCGCAGGATTCGCAGGGCAGTCTGCGAATCGGCTCCGCGCGCCAGGGCGAGCAGGTTCGGATTTGGTTGTGGGCCTGGGCTTGGTCCATCGGTCCCCCGCAGGCCAGGCAGGCGCACTGACACTTCATCCGACAAGCGGAACACGCGGGCCAGTGTCGGGTTTTACTCGAATCCCCTCCCGAGACGAGGAGGGAGATGAACGCGGACCCATCGCGGCGTTGTCCAGCAGGTTCGGCTCAAAAGCGAGGCAGCCTGCGGCAGGCAATCGACTTCGAATTGTCCAGTTTGCGCTGACCTGCCACGACCGTGGCAGTACGGCGTGTCGGCAATGGCAGGGCGCGCGGCAGTGTTGACATCCAACTGTCGCGATGACATCTTGCGAAGCAAGGCGAAGAGCCGAGGGCTGGAACCCACCGCAGGTCCAAAGGGACCAGTGTGTCTAGTGGAGGTCCACCCTCGATGGGTAACAACGTCACCTACCGCATCCTGCTGTTGATCGTCGCCTTGCTCGCGGCCAGCCTGGTCGGCGTCATCGTCGGCTGGGCCGCTCGGACTGCCGAGCCGAGCAACGGCAGGGCCTTGATCGCTGGGGGCACCGCTTTCGGCGGGACGCTGGCCCTGATCATCACCGCGTTCAATTTCGTCATGAGCACCGATGCCTAGCGCCGCATTGGTGGGGTGACTCGCTCGGCCATATCCTCTAGGGCCTGCGCGACGACGCGACGTGCCTCGCTGGTCGACATGCCCTGGATTTGCTGGATCTGAGGCATTGGCCTGGCCTTGACCAGGTGGGATCGTTTGAAGCAGGCGTGATCCAGAGTAGGGTCACCGCACGTCTCAACGGAGGTCCACCCGCGATGGGTATCAACGTCGCCACCCGAGTGCTGCTGTTGGTTGTCGCCGTGTTGGCGGCCAGCCTGATCGGCACCGCTGCAGGCTGGATCAACTGGGCGACCGAACGGAACGCGGGCAAGGCCATCACCACCGCAGGGGCGGCCTTCGCTGGTGCGCTCGCCCTGATGATCGTCTCGTTCAACTTCGTCATGAGACGCGATGAGTGATCGGCGGCTCGGTGCCCGGCGATGGCAATGATCCGAATATGACCAGTAATCGTCGTCTTGACAGAGTCGGTCTGGGCCGACTCAGGTTGTGCCATCGACACCGATGCGCCACTCCAGCTTGACACCGACCATTCCGGTCTGACAGCCTGCGCAGCAGGCGGGAACCTCCGACGCAGGTCCAAAATGGATCGCTGTGTCCTGAAGGAGGATGCCCCGCCATGGGAAGTGATTTCCCCATCCGTCTGCTCTGCCTCACCGTCGTGATCCTCGGGTCGAGCTTGGTCGCGGTCATCGCCGGCCTTGTCTCCTGGTCGATCGAGCCGGGGGTCGGCAGGGCCATCGTGACCGGTGCGGTCGCGTTCGCCGGCTCGGCCCCCCTGATCTTCGGGGCGATCACCTACCTGACGAAGCGCGAGGCGTGACCGGCTGTCCCGGCGATCCCTGGCGAGGGCTGGGGTCGCCCGGACAGCCGGGCAGCGAGGCGGCCGAGCTTTTGGAGTCGGTTCGCCTGGTGGATCAGCTGATCCATCGCCTTGCTGTCGTTCTCGTCCAGCCCTCGGGTAACCCGGGCCGGGGTGTCGAGCACGACCAGCACCGGCCGCAGCAGTTCAACCACCATCCCGAGCGCGTCGAAGCTGCCGGGCTCGCCGACCTGCGGGGCGTGGGCGAGGAAGTGAACCTTCCCAGTTGCCTGGCCACTGACGTGGCGTTGCCGCCAGGCCCGCGCCCGAGCCTGCACACCCCGGTCGTCCTCGGCCGCGACGTAGAGCACCGGTCCGGCCTGGGCAACCTCGTGCCCCCACCAATCGCGCCCGGTCGCGAGCGAGTGGGCGAGGGCCAACGCGACGAACGCCTTGCCATTGCCGAGTTCACCGACCAGGTAGGCCAGCGCTCCCCGGGGCAGCACCTGTCCACCAGCCAGTCGACCGGGGGCCGCGAGTCGAACTCGTCCTCGCTGAACAGCGACGCCTTGAGGGCGACGTACTGGGGCGACTCGTACGGGTTCGGCTTGGCCTGCGGGAGCGGCACCCCCACCGGCCCAGCCGGGAGGCCCGGCGAGAGGCGCGGAGGCACCACGGGGCCGTCGCCGGGGTCCTGGAGGCGTTGCCCCGCCGAGGTGCGATGGGCGTGGACCGGCTCTCCGCCCGCGCCGGCGTCGACCTACGGACCGCGTTGCGCAAGCTGTCGCTGCTGGAGGAGCTGTCCATGGTGGTCCGTCGCGACGACGGTTACGCCCTCGCCCCATCCGCCAACCGGAAGCGTGCGGCGGCGGAGACGTCCGCTCGACCTGTTACCTGAGCGGATGCGTCACCGCCACCCGGCCGGGATGCCGTAACCGCTCGTGGTCGGGATCCCGGCCAGCCGATACTGCCGGTACCGTGCCCGGTCATGGGTGCAATCAAGCCGTGGCACATCAGCGTGCTCTGCTGTCTCGTCGTGACCGCCGTGCTCGTCGTCGGCTTGGCCGTGTTCCTGAGCAAGAGGAACAACCGCCGGTAGTCGGGGGTGGACACCGGCACCGTCGTGTCCGGTGGCGGAGGGGGACCGGCCGTAGGCTGGTGCCGTGTCAGCCGTCAGTGAGGGTGCCGGGGCCGAGCAACCGGCCGGCACGTCGGCGCGGCCCCGGTGAGCCGGGCGGACCGGGGCACCCGGGCCATGCACCAGGCACTCCCGCCAGCGTTACGCGACGCTGTCGACGACTTCGCCGAGCACCTGTCCCGGGTCCGTAACCGGTCGGCGCACACCGTCCGCGCGTACGTCACCGATCTGGTCTCGCTGCTCGACCACGCCGTCCGGATGGGCTGCGTCGACCTCGCCGAGCTGGATCTTTCGGTGCTGCGCAGTTGGCTGGCGCGGCAGCGCACCACTGGCGCGGCCCGCACGTCGTTGGCCCGGCGGGCCGCCTCGGCACGGGCATTCAGCGCCTGGGCACACCGGGCCGGTCTGCTCCCCGCCGACGTGGGCGCCGCGCTGGCCAGCCCTCGCGCGCACCGGGAGCTGCCCAGCGTGCTGCGCGCCGACCAGGCCGCCGCTCTGGTCGAGGCACCGTCCCGGCAGGCACCGCCCACCAACCCGTCACCCACGAACCAGGCGCGCACGGACCCAAAGCTCCCGAACCAGGCGCGCGCCGACGCAGAGCGGACGGACGCAGCGGCCGGGCCGGCGTCGTGTCCAGCGGACGGGGCCGAGGCGGTGCCACTGCGGGACCGGGTGCTGCTGGAGCTGCTCTACGCCACCGGCGTACGGGTGAGCGAGGCGTGCGGGTTGGACGTCGGAGATGTCGACCACGGCCGGCGGGTGATCCGGGTGTTCGGCAAGGGCGGGCGGGAGCGCTCGGTGCCGTACGGGGTGCCCGCCCAGCGGGCGTTGGACGACTGGCTTCGCCGGGGCCGCCCGGCGATGGTGGGCGCCCGCTCCGGCGACGCGCTGCTGCTGGGTGCCCGGGGTGGTCGTCTCAACCCGACGACCGCGCGTCAGATCGTCGGTGCGTACGCAGAGACCGCCGGACTGCCCCGGACCAGCCCGCACGACCTGCGCCACTCCGCGGCCACCCACCTCCTGGAGGGCGGCGCGGACCTACGCGCCGTGCAGGAGCTGCTCGGCCACTCGTCGCTGGCGAGCACGCAGATCTACACCCACGTCTCGGTCGAGCGGCTGCGCGCCGCCTACCGACAGGCGCACCCGCGCGCCTGATCAAGGGCCGCAGGGCGGGCACGCACGCCTGATCAAGGGCCGCAGGGCGCGCACGCGTGGCGGTTACGATCATCAAGTGAGCGTCCCGAATCCCCCTGAGCCGATCCCGGGCGCCCGCCTGCTCTTCTCCCTGGACCCGGCGGTCAGCCACCTCAACCATGGCTCGTTCGGCGCGGTGCCGATCGGCGTGCAGCGCGCCCAGCAGCGGCTGCGCGACGAGATGGAGGCGAACCCGCTGCGCTTCTTCACTCAGGGGCTGGTCGACCGGATCGCGCACACCCGCCGGCACCTCGCCGGGTTCCTGGGCGCCGACCCGGACGGCAGCGCCCTGGTGGGCAACACCACCACCGGCGTCGCCGTGGTGCTCCAGTCGGTGGACCTCAAGGCCGGCGACGAGGTGCTGAGCACCGACCACGGGTACGGAGCGGTGAGCCTGGCCATCCAGCGCGAGTGCCGCCGCACCGGCGCGGTCAGCCGGGTCCTGCCGATCCCCCTGGCCGCCACCGACGAGCAGATCGTGCAGAGCATCCGCGCCGGCCTGCGCCCCGGGCGGACCCGGCTGCTCGTCGTCGACCAGCTCACCTCGGCCACCGCCAAGCTCTTTCCGACCGCCGCCATCGTCGGGGTGGCCCGCGAACACGGCGTGCCGGTCCTGGTGGACGCCGCGCACGCCCCGGGCATGCTGTCCACCGCGGTGGCCGGCATCGGCGCCGACTTCTGGGTGGGCAACCTGCACAAGTGGGCGTACGCCCCACGCGGGACCGCCCTGCTGGCGGTGGCGCCGCGGTGGCGGGACCGGATCGAGCCACTGGTGGTGTCCTGGGAGCAGGAGTCGGGTTTCCCGGCCCGGCTCGAGTGGCAGGCCACGCTCGACTACACGCCCTGGCTGGCCGCCCCGGCGGGAGTGTTCACGATGCGCAGTCTCGGCGTCGACCGGGTGCGGGCGCACAACGCCGCGCTCGCCGCGTACGGCCAGCGGGTGGTGGGGGACGCGCTGGGGGTGGCGCCCGCCGATCTGCCCGACCCCGGCGGACCGGGGGTGGCGCTGCGCCTCATCCCGCTGCCGGCTGGCACGGGCACCACGATCGACGCGGCGCGGGCGTTGCAGGCACGGATCGGTGAGCGGCTCGCCGCCGAGGTGGCGGTGATGAGCTGGAACGGCCGGGGGTGGCTGCGGCTCACCGGCCAGGTCTACAACGCCGCCGACGAGTACGAGCGGCTGGGCGCACGGCTGCCGGCACTGCTCGCCCAGCGCTGAGCGGCCGGCCGGGAGCGGACCGGCCGGGAGCGGACACCGGGGCCGGACCGACCGGGAGCAGGCGCACCGGGCCGAGGCCGAGCAGGGCGAGCGGGTCGAGATATTCCTCGCCCCGGCGAAGGCCCCAGTGCAGGCACGCCTCGGCCGGGCACCCCGGATGCCCGGGCAGCAGCTCGCCCAGCGGTGCGCCGGCGGTGACCGGCTGGCCGGGGCGTACGGCGGGTTGGACCGGCTCGTGGGTGGTCCGCAGCCCGTCGGCGTGCCCCACGGTGACCACCGGTCGACCGGCCACCAGACCGGCGAAGAGCACGGTGCCCGGCCCGGCGCTGCGGACCACCGCTCCGGCGGGAGCGGCCAGGTCGACGCCGCGATGGCCAGGCAGCCACGGTCGCGGCGGCGGGTCGAACCGGCGCACCGGACGGGGAGGCCCGTCGACCGGCCAGCGGAACCGCCCGGCGGGCGCCGGGTCGACGACCGGCACGGCCCCGGCCGCGACCGGCATGGTCGGGGCGACGACCGGCTCCCCCAGGGCCGCGACCGGCACGGTCGGTGTCGGTGGTTGGCCGGGCACCGCCGCTATCAGCACCGCCAGCCCGCAGAGCTGGACGGTCAGCGCGAGCGGGAGCGCGGCGCAGAGCAGCACAGTGCGGCGGATCGAACGGACGGTTGGCTGTCGCATGACGGCAGCCTCCGGCCGACGCCTGGTCGTCCGCCAGCTCGGCCGACGGGGCTGTGGACAACCGGAGGTGCTGTGGACGACCACCCAACGGCGTCGATGATCTGTTATGCCAGGGACGGCGGGAAGCCGTCCACGACCCGCCGCGCGAACGCCGCCGTACCCTCCGGTGCCGTTTTCGAGCCGCCACGGAGGGCCTAGGCTGGGCCGCGTACGGCGGGTGCCGCCGTCTGTACCGGGGAGGCCGCATGACCACTCTCGATGACCGGACGTCGTACCCCACCGGGCCGACGGTGGGCGACGTGAGCGGCCCGTCCCGGCTCGCGGAGCCGGACGAGACGATCAGCGCCGAGGAGTTGCAGCTCGCGGCCCGCAACCACGGCATCCCGTTGGAGGCGCTGCGCTACGACGTCACCCCGGCCGGGCTGCACTACCTGCTGATCCATTACGACATCCCGGAGCTCGACCCGGCGGCGCACACGTTGACCATCGGCGGTGCCGTGGACCGTCCGTTGACGGTCACCCTCGCCGACCTGCGCGAACGGCCCCGCGTCACCCGGCAGGTGACCCTGGAGTGCGCCGGTAACGGGCGAGCCCTGCTGCACCCCCGGCCGGTCAGCCAGCCCTGGCTGGTCGAGGCGGTCGGCAACGCGGAGTGGACCGGCACCCCCCTCGCTCCGCTGCTGCGGGAGGCGGGCGTCGACCCGGACGCGGTGGACGTGGTCTTCACCGGCGCGGATCACGGCGTGGAGCGCGGGATCGAGCAGGACTACCAGCGGGCGCTTCCGGTCGCCGACGCGCTGCGCGAGGAGGTGCTGCTGGCGTACGAGATGAACGGCGCTCCCCTGCTGCCGCAGCACGGTGCGCCGCTGCGGCTGATCGTGCCGGGCTGGTACGGCATGGCGCACGTGAAGTGGGTCCACTCCATCGAGGTGCGGACCGAGCCGTTCGAGGGGTACCAGAACGCGGTGGCCTACCGGGTACGCCGCGACGCCGACGACCCGGGAGTGCCGGTCACCCGGATCGAGCCGCGGGCGCTGGTCCGCCCGCCCGGCTTCCCCGACTTCATGTCCCGCCGTCGGGTGCTGCGACAGGGCCCGTGCACGCTGGATGGTCGGGCCTGGTCGGGGCACGCCCCGGTGGTCGCCGTGGAGGTGACCACCGACGGCGGGCAGAGCTGGGCGCCGGCCGAGCTGGACCCGGCGGACGCGGGGGACTTCGCCTGGCGGCGCTGGCGGCACGAGTGGGTCGCCACCCCCGGCCGGTACGTGCTCGGCGCGCGGGCCACCGACGCGTCCGGGCGGACCCAGCCGGTCGAGCAACAGTGGAACCGTGGCGGCTTCGCCAACAACATGGTGCAGCGGGTCGAGGTCGTGGTGCCGGCCGAGTGATCGGCGGCGGGTGTCACGCCACGGGTGGGGGGCCCGTGGCACGGCCCGGCGGCTCGGGTGCGCTCAGCCGCCGAAGCCGGAGTCGGCGGGCAGTGAGATGTCGGGCTTCTCCAGCTCCTCGACGTTGACGTCCTTGAAGGTCATCACCCGGACGTTCTTCACGAAGCGGGCAGGACGGTACATGTCCCACACCCAGGCGTCGTGCATCTCGACCTCGAAGTAGACCTCGCCGTCGGAGTTACGCACGTGCAGGTCGACCTGGTTGGCCAGGTAGAACCGGCGCTCCGTCTCCACCACGTACGAGAATTGGCGGACAATGTCGCGGTACTCCCGGTAGAGCTGCAGCTCCATCTCGGTCTCGTACTTCTCGAGATCTTCCGCGCTCATCGCACTCCGCCTTCCATGGCCACATCTTCCCCCACCGGCGTCGGAGGCCGAGGCTGCTCGCCCAACGCCACGCCGACGGTACCCCCTGACGCCCAGGAGCGCTCCATCGGCTCATCCGAGCCGTGGCCGCCGGGCCGTCGAGCGCGCGGCGGCCGGCCGTCGCGGCCGGAGACCGCGGCGACATTGACGTACGAGAACCGATGCTCCCGGCACGGCCCGTGCTCCCGCAACGCCGCCGAGTGCTCCGGGGTGATGTACCCCTTGTGCTCGGCGAAGCCGTACGCCGGGAACACCCCGTCCAACTCCACCATGAGGCGGTCCCGGGTGACCTTGGCCAGCACACTGGCCGCCGCCACGCACGCGGCCACCCGGTCGCCCTTCCACACCGCCAGCCCGGGCACACCCAGGCCGTCCACGCCGAACCCGTCGGTCAGCACGTACTCCGGGCGGGTGGTGAGCGAGGCGAGCGCCCGGCGCATCGCGGCCAGGTTGCACACGTGCAGACCCCGGGCGTCGACCTCCTCGGCCGGGATGACCACCACGGCGTACGCGAGCGCGCGCTCCACGACCTCCGCGTACACCCGTTCCCGGCTGGCCGGGGTCAGCAGCTTCGAGTCGGCCAGCCCATCGATCTCGCCACGCCGCCCCTCGGGCAGCACCGCCGCGGCGGCGACCAGCGGACCGGCACACGCCCCCCGGCCCGCCTCGTCGGCGCCGGCGACGTGCCGGAAGCCACGCCGCTGCAACGCCCGCTCCAGGGCGTACAGGCCGGCCTCGCGGCGCACCACGGTGCGCGGCGGGGTCAGCACGACGCCTCGCCCTGGCCGGCGGTGGTCGACTGCCCCAGCCGGGTCAGCAGGGCGGGTAGTTCGGGCGGGTAGAACCGGTCACCGCTGGCCGCCAACTCGGCCGGAACCCACCAGCGGTGGTCGGCGATGCTGCGTCGCTCGATGTCGTTGAAGCCCGTGGTGTCCACCCGCCAGGAATCCACCCCGAACAGGAAGAAATCCTGCTCCTGGCGGTACCAGATGCCGTCGAAGGAGAACTCGGTCGCGTCGGACCACACCGGCTCGCCCAACTGGGCCGGGTCGAGCCGCAGGCCGGTCTCCTCGGCCAACTCCCGGGCCGCGCCCACTGCCGGCGCCTCCCCCGGATCGAGCCCACCGCCGGGAGTGAACCAGTATCGGTGCCCGGGTCGGGCCGGGTCGAAGCCCTCGAACAGCAGGACCCGGCCGGCCGCGTCGACGAGCAGCACGCGGGCCGCGCGTCGAGGGGTGTAGACGGTCACCGCACCAGCCTGCCAGACCGAAGACGGATCGCCCACGCCCCGTACGGCCTACGGCTTGGGAATGCCGTCGAACCCGTCGGGCACCGTCAGCCAGGTGGCCCGGCTGACCGGCCAGAAGACTGTGAACGCCCGCCCGACCACGTCGTCCTCGGGGATCGTGGCCTCGGTGATGTTCTGCTGGGACTGCTGCCAGTGCTCCAGTGAGTCGCCGGAGGCCGACCGGTGGTCGCCCATCACCCACAGCCGGCCCTCCGGCACGGTGATGTCGAACTCCTGGTCGGCGGGCTTGTCCCGAATCCCGTCCATGGAGAAGATGTACGGCTCGTCCAGCGACTTGCCGTTGATCATCAGCCGTTCCTCGGGGTCGCAGCAGACCACGTGGTCCCCGGGGATGCCGATCACCCGCTTGATGAAGTCCTCACCGTCGGGGTTGCCGCTCCACGCGGTCGGAGCCTTGAACACGATCACCTCGCCGCGGTGCGGTGACCGGAAGTCATAGACCAACTTGTTGACCAGCACACGGTCATCGATCTTGAGAGTGTTTTCCATGGACGGGGAGGGGATGAAGAAGGTCTGCAGCACGAAGGCGCGGACCAGCACCGCGACCAGGATCGCCACACCCAGCAGGATCGGCAGCTCCTTCCAGAAGGAGCTGCGCGGCTTGTCGGTCTGCTCGTCAATCACGCCAAGGAGCCTACGTTGCCCGGCTGGACGGCACCGTCCGGAACGCGCGGGAACCACGTAGCGCGGCTGCCAACGGAAGCATCAGCAGCACACCGCCCTGCGGAGTCGGTCGCGCCGGAGTCGCACCGGGCGACGCCGTGGCCGGCCCGGAGACGTCCTCGAACGTGGACGGCACCGACAGCGCATTCCACCGCGACGACGGCCAGACCACCATGAAGGCCCGGCCGACCACGTTGTCGATCGGCACCGGCCCCTGGCAACGCGCGTCCTGGGAGACCTCGCGGTGATCACCCATCACGAAGATCTGACCGGGCGGCACGACGATCTCGTCGAAGCGCCGGGAGCGACACTCCGCCGGGTTGGGTGGCAGGTCCAGGGGGGAGTCCCGCAGGACGTACGACTCGTTGAGCGGCGTGCCGTTCACGGTCACCCGACCCTGACTGTCGCAGCACTTGACCCGGTCACCGGGGAGACCGATCACCCGCTTGATGAAGTCCTTCTCACCGGGGCGACTCACCCCGACCAGGTCGCCGACGGTGCGGCCGAGCCGGCCGGCGACGCCGGGCTTCGGCTGCTCGTCGACCTGCGGCGCCCAGCGGTCGGTGCCCCGGAAGACCACCACCTCGCCGCGCAGCGGGTCACGAACGTCGTAGACGACCTTGTTGACCAGCACCCGGTCACCGACGAGGAGGGTGTCCTCCATCGAGCCGGACGGAATGAAGAACGCCTGGAGCAGGAAGGTGCGGATCAGCACCGCGAGGCAGAACGCGACCACCAGCAACAGCGGCAGCTCCTGCCAGAGAGGCATCTGCCGGCGGGTGCGGCGAGCCCGTCGGCGCCACGGATCGACGGTGCCGTCCTCGTCAAGCGTCTGCACCACGCCACTCCCCGGTCCGCAGAAACACCACCGCCCGGGAGCCTCGTCGAGGCTCCACGGGCGGTAGTGGACAACTGCCCGCCTCCTAGGCGGGACCGCCGCCTCGCTGCGCCCGTACCGACCAGGGTAATGCGCTCTGGTCGGTACGGCATACGCGCAGCTCGGGCGGCGTGGCGAGCGGGAAGTCAGCTGGGCTGCTTCTCCCGCTTCTCCTTGATCTTGGCCTTCTTGCCGCGCAGCTCGCGCAGGTAGTAGAGCTTGGCGCGACGCACGGCACCGCGGGTCACGACCTCGATCCGGTCGATGCCCGGGCCGTTGAGCGGGTAGGTCCGCTCGACGCCGACACCGAAGCTGACCTTGCGGACCGAGAAGGTCTCGCGCAGACCGTCACCCTGGCGGCGGATCACGACGCCCTGGAAGATCTGGACACGGGACCGGTTGCCCTCGACGACGCGGGCGTGCACCTTGACGGTGTCACCGGCCCGGAAGTCGGGAAGGTCGGTCCGCTTCGACTGGGCGTCAAGGGCGTCCAGGATGTTCATCGCTGCGTCCTCGTAAGGCTCACGGCGCACCGTCACTCGGTGCGCGGGTGGGTGATTCTGATTCCCGGGTGGTGATCGGCGAACCGACCCCGGTCGGGGATCCTCGCAGCCGACCGCGGGCGCGGACGGATGCGGCAACCCCCCTACTTTGCCACATCCCCCGGTGGAGGCTGAAATCCGGCCTGGTCCAGGGCCGCGATGTCCCGTTTGTCGAGCCGATCGGCCGGCAGCGCGGCCAGTAGGTCCGGCCGGCGGGCGGCCGTGCGCAGCAGCCCCTCCTCGCGCCGCCAGCGAGCGATCTTGCCGTGGTCACCGGAGCGGAGCACCTCCGGCACGTCGTGCCCACGCCAACTCGGCGGCTTGGTGTAGATCGGCGCCTCCAGCAGCCCGTGCGCGTGCGACTCCTCGTCCAACGAGCCCGCGTTGCCCAGCACCCCCGGCAGCAGCCGCGTGACCGCCTCCAGCATCACCAGGACCGCGACCTCGCCGCCGAAGAGCACGTAGTCACCGAGCGACACCTCGGTGACCGGCATCCGGGTGGCGGCGTGTGCCAGGACCCGCTGGTCGATCCCCTCGTAGCGGCCGCAGGCGAAGAGCAGATGCGACTCGGCGGCCAACTCGTACGCCATGGCCTGGGTGAAGGGGGCACCGGCGGGCGACGGCACCAGCAGCCGGGGCGGCGCGGCGTCGACCGGCGCGAGGGCGTCCAGTGCCGCACCCCACGGCTCGGGGCGCATCACCATTCCCGGCCCGCCACCGTAGGGGGTGTCGTCGACCGTGCGGTGCACGTCGTGGGTCCAGGTCCGCAGGTCGTGCACGGCGAGTTGGAGTACGCCGTTGGCCCGCGCCCGTCCGATCAGCGACAGGTCCAGCGGGGCGAAGTACTCCGGAAAGATCGACACGACGTCGACGCGCATGCGTGCTGTCCTAAAGATCGAGCAGTCCGGCTGGCGGATCGACGATCACACGTCCGCCGGCCAGGTCGACCTCCGGAACGATCGCCCGGACGAACGGGATCAGGGCGGTACCGCCCTCGGGCCGCCGCAGCACCAGCAGGTCCGACGAGGGGGCGTGGTCGATGCGGGCGACCTCGCCCAGGCGTTCACCGGCCGGGGTCACCACGGCCAGCCCGACCAGCTGGTGGTCGTGGAACTCCTCCGGGTCGTCCGGCGGGGCCACCTCGGCGCTGTCCACCACGAGCAGCGTCCCGCGCAGCGCCTCGGCGGTGTTGCGGTCCAGGATGCCGTCGAACGCGATCAGCACCCGACCCTGGTGGAAGCGGGCTTCCTCGATGGTCAGCTCCGCGGGAACCCGGAACGGCACCCCGGGCTCATCGCTGGCCGGCGGGGGTGTCGCCCCCGGCTCAGCGCCCGGCACAGTGTTGCGCGCAGGCGGGGGCTTCGCCCCCGGCTCAGTGCGCAGCACTGTACCGGGGGCGAACCGTGCCTCGGGCTCGTCGGTCCGCACTTCCACGGTGACCTCACCGCGGACACCGTGCGGCTTGCCGATCCTGCCGACGACGAGCTGCATCAGTACGAGTCGACGATGTCGACGCGAACCCCGCGCCCGCCGATGGAGCCGATCACCTGGCGCAGCGCCTTGGCGGTCCGACCGGACCGCCCGATCACAGTGCCGAGGTCCTCGGGGTGCACGCGGACTTCGAGCCGCTTGCCCCGACGGGAATCGACCATCCGCACCCGGACGTCGTCCGGGTGGTCGACGATGCCCTTGACCAGGTGCTCCAACGCCGGACGCAGTGGCATGTCAGGCCTGCTCACCGGCGTCGGCAGCGGCCGGGGCCTCGGCCGGAGCCTCGGTCTTCGGCGCCTCGGCCGTCGGAGCCTCAGCCGGAGCCTCGGTCTTCGGAGCCTCGGCAGCCTTGGCGGCCTTCTTGGCCGGCTTGGCCGGGGTCTCCGGGGCGAGCCCGGCGGCGGCCTTCGCCTCAGCCTCGTACGCCGCCTTGCGGTCGGCCCGCTCGGGGGCGACCAGGAGCGGCGGCGGGGCCGGCAGGCCCTTGTACTTCTGCCAGTCACCGGTCAGCTCCAGCAGCCGCTGCACCGCCTCGCTCGGCTGAGCGCCGACGGACAGCCAGTACTGGACCCGCTCCGACTTGACCTCGATGATCGAGGGGTCTTCCTTGGGCTGGTAAACCCCGACGAACTCGATCGCCCGGCCGTCGCGCTTGGTGCGCGAGTCGGCGATGACGATGCGGTACTGCGGGTTGCGGATCTTGCCCATCCGCAGGAGCCGGATCTTTACGGCCACAGTTGTTTCGCTCCTGTTGCGATCTCACCGGCCCAAACGGGCGGTGTGCATGGGTGAGCGCCGACCGGCACAGTGGGGTTGGGCCGGAGACTACTCGGTGGACTGGCGACGTGCCCGGGTTAGAGGGCGCCGGACGCGCGCCGGATACCAGCGACCTATTCTGCCAGATCCGATGCCGATCTCCCGCATCGGACCCGTACACCGCGTCGTCGGTGACCTGGGATACCGCTCAGCGCACCGGCGGACGATCCCATCCCGGTGGCAGTTTGTCCGGTATGCCCCACTCCGAAGGGGGTGTGAAGTCACACCAGGTGCCGTCGAACGGGAACTCGCCGGCCCCGGCGAGCGCGATCACCCGCTCCCCCTCGGCACGGACCGCCTTCTCGTCGGTCACCCAGTAGTCGGCGCCGAAGGCGAGCCGCTCGACGAACTCGCCCTCGTCCTTCCACTCCCAGCTGCGATCCGGCCACACCACCACGTCCAGGTCCTGGTCCACCACGTCGACGCCGGCCACCGGGCCGTCGTCCCAACGGACGCCGGGCTCCTCCAGGTTGACGTACCAGTGGGCGAACCGGCCCTGGGCGTCGGAGAACCACCAGACGGAGTGCGCCGCCCCCGTGGGCAGGAACTTCAGCAGCGGCGGGCCGTTCCAGCGTCCGTGCGCCAACCGGTAGGTCGACGAGATCCACTGGGCGAAAGGCATCGCCCGCATGTTGAGCCCGGCCTCGGTCACCTCGTGGGCCACCGGCGAGTCCCGGGCGATCCAGACCAGCAAGCCTCGATCGTCGTCGCTGACCACGCGGGCCGGCCGGACCCACCCGATCCGGCCGTGCCGCACGTTCCGATGCATGATCAGCCGACCCGGCGCGAACCGGTCGACGGGGTTGCCCGGCCGCACCTCAGTAGGCGCGGGCGAGGATGGCGATCAGATCCGACTCGTCCTCCGAGTCCGGTACCGAACCGTCGGCGCGCAGCAGGCAGCGCACCGTGACGCCCTGACCGTTCGCCTCAGCCTCGCCGGCCACGCCCACCGCAGACCACGGCACGCGCGCCCAGCCGGTCGCGGCGGCCTCGATCGCCTCGGCGAGGGTGGCAACCTCCACCGTGCGGGACTCGCGGTTGGCCAGTGCCTGGTCGTGCAGCACCTGCTGGTCGGTCTCCAGGGCGGCCAGCACCGCGGTGACCACGTCGGCCACCGGCGTCGGGGTCTTCGAGCCGTCGGTCCGACGCACCACCGTCGCGTTGCCCACGGCCAGGTCACGGGGGCCGACCTCGACGCGTACCGGATAGCCGCGCAGCTCGGCGTCGACGGCCCGGCGGCCGAACGGGGTGTCGGTCCGGTCGTCGAGCGCGACCCGGACACCGGCGTCGCGCAGGCCGTCGCGCAGCTTGGCCGCCGCCTCGCCCACGCCGTCGCCGTCCTTGACGATCATGACGTACGCCTGGATCGGCGCGAGCCTCGGCGGCACGCGCAGGCCGTTGTCGTCGCCGTGCGCCATGATCAGGCCACCGAGCATCCGGGTGGACGTGCCCCACGAGGTGGTCCAGGCGTGCTCCCGGCCGCCCTCCTTGGAGGAGTAGCTGATGTCGAACGCCTTGGCGAAGTTCTGGCCCAGCTCGTGGCTGGTGCCCAGCTGCAACGCCTTGCCGTCGCCCATCATGCCTTCGCAGGTGTACGTGGCCGTCGCCCCGGCGAAGCGCTCGCGCGTCGTCTTCAGGCCGACCACCACCGGAATGCCGATCACGTTGACCATCAGATCCTCGTACGCCTCGTGCAGGATCCGCCGCGCGTACGCCCGGGCGTCCTCACGGGTGGCGTGCGCGGTGTGCCCCTCCTGCCAGAGGAACTCGCTGGTACGCAGGAAGATCCGCGGACGAAGCTCCCACCGGACCACGTTCGCCCACTGGTTGAGCAGCAGCGGCAGGTCCCGGTACGAGTCGATCCACTTGGCCATGAACTCGCCGATGACCGTCTCGCTGGTCGGACGCACCACCACCGGCTCCGCCAGGGGCTTGCCACCACCGTGGGTGACGACCGCCAGCTCCGGCGAGAAGCCCTCGACGTGCTGCGCCTCGCGCTTGAGGTAACTCTCGGGGATGAACAACGGGAAGTACGCGTTCTCCGCACCCGCCGCCTTGATCCGAGCGTCCATCTCAGCCTGCATACGCTCCCAGATGGCGTAGCCGGCCGGTCGGATGACCATGGTGCCGCGAACCGGGCCGTTGTCGGCCAGCTTCGCCTTGGCGATCAGGTCCTGGTACCAGCGGGGGAAATCCTCCGCACGGGGAGTGAGCACGCGTGCCATGACCGCACATCCTATGCGCCGCTCGTCAGGGCAGTGCGCTCGGGCGCGGCATCGTTAGCATCTGCCGTCATGACCTTCCTCAATCCGCACACCGGAGCGGCTCCCACATCCGAGCCCGAGGCCCCCGATCTGGCACATCTGGCCGCGAGATGGGTGAGCTGGGTGGCCCGACACCGGCGGCCGACCAGCCCGATCGCCGACCGATCCGGCCGGCACGCAGGGCATCACCAGCCCGCCGACGTGTGGTTCCTCGCGGGTACGCACGGTGGCTCTGCGCAACGGAACTGCGTGGTTCCCGCCGGACGGCCGCTCTTCTTCCCGGCGTTCTGCTGGTGGCAGGTCGGCGGCGAAACCGGCCCGGCCGGGGCCGACCTCAACGCGACCGGGCACGCGCAGCTCGACGGACTGCCGATCGCGCTGACACCGGCCGGTTCGGCCGAGCCGTTCCCGGTCCGCGGCTTCTTCAACAACGTCGTCACCATGTGGCCGTGGTCGGTGCCTGTCTCCTGCTGGGGGCTGTGGGGGCTGATCCCGCCGCCCCGCCCCGGCCGACACGACCTGAGCTTCGGTGGCACCGACGGCGGGCGGTTCTGGGTCGAGGCGCAGTACCAGATCGAGGTGCGCTGAACGACCTACACTTCGACCACCATGATTGAGCAGACTGGCCCCACCCCGGTACGGACCGGCATCGTCGACGCCGCCCGCGCCCTGACCGTCGCGACCGGATGGGACGGCGTCCGGATGGGTGCCGTCGCGAACGCCGCCGGGGTGAGCCGACAGACCGTCTACAACGAGTTCGGCAGCAAGGCAGGGCTGGCCGAAGCCCTCGCCCGCGCCGAGGTGGACCGGTTCGTCGGCGCCGTCCGGGCCGCTCTGCTCGCCCACGGCACCGACGTACGGGCCGGCGCGTACGCGGCCATCGCGCACACCCTCAGCACGGCGGCGCAAAACCCGCTGGTCAAGGCCATCCTGACCAGCGCCCGGGGCGGCTCGGACGAGCTACTTCCGTACCTCACCACCCGGGCCGAGGTGGTGCTCACCGAGGCGTCCGGCGCGCTGATCGACTGGGCCGGCGATCACCTGCCCGGAGCGGACCAGGCCGCGCTGGCCTTCGCCGCCGACACCATCGTCCGCTTGGTGGTCAGCCACATCGTGCTCCCCCGTGAACCGATCGAGCAGACCGCCACGGCCCTCGCCGACCTTGCCGTACACCTCTTCAGCGCCGCCGCCCGCCCACTCCCCTGACCCCCTCACCCCCACCCCCGCGCAACCGGCCCGCTGGCCCCCACCCGCCTGCCCGTCCCCGCTTGCCCGCGCACGCTTGCCCGTCCCCGCCTGCCCGGTCCCGCCTGCCCGCGCACGCTTGCCCGTTCCCGCCTGCCCGTCCCCGCCTGCCCGGTCCCGCCTGCCCGCGCACGCTTGCCCGTTCCCGCCTGCCCGGTCCCGCCTGCCCGCGCACGCTTTACCCGCGCCCGCTTGTCCATGCCCCGCGCACGCCCACCGGGCCCCAACCCGCACCCGCACCCGCACCCGCACAACTTCCGGATGTTGCGGCCTCAGGTACGCAGAAGGGAGCAACATCCCCGATGTTGCGGGGATGTTGCTCCTCGGGGCCTGCCTGATCTCGCTACCAAGCCAAGATCGCGCTCGATCATGGATGTAGTGGCATCCTCCAACGCGTAGGCCACTACATCCTGGTTCGAGCGCGATCTTGCGACGGACGCCACGCGGAGGCGCGACGCCGAGGCGCCACGCGGAGGCGCGACGCTGACCCGGCGCGGGCGGCGTGGCGCTCGCGGGGTCAGCGGATGACGCGGCCGCGGAGGATCGTGCGGGACGGGGCGCGGACGACGCGCAGGTCGCTGCGGGGGTCTTCGGGGTAGACGGTCAGGTCGGCGAGGCCGCCTTCGACCAGGCCGGCGAAGCCGAGCCACGCGCGGGCGCCCCAGGAGGCGGCGGCAAGTACGTCGACGGGTGCCATCCCGGCCCGTTCGTGCAGCAGCAGCATCTCCTCGGCGGCCAGCCCGTGATCGATGCCGCCACCGGCGTCGGTGCCCACGTAGATGGGCACCCCGGCCTCGTGCGCGGCACGCACCACCTCGGGGAAGCCGTCGCGCAGCGCGAGCATGTGGTCGGCGTACCCGGGGAACTTGCCCCGCGCCTGCTCGGCGATGCCCCCGAAGGTGGCAATGTTGATCATCGTGGGGACCAGGGCGGTGCCCTGGCGGGCCATCTCGTCGATCAGGTCGAGGCTGAGCCCGGTGCCGTGCTCCACCGAGTCCACCCCGGCCCGCACCATGATCTCGACGGCCGACTCGGAGAAGGTGTGCACCGCGGCGCGTACCCCGGCGTCGTGCGCCGCCCGCACGGCGGCGGTGAGGGTGTCCGCGTCCCAGGCCGGCGCCAGGTCACCGACGCCCCGGTCGATCCAGTCGCCGACCAGCTTGACCCAGCCGTTGCCGGCCCGCGCCTGCGCGGCCACAGTGGCGGCCACCTCGGTCGCGTCGACCTCCACGCCGATGTCGCGCAGGTAGCGCTTCGGCGGGGCGACATGCTGCCCCGCGCGGGCCAGTCGCGGCAGGTCCGGCTCATCGTCGAGTTCGGGGTACGGGTACGGCGAGCCGGCGTCCCGGATCGCCAGCACCCCGGCGTCCCGGTCGACGTGGGCCAACTCGCGGGCCTGGTCGAGGGAGGTGATCGGGGCACCACCTCGGGCGATGCCGATGTGGCAGTGCGCGTCGACCAGCCCCGGCAGGACGAAGCCGCCGTCGACGACCGTCTCCGCACCGGGCACCGGGGTGAAGGTCACCCGGTCGCCGACCAGCCAGAGATCCCGTACCTCGTCGTCGGGGAGCAGCACGCCGCGCACATGAAGAGCCATGCGCACAGTCCTACCCGATCACTCCCCGTCGGGGGCGAGCAGGTCGTTCTTTCCGGGTGGTCAGCGCCAGCAGGTCCACGGAGACCTTCCACGGGCGCTCGGTGACGAACAGGTCCGTCACCAACACGCCTCAGCGCGGGCCCTTGTCGCCACCCTTGCCGAGCTTGTTGAAGTCGATCTTCGGGAGCTTGAAGCCGGGCGGCAGGCCCTGACCGCCGGCGAGATCGTTCGGGTCCATCCCCGGCGGGAGCTGCGGCATGCCGCCCGGGAAGCCGGCGGGCATCCCGGTGCCGGCGCCGGTACGCGGACGACCGCCGCCCTTGGTGCCCTTGCGCTTGTTCTTCGGCGACTTGGTCGCCTTGCGGCGGCCGCCACCGGGCAGGCCCATCATGCCGCCCATCTGCTTCATCATCTTCTGTGCGTCGGCGAAGCGGTTGAGCAGCTGGTTGACGTCCATCACGGTGACCCCGGAGCCGTTGGCGATGCGCGCCCGGCGGGAACCGTTGATGATCTTCGGGTTGGTGCGCTCACCCGGGGTCATCGACCGGATGATCGCGGTGACCCGGTCGAAGTGGCTGTCGTCCAGTTCGGAGAGCTGGTCCTTCATCTGCCCCATGCCGGGCATCATGGCCAGCACGTTGGCGATCGGGCCCATCCGCCGCACCGCGATGAGCTGGTCGAGGAAGTCGTCCAGGGTGAACTGCTCACCGCCCATCAGCTTGGCGGTCATCTTCTCCTTCTGATCGGAGTCGAAGGCCTGCTCGGCCTGCTCGATCAGAGTGAGGACGTCGCCCATGCCGAGGATCCGGCTGGCCATCCGGTCGGGGTGGAAGACGTCGAAGTCCTCCAGCTTCTCACCGGTGGAGGCGAACAGGATCGGCTGCCCGGTGACCTCGCGAACCGACAGAGCGGCACCACCACGGGCGTCGCCGTCGAGCTTGGAGAGCACCACACCGGTGATGCCGACGCCGTCGCGGAACGCCTCGGCGGTGCGGACGGCGTCCTGACCGACCATCGCGTCGATGACGAAGATGACCTCGTCCGGTGAGACGGCGTCGCGGATGTCGGCAGCCTGCTGCATCATTTCGGCGTCGATGCCGAGCCGGCCGGCGGTGTCGACGATGACGATGTCGCGAGCGGCGCGCTTCGCGTGCTCGATCGACGCGCGGGCAACCTGCACCGGGTCACCGGTGCCGTTGCCGGGCTCCGGGGCGTACACCTCGACACCGGCCCGGCCACCGAGCACCTGGAGCTGCCCGACGGCGTTGGGACGCTGAAGGTCGGCGGCGACCAGCAGCGGCTGGTGCCCCTGGCCCTTGAGCCAGCGGGCCAGCTTGCCGGCCAGGGTCGTCTTACCGGAACCCTGGAGGCCGGCCAACATGATCACCGTGGGCGGCTGCTTGGCGAACTGGAGCCGTCGCCCCTCGCCGCCGAGCACGTTGATCAGCTCTTCGTTGACGATCTTGATGATCTGCTGGGCCGGGTTGAGCGCCTGGGAGACCTCGGAGCTGCGGGCCCGTTCCTTGACGGCCGCGATGAAGCCCTTGACCACCGGCAGCGCGACGTCCGCCTCCAGCAGCGCGAGGCGGATCTCGCGCGCGGTGGCGTCGATGTCGGCGTCGGTGAGCCGCCCCTTGCCGCGGAGCTTGGTGAAGATCCCGGACAGGCGGTCACTCAAGGTGTCAAACACGCGAACATCCCGTTTGTCAGTGTTCCGGCGGGCACAACGCGGCCGGCACTGCGGAGTCCGGCCACCGCTAGGGTAACCGCCCTGCCGTAGGGCCGCTGTCGCCCGGCCCGGGCCTCACTCCGACACCAACCCCGACTGGTACGCGAACACGACGAGCTGGGCCCGGTCCCGGGCGCCCAGCTTGCCCATCGCCCGGCTGACGTGGGTCCGCGCGGTCGCCGGGCTGACCACCAACTGCGCGGCGATCTCCTCGTTGTTCAGGCCCTCACCGACCAGGCCGACGACCTGACGCTCCCGATCGGTCAGCGCCTCCAGTCGGGGGTGCGGACGAAGCACCCGGGACGGCCGGGTGGCGAACTCCCGCACCACCCGCCGGGTCACCGACGGCGACAGCAGCGCCTCCCCTTCGGCGACGAGCCGGATCGCGCGCAGCAGCTCAGCCGGTCTGGTGTCCTTGGTGAGGAACCCGCTCGCACCGTGCCGCAGCGCGTCGAAGACGTACTCGTCCAGCTCGAAGGTGGTGAGCACCACCACCCGCGTGCCGGTCAGATCGGGGTCGGCGACGATACGGCGGGTCGCCTCGATGCCGTCGATGCCGGGCATCCGGATGTCCATCAGCACCACGTCCGGCCGTTCCCGACGGGCCAACTCGACCGCCCGCAGCCCGTCGGACGCCTCGCCGGCCAGCGCCAGGTCGTCCTCGCTCTCCACCAGCGCGCGCAGTCCGAGCCGGACCAGGTCCTGGTCGTCGGCGATCAGCACCCGGATCACGTCGTCGGCTCCGCGGGCAGCATGGCGTACACCCGGAACCCGCCCTCGGCGCGCGGCCCTGTGGTCAACCGCCCGCCCAGCGCCGCGACCCGCTCGCGCATCCCGGCCAGACCGTGGCCGCCCTCGTCGTCGGCCGGAGCCGTCCCGGCGCGGCCGGTACCCACCCCCCGGTCGGTCACCTCGACGGTCACCTCGTCGGCGCGGTAGTCCACGGTCACCTCCGCGCTCGCCACTCCCGCGTGACGCAGCACGTTGGTCAACGCCTCCTGCACCACCCGGTACGCGGCCAGGTCGACCGCGGCCGGCACCTCCCGGGGGCCCCCGACCACGCGCACCTCGACGGCGAGCCCCGCCCCGGCGAGCCGGTCGCGCAGCGCGGGCAGCCGGGCCAGGCCGGGTACCGGCTCGCGCCCGGCACCCCGCCGCACCGCGCCCAGCGTGACCCGCAGCTCGTCCAACGCCTCGCGGCTGGTCCGGCTGATCGCGGTGAGGGCCACCTCCGCCTGCTCCGGCCGCTTCGGCAGCAGGTGCATGGCGATCTCCGCCTGCATGCTGATCGCGGCCAGCCCGTGCCCCACCACGTCGTGCACCTCCTGCGCGATGCGCAGCCGCTCCTCGTCGGCCTGGCGTCGCGCCTGCTCGGCACGACTTCGGGCCTCTTCGGCACGGGTACGCGCGGTCGCCTCACGGCTCACCCGCACCACCACCCCCACCGCGAACGGTACGACCACCCAGGCCGCCGCGGGCAGCACTCCCGTCCAACCTGGCGCGGGCCCCCGCCCGAAGAAGACGTGCGCCAACAACAGAACGAACGCACCGCCGGTGGCGAGCGCCGCAGGTCGCACCGGGAGCCACACGGCCACGGTGTAGACCGCGACCAGGAACGTGACCAGAATCGGGCCGTACGGGTAGCCGATCAGCAGGTACGTCGAGGTGGCCACGGTGACCACGGCGAGGGTGGCGACCGGAGCACGCCGCCGGATCAGCAGGGCGAGCGCGGCGACGGCGATCAGCACCCGACTGGCGGCGTCCACCGGCCTCGACCCCGGCTGGTTGTCCCCGGCCAGACCGGTGGCGAGCAGGCCGAACCCGAGCAGCACCAGGGCGAGCGCGGCATCCGCCGCCGCCTCCGGCCACCGCCACTGCCCGCCTCGTCGCATGGGCGTCATTCTGCCCGCGCAGGTGCCGCTCGACGTGCGTCCACGAGCGGCACCGCCACTACGCCCCCCGACGTACCGCCCCCGCGCCCCCGCGCCCTCGCGCCTCGCGCCCTCGCGCCCTCGATCTTGCCCTCGCCCTCCGCTCCCGCGATCTTGCACTTTGTGTCGTCACTACGCGGCTTTTACGTGGTATGCGGGGACACAAAGTGCAAGATCGACGCGGAATTCGGGGCGGAGCGGGCGGGGCGGGGGGGCGGGGCGGGGGCGGGGGCGGGGGCGGGGGCGGGGGCGGGGCGGGGCGGGGCGGTTAGACGGCGGCCAGGACGGCGGCCTCCAGGCGGACCCGGGTGGCGTCGTCCGGCCAACCGCCGACCAGATAGAAGGCGTCGACCACGTCGGCGCCGAGGGTGGAGATGCGGGCCGCGCGAACCAGGGCGCCAGCCTCGTCGAGCGCGCAGGCGACCCGGTAGAGCAGCCCGGCGGCGTCGGCGGCGCGCAGTTCCAGCAGTACGGCGTCGGTGGCCGCCTCGCGGTGCCAGACCACTCGTGGGGCCGCGCCACCGCCACGGCTGGCGAGCGCACGGCCCCGCAGCCGTTGGGTGACCGACACGTCGCCGGCGACCGCCCGGCGCAGGTCGGCGCGGAGGGGGACCGGGTCCGGCGGAAGGCCGTAGCGGGGCTGCACCCGGCACTCGACCAGGGCCCGGCCGTCGACGGCGGAGGCGTCCGCGGAGATCACCTCCAGCCGGTGCAGCGCCAGGCAGCCGGCCACCGTGGCGAGCAGACCCCGCCGGTCGGCCGCCGCGACCGACACCCGGTCGCCGGTCAGGTGGACGACCGGCAGTGGCCCGGCCAGCAGCTCCGGGTTCGGGGCGGGTGGCTCGGGGAGTACGCCGGTGTCCAGCGCGGTGCGAACCCGGGCGACCAACTCGGCGACGAGGCGGCCCTTCCAGTCGGACCAGGCCGCCGGCCCGGTCGCCGCCGCGTCGGCGCGGACCAACGCGTGCAGCACGTCGAGGGTGCCGGTGTCACCGACCGCCTCGGCCACCGAGGCGATGGTGACCGGGTCGGCCAGGTCCCGGCGGGTGGCCACGTCAGGCAGCAGCAGGTGCAGCCGGACCAGCTTGCCGATCAGCTCGACCTCCGCCGCGGGCAGACCGACCCGGGTGGCCACCGCCTGGGCAACCGGCACACCGACGGTGCTGTGGTCACCGGGGAGGCCCTTGCCGATGTCGTGCAGGAGAGCGCCGAGGAGCAGCAGGTCGGGGCGCTCCACCTCGCGGGCGTGCCGGCTGGCCTCGTGCGCGGTCTGCACGAGGTGCCGGTCGAGGGTGAAGCGGTGCACCGGGTTGTGCTGGGGCAGGCTGCGCAGCCGGGTCCACTCGGGCAGCCAGCCGTCGACCAGCCCGTACCGGTCGCAGGTCTCCCAGGCGGGCACCAGGCCGGCACCGGCGCCGAGCAGGGTGATCAGCGCGGCCCGGGCCTCGGCCGGCCAGGGAGCCGGCAGGGGCGGGCAGTACGCCGCCAGCCACTCGCAGGTGGCCCGCGCGATGGGGATCCGGGTCGTGGCCGACGCGGCGGCCACCCGCAGGGAGAGGCTCGGGTCGGGGCGTGCCCCGATCGCCGTGCGGGCGAGCACCAACTCGCCGTCGTGTTCGACCACGTCGCGGGCGACCGGGCGGCGGGCCGGGCGGCCGTTGCCGCCCCGGGAGCGGCCGGAGCGCAGCCGGTCGGCGGCCCGGAAGGCGTCGTCCAGGGCGTGGCTGACCGTGCGGGCGTCACCGGCGACCCGACGCAGCAGCGCGTCGCCGTCTTCCACGACGGCTCCCGGCCGCCGCGCGGCGTCAGACGCGCCGGGCTGGAGTTGTCGCAGACCGAGCAGGGTGGCCACTCCGTCGCGCTCCTGGGCGACCAGCCGGTCGACCCGTCGGCCGACCTGCTGGTGCAGCGCGTCGCGGGTGTCCAACAGGCGCAGGTGGGCGGCGCGTACGGCGGGACGCAGCGCGTCGGTGATGCCGGCGGCGGAGATCGCCCGCAGCAGCCCCACGTCACGCAGACCACCGGCGGCCTCCTTGAGGTCGCCCTCCAGCAGGAACGCCAGCTCACCGTGGGCCTGCCAACGGGCCTCGGTGACCTCCCGCAGGCCGGGCAGGTGCCGGACCGCGGTGCGCCGCCAGTGATCGGCGGCGGTGCGGATCAGCGCGTCGGCCAGCGTCTGGTCCCCCCCGATCAACCGGGCGTCGAGCAGCCCGAGGGCGACCTTCACGTCGTCCTGGGCCACCGAGAGCGCCTCGGCGACGGTGCGTACGGAATGGTCGAGCCGCAGGCCCGCGTCCCAGATCGGGTACCAGACCGAGGCGGCCAACTCGTCGGTGCCGGGCACCCCGGCGTGCAGCAGCACCAGGTCGAGGTCGCTGTACGGGGCACACTGCCGCCGACCCAAGCCCCCGACGGCCAGCAGTGCCACCCCGTCCCGCGCCGGCAGCAACCCCCGCAGAAACGAGTCGTAGGCGGCGGCCCGCCCTCGCCGGGCCGCTTCCCCGATCCCCCCGGGAACGCCGACGACCTCGTTGATCAAGAGGTTCGCGTCGCCGTCATCGGCGGGTCCTGACGCGTTCTTCTTGATCAACGAGGTCATGTCAGTCGTGGCCGCGTCAGAGTGCGTCGAGGCCGCGTTCGCCGGTACGCACCCGGACGACCTCTTCGACACCGGTGACCCAGACCTTGCCGTCACCGATCTTGCCCGTGCGGGCCGCTCCGACGATGGCGTCCACCACCTTGTCGACGTCGATCTCGTCGGTGAGCACCTCGACCCGGATCTTGGGCAGGAACTCGACCGTGTACTCGGCACCCCGGTAGACCTCGGTGTGCCCCTTCTGCCGCCCGTACCCCTGAACCTCGCTGACGGTCAGCCCGGCCACCCCGAGGGCGTGCAGGGCCTCCTTCACCGCGTCCAGTTGGTACGGCTTGATGACTGCGGTCACCAGCTTCATGTCCAACCCCTCCATCCCAGGAACGTTAACCGGCGACCTTTTCGCTGACCGGCTCGGCGGGCTCCGCCTCCGGCTTGGCACCACTCGTCGTGCCGCCACCGGGGGTGCCGATGCCGGCCATCGCGAACGCGCTGCCGCTGCCGCCGCCGGCCGGGGACAGGTCGTAGCTGCTCTCGGCGTGCTCGGCGATGTCGATGCCCTCGACCTCGTCCTCACCCTTGACCCGGAAGCCGATCGTCTTCTCGATGACGAAGGCGAGCACCCAGGCGATGCCGAACGACCAGACGGTGACGATCAGGCCGGCGAGGGCCTGCCGCCCGAGCTGGGTCGCGCCGCCGCCGTAGAAGAGGCCGTCGGAGGCGCCCACCACGTCGGTGATCGCGGAGTTGACCGAGTTGGTGGCGAAGAGACCGAGCCAGAGCGACCCGATCCAACCACCGACGAAGTGCACGCCGACCACGTCGAGCGAGTCGTCGTAGCCGAGCTTGTACTTGAGGCTGATGGCGAGCGCGCACACGGCCCCGGCGACGACGCCGAGCAGGACGGCCGCCCAGGGGGCGATGAACCCGCAGGCCGGGGTGATGGCGACCAGGCCGGCGACGGCACCGGACGAGGCACCGACCATGGTCGGCTTCCGGTCCTTGATCCACTCGACCGCGATCCAGCCGAGCACCGCAGCCGCCGTGGCGAGCTGGGTGTTGATGAAGGCGAGGCCGGCGACCGAGTCGACGGTCAGCTCGGAGCCGGCGTTGAACCCGAACCAGCCGAACCACAGCAGACCCGCACCGAGCGCGACCAGCGGGATGTTGTGCGGCTTCATGCCCTCACGCGGCCAACCGAGCCGCTTGCCGAGCACCAGAGCCACGGCCAGGGCCGCCGCACCGGCGTTGATGTGCACCGCGGTGCCACCGGCGAAGTCCAGTGCGTGGATGTCGCCGCCGATGATGCCGCCGCCCCACACCCAGTGGGCGACCGGGAAGTAGACCAGGGTGGCCCAGCCGAAGGCGAACAGCAGCCAGCCGGCGAACTTGGCCCGGTCGGCGATGGCACCACTGATCAGCGCGACGGTGATCACCGCGAAGACCATCTGGAATGCCATGAACACGTAGAGCGGGACCCCGATGCCGCTGGGGTTCTCCGCCGTGGCACCCCACAGGTCGGTTTCGGCGAGGAAGGTCTTGGTGCCGAGGTACGCGCCCGGGTCGCCCCAGAAGCCGTTCACGTCGGCCCCGAAGGCGACGCTGAATCCGTAGAACCACCACAGAATAGAGATGAGCCCGATAGCCGAGAAGCTCATCATCATCATGTTGAGTACGCCCTTGGCCCGGTTGAGGCCGCCGTAGAACAGCGCCAGTCCGGGGGTCATGAGCAGCACGAGCGCGGTCGAAACCAGCAGCCACGTGGTATTGGCGCCGTCGATCGTCGGTGCTTCAGGCACGCTGGCCTCCTAAAGGTGAAGTCCTCCTTCGCGGCTTTCCGGGGCAGCGTCGCCCGTAGGCCGGTTGCGCGGAAGCTTCGCGGCCGGCTGTTTCACTTTGGGTCCCGTGCGGGTTTCCGTTTCGTGACGGGTTGTTTCGGACGTGTCACGAACTCCGCACAGTCGTCGGCATGGACGAAGGTGGATCGACCGGACGGCGATCGTCGATAGCTGACCGGTCAGCGGCATCGACCGGTGCGCGTGACCGGCCGGGCCGAGCATCGCCCGACCGGCGCTCAGCGGAGGGCGTTCTCCAGAGCGTGCCGCTCGTAGTCGAGCAGCCGCAGATCGCGCATCGGTCGACGCAGGTGGCCCTTGTGCACGATCCGGACGAACGCCGGCTCACCGGCGGCAGCCATCCGCCGGATCCCCTCGACGTGGTCCACGATCCGTTTACGGATGGTCCGGATCAGCCGGTGCCGGTCCCGGGGGATCAGCCCGTACGCGTCGGCGAAGAGCCGGAGGCGGCGCGGGCGGTCCGGGTGCTTCCAGCCCAGCGTGATCGAGTCCCGGTCCGCGAAGATCGGCACCCAGGTCCAGGCCGCGTACGCCACGTCGTAGATCCGCGCTCCGGGCGAGGCGAGGTCGAAGTCGATCAGCCCGAGGGTGCCGTCCGGACGCCAGATCACGTTGTGCGGCGCGGCGTCGTGGTGGCAGATCACCTCGGTGTCCGGTGGTGGGGGGCCGAACGAGCGCCAGACCGCCGCCTGCGGAGGGGTGAAGCCGTACTGCGCGTCATGGAACATCCGCAGCATGGTGGCGACGGTGACCAGGGCCTCGTCGGTCACCCAGTGCGGGGCGAGCGGATATTCTCCGCACTCCCCCTCCAGGTACGACAGCACCTCACGATTGCGCTCGTCCATCCCGAGCGCCCGAGGGGCGCCGGTGAACCCCACGTACTCCAGGTGGCGCAGCAGCGCGTGTACGGACGGGGTCCACGGCCCGGCGTTGCGCCGGACCGTGTCACCCACGCGGACAACGGTGCTCACGTTGCCGCCGTGCAGCGGGATCTCCTGCGAAGTCACGTACGGTCTCCCGAGGCGCTGCGAAGGATGGCCGGGGTCACGCCAGCCCGCGTACGCGCGATCGTCAGTGGTCACCCGAGACTACGCGTCCCGGCCGGTGGCCTCGGTCCCCAGCAACGCGTCGACGAACTGCGCCGGGTCGAACGGGGCCAGGTCGTCCTTGCCTTCGCCGAGGCCGACCAGCTTGACGGGGATGCCGAGCTTGCGCTGCACGGCGATCACGATGCCGCCCTTGGCGGTGCCGTCGAGCTTGGTCAGCACCACACCGGTCACGTTGACCACCTCGGTGAAGACCCGGGCCTGCTCCAGGCCGTTCTGGCCGGTGGTGGCGTCCAGGATGAGCAGTGTCTCGTCGATCGGGCCCTGCTTCTCCACCACACGCTTGACCTTGCCCAGCTCGTCCATCAGGCCGACCTTGTTCTGCAGGCGGCCGGCGGTGTCGATGAGCACGGTGTCCACGCCGGTGTCGATGCCCCGCTTGACCGCGTCGAAGGCGACGCTGGCCGGGTCGGCGGCCTCGGGCCCCCGCACGGTCTCCGCTCCGACGCGCGAGCCCCAGGTCTCCAGTTGGTCGGCCGCGGCGGCCCGAAAGGTGTCCGCCGCGCCGAGCAGCACGCTGCGACCGTCGGCCACCAGCACCCGGGCGATCTTGCCGCAGGTGGTGGTCTTGCCAGCGCCGTTGACGCCGACGACCAGGACCACCGCCGGCACGCCGTCCTTGGGGGCGGTCCGCAACGAGCGGTCCAGGCTCGGGTCGAGCGCGTTGACCAGCTCGGCGGCGAGCAGTGCCCGCAGCTCGGAGGCCGAGCGGGTGCCGAGCACCCGGGTGCGCTCGCGGAGCCGGTCGACGATGTCGCGGGTGGCGTCGACGCCGACGTCGGCGGTGATCAGGCTGTCCTCGATCTCCTCCCAGACGTCCTCGTCGAGGTGGTCGCGGGCGAGCAGGCCGAGCAGGCTCTTGCCGAACACGTTCTGGGAGCGGGACAGCCGCGAGCGGAGCCGGACCAGCCGCCCGGCGGTCGGCTCGGGGACCTCGACCTGCGGTTCGAGCACCGGCGGCGGCTCGACCAGGACGCCGGTGGACAGATCGGACTCCGGTGCCTCGACCGGCGGGCCGGCGAGATCCTCCTCAGCCCTGGTGTCGACCTCCGTGCGTGGCAGCGGGGGCTCGGGCCGTCGCCGCAATCGCGGCACGACCAGCCCGACTGTGCCGGCGATCAGCACACCGAGCAGGACCAGAGCGAGGACGAGATATTCGGCCATGCCGGAATCCTGTCAGATGCCGGCGGCGGCGTCCCAGCCACCGCACCCCGAGCCGTGCCCGAAGCGGTGCTGGGGCTCTCAGCACCGCACCCGGCCGGCACCAGCGAACCGGCGGTAGGCTCGGCCGCATGCCCGCCGCACACCTCCTCATCGGCCCACTTCTGCGGCGAGTGGTGGACACCCGGGCGACGATCTGGGTGGAGACCGCCGCGCCCGCCGTGGTCACCGTCCGCACTGCCGGCGGCGCCACCGGCGCCGCGCCCACCTTCTCGGCGTACGACCACCACTACGCCCTCGTGGTGGTGGAGGGCCTCGCCCCGGACAGCGAGACCACCTACGAGGTGCTGGTCGACGACGAGATCGTCTGGCCGGTGCCGAGCAGCGGGTTCCCGCCGAGCGTGATCCGCACCCGGGCCGCCGACGATCGGGACCAGCCGGTAAATCTGATCTTCGGCTCGTGTCGCGAGACCACCCAGCACGCCACCACCCGCAAACTGCCACCGGACGCGTTGGACGCGTACGCCCGGCGGTTGATGGCCGACCCGGAGTCGAACCCGCTGCCCGATCTACTGGTGCTGCTCGGTGACCAGGTCTACGCCGACGTCACCTCGCCCACCGTGCGCCGGCTGCTGCGTCGGCGGCGGCGGCGGCCGAAGGGCGCTCCGGCCGACCAGGTGGTGAGCTTCGACGAGTACACCAAGCTCTATCTGGAGTCCTGGCGTGACCCGGAGATCCGCTGGCTGCTCTCCACAGTGCCCAGCGTGATGATCTTCGACGATCACGAGATCATCGACGACTGGAACACCTCGGCGGCGTGGCGAGCCGAGGTGCGCGAGCAACCCTGGTGGCAGGAGCGGATCGGCAGTGGGCTCGCCTCGTACTGGGTCTACCAGCACCTGGGCAACCTCTCCCCCGACGAGATCGTCGCCGATCCGGTCTTCGCGAAGGTCGCCGCCGCCGAGGACGCCACCAACGTGCTGCGCGAGTTCGGCCACCGGGTCGACCAGGAGTCCGACCTGGCGCACGACACCGAGCGCTGGCGCGCGGTGCAGTATCAGTGGAGCTACGCACTGGACCTGGGCCGGACCCGGCTGGTCATGCTGGACAACCGGTGCAGCAGGGTGCTCGAGCCCAACAGCCGGGCGATGCTGCCGCCCGGCGAGTGGGCCTGGTTCCTCGACCAGGCGCACGGGGTCTACGACCACCTGGTGGTCGGCGCGTCGCTGCCCTGGTTGCTGCCGCAGGGCATCCACCACATCGAGGCGTGGAACGAGAAGCTGGCGGACTCACGCCGACCGTGGGTGGCGCGCGGGGCGGAGAAGCTGCGCCGCGCCCTGGACCTGGAGCACTGGGCGGCGTTCCGGCGGTCCTTCGAGGCGCTGGCGGAAACGTTCGCCCGCATCGGCACCGGCACGCCGCGGCAGTCCGGCGCGCGGATCGGGGCCGGCCCGGCGTACGCCCCACCGGCGTCGATCAGCGTGCTCTCCGGTGACGTGCACCACTCGTACGTGGCGCGGGCCCGGTTCCCGGACCCGGCGGTGGTGACCCCGGTGCACCAGCTCACCTGTTCGCCGATCCACAACCAGGTGCCGGCCGGTATCCGCCCGCTGATGAAGATGGGCTGGTCGGCCGGTCCGGCCGGCGCCACCCGGGCGTTGGCCCGCTCCGCGGGTGTCCGCCGGCCGGGGGTGCGGTGGCGCAAGTTGGCCGGTCCCTACTTCGGCAACGCGGTCGCCACCCTGACGCATGAGGGGCGCAGGGCCGACGTGGTCATCGAGGGCACCACGAAGGACGGCCACCTACGCCCCGTGATGCGACGCCGACTCTCGGCCGCTGCACGGCCGACCTCGCCGTAGTCTCTACGCGTGGACGAGCACCTGCCAGAACCGATCCGGGCGGTCGAGCACGAGTTGACCGCCCTGCTGCGTCGTGGGCGGGCGGTTTCCTGGGAAATCGCCCGCGAGGTGCACCCGAACCTGGAGCCGAACACCTACGGGCTGCTGCTCTGGTTGCGGCGCAGTGGGTCGATCCGGTTGACCGAGTTGGCGGCGCGGCTCGGTGTGGGCAAGGGAACGCTCAGCCGGCAGATCAACGCCCTGGAGGTCCTCGGCCTGGTCTACCGCGACCCCGATCCGAGCGACCGGCGGGCCGCGCAGATCACGTTCACCGAGGAGGGCCAGCGCCGGTTCGACGCTGCCCGGTCCGCGCGGGTGGGAGAGTTGCTGCGCACGCTGAACGACTGGCCGGCCCAGGACGTCGAGGATTTCGCTCGGCTGCTCGGCCGGTTCAACGACTCCTGGCAGTAGGGGCGTCGAACACGGAATAGCATCGCGGTCCGTCAAGTTGTTGCTCTAGGCAACCAAGGCATACGGTTGCTTCAGGCAACTCTCAGGCGGCCCGCGCGTACCAGCCCCGCCGTTCCACCTCGACTCCGCTCGGAGGCAACAACGATGAGCCAGGCGACAGCGCCTCCCCAGGCGACCGCCGTGACCATGACCCACCGGCAGATCCTGGAGGCACTCTCCGGCCTGCTGCTGGGCCTGTTCGTCGCGATCCTCTCCTCCACGGTCATCTCGAACGCGCTGCCGCGGATCATCACCGAACTGCACGGCGGCCAGTCCGCGTACACCTGGGTGGTTACCTCGGCCCTGCTCGCGACGACCGCGACCACCCCTATCTGGGGCAAAATGGCCGACCTGACCAGTAAGAAGACACTTGTCCAACTCGCCCTGGGCATCTACGTGCTGGGCTCGGTGTTGGCCGGCCTCGCGCAGGGCACCGGCGAGCTGATCGCCTGCCGCGTGCTGCAGGGCATCGGCGCCGGCGGCCTCACCGCGCTGGCCCAGGTGATCATGGCCACGATGATCGCGCCGCGCGAGCGGGGCCGCTACAGCGGCTACCTCGGCGCCGTGATGGCCGTCGGCACCATCGGCGGCCCGCTGATCGGCGGCGTGATCGTGGACACCTCCTGGCTCGGCTGGCGCTGGTGCTTCTACGTCGGCGTGCCATTCGCCATCGTGGCGCTGATCGTGCTGCAGAAGACCCTGCACCTGCCGGTGGTCAAGCGGAAGGCCGAGATCGACTGGTGGGGCGCCACCCTGATCACCGCGGCCGTGTCGCTGCTGCTGATCTGGGTCTCGCTCGCCGGTGACCAGTTCGCCTGGGCGTCCTGGCAGACCGCCGCCATGGTCCTCGGGGCCCTGGTGCTCGGCGCGCTGGCGATCCGGGTCGAGACCCGGGCCGCCGAGCCGATGATCCCGCCGCGGCTGTTCCGCAACCGCACCATCACCCTCGCCGTCGTCGCGAGCATCGCGGTCGGTGTGGGCATGTTCGGCGCGTCGATCTTCCTGGGCCAGTACTTCCAGATCAGCCGTGGGCAGAGCCCGACCATGTCCGGTCTGATGACCCTGCCGATGATCCTCGGTCTGCTGGTCTCCTCCACGGTCATCGGTCGGGTCATCACCAAGACCGGCCGCTGGAAGCGCTACCTGGTGATCGGCTCGGCGCTGCTCACCGTCGGCTTCGCGCTGATGGGCACACTGCGCGCGGACACCAGCTTCACCCTGCTCAGCGTCTACATGTTGGTGATCGGCGTCGGTCTGGGCATGACCATGCAGAACCTGGTCCTCGCCGTGCAGAACACCGTCGGTCCGCACGAGCTCGGCGCGGCCAGCTCGGTGGTGGCGTTCTTCCGCAGCCTGGGTGGCGCGATCGGCGTCGCCGCCCTCGGCGCGGTGCTCGCCCACAAGGTCAAGGACTACACCGCCGACGGGCTGGCCCAGCTCGGCATCCCCGCGTCCAGTTCCGGCTCGGGTGGCACCCTGCCCGACGTGCACACCCTGCCCGGCCCGCTGCGGGCCGTCGTGGAGGGCGCGTACGGCCACGGTGCCGGCGACATCTTCCTGGCCGCCGCGCCCTTCGCGCTGATCGCGCTGATCGCGGTCGCCTTCATCAAGGAGGTACCTCTGCGGCAGCACAACGGCGACCCGGTTTCCGGCGAGGTCGAGCGGGAATCGACAGTCGCCGCCGGCGCTGGCGCAGCCGTGGTCCGTACCGGTGAGCAGAGGTGAGGTAGAACCATGAGCGTGGGAGCACCGGACCGCGAGGAGTTCGGCCCCCGGACCCGCCCGTTGCCCTTCGAACGGGGCACGGACGGCCCTCGGGTGATCATGGTGGGTGTCGACGGCACCCGCACCTCCGAGCGGGCCGGCTCCTACGCCGCCGGCCTGGCGCGCCGGCAGGGCGCCTCCCTGGTGGTGGTCTTCGTCAGCTCGTCGAGCGGCCTGACCGCCCTGGTGCCCGGGATGGACGCCGGCGCGGTGCAGCGGACCCACGACGAGCTGGCCGACGAGCTGCGCCGGGAGTGCCGGCGCGGGGCCGAGGAGTTGGGCCTGCGGGTGACCTTCCTGTGCCGGCGCGGCGACGCGTACGCCGAGCTGCGCGCGGCGGCGGACGAGTTCCAGGCCGACATGGTGGTGGTGGGTGCCTCCGAGCAGGCCGGGCACCGCCTGGTCGGCTCGGTCGCCACCCGCCTGGTCCGCGCCGGCCGCTGGCCAGTCGTCGTGGTGCCCTGAAAACCGCTCGCGACTGTCTTGCCCGAGCCGCAGGATGACCCGATGACGACTTGGAGAGCACCGGAGATCGACCGCAGCCACGAGCCCTTGGTCGCTGATGAGCGCACCATGCTGGAAGGCTGGCTCGATTACCACCGCGACACCTTGCTGCACAAGTGTGCCGGCCTGACCGCCGAGCAGTTGCGCACGGCAAGCGTCGAGCCGTCCGGCCTGAACCTTCTCGGGTTGGTCCTGCACATGACCGATGTGGAGCGCTCATGGTTCCGCCAACGCTTCGCCGGCCAGGACCTGCCCGACCTCTTTGACTACACCACCGACAACGACGCCGACTTCCACGCTGCGGCCAGCGCCGACGCGGAGGCCGCCTTCGCCGCCTTCCGGGCCGAGGTCGAAGCGGCCCGCGCGGCGACCGAGGGGCGGTCCCTGGACGACACGTTCAGGCTGACCCGCAGCGACGGGAACCGCACCTTCAGCCTGCGCTGGGTGTACGTGCACATGATCGAGGAGTATGCGCGGCACAACGGCCACGCCGATCTGATCCGGGAACGCATCGACGGCGTCACCGGCGACTGACCCGCTGCCCCGTCAACCGGTCAGCCAAGTCCCACACCGCCGGCCTGGAGCAGTCCCCGACCACCCTGGCCCGCGACAACGACCGGCTGCTGTGGGTCAACAGCCAGCTCAACGCGACCGCGCCGGCACCACCGTTCACGGTGGCCGAGGTCCCCGGCCTGCGCTGACAGGCGGCGCGGCTCAGTAGTCCAGAGCCGCCCGCAGGTAACGCAGGTCGGAGTGGCCGCCCCAGCGGTGCGCCGACAGCCCGGCGGCCCGGGCACCCCGCACGGCCCAGTCCTCGTCGTCGACGAAGAGGACCCGGGCCGGCGGGGTGGTCAGGGCCACGCAGGCGGCCTTGAAGTATTCCGGGGCGGGCTTGTGCACGCCGATCACCGAGGAGTTGACCACCACGTCCAGTTCGCCGACCAGGCCGAGTGCGGCCAGGTCGGCGTCGAGCAGGTCGGTGGCGTTGGTGCCGAGCCCGACCCGGACGCCCGCCGCACGGACCTCCCGGACGAACGCCAGCACCTCCTGGTCGACCTCTCCCCGGTAGCTCTGCCACTGCTCCACCGCGGCGCGGGCCCGTTCCGGGCTGCCCACCGACTCGGTCAGGGCGTCCGCCACGCTGTTCATCCACTCGGCGTGGTTGACCTGGCCGGTGAGCACCGGCTGGAGCCGCCCCCACTGCATGGCGATCTCGCCGAGCACACCCTCGGAGAGGCCGTACTCCCGCTCGACAACGGCAGCCACCGCCGGGTCCCACCGGCGCAGTACGCCATCGAAGTCCAGCAGGAGCGCCGTCGCGCGTTCCCGAGCCACTACCCGTTCTCCTCGCCGCGGCCAGGCCGCTGGTCGTCCTCGTCGGCCCGGTTGAGCCGTTGGCTGATCACCTGAGTGACCCCACTGCGCATGGTCACGCCATAGAGCGCGTCGGCGATCTCCATCGTCCGCTTCTGGTGGGTGATGACGATCAGCTGACTCTTCTCGCGCAACTGTGCCAGCAACGTGATCAGCCGGCCCAGGTTGACGTCGTCCAGGGCCGCCTCCACCTCGTCCATGATGTAGAACGGGCTGGGCCGGGCGCGGAAGATCGCCACCAACATGGCCACCGCGGTCAGCGACCGCTCGCCACCGGAGAGCAGCGACAGCCGCTTGATCTTCTTGCCCGGCGGGCGGGCCTCCACCTCGACGCCGGTGGTGAGCAGGTCGTCCGGTTCGGTGAGGATCAGCCGTCCCTCGCCACCGGGGAAGAGCACTGTGAACACCTGCTCGAACTCCCGGGCGGTGTCCTCGAAGGCGCTGGCGAAGACCTCCAGGATCCGCTCGTCCACGTCCTTGACCACTGTGAGCAGGTCCCGACGGGTGGCCTTGAGGTCCTCCAACTGCTCGGAGAGGAACTTGAAACGCTCCTCCAGCGCGGCGAACTCCTCCAGCGCGAGTGGGTTGACCTTGCCGAGCAGGGCCAGTTCGCGTTCCGCCTTCGCGGCCCGCTTCTCCTGCACCGGCCGCTCGTAGCGCACCGGCTCGGGCACCGGCAGACCGTCCCGTTCGGCCGCAGCGACGTCCACCTGGGTCGGCGGAACGGGCTGAGTCGGACCGTACTCGGCGACCAGCGTCTCCACGTCCAGCCCGAAGTCCTCGGCGGCCTTCGCCTCCAACTGCTCGATGCGCAGCCGCTGCTCCGCCCGGGCCACCTCGTCGCGGTGCACCTGGCTGGTCAGCCGCTCCAACTCCGCACCGAGCCGCTTGGCGGCACCGCGTACCTCCTGAAGCTCCGCCTCCCGCGCGGCGCGCTCCAGCGCGACCGCGTCGCGGTGCTCCTCGGCCGTCGCGATCGAGGTGGTCAGCCGGGTCAGCGCCTCCCGGGCACCACCGGCGACGGACCGGGCGATGCCCGCGCCCCGGGCGCGGGCGGCCCGCCGCGCCGCCGCGCGTTCCCGGGCGGCCCGCTCCGCGGTGGCCTGCCGCGCGAGCGAGTCGGCCCGGCCGGCGATCGAGGAGACCCGCTCCTCGGCGGTACGCACGGCGAGCCGGACCTCCATCTCGTTCTGCCGGGCCTGCGGCACCATGGCCGCGAGTTGATCCCGTTCCTCGGTGGAGGGCTCGGCGTCGACCGGGGTCTCCTCGGCCAGCCGTAGCCGCTCCTCCAGCTCGGCGAGCGCGGTGAGGTCCCGTTGCCGGGCGGCCTCGGCGCGGGAGTGGGAGTCGCCGAGCCGGTCGGTCTCGGCCTTCGCGGAACGGGCCGCCGCGCCCAGCTCGGCCAGCCGGCGAGCGGCGGCGTTGCGGTGGCTCTCCGCCTCGCGCTTCTCGGCGGCGGCGTGCTGCACGGCCTCCTTGGCGGCAGCCACCTCGGCACGCGCCTCGACCAACTGATCACGTAGCTCCAGGCCAGCGCGTTCGGCGGTGACCCGGTTGGCGCGGGCCTCCTCGACGGCGGCCTGAACCTCGATGTAGCTGGGGGCCTTGGCCGAACCGCCCGCCGCCGCGTACGCCCCGACCACGTCACCGTCCGGGGTGACCGCCCGCAGCTCGGGGTTGTTGGCGACCAGCTCGGCGGCGGCGGCGAGATCGTCGACGAGCGCCACGTCCCGCAGGGCCCGGTGCACTGCCGGACGCAGCTCGGCGGTGCACTCCACCAGGTCGGGCGCCCACCGGGCGTCGTCCGGCAGCTTCGGGCGCAGCGCGTCGGCGGAGCCGGTCATGCCGGGCCCCGCCGGGCTGCCGACCAGCAGGCCGGCGCGGCCTGCGTCGGAGATCTTCAACAGCCGCATCGCCTCGACGGCCTCGTCCACCCCGGTGACGGCGACCGCGTCGGCGAGGCCGCCGAGCGCGGCGGCCAGCGCGGCCTCGTGACCGGGCGCGACGGTGAGCAGCCCGGCGAGGCTGCCGAGCAGGCCGGGCACGTCCCCGGCGCGGGCGAGCAGCGCCCCGGCGCCGTCCTTGCGCCGCAGCCCCAGGGCGAGTGCCTCCTCGCGGGCCTTCCAGGTGGCGGCGTCCTTCTCCGCCGCCCGCTCGGCGTCGGCCAGCGATCGGACGGTGGCCTGGGCCCGTTCCTGTACGGCGACCGCCTCGGCGTGCCGGGCGTCCAGGTCCGCGTTGTCCCGGTCGGCCTCGGTGGACTGGGCGGCGACCGCGTCCAGGTCGGCCTGCGCCTGCTCGGCGCGGCCCAGCGCGTCGGCGTGCGCGGTCGCGAGGCGTTCGATCTCCTCGCCGGCGCTGGTGGTCCGGGCCCGGGCGGAGTTGACCTGGCCGGTGAGCCGGGCCATCCCCTCGCGCCGGTCGGCGATGGCCTTGGCCGCGGCGACCAGCTCGCGCTCGGCGGCGGCCAACTGCCGTTCCAACTCCTGGCGGTGCTCGACCGCCTCGGCCAGTCGGATCTGGTCGTCGGTGAGCGCGCCGCGCAGCTCCTCTTCCTGCTCGCGGACGCGTTCCGCCTCGGCCTCCAGCTGGTCCGGGTCGCGGCCGGGCCGCTCGTCGTCGCCGGTGGCGCTGAGGTGCCGCAGCCGCTCCCGGGCCAACTGCTCGATCGAGCGGAAGCGTTCCTGGAGGGCGGAGAGCTTGTACCAGGTGTCCTGGGCGGCGGCGAGCAGCGGCGCGTCCTCCGCGAGGGCGGCCTCCAACTCGCCGAGCCGGCCCTGCACCTCGGTGTGCTCACCCTCGATCTGCTCGCGCCGCTCGCGCAGCGCGGTCTCGTCGGCGATCTCCCGGTCGAGGGTGGTCCGCAGGGTGGCAAGGTCGTCGGCGAGCAGCCGCAACCGGGCGTCGCGCAGGTTGGCCTGGATGGCGGCGGCGCGCCGGGCCACCTCGGCCTGCCGGCCCAGCGGCTTGAGCTGACGACGCAGCTCGGCCGTGAGGTCGGTGAGGCGGTTGAGGTTGGTCTGCATCGCGTCGAGCTTGCGCAGCGCCTTTTCCTTGCGCTTGCGGTGCTTGAGGACGCCGGCCGCCTCCTCGATGAACGCCCGGCGGTCCTCCGGCTTGGCGTGCAGCATGCCGTCGAGGCGGCCCTGCCCGACGATGATGTGCATCTCCCGGCCGATGCCGGAGTCGGAGAGCAGCTCCTGGATGTCGAGCAACCGGCACGAGTTGCCGTTGATCTCGTACTCGCTCTCGCCGGAGCGGAACATCCGGCGGGTGATGGAGACCTCGGTGTACTCGATCGGCAGCGCGCCGTCGGTGTTGTCGATGGTGAGGGTGACCTCGGCGCGACCCAGCGGCGCCCGGCCGGCGGTGCCGGCGAAGATGACGTCCTCCATCTTGCCGCCACGGAGGGCCTTGGCGCCCTGTTCACCGAGGACCCAGGCGATGGCGTCGACGACGTTGGACTTGCCCGAGCCGTTCGGGCCCACCACACAGGTGATCCCGGGCTCCAGCTTCAACGTCGTCGCGGAGGCGAAGGACTTGAACCCCTTCACCGTCAGGCTCTTGAGATACACCTACTCGATCCTCGTCCGGTGGCCGCCGTACCGTCGCCGGCTGTGGGGACCTGGGTGAACTCGCAGACTAACCCGGCGGTGGAAGCGGCCCGGCACGCGACCCGCCCCGCATCGTGTCGACGGTGGGCGCACTGTTGTTCCGGAGACCGCGAGAAAGACAAGTGCCTTTCATGATCGGCTTATCCGCCGACGCGCTTTTCGGTAACTGTGCGGCACGCTCTCCGCACGATCGGCAGCAAGATCATGAATCGTCGGCGCCGAAAAGGTCCCGGACAGTGTTACGCGCCGGCACAGAAGGTGTCGGCGCGTATTTTTGCGGTGGTGCGATTCAGTTTTTACGACCTGGAGATCAGGTCAGCGCCGGCTCGGCCAGACGGAGCAGATCGTCCGCCTCCGCCGCAGCCGCCGCGAGCCGATCATTGTCGGCACGCAGACGCGTGATCTCGAACTCCAGTGCCTGAACCCTGGAACGCAGTCGGGTGACCTCGTCGAGCAGACGCCGGTCGGGCGCTGCACCTACGTGGCCGTAGAGGGCCTTCGCCATGCTGACTCCTTGATATGCGCTGCCGGAAAGGCCGGCCAACGCGCGCCCAATTCATACGCGGCTGTCATTCCAGGCTGTATCTGGGCATGACCGGGCGCGACTGGCGACACCTATATATTGAGCCGCAAACCCCTCCTTCGTCAAGTTCTCGCAGGCCGTAGATCATCTCCACGTCGACCTGTCCACTTGTCGGGGGGGCTGCCGCAAGGCACGGACACTCTCTGTCCGGACGCCTTTACTGTACGCCCGGATCTGCGGAAGTCCGCACCCTGGCGTCCGACTTCCCCTTAACTCTTTCTTAGCCACGTTGCCGCAGGTCGTCGCCGCGCCGTAGCGTCACCCCGGCCCGCAACCGACCCCTGGAGGCATAGGCGTGTACGGCTGGACCGATCCGATGGACCCGAACGGCGCCCCCCGGCGCGCCGAGGGACCGACCGACGAGCCGGCCTGGTTGCACGACGGCCCAGAGCCCCGCTCGGCCTACCTCTTCGGCGACGAGCCCGGTCAGTCGGGCGACGAGTGGCACCGGGAGCAGCCCACCGAGGGCCGGCACCCGGACCCGGTGATCCCCGCCGAGGCGGCCGACGCCCGCACCGCGGCCTGGGGGGCCTACCAGCCGGACAGCGAGACGGACCGCTGGGGCGACAGCCGCCCGGCCCAGGACACCACCGGCGTACGGCGCGCCGAGGCGCCCGGCGGCTGGCACACCGACACCGACCCGGAGAGCACCGACGGCTGGAACGGCGCAGCCGAGACCGGCCGGCCCGGCGAGGGACGGCACCGCTCCCCACGCCGCTGGCGCCGGCCGCTGATGATCGGAGGCGCCGCCGCGGCCGCCACCCTCGTGGTGAGCTTCGGCGTCGGCGCGCTCGCCCTGCCCGGCGGTGACGACGGGGCCGCCCAGCCGACGGCCGTCGACGACTCCTTCGCCGCGTCGGCAGCGCCGACCGGAGAGCCGGCACTGGACACCCTCGCCGCACCCTCCCCGTCCGCCATCCCCACGGCGTCTCCGAGCCCTTCGCCGACGAAGGTCGTCAAGCCCACGCCGGCGACGTCGCGGAGCACCGCCGCGTCGCGCCGCAGCGTCCAGCGCAGCAGCGCGCCGAGCAACACCGGCAGCCCCACCGGTTCCAGCGGCTCCAGCGGCTCCGTCAGCGCCCAGGCCCGCGAGGTGGTGAACCTGGTCAACGCCGAGCGGGCCAAGGCCGGCTGCAAGGCGCTGAGCATCGACACCAAGCTGATGACCGCCGCCCAGCGGCACAGCCAGGACCAGGCCGACCACAAGAACATGTCGCACACCGGCAGCGACGGCAGCAACGCCGGCACCCGGCTGGACCGGGTCGGCTACGCCTGGCGCACGTACGGCGAGAACGTGGCCTGGAACCAGCAGACCCCCGCCGCGGTGATGGACGCCTGGATGAACAGCTCCGGCCACCGGGCCAACATCCTGAACTGCTCGTTCACCGAGATCGGCGTCGGCATCGCCAACAGCAACGGACCGTACTGGACGCAGGTCTTCGCGGCGCCGCGCTGACCGCGCGTCGTTCCCGCCCCCGCGCTCGTTGACCCGGTGAGGTACGTCGGGCCGGAGCGTGGGGGCCGCGTACCGGTGCGGGCGGCGACCGGCCGTCCGGGACCCGGGAGCTGCCGATGTGGATCCGGCCGCGGCGACGCGTCGCCGTACGCCCACTGCACCGCGTCCTGTCCGCCAGCGTCGCTCTCGTGCTCCTGGTGCCGGCGTACGGGTGCCGGCCCGCGCTCACCCCGCCCGGCGCGCCCACCGCGTGGCCGGCGGCGCAGGCCCGGCACTGGCAGTGGCAGTGGCAGCTCAGCGGCCCGCTCGACCCGGCGGTCGACGCCCATGTCTTCCTCCTCGACCCGGTGGCCACCACCGCCGCACAGACCGCCGAACTGCGCTCCCGGGACCGCCGGTTGATCTGCCAGGTGAACGTGGGATCGGTCCGCTCCGACGACCCGGACGTCAGCCGGTTCCCGGAGGTCGTCCGGGGCGCGGCCGGGCGTCGACCCGACAGCCGGTGGCTCGACGTCCGGAGTTGGGACGCGCTCCGACCGGTGCTGGCCGACCGGTTCCGGCTCTGCCGGGGCAAGGGCTTCGGCGCGGTGGCGCTCTTCGACGCCGACGGGTACGCGGCGCGCACCGGCTTTCCGCTCGACTTCGACGATCAACTGCTGTTCAACCGCAGGCTCGCCGAGATGGCCCGCTCGCTGAGTCTCTCCCCGGGGCTGGCCAACGACGTGCCGCAACTCGCCGCGCTGGCCCCGGACTTCGACTTCGCGGTCAACGAGGAGTGCGTCCGGCTGGCCCAGTGCGCCAAACTGCTGCCGTTCAGCGACGCCGGCAAGCCGGTCTTCCACGTCGAGTACACCGGCTCGACCGACGACTTCTGTGTCACCACCGTCGGCTACGGCTTCGCGTCGATCCGCAAGGACCGCACCCTGGACGCGTCCCGAGAAGCCTGCCCCCTCCCCTGAGACACGGCTGGGCCGGGCCACGGTCGCGGCCCGGCCCAGAGCGCTCGGAGGTCAGGGCACCGGGACCAGCTCCGGGGCGGAGGCGGGCGGGTCGGTGGGCGCGGGTGCCGGGCGGGGGCGCAGGAAACGCGGGGCCCACCAGTTGGCGTCGCCGAGCATGGTCATCAACGCTGGCAGCACCACTCCCCGGATGATGGTGGCGTCCAGCAGGATCGCCGCCGCCAGACCGATGCCGAGCTGCTTCATGTCGATCGTGCTCAGCGTGGCGAAGATCGAGAAGACCCCGACCATCACGATCGCCGCGCTGGTCACCACCCCGGCCGACGAGGTGATCCCGTACGACACGGCGTCACGGTTGGGCAGGCCGGACCGGACGCCCTCGCGGATCCGACTGACCACGAAGACGTGGTAGTCCATCGAGAGGCCGAACAGCACCACGAACAGGAACAGCGGCAGCCAGGACACGATCGCGCCCATCGACGTGAAGCCGAGCAGCCCCTGCGCCCACTCGCCCTGGAAGATCAGCACCAGCAGGCCGTACGCGGCACCGGCGGAGAGCAGGTTCAGCGCGATCGAGCTTGCCGCGATCACCACCGACCGGAAGGTGAACGCCATGACCAGGAAGGTCAGCACCAGCACGAAGCCCATGACCAACGGCAACTTGTCCCGGACGTGCTGGGCGTAGTCCTCGCTGTCGGCGACGCTCCCGCCCACCGCGTACTCGATGCCGGGAATGCCGCGCAGCTCGGCCGGGACCAGGTCCCCGCGCAGCCTCTCCAACGACTGCACCGACCGGTCGTCGCGACTGGCGTACGGGGTGGGGACGTCCAGCACCGAGACCCGCCGGTCGGCCGACACCTCGATCTTCGGGCCGTCCGCCTCGGCCGGGGCGAACAGCGGATCGCCGGCCGCACGGGTGGACAGGCCGGTGAGGGCGGCGCGTACCCGGTCGACCTGGTCGGCGGGTGCCCGGACGGCCACCACGTGATTGGTGCCGGCGCTCGGGAAGGCGGCAGTGAGCCGGTCGTACGCCTGCATTGCCGGAGTGGTGCGAGGCAGGTCCTCCATGCCGGGGAACTTCAGCTTCATGCCGAGCGCCGGCGCGGCCAGCGCGAGCAGCAGCCCGACCGAGATGACAAGCGTCGCCACCGGCGCGCGCAGCGCGGGCCGGAGCACCGCCGGCCACAGCCGGGGCGCGCGGGGCTCGCCGTGCCGGCCGGTACGCGGCGCGGTCAGTCGCCAGAGCAGCGGCACCCGGGGCCGGTCCACCCAACGGCCGAGCCGGGCCAGCAGGGCGGGCAGGACGGTCAGTGAACCGGTCACCGCGACGGCCACCACGAGGATCGAGCCGATGGCGAGGGACGAGAAGACCACGTCGCCGGCGAGCAGCAGCCCGGCCATCGAGATGATCACCGCGAAGCCGGAGACCACCACCGCGTGCCCGGAGGTCTCCGCGGCGATCTCCACCGCGTCCAGACCGGACCGACCCTTGGCGCGTTCCTCCCGCTCCCGACGGATGTAGAACAGTGAGTAGTCGACGCCGACCGCCATGCCGATCAGCAGGATCACCGGTGCCGTGGTGTCGGTGGCCGGCACCAGGTGCGAGGCGAGAGTGGACAGACCCATCGCGGCGGCCACCGAGGAGAGTGCCAGCAGCACCGGCACACTCGCCGCGATCAGCGCGCCGAACGCGATGATCAGGATCGCCAGGGTGACCGGCAGACTGAGCAGCTCGGCGCGCTTGAAGTCCTTACCCAGTGTGTCGTCGAGGGCCTGGCCGATCGACGGTCCGCCGACCTGCTCGACGCGCAGCCCGGGGTACGCGTCCTGCACGGTGGCGGTCGCGTCGCGCAACGGCTGCACCCGATCCGAGGCCGTCTCCGGGTCACCCGACATGGTGATCGGCAGCAGCAGCGCCGAGCCGTCCCGCGCGGTGACCGGCTGGCCCACCCCGGCCACCCCGGCGACCGTACGCAGCCGGGCCGCCGCGTCGTCGGCCGCCGACTTCGCCGCCGCCTGGTCCAACGCGCCACCACGGGAGGTGATGAGGACGTTGTCGACGGCCGGGTCGTCGAAGTCACCGGCGTCCACGATGAGGCTGGCCCGACCCGCCTCGCCGATCGCCTGGTCACCGCTGGTGGCCTCGTTGAGTCCGGCGGCGTTGCCGCCCACGAAGCACACCGCCACGAACACGGCCCACAGCGCGATCGCCCGCCACGGGTGCTCGGCGCTCCACCGCGCCAGCCGCACCGTCACCGGTCTTCTCCCCATCTCGGGTCCCCCTGTCACGTCAACCCCCTGTCAACGGTGCTGACGTTAGGTGCGTGACGAGGCGGTCACATCGGGGATCGACCCGGGCCCACCCTGGAACCACCGGACCGGGTGCGGGGGTGCGTCCGCCAGGGTCGAACCCCGATCCGGACGTACACCGGGGTCCACCCCGGAGCGACCCGCCGCGACCCGCCGGCATCGCCCCGAGCCGGCTCCGGGTCATCCCCGGAGGGAACCCCGAGGCCGTGGCTGACAGCGCGGGCAGCTGTACGAGGACCGGTTCATGAACGCCTCGCGGCGGATCGGCGAGCCGCACCGCCGGCACGGCTCGCCCTCGCGGCCGTAGGCGTTGAGCGCCCGGTCGAAGTAGCCACTCTCGCCGTTGACGTTCACGTAGAGGGCGTCGAAGCTGGTGCCGCCCTCACTGATCGCCTCGGCCAGCACGTCGCGGACGTGGCCGAGCAGGCGCTGAGCGGCCGGGCCGGTCAACGCGTCGGTGGGTCGACCGCCGTGCAGCTGGGCGCGCCAGAGCGCCTCGTCGGCGTAGATGTTGCCCACCCCGGAGATCAGGGTCTGGTCGAGCAGTGCCCGCTTCACCTCGGTGTGCCGGCGGCGCAGGGCCGCGACGAACGCCTCGTCGGAGAACTCCGGGTCCATCGGGTCGCGGGCGATGTGCGCGATCTCGTCGGGCAGCTCGGCGCCACCCTCGCTCACCGAGAGCCCGCCGAACGTGCGCTGGTCGACGAAGCGCAGCTCCGGGCCGTCGTCGTTGAACCGGAACCGGACCCGTAGGTGGGTCTCGTCCGTCGTCCCGGGTGGCTGGAGCAGCAGCTGACCCGACATGCCGAGGTGCCCGACGATCGCGTCACCGCTGTCCAGTGGCAGCCACAGGTACTTGCCGCGACGGCGGGCGTCCAGCACCGTCCGGCCGGCGAGCACGTCGGCGAAGTGCACATCGCCGGGAGCGTGCCGGCGAACGGCACGCGGATGACGAACCTCGACGGAGGCGATCCGACGGCCGACGACCCACTGGGCCACCCCCTGTCGGACGGTCTCCACCTCGGGCAGCTCAGGCACGCCGCCGACCCGTCTCGTGACCGTCGGCGCCCCCGGCCGGCAGTGCCTGTGCCAGGTGGTCGGCCTGCTCGGCCTGAGCCGCCCGCTCGGCGCGCTCCAGCGGCCCGAACGGCTCGTCGCGGTCGGCCGAGTCGTCCCGAACGGTCGGCTGCTCCTGGCGATCGTCGCCGGCCCGACCATCCTGGCCGTCGCCGCCGTTCTGGCCGTCGCCGCCGTTCTGGCCGTTCTGCTCGGCGAGCGTCCGCCAGGCGGCCTCGGCGGCCCGCTGCTCGGCCTCCTTCTTGCTGCGCCCCTCGGCGCCGCCGTACCGGATGCCGGCCACCACCACCCAGGCGGTGAACGTCTTGAGGTGATCCGGGCCGGTGCCCTCGATCCGGTACTCCGGGACGCCGAGACCGAGCGCCGCGGTCAGCTCCTGGAGGCTGGTCTTCCAGTCCAGGGCGGCCCCGCGACCAGCCGACTCGGCCATCAGCGGGTCGAAGAGCCGGTGGATGACGATCCCCGTGGTGTCCAGGCCGTACTGGAGGTAGATCGCGCCGAGCAGCGCCTCCAACGTGTCGGCGAGGATGCTCGCCTTGTCCCGGCCACCGGTCGTCTCCTCACCCTTGCCGAGCAGCAGGTACGCGCCGAGCCCGTCCGGGCCCAGACCGCGGGCAACGTCGGCGAGCGCCCGCATGTTGACCACGCTGGCCCGCAACTTGGCCAACTGACCCTCGGGCAGGTCCGGGTGGTTGTGGAACAGCGCCGTGGTGATCACCACGCCGAGCACCGAGTCGCCGAGGAACTCCAGCCGCTCGTTGGTCGGCAGCCCGCCGTTCTCGTACGCGTACGACCGGTGGGTCAACGCGCGCTGGAGCAGCTCGGGTTCCAGGCTCACTCCGAAGGCGGCTTCCAGGTGACCGACGGACGCCCGCCGCCGCTTGTCGTTGCTCATGTGCGTACCTCGGTGTCGGTGGAGCGGTCGGTGCGATCCGTCGCGGCGTGGCGGTCGAGCAACGCGGAGACCAGATCGGTGGCGCGCCGCCGCCACAGGTGGGCGGCGAGAGCTATGCCGGAGGCGACGTCGTCGGCGCGGGCGGACCCGTGACAGACGACCACCGTCCCCGCGACGCCCAGCAGGGCCGCCGCGCGGGGCGCGCCGCCCTGGGCAGGTGGGCCGCCGGCCATCGCGTACGCGCCCTCGATGGCCTTGAGCAGCACGTTACCGGTGAAGCCGTCGGTGACGACGACATCGGCGCGCGCACCGAGGGCCACGTCGTACCCCTCGACCAGGCCGACGTAGCGCGCCCCACCGGGCAGCGGTTCGACGGCGAGCAGCGGGTCGGTGGCGCGGCGGACCCGGTCGCCCTTGCCGGCCTCGGTGCCGACCGAGAGCAGCCCGACCCGGGGCGCGGCGATCGAGTGGGCCACCGCCGCGTACGCGGCGCCGAGCACGGCGTGGCGGGCGAGGGTGGCCGGGCGGGGTTCCAGGGAGCCGCCGACGTCGAGCAACACGACCGGCCCCGCCACGGCGGGCAGGGTGGCGGCCAGCGCGGGTTGGCGGATCTCCGGCGAGCGGCCGAGGCCGAGCACGGCCGCGGTGACGGTGGCGCCGGTGGCGCCGGCGGAGACCAGGGCGTCGGCGGTCCCGTCCCGGACGGCGGTGACCGCGGCCCGGACGGTGCTCTCGGAGCGGGCGGCGCTGGGATGGTCGGCCATGCCGACGACGTCGCGGACGGGCCGCACCGTGATCCGGGCACGTTGCGCCGGATCGAGGGCAGCAATCAGCTCGTCGGCGACCTCGGTCGGACCGACGAGAAGCAGATGCAGGTCAGGGTCGGCGCGCATGGCCCGCAGAGCGCCGTCAACCACGACGGCGGGAGCGTCGTCCCCGCCGAGGAGGTCAACGGCGATCCGCGCGGCGCCCGGCTCCACCGGAACGCCGGCCGGATTGGGCCGGCCGGCGTCGGAGGGAGCCGGAGCACCGGGCGAATGCCAGGATGCGCGTGCCGCCCGACCTGGGGTCGGGGGCGTCACTCGGCGTCCAGGTCAGACCTCGAGAACCTGGCGGCCGTTGTAGGTGCCGCAGACGGAGCAGGCGGCGTGCGGCAGCTTCGGGGACTTGCACTGCGGGCACGCAACGGTCGCGACCACGGTCGCCTTCCAGTTCGCCCGGCGGGACCGGGTGTTGCTGCGCGACATCTTGCGCTTCGGGACGGCCACGGTTCTTACTCCTCTGTAACGGTCAGTTGCGACAGGCCCGCCCAACGCGGGTCGATCTGCTGGTGACTGTGGTCGGCCGGCAGATCGTCCCAGTGCGCCCCGCATTCGGGGCACAGTCCTGGGCAGTCCTCCCGGCAGAGCGGGTTGGTCGGCAGCGTGAGCACCAACGCGTCCCGCAGCGCCGGCTCCAGGTCGATCAGATCGCCCTGCATCCGGCCCACCTCGTCCTCGTCGGTCGTGGCGTCCGTGGTGCTGTCCTCGTACGCGTACAGCTCCTGGATCGTCACGCCCATCGAGTCGTTGATCTCGCGCAGGCAACGGCCGCACTCGCCCCGGACGGGACCGGTGATGGTCCCGGAGACGAGCACGCCCTCGGACACGGACTGCAACCTCAGATCGAGGTCGAGGTCCGCGCCCTCCGGCACGCCGATCAACTCCACACCGAGGTCCGCCGGTGCCGGCACGACCCGCTGGACCTCACGCAACGCGCCAGGGCGACGCGGCAGGTCCCTCGTGTCGAGGACCAGCGGCGACCTGGGGTTGAGTGTCGATGGCGAGTGCTTGGGCATAGTTAGACTCCGGCCGGTGAGAGGCCGACAAAAAAGGTTACCTGGGCGACCGCCGGACCGTCGAACCGGGGGCGACGCCTGCCTGAGAAGTCGGCTGGTGAGGTGCCGCTCAGAAGGGTAGCGGGCGTTCCGCCTCATCCCCAGCGAAGGTGCCGATCTCTCGCAGCGCGTGCATCTTGTCCCGGCCGCGCTCTATCGAGGCCAGCGCCCGGGTGAGGAACTGCTCGAAGTTGGCCAGCGCGGTGTCGACGTAGTCGTCGACCTCCTCACGCAGGCGCTGCGCCTCGGCGCGGGCCTCGCCGATGATCCGGGCGCCCTCGTGCTCGGCCGACACGGTGATCTCGTTCACCGAGACCAGGCGGGCGTGTTCTGCCTCACCCTCGCTGATGATCCGGTCCGCCTCGCGCTTGCCGGCTTCCATGATCTTGTCGCGCTCCTCCAGGAGCGCGGCGGCGCGACGCAGGTCGGCGGGGAGATCGGCACGCATCTCATCGAGGGCAGCGATCATCTCACCCCGGTCGACCATGCAGTTGTTGCGCGACATCGGGACGGAGCGGGCCTGCTCCAGGATGGCGATCAGTTCGTCGATGCGATCGAGCGGGTCCACCGGCTACCTCACTCCTGTCGTTCGTCGGCCGACCTCCATGATGCGGGCTACGGCCGTTCCCCGCGCCACCAATCATGTCGTGCCGGCCCCACCGCCGCCCCACTCACCCCAACCCGGCGAGTCGCGACATAGTCACCCGCAGCTCCCGCCGCGCCTCCCTCGCGCCGATCTTGCACTTCCGGTCGCGCCAGACCACGGCGAAAGGGGGCAATCCGAAACCACAAGTGCAAGATCGCGAGGGCGTGGGGGCAGGTCAGGGGCGGGGGCCCAGGCGGGCCTGGAGGGCTTCGCGGACCGGGTCGGGGACGTGGGCGGAGATGTCGCCACCCCACTTGGCCACGTCCTTGACCAGGCTCGACGAGAGGAACGAGTAGAGCGGGTTGGTCGGCATGAAGAGCGTCTCGACGCCGGCCAGACCGATGTTCATCTGGGCCATCTGCAACTCGTAGTCGAAGTCGCTGACCGCCCGCAGGCCCTTGATCAGCACACTGGCCTGCTGGGCCCGGCAGAAGTCCACCAGCAGCCCTCGGAACGACTCGACCCGCACGTTGCCGTACGACGAGGTCACCTCGCGGAGCATCTCGATGCGCTCCTCGACGGTGAACAGGCCACTCTTCGACTGATTCACCAGCACACCGACGATCACCTCATCGAAGAGCCGGCTGGCCCGCCCGATGATGTCGAGGTGTCCGTTGGTGACCGGGTCGAACGAACCGGGGCACACCGCACGTCTCATGATCGGCGACCGTACCAAAGGGTGGTATCGCCGTAACGGCGACTGCGCTCGGGGGTGATCCCCTCCACCCAGTCGAACTCCCTGGTGCGGCGGGACCGCTCCACCACCACCAACGCGTCGGGCGCCAGCCAGCCGCCGTCGACCAGCGCGGCCAACAGCGCGGTGATCTCCTCGTCCGGAACCGCGTACGGCGGGTCGGCGAAGACCACGTCGTACGCCTCGCCGTCCGGTCCGGCGGCCAGCACCGTCGCCACCTTGCCGGTGACCAGACGGGCCGCCGGACCGGCACGGAGGGCGGCCACGTTCTCCCGGATCACCCGGGCCGCCCGCGGGTCGGACTCGACCAGCAACACGTGCCGGGCACCCCGGGAGAGCGCCTCCAGGCCGACCGCGCCGGAGCCGGCGTACAGGTCGGCGAAGCGGGCGCCGTCGAGATCGACCTCGGCCTGGACGGCACTGAACAGCGCCTCCCGGACCCGGTCCGAGGTGGGTCGGGTGCCGGCGCCGGACGGCGCGGCGATCCGCCGGCCACCGAGCGTCCCGGCCACGATCCGGGTCACCGTTTCCTCCTGCTCATGCCCGCGACGCTACGCGATGCGGCCCGGACCCGGTCAGCACGGCGCGGATCCGGGGAGTTGGCCGGCCGGCGACGACGGGGAGCACCTGAGCAGCTCCGACGGTGCGGTATCCACCGTGGAGCCACGGCGGACGAACCCTCCCCAGTGACCGGATCGGCACCTTCGGTATATCAAAGATCACGAATCAGTGACATTGCCGGATGGCAATGATCTGAACTCCCCTCATTAACCACCCATCAGTACAGTCTCCCCCTGTCCCCGCTTTCGCCGCGGGAACACCACCGCGTCGCGCGACGCCACCGGTGAGCAGGTGACCCCCCGGCCACGATGTCTCCCGGCCTCCCGCCACGCGATCCGTACCCCCCTCACCAGGAGCAGGCGTGAACCCTCCCAAGTCTCCGTTCCGGCGCGTCGCGGCCATCGCCGCGGGCGCGTTGATCGGCATCGCCGGCGTCGGCGTCCTCGCGAGCCCCGCGAGTGCCCACCACCCCGAGCCCTCCGGCACCTACTGCCTGACCTCCGACGGCCAGGTCAAGGTGACCTGGACGGTCGGCAACAGCGAGAACATCGACGCGAAGATCACCACGCTGAAGTCGACCGTCCCGGCCGAATTCACCGGCAGCCTGGCGCAGGACGCCACTCTCCCCGCGAAGGGCGAGGGTTTCCTCACCGGCACCCAGGCCCACCGCTTCGACCAGAAGCGGCCGACGATCGAGCTGACCGTCGAGGCCCGCTGGGTGCGCTCCGACCGGATCGTGACCGAGTCGCGGACCGTGGCCGCCGAGCCGAAGGGCACCTGCGCGGCAGAGGCCACGCCCTCGCCCAGCAGCCCGACGCCGACCGCCACTCCGTCGGCGACCCCCACCCCGACCACCCCTGCCACCTCGCCGTCGCCGAGCCAGCCTCCGACCCAGAGCCCGACCCCGACTGCCACCCCGGCTCCGGCGGAGCCGGTGGGCTCGGTCGAGTCGACCTGCGACAAGCTGACCTTCACGATCGAGAACCCCGCCGACGGTGAGACCGTCACGCTCACCCTGACCCCGAACAAGGGCGAGGTGAAGACGCTGGTCGTCAAGCCGGGCGAGACCGGTTCCGTCTCCTTCGACGCGACCGAGGGTCTCGTCGTCACGCCGGCCGCCGAGGGCCTCGACGACACCGCGCCGATCGCCTGGGAGCAGCCGGCCGACTGCGCCCCGGGTCAGGGTGGCGGTAAGGACGAGCCGGCCCTGCCGCTGACCGGTGCCGCCACCGGCGGCATCATCGCCGGCGCCGTGGTGCTGCTGGCCGCCGGTGCCGCCCTGTTCGTGGTGGCCCGTCGTCGTCGGGTCCGCTTCACCGCCTGAGACAACCCGCTCTGACAGTTGAGGGCGCGTCGACCACCCGGTCGGCGCGCCCTCAACCATGTGGTGGCCTGCGTGGTCAACCCTTTTCCAGGTACTCCGCGCGGTCCTCGTCCACCAGTGCGGCCACCGAGGCGGCCAGTGCCGGGCTGCGGGCAAGCTCCGGGTCGTCCTCGATCAGGGTGATCGCCTCGGCGCGGGCGTCGCGGATCAGGTCGGCGTCGCGTCGCAGGGACAGCAACCGCAGGTGCGAGCGGTGCCCGGACTGGGTGGCACCCAGCACGTCGCCCTCCCGGCGTTGTTCCAGATCGAGTTCGGCGAGCTTGAAACCGTCGCTGGTGGACGCCACCGCGTCCAGCCGCTCCCGCGCCGACGAACCCTCGGCCGCCTCGCTGACCAGCAGACAGAGACCGGCGGCGGCACCCCGACCGACCCGGCCCCGCAACTGGTGCAGCTGGGAGACGCCGAACCGGTCGGCGTCCAGCACGATCATCACGGTGGCGTTCGGCACGTCCACGCCAACCTCGACCACCGTCGTCGCCACCAGCACGTCCAGGTCACCGGCCGCGAAGGAACGCATCACCGCGTCCTTCTCGTCGGCCGGCAGGCGACCGTGCAGCACCCCGATCCGCAGGCCGTGCAGCGGGCCCTCGGCCAGCAGCGGAGCCACCTCGGTGACCGCCAGCGGTGGCCGACGGCCGTTGTCGTCCTCGGGTGGCGGTTCCTCGTCGCTGGTCGGCCCGTCACCGATTCGCGGACACACCACGTACGCCTGGTGGCCGGCGGTCACCTCCTCGCGCAGCCGACGCCAGGCCCGGTCCAGGTAGGCGGGCTTCTCGGCGGCCGGCACCACGTGCGAGGCGATCGGCGACCGCCCCCGGGGCAACTGGGAGAGCGTGGAGACCTCCAGGTCGCCGTAGACGGTCATCGCCACCGTGCGCGGGATCGGGGTGGCCGTCATCACCAGCACGTGCGGCGGCTGATCGGCCTTGGCCCGCAGTGCGTCGCGCTGCTCCACGCCGAAGCGGTGCTGCTCGTCGACCACCACCAGGCCGAGGTCGGCGAAGTCGACTCCCTCGTAGAGCAGGGCGTGGGTGCCGAGCACGATGCCGGCGGCACCGCTGGCCACCTCGCCGAGCGCCCGGCGACGGGCCGCCGCGCCCAGCGAGCCGGTGACCAGCTCGACCCGGGTGGCGTGCTCGGCGGAGCCCAGCTCACCGGCCCGCCCGAGCGGCCCGAGCAGGTCGAGCATGCCGCGGTGGTGCTGCGCGGCCAGCACCTCGGTGGGCGCCAGCAGCGCGGCCTGCCCGCCCGCGTCGACCACCTGGAGCATCGCCCGCAGCGCCACCACCGTCTTGCCCGAGCCCACCTCGCCCTGCAACAGACGGTGCATGGGGTGCGGGGTGGCCAGGTCCGCCGCGATCTCCACACCCACCTCCCGCTGACCGGCCGTCAGCTCGTACGGGAGTCGGGCGTCGAAGGCTTCCAACAGCCCGCCCGGGCGCGCCGGGCGGGGCCGGGCCGGCCAGTCGGCCGCCCGGTGCTTGCGCTGCACCAGGGTCACCTGAACGGCGAAGGCCTCGTCCCACTTGAGGCGCCGCCGCGCCTGGTGCAGCGCCTCCTTGCTGGACGGCCGGTGGATCTCGGTCAGCGCGGGGCCCAGCCCGACCAGCTTGCGGCTGGCCCGCACGGCGCTCGGCAGTGGATCGTCCGGCGGGGTGAAGGTGTCCAGTACGACGCGCACGCAGCGCGCGATCACCCAGGTCGGCACGGCCGCGGCGGCCGGGTAGACGGGGATCAGCGCCCCGGCGAACTCCTCGATGTCGTCGCTGACCGCCGCCTCGCCGTCGCCACTCTCGCCGAGCAGGACGTACTCCGGGCCGTTGAGCTGCCGTTTGCCCCGGAACTCGGTGACCTTGCCAGCGAACAGACCCCACCGGCCTGGGCGCAGCTCGCGCTCGCGCCACGCCTGGTTGCCGAAGAAGGTCAACGTCAGCACCCCGCCGGAGCCGTCGCCGACGGTCACCTCCAGCAGGTTGCCCCGCCGCTGACGCATCGGGCGCACCGCGGTGCGCTGCACCTGGGCCAGCACGGTGACCTGCTCACCGACGTCCAGTGAGCGGATGTCGGTGTGTTCACCACGCTCGTCGTAGCGACGCGGGAAGTGGTAGACGAGGTCACCCGCGGTGTGCAGGTCGAGGTGTGAGGCCAGCGCCTTGGCTGTCTTGTCCCCGACCAGCTTCTTCAGCGGAGTGTCCACCGTGGCTGGTTCGCTCATTCGATCCCTACCAGGAGCGGATAAAACGGCTGGCCGCCCGGGTACGCGTGCACCTCGACGAACGGCCAGCGTCGCGCGACGTGCGCGCGGACGGCGTCGGTGAGCCCGGCCGGAGCGTCCACCCCGGCCAGCAGTGTGACCATCTCGCCGCCACCACCGAGCATCCGGTCGACCACGGCCGCGCAGGTGTCGGTGAGGTCGGTGCCGATCAGGTGCACCTCCCCCTCCACCAGCGCCAGCACGTCACCGGGACGGCACGGGCCGGCCACGGTCAGCGCCTCCCGGCTGGCGTGGCAGACCTCGGCGTAACGGCAGGCGCCAGCCGCCTCGGCCATCGCGATGACGTCGTCCTCGAAACGGCGGTCACCGTCGCGGACCGCGAGGGCTGCGAGGGCCTGGACCGGCGAGCGGGTCGGCACCACGCTCACCTTGATGCCGTACCGATGGGCCTCGCGGGCGGCCGCGCTCGCCACCGCCTCGGTGTTGGCGTCGTTGGGCAGCACCACCACCCGGGCCGCGCCGGTGCTGCGGACGGCGTCCAGCAGCTCACCCGTGGACGGGTTGCCCGGCACGACGGTGGCGCCCTCGGCGGCGAACAGGTCGGCGATGCCGCCGCCGGTGGCCACCACCACCGCGGCCCGGCCGGCCACCAACGGGCCGGAGGGCGACTCCGACTGGTCGGCGAAACGGGTGACCGAGATGCGGTACGGGCGGCCGGCGGCGACACCGGCCTCGACCGCCGCGCCCACGTCGTTGACGTGCACGTGGACGTTCCAGGTGCCTTCCGGCTCACGCCCGTCACCGACGACGACCAGCGAATCTCCCAGGGCGTCGAGTGCCCGCCGCAGCCCGGCGACCGCCTCGGCTCGGGCGTCGAGCAGGAACTGCACCTCGTACGCGTACTCATCCGAACCGGTCTCGCGGGCGACGGTGGCCGCCGGGCGGGCCGAGCGCGGCGTCGGGGCGGGCCGGACCGTGCGCTCCCCGGTCAGCACCTCGACCAGGGCGTCGAGCAACACGCACAGCCCTCGGCCACCGGCGTCGACCACGCCCGCGCGGGCCAGCGCCGGCAGCTGTTCCGGGGTGCGGGCGAGCGCCTCGGCCGCCGCCCGGGCCGCGACGCCGGCAACCGTCCGCAGGTCGTCGCTGTCCGCGCCCTCGGCCGCGGTGGCGGCCGCCGCGACCACGGTGAGCAGGGTGCCCTCGACCGGCCGGGAGACCGCTGTGTACGCGGCGGCGGTGCCGGAGCGCAGCGCGGCGGCCAACTCCCGGCCACGCACCGCCGGCACCCCGGCGGCCTGGTCGGCGAAACCACGCAGGATCTGCGAAAGGATCACCCCGGAGTTGCCCCGCGCGCCGAGCAGCGCGCCCTGGGCCATCAGCCGCAGCGCGTGCCCGTGCGCCGTCGGCCCGCTGTCGGGGAGGGTGTCCAGATCCATGGCGAGGGCCTGCTGCGCCGAGGTGAGGGTGAGCACCAGGTTGGTGCCGGTGTCGCCGTCGGGCACCGGATAGACGTTGAGCTGGTCGATCTCGCCCTGGTGGCGCTTCAGTGCGGCCAGCCCGCTCGCGCACCAGCGGCGGACCGCGGCGGCGTCGAGGGTGTCCAGCACGGGCAGAAGCCTACTGGCGCGCACCGACACCCGTCGGACTCGTCCGGCGTGTCCTCGCCGGCCCGGGCCGGCGCTGGCCGCCGCTCCTCGCCGACCTCGGCCGGCGCTGGCCGCGGCGGGGGCGAGCGCCTCCGGTACCCTTGCCGCCGGGCCGGCCCACCACAGGGCGGACGGGCCCACGACCAGGCGTGAGCCGGGGCACGGGCGAGCGCCGGACCGGGCCGGTTGGCCGGGTCGGCGAGTCATCGGGTAACCTGACCAGGTTGCCCGGGCAGCACCTGCCGGCGACCTCATGAACGTATCAATCCCAGGAGTATCCCGTGGCTAGCGTGTGCGACGTCTGTGGCAAGGGACCGGGCTTCGGCCACAACGTGTCCCACTCGCACCGGCGGACCAACCGCCGCTGGAACCCGAACATCCAGTCGGTGCGTACCCCGGCCGGTGGCGGCAACACCAAGAAGTTGAAGGTCTGCACCTCGTGCATCAAGGCCGGCAAGGTCACCCGCGCCTGACGCGGTAGCACCCACCTTTCGTTCGGCTCAGCCGGCGGACCCCGAGGGTCCGCCGGCTCTGTCGTGTGCCCGGGCAGACGCCGCACAGCGGCCCGCCGGTGCATGGCCTGCCGGCCAGGCGCGCAGGTCAGAGGGTGCGGCCGAAGGAGACGCAGCCCTCCGCGTCCTTGTAGAAGCCGAAGTTCGGGATCCGCTCGTACCCGGCGGAGCCGTACATGGCGATCGCCTCGGGCTGCTTGTCGCCGCATTCCAGGACCACCCGCTTGCGGCCCTGCTCGCGCGCGGAGCGCTCGACGGCCGCCAGCACCGCGCGGGCCACACCCCGCCCCCGTGCCGCCGGGGCCGTGTACATCCGCTTCAGCTCCGCGGTGTCCGCGCCGTGGCTGCGCCAGCCACCGCAGCCGACCGGCTCGCCGGCCAGGTAGGCCACCAGGAACGCGCCGTCGGGCGGCTCGAACTCGGCCGCGTCCACCGGGGTGTCGTCGCCGGTGCCGCCGTAGCGGGCACCGAGGTCGGCCAGTGCGGCGTGGATCAGGTGCTGTGCCACCGGCGCGTCGAACCGCACCGCCCGGATCTCGATCTCACTCACGGTATCCAGGGTACGGCCGCCGGCGGGCCTCACCGGAAGTGGTCCCAGCCGGCCGGGCCGTCGTAGGCGCTGCCGTCGACCGTCACACCGGCACCGTCGGTGACCAGGCCGATCGGCCGCCAGCCCGACGGCAGGACCACCGCCGGGGGGAAGGTCGCGGCCAGCGCGTGGTCGTCGCCACCGGCGAGGACCCAGGTGTACGGGTCGACGCCGAGTGCCTGCGCCGCGTCGGCCATCTGCCGGGGCACCTCGAACCCGTCGCGGCGTACGTCGATCGCCACCCCGCTGGCCGCCGAGACGTGCCCGAGGTCGGCGAGGAGCCCGTCCGACACGTCGATCATGGAGGTGGCGCCGAGCTGGGCGGCTTGCGGGCCGGCCTGGTAGGGCACCTGCGGCCGCCGGTACGCCTCGACCAACAGCCGGGGCGTACGGAAGCCCCGGTTCAGCACGGTCAGCCCGGCTGCCGCGAACCCGGTGCGCCCGGCCAGGGCGAGCACGTCGCCCGGTCGGGCCCCCGAGCGCAGCACGGGCGGACGGCCCGCCAGGTCACCCAGCGCGGTGACCGCGACGGTCAGGGTGGGACTGGCCGACATGTCCCCGCCGACGACGCTCGCGCCGACCGTAGCCGCCTCCGCGGAGAGCCCGTCCGCCAACTCCTCCGCCCAGGCGGTGTCCAGGTCCGCCGGCATGCAGAGAGCGACCAGCAGGGCGGTCGGCGTGGCACCCATCGCCGCGATGTCCGCCAGGTTGGCGGCTGCCGCCCGGTGCCCGACGTCACGGGCGGAGGACCAGTCCCGTCGGAAGTGCCGCCCGTCGACCAGCACGTCGGTGGAGGCCGCCACCCGGCCGTCCGGCGCGGCCACCACCGCCGCGTCGTCGCCCGGGCCGAGCAGGGTCGTCGGCCCGTACGACAGCCGGGCGGTGATCTTCCCGATCAGCCCGAACTCCCCGATCCCGGACACCCCGACGCCGCCGCGGGCGTTCCGCCCGTGCTGCCCGGCTCCGCCGTGCTCGCTCACCGCTGCTCCTTGACCACCGATAGGGATCAGACCTGGTCCGTAAGGTAGTTTCACCCTTCGGGCCGCTCCCGGGCGGCGACGGACGGAGGTCGAGTCGTGGTACAGGCGTACATCCTCATCCAGACCGAGGTCGGCCGCGCACGTGACGTGGCGGGTCTCATCGCGGACATCCCCGGCGTGGTACGCGTCGACGCCGTCACCGGGCCGTACGACGTGGTCGTCCTCACCGAGGCGAACACCGTCGACGAGCTCGGCAAACTCATCGTCAGCAAGGTGCAGATGGTGCCCGGCATCACTCGCACCCTCACGTGTTCGGTGGTGCGGCTGTAAGTGGACGAGATGACGACCTCCTCCTCGGCTCTGGACGACGACGGGGCGCGCGACGCGGCCGACGGGACGTCCGAGCCGGCTGACGGTAACCGGGAGTCGACCGATCCCGCCGCCGCCGCGCCGGCCGGCCGCGATCGGACCATGCGTGGCGCGGCCCTGCTGGCCACGTTGATCGCGCTGCCGATCACGCTGCTGGTGGCCATGCTGGCCTTCAGCAAGCTCAGCCCGGACACGCCGGCCGCCGCGCCGACGCCCTCCGCGTCCACCGCCCGGGTGCAGTCCACCACCCCGGTGGAGATGGCCGCCCCGGCGCTGGCCGCCCGCCCGGCCACGGTCTGCCGGGCCCTGCTCTCCCAGCTTCCGGCGAGCATCCGCGACCTGGCTCAGCGGCCGGTCACCGCCGGCCCGGAGCAGAACGCCGCCTACGGCGACCCCGCGCTCACCGTGGCCTGCGGCGGCACCGAGCCGGCCTTCCTCAGCACCGACGAGGTCTGGACGGTCAACCGGGTCTGCTGGCACCTGGCCGAGCAGGCCGACGCGGCGGTCCTCTCCACGGTCGACCGGGAGACGCTGATCACCGTGCGGGTCCCGCGCTCGTACGAGCAGCCGTTGCAGTGGTTGCCGACGATCTCCAGCACGATCGTGGCGAGCGTCCCCTCCGGCGGCGCGATCCCGTCCGGCTGCCAGCGCTGAACTCGAACCGATCCCGCCCGCGCCGGCTGACCTGCGCGGGCGGGGTCGGACGGCTCAGTGCAGGCCGACGCCGCGCCGCTGGGCGGTACGGATCAGCCGGTTGACCAGCTTCGGGTACTCCAGACCGGAGGCCGCCCACATCCGCGGGAACATCGACGTCGGGGTGAAGCCGGGCATCGTGTTGATCTCGTTGAGGTAGACGTCCAGCTCGGGAGTGACGAAGAAGTCGGCCCGGGCCAGACCGGCGCAGTCCAGCGCGGTGAACGCGCGGACCGCGTACTCCTGCACCTGGCGGGTCACCTTCTCCGGCAGGTTGGCCGGAATGTCGTACTCGCAGGAGTCGTCGAGGTACTTCGCCTCGAAGTCGTAGAAGTCGTGGTCGGCGACGACCCGTACCTCGGCCAGCACGGACGCCTCCGGTGTGCCACCGGCCTCGCCCTCCAGCACACCGCACTCGATTTCGCGGCCGACGATCGCGGCCTCGATGATGACCTTCGGGTCGAACTGCCGGGCGGCGGCGACCGCCGCGTCCAGCTCGGCCCAGTCGGTGACCTTGCTGACGCCGAACGACGACCCGGCCCGGGACGGCTTGACGAAGACCGGCAGGCCGAGCCGCTCCTTGTCCTGCTCGCTGAGCGTCATGCCGTTGCGCAGCACGGCGTACGTGCCGACCGGGATGCCCTCGACGGCACAGAGCTTCTTGGTGAACTCCTTGTCCATCGCGGCCGCGGAGGCGAACACGTTCGCCCCGACGTAGGGGATGCCGGCCATCTCCAGCATTCCCTGGATGGTGCCGTCCTCGCCGTAGGTGCCGTGCAGCACCGGGAAGACCACGTCCACGTCGGCCAGCGCCCGGGGGCCCTCGGTCGGGTCGAGCACCATCAGTCCGTTGCCGGTGGGGTCGGCGCGCAGCACGATGTCGTCGCCCGAGTCGGCGGTGATCTCCGGCAGCTGACGGGCGTTGATCGCGAGCTGGGCGGGGTCTCCGTTGGTCAACACCCACTGGCCGGCCCGGGTGATGCCCACCGGCACCACCTCGAACTCGTCCGGGTCGAGTGCGCCGAACACGCTGCCGGCGCTGACGCAGGAGATGCCGTGCTCCGGGCTGCGGCCGCCGAAGACGATCGCCACGCGGGTCTTGCCTGGGGTGGTCACTCCGGTCACCTCTTCGTACGCGACTGCGGCTGGTCGTGCTCGCCGGTGGCGCTCACCCGGTTGACCTTACTGTGCGTGGCCACCGGGCGAGGCGATACCCGGCGAGCCACGGCACGACACGGCAAACGGTCAGGAGAGGATATACGGTGTGTAACCGGATGGTAGCGGTGCCACAGACCGCTGACCTGGGGCTGCTCAGTCCCGGGAGTGCCGGCGGCCGACCGCGATCACCTTCACCCGCTGTCGACCGGCCCGCACCATGCCCAGCGCCATGAACGCTCCGGCGATGCGGTCGGCGGCCTCCCGGCTGCTGGCGCCGACGACCTGCCGGCGCCGTTCCGGCGCGACCCGCTCGTTGCGGTAGACGCTCTCGACGGGGCGCACGTCGGTGAGCACCACGAGGAAGCGGGTCATCGCACGCCGCCCGAGGGTACGGCGGGGGGCTCCGGGCGGGTTCGCACGTCGTCTCCTTCCGGCAGGCCGGGATGGAGGGGCGGCACGCGACGATCGGGTACGGGGGAGAAACCCGATCGCCGCGCGCCCCATCCCCTCCGGTCGCTCACCACCACCGTCGCCACGACAACCGGCGGTGAGGACGCCATCACAGATTGACACGTGTATAGGCGTGAATGCAACTCCCATCGACGTTCTCTCATGCAGACGATCCCGCAAATGTATGCGACCATCGATGCATGGCTCCGAAGACCGCCCGCGCCCGCCGGCTCGGCATCGCCCTGCGCCACCACCGGGAAGCCGCCGGGCTGACGCTGGAGACCGCGGCGGATGAGATCAACAGCACCCGCAGCACCCTCTCCCGCTACGAGAACGCCCAGACCCTGATCAGCCCCGCCACCGTGCGCGCCCTGCTCACGTCGTACGGGGTGAGTGCCGAGGAGGTGGCCGCCGCGGTGCAGCTCGCCAAGGACGCCCGCAAGCCCGGCTGGTGGGTGTCGTACTCCTACCTGCTGAGTCCGCGCACCATCGACTTCATCGCGCTGGAGGCCGAGGCGACCGCCATCGCCAACTTTGAGCCCTCGGTGGTGCCCGGCCTGTTGCAGACCGCGGACTACATCCGTGGCGTGATGCGCGGCGGGCCGCACACCCTCGGCGACGACCTGGTGGAGCAGCGGGTCAAGATCCGGCTCGACCGACAACAGCGACTCACCGCCGACCAGCCGCCCATCCTCGACGCGATCATCGACGAGGGCGCGCTGCTACGGCCGGTCGGTGACCAGTCGGTGATGAACGGGCAACTACGGCACCTGGTCAAGATGGCCGAGTTGCCGAACATCAGCGTCCAGGTGATCCCGCTCTCCGCCGGCTACCACCGGGGCACCCGGGGTTCCCTGCACATCCTCGAGTTCGCCGACCCGGAGGACCCGATCATCGCGTCGGTGGAGACCGTCGCAGGTCAGATGATCCTCGACCGCGCCGGCGAGACGCGTACCTGCACCAAGATCATGGAGCATCTCCGAAGCGTGGCGCTCAGCCCGGCGGACAGCCGCGAGATGCTCCTGTCAGTCCTGAAGGGACGGTAGGACCGATGACCCCGATGATCACAGCGGCCTTGGCCGCGGCGCCGTGGCGCAAGAGCAGCCGCAGCGGCGACGAAGGCGCCTGCGTGGAGGTGGCCGCGATCCCGCAGTTCGTGGCAGTCCGCGACTCCAAGGACCCGGCCGGCCCGGCCCTGCTGTTCCCAACGGCGGCCTGGGCCGCCTTCGCCCAGGCGCCACCGCAGCGCTGACCAGAGGTGCCGAGCCGGTGCGGGCCGAGGCCCGCGCCGGCTCAGGCAACCAGCGGGCGGGGCTCCGGAACAGCGCGTAGCGCCTCCAGCGCGGCGATCGCGACGCCTCGGGCACCGGCCATGTCCCGGTCCGGCACCAGCGCGAAGGTAGCCACCGCCGCCTGCTCCTCGCGGAGCACTGTGTGCTCGCGGACCGTCGCCAGGAACCAGTCGCGGAACTCCGGTGCCGCCTCCACCACCCCGCCTCCGACGAAGTACGCGTGCGGGTCGGTGAAGTTCGCGGCGACGGTGAACAGCCGCCCCAGCGCCTTCGCCTGCTGGGTGAAGAGGTCCCGCGCGAGGGCGTCGTCGCGCTCGCCGTACCCCCGGACCAGCTTGGCCGCCCGGGCCACCGGCTCGGCGGCGAGCGGGTGGTCGGGGTACCGGGTCAGCCAGTACGGCAGCAGGTTGCGTTCGATGCCGGTCAGCGAGGCGACGCTCTCGACATCTCCGGTGAAGCCGCAGGCGCAGGTGGGCTCCGGCTGACCCGGGCCGAGCAGCCCGTTCAGCGGGATGTGCACGTGGCCCAACTCCCCCGCCATCCCGGCCGCGCCGGCGATCACCCGACCGCTCTCGACCACACCGCCGCCGAGGCCGGTGCCGACGATCGCGGACACCGACGAGCGGTTCATCGCGTCGGCACCGAAGTAGACGTGGTGGGCGTAGAGCGCGGCCGCGTTGCCGTCGTTGTGATAGATCACCGGCAGCCCGAGCCGTCGCTCCAGCGCCCCTCGCACGTCGAAGCCGCGCCAGGCCGGCTGGGAGAAGTTGGTGGAGCCCCGCGACGAGATGACGCCCTCGGCGCTGGCCGGGCCGGGAGTGTCCAGCCCGACCGCCTGGACCAGGTCACGAGGCACGCCGGTCTGCGCCAGGGCGCCGTCCAGCGCCTGGGCCAACGCCTCGATCGCCGCCTCCGGCCCGGCCCGCACCTCGCTGGGGATCTCCAACAGCCCGTCCACCAGGAAGTGGCCGTCCACCGTCAGCACGGTGGCGTTGTTGCTGGTGCCGCCGTTGTCCAGCCCGACGACCACCGGCACCCCTGCGCTGCCCACCGAAACCGCCTCCCGCCGTCATGAGTGTGAGCCGAGGCTAGTGCCAACCCCCCTCCCCCGCCATGCCGGAACGGCCGCACCCTCCCCGCGATCTTGCACTTGCTGTCCCGACACAAGGGGCATTCCACTCATCCCGGCAACCGAAACTGCAAGATCGCGCGGGTGGGGTGGGGTGGGGTGGGGTGGGGTGGGGTGGGTCAGGGGCGGCGGGCGAAGACCGCCGTGGCGTCCAGGTCTTCGTCGTGGCGCACGGTTGGCAGCAGGCCGGCCGCCCCGAACGCTTCGCAGAGTGTGTCGACCTGGGTGGTGCCGGCTTCGACCACCAGGTGGCCGCCGGGGGTCAACCACCCGGCGGCGTCGGCACCGACCCGACGCAACACGGAAAGCCCGTCCGGGCCGCCGTCGAGCGCCACCGGGGCCTCGTGCAGCCGCGCCTCCGGCGGCATCAGTGCGACCGCGTCGGTCGGCACGTACGGGGCGTTGGCGACCACCAGGTCCAGCCGACCCCGCCACTGCCGGGGCAGCGGCGCGAAGAGGTCGCCCTCGTACACCTCGGCGTCCAACCCGACGACGTTGCGGCGGGCACACGCCACGGCCGCCGGGTCGATGTCGGCGGCGGCCAGCCAGCGTGGCGCGAGCCGGTGCGCCAGCGCGACGGTGGTGGCCCCGGAGCCGCAGCACAGGTCGACCACGGCCGGCGCCGTGCCGGTCAGCTCGGCCGCCACCTCGACCAGCAGAGCGGTCCGGGCCCGGGGCACGAAGACGCCCTCGTCGACGGCTATCCGCAGGCCACAGAACTCCGCCCAGCCGAGCAGATACTCCAACGGCTCGCCGGCCACCCGACGGTCGGTCAGGTCGGCCAACGCCGCCGGGCTGCGCGCGGCGGCCAGCAGCAGCTCGGCCTCGTCCTCGGCGTAGACGCAGCCGGCGGCGCGCAGCCGACTCACGAGAGCGGCCCGCTCGGTGGGGGGAGGAGACGTCAAACCGGTCCGGCCACATCGAGCGCGGCGGCGATGTCGGCCACCAGGTCCGTGGTGTCCTCCGCGCCACAGGAGAGCCGGACGAAGCCGGGAGCGGTGTCGTCGCCCCACTGCGCCCGCCGGTCCGCAGTGGTGTGCAGGCCACCGAAGGAGGTCGCCGCCGCCACCAGCCGGGCGGCCTGGACGAATCGGCCCACCCGGTCGGCGTCGCCCAGGTCGAACGAGAGCACCCCCGGTATCCGGCGCATCTGCGCCGAGGCCACCGGGTACGCCGGGTCGTCCGGCCGCCCCGGCCAGCGCAGGCCGGTCACGTCCGACCGGCCGGCGAGCAGCTCGACGACCGCGGCGGCGTTCGCGCTCTGCCGCGTCAGCCGCAGGTCGAGAGTGGCCAGTGACCGGTGGGCCAGCCAGGCGTCGAACGCGCCCGGGACCGCGCCGGTGGTGGTACGCCAGGTCGTCACGGCGGCGATCAGCTCGGCGGACCGGCTGGCCAGGTAGCCCAGCAGCAGGTCGGAGTGGCCGGTGAGCGCCTTCGTGCCGGAGGCGACCACCAGGTCGGCACCGAGATCCAGCGGGCGCTGACCGAGCGGGGTGGCAGTGGTGTTGTCCACCGCGAGCAGCGCGCCGTCGGCGTGCGCCCGCTCGGCCAGGGCCGCCACGTCGACCACGTCGAGGCCCGGGTTGGCGGGCGTCTCCACCAGCACCAGCCGGACGCCCTCGAACGACGGGTACGGCCCGACGGTCGGGGCGAACAGCACCCGGACGCCGATCCCCTCCAGCACATCGGTGGCGAACGCCCGGACCGGGAAGTATCCGTCGGTGGGGAGCACCACGGTGTCCCCCGGCCGCAGCAGGGTGAGCAGCAGGCCGGTGATGGCCGCCTGACCGGTCGCGAAGACCCGGCAGTCACCGCCCTCCAGCTCGCCCACCGCCGCCTCCAGCAGCCGCCGGGTCGGGTTGTCGGGGCGGCCGTAGCCGTTCGGCGACGTGCCCTGACCAGCAAACGGGTCGAGGTGGTACGGCGCGGCGAAGACCGGCCCGGGTAGGAACGGGTCCCCCGGTGCCGGCTCGGGCAGGCCAGCACGTACGCAGCGGGTGCCGTCTCCCCACTCGCTCATCGGGTTCCTCACTCGTACGACTCGGGTTTGGCGGTGCGGCTCATCAGGGTCTCCACGGCGATGCGCGGGTCCATCCCCTCGTGGCAGATCCGCTCGACCTGCTCGGTGATCGGCATCTCGACGCCGTGCGCCCGGGCCAGGTCGCGGATGGCCAGGCAGCTCTTCACGCCCTCGGCGGTCTGCCGGGTCGCGGCCTGGGCCTGCTCCAGCGTCTCGCCCCGGCCCAGGTGCTCCCCGAAGGTGCGGTTGCGGGCCAGCGGGGACGAGCAGGACGCGACCAGGTCGCCCATGCCGGCGAGGCCGGCGAAGGTGATCGGGTCCGCGCCGAGCGCCACGCCCAGTCGGGCCGTCTCGGCCAGCCCACGGGTCATCAGCATGGCCCGGGTGTTGTCGCCGAAACCCATCGCGGTGGCGATGCCGTAGGACAGGGCGATCACGTTCTTGACCGCCCCGCCCAGCTCACAGCCGATCACGTCGTCGTTGGTGTAGGGGCGCAGGTACGGCGTCCGGATCGACGACTGGACGAGCGTGGCGCGGGCGCTGTTCGTCCCGGCGACCACTGTCGCGGCGGGCTGCTCGGCGGCGATCTCCGGGGCCAGGTTCGGGCCGGACACGACGACCACCCGGTCCGCGGCGACCCCGGCGGTCTCCACGATGACCTCGCTCATCCGCTTGGTGGTGCCCAGCTCGATGCCCTTCATCAGCGACACCAGGGTGGAATCCGGGTGCAGGTGCCCGGCCCATTCGGCGAGGTTGCCGCGCAGGGTCTGCGACGGCACGGCCAGCACCACCACCTCGGCGTCGGTGATCGCCTCGGCGGCGTCGGCGGTGGCGGTGACGCGGGCCGGGAGCAGCAGGTTGGGCAGGTACTCGTGATTGCGGCGCTCGGTCCGGATGCTCTCGGCGACCGGTGCCCGGCGGGCCCACACCGTCACGTCCCGCCCCGCGTCCGCGAGGATCTTGGCGAACGCGGTGCCCCAGGAACCGGCACCGAGCACCGCGACGTGACCGCTCATGCCACTTCATCCCGCTGCTCGCGGCCGACGGAGGACCGGGCCGGTCGCTCCCACAGTGGCGGCGGGGTACCGCCACGGATCTCGGCGAGCATGTCCCGCAGCCGCAACATGATGGTGTCCGTCATCTCCTCGAGGGTGGCCCGGGTCGGCTCGGCGTCCGCCCACCGGCTCAGGTCGATCGGCTCCCCGGCGGCAACGGTCACCGGAATCCGGGGGCGCAGGCTGACACGGGTCGTCCGCGGGTCGAAGATCCGTTCCGGCCCCCACATCACCACCGGTACGACCGGGGCGCCGGTGGCCAGGGCCAGCCGAGCCGCACCGGTCTTGGCCTTCATCGGCCAGAGGTCCGGCTGTCGCGTGGTGGTGCCCTCAGGGTAGATCACGACCGCGCCGCCCTTGTCGAGCGCGGCGACCAGTGCGTCCAGCGAGCGGACCGCGTCCACGCTGCCCCGCTCGACCGGGATCTGCAGGCACCGGTGCAGGATCCAGCCGACCACCGGCACCCGGAACACGCTGGCCTTGCCGAGGTACTGCGGCCAGCGCCCGGAGTCGTAGATGAAGTGCGCGGACACCAGCGGATCGGCGTGCGAGATGTGGTTCGCCACGATGATCACGCCGCCGTCGCGGTGGAGATGCTCCTGACCACGCCAGGTACGCCGGGTCCAGACAAGCATCACCGGCTTCACCAGCGCCACGGCGAACCGTTGCCAGAACCCCAGCCTCCGCCGTGCCACTGTGCCTCCTCGTCGCGCCCCAACCCCGCCGCGAAATTCCGCCCGCGACACCCGCAGCGGAAATCATGCCTGCTCGCCCCCGGTACGGCCAGCGAGGGGCCTGTCGTCCGGCTGGCAGGATTGCGGACGTGAGTCAGCCGAGGTGGGCCGTGGTGGTGCCGGTGAAGCAGCTGGCCGTGGCCAAGAGCCGGCTGCGGGGCGCGCTGCCCGGCGTACCGCACGAGGAGTTGGCGCTGGCCCTGGCGGCCGACACGCTCCGCGCGGTGCTGGCCTGCCCGGCGGTCGCCGAGGCCCTGGTGGTGACCGACGACGCCCGGGTGGCGGCGGCGGCGCGGGCCGGCGGCGCGCGCGTGCTGCCGGACGAGCCGGACGCCGGCCTGAACGCCGCGTTCCGGCACGGGGCGGCCGGGGCCGTCGCCGGGTGGGTGGCCGGGATCACCGCAGACGTGCCGGCGCTGCGCCCGGCCGAGCTGGCCGGCGCGCTGCTCGCGGCGCAGAACGGTCGACCGGGGGTACGCCGGTTCCTGCCGGACGCACCCGGCGCGGGCACGGTGCTGCTCACCGCCGGGCCGGGCGTGCCGCTGGATCCGCGTTTCGGGGTGGGCTCGGCGGTCGCGCACGCGGCGAGCGGGGCGCTGCCGCTCGACGGCGACTGGCCCAGCCTGCGCCGGGACGTGGACACCGCCGCGGACCTGGCCGCCGCCGCCCGGCTCGGGCTGGGGCCGCGCACGGCCGCCCTGGTGGCCGCCGGTCGCGCCGCCCGCGCCGCCGGCTGAGCCGCCCGGGTGGGCTGAGCCCGCGCCACGGGGTGAACCACCGGGTGTACGGTGCCAGCATGCAGGGCACGGTGGCCAGCTACGACGCGGCGACGCGCAGCGGTGTCCTGCTGCTCGACGACGGCACCGAGATGCGCTTCCCCGCCCGGGCCTTCGACGCCTCCGGGCTGCGGCTTCTCCGGCTCGGGCAGCGGGTTCGCATCGACACCGATCCCGACGGCGAGGTTGTCCGGGTGACATTGCCGACGATGATCTGACCCGGCGAGCCCAAGTTCATTTTGCGTTTACCGTAATCGGGTGATTATGAGCGGGTGAGCACCCCTCGCGAGCAACCGGTCCACCCGCCCGCCACCGACCTCCGCAACGGCTCCCGTACGCGCGGCACCGATGGGCGCTTCCGCCCGTCCCGCGCCGAACGTGCCGGTGCCGCCCGCGCCGACACGCTCGCCGACGATCCCGGTGCCGCCTCCTCCGGGCTTGACGAGGTCATCGACCCCGCCCCGAAGATCGCAGCGGACGGCCCGGCCCCCGGTGACGTCCACCAGGTCCTGCCCGACGACCTGCCGACCGGTGCCGCACCGGAGGACGACGACGAGCCCCCGGCGGCCCCGCCGCTGCCCGAGGACCGGTTCCTCAACCGGGAGCTGTCCTGGCTCGACTTCAACGCCCGGGTGCTCACCCTGGCCGAGGACCAGCGCACCCCGCTGCTGGAGCGGGCCAAGTTCCTGGCCATCTTCGCCAGCAATCTCGACGAGTTCTACATGGTGCGCATCGCCGGACTGAAGCGGCGGCTCTCCGCCGGCCTGCCGGTGCGCGGCGGGGACCGGTTGCCCCTGCGTACGCAGTTGGAGCTGATCGCCGAGCGGACCGCCGCGCTGGGTGCCCGGCACGCCGCCTGCTTCGTCGACGACGTGCTGCCCAAGCTGGCCGACGAGGGCATCCGCATCCTGCGCTGGGGCGAGCTGGGCGACGGCGAACGGGAGCGGCTGCGCACCTACTTCCGGGAGCACATCTTTCCGGTGCTGACCCCGCTCGCGGTGGACCCGGCGCACCCGTTCCCGTACATCTCGGGGCGGTCGCTGAACCTGGCGGTGGCGGTTCGCGACCCGGACGGCGGTTCGGAGCTGTTCGCCCGGGTGAAGGTGCCCAACAACGTCCCCCGCTTCGTCCGGGTGGACCGGGACCAGCCGGGCGTCCGGATGCTGCCGGTGGAGGACCTGATCTCGGTGCACCTGGGGCAGCTGTTCAGTGGCATGCAGGTGGTCGAGTGCCACCTGTTCCGGGTCACCCGCAACGCCGAGGTGGAGGTCGACGAGGACCGCGACGAGGATCTGCTCCAGGCCCTGGAACGGGAGCTGGCCCGTCGGCGGTTCGGTCCCCCGGTCCGCCTGGAGGTCGCCGCGTCCATCTCCGACCACATGTTGGAGCTGCTGGTCCGCGAGCTGGACATGGACGACCAGGACGTGCTGCGGGTGCCGGGCCTGCTGGACCTGTCCGCGCTGTGGCAGGTCTACGGCGAGGCGGACCGGCCGGACCTGAAGGACCCGCCGTTCGTGCCGGCCACCCATCCCCGGCTCGCCGAGGGCGAGGTGCCGCGCAGCGTCTTCTCCACCCTGCGCGACGGGGACATCCTGGTGCACCACCCGTACCACTCGTTCGCCACCAGCGTGCAGCGCTTCATCGAGCAGGCCGCCGCCGACCCGAACGTGCTGGCCATCAAGCAGACCCTCTACCGGACCAGCGGCGACTCCCCGATCGTCGACGCGCTCGTCGACGCGGCCGCCGCCGGCAAGCAGGTGGTGGTGCTGGTGGAGGTGAAGGCCCGCTTCGACGAGGTGGCCAACATCGGCTGGGCCCGCACGCTGGAACGCGCCGGCTGCCACGTGGTGTACGGCCTGGTCGGCTTGAAGACGCACTGCAAGACCGCGCTGGTGGTCCGGCAGGAGGGCAACCAGATCCGTCGCTACTGCCACATCGGCACCGGCAACTACCACCCGAAGACGGCCCGACTGTACGAGGACTTCGGCATGCTCACCGCCGACCCGGAGATCGGCGCCGACCTCACCGACCTGTTCAACGTGCTCACCGGGTACAGCCGGCAGACCGCGTACCGGCGGTTGCTGGTCGCCCCGCAGGGCATCCGCAGCGGCCTCATCGAGCGGATCGAGCGGGAGATCTCGCACGTCCGCCTGGGCATGCCCGGCCTGGTCCAGTTCAAGGTCAACTCCCTGGTCGACGAGGGGGTGACCGACGCGCTGTACCGCGCCTCCCAGGCCGGCGTCCACGTCGACCTGCTCATTCGGGGCATGTGCACGCTGCGCCCGGGGGTGCCGGGGTTGTCGGAGAACATCCGGGTCCGCTCGATCCTCGGCCGGTTCCTGGAACACTCCCGGGTCTTCCGGTTCGGCAACAACGGCGAGGCCGAGTTCTGGATGGGCTCGGCCGACCTCATGCACCGCAACCTGGACCGCCGGGTGGAGGCGCTGGTGCAGGTGAGCGACCCGGTCGCCCGCGCCGAGCTGGACCATGTGCTCACCGCCGCGATGAGCCCCGAAGTGGACGCGTTCGAGCTGGCCGGCGACGGGACCTGGACCCGGCGTACCGGCGGTGGCAACGCCGCCCGGACCCATCTGCAGGAACTGCTGCTGCGCCGCGTCGGTGGCACGGCCAGCTGACCGCGCAGCGCATAGGCTGAGCTGATGGTCGAGGAGGAGCAGAAGTACGAGGTGGACGACGCCTACGTGCTGCCGGACCTGGCCGGCTCGGCCCCGGCCGGCGGTCGGGTCCGGGCACTGCCACCGGTGACGCTGGTCGCCCGCTACCTCGACACGGTCGACCTGCGGCTGGCCCGGGCCGGTGCCTCGCTGCGCCACCGTCGGGGCGACGAGCTGCCCTGGACGGTGAAACTACCGACCGGGACGCCGGGCGTCCGGCACGAGATCTCCCGTGCCGGGCCGAAGGGGCAGCCGCCTGCGGAGCTGGTGGAGTTGGTCACCGTCCTGCACCGGGGGGCGCCGCTGACCCCGGTGACGGTGGTGCGGACGGTGCGGCACGCGTACGAGGTGTGTGACCGGGCCGGCACGGTGCTCGCCGAGGTGGTGGACGACCGGGTGACAGTGCTCGACGACGCCGGCCGCACCACCGACACGTTCCGCGAGGTGGAGGTGGAGCTGAAGGCCGGCGACCGGAAGCTGCTCGACCGGGTCGGCGGGGTGCTGCGCGAGGCTGGCGCGCGGGGCGGGTCGTTCACGCCGAAGCACGTACGGGCGCTGGGCGCGACGGCGCAGGCCGATCCGGACCTGGTCGCGCCGGCCGGGCTGACCGCCGAGCCGAGCGCCGGTGACGTGGTGACCGAGGCGCTACGCAAGGAGATCCGCCGGCTGTTGGCGCACGACCCGCTGGTCCGGCTGCGCGCCCCGGCCGCCGGTGGCGACACCGCCGTGCATCAGATGCGGGTGGCCTGCCGACGCCTGCGCAGTGATCTGCGCACCTTCAAACCGTTGCTGCGAAAGACCTGGTCCCGCCCGCTGCGCACCGAGCTGCGCTGGTTGGCCGACGTGCTCGGCGCGGCCCGCGACGCCGAGGTGCTGCGCGCGCGGCTGCGCCGTACCGCCGACGCCGATCCGCTGAGCCCACTCGACCGGGGCGCGGTGGACCGGCTCGACGAGGTGCTCGCCGAACGGCAGCGGCGGGCGCTCACCGCCATCGACGAGATGCTGCGCTCCGCGCGCTACCTGGCCCTGGTGGACTCCCTGGTGCTGGCCGCCCGCGCGCCCCGGTTCACCCGCCGGGCGGCAGCGCCCGCCGCGCAGGCGCTCCCCGCGCTGGTGGCCCGCCCCTGGCGGCGGTTGACCGGGCCGGACGGCGTCGGCGGGCTCGACGCGCAGTCGTCGGACGACCGCTGGCACGCCGTCCGCAAGGAGGGCAAGCAGGCCCGGTACGCGATCAACGCGGTGGCTCCGACGGTCGGCAAGGGCGCACGGCGGCTGTCCCGCGCCCTCGCCCGGGTGCAGGACGTGCTCGGCGAGCACCAGGACGCGGCGGTGGCGGCGGACACCTGGTTGGAGATCGCCGCCGAGCGACCGGACGACCACGAGCTGGCGGTCACCGCCGGGCGGCTGGCCGAGCGGGAACGCCTGTCGGTACGCCGGACGCGGGGTCTCCTCCCGGCTGCCTGGCACCGGGCCACCCGGCGACGGCGCACCAGTTGGCTGCCGTGACGGGCATTCGGGCGGCGGGCGGGGTGGCCTGGCGGCCGACCGACGACGGCGTACGCGTCTGCGTGGTGCACCGCCCCCGTTACGGCGACTGGACGCTGCCGAAGGGCAAACTGGAGCCGGGCGAGCACGCGCTGGCCGCGGCGGTGCGTGAGGTGGCCGAGGAGGCCGACGTGCGGGGCGTGCCGCAGGTGCGGCTGCCGTCGGTGCGGTACCGCAGCGAGGGTCAACCCAAGCTGGTCGACTACTGGTCGATGCTCGCGGTGGCCAGCGGCGGTTTCCAGCCGGACACCGAGGTGGACGACATCCGCTGGCTCGCGGTGGACGACGCGATCCGGTTGGTCAGCTACCCGCACGACGCCGAGGTGTTGGCGGCGTTCGCCGCGCTGCCGTCGGTGACGGCGACGGTCGCGCTGGTTCGGCACGCGCACGCCGGTAAGCGGGCCACCTGGTCCGGCCCGGACGTCGGACGGCCCCTGGACGCCGAGGGGTGGGCCCAGGCGAGCACGCTGGCCGAGCTGATCGCCCTGATCCGACCGGCCCGACTGGTGTCGGCGTCGCCGCGACGGTGCGTGCAGACACTCGACCCGGCCGCCGCGTTGCTGGACCTGCCGATCGAGGTCTGCGGCGACCTGGACGAGCCACAACCCGGCCAGCAGAGCGACGAGCAGATCCTGGCCACCGCCGCCCGACTGCTGGAGTTGGCCGGCACCGGTGGGCAGTCGGCGGTGTGCAGCCAGGGCAAGGTCCTGCCGGGCGCCCTGGAGCGACTGACCGGCCGCACCGATGAGGACTTCACCACCCCGAAGGGCGGCGGGTGGCTGCTCGCCTTCGCCGCCGACCGGCTGCTCGCCACCGATCGCCTGTAGGGCCCGCGTTCGCACGGGCCCGGCCTGGTCACCGGGGCGGCAGGGTCACTGTCACCGCGACCGGCAGGTGGTCGCTGGCCGTGCTGCGCGGCGCGACCGGATCGCCGGGGGTCAGGCCGGGCGAGACGAAGATGTGGTCGATCTGCTGGCGCGGGTCGTCCGCCGGGCTGGTCGCCAGTGGTCGGGCGGCGGCCAACGCGTCGACCAGGCCGACCTTGGTGAACTCCGCGAACGCCTCGTCGCCCGGCTCGGTGTTCAGGTCACCCGCCACCACCAACGGCCGACCCGCTGCGTACCTGGTGGCGAAGTCGGCGACCGCGCGGGCCTGGACCACCGGGCCCTTGCCGGGCGGCGGTTGCAGGTGGGTGCTGACCACAGCGGTACTGACACCGTCACCGAGGTCCAGCGTGACGGCGAGGGCCTGCGCTCCGGTGGGCGCGCCGACGGCGGCCAGCGGCAGGGTCCGCGGATCGCGGACCGGCCAACGACTGAGCACCGCGTCACCCCAGACGGGGTCCGCGGCCGGCCCGAAGACGTACGGCATATCGAGCCGGTCTGACAACAGGTCCAGGGTGTCGTGCCCGCCGTTGAGCAGCCACGCCCGGTCCACCTCGCTGAGCAGCACCACGTCGGGCCGTTGCCGGTCGACGACCTGGGCGAGGCCGGTCAGGTCGAAACGGCCGTCCAGCCCGAACCCCATCCGGACGTTGTACGCCACCACCGTCAACCGTTCCGGTGGGCCGTCCCGGTTGCTGGTCACCGGCACCTCGTCGGCGAGCACGGGTGCCAGCAGGGCCAGCGCGGTGACCGCGGCGGCGGCCCGGAGCGGCGGAAACGGCCCGGGAAGCCAGTGGACGACGGGACGGGCGGTGAAGGCCACGGCTGCGATCAGCACGGCCACCACCACCGGCACCGCCGCGTTGGGGTAGCCGAGGTCGTAGGCCGAGTAGTAGCCGACCGCCCCGAGCGCGAAGACGAGCATCCCGGCGGCGACCGCGTACCCCCGCCGAAAGGCGCTGCTGCCACCAGCGGTGCCGGCGCTCGCGGTGCCGCTGGCAGGCTGGCTGGCGTCGTCGGTCAGCGCGAGGCAGGCGCCGAGGCCGACCGCGGCGAGGAGGATGGCCGGCAGGAGCAGGTCGCCCAGGTCGAGGGCGAACAGCACCGCGCCGCCGAGCAGCGCCACCGGGCCGTACGCCCGGCCCCACCCACTGGGCGGCCGGGTCAACGCGGCGCACAGGAACCCGGCGACCGCCACCGGCACCGGCGCCAGGCCGAACAGCGGCGAACGAGCCACCCCGTCCCCGGCGACCAGGTACGACATCCCGGTCCGGGCCAGCGCCGGGGAGAGCGCCACCATTCCGGCCAGCAGCAGCGCCGGCCCGGCCAGCAGCCAGGCTCGGCCACCACCAGGGCCGACAGGGGCGTCAGCGGAGCCGACAGGGGCGTCAGCGGGGCCAGTGCGGGCGTCACCTGCACCGCCGTGCCGGCCGGATTGCGCCGTGCCGGCCAGGAACACCGCCACCGCCACGGCGCTGAGCAGCCAGGCGACCCAGTCACCCCGCCAGACCAGGTCGACGGTGTCCAGCACCGCGTGCAGGGCCGCGTTGACCGCGAACCCCAACGCCAGCCCCGGGACCGGGCGGTCGGTGTCGGCGGCGACGCCGACCAGCCAGACCAGCCCGGCGAGCAACCCGGCGGTGGCCAACCAGAGCTGCGTACGCCCGCCGGGAGCGGCGGTGAGCGCGAGCCGGGCGACGGCGAGCGCGACGGCGGCGACGACGGTGACCGGGCGGGCTCCGACCCGGCGGACCACGGCGGGCGCGCCCATCGCGAGCACGAACCAGCCGAGGGCGAACGCCCCCATCAGCTCGGCCGGGGTGGACGCCGCCTGCCCGAAGATGGTGATGATGCCGGGCAACCAGACCCGCAGCACGTCGATGAGGAGGAGCACGCCCAGCGCGAGCGTGCCGGTGGTGAGCTGGCGGTAGCGCACCGGCGCCCCATTTCCCGTCGACGGGCCGGCCCAGGGGTGGCCGGCACGGCGATTCTGCGCGAGCGCGCCAACCCGGTCAACGGTCCCCGTACGCCGAAAAGCCGTCCCGGTACGCCGAAAGGGCGCCCACCCACTGGTGGACGCCCTTGCGGTACGGGTCGGTCAGCGCTTGCTGGCCGCCTTCTTGGCCGGAGCCTTCTTCGCCGGCGCCTTCTTGGCCGCCGTGCTCTTGCTCGCCGCCGCGGTGGTCTTCTTCGCCGCGGTCGACCGGGTCGCGGCGGTGGTCTTCTTCGCCGCGGTGGTCTTCTTGCCGGCGGCCGTCTTGGTCGCCGTGGTGGTCTTGCTCGCCTTGGCCGGGGCGGTCTTCTTGCTGGCGGCCGTCTTGGTCGCCGTGGTGGTCTTGCTCGCCTTGGCCGGGGCGGTCTTCTTACTGGCCGCCTTCGCCGTGGTCGCCTTGGTGCCCGCCGCCTTGGCGGTGGCCGCCTTGGTGCCGGTCGCCTTCGTGCCCGCCGCCTTGGCCGTGGCGGTGCTGGTGGTGGCCTTCTTCGTCGCCACCGTGGCCTTCGGCACCTTGCCGCTGGCCACCATCTCCTTGAACCCGGCGCCGGGGCGGAAGGTCGGGACTGACGTCTTCTTGACCTTCACCGCCTCGCCGGTACGCGGGTTGCGCGCTGTTCGCGCGCCACGCACACGCTTTTCGAATGCTCCGAATCCAGTGATCGCCACCTTCTCGCCCTTGGTGACCGCCGCCTGGACCTCGGTGAGGACCGCGTCGAGCGCGGCCGTCGCCATCTTCCGGTCCCCCAGGCGAACGGCGAGCGCCTCGATGAGCTCGGCCTTGTTCACGACTTCCTCCCGATTGTGCAACTGACTCGTCGCGAGCCATTCTGCGCGCACGGTATGCCCTGTGCTGCCGGGACACAAACATTCGGTAGAAAAAAGCCCTTGTGTCGTAACGGATTCACCCCCACCGGATGGACCGATGGGGGTGAAATCCGCTGTGCGGGCGGCCTAACGGCTATGCCACGGAGGGCAGGAACGGCAGCCGGCGCGCCTCGTAGGAGTCGATGTCGGCGGCGTGGCGGAGGGTGAGTCCAATGTCGTCGAGGCCTTCCAGGAGGCGCCAACGGCTGAAGTCGTCCAGCGGGAACGACCAGCTCGCGTCCCCCGCCCGGACCTGGCGGGCGGTCAGGTCGACGGTCACCGCAGTGGTGGGATCCGCCTCGACCAGGTCCCACAACTCTTCGACGGCTTTCAATTCCAACTCGACCGGCAACAGGCCTTCCTTGAGGGCGTTGCCGCGGAAGATGTCACCGAAGCGCGGGGCCACCACGGCGCGGAAGCCCCAGTCCCGTAGCGCCCACACGGCGTGCTCCCGGGAGGAGCCGGTGCCGAACTCCGGGCCGGCGATGAGGATCGACGCGCCGGAATAGTTTTCATCGTTGAGCACGAATGCCGGATCTTCCCGCCAGGCGTTGAACAGCCCGTCGGCGAAGCCCGTCCGGGTCACCCTCTTGAGGTACACGGCGGGGATGATCTGATCGGTGTCCACGTTGGACCGGCGCAGCGGCACGGCGGTGCCGGTGTGGGTGGTGAACTTGTCCATCTCGTCGGTCCCTTCTACAGGTCGGCGGGGGCGGCCAGCCGGCCGACCACGGCGGTGGCGGCGGCCACCGGCGGGGAGACCAGGTGGGTACGCCCGCCCCGGCCCTGACGGCCCTCGAAGTTGCGGTTCGAGGTGGAGGCGGAGCGCTCGCCCGGCTTGAGCGTGTCGGGGTTCATCCCCAGACACATGGAGCAGCCGGCGAACCGCCACTCAGCCCCGGCGTCGGCGAAGACCTTGTCCAGACCCTCGGCCTCGGCTGCCTCGCGCACGGCGGCGGAGCCGGGCACCACGAGCATCCGGACGCCGTCGGCGACCCGGTGGCCACGCAGCACGTCGGCGGCGGCCCGTAGGTCCTCCAGGCGACCGTTGGTGCAGGACCCCACGAAGACGACGTCGATGGGCAGCTCCCGCAGCGGGGTGCCGGGGCGAAGGTCCATGTACTCCAGGGCCCGGCGGGCGGCGGTGCGTTCCGAGTCGGTGGTGAACTCCTCAGGGTCCGGCACCGGGGCGCTCAGCGGCGCACCCTGCCCGGGGTTGGTGCCCCAGGTGACGAACGGGGTGATCCGGCTGGCGTCCAGGGTCACCTCGGCGTCGAAGTGCGCGCCCTCGTCGGTGGGCAGCGTCCGCCACCACGCCACCGCCGCGTCCCAGTCCGCGCCCTGCGGCGCGTTCGGTCGACCCTTGAGGTACGCGAAGGTGGTCTCGTCCGGCGCGATCATGCCGGCCTTGGCACCCCACTCGATGGACATGTTGGCGATGGTCATTCGCCCCTCCATGGAGAGGGCGCGGATCGCCTCGCCGCGGTACTCGACGATGTGCCCGCGACCTCCACCGGTGCCGACCTGCGTGATCAGCGCGAGCACCAGGTCCTTGGCGGTCACGCCGGGCGCGAGCTGGCCGGTGACGTTCACGGCCATCGTCTTCGGCCGGCTTTGCGGCAGCGTCTGGGTGGCCAGCACGTGCTCCACCTCGCTGGTGCCGATGCCGAAGGCGAGCGCGCCGAAGGCGCCGTGGGTGGCGGTGTGCGAATCGCCACAGACGATCGTCAGGCCCGGCTGGGTGAGACCGAGCTGCGGGCCGATCACGTGCACGATGCCCTGGTTGTCGTCGCCGAGGGGGTGCAGTCGCACCCCGAACTCGGCGCAGTTGCGGCGCAACGTCTCGATCTGCGTACGCGACGTGGGGTCCGCGATGGTGAGCAGGTCACCACGACGGAGGCGGAACGCCGGGTCGGCGTACCCGGTCGGGGTGTTGTGGTCCTCGGTCGCGAGGGTCAGGTCGGTACGGCGCACCCGGCGCCCGGCGAGCCGCAGCCCGTCGAAGGCCTGCGGGCTGGTCACCTCGTGCAGCAGGTGCAGGTCGATGAAGAGCAGGTCCGGCTCACCAGCGGCGGACCGTACGACGTGCGCGTCCCAGACCTTCTCGGCCAGGGTCCTCGACTCAGGAGTGACTCCCACCATCTGGACATCCTAAATTCTGGGAGGTAAGTTTCGGCTTGTGGGACACAGTATGAGCGGTGTCGGCGTTCTCGACAAGGCGGTGGTCATCCTGGCCGCCTGCGTGGACGGCGCCAGCCTGGCCGAACTCGTCGAACGCACCAAGCTGCCCCGGGCCACAGCACATCGCCTGGCCCAGGCCCTGGAGATCCACCGAATGCTGGTGCGTGACACCCAGGGCAGATGGCGGCCCGGCCCCCGCCTGGGCGAGCTGGCCAACGCCGCACCGGACGTTCTGCTGACCGCCGCCGAGCCACTGCTGGCCGCGCTGCGGGACGCCACCGGTGAGAGCGCGCAGCTCTACCTGCGCCGCGCCGACGAACGGATCTGCGTGGCGGCGGCGGAACGCGCCAGCGGTCTGCGGGACACCGTTCCGGTCGGCTCGGTGCTGCCGATGACGGCCGGCTCCGCGGCCCAGATCCTGCTCGCCTGGGAGCCGCCGGAGGCGGTGATGCCTCTGCTGCCGCGCAGCAAGTTCACCGGCCGCACCCTCGCCGAGGTACGGCGTCGTGGCTGGGCGCAGAGCGTCGCCGAGCGGGAGGCCGGTGTGGCGAGTGTCTCCGCCCCGATCCGCGACCGCACCGGCCGGGTCATCGCCTCGGTCAGCATCTCCGGCCCGATCGAGCGCCTGGGCCGCCGCCCCGGCGAACGCCACGCCATGGCCGTGGTACGAGCCGGCCAACGCCTGTCCGGCCTCTAACCCGCCCGGCTCCCCACCCACTCACCCCACCCCACCCCACCCCACCCCTCCCCCGGGTTGATCATGAGGTTAACGGCACCGACATCGGCGTGTCGCTGCCGCTAACCTCATGATCGACAAGGGATCGGGGGAGGGGTGGGGGGACGAGAAAGGCTCATCTCGCTGGGCGAGATGAGCCTTTGGTTGTAGCCCCGACCGGATTCGAACCGGCGCTACCGCCTTGAGAGGGCGGCGTCCTGGGCCGCTAGACGACGGGGCCAGAACTTTTCCGTTCACCACCCTCGCGGGCGGTGCGAATGTAGTCTAGCGGCACCGTACCCGGGCATGAGCGCGGGGTGCGCTGTCACCCGAGGGCCCGGCTGAGGCCGGAACGGGCCGGCGGCGGACACGAAACAGCCCGCCTCACGAGGTGAGACGGGCTGTGCACGCTGTAGCCCCGACCGGATTCGAACCGGCGCTACCGCCTTGAGAGGGCGGCGTCCTGGGCCGCTAGACGACGGGGCCAGAACAACTTTTGCTCCCCCACCTCACCGGTGGAGGAGCTGCACTCTACCGAAGACCACCCTCCGCCCCCGAAGGGGCGGAGTCGAACTCCGTCAGAATCCAGCGTCTGGAAACTCTCGCGAATTCCAGCAGCGCTGGGGTACCAGGACTCGAACCTAGACTAACTGAACCAGAATCAGTCGGGCTGCCAATTACCCCATACCCCATTGGCCCCTTGCGGCGCCGGGAGTGAACTTTACCCTCCCGGTGCCGGCAGGCCAAATCCGATCCCCCCGAACCACCCGTGAGCTGCGGAAACAGGGGCATCAGACGGATCAGGCGACGGGCACCACCGGGTTGGTGAGCTCGCCGATGCCGTCGATCCGCACGGTGACCGTATCCCCCTCGACAAGCGGGCTAACCCCGGCTGGAGTGCCGGTGAGAACGACGTCGCCGGGCAGCAGAGTCATCACGTGCGAGATGTACGACACCAGGCCCGGCACGTCGAAGACCATGTCCTTCGTCCGGCCGAGTTGGCGTACCTCCATCTCCTCCGGGTTGCGACCCACCTCACACCGGATCTCCAGATCGGAGACGTCCAGTCCGGTGGTGATCCACGGGCCGATCGGGCAGAACGAGTCGAAGCCCTTGGCCCGGGTCCACTGTCCGTCCGAACGCTGGAGGTCCCGAGCGGTGACGTCGTTGGCGCAGGTGTAGCCGAAGATGGCGCGTTCGGCGGCGGCGCGGTCGGCGCGGCGCGCACCCGGCGCCCCGATCACGACCGCCAGCTCCGCCTCGTGCTCGACCTGCTTGGAGAAGATCGGCAGCCGGATGGCGTCCCGGGGGCCGATCACCGAGGTGGACGGCTTGAGGAAGAGCAGCGGCTCCTTGGGCACCTCGTTGCCCAGCTCGGCGGCGTGGTCGGCGTAGTTGCGGCCGACACAGACGACCTTGCTGGGCAGGATCGGCGAGAGCAGCCGGACGTCGGAGAGGGCCCAGCGGGCCCCACTGAAGGAGAGATTGCCGAACGGGTGGCCCTCGATCTCGGCGATGGTCAGGCCCTGCGGCCCGGCCTCCGCTTCGCCTTCGACGGCACCGAACGACATTCCCTTGGCATGGGCGAAACGAGCGATACGCACCCGGCCAATCTAGCGCCGCAGGTGCCCCAACCGGCCAGGACCGGCCGTCGGGTGTGCTCAACCCGTCAGCGCGCGGCACCCTACCCGAGCTGGAGGTGACCGGGGCGGACTTCTCGACTTCGTACCCGCACGGAGGCGGCCCGCCCCTAGCGTCGGCTCCGGAGGTTCGTTCGTATGCCTGCATCGACACGACACCACAGAGCCCTCGCAGTGTTCGTGCACTGCCTCGGCATCCTCGCCGCCGTGCCGGCCCTGCCGACGGCGGCTCCGGAGGCGGCGGCCGCGCCACGACCACCGGCCGCCACGCCACCACCAACCGCGGCCGCGCCACGGCCACCGGTCGAAACGCCACCACCAACGGCGGCCGCGCCGCCACCACCGGCTGCCACACCAGCACCAGCGGCAACCCGGCCGCCGGTGGCGATGGTCGCGCGGGTGACCGAGCCCACCCCGCCCTCGGCGCCACCGGCGATGGCACCGCCGACCCGGGCACCGGCGTCGGCGCCCCCGCAACAGGTCACGGTGGCGGTCGCGACGGAGAGCAGCCCGGCACCGAGGTACCGGATCCAGGTGCGCAACGTGAGCAACTCGCCGCTGGAGACCACAGTGCGTCAGGAACTGCCGCCCGGTGCGTCGACGACCGCGATCAGCGGTGGTGGCCGGTCCACCCCGGCCGGCGGATCGGCCACCGAGGTGACCTGGCGGTTGCGGCTGCCCGCGCACAGCACCACCACCCTGGGCACCGCGCTCGCGGCGACCGCGCCGGGCAAGCCACTGACCGCGCCGACCTGCGCGTTCACCAGTGACGGCAGCCGGCCGTACGACTGCGCCACGGCCACCTGGCAGGCGGCAGCGGCACCGGCGGCCGAGGTGACCGAGGCGCCGCCGTGGCGCCGCTACCCGGTGCTGCTCGGCGGGCTGGCGGTCCTGCTGCTGATCAGCGCCGCCCTGGTGTGGGTGTGGCGACGTCGGCGCGGGCGTCGGGTGACGGCTGCCGCGCTCTCCACCGGCGGCGGCCCCGAGGGCGGCCGCGGGACGGTCTATCCCCGCCCGGCAGCGCCGAGTCCGGTGCGGCGTCGGCGTACCCCGCCGGTCTGGATGTTGGTGGGCGCCGCCGTCGTGGTGCTGGCCGGTGTGGTCGGCACCGCGGGTTGGACGGCGACCCGGCAGGTCGCGGCGATCGACACGGAGAAGCAGCCGACCAGCGGCGCGTGGGTGGGCACCGGGGTCACCGGGTCGCTGGGCGTGCCGCTGCGCGAGTCGGCGTTCGAGTTCACCGTGTACCGGATGACCTGCGGCGCGCCCGGCACCGCCGGGAAAACCGACGGCGGCGGTGCCGCACCGGCCAACGGGCAACGCTGCGAGGCCACCGTCGGTGTGCGCAACGTCACCGGAGACCACCAGCCGTGGCACAGCGATCTGCAACGGGCGTACCTGCCCGGCGGGCGCTGGGTGAGCGCCGACGAGTCGGCCACCCGGACGGCGAACCTGGGTCGGGACGTCTTCGCCGACCCGATGGCGGCGGGCACCCGGATGGTGCTCCCGCTGGTCTTCACCGTCGACGGGCGGGACCCGCCCCAGCAGCTGGAGCTGCGCAGCGGGGTGTTCTCCGCCGGAGTCCGGGTGCAGATGCCCTGATCGGTGTGCGGGCGGCGGTCGTACCCTGGGGTGCGTGACCGCCGCCCTCGCCCCCGCCGTGCTCGACGCGACGCAGTGGCAGGCGCGCCGACGGGCCCACGAGGAGCGGGTGGACGTCTGGCTGACCCCGCACCTGGCCCGGCGACGACGCGGGGAGCGGCATCCGGTGGCCGACTTCCTGTTCACCTACTACTCGCACCGCCCGGCCCAACTGCGGCGCTGGCATCCGGGGCCCGGGGTCGAGCTGCGCGACGCCGACCCGGCCGAGTTCGGCCGCGACTACCACGCCGGCACCGCCGGGGTCACCCTCGACACCGAGGGGGTACGCGCCCGGCGCGCCGAATCGATCGCCTGGATCCGCTCCCTCCTGGCCGCGACGCGTGGACGTGCGGCGCACTTCGGCTGCTTCGGGATGCACGAGTGGGCGATGGTCTACCGGCAGACCCGGGAGGAGTTGCGGCACAACACCTGGCCGCTGCGGCTCAGCGCGGAACGCACCGCCGAGGTCGTCGAGGAGCGGGGCGTGCGGTGCAGCCACTTCGACGCGTTCCGCTTCTTCACCCCGCCGGCCCGCCCGTTGAACCTGCTCACCCCGACCCGGGAGACGCAGCACGCGCACGAACAGCCGGGCTGCCTGCACGCCAACATGGATCTGTACAAGTGGGCGTACAAGTTGTCGCCGTTGGTCTCCTCGGAGCTGGTGGCCGACGCGTTCGACCTGGCTCGGGACATCCGCACGCTGGACATGCGGGCCAGCCCGTACGACCTGGCGGCACTCGGCTACCCGCCGGTGCGCGTGGAGACACCGGACGGCCGGGCGGAGTACGCGGCGGCCCAGCGCGGGTTCGCCGAGCGGGCCGCCGTGCTGCGCGACCGGCTACTCGCCGCCGTGCCGGACTAAGGCCTGTTTCATAAGGGCGGTCGAGCCGAGGCGGAGTCCGGGCGGCGATCCGGCAAGGCGCGGTTTCGTCCGGATACCGGTGTTGTATCCGGACGAAACCGCAACGCCGCCGGTCGTCGTCCGGGCCTGGCGCAGGCCGGCCAGTTCTTATGAAACAGGCCTTAGATCAGTCGTCGTCGGCGCGGCGGTCCCGCTTGCGCTGGGACTGGCGTTTCTTCTCGGCCAACCGGCGTTCCTTGGCCCCGCGGGACGGGCGGGTCGCTCGGCGGGCCGGCGGCGGGGGCGCAGCGGCCTCCCGCAGCAGGGCGGTCATCCGTGCCCGGGCCGCCTCCCGGTTGGCCAGCTGGGCCCGGTGCTCGCTGGCGGCGATCGTCAGCACCCCGTCGACCAGGCGGTTGGCCAGCCGGGCCAGCGCCCGCGACCGCAGCCACTCGGGCACGGCCGGCGAGTTGGCCACGTCGTAGCTCAGCTCGACCCGGGAGTCAGCGGTGTTCACACCCTGCCCGCCCGGCCCGGACGAGCGGGAGAAGCGCTCCCGTAGCTCGCCGGCGGGGACGATCCACCGGTCGGTCACCCGCAGTCCGTCGTCCACGCCCCGAGGCTAACCCGCGACGACCCTCCGGGGATCATCGGTGCGCAGGCTCACTCTGCGTCGGGGACTGGGTGGGCGCCGGCCCGGCGCTCTCCTCGTCGGAGCCGACGGCCGCGTACGCCACCGCGCCGAAGAGCAGCACCCCGATCACCGCGGCCTTCACGACGACGCCGCGGATCAGCGACCAGGCGCCCCGGCGGGCACCTGGCACCGATTTCTTGACGGTCTGGTAATCGGTCCACCCGCGTCGTGCCCGGGCGTACGCCGACCCCACTGCACATCCGATGACCAGGCCCACCAGCAGGAGGACCGTGAGAAGAGGACGCTCCACCTCCGCCAGTATCCATACCGAGCGTAATATTTCCATGGTCCGATGCCGTCCGGCCGGATATCTGACAGTGTTGGCCCCCGTCAGGGTGTCCGGGCAGCTCAGCCGCCCTTGCCGATGATCGTGTCGGCGGTCTGCTGCACCTGGTCGATCGGGATGGCGAACCCGATGCCGATCGAGCCGTTCCCGTCGATGGTGGCGATGGCGGTGTTCACCCCGACCACCTCCCCGCGCGCGTTGACCAGTGGCCCACCTGAGTTGCCGGGGTTGATGGACGCGTCGGTCTGCACCGCGCTGTGCCGGCTGTTGCCGAGCCGCACCTCCCGGTCGAGCGCGCTGACGATGCCCGCGGTGACCGTCCCCGCCAGACCGAGCGGCGACCCCACCGCGAGCACCGGCTCACCGACCCGGGTCGCGCCGGGCTTGGCCAGGGGCAGCGGGGTGAGACCGGCCGATGCCGGCACCTTCAGCACCGCCAGGTCGCTGCGCGGCTCCCGTCCGACCACCTCGGCGGCGAACCGGCGGCCGTCGGGCAGCTCCACGGTCACCGGCCCGCCGCCCCCCTTGGCCAGGATGTGGTCGTTGGTGATCAGGTGCTGCTGGTCGTCCACGGCGAAGCCGGAGCCGGTCGCGGACCCACTGGTCGCGCCGCCGGCCAGCACCGACACCACCCCGGGTACGGTCCGCTCGGCCGCGGTGACCAGCTCTGCCGGCACCGGGGCAGCGGACGCCGCAGCCGGGCCACCAGCCCCGTCCCGACTGGCCACCACGCCGCCGGCGAGAGCACCGGAGACGGCCGAGACCGCCACCACGGCCAACACGGCGAGCAGCCGCCCAGGCCGTCGCCCGCCCGGGTCGCGCTCGGGCGCGTCCCACCACCCGCGCCCGTCCGGGTCGAGTTCCGGTGAGATGAACCAGGGACCGCGCGGTTCGCCCAGTCCGGTCTGCACTGCCATGCGTACTCCTCACGGTCGACGTCGGTTGTACGTGGCGGTCAGGGCAGCCGGGAGAACCAGCGCATCGAGCCGGCGGCGGCGCCCATCGCGAACACCAGTCCGAGGCCGATGAACCGGGCCGAGATGTCCTGCCGCTCGGTGCGGTAGCCGACCGAACTGCCGATGTCGTCGTAGACGGCCCGCAGCTCGTCGGTGGTGCTGGCCTCGTGGAACATGCCGCCGGTCTCCTCGGCGACCGCCTTGAGGGTTTGTCCGTCCACCGGCACCTGGATGGGCCGTCCACCTCGGTCGACGAACCCGGACGGGGTGCCGAACGAGATCGAGTGCACCGGCACCTCCGCCTTCACCGCTTCCGCCGCCGCCTCCATCGGGTCCATCCCGGAGGTGTTGGCGCCGTCGGAGAGCAGGATGACCCGGGCGGGTGGGGTCTCCTTCGCGGCCTCGCTGTCCAGGCTCTTGACCGCGCCGAGTGAGGTGTTGATGGCCTCGCCGATCGCGGTGCCCTGGACACCGGTGATCCCTTCGGCGAGCCGGTCGATCCCCTCGTCGAGGGCGTCCCGGTCGGTGCTCGGGGGCACCAGCACGGCGGCGCTGCCGGCGAACGCGACGAGACCCACGTTGAACTCGTCGGGCAGGCCCTCGACGAAGCGCCGGGCGGCCTCCTTCGCCGCGGCCAACCGGTCCGGTTCGACGTCGGTGGCGAGCATCGACGTGGAGACGTCCACCGCCACCATCACCGTGGCCCGTTCCCGGGGCACCCGGACTTCGGCGCTCGGTCGGGCGAAGCCGACCACGAGCAGCGCCAGCATGGCCAGGAAGAGCCCGGCCGGTACGTGCCGACGCCAGGCGGGCCGCTCCGGGGCCACCCGGTCCAGCAGCCGCAGGTTGGTGAAGCGGACCGCGTACCGGCTGCGTCGCCGCTGCATCACCAGGTACGCGACGACCAGGGCGAGCACGCCGAGCAGCAGCCAGAGTCGCAGCGGCGACTGCCAGATCACGCGGCACCTCCCCGGGGCCGGCCGACCGGCGCGGCGGCCAGCCGGCGCTGGGCGTGCACGTGCCGGACGATGTCCGCGCTCCAGTCGCCGTCGGTGCGCAGCGGCAGATGGGTGGCCCCGCTGCGGCGCAACGCCTGGTGGACCTGTTCGCGCTGGGCGGTGGCGGCCTCGGCGTACCGCTCGCGCAGCCCACGGTCCGATGTGCACACCTCGCGGTGTCGACCGGTCTCCGGGTCGACGAGCGTGATCAGGCCGACGTCCGGCAGTTCCAGCTCACGCGGGTCGGTCACCTCGATCGCCAGCACCTGGTGCCGGACGGCCAGCCGGCGCATGGTCCGCTCCCAGGGCGCTGTCCGGCCGGGGTCGTCGGGCAGGCCGTCGAGGAAGTCGGAGACCACCACGACCAGCCCGCGCCGGTTGGCGATCCGGTGCAGCGCGTCGAGGCCGTCGGCCAGATCGGGCGGTCGGGCCGCCGGCCCGCGCCCCGGCCGGTCGGTGGGCGCGGTGGCTCGGGGGGCGGCGAGCAGCGCGCGGAGCAGGGAAAGCAGATGGGTACGTCCGCTGCGGGCCGGGAAGCGGCGTACCCCGTCGGCGCGCAGCACCTGGGCGCCGAGGCGGTTGCCGACGCCCGCGGTCAGGAAGCCGACCGCCGCGACGGCGGCCACCGCCAGTTCCCGTTTGTCCAGCTCGGCGGTGCCGAACTCCATGCTGGCGCTGCCGTCGACGAGCAGCCAGGTGGTCAGTTCCCGGTCGGCGTCGACCTGCCGGACGTGTGGCACGGCGGTCCGGGCGGTCACCGCCCAGTCCATCCGGCGGACCTCGTCCTCGCCCGGCCGGTATTCGCGACTGCCGGAGGGTTCACTGCCGGGACCGGGCAGCAGACCACGGTACTGGCCGTGCAGCAGGCCGTTCAGTCGGCGGGTGACGGTCAGCTCCAGGCGGCGCAGGCGCTGGTCCGGGGCCAGCTCGGCCAGGCCGGGGTCGGCGGGCGCGACGGTGGCGCGTCTCATGCCGCCGCCAGATCCGGTGTCTGCTGCGGGTGTCCGGTGGCCAGCCGGGGCGGCGGCACCGCCTCGACGAGCCGTCGCACCACGCTCTCGGCCGACACCCCGTCGGCCACCGCGTCGAAGGAGAGCACCAGCCGGTGGGCGAGGACGTCGACGGCAAGCTCTCGGACGTCCTCGGGCAGCACGTACTCCCGACCCCGCAGCAGGGCCTGCGCCCGGGCGGCCGCGACCAGGCCCAGGGTGGCCCGAGGGCTGGCCCCGTACGCCAACAGCGGGGCGATCTCGGGCAGCCCGAACCGGCCGGGGTCGCGGGTGGCGAGGATGAGCCGCACCACGTACTCGGCCAACGCGTGGTGGACGAAGACCCGCTCGGCGTGGATCTGAAGGTCCCGCAGCCGTTGCGCGTCGAGCACCTGGCGCGCGGTGGGCCGGTCGGTGCTCATCCGGTAGAGGATGGCCAGTTCGTCGGCGTCGCTGGGATAGTCGACCACCACCTTCATCAGGAACCGGTCACGCTGTGCCTCCGGGAGCTGGTAGACCCCCTCGGACTCGATCGGGTTCTGGGTCGCCAGCACCAGAAACGGCTCCGGGACCGGCCAGCTACGCCCGCCGATCGAGACCTGCCGTTCGGCCATCGCCTCCAGTAGCGCCGACTGGACCTTGGCCGGAGCCCGGTTGATCTCGTCGGCCAGCACCAGGTTGGCCATGATCGGGCCCAGCTCGATGTCGAAGGTCTCCTTGGACGCCCGGTAGATCCGGGTGCCGACGATGTCGGATGGCACCAGGTCCGGGGTGAACTGGATCCGGGAGAAGGTGCCGCCGACCACTGTCGCGAGGGTCTGCGCGGCAAGTGTCTTGGCTACGCCGGGTACCCCCTCAAGGAGGCAGTGTCCGTTGGCGACCAGGGCGGTGAGCAGGCGTTCGACGAGGCGATCCTGCCCGACGATCACGCGTTTGACCTCGAAGAGGGTCTGTTCCAGCTCGATGCCGGTCGGCTCCGGATCGACCGGGCTGGGCATGCTGGCCAGGGTGTCCGAGATGTCCGTCACGGTGCTTGCTTCCCGGGCACACGTTCGACAAACGTGGGATTGTGCGGCCCGGACCGGCCCGGAGTGGCCGGAATGGGGATGATGCGCGCGGAAGGGTGACGACCATCCCGAGCCCGCCAAGGAGCGCTCAACCGGGCCGCGACCGGCCAGGGAGCGCCGATCGGCGCGAGCCGGGTCAAAGAACGCACAACCGTCAAGCGACCGGCCACGGAGAGTCCGACCGGCGAGCCGGTGACGAACGCCTGCGTGATCCCCTCGCGTTCACGGAAATCGGGGTATCCCGGATCGGCGGGCACGCCGACTTCATGCAACCCGAGTCGATCAATGCGCGGACCGGCTGGCCGAGGCGCAGCCGGCGAGTCCGCTGCGCGGACAGGGTCCGGCCCCCGTCGCCGTGAGCGACGGGGGCCGGGGTGTCGGTCGATCAGGGGAGGTGGACGACCAGGTGGAAGCCCAGGTCGGTCGGGGTGCCGGCCGAGTTGCGGGTCTGCACGAAGACCCCGTTGGGCGTGCTGAGCCGGGGCGCGACCGAGATCTCGCCGGCCGGCGGGATGCAGCAGGCGTCAGCCCGGCCGACGGTGGCCACGATAACGCTCGACGTGACGACGTAACCGAACTGGACCTCGTACTGGCCGACACCGTACTTGATCACGGTGCCGACGCCGCGTGCCTTGGTGCCGTTGGAGTTGACGACGACGACGCTGGTGGCGGTGGCGGCCAGCTTGGTGGCCGCGCCCGATTTCAGCGCGGCTTTCGCCATGCGCGCCGACTCGGCGGTGACCGGCGGCTGGGAGTTCGTGCCGCGGGCCGCCGGTTGGACGGCCTCCTGCGGCGCCTTCGCCGACGGCTGGGCGAGAGCGATGCCCCCGCCGGCCAGGCTGAGCGCCAGGACGGCGAATGTGACCGCCGCCGCCTTACGTCGGAAGGATGTGCTCATGACAGGTCCCCCTTGTGTGACCGTGCGAATTCGGCCGACCCGCGGGGCGGGACGGATGACTGCCCATAAATAGGCGTACGACGACAGCGGCGCGGGGGAAAGCTGATTCACTTACACCCGACGAGGTTGATTTCTCAACGATCTGCATCCCGCCTGAACTGCGGTTACTACTCAGAGTTGCGTCGTTTAAGCCAGATGGAACGTAGCACCGGAAAAAGCGGACAGTCAATAGTTGATCTCGTTTTTCCGGGGTGTCAACCAACCGTCAGATAATTGTGAAATGTGAGCGCCTCACCATTCATGAAATGGGTTCGTCAGGCCCGACTACGATCATCGTCGTGATCATCGACGCGCCCGCGCACCGAAGGGCTCGGCTCGGCACGGTGCTCTGCTGGCTTGCCGTCGTACCCACCGCTCTCTGGGCGGCAGCCCGACTGCTCGGCCTGGACCGGGGGCCGTTGGTTCAGGCGCTCGCCTTCACGCCGTACGTGGCGGGCGTCAGCGTGCTGGTCCTGGCCCTCGCGCTCGCCCTGCGGCGCTGGTGGCCGGCGGCGCTCGCGGCCCTGGCGACGGTGGCGCTGCTCGGCACCGTCGCACCTCGGGCTCTGGCCAACCCGCAGCCGGCGGCGGCCGGGCCGACCGTGCGGCTGCTCACCGCCAATCTGCTCGCCGGCACCGGCGACGCGCGGACGCTGGTGGAACTGGTCCGGCGACACCAGATCGACGTGCTCACCGTGCAGGAGTTCACGCCCGACGCGCAGGGCGCCCTGGATCAACTCGGCCTGGCCACGCTGCTGCCGCACCGGCAGCTCAACCCGGAGATCGGCACCGCCGGCTCCGGGCTCTACTCACGGTGGCCGATCACCGACGTCGGCGTCCGGCGCAACCTCAACGGTTGGGGCTTCACCCAGGCGCACGCGACGGTCTCCGTCCCCGGCGGGCCTCCCGTCCGCGTCGAGTCGGCCCACCCCTCGGCGCCGTACGCGCTGGACCAGGTGGGCGCCTGGCGTGCCGACCTGACCGCCCAACCACCGGCCACCCCTGACGGTGGCCTGCGAATCCTCGCCGGAGACTTCAACGCGACCCTCGACCACAGTCCACTGCGGGCCCTGCTGCGCAGCGGTTACGTCGACGCCGCCGACGCCACCGGAGAGGGCCTGACCGGCACCTGGGGTCCGTACGACGGCGACCTCATCCCACCCGTCACCATCGACCACGTCCTGGTCGACCATCGGATAGCGGTCCGCTCGGTGCAGGTGTTCGCCCTGCCCGGCAGCGACCACCGCCCCGTCCAAGCCACCCTCACTCTTCCCCTCCCCTAACCCACCCCCACCCCCACCCCCACCCCCACCCCCACCCCGTCGATCTTGCACTTACTGTCCCGGCATCAGCGATAAAAGCCGCAGACCGTCGACACAAAGTGCAAGATCGCGAGAGTGGGGGGGCGGGGGTTAGACGGAGGTGGGGGCTAGGCCGTAGGTCAGGGCGTCTACCAGGGCGTGCCAGCTGGCCTCGACCACGTTGGGGTGGACGCCCACCGTGGTCCAGTCGCGGCCGTTGCCGTTCGAGGTTTCCAGCAGGACCCGGGTGACCGCGCCGGTGCCGTGGCTGCCCTCCAGGATGCGCACCTTGTAGTCGGCCAACTCGAAGTCGCGCAGCTGCGGATAGTGCCGCGCCAGCCCCACCCGCAGCGCCTCGTCGAGCGCGTTGACCGGGCCGTTGCCCTCGGCGGTGGCGATCACCCGCTCACCACGTACCCGGATCTTCACGGTCGCCTCGGAGACCACCGCGCCGTCCTCGCGGTGCTCGACCAACACCCGGTACGACTCCAGGGTGAACGGTCGGGCCGGGCTGCCCTCCGGCAACTCGGAGCGGACCAGCAACTCGAAGGACGCGTCGGCCGCCTCGAAGGACCAGCCACCCGCCTCCAGCTCCTTGACCCGCTTGGTGACCCGGGTCAGGGTGTCCGGGCTGCCGGCCAGGTCCAGGCCGAGCTCACGACTCTTGAGCTCGACGCTGGCCCGACCGGCCATCTCGGTGACCAGGATCCGCATGTCGTTGCCCACCACCGACGGGTCCACGTGGTTGTAGAGCAACGGGTCGACCTTGATCGCGCTCGCGTGCAACCCCGCCTTGTGGGCGAAGGCAGCGGCCCCGGCGTACGCCTGGTGGGTGTCGGGGGCGATGTTGGCGATCTCGGCGATGGCGTGCGAGACCCGCACCATCTGCGCCAGGCAGCCCTCCGGTAGGACGGGCATGCCGAGCTTGAGTTGGAGGTTGGCGACGACCGCGAAGATGTCGGCGTTGCCCGGGCGTTCGCCGTACCCGTTGGCGGTGCCCTGCACGTGGCGGACGCCCGCCTCCACGGCGGCGATGGTGTTGGCCACCGCGCAGGCGGTGTCGTTCTGGGCGTGCATACCGAGCAGCCCGGCGTCGATCCCCAGCCTGTTCGTCAGGTCGTGGATCACGGCGGTCACCTGGGACGGCAGCATGCCGCCGTTGGTGTCGCAGAGCACCATCCGCTCGGCGCCGGCGGCGAGCGCGGTCTGCACCACGGCCGCGCCGTACGCGGGGTCGTGCCGGTAGCCGTCGAAGAAGTGTTCACCGTCGACGAAGACCCGTCGACCCTCGCGGACGAGGTGGTCGACGGTGTCGTGGATCATCGCGAGGTTCTCCGCGCCGGTGGTACGCAGCGCGCGTTCGACGTGCCGGGTGTCGGCCTTGGCGACCAGGGCCACGGCCGGGGTCTGCGCGTCCAGCAGGGCGCGCACCTGGGGGTCGTCCGCGACCGCAACGCCGGCCTTGCGAGTGGCGCCGAACGCGACGAGTACGGCGTGCCGCAGGTCCAGCTCGGTGCGGGCGCGGCGGAAGAACTCGGTGTCCTTGGGCACCGCGCCCGGCCAGCCGCCCTCGATGAAGCCGACGCCGAACTCGTCGAGCAGCCGGGCCACGGCCAGCTTGTCGACCACCGAGTAGGTGAGCCCCTCGCGCTGAGCGCCGTCGCGCAACGTGGTGTCGAAGACCTGGAACGTCATCAGGATCCTTTCTCGGAGCAACAAAAAGACCTCCCGCGGATGCGGGAGGTCTGCGCGCTCGGCAGAGGGGAGAGCCGGCGCGCTAGGTCGCAATAATCAGGGCGGTACTGGTCACGCTGGCCACTCTGCCACTCCTCCCCCGAATTTGGGAGGAACAATCCACATAGCGGGATGGTGACTGAGGGTTCGTTCACCCCTGACCAACGCTCGTGATCGGCTTCACAAGCCACCGGGCCACTCATCGGCGGAAACAGCCATGCGGAAGCATCTGGAACGGATCCGATGATGGCCACCGCGCCGTCTGCAAGGAGGACCTGTGCTCACCGTCAGTGACCGCTTACCTGAGCACGGACTCGCCGCCTGCGTATCGCTGGGCGCCAACAACGCGTCCAGGACGATCAACCACACGTCCCACGAGGGCACGTGGTGTGTGGTCTTCGTCGGGCCGATGGATTTCACCTCCATCAGCCCGACGGAGATCGCCGACGAGACCCCCGCCGCCGGAGTCTGACCATGGGCCTGGACGCGATCAAGGCAGCCCTGCCGGAGTACGCCAAGGACATCAGGCTCAACCTCAGCTCCACCATCGGTTCCTCGGCGTTGACCCCGGTGCAGACCTGGGGCACCGCACTGGCCTGCGCGGTGACCGCTCGCAACCCGGTGGTGCTGCGGGAGATCGCGGCCGAGGCGCTCGGGCACCTCGGGCCGGAGGGTGTCGAGGCGGCCAAGGGCGCTGCGGCGATCATGGCGATGAACAACATCTACTACCGGGCCAAGCACCTGATCGGCGACGAGCGGTACGCCTCGACGCCGGCCCGACTGCGGATGCAGATCATCGCGAGGCCGGGGGTGGACAAGGGCGACTTCGAGCTCTGGTGCCTCGCCGTGTCGGCCATCACAGGCTGTGGGGTGTGCCTGGAGTTGCACGAGAAAAAGCTGCGCGGCAGCGGCTTCACCCGGGAGCAGCTGCACGAGGCCCTGCGGATCTCCGCCGTGGTGCACGCCGCGGCGGTCACCCTGGACGCCGAAGCCGCACTGGCCTGAACACGTACGCCTCGACGGCCGAGGCCGCATGTCGCGGCCCCGGCCCCCTGCCGTACACCGCGCTTCGCCCTGTCGCCGTGCGGCGACCCGTCGCCGCGCCGCGTCGCGTACCGCTGCCTGTCGCCGTTTCCGGCCCCCGACGGCCGGGTAGCTCCTGCGGGGACGCACCCACCTACGCCGAGACGATCGACGACAGTCAGGAGTGAACGGCATGGACAGGATCGATCCGCACGCCACCCACGCCGGGCCGGACCCGCTGCGCGGCGGCGACCAGGGCACGGTGCCCGGCGGCGCGCCGGCCGGCACGTTCGACCCCTGGCGCTACCGGGACCACGCCAGCGTGGCCGACGTCGACCTGGTCGGCTACAAGGTCGAGACCACCGACGGTGGAATCGGCAAGATCGACAGCGCCAGTCACGAGGTCGGCGGCAGCTACCTGGTCGTGGACACCGGGCCCTGGATCTTCGGCAAGAAGGTGATGTTGCCGGCCGGCACCGTCAACCAGGTCGACCACGACCAGCGCACCGTCTCCGTCGACCGGACCCGGGACCAGATCAAGGCTGCCCCGGAGTACGACGAGAACAGCCACAGCGACCCGAGCTACCGGGATCAGCTGGGTGGCTACTACGACGAGACGTACGGCGCGCTCCCGCCCGGCACCGCACGGTGACTGTTCGACCCGACGGCCGGTGGGGCGCTGCCCCACCGGCCGTTACCGTGTGAACGTGGACGCCATCGACGACAGCCGACAGATTCCGCTCCCCGCCACCTTCAACTTCCGCGACGTCGGTGGCTACCTCGGCCACGACGACCGATCCGTACGCCGAGGCCGGCTCTACCGCTCGGACTCGCTGCACCGCCTCACCGAGCAGGACCGGGACGCGTTCGCCGCGATCGGGATCCGCACCGTCATCGACCTGCGCCGCCCCACCGAGGTGGAGCGCGACGGTCGGGTGCCGGCGTACCAGGGGCTGACCTACCGGAACATCCACCCGGAGCACGCCGACTGGGCGGGTACGCCGCACGAGGAGGGCGCCAGCCTGGCCCGGTACCTCGCGGACCGGTACGCGGACCTGGCCCAGACCGGCACCGCCGGGCTGGCCGAGGCGGTCGGCCTGATCGCCGACTCCGCCAACGCCCCGGTGGTGGTGCACTGCGTCGCCGGCAAGGACCGCACCGGCATCGTGTGCGCGCTGACCCTCGCCGTGCTCGGCGTCGACGACGCGGACATCACCGCGGACTACGCGCTCAGCAGTGCGGCGTCGGCCCGGTACAGCGCCTGGCTGGCCTCCATCACCCCGGGTGGCGTGGACGTGCCGGCGCCGTTCCTGAGCTCGCCTGCCGAGGCGATGCAGATCTTCCTGGACGAGCTGCGCGCGGGGCACGGCTCGGTCGAGGCGTACCTGCGCCACGCCGGGGTGACCGACGAGCAGCTCGCCGCGCTCCGCGACCACCTGCTCGACGAGCCCACCAAGGCGGAGCCCACCGACGCGTAGGGCCGACTGCGCCGGCCCGTCCGGGTGGACGGGCCGGCGCAGCGACGGAGATCAGAAGACCCGCTGCACCCAGCCGTGCGGGTCGGCCGCCTTGCCCCGCTGGATGTCGACCAACTGCTGACGCAGGGCCATGGTGACTCGGCCGGGCTCGCCACCACCGATCAGGAACTCGCCGTCCGGGAAGCGGACCCCACCGATCGGGGTGACCACCGCGGCGGTGCCGCAGGCGAAAACCTCGCGGAGGCGACCGCTGGCGGCGTCGGCCTGCCAGTCGGCGAAGCTGACCGGCCGCTCCTCGACCTGGTGTCCGGCCGCGCCGGCCAGCGCGAGGACGGCGTCGCGGGTGATGCCCGGCAGGATCGTGCCGGTCAACGGTGGGGTGACCACCGTGCCGTCGTCGTAGACGAAGAAGACGTTCATCCCGCCCAGCTCGTCGACGTACCGGCGCTCCACAGCGTCCAGGAAGACGACCTGGTCACAGCCGGCCTCGATGGCCTCCGCCTGGGCGGCGAGCGACGCGGCGTAGTTGCCGCCGCACTTGGCCGCGCCGGTGCCACCGGGCGCGGCCCGGGTGTAGTCCGGAGAGACCCAGACGGTGACCGGCTTGACGCCACCGGTGAAGTACGCACCGACCGGTGAGGCGATCACCATGTAGAGGTACTCGTTGGCCGGGCGGACGCCGAGGAAGACCTCGCTGGCGAACATGAACGGCCGCAGGTAGAGGCTGCCGTCCTCGCCGGTGGGGATCCACTCCCGGTCGATCTCGATGAGCTTGTGCAGCGAGTCGACGAACACCTCCGGCGGCAGCACCGGCATCGCCATCCGCTGCGCGGAGGTGGCGAAGCGGGCCGCGTTGGCGTCCGGCCGGAACATCGTCACGCCACCGTCGGCCGTGCGGTACGCCTTGAGCCCCTCGAAGATCTCCTGCGCGTAGTGCAGCACCGCGCTGGCCGGGTCCATCGGGATCGGGGCACGGGCTTCCACCCGGGCGTCGTACCAGCCCTTGCCGTCGGCGTAGCGGACGGTGACCATGTGGTCGGTGAAGACGCGGCCGAACCCGGGGTTGACCAGCAGTGCGGCCCGATCGGCGGCGGATACCGGCGCGAGATTCGGACGGATCTCGAAGTCGAGCTTGTCACCACCGCTCATCGCGCTGACCTCCCTGCGGAACAACGGCATGCGGGACCGCACACCGACATGGCTGTGCCAGGAACTTACCCCGAACGGTCGTTAAGCGGGTAGCGCCGGTCGGGCTGCCCGTGGCAGACCGGCCTCAGGGCCGGTTGCCGCTCGGGCCGAGGTGATCAGGCTACGGCGTGGGCGGCGAGCCGGTCGCCGACCTCTTCGGTACGCAGCGTCGCACCCGGCGCCCGGCTGGCCAGCTCGGCGGCGACCGCCGCGTTGACCCGAGCGGCCGACTCGCTGTGCCCGAGCTGCTCCAGCAGCAACGCGGCGGAGAGCACCGCGGCGACCGGGTCGGCGATGCCCTGCCCGGCGATGTCCGGAGCCGAGCCGTGCACCGGCTCGAACATCGAGGGGTACGCCCCCTGGGGGTTGATGCAGCCGCTGGCGGCCAGCCCGATGCCACCGGTGACGGCCGCGGCGATGTCGGTGAGGATGTCGCCGAAGAGGTTGTCGGTGACCACCACGTCGTAGCGCTGCGGCTGGGTGACCAGGAACATGGCCGCCGCGTCGACGTGCTGGTACTCGGTTTCGATGTCCGGGTGCTCGGCGGCGACCGCGTCGAACGTACGCGCCCAGAGCGACCCGGCGTGGGTGAGCACGTTGGTCTTGTGCACGAGGGTGACCTTGCGCCGCTCCCGGCGGCCGGCGCGGGCGAACGCGTCGCGGATCACCCGCTCCACGCCGTGCCGGGTGTTCAGGCTCTCCTCGGTGGCGACCTCGGCCGGGGTGTCCCGGTGCAGGGAACCGCCGGCACCGGCGTAGAGCCCCTCGGTGCCCTCGCGCACCACCACGAGGTCGACCTCGCCCGGCTTCACGTTGCCCAGCGGGCCGGCGACCCCGGGCCAGAGCCGGGACGGGCGCAGGTTGACGTACTGGTCGAAGGCGAAACGGAGCTTGAGCAGCAGCCCTCGCTCCAGCACGCCCGGCGGGACCGTCGGGTCACCGACCGCGCCGAGCAGGATCGCGTCGTGCCCGGCCAGCTCGGTCAGCACCGAGTCGGGCAGCACCTCGCCGGTACGGTGCCAGCGGGCGGCACCGAGGTCGTACTCGGTGGCCTGCACGCCGGGCAGCACCGCGTCGAGGACCTTGCGGGCCTGCGCGACCACCTCGGGCCCGATGCCGTCTCCGGCCACCACCGCGATCCGCGCCACGACCGCACTCCTCTGCTCAACGGTTCCGTTCGGGGCAACGGTACGTCGCCGTCCCGCCTCCCGGTACGCTGGGTCCACACTTTGGGATGCGGGAATGCACAGCACCCTCTCAGCTGAGACTCATGGGGCGGTCATCTCCGCTGCCTACCGTGGTAGTCAGTGGGTCGCGGCGGCCCGCTGACCAACGGGGTCGCGATGACGCGGCGCCATGTGCGAGGGGGCAGATGCGATGCGCATCGACGAGCAGCCACGGACCCGCTGGCCGGACCCGTCCGCGTTCCGCAACCGCCGACCGGACCTGCGACTCGGCAGCCGCCGGCAGCGGATCGACCCGGCCGCGGCCACCGAGGGCCGGATCGCGGTGGAGCACACCGTACGCACCGCGACCGCCGAGTACACCCTGCTGCTCAACGCCCCAGAGTCGCTCGGCCGCCGGGGCGTGGGCGAGGCGCTGCGGGACAGCGTCGCCGAGCTGCGCGCCATCGACCTCACCTACGGCCCCAACCGACCGGAGAGCCTGGTCTCCCGGCTGCGTCGGGGCGAGATCAGCCCGGAGTCGTACCCGCCGCTCGCCGATCTGGTGGACCGCTGCGCCGCGATGCGTGCGGCCACCGACGGGTGGTTCGACGCCTGGGCGGTGCCCGGCGGCTTCGACCCGGGCGGCCTGCTCGGAGGTTGGGCGGTGGAACGCGCCGCAGAGCGACTGCGCGCCGCCGGCATCCACGACTATGCCGTACTCGCCGGCGCCGACCTCGTCGTCCGGGGCCGCGCGCCGCACGGCGGACCCTGGCGGGTCGCGGTGCATCACCCGACCGCACCCGAGCGGGCGCCGCTGGTGCTGGAGATGACCGCCGGCGCGATCGGCACCTCCGGGGTGAGCGGGCGGCAGGGGCACGTGGTGGACCCGCACACCGGCGAGCCGGCCGATCACCTCGTCGCCGCCACCGTGGTCGGCCCCGACCTGACGGTCGCCGACGCCTACGCCACCGCGCTCTACGCCGCTGGCCCTACCGGCCTGGCGTGGTTCCGGGGCAACTCCGACTATCGCGCGCTCTTCGCGCACCGTCGCTGAGCCGGTCGGGCCCGCGATCGGCCCCCACGGTCTCGGCAACGGCCGTGGGGGCCGGTCAGCGACGAGTGCGCGTGGCTCGCACAACCGAGGGGTGCGGACCGGTCGGGCCGGACGTCGACCGCGCCACCCGAAGACGGGCCGGCGCCTCGAACTCGGCCAGTGACCGCAGTGCGTACGCTAGCGAATCGACGCAACTCGACGCAAGAGTCTCCACACCGGACCGTCGCGACAGCAGACCGCGGTGATCGATGGTTGACCGGCGGCGAGGCAGTTTCGACATGGTGAACGGCGGATGGCACGCTATCCGCCGTGAGTTTCGATCTGAGCGTGTGGGCCCTGGAGGACGGGGCGACGCCCGAGGACGTGCGGACAGCGGTCAACGGTTGCCGGCAGGGGCGACACGTGGACCGCTACCCCGATCCGCGGGTGGTCAGCTTCTACCGGGCGATCACCGCCTCCTATCCGGACCGTCACCCCGGCCCGAACAGCCCGTGGGCGGTGGCGCCGCTGCACGCGGCCCACGACCACGTCGAGCTGAACCTGCACCCGACCTGCGCGGACCAGGTGCTACTGGACATCGAGCGGCTGGCCGGCGAGCACGGTCTGATGCTCTTCGACCCGCAGGACGGCTCGGTCTACCCGCCGCCGGCGCGGTTGCCCGGCTGACCTGACCGGCGGCACGGACGGGAAATGACGAGGGGCCCGGCGAATCGCCAGGCCCCCCACGGTGTTTGTCGTCTACTACTCGTCGCGCAGGTCGGCGGCGCTGGCCGCCGTGGCGCCGATCGACTCGGCGGCCGAGGTGAGCAGGTCGGCGCCGAGCGCCTGGTCGACGGTGAGCGTCATCAGCGTCTCACCGCCCGCCTCCCGACGAGCCACCTGCATGGCGGCGATGTTGATGCCCGACTCGCCGAGCAGGGTACCGACCGTGCCGACGACACCGGGCCGGTCGGCGTAGCGCAGGAAGAGCAGGATGCCCTCCGCGCCGATCTCCACGTCGAAGCCGTCCACCTCGGTCAGCTTCAGCACGTCCCGAGCGCCGGAGTGGGTGACCGTGCCGGAGACACTGACCGTCCGACCGTCCGGCAGCGCGCCGCGCACCGTGACCAGGGTCGGCTGCTCGGCCGTCTCGGCCAGGGTGGCCAGGGTGACCTCGACGCCACGCTCGGCGGCCAGGTGCGGGGCGTTGACGTAGGTGACCTGCTCCTCGACCACGGAGCTGAACAGACCCTTGGTGGCAGCGAGCTTGAGCACCGACACGTCGTGGCTGACGATCTCACCGCGGACCTCGACCGTGACGCTGGCGGCGATCCCACCGGCGACCGCGGTGAACGCCCGGCCGAGCTTCTCCGCCAGCGGCAGCAGCGGCCGAACGTCCTCGGCGACCACACCGCCGGCCTGCACGTTCACCGCGTCCGGGACGAACTCGCCCTGCAACGCCAGCTTGACGCTCTTGGCCACGGCGAGACCGGCCTTGTCCTGCGCCTCGTGGGTGGAGGCGCCCAGGTGCGGGGTGGCCACCACGTTGTCGAAGGCGAACAGCGGCGACGAGGTGCACGGCTCCTTGCTGTACACGTCGACACCGGCGCCGGCGACCCGGCCCTCGGCGATCGCGTCCGCGAGCGCCTGCTCGTCGACCAACCCACCACGGGCGGCGTTGATGATGCGGACGCCGGGCTTGACGAGCGCCAACTCCTTCTCACCGATCAGGCCCACCGTCTCCGGCGTCTTCGGCAGGTGGATGGAGATGAAGTCGCTCTCCCGCAGCAGCTCCTCCAGCCCGACCAGGCGGACGCCGAGCTGCGCCGCACGGGCCGGCTGGATGTACGGGTCGTACGCGATCAGCCGGGTGCCGAACGCGGCGATGCGAGACGCGAAGAGCACCCCGATACGACCGAGCCCCACCACGCCGACCGTCTTGCCCTGGACCTCGACGCCGGTGTACTTCGACCGCTTCCACTCCCCCGCCTTGAGCGCGGAACTGGCGCTCGCGGTGTTACGGGCGACGGCGAGCAGCAGCGCGACGGCCTGCTCGGCGGCGGAGACGATGTTGGAGGTGGGCGCGTTGACGACCATGACGCCCCGCGCGGTGGCGGCCGGCACCTCGACGTTGTCCAGCCCGACGCCCGCCCGGGCGACCACCTTGAGTCGCGGCGCGGCGGCGACCGCCTCGGCGTCGATCTGGGTCGCGCTGCGCACGATGACGGCGTCGGCCTCGGAGAGCGCCGAGAGCAGGGCCGGACGGTCGGTGCCGTCGACGTGCCGGACGTCGAAGTCGTGGGCGAGCACCTCGATGGCGGCGGGGGCGAGTTCTTCGGCGATCAGTACGACAGGATTCATCGGTCCTCGTAGAGGTCGTGTTTGCGATCGGCCCGGGCGGCGGGGGGCGCCGCACTGCGCCCTGCGCTGATCCGTGCCGTGGCCGTCAGGTGCCGGCTGCTGCACCTACAGGCGATCGTAGGGGCCTCGCTGGTCGGCGTGTTCCGGTCTTCAGGGTGAGTGCCCTCACACGCCCGGTCGGGCGACGGACATCGGCCGTTCACCGCACCGACACGGTTGCTCCCGCCCGCTACAACCGGAGGCACACCCCTGCGGGAGGATCCGCCCTTGTCGCTCGCCGTGCGCATCACGCTGCTCCGACAGCTGACCCGTGTCGATCTCGCGCGGTTCGGTCCGGTGCTGGCCGAGGCGTTGGTCACCCGGTCCCAGCAGGTGAAAATCCGACGCAGCTTCGTGCGTCGGCGCACCGCCGCCGCGGACGAGGCGGTCGCGCTCTACCGGCGGCTCGTCCAGGACCGGCCGGGCCGGCACGAGGTGGCACTCGCGCGGGCCCTCGTCGCGCAGGGCTCGGTCCCGGACGACCGCACCGTCGAAGCCGCGCTCGCGCAGGGCCGGGAGGCGATCGGGTACGTCGAGAACGCGACCGACCGGGACGGCCTCGTCGTCCTGGCCGCGGCGCAGCTGACGGTGGCCGTGCAACTCCGCACCGACGCACCCCGCGACGCGCTGCCGCTCGCCGACCAGGCCCGGGAGACCTGGCTACGGTGCGCGCCGCTCGGTGCCCGTGAGCGGATGGCGTTGGCCCGGTCCCTCACCGTGCTCGGCTACTGCCGGGCGGCGCTGGGCGAGCCGGCCGAGGCGCTCGCCGCCCGGGAGGAGGCGGTCGAGTTGTTCCGGCGGCTTCCCTTCTGGACACGGCTGAAGTACATGCCCGCCCGGCTCGAGGCGATGAGCGGGCTGGCGGACTCCCTCGCCTCCCATCGCCGGTGGGCCGAAGCGCTGACGCTGGCCGCGGGTGCCCGCGAGGACCTGACCTTCATGAGCCGTTTGGAGCCACTGCGGTTCCGGCCGACGCTCGGCAACCTGTTGTTCGTGATCGCCAGGTCCCACCTGGGGCTTCGCGAACAGGATGCGGCCGTGGCGGCGGCCGAGGAGGCCGTCGGGCACTACCGCTGGCTGGCCGAGCACGACCCCGTTCGGTATCAGCCACGGCTGGTCATCGCGCTACGCACGCTTGCCGGCACTCTCAACGCTCTCGGGCTGCATGAGAAGGCCGCCTGGGCAGCCGCTGAGGCCGAGGCGACGGAAAGCCGCTGACGCGGGGCACTGCGGCCAGCGGCCGGCGACCCGCGCTGGGGAGAGCGCTGGATCGCCGGCCGCTGGTGGACCGGTCGAACGTGTCAGGCGGTCTCGGTGATCGGGCGGTCCACCCAGCTCATCATGCCGCGCAGCTTCTTGCCGGTCTCCTCGATCGGGTGCGCCGCGCCCTCGGCCTGCCACTTGGTGAAGTTGGGCCGGCCGGCCTCGTCCTCGGCGACCCACTCGCGGGCGAACTCGCCGGACTGGATCTCACCCAGGATCTTTCGCATCTCGTCCTTGACCCGGGAGTCGATGATGCGCGAGCCACGGGACAGGTCGCCGTACTCGGCGGTGTCGGAGATGCTGTAGCGCATCTTCGCGATGCCGCCCTCGTACATGAGGTCGACGATCAGCTTCAGCTCGTGCAGGCACTCGAAGTAGGCGACCTCCGGGGCGTAGCCCGCCTCGGTGAGCACCTCGAAACCGGTCTGCACCAGCGCCGAGGCGCCGCCGCAGAGCACCGCCTGCTCGCCGAAGAGGTCGGTCTCGGTCTCCTCGGTGAAGGTGGTCTTGATCGCGCCGGCCCGGGTGCCGCCGATCCCCTTGGCGTACGCGAGGGCGAGCGCGAGCGCGTTGCCGCTGGCGTCCTGCTCGACGGCGACGAGACAGGGCACGCCCTTACCGTCGCTGTACTGGCGGCGGACCAGGTGGCCGGGGCCCTTGGGCGCGACCATCGCCACGTCCACCTCGGCCGGCGGCTTGATCAGGCCGTACCGGATGTTGAAGCCGTGGCCGAAGAAGATCGCCTTGCCGGGGGCGAGGTGCGGGGCGATCGACTCCGCGTAGATCCCACGCTGGGCGGTGTCCGGTGCGAGCACCATGATCACATCGGCCTCGGCGGCGGCCTGTGCGGGCGTGACCACCCGCAGGCCCTGCTCCTCAGCCTTGGGACGGCTCTTCGAGCCCTCCGGCAGACCGATCACCACGTCGACGCCGGAGTCACGCAGCGACAGCGCGTGGGCGTGGCCCTGGCTGCCGTAACCGATCACCGCGACCTTCTTGGCCTGGATCAGGCCGAGGTCGGCATCGTCGTCGTAGTACACCTCAACGCTCATGAGAACTTCCCTTTCGTACGACGGCCGGGGCGGCCCGTCGTGGTCTGTGCGGATGAATTCGCCGGACGGCCGGCCGAGGGCCGACCGGCGGCGGGTCAGGCGGCCCGGAGCGCGGGACCGGCGGTGATCGAACGCGAGCCGCGCCCGATCGCCACCAGCCCGGACTGGACCATTTCCTTGATGCCGAAGGCCTCGAGGTCGCGTAGCAGCGCGTCGAGCTTGTCCGGAGTGCCGGTGGCCTCGATGGTCAGCGTGTCCGGTGCGACGTCGACCACCCGGGCGCGGAACAGGTTGACGGTCTCCAGCACCTGCGACCGTGCGGACCGGTCGGCGCGAACCTTCACCAGTAGCAACTCCCGGGCAACCGAGACCTGCGGATCCAGCTCAACGATCTTGAGCACGTTGACCAGCTTGTTCAGCTGCTTGGTGACCTGCTCCAGCGGGGACGACTCCGCGTTGACCACGATGGTGATCCGGGAGACGTCCGGGTTCTCGGTCTCGCCGACGGCGAGGCTGTCGATGTTGAACCCGCGCCGGGAGAACAGGCCGGAGACCCGGGCGAGCACGCCCGGCTTGTTCTCCACCAGCACGGACAGGGTGTGCATGGTCATGCCACGACCTCGCTTCGCTCGGTCGCGCCCTGACGACCCGCATCACTGAGCTCGATGATTCGTTCGCTTCGCTCACTCATTGTCAGATGTCATCCTCGTCGAAGGCCGGGCGGACGCCACGGGCGAACATGATCTCGTCGTTGCTGGTGCCGGCGGCGACCATCGGCCAGACCATCGCGTCCTTGCCGACCACGAAGTCGATCACCACGGGCGCGTCGTTGATCTCCATGGCGGCGGCGATGGTCTTGTCCACGTCGGCCGCGGTCTCGCACCGCAGCCCGACACAGCCCAGGGCCTCGGCGAGCTTGACGAAGTCGGGGATGCGGTGCTTGTGGGTGCCGAGCTCGGTGTTGGAGTAGCGCTCGTTGTAGAAGAGCGTCTGCCACTGTCGGACCATGCCGAGATTGCCGTTGTTGATGACGGCGATCTTGACCGGGATGCCCTCCAACGCGCAGGTGGCCAACTCCTGGTTGGTCATCTGGAAGCAGCCGTCCCCGTCCACCGCCCAGACCACCGTGTCCGGCTTGCCGACCTTGGCGCCCATCGCCGCCGGCACCGCGTAGCCCATCGTGCCGAGGCCGCCGGAATTCAACCAGGTGTACGGCTTCTCGTAGGAGATGAACTGCGACGCCCACATCTGGTGCTGGCCCACCCCGGCCACGAAGATCGCGTCCGGGCCGACGATCTCGCCCAGCCGCTTGATCACGTACTGCGGGGACAGGGTCCCGTCGACCGGCTCGTCGTAGCCCAGCGGGTAACGGTTGCGCAGGTCGTTGAGCTGCGTCCACCAGTCACCGAGGTCGGCGGTGCGCCCCGCCGACCGCTCGGCGGTGACCGCGGCGATCAGCTCGTCGATGACGTGCTTGGCGTCGCCGACGATCGGGACGTCCACGTGCCGGTTCTTGCCGATCTCGGCGGGGTCGATGTCCGCGTGCACCACTGCCGCGTCCGGGGCGAAGGAGTCCAGTTTGCCGGTGACCCGGTCGTCGAAGCGTGCGCCCAGCGCGACGATCAGATCCGCCTTCTGCAGGCCGTAGACCGCGGCGACCGTGCCGTGCATGCCGGGCATCCCGAGGTGCTGCTGATGCGAGTCGGGGAACGCGCCGAGCGCCATCAGCGTGGTGACGACCGGGATGCCGGTCAACTCGGCCAGCCGGCGCAGCCCGTCGGTGGCACCGGCCTTGAGCACCCCACCACCGACGTAAAGCACCGGCCGTCGGGCTGCGGCCATCAACCGCGCCGCCTCCCGGATCTGCTTGCCGTGCGGGTGCAGGGTGGGCCGGTAACCGGGCAGGTCCAGCGTGGGCGGCCAGGAGAAGGTGGTCGACGCCTGGAGCACGTCCTTGGGGATGTCGACCAGCACCGGGCCGGGTCGCCCGCTGCTGGCCAGGTGGAACGCCTCGGCCAGCACCCGGGGGATCTCCTCGGCGTTCTGCACGAGGAAGTTGTGCTTCGTGATCGGCAGGGTGATGCCCTGGATGTCCGCCTCCTGGAAGGCGTCGGTGCCGATCGACGGGCGGGCCACCTGCCCGGTGATCGCCACCATCGCCACCGAGTCCATGTACGCGTCGGCGATCGGGGTGACCAGGTTCGTCGCGCCCGGGCCGGAGGTGGCGATGCAGACACCGACCTTGCCGGTGGCCTGCGCGTAGCCGGTCGCCGCGTGCCCCGCGCCCTGCTCGTGCCGCACCAGGATGTGCCGAACCGTCGAGTCGTAGAGCGGGTCGTACGCCGGCAGGATCGCGCCGCCCGGAATGCCGAAGACGACGTCGACCTCGAGCGCCTCAAGGGACCGCACGAGCGAGCCGGCCCCGGAGACCTGCGTCGCGGCGGCGGACCGTACCGCCGGGACGGCCGGGGTGGCCGTGCGCGGGGCGGCCTGGTCGACGTCGGCGGCCGCGCGGGCCCGGCGGGCGGTGTGGGCGAGGGTCTCGGGCGTGGGTTTCGTCATGGCGGTTCTGGCCTTCGGCTGGAGTGGCTGGTGGCTAGTCAAGCGATGCGACGCGGACGGGGCCCGCTTCGCCAGGTTCCGATGGCAATAAAAACGGCCCTCGTGCAGATGCACGGGGCCAGCGCACTCTCGACGAGGGAGAGTGCGCTCAGGTAAGTACTCGCAGCGACCGGTACGACGACATGCGGCTAAGCCTGACGCATCTCACGCGATGAGTCAACTGATCCCACATGTTGGTTAACGGAGGCCGGCGCGTCGACCGCCGACGCGCCATCGTCAGACGGGGTGAGCTGCCCGGACCCGGCCGGAGCGGGCCGTGGTGCGGGCACCGGGGCGGGACGCGCACCCGGTGACGTGGCCGCCTCCAGCATCGCCTCCAGGTGCTCGGCCGGCACCCCCCAGCCGAAGAGCGCGCCCTGCCCGAAGCGGCAACCGGCGGCCACCACCGCGGCCAACTCGGTCGGCGTGGTCACCCCCTCGGCAATCACCTCCAGCCCCAACTGGTGGCCCAAACGCATGACGATGTCGACCATCGGGGCGAACGCCGGGCCGTCCTGGCCGACCGGGCGGACCGGCTCGTGCTCGGCGACCAGACTGTGGTCGATCTTGAGGATGTCGATCGGCAACCGGCGCAGCTGCCCCAGCGACGAGTAGCCGGCCCCGAAGTCGTCCAGCGCGATCCGGACACCGGTCAACCGCAGCGCGGTGAGCCGCCGGATCAGCTCGTCCAGGTCGGTGGCGACCGCGTGCTCGGTGACCTCCAGCACCAGCCGCTGCGGCGGCACGTGGTGGGCGCGCAGCGCCTCGGCGACCTGGACCACGTACTCCGGGGCGTGCAGCTCGCGCGGGGAAACGTTGACCGACACCCAGACGTCGTGCCCGTCCGCCAGCCACCGGGAGAGCTGGTAGCAGGCCTGATGCAGCACCCAGGCGCCGAGCGGGGCGATCATGCCGCACTCCTCGGCGAGCGGGATGAACTCGTCCGGACGCACGTTGCCCAGCTCGGGATGGTGCCAACGGAGCAGCGCCTCGGCGCCGACCGGCCGCACCGACGGCAGCGACGCCACCGGCTGGAACGCCAGCCGCAGCTCGTCGCGGTCGATGGCCCCGCGCAGCTCGTGCTCCACCGTCGTACGCCGACGCAGCAGTTGGTCGTACGCGGCGTCGTACCGCTCGATCCGGTTCTTGCCGCGCTGCTTGGCGTAGCGCAACGCCAGGTCGGCGTGGCGCAGCAGGAGCTCCACGTCCGGCTCGTCGGCCCAGTCGGCCACCCCGATGCTCACCGACAGGAAGACCGGCCCCTCCGGCTGGTCGTAGGGCCGGTTGATCACCCCGAGGAGCCGTTCGGCGACCCGGTCCGCCTCGACCGGCCGGCCCTGCATGAGTACGGCGAACTCGTCGCCACCCAGCCGGGCGGCCACGTCGCCGGGGCGCAGGTTGCCGCGCAGCCGCCGGCCCACCTCGGCCAGCACGGCGTCGCCCACGTCGTGGCCCCGCATGTCGTTGACGTTCTTGAAGCCGTCCAGGTCGAGGCCGAGCAGCACACACGGGTTGCGGTCGGCGGCGTTGCGGTGCAGCGCCCGGAGCAGCCCGCGCCGGTTGGCCAACGACGTCAGCGGATCGGTGTGCGCCAGTTCCCGGAAGTGCGCCTCCCGCTCGGCCAGGCGGTCCGCGTACCCCCGGACGTCGCGAAGGGTGAGGTACTGCCGTGCCACCAGGGCGAAGCCCTCCACGCTGCCGGCCACGATGCCCGCCGCGGTGAAACGGCCGTCCTGGGCGAGGTGGTACATCGCCGAGGCGGCCATCGCCAGCATCGGGGCGATCGCGTATTCGCCGTCGCTACCGACCAGGTCAAGGTCGACCTGCCCCGGCCGGTCGGCCTGGTACACCGCGAGCGCGACCGTCAGCAGACCGGCGGCGAGCACCGCAGCACCGGTCAGCGCCATGGTCGGCCCGGCCTGGCAGAGCCCGCCGCTGAGACCCAGCCCGCCGCAGGTCACCGCGGTGATGCCGGCGCCCAGCGCGGCGAGCCGGCGACGTGGCCTGGCGGCCCGGAAAACGACGATCACGGCGAGCCCGGCACCGAGCGCGGCGCTCACCGTGGCCAACAGGATCGCCGGGCAGGCCATCGGGGTGGCGGCACCGAGCAGCCGGGTGGGCTCGGAGAAGAGCACCCAACCGACGAACCACAGCGCCGCCGCCATGACCAACCCGTCCAGGGCGAGCCGGGCCGTTCCCGCCGCGGTGGCGGCCACCCCGGGCAGCCGCAGCAGCCCGGCGGCGAAGGCCAGGCCGCTCACCGCCATGCCGATCGCCACCACTGTCGCCCAACCGGTGCGCTGCCCCTGCTGGTGGGCCCAGTGGTCGTTCGCACTGAGCGCGGCGGCCACCCCGGCCAGGAGGCTGAGCAGGCCAACACCGGCGGCGGCCGCGAGCAGCAGGTGCGCCGGTCGACGCGGCCGCGTCCGCCGCCGGGCGACGACGGTCAGCAGCACGGCGGCCACCGCGGCGACGAGCCCGCTGAGCGCCGCGACAGCGACCATGCCCGGTGGAAGATGCACGCCTCCAAGAGTGCCGGATGGGCGCACGCCATGGGGGCCGAGTGTGCATCTGTTGGGACACGGCAGACACCCGGGTGGGCCGACGCGCGGGCGGTGTCATGCTGGTATGCATGCCTGAGCTGCGGTCGAGGACCTCCACACACGGTCGGACGATGGCCGGCGCCCGGGCCCTCTGGCGGGCCACCGGGATGACCGACGACGATTTCGGCAAGCCGATCGTCGCCATCGCCAACAGTTTCACCCAGTTCGTGCCTGGTCACGTACACCTCAAGGACATGGGTGGCCTGGTCGCCGACGCGGTCGCCGAGGCCGGCGGGGTGGGCCGGGAGTTCAACACCATCGCCGTCGACGACGGCATCGCGATGGGCCACGGCGGCATGCTCTACTCGCTGCCCAGCCGTGAGCTGATCGCCGACGCGGTCGAATACATGGTCAACGCGCACTGCGCGGACGCCCTGGTCTGCATCTCCAACTGCGACAAGATCACCCCTGGGATGCTGCTGGCCGCGTTGCGGCTCAACATCCCGACCGTCTTCGTCTCCGGCGGCCCGATGGAGGCCGGCAAGACGATGGCGATCGAGGGCGTCGTGCACAGCAAGATCGACCTGATCGACGCGATGATCGCCTCCTCGAACGAGGCGGTCACCGACGAGCAGCTCGGTGAGATCGAACGCTCCGCCTGCCCGACCTGCGGCTCCTGCTCCGGCATGTTCACCGCCAACTCGATGAACTGCCTCACCGAGGCCATCGGGCTCGCGCTGCCCGGCAACGGTTCCACGCTGGCCACCCACGCCGCCCGCCGGTCGCTCTTCGTCGAGGCCGGCCGGACCGTCGTGGAGATCTCCAAGCGGTGGTACGACGGCGACGACGACTCGGTGCTGCCGCGTACGGTCGCCTCCAAGGCCGCCTTCGAGAACGCCGTCGCCCTCGACGTGGCGATGGGTGGCTCCACCAACACGGTGCTGCACCTGCTGGCCGCCGCCCGCGAGGCGGAGATGGACTTCGGCGTCACCGACATCGACGCGATCTCCCGGCGGGTGCCGTGCCTGGCCAAGGTCGCACCCAACTCACCGAACTACCACATGGAGGACGTGCACCGGGCCGGCGGCATCCCGGCGATCCTCGGTGAACTGGACCGGGCCGGGCAGCTCAACCGGGACGTTCACGCCGTGCACTCCCCCTCCCTCGCGCAGTGGCTGACCGACTGGGACGTGCGCGGTGGCTCCCCCACCCCGACGGCTGTCGAGCTGTTCCACGCCGCCCCCGGCGGGGTTCGCACCACCGAGCCGTTCTCCACCACCAACCGGTGGTCGTCGCTGGACACCGACGCGGCCGGCGGCTGCATCCGGGACCGCGAGCACGCCTACTCCGCCGACGGTGGGCTGGCCATCCTGCACGGCAACCTGGCACCCGAGGGCAGCGTGGTGAAGACCGCCGGCGTGCCCGACGACTGCCTGACCTTCCGTGGCCCGGCGAAGGTCTACGAGTCGCAGGACGACGCGGTGACCGCGATCCTCGCCAAGCAGGTCGTCGCCGGGGACGTCGTGGTGATCCGGTACGAGGGGCCCAAGGGCGGCCCCGGCATGCAGGAAATGCTCTACCCCACCTCGTTCCTCAAGGGCCGCGGGCTGGGCCGCTCCTGTGCGCTGCTCACCGACGGCCGTTTCTCCGGTGGCACCTCCGGGCTCTCCATCGGGCACGTCTCCCCCGAGGCGGCCTCCGGCGGGCTGATCGCCCTGGTCCGCGACGGCGACGAGGTCGTCATCGACATCCCGGGCCGGTCGATCGAGCTGAACGTTCCCGCCGAGGAACTGGAGGCACGACGGGTGGCCGAGGAGAAGCGCGACAAGCCGTACACCCCGACCGATCGGCAGCGGCCGGTGTCCGCGGCGCTGCGGGCGTACGCCTCGATGGCCACCTCGGCCAGCGACGGCGCCTACCGCCGCGTCCCGGAGTAGCGACCGCCGACCGCCTGGGGAGTGGCCGGCAAACGACACAATCGGGGCTCTCCGGGCGGGGTGTGGCGAGCGGGTCGCGCTGGACGCCGAGAACAGAATCCGCAGTCTCAGGTGCAACCGCGCCGGGGGATTCACCGTCTAGGTACACATGGACACATTTGACCAGCCGGCTCGCCGGGCACTCTGGGTGGACGCTGCCGCGGTTGTTGCCGTCGTCGTCACCTTGATCCTGGCTGCTCGCCAGCTACGCCCGCTGGTCGAGGCTGCGGCCTTCCTCGCTCGTACCGGCGAAACAGTGATCGCCCTGCCGACCGGGACCTGGTTGCGGGCCGTGGCGTGGGTGGCGGTCAGCATCGCCATCGTCGCGCGGTGGCGCACCGCCGTCCTGCTGGCCGCCTGGTCTGCGGTGCTGTACGAGGTCGCCATTCTCGCGACCAGCTTCACCGGTGGCCGACGCTCAGGGGCGACGCTTGACCTTGGATTGTGGCCCTTGCTCCTGGCGCTCACGGCAGCGGCGCTGTTGAGCGTGGCATCCCCGGTCCAGCGCGGCTTGGTCATTTTGACGCACCGTGGACGCACGCTGCTGGCCGCCGCCGCCTCGACTGCCACGCTCACAGCCGCGGCGATTCCTCTCCTGGGCGAGCCCGGTGCGCCGTCCCAGGCAGGCGACGCCGCTTCGACGATCGAACCCGCGTTTGTCGTCTCCTCACGACTGAGCGCCGCCGTTGCCGCCCTCACATTCGTGGTCGTGCTGGCCCTGGCCGTGGCAGCGGTTTCGGATCTTGGGCCTGCCGTCCGCAAGCGCGTTTTCACGCTGATGGGGGCGGGCGTCGCTGGGTACGCCACGATCCATCTGGGCCTGCCAACGCCGTTCGGCGTATGGGATGGCCAGCTGGTGTCGGCACCCGCTCAAGCCGTGCTGCTCGTGTTGGCACCCGGGCTTGTCCTCGGCGCCGGCCTGTACCTGACCCGGGCGAGCGAGCGAGCTGCGCGGCCACGCGTCGACAGGGCCTGAGAGCCTCGCCGACAGCTTTCGTCGGAGGACACCAGCTGAAGCCGCTGGCGCACGTCGGCGAAACAGCAGGTAGCTGCGCACGCCAGCGCCACTGGCTGTCGCCACATTTACGATGATCATATCGTTTGGCATTTATACCCCATTCAGCCCTTACACGCCATCTCGGTCGGCGGATTCAGGACGGTTCTTGTGGCGGACGAAGAGACTGCGTACGATCTTCGCCAACGGGGAGGACGTCGAATGAATCTGCAGCAACGAGCCTATTGGCTCAGAAGAGTCGCTAGCTGGATCCCGACCACGGACAAGCATTAGCAGTCCGCCCGGAATTCGGATCTCACTTCAGCCGTCAGACCTTTCCCTCTCCCCTGTCTGACGCTGCCTCAGAAGACTCGAAGCCTTCGCACTGAGACAATCTCGATGATCTGCGCCTGCCCTGATCAAGGGGAGGAGCTCCTTCGCGCCATCGATATTTGGAAGTGAAACAAGCGCCTTTTGGGCATCTCTCAAATTTTTGACGGCTCACTGCCTGCAGCCAAAAGGAAGGCGGTCCTGAATGGCATCGAACAATCCACCACGGCTCTCTGGATGGCGCAGCAGCCGACGAGGTATCGTGGCCTCGCTCTTGCTGCTCCCCCTCGTCATGGCACCGTCGAATGTGGCCCTCGCCCAGGACACGGCTAAGCCAGCAAGCGAGGCGAAGCCGGATGCACAATCTATCGAAAACATCGACCCCACGATTCTGGCCACAATGCAAGAGCAGGCCAAAATGCAGCCGGCCGTTCAGGCCTTGTACGAAGAGTATGTGAAGGCGCCGAATTCCGGATTCGCGGGCGTCGCTTTCGAGGGTCCTGGGTTGACTCTCTACTTCAAGGGCTCTTTGACCACCTCCATGGCAAGCGCGGTTGCCCGATCACGGGCCTATGGGCCGATCAAGGTCAGCCCTGCGGCTCATTCGAAGTCCGAACTGGAAGCGAACGCTGCGAAAATCAGCGATACCATCAAGTCTCGGGGCAGCAGCGACATCCAAGCGGTCAGCGTGGAACACAACGGTAGCGGGCTGGTGATCGAGCGGATCCCGGCCACGCAATCGGCACAGATTGCGACCCGACGTGCAGCCAAGGGAAAGGCGCCGGTCGTTCCCGCAGCCAGCATCATCCGCGATGCTGGACTGAGCGTCCCCGTTCAGGTGACTACCGGCGAAGAGCCCATCGAGCTGATGGCCAGTCGTATTGATGACTTCAGCGCGTGGAACGGCGGTGGCAGATGGGAGTCGTGGCGTAATGGCGCGCAGCGAGCCACCTGCACTACGGGGTGGGGCGTCAAGAACGGGGCTGGAACGAAATTTGTGCTGACCGCCGCGCACTGCGCGACAGCGCCGGATATCGCGCGTCAGGGCAAGGGCTCCACCCTTGAGAACATGGGTTCGGTGCACAGCGAGAACTACGGATACGACATCATCCTTATTGGCGCTCAAGGCTCGGGTCTGATCTTCGATGGCACGGCAACGACGTCCACCACCAAGCCAGTCCGCAGCTGGGGATACTGGGCCGCAAACGAGCTGGTATGTCAGTCCGGCGCGACGAGCGGCACCATCTGCGGCCTCAAGCAGCTGAACAGCACCGACATAACGTTTGGCTGCTGCGACTCCGACGGTGACCAGGGTTATACGGTCAAGGGGCTCATCAAGACAACGAGGTCTGCCGGTGGCACCGCCGTCCAACGCGGTGACAGCGGCGGGCCGGTGTTCACCTTGGACGGCACGGGAGTTCGGGCCAAGGGAATCACCTCTGCCGGCTCGGGGTCTACCATGTACTTCCAGGATTGGGCAGATATCGCACGTGAGTACGGGGCATACCCCGTAACTCAATAATTCGAGAATTGATCGTTGCGCGCGGTAGGTGCGGCACACCGCACCTACCGCGCCTGCGCATCAAGGCTCTGCAGGGCCTGACCGCCGGCAACTGATCAGTTCCGTGTTCGGGCGGGCTCGGCGTCACGCCGGGCCCGCCCGTTCCGTTCCGGTACTGCCGGTACGCATGCCGAGCAACTCGCCGGGCAGCGATCACCAGAGATCCGTGCGGTCAGGACGGTGCCCACGGTCCGCTGACGAACTGCCCGTTGCCGACAAACGGGCTGACGTTGGGCACGCACCCGCCCAGGCCCATGGTCTGGGTCATCATGACCGGGGCCGGCTTGCCGCGACCGCCGCACTTCATGTGGGCGAAGCCGAGGAAGTGACCGAACTCGTGATTGATCACGCCGGCGTGGTACTCGTCGATGCTGACCGGGTATCCCGGTGACCCCTGGAGCCAACGCCGCAGGTTGATCATGATGGTCTTGCCGTACTTGCAGGAGTAGACGCCCTCGGTGTCGACGCCGCTCGCGCCGCAGAGTCGGTCCACTGTCCTCGGTGTCGCGAGCCGCACGTCGACGTCGACCTTCGAGGTGCCGACCCGCTGGAACGACCACGACGCCCGGTTCAGGTTCACCGCCGCATTGGTGACCGGGTGCTGTGCGGATGTGGCCCACCCGTTCGATGCGGCCAACACCTGCTCGATGCTCGCCGCGAACCGGTCCGGCTTCCAGGCGGGGATGTCACCCCAGGCGATGCCCTTCTCCACCGAGACGCTGTAGCGCACCCGCTTCTTGCCCTTGCCGATCACGCGACCGGTGCCGGTGGCGGTGGTGAAGGTGCCGGCGGCCCTGGTGGGGATCTGCGCGTCGGTAGGGATCTCCGGAGTCGGGCTGGAGGTCGGCGTATCGCTGGGGCTCGGATCCGGGTTCTGGGCAGTCGCTCCGGAGAGTGGGACGTCGGCCTGCCCGGACGCCGGTGCCGACAGGCCACAGGCGGCGGTCGCCAGCACCACTGCCAACGAGATCGGCACGAGCAGCCGTCCGTTGATCCGCACGTCGAAACCTCCAGGAGTGATCACGGGCCAGTGAGAACACCGGAAGGCTACGTGACTGCCTGTAAGGAAAATGTCAAGATGATCTGCGGTGGAACCCGGTCAAGGGGTTACATTTCCAACGTAACGCGCAGGGTGAATCACGCTGGGTATCAAAGCAGGCGAGGTCAGGCGGCCGCTACGACGTGGTCGATCACCAGGTGGGCGGCACCGGTGATGCCGACGTCCTGGCCGGCGGCGACCCGTTCGATGAGCAGGGTCTGGGTGGCCAGCGGGAGGCACCGCTCGTAGAGGGTGGCCCGCATGCTGGCCAGCAGCGGCTCGCAGTCGGCGAGCCGACCACCGATGGCCACCACCTGCGGGTTGAAGAAGTTGACCACCACGGCCAGGATCTCGCCCACAGCGCGGCCGGCCTGCCGGGCGAGGGCGGTGGCCTGCCGGTCACCGTCGTCGATCAGGCGGATCACACCGGTCAGGTCGGAGACCGGCACGCCCTGCTCCCGGAGCGCGGTGACCAGTGCGGCGCCGCTGGCCACCGCCTCCAGGCAACCGGCGTTGCCACAGGTGCACGGCGGCGCGGGATCGGCCACCACCCGGCAGTGGCTGATGTCCCCGGCCGATCCCTGGGCACCCCGGTGCAACCGTCCACTGGAGATCACACCGGAGCCGATTCCGGTGCCAGCCTTGATGTAGACGGCGTGGTCCAACTCGGAATGCGCGGTGCGGTGTGCGCCGAGCGCCATCAGGTTGGCGTCGTTGTCCACGATGACCGGCACGTCGACACGGCCGGCGCAGAACGCGGCGACGTCGAAGCCGTTCCAGCCGGGCATCCGCGACGGGCTGACGATCCGCCCGGTGGAGTGCTGCACCGGACCGGGGATCCCGATGCCGACGCCGCGGAGCGCACCTGTGGCCGAGCCGCCGCGCGAGGCCGCCGGATCGCCGTCCACCAGCGTGGCGACCTCGGCCAGCAGTGCGCCGAGCACCGCCTCCGGGCCGTCCTCGATGCGGACCGGCAGGGTGCGGGCCTGGACCACCCGCCCGGAGAGATCCAGTGCACCGACGCGGGCGTGATGCGCGCCGAGGTCGATGGCGCCGACCACGGCGCCGCCGGTGGGCACGGCGAGTTGGCGGGGTCGCCGCCCACCCCGGGACCGCCCGGCGCCGGCCTCCTCCAGCAACCCCTGGCTGATCAACGCCTCGACCCGCTGGGAGACCGTCGACGGGGAGAGCCCGGAGAGGCGGGACAGATCGGCCCGACTGACGGCCGCACCGGTGGCCACCCAGCGCAGTAGCTCCCGGGGGCCGCCCCGGAGGGCGTCGCGTGGCGCGTCGTCAATCGTCACGTCAGCTTCTTAGCACCCGGAGTTTGTTCAAGCAACCGGTTGACTTAGTTTGCTGGCTACCTTTAGATGGCGCTGTTGGTTCGATATGAAGCTGACTTAGTTTTGTAATCGAAGAAAGTGAGGCCGTCTGGTGGCACCGGAGACGACGGGTGCGAACCGACCGATGGTGTCGGTACGCGGCCTGAACAAGTGGTTCGGTCCGCTGCACGTGCTCAAGGACATCGACCTCACGGTGGCCGCCGGCGAGGTGGTCGTCGTGGTGGGGCCCTCCGGCTCCGGCAAGTCGACCCTGTGCCGCTGCCTCAACCGGCTGGAGACCGCCGGGGAGGGCAGCATCGAGATCGACGGCGAGCCGCTGCCCGCCGAGGGCCGCGCGCTGGCCCGGCTGCGGGCTGATGTCGGCATGGTCTTCCAGTCCTTCAACCTCTTCGGCCACAAGACGGTGCTGGACAACATCACTCTCGGCCCCACCCGGGTCCGCCGGATCCCTCGGCCCGAGGCGCGGCAGCAGGCGATGGCCCTGCTGGAGCGCGTCGGTATCGCCGACAAGGCGGACCACCACCCGGCCCAACTCTCCGGCGGGCAGCAGCAGCGGGCCGCGATCGCCCGAGCCCTGGCGATGCAGCCGAAGGTGCTGCTCTTCGACGAACCGACCTCGGCCCTCGACCCGGAAATGGTCAACGAGGTGCTCGACGTGATGGTCTCCCTCGCCGCCGAGGGGATGACCATGATCGTGGTGACCCACGAGATGGGCTTCGCCCGTCGCGCCGCCGACCGGGTGGTCTTCATGGACGACGGCCGGATCGTCGAATCCGGCGCACCCGACGACTTCTTCGCAGCTCCGCGCACCGAGCGGGCCCGCGACTTCCTATCCAAGATCCTCCAGCACTAGCCCCCAACGGGAGGGTGTCATGTCAATCCTCAAGATGAGCTTCACCGGGCGGCGGTCGCTCGCCCTCACCGCCACCGCGGTGGCGGTGGCCCTCGCCACCGCCGGCTGCGGCGGCGACAGCGGCGGCAGCGCTCCGACGCTGCCCGGCAACCCCGGCCTGGGCGGCGACGGCGTGGTCGCCCAGTCGGTGTACGACGCGGCCCCGGTGGCCACCGACGCGGACATCCCGGCCGGTTCCACAATGGAGGCGATCCGCAAGCGCGGCTACCTGAACATCGGTGGATCCCTGGACGCGCCGCTGCTCGCCCAGCAGAACCCGGTCAGCGGCACCATCGAGGGCTTCGACGCCGACATGGCGAAGTTGCTGGCGAAGTACATCATCGGCAAGCCCGAGGTGAAGACGACGACCATCGGCACCCAGACCCGGGAGGCCATGCTCCAGGCCAAGTCGGTGGACGCGGTCTTCCAGACGTACACGATCACCCCGCAGCGGGCCACCCAGGTCGCCTTCGCCGGGCCGTACCTCACCTCCGGCCTCGCCGTCGGTGTCCGCAAGGACGACACCTCGATCAAGAGCGTCAAGGACCTCGCCGGCAAGACCGTGATCGTCGGGGCGAACACCCCGGCCGTCACCGCGCTGCCCTCCGCCGCGCCCGGCTCGAAGCAGATCGCCTTCGGCACCGACCCGCAGGCGTTGCAGGCGCTGCTGCAGAAGCGCGGCGACGCGTACGTGCAGGACTTCACGCTGCTCGCCTCGGGCGCCAAGGCGAACCCGGGGATGAAGGTGGTGGGCGAGCCGTTCACCACCGAGGCCTACGGCATCGGCCTCAACAAGGAGGACGCGCAGTTCAAGGAGTTCGTCAACAACTGGCTGAAGAAGATCCAGGCCGACGGCACGTGGGCGAAGGTCTGGGAAGGCACCCTCGGCTCGGTGGTGGAGGGTGGGGCGCCCACCCCGCCCGCCCTCGGTTCCGCCGACGGCTCCTGAGCAGCCTCTCGTACCGATGGAAGCCCTCACCGCCCACCTGAGCGAGCTTGGCCACGGCCTGGTCACGACGGTCGAACTGACCGTCGTGACCACCGTCGGCGCGATGCTGCTGGGCATCGTCGTGGCCACCCTGCGCATCGCCCCCGTCCCGCTGCTGCGCGCCATCGGCACCGCGTACGTGGAGGTGTTCCAGAACCTGCCGTTGCTGGCGCTGCTGGTGCTCTTCGTGTTCGCGCTGCCGACCATCGGCATCACGTTCCCGCTGTTCACCTCCGCCGCGATCGTCATCGCGGTGTACGAGGGGGCGTACCTGGCCGAGGCGATCCGCGCCGGGATCAACACGGTCGGTGTGGGCCAGGCTGAGGCAGCCCGAGCCATCGGGCTCACCTTCGGCCAGTCCCTGCGGCACGTGATCCTGCCGCAGGGACTCCGGGCGGTGATCCAGCCAATCGGCAACATCTGCATCGCTCTGCTGATGAACACCTCGCTGGCCGCCGCCGTCGGCGTGGTCGAGCTGACCCAGGCGGCCAACACCGTGAACCTGGTCGAGGCTCAACCGATCGCCGTGTTCACCGGCGCGGGCCTCGCCTACATGCTGCTGGCGCTGATCATCGGTCAGGTCACCGGCCTGCTCGAACGAAGGCTGGCGATCGTCCGATGAACAAGACGCAACAGATCCTCTTCGACGAACCCGGCCCGCGCGCCCAACGGCGGATCCGGATCGCCACAGTGCTGGGCGCCGTCGTCCTGGCCGGTGCCCTGGTCGCGGCGGTCTACCAGTTCGCCAGCCACGGCGAGTTGGCCGCCGCCCGGTGGGAGCCGTTCACCACCTGGCCCATCTGGCGGTACCTGCTCAACGGCCTGTGGGCCACGCTGCGCGCCGCCGCCGCGACCGCCGTGCTGAGCGCCGCGCTCGGGCTGTTGCTGGCGCTCGGCCGGCTGTCGACGCATCGACCGCTGCGCTGGCTGGCCGGCGCGTACGTGGAGATCTTCCGGACCGTCCCCACCCTGCTGCTGATCTACGTGACGCTGTTCGCACTGCCGCAGTACGGGCTGAACTTCCCGCTGTTCTGGAAGCTCGTGGTGCCGCTGGTGGTCTCCAACTCGGCGGCGTTCGCGGAGATCTTCCGGTCCGGCATCCTGGCACTGGACCGCGGGCAGACCGAGGCCGGCCTCGCGGTCGGGCTGCGCCGCGGGCAGGTGATGGCGTTGGTGGTCCTGCCGCAGGCGCTGCTCCAACTCGCCCCGTCCCTGGTCAGCCAGCTGGTCGGGCTGCTCAAGGACACCTCGCTCGGCTTCGTGGTCAGCTACACCGAGCTGCTCTACAGCGGGCAGGTGCTCTCCTCGTACACCCACCTGCTGATCCAGACGTTCCTGGTGGTGGCGCTGATCTACCTGGTGGTCAACGCCTCGCTGTCGAAGTTCGCCCGCGTACTCCAGGCCCGCAACGGCCGCTTCGGAGGCCGGCGCGGACGGCGGACCGCCGAGCTGCCCCCACCACTCCTCGAAGGGAACACCCCCCGGTGACCATCTTCCGCTACGCCGAACTGGCCCGGGTCGTGCGCAACGGCTTCGTGGAGAGCCGGCACTACGGCAGCGTCGTGGTGCTCGCCCCGGACGGAACTGTCGCCCTCGCCGCCGGCGTACCCGACGAGCCGGTGCTGCCCCGCTCCACCCTCAAGCCGGTGCAGGCACTGGCCTGCCGGATCGCGGCGGGCGACGAGCTGACCGGCCCGGCGCTGGCCCTCGCCGCCGGCAGCCACACCGGCGACGACCGGCACGTCGAGGTGGTTCGGACGATGCTGACCGGGGCCGGCCTGACCGAGGACGCGCTCGGCTGCCCGGTGGACTGGCCGGAGGACGAACCGACCCGGGACCGGCTGATCCGCGCCGGCGGACAGCGCGACCGGATCCGGATGAACTGCTCCGGCAAGCACGCCGCGATGCTCGTCGCCTGCGTCGCCCGGTCCTGGAGCACCCACGACTACCTCGACCCCGACCACCCGCTCCAGCGGGAAACCGCCGCCGCCGTCGCCCGGCTGGCCGGGACGCCGATCGCGCACCACGCGGTCGACGGCTGCGGGGCACCGCTGTTCGGCCTCTCGCTGACCGGCCTGGCCCGCACCTTCCAGGCGTTGGTCACCGCGCCCGCCGGCAGCGACGAGGCGCTGGTCGCGCAGGCCATGCGCCAGCACCCGGAGTACGTCGGCGGCTGGAACGGGCACCCGAACACCGACCTGATGCGGGCGCTGCCCGGCGTTCTCGCCAAGGGCGGGGCCGAAGGCGTGCTCGCGGTGGCCGCACCGGACGGTCACGCGGTGGCGGTGAAGGCGATCGACGGTTCGCCCCGAGCCACCACCGCCATCGCCCTCGCCGCCCTCGACGCCGTGGGCGTACCGGTGGGTGGGGCCGACGCGCTGCGCCAGGTGCCGGTGCTCGGCGGCGGCGTACCAGTTGGTGCCGTCACGGCCGTCATCGACTGGACCCCAGCATCGTCTCGGACCGAAGCGGCATCGCCTCGCACGGAAAAGGAAGAATCATGAACACATTCGAGATCTGCATCGACAGCGTCGAGGGAGCGGTCGCCGCCGAGGAGGCCGGCGCCGACCGGGTGGAGTTGTGCTCCGCGCTCTTCGACGGCGGGCTGACCCCCAGCCTGGGCACCATCGAGACGACAATGCGTGCGGTCAGTCGGATCCGGGTACACGTGATCGTCCGCCCCCGGGCCGGCGACTTCATCTACTCGCCCTTCGAGATCGAGGCCATGGAGCGGGACGTGCGGGCCGCGGTGGCGGCCGGAGCGCACGGCATCGTGATCGGCGCGTTGACCGCCGAGGGCGACGTCGACGTGCCGACCACCCGCCGGCTGATCGCCGCCGCGGGCGACGTCAGCATCACCTTCCATCGGGCGTTCGACATGACCCGCGACCCGCACGCGGCGCTGGAGCAGCTGATCGAACTGGGCGTGCACCGGGTGCTCACCTCGGGTCAGGAGGTCAGCGTGCTGGAGGGTGCTCCGCTCATCGCCGACCTGGTGCGCCGGGCCGCCGGCCGGATCGTCATCATGCCGGGCGGTGGCATCACCCCGCGCAACATCGCCCGGATCGTCGAGGCGACCGGTGCCGACGAGTACCACTTCGCGGCCCTGGTCAGCTCGGACAGCCCGGCCGTGCACCGCAACCCCGCGCCGCTGATGGGTGGCAGCCTGAACCGGCCCGAGTACGAGCGTTCGGGCACCTCGGGCACCCTGGTCGGGCAGGTGCTCGCCGCCGCCCGCGCCTGACCGACAACACGTCCTGACCAGCGGCGGGCCTGGAGGAAGACCTCCGGGCCCGCCGCTCACGGGTGTCAACCGACGGGCCGGCGCCACGATGTCACCCCCGGCGACCGGCCTCAGTAGCCCAACAGGGCGATGAGCAGCGAGGACACCGCGGCGACCAGGAGCACGCCGCCGGTGCCGAGCCCGACCACCGCGCTCACCGCCACGGCGCGGGCCCGGGCCACCGGCACCGCCGCGACGGCCACCACGGTGACGAGTGCGGCGACCACGTAGATCAACGGGTAGTCGATCAGCGCCGCAACCGGGAAGAGGTGCACGCCCACAACGAGGGCGACCCAGGGGGCGGCCAGCTCATTGCGCCGCAGCAGAGCGAGCACCCCCGCACCGACCGCGGCGACGCCGAACTCGATGCCGACGACGATGCCGAAGATGGGGCTGGTGTCGGCGTCGAACGCCGTACCGTCCGACCAGTGACGCGAGGCGAGCAAGGCCCCGGCGGCAGCCGTGAGCAGGGCAAGAACCGAACCGGCGATGAGCACCGGCCGCCACGGCTTCGGGGGCGCCTCCTGCGCCCAACCGAACCAACTGGTGGCGAAGAAGCCGAAAACGAACGCCGTCGCCGCCGCGTCCCGGACATGTTCGGTGATCATTGCGCTCCCCGCGATACCGCTGAGTCGACGTCGGACTTCGCCGTTGTCGGCGGCGCTGTTGACGCCGGCCACGACGCGGTAATACTGCCCTGACAGACCTACCGCTCAGTCGACGGGTACGACCGTCGGGTGGCCCACCGTGGAGAGCGCGACCACGCGGGCGCACCGGATCGCGGCCGGGGTGTCCGGGAAGACCAGCCCTGTGCGACGCAGGTCGTCAGCGACTCCGAGGGTGGCGAGGACCTGGTCGTGGGCGGGGGTGATGCCGGAGAGCAGGACGGTGATCCCGCGTCCGCGTAGCCGCCGGATCGCATCGCCGAGAACGTGCGCACCGGTGGCGTCCATGGTGGTCACCCGGGACATCCGCAGGATGACGACCCGGACGTCGGTGACCTCGGAGAGTTCGAGGAGGAAGGTGTGGGCCGCAGCGAAGAAGAGCGGCCCGTCCAGCCGGTACGCGACGATGTGCTCGGTGAGCAGCGCATGCTCCTCGGCGCTGTGTTCCCCTTGGTCGAGGGGCACCTGTTCCAGCCGGGCGCTGCGGGCCACCGCGCGCAGGGCGAGCACCACGGCGACGCCGACGCCGACCGCGACGGCGGCGACGAGGTCCCAGATCACGGTGACGGCGAAGGTGAGTACCAGCACGACCGCGTCACCCCGGGTGGCCCGGGCCAGCGCCCACAGCGCGCCGGCCTCCACCATGCGGACGGTGGTGGCCAGCAGCACCCCGGCCAGGGCGGCGAGCGGGATCCGGCCGACCAACGGCGCGGCGGCCAGCACGATCGCCGCGAGGGCGACGGCGTGGGTGAGGGCCGCCAGCTTCGAGGCCGCCCCGGCGCGGACGTTGACCGCTGTCCGGGCGATGGCGGCGGTCGCCGGGATGCCGCCGAAGAGCGGGGCGGCGAGGTTCGCCAGCCCCTGACCGAACAACTCCCGGTCCGGGTCATGCCGCTCACCGACGGTCATGCCGTCGGCGACGGTAGCGGAGAGCAGGCTCTCCAGGGCGGCGAGCGCGGTGACGGCGAGGGCGCTGGGCAGCAGCACGCCGAGCGCGTCGAGGTCGAGGAAGTCGAGCGACGGCGCGGGCAGGCCCTGCGGCAGAGCGCCGATCCGGACCAGATCGACCGGGATGACCTCGGCGAAGACGGTGGCGGCGCCCACGCCGAGCAGCGAGAACGGCAGGCCGGGTCGCCACCGGGCGCCCAGCAGCATCAGCGCCGCGACGGCGAGGGCCACCGCGAGCGCGGCCGGCTTCGGGTGTACGACGAAACGGGCGACCGCGTCGAAGGCGACAGCCCAGACCTTCTCCCCGTGCGCGTCGCTGACGCCGAGTGCGGCGGGCACCTGTTGCAGTGCGATGACCACGGCGATGCCGGCGGTGAAACCCTCCAGTACCGGGGTGGGTAGGTAGCGGACGTACCGACCCAGGCGGGCCACGGCGAGCGCGATCAGCACCAGACCGGCCATCGCCCCGACCATGAGTACGCCGGTGGTGCCGAACTGCTGCACCACCGGCACCAGCACCACGGTCATCGCGCCGGTCGGCCCGGAGACCTGGAGGTTGGAGCCCCCGAAGACAGCGGCCACCGCACCGGCGATCACGGCGGTGATCAACCCGGCCTGGGCGCCCAGCCCGGAGGTGACGCCGAACGCCAGGGCCAGTGGCAGCGCCACCACCGCCACGGTGAGCCCGGCCAGCAGGTCTCGGCGCGGTGAGCGATGGACGGCCGCCCAGTCGGCTCGGCCGGGCAGCAGCCCGAGGAGCCGCTCGCGGACGACAGGGATGGTGCCGCTCACCTGTCCGCGCCGGTGGCGCGCAGCTCGCCGAGGAGGTCGTCCCGGTCGGTGAGGACCGCACCGAGGATCCGCCGCCCGGCGGCCAGCAGGTCGGCCACGTCCGGGGTGCTGAGCGCGTACATGACGAGGGGGCCGTCGCGGTGTGAGGTGACCATCCCGGCGCGGCGCAGCACGGCGAGTTGCTGGGAGAGGTTGGATGCCTCGACCTCGATGACGGCAAGCAGGTCGCGGACCGGCTTCGGGCCGTCCTGGAGCAGTTCGAGGACCCGGATGCGCACCGGGTGCCCGAGGGTGCGGAAGAGTTCCGCCTTCGCCTGGTACAGCGGGACCGACATGAGCACCTCTCCCGATCGATACGAAGACTTTAGCAGTTGAAGAAGTCTTCAATCGCTGACCCGTAAGGGAGCAACCCGCCGTGGCAGCACTAGTCCGCAACGGGCTTTGCATCACCTTCCCGTGGTTTACTCGCAGGGATGCGCTTGTAACACCCCACGAACTAGGGGCACACGGCTAATGCTGCTGAGTTTCCGCTTCGCCAACCACCGATCGTTCCGCGACGAGCACCAGCTCAACCTGACGCCCGTCTACGGGGACGGGGCCTCGGCCGACGAGCCGGCCCCACAGGCAGTCCAGGTCGTCGGCATCTTCGGGGCCAACGCCTCTGGCAAGTCAAACTGCCTCGGCGCGTTGGCGTTCATGCGGCAGACCGTCGTGGAATCCGACCGCGCGGTCGAGCCTGGTCTAGGTCTGCACCGAGAGCCGTTCGGGTTGGATCCGGAACTCGCCACCCAGCCGTCACGCTATGTCGTCGACCTTCTGCTCGGCGGAGCCCGGCACACCTACGGCTTCACGATCGATGACGACCAGGTGCTGGAGGAATGGCTCTACCACTATCCGGTCGGGCGCAGGCGGCGCGTGTTCGAGCGGGACGGCGACACCTTCTCTTGGGGCGAGGAGACGGGCCGACGTAACGACCTGGAGCAGATCGCCGGCATCACCGCTCCGACAGCGCTTTTCCTCAGCACGGTCGCCCGCTTTGGTCACAGCCGCCCCCAGTCGGACCCGGCAGACCCCCAGCCGCTGCACGACACCTACCGGTGGTTCTACCTGATGGGTCAAGGCACTGACCCCACCCCTGTGCTGTCCACCCTCATCCGCTTCGGTCAATCGGACGCCGACGAGGTACGCCGGCTCGCTGTGGATCTGTTGCAGGCCGCTGATGTCGGGATTGTCGACGTCGTAGTTCTCTCGGATCCGGCCGACGACCATTCCGCCTGGGCCGAGTCGTCGGCCCAGGGCATGAGGGCCCGGGTGAAAAAGGCAATGGCGGGAGCCCGGCGCCCACCGGTCATCCTGTTCAAGCATCAGGGACCGCACGGTCTCGCGCTGCTCGACCTACAGAACCAGTCGACCGGCACACAGCGACTACTGACCCTGGGCCTGCACGCCGCCACGATGCTGCGCACCGGTGCCACGATGCTGATCGACGAGATCGACGCCAGCCTGCATCCGGTGCTCACCGCGAAGCTCGTCAGCCTGTTCCGTAGCCCGCAGGCGAACCCCCTGGGCAGCCAACTCATCTTCACCAGTCACGACGCCGCCCTACTCGGCACCCTCGACGGGGAGGAGATCCTGCGCCGTGACGAGATCTGGTTCGTGGAGAAAGACGACGAGGGCGCGTCCTCGCTGTACCCGCTGACCGATTTCAGGCCCCGTAAGGAAGGCGAGAACCGTCAGCGCCGTTACTTAAACGGCAACTACGGCGCGGTTCCCAACCTGTCCACCGACCTGTTCGAACAGGCCCTTGCCAACCGTGGAGGCCCGAATGACGCCACGGCAGGGTAATCGGCAAGCCGCCGGCTCGCGGTCCGGCCGTGGCCGGGAGACCGACCTGCGACGACGCGCGTCGAACCGGGAACAACGGACAACCATCCTGATCGCCACGAACGGTGAATTGACGGAACGGGCCTACTTCACCGGCCTCAAGCAGGAGGCGTGGGTACGGCCCCGGGTGGTCGTCGTGGCAGAACGCGGCTCGCCGGTCAACGTGGTACGAGGTGCGGCACGACGCCGTCAACGCGACGACTTCGACGAGGCATGGGCCGTCTGCGACGTCGATGAATTCGCCACGGAGCAGGCGGCCCGCGAAGCTGGCGCCACCGATGTCAAGCTGGCCTGGTCCAATCCCTGCTTCGAGGTGTGGCTGCTGCTCCACTACAGCAACCACACCAGGTTCGTGGAGAACGCCAAGCGGGCCCGCGACCTGTTGCGCGAACACAACCCTGCCTGGGACAAGACCGCGCTCGACTTCGCCAACTCCCGCGACCGAATTGAGGACGCCTGCCGACGGGCTGATCGGCTTGACCCGCCCCCGGAGGGCAACCCGTCCACTTCCGTCGGCCAGATCATCGCCGCGCTACGCGATGATCGTGCCCGAACAGGGACGTGATCGGCTCGCCCCATGAGCCTCTGCTCGTAAGCGGGGTCGGCTTAGCGTTGGCGGATGTCGTTGACGCAGCGCAGCACCGGGCGACTGGGCAGTGCCGCCGGGTCCAGCGCGGTGTGCGCGCGCACGGTGAAGATGGTCGACTCGCCCGGCAACAGGGTGACCAGGGCTTTGTCCACCTCCGCCGAGGCGTCGAGGCGGTCCGCGAACAGCGTCAGGTCGCGCAGCACCGTGCGGGCCGTGACCCGGACCCGCTGCCCGCCGTCGACCGGCTCGACCGTGGCGTCCCAGGCCGCCGGCGGCCAGTCCACCTCCCGGTCCTCGGCGAAGAACCACAGGGCACGCTCCGCGGTGCCACCGGCCTCTGCGACCAGCAACTCGCGCCGGGCATCCTCCGGCCGCGCCAGGTCCGCCGGCAGCGCCAGCACCACCGAGGAGTACGCCGGGACGTCGAGCTCGACCGAGGTCTTCGCCCTCGGCTCCCCGGTGAGCGTGAACCGGGTGACCGCGGCCGTCGCGGTCCACGCCTCGGCGGTCTCGTTGACAGCGACCAGGGCCAGGCCTCCGTCGCGCGGCTGAACGGTGAGCAGCCGGTCGGCGTACGCGTGGCGCAGCGCGTACCACAGGGGTTTGCGGCGGCCGTCGCCGTCGACGGCCGACCAGGAGGTCACCGGCCAGCAGTCGTTGAGCTGCCAGACGATGGTGCCGGCGCAGACGTCCCGGTGGGAGCGGAAGTGCTCGACGCCGAGCTGGATCGCCCGGGCCTGGTTGAGCTGCGTCAGGTAGTGCCAGTCGTCGAAGTCCGCCGGGGCGGGCAGGTGCGCGTCGAGGCCCCGCTGGAGTTTGGCGTCACCGCCGGCCGCCTTCTGGTGGTGCGCCATGCCCGGTGAGTCGTGGGCGAGGGGTGCGTCGCTCAACGCGCGGCGCAGCGTCGCGTACGCCGGTGGGGCCTGGTAGCCGAACTCGGCGACGAAGCGCGGGACGTACTCCCGGTATCTGGTGTAGTCGTCGGTGTTCCACACGTCCCAGATGTGGGTGGTGCCGTGCGCCGGGTCGTTGGGGTGGATCGCCTCGCTGCCCGACCAGGGGCTGCCCGGCCAGTACGGGCGGGTCGGGTCCAGCTCGCCGACGATCCGGGGCAGCACGTCGAGGTAGTAGCCGTGCCCCCAGGTGCGCCCGGCGAGGGCCTGCTGCCAGTCCCAGTCGTGCCAGCCCCAGATGTTCTCGTTGTTGCCGGTCCAGAGCACCAGCGACGGGTACGGCGCGAGCCGGGTCACCTGCTCGGCGGCCTCGGCGGCCACCTCGGTGCCGAACGGCTCCTCCTCGGGGTACGCGGCGCAGGCGAAGAGGAAGTCCTGCTGGACGAGGAGACCACGCTCGTCGGCGAGGTCGTAGAAGTCCGCCGACTCGTACCGGCCGCCGCCCCAGACCCGCAGCAGGTTGACGTTGGCCGCGACCGCCTGGTCGAAGCGCTCGGCCAGGCGGGCCCGGGTGATCCGGGTGGGGAACACGTCGTCCGGGATCCAGTTGACCCCGCGGACGAAGACCGGGACGTCGTTGACCGACAACGCGAACGGGGTGCCGTGTTCGTCGGGTGTGGTGTCCAGCCGAACGGAGCGGAAGCCGATCCGGTGCGACCAGGTGTCCAGGGTGTCTCCGTCCGGTGCGTGCAGGGTCACCTCGATCGGGTGGCGGGCCTGCTCGCCGTACCCCCGGGGCCACCACAGCGCGGGCTCGCGGACGGTGAGGGTGAGCACGGCCGTGCGCTGCCCGGCCGGGACGACCACCTCGGCGCGGGCGCCGGCCACGGCGGCGCGGACGGTCAGCGGGACGTCCGCGACCCGCTCGACCTCGACGTGCACCTCGACCCGGCCGTCGCGACCGTCCATGGTCACCAGTGGACGGACGGTGGCCAGTCTGGCGGTCGACCAGGCGTGCAGGCTGATCTCCTGCCAGATACCGGCGGTGACCAGCGTCGGCCCCCAGTCCCAGCCGAAGTTGCAGGCCATCTTTCGGATGAAGTGGAACGGCTCCGGGTAGGCGTTCGGCCGGTCGCCGAGCCGCTCCTGCTGTGCCTCGGCGTAGCGGTACGCGGAGTCGAACGTGACCACCAGGTCGTTGTTCCCGTCGCGCAGCAGCGGTCGGACGTCGAACCGGTAGCCGCGGTGCATGTTCGCGGTGCGGCCGACCTCCACACCGTTGAGGGTGAGCGTGGCGACGGTGTCCAGGCCGGCGCAGACCAGGTCGACACGCTCGTCGTCGCCCGCCCGGTGGACGACTGTGGACTGGTAGACCCAGTCGGTGCGCCCGATCCAGGCCACCGCCCGCTCGTTGTCGTCGAGGTACGGGTCGGGGATCAGCCCGGCGTCGAGCAGGTCGGTGTGCACGCAGCCCGGCACTGTCGCCGGCACGGACCGGCCGGCGATCTCCTCGGGCACCTGCGCTCCGGGGGCCGCTCGCACTGTCCAACCGTCGTAGAGTGCCTGTCGGCTCACGATTCCACCGCACCTTCCCGCATCGAGAGATGCCGTACTGAACCGGATAAGCTGAGCTACGGTACGGTCCGGAATCCGGGCTGTCAACGGCCAGAGAGCGAAGGAGCACGCCGGTGAAGCGGCCGACCATCGCCGACGTCGCCCAACGCGCCGGGGTGTCCAAGGGCGCCGTGTCGTACGCGCTGAACGGGCAGCCCGGCGTCTCCGAGGCCACCCGGCAGCGCATCCTGGCCATCGCCACGGAGATCGGCTTCAGCCGCAGCAGCGCCGCCCGCGCCCTCTCCGCCGCCACCGCCGGGGCGATCGGCCTGGCCCTGTGCCGACCGGCACGGACCCTCGGCGTCGAGCCGTTCTTCATGGCGCTGATCAGTGGCGTCGAGGCCGAACTCTCCTCCCGCTCGTACGCGCTCACTCTCCAGGTGGTGGCCGACCCGGACGCCGAGATCGCTGTCTACCGGCGCTGGTGGGGCGAACGACGGGTGGACGGGGTGCTCGTCTGCGACCTGCGCACCGACGACAGTCGCATCCCCGCACTCGAACAACTGCAACTGCCGGCGGTGGTGATCGGCGGCCCCGGCGGCACCGGTGAGCTGGCGAGCCTCTGGTCCGACGACGCCGCCGCGCTGACCGAGACGGTGGAGTACCTGGTCGCGCTCGGGCACCGGCGGATCGCCCGGGTCGCCGGCCTGCCCGACCTGCGGCACACCGAGATCCGCACCGAAGCCTTCGCGGCGGTCTGCCGGCGGCTCGGTCTGGTCGACGCGGTCACGGTCTGGTCCGACTACACCGGCGAGGAGGGCGGCCGGGCCACCCGCCGGTTGCTCAGCTCGGCCAACCGGCCCACCGCGGTCGTCTACGACAACGACGTGATGGCCATCGCCGGGCTCTCCGTCGCCCAGGAGATGGGCCTGACCGTGCCCGGCGATCTGTCCATCGTGGCCTGGGACGACTCACCGCTGTGTCGCCTGGTGCACCCGCCGCTGACCGCGCTGGGCCGGGACATCCCGGCGTACGGCGCGCACGCCGCCCGGCAACTGCTCGCCGTCGTCGCCGGGCAACCGGCCGGGCGGGTGCAGGACGAGACGCCCCACCTCACGCCACGCGGCAGCACCGCACCGCCCCGGGTGAGATGAACCGGTTCAGCGAGAGGCTGAGGGAAACTCCTCGAAGTACGCCTCGACCCGCTCGGCGGTCGCCGGACGGGCCAACGCGAACCCCTGCCCGTACCGGCACCCACCCCGGCGCGCTCCCTCAACCTGGGTCGACGACTCCAACTCCTCGGCGACGATCTCGACGCCAAGCCGCTCGCCCACGTTGACCACCACGTCGATCAGCGGCGGTTGCCCGTCCGGTCGTGCGCCCACCAACTCCGGGCCCACCTTGAGCAGGTCGATCGGCAGGCGGCGTAGCTGGGCCAGCGAGGCGTGCTCGGCCCGGAAGTCGTCCAACGCGGTGCGTACGCCCAGCGACCGGAGCCCGGCCAGCCGAGCCACCACGGTCGACAGATCACCGGCGACCCTCGGCTCGCTCACCTCCACCACCAGTCGCTCCGGCGGCACCCCGTACGCGGCCAGCACTGCCGCGAGGCGCTGAACGAAGTCGGGAGTGGTCAGCTCCCGGGTTGTCACGTTGACCGCCATCCACAGCTCCCGAACACCCACCGACCAGTCGGACAACTGCCGGCAGGCCCGGTCCAGCACCCACCACTCCAATTCGCCGACCAGATCCAGGTCCTCGGCGACCGGAATCAACTCGGCCGGGAGGACAGTGCCGAGCACCGGGCTGCGCCACCGCAGCAGCGCCTCCGCGCCCACCGGCTGCCCGTCGGCCAGGTCGACCACCGGCTGGTAGACGAGGTCCAGCTCGCCGCGCGCCACCGCACCGGGCAGCTCGCGCTCCAGGTCGAGCCGGCGCACCAGCTGCTCCTCCAGAAACGCGTCGTACCACTCCACCCGGTCCCGGCCCAGCTGCACGGCCCGTCGTCGGGCCAGCTCGGCCTGCCGGAGCACATCCGCCGGCCCGGCGCCGCTCACCTCGGCCAACCCGATGCTCGTCTGCACGCGCAGCATCGCCCCGGCCAGCCGGTAGGGCGGGCCGAGCGCGCTCAACAGTCGGGTGCCCAGCGCGTACGCCAGCACCGGGCCGGCGGCGGTGACCACCGCGAAGCCGGTACCCGTGCACCCGGTGACCAGATCGTCGGGGGCGATGACCGCGCGGGCCCGGTGCACCGCCTCGGCCAGCACGTCCTCCCGGGCCGTCGGGCCGAACCCCTCGGTGCCGTGCAGGTCCACCAGCAGCAGCGCGCCGGCCGGCGCCGGAACGTCGCCGATCGCGGCCAGGGCGTCCAGCAGGGCGGCCCGGTCGCCGGGGGTGCCGCTCCCCGCCGCGGGTCGCCGGTTGAGCCCCGACCACGCGGAACTGTGATCAGGCGACCAGGTCGAGCCGCCACCCATCGCGGTCGCCGCGCCCTCCGGAACGCCGAGGGCCCGCTCGGGCGAGGGCTCCGGCGTGCCCGGCCAGCGGCCCGGAGCCGCACGGCGGTGCCGCAGCGAACGGCCGGCCGGTCGCCGATGAGCGGCCCGCCGAACGGACGTGGACGCGTCGCCCGTTCGCAGCAGCTCGCGCAGCACCAGGGGCGGCACCGCCGCCAGGGCCAACAGCACGCTCGTCCGATCGGGTGCGCGGCCGGCTGCCAGGTGCAGACCCGATGCCAGCAGCAGCACCGCCGCGGGCAGCACCGACCGGGGCCAGGCCGCGGCGACCGGCTCCACCGATTCCGGGTCGTCCGCCGCATCCGCCGCGCCGACCGCGACGAGCAACATCCCGAACACCAACGGGGGTACGGCCAGCAGGGCCGCGCGGCCGGCCGGCGCGGACGGCAACGCGGCCAGCAGCACCAGCCCGCCCACTGTGAGCAGGACACCGCCTCGGCAGAGCGCCGCACCCGAGCGCCGACGTGGCCCCGCGAACGCGTTCAACGCGGCCATGCCCAACCCGCCGAGCGTCAACGCGGCGACCAGCCGAACCGGGACCGGCAGGCCGTCGGGGGGCAGCAGCAACCAGCCGGCGAGGGCCAGACCGAGGGCCGGGCCGGCCGACTCGACCAGCCACCGCAACCGGACCGGGGCCGCCGGCCGCGATCGGCCGGGGAGCCGGTACAGACCGGACGTCGAGAGAGCCGCCACGACCAGCGACCCGATCAGCACGGGGAGGGTGTGCCCGATGCCGGCCAGGGGCAGCACGACGGCGGTGAGGCCCGCCGCCACCACCGCCGCGTCGAGCAGCACCCCCGCCGCACGCGGTGTCGGATCGGTGCCGCGTCGGGAGGCCAGCCGGGATAGTCGCAGCCCGGCGAGCGTGGCGCCGGCACCGGCGGCCAGCGCGATCACCACCGAGGGCGGGAGCAGGTCGACGGAACCGGTGAGGATGAGCAGCGCCACCGCCACGGACGTGGCGGCCTCCGGTGCCGCACGGCGGGGGACGAGGACGCGGAACGGGTACGCGAGGAGCACGGCGGTCGCCTTCGTGAGGGGGCACGGGGGCGGTGCGGCGGTGCAGCGGTGCGGGACATCGGACGTTGCGAGTCCGCTACCCACGATTGGCAACGATGGACGGCCGAAATGGTTACTTGCCGGTCACTCAGGGGAGACAACGACCTGTGTCACTGTACGGCGTACCGCTCGCTGCCGGCACCGCCCGCCGCGAGCCGAAACAACCCGAAGTGGGATCATCGGAGGGTGAGTAAGCCCGACACGGTCCGCTTCCGGTACAACCAAGCCATCCTGGTGGCCGCGATCATCGCCTTCGTCGGCGCCCTGCCGCTGGCCAACGCCCGGGACTACCTGCTGCCGGTGCTGCTCGTCCCGCTCGCCGTCGCGGTGTGGGCCTGGCGGGCCGGCACCGACGCCGACGGGCGGGAGCTGCGCATCCGGGCGCTGGTCGGGCAGCGTCGGATCGAGTGGGACCAGGTCCTCGAGCTGACCACCGACCAGCGCGGGCGCGCGGTGGCCCGGCTCGACGACGGCCGCCAGGTCACCCTGCCGGCCGTCCGTGGGGCGGATCTGCCCCAACTGGTCGCGGCGACCGGCCAGCCGCTGCCGGACACCCCTGATCAGTAGCCGTCGACCACCGTGTTGATCAGCGGCTGCCCGGCGGCGAACCGGCGGACCTGATCGCCCACCAGCCGGTAGGCCCGTGGCAACAACCCGCGCACCGACCCGCCGACGTGCGGGGTGAGCAGCACGTTCGGCATGACCCAGAGCGGAGAGTCGGCGGGCAGCGGCTCCGGGTCGGTGACGTCCAACGCCGCCGAGATCCGACCGGTGCCCAGCTCGGCGACGAGCGCATCGGTGTGCGCCACCGGGCCCCGGGCGGCGTTGACCAGCAGCGCCCCGTCCGGCATCGCGGCCAGGAACGCCTTGTCGATCAGGCCACGGGTCTGGTCGGTGAGCGGCACCAGCACCACCACCACGTCCGCGTCGGGCAGCAGCCGGGGCAGTTCCTCGACGGCGTGCACCCCCTGCTCCGGGCGGGCCGTCCTGGCGACCAGGGTGAAGCTCACGTCGAACGGGGCGAGCCGGTCACGCACCGCGGCACCGATCGAGCCGGCGCCGATGATGAGCACCCGCTTACCGGTCAGCTCGTCGGTCGGGGTGTTCTCCGCGAACGTCCAGCGCCGCTCGGCCTGCGCGCGGACGAACGCCGGGAACGCCCGCAGCTGGGTGAGGATCGCGGTGACGACCCACTCGGCGGTGGACGGGTCGTGCACGCCCCGGGCATCGCAGAGCGTCACACCCGGGGGTGTCCGGCCGGCCCAGGCGTCCGCCCCGGCGGAGAGCAACTGCACCACCGCCAGGTCGGGCAGCTCCCGCAGCACCGCCGTCGCGTCCGAGCCGCCCAGGAACGGCGGCACCCAGAAGCGGACGTCGGCCGCCTCGGACGGCATCCGGTCGGTGTGCTCGAAGACCTCCACTGTGACGTCCGCGGGCAGCTCACCCAGGAGGTTCAGCCCGGCCTGGTGCGGAATCCATACCTTCACGTCCGCCGACGATAGTCCCCGCCGCTCCGGCTGGTGGAGGCACGGCGGCGAACCGACGTCCCGGGGGATGGCGCGCGAGGTCGCGGCGGGCGAGACTCAGCACACCGATGTTCGACTCCGACCCCGACGAGGTATAACGAAGGGTCGGAGGCCGGTCGGCCCCCGCCCGGCAGACAGGTGCTCGATGACCGACGGCTCCCCCGGCCCCGCCCGGCGTTCGATCGCGCCACCTTCGGTGCTCGGCGACCCGGAACGGCTGCGCGCACTCGCCGACACCGGGCTCGACGCCGTCCCGGACGAGGCATTCGACCGGTTCGCGCGGCTGGTCAGTGACCTGCTGGACGTGCCGGTCGCGCTGGTCTCCCTGGTCTCCACCGACCGGCAGTTCTTCCCGGGCGCAGTCGGGTTGCCGGACCCCTGGTCGGAGCGCCGGCAGACCCCACTGAGCCACTCGTTCTGTCAGCACGTGGTGGGCATCGAGGCGCCGATGGTGCTGCCCGACGCCCGGCTCTACCCCCGCGTCCGGGACAACCTGGCCATCGACGACCTCGGCGTGGTCGCGTACGCCGGGATGCCGCTGACCGACCTCTCCGGCCGGGTGCTCGGCTCGCTCTGCGCCATCGACAACAAGCCCCGCGCCTGGACGGCCGCGCAGCTGCGGACCCTGGCCGACCTGGCCGCCGCCTGCTCGTCGGAGCTGCGGCTGCGGATCGCGCTCGACGGCGCGCAGGAGGCCCGGCGGCGGGTGGTGCAGGCGCACGGGCGGCTGGAACTGCTGGCCGGGGTGAGTGAGACGCTGGCCGGCACCCTGGACGTGGGCACCGCGCTGCGCCGGCTCGCCGCCACCATGGTGCCGCTGCTCGCCGACTGGTGCCTGCTCACCCTGATCGGGCCGACCGGCCTGCCCCGCGAGGTGGTCTCGGTGCACAGGGACCCGGCCCGCGCGGCGGACGTCGACCGCTTCGGCGATCTGCTGCGCACCGGACTGAGCCCGGAGTCGATCATCCGGGCGGTGCTCCGGACCGGCCAGCCCCGGCTCGGCAGCGTGGCGTCCCTGGCCGACGTGACAAGGGGCACCACCCACCCGGAGATGGCCTCCATCGCCAGTCGGTTGGGCGTCGCCTCCTACCTGAGCGTGCCGCTGCGGGGCGCCGGCGGCACGGTGCTGGGCGCGATCACCCTCGTCAACGGCGGCCAACGTCAGCAGTTCGACGACCGGGACCTGCTCACCGCCGTCGACATCGGCCGCCGGGCCGGCCAGGCCGTCGGCAACAGCTCGATGTACGGCGAGCAACGGCACGTCGCCGAGGTCCTGCAACACAGCATGCTGCCCCGGCTGCCGATGGTGGCGGAGCTGGAGTTGGCGGCCCGCTACCAGCCGGCGGCCGACCGGGTCGAGGTGGGCGGTGACTGGTACGACGCCTTCGTGCAGCCCGACGGCGACGTGATCGCGGCGATCGGGGACGTGGCCGGGCACGACATCGAGGCGGCGGCGACCATGGGCCAGCTGCGCAACCTGGTGCGGGGCAACGCCTTCGGCCGGCCGGACGCGGTCGGGTCACTGATGGCCGACCTGGATGGCGCCATCCGTGGCCTGCGCCTGCCGATCGCCGCCACCGCGACGCTGGTGCGGATCTGTCCGCAGCGCGCCGGTGTGCACGAGGTGACCTGGTCCAACGCCGGGCACCCGCCGGCCCTGGTGGTCCGGGCCGGCGGGGCGGTGGAGGCCCTGGAGGCGACGCCGGAGCCGCTGCTCGGCCTGGCCCGCCCGTCGCCCCGGAGCAGCCAGTCGACCGTCCTGGCCACCGGCGACACCCTGCTGCTCTACACCGACGGGCTGATCGAACGGCGGGACCGCTCCATCGACGAGGGGTTGGCGGAGCTGGTGGGCCGGCTCACCGGCACCGACACGCTGCCCCTCGACGACCTGTGCGACCTGCTGCTCGCCTCGATCCGACACCGTGAGGACGACACCGCGCTGCTGGCCGTACGGGCTCGGTGAGTGGCCCACCGGGGATCACCGGGCGGGTCGATCGGCACCCGTTGCATCTCGACGGGCCCGGCCGGGCCGCGCGGCGGGCTACCCTGGGCCGGGTGAGCGCCCGTCCCCCGTACCCTCGCATCCACCGCCTCCGGGTGGCCCTCGCGGCGTCCTGCGCGGCGCTGCTGTTCACCGCCGGTTGCAGCTTCGGCGAGCCGGAGCCCGACCCGGCCGGCGAACCGCCCAACCTGCCGACCCCGTCCGCGTCGGCGAGCCCCGGCGGTGCCGGCCAGCAGGCGGTGGCGACAGTGCTCGCCAAGGGTCTGCGGGTGCCGTGGGCGATCGCCTTCCTACCGGACGGCGGCGCGTTGGTCACCGAACGGGACAACGGCCGGATCCTCCAGGTCGGGCCCGAGTCCGGGCCGGACGGGCTGCGGGTCCGCCCGGTGCAGACGATCCCCGACGTGGCGGCGGCCGGCGAGGGTGGCCTGCTCGGCATCGCCGTCTCCCCCGACTACGCCCGGGACCGGACGGTGTTCGTCTACTACACCACCGAGCGGGACAACCGGGTCGCCCGGCTGCAACTCGGCGGGCAGCCCACCCCGATCCTCACCGGCATCCCCAAGGCCAATGTGCACAACGGTGGTGGGCTGGGCTTCGGCCCGGACAAGCAGCTCTACGTCAGCACGGGTGACGCCGGTCAGCGCCCCCTCTCCCAGGACGTGAAGAGCCTCGGCGGCAAGATCCTCCGGATCACCCCGGACGGCAAGCCCGCCGCCGGCAATCCGTACCCCAACTCCCCGGTGTGGTCCCTGGGGCACCGCAACGTCCAGGGTCTCGCCTGGGATGCCGCGAAGCGGATGTACGCCGTCGAGTTCGGCCAGAACACCTGGGACGAGATCAACCAGATCACCAAGGGCGGCAACTACGGGTGGCCGGAGGTCGAGGGCCGGGCCGGCGACAAGCGGTTCACCGACCCGATCGCGCAGTGGGCGACGTCGGACGCGTCCTGCTCCGGTCTGGCCGCCACGGACCGGCTGCTGGTCACCGGCTGTCTGCGCGGCAAGCGCCTCTGGGTGATGGAGCTGACCGACACCGGCACCCTGCTGGGTCAGCCCAGTGAGCTGCTCACCAACCGCTACGGTCGGCTGCGTGCGGTGGCCGCGGCACCGGACGGGTCGCTCTGGGTGAGCACCTCCAACCACGACGGCCGGGGCGACCCGGCGGGCGACGATGACCGGCTCCTGCGGGTGGTCTTCGCGGGTGGTGACGGCGGACGCAGCTGATTGCGTCACCATCCGCTCAGGTTTGCCAAGATCTTTCGACGGGCAGGTCAGACTTTCAGCATGGACGGGCAACGCGACGAGGGGCACGACGACGCCGATGACCGGGACGACCCGGTGACCGGCGACGATCGGCCGCGCCCGACGGGTTGGTGGGTGGGCGCGGCCGGCCCACTGCGCCGCCTCGGGCTGATCGTCGCCGTCCTCGCCGTGGCCCTGGCCGGGGCGGTGCTCGGGGTGCTGGCCGGTGGCCAGGTGAGCACCGACATCGGCCCGTTCCGGGCCAACCTCAGCATCTCCCCCGCCCGCGACGGCGGCACCACCGTCGACATCCCGCCGCTCGGCGCGCTGCTGCTCGACAGCCACGACGGGCCGACCCATCTCACCGTCCGGCTGGGCGCCCTCGACCAGGGGCGCACCGAGGCGCTGATCGACGATCCGGCCAGCATCAGCCGGGCCAGCCAGAGCGCCGTGGAGGACGTCCGCTCCGGGGTGATGCGCCTCGGCCTGCGTACCCTCGGCGCGTCGGTGCTTGTCACGTTGATCCTGGCCGGGCTGATCTTCCGCGACGTCCGGCGCACGGCCTGGGCGGGTGGGCTGGCGCTGCTGGTCACCGCCAGCAGCCTCGGCACGGCGGCGGCGACCCTTCGTCCACAGGCCATCGAGGAACCGCGCTACGAGGGGCTGCTGGTCAACGCGCCGGCCATCGTCGGTGACGCCCGCCGGATCGCCAACGACTACACCAAGTACGCGGAGCAGTTGCAGCGCCTGGTCGGCAACGTCAGCCAGCTCTACACCACCGTCTCGGCGCTTCCGCTGTTGGAGCCGACCCCGGGCACCACCCGGGTGCTGCACGTCTCCGACATGCATCTCAACCCGACCGGCTGGCAGCTGATCCGGACGGTCGTGGAGCAGTTCGGCATCGACGTGGTGATCGACACCGGGGACATCACCGACTGGGGCAGCGAACCGGAAGCCTCCTTCGTCGCCTCGATCGGCCTGCTGAAGAAGCCGTACGTCTTCATCCGGGGCAACCACGACTCCGGCAAGACCGCCGCCGCGGTGGCCCGTCAGCCGAACGCGATCGTGCTGAACAACACGACCACGACGCTCGCCGGGCTGACCATCGCCGGCATCGGCGACCCGCGTTTCACCCCGGACAAGAACACCTCCCCGGCCGGCAGCGGGTTGACCCAGCAGGTGGCTGACCAGGTGATCGGCGCCGGCAACCAGCTCGCCGCGACGGTCCGCAGCTCACCGCGACCGGTCAACATCGCGCTCGTGCACGACCCGGCGTCGGCTGGGCCGCTCGCCGGCACCTGCCCGCTGGTGCTGGCCGGGCACACCCACTCCCGGCAGGTCTCCGAGCTGCCGCAGGCGCCCGGGCAGCAGCGCACCACGCTGATGGTGGAGGGTTCCACCGGCGGCGCCGGGCTGCGCGGCCTGGAGGGTGAGAAGCCCACCCCGCTGTCGATGAGCGTGCTCTACTTCGACCAGCAGAAGCTGCTCCAGGCGTACGACACCATCACCGTCGGCGGCACCGGGCAGGCCCAGGTCAACCTGGAACGACGCCTGGTGGAGAACCCGGCCGCCGGCGTCCCCGCCACACCCACACCCACGCCGAGCGGCGGCGTCCCCGCCACACCCACGCCCACGCCGACCGGCTGAGCAGACGTCGACGCCCGGCAGCGGACCGGCGGGCGGTCGACGGGTCAGCGGAGGGCGATGGCGGCCAGGGCGGCGTTGACGATGCTGCCGGGCAGCAGGTCGTGCAGTTCGTACAGCTCGGCGACGCTGCCGGACTGGCCGAACTCGTCCACGCCGAGCGGCACCGCCGGTGCGCCGACCGCCGAACCGAGCCAGGCCATCGCGTGCGATGCGGCGTCGTGCACGGTCACCACCGGCACCCGATCGGCGAACGCGGACCGCAGTGCGCCCGGCACGCTGGGCACCGTGGCCGTCCGTACGCCCTGGCGAAGGGTGCGCTGCCAGGCCCGGTAGAGCCGGTCCAGCGAGGTCACGTCCACCACGTGCGCGGCGATGCCCTCGTCGGCCAGCTCCGCCGCGGCGGCCAGCACCTCGGGCAGCACCGCGCCGGAGGCGGCCAGCTGCACCACCGGGGCGTCGACCAGGTGCGGGTACGCCTGGTGCGCGTCGACCAGCCGGTACGCCCCGGCGACGACCTGCCGGCGCAGCACCGCGTCGCCGAGCCGCGCCCGGGCCGACTCGAACGGCGCCTGGTCCAGTGGTCGGGTGCTCAACCGGAAGTAGTACGCGCCGTCCTCGGCGGGTGCGGCGGTCGCGGCCGGGACCGACCCGCCGGCGATCTGACCGAGCGCGTCGCAGAGCAGCCAGTCGAGGGTGGCCGCGTACGCCGGCTCGACGAAGGTCACCCCGGGCAGCTCCAGGCCGACCGACGCGGTGATCGTGGACTGGTGGGCGCCGCCCTCCGGGGCGAGGGTGATGCCGGACGGGGTGCCGGCCACCACGAACCGGGAGCCGGAGTAGGTGCCGTACAGGAACGCGTCGAGGCCGCGCAGCACGAACGGGTCGTAGACGGTGCCCACCGGCAGCAGCGGCTGCCCGGACAGGTCCCAGGACAGCCCGAGCTGGCCGAGCAGCAGGAACAGGTTCATCTCCGAGATGCCCAGCTCGATGTGCTGCCCAGCGGGGCTCTCGGTCCAGCGCAGCATCCGGTCCTCGGTCCAGGAACGCTGCTCGGTGGGGGCGAACACCCCGGTCTTGTTGATGAACCCGGCGAGGTTGGTGGAGGTGGCCACGTCCGGGGCGGTGGTGACCAGGTAGCGGCCCACCTCCCGGTCCCGGGCCAGGTCCACCAGCACCCGACCGAAGGCCTCCTGCGTGGAGATCGGCTTGTTGGCGCGTACTCCAGTGCTTTCCGGGACGGTGACCCCCAGCGCACGCTCGCGCGGCGCGCGGGACAGCGCCTCCCGGCGGGCGCCGGCCTGGATCCCGGCCTGTGACGCCGGGTCGAGGCGGTCCCACTCGGTCTCGGCGGTCAACCCCTGCGCGGTGCGTAGCGTGTCGACCTGCTCCGAGCTGAGCAGCGCGGAATGGTTACGCGGATTGCCGGCGATGGGCAACCCCCAACCCTTCACGGTGTACGCGAAGACGACGCTGGGCCGGTCGGTGACCGCGTCGCACTGGGCGTACGCGTCCAGCATCGCCTGAAGGTCGTGCCCGCCCAGGTCGGTGACGAGCGGGCCGAGCTCCTCGTCGTCGACGTGGGCGATCAGCTTGTCGATGCCGGTCGGGGCGCCGTCCAGGAACTGCTTGCGCAGCGCCGGCCCGGTCAGCCCGAACAGCGACTGGTACTGCTCGTTGGGCATCGCGTCGATCCAGTCGCGCAGCGCCTCGCCGCCCGGCCGGGCGTACGCCTCGGCGAGCCGGCGGCCGTACTTGACCTCCACGACGTGCCAGCCGGCCGCCTCGAACTGGCCCCGCCACTGGTTGATCCGGATGCCCGGAACCACCCGGTCCAGCGACTGGCGGTTGAAGTCGACGAGCCACATGACGTTGCCCAGCCCGGTGGTCGCCGGGTCGGCCACCGCCTCCCAGATGTTGCCCTCGTCCAGCTCGGCGTCGCCGATCAACGCCACGAAGCGGGAGTGCGGGCGGGCCCCGAAGTGCGCGTCGACGTATCGCCGGGTGGCGGCGGCGAAGAGCGGCGCCGCCGCGCCCAGGCCGACCGAACCGGTGGAGAAGTCCACAGCGTCCGGGTCCTTGGTGCGCGACGGGTACGACTGGAGGCCGCCACGGGCCCGCAGCCGGGGCAGGTAGGAGCGGTCCAGGTTGCCGAGCAGGTACTGGATGGCGTGGAACACCGGGGACGCGTGCGGCTTCACGGCGACCCGGTCCTCGGCGTCCAGGTGCGCGAACCAGAGCGCGGTCATCGCCGTGACCAGGGAGGCGCTGGACGCCTGGTGGCCGCCGACCTTCACACCGTCGCCGGTGGCCCGGTCATGGTTGGCGGCGTCCACGATCCGGGTGGCGAGCCAGAGCACCCGCCGCTGGATCTCGTCGAGGACATCGAGGTCGTGCTGGGTCACGGTGGCTCCATCCAGGCGTCGCCGTTGACGCCCTCGCGAGGGGTGCGGTAAATGTTGATCATGAGGTTAACGGCAGTTGTCGATCTTCAAACCGCCGTCAACCTCATGATCGACGCTGGGGCTTCGGGTCAGCCTTCGACGCCGAGGCGCTGCAGGATCAGCTCACGCAGGGTCTTCGCGTCGGCCTGACCACGGGTGGTCTTCATGACCGCGCCGACCAGCGCGCCGACCGCCGCGACCTTGCCGCTGCGGATCTTGTCGGCGATGCCGGGGTTCGCGGCGATCGCCTCGTCCACGGCGGCGGTGAGCGCGCCGGTGTCCGACACGACCTCCAGGCCCCGGCTGGTCATGATCTCGGTGGGCGAGCCCTCACCGTCGACCACGCCCTCCAGCACCGTGCGGGCCATCTTGTCGTTCAGCTTGCCGGCGTCGACCAGACCCTGAAGCTCGGCGACCTGGGCGGGGGTGGCACCGATCTCGGCCAGCTCCACACCGCTCTCGTTGGCCCGGCGGGACAGCTCACCCAGCCACCACTTGCGGGCCGCCGCCGGGGTGGTGCCGGCAGCCACGGTGGCCTCGATCAGCTCGACCGCGCCAGCGTTCAACACCGACTGCATGTCCAGGTCGGAAAGGCCCCACTGCTCCTGGAGCCGACGCCGGTGCACCCGGGGCAGCTCCGGCAGGGCGGCCTTCAGCTCGGCGACCCAGGCCGGGTCCGGGGCGATCGGCACCAGATCCGGCTCGGGGAAGTACCGGTAGTCGGTGGCCGTCTCCTTCGAGCGACCCGGGGTGGTGTCACCGGTGTCCTCGTGGAAGTGGCGCGTCTCCTGGGTGATCCGGCCGCCCGCGTCGAGCACCGACGCCTGCCGCAGCATCTCCGAGCGGACCGCCCGCTCCACCGACCGCAGCGAGTTGACGTTCTTCGTCTCGGTACGGGTGCCCCACTCCGCGCCCGGCAGGTTGAGCGAGGTGTTCACGTCGCAGCGCAGCGAACCCTCCTCCATCCGCACGTCGGAAACGCCCAGGGTGCGGATCACGTCCCGCAGCTCAGCGACGTACGCCTTGGCCACCTCGGGGGCGAGCGCACCGGTGCCCGTGATCGGCTTGGTGACGATCTCGACCAGCGGGATGCCGGCCCGGTTGTAGTCGACGAGCGACTCCGTCGCGCCGTGGATGCGGCCGGTGGCGCCGCCGACGTGCAGCGTCTTGCCGGTGTCCTCCTCGAGGTGCACCCGCTCGATCTCGATCCGCACCGTCTCGCCGCCCACCTCGACGTCCAGGTAACCGTCGACGCAGATCGGCTCGTCGTACTGGCTGATCTGGAAGTTCTTCGGCATGTCCGGGTAGAAGTAGTTCTTCCGGGCGAACCGGCACCACTCGGCGATCGAGCAGTTCAACGCCAGGCCGATCCGGATGATCGCCTCGATGGCCGCCTTGTTGGCCACCGGCAGCGAGCCGGGCAGGCCCAGGCACACCGGGCAGACCCGGGTGTTCGGCTCGCCGCCGAAGTCGGTCGGGCAACCGCACCACATCTTGGTGTTCGTGCCCAGCTCGACGTGGGTCTCCAGGCCGATCACCGGTTCGAAGCGCGCAACGACCTCGTCGTACGCGGGCAGTGTCGTGGTCATGAGACGCTCCAGGCGCGATCCGGACAGAACCTGTCCAGCCTAATGGGGTTGCCCGATCAATCCTCGGCCGGGTTTCGTCAGGGGTGCGTGGCGTCGTCGGCGGCGGGGTAGGGAGCGACCATGACGAATACGGGGAGAGCGTCAGAAGTGCGGGCCCGACCGGTGATCCTCGCCGTGGTCGCGGTATGGGTGGTGGCCGTCGTGGTCACCCTGGTGAGCTGGTTCGCCGCCGGAGAGGACCGGAACCCGGACTCGGCCGCCGCGTTGGTGCTCGGCGTGGTGCTGCCCGGGGTGGTGGCGGTGGCCATCGCGTACGCCATGGTGCACCTGCTCAACCGACGACGTGCAAAGCGGGGGCAGCGGTGACCGTCGAGGGACGGGCGCCCGATGAGCAGGTGACGCAGAGGCGGGACCGCAGCACCTACGCCGTCGCCGCGCTCGTCGTGGTCGGCACGGCCGTGATGGCCACCGCCGCGATGACGAACGGCGACACCAGGCCGCCCGACCTCCTCGCGACGTTCGGGCTGATGCTCATCCCGCCGCTGGTCGGCGCGGTCGTCGCCCTTACCTTCGGCCGCCGGCTGCCCAGGCGGATGCCCCGGACGGCCGGTGCCGACCCGACGACGCGGCGGCGGATCGCGCAGGCGCTACGCGACGGGTCCACCGACGACCCTCACCTGGACGCGCTGGCACGCAAGGAGGCTCGCACCCGGGTCAGTCAACGCTGGCTGCTGCTCCTGTTCGCGGTAGGTCTCCTCACCCAGGTAGGGCCCCTGGTGAGCCCGGGCCGCCCGTTCGGCCGCCTGCTGGCCGCGCTGCTGATCCTGCTCTGGGGAGGTGCCGCCTGGTGGCGCTGGCGTGGTCTGCGGGAGGCACGCCGCTACCTCGCCGGGCCGCCGAGTCAGCCCTGATCGACACCCAACCCGTGCAGACACGCGATCGGCGCCGAGGGACATCTCCCCCGACGCCGATGCGGTGACATCCGATCTACAGCGTCGGCGGGGTGAACGTGCCGATCGCCGACTCCAACGCGGCGGCCACCCGGTACATCCGGTCGTCGGCCATCGTCGGGGCCATCACCTGCAACCCGACCGGCAGCCCCTCGGAGAGCCCACAGGGCACTGAGATGCCCGGCCCGCCGTACAGGTTCGTCGGAATCGTGTACAGGTCGGCCAGGTACATCTGGTACGGGTCGGCGGTCCGCGCACCCATCGGGAACGCCACCGACGGGGTGGTCGGCGAGATCAGCGCGTCGACCCGCTCGAACGCGGCGGTGAAGTCCCGGGTGATGAGCGTCCGGACCTTCTGCGCCTGCCCGTAGTACGCGTCGTAGTAACCCGACGACAGCGCGTACGTGCCGATCATGATGCGGCGCTTGACCTCCGGGCCGAAGCCGGCCTCCCGGGTCAGCGACATGACCTCCTCCAGCGACCGGTTGCCGTCGTCGCCGACCCGCAGGCCGAACCGGACACCGTCGAACCGGGCCAGGTTGGAGGAGCACTCACTCGGGGCGATCAGGTAGTACGCCGGCAGGGCGTACGCGAACGTCGGGCAGGACACCTCGACGACCTCAGCACCCATCTTGGTCAGCGCGTCCACCGACTCACGGAACGCGGCCATCACGCCCGGCTCGGCGCCCTCGCCGACGAACTCGCTCACGATGCCCAGCCGCACACCGGTCAGGTCGCCGGTAGCGCCGAGCTTCGCCGCCGCCACCACGTCCGGCACCGGCTGCGGGATGGAGGTGGAGTCACGTGGGTCGTGCCCGCCGATCACCTGGTGCAGCAGTGCCGCGTCGAGCACGTTCCGGGCACACGGGCCCGGGGTGTCCAGCGACGAGGAGAAGGCCACCAGCCCGTAACGGGAGGTGCCGCCGTAGGTGGGCTTCGCGCCCACGGTGCCGGTGACCGCGCCGGGCTGGCGGATCGAGCCGCCGGTGTCCGAGCCGATCGCCAGCGGCGCCTCGTACGCGGCCAGCGCGGCGGCGCTGCCACCACCCGAGCCACCCGGGATCCGGCTCAGGTCCCACGGGTTGTGCGTCGGGCCGTACGCCGAGTATTCGGTGGAGGAGCCCATCGCGAACTCGTCCATGTTGGTCTTGCCGAGCATCACCGTGCCGGCCTCCCGCAGCCGCTGCACGATCGTCGCGTCGTACGGCGGGCGCCAACCCTCCAGGATCTTCGACCCCACCGTGGTCGGAATGCCCCGGGTGGCGAGCACGTCCTTGACCGCGACCGGCACACCCGCGAGCGGGCCCAACTCCTCGCCGGCGGCCCGGCGCTCGTCCACCGCGCGTGCCGCGGCGAGCGCGCCCTCGGTGTCGACGTGCAGGAAGGCGTGCACCCGGTCGTCAACCGCGGCGATCCGATCCAGGTGCGCCTGGGTCACCTCGACTGCGGACGTCTCGCCCCCGGCGACCAGGGCCGCGATCTCCGTCGCGGTCATACCGATGAGATCGCTCATGCCGTCACTCCGCTTCGCTCCGTGACGCCATGAGGCACCACGGCGCTGCACTGCTGATTCGCTCGCTGCCGCTCGCTCATGCCGTCACTCCGCTTCGCTCCGTGACGCCATGAGGCACCACGGCGCTGCACTGCTGATTCGCTCGCTGCCGCTCGCTCATGAGGCCACATCCTCGCTCAGGATCCGCGGTACGCGGAACCGCTGGTCCTCGACGTCGGGCGCGCCCGACAGCGCTTCCTCCGGGGTCAGGCACGGCGTGACGACGTCCTCGCGGAAGATGTTGGTCAGCGGCACCGAGTGCGAGGTCGGCGGGATGTCCGCGGCGGCGACCTCGCCGACCTGGGCGACCGCCTGGAGGATCACGTCGAGCTGGCCGGCGAACGTGTCCAGCTCCTCCTCGGTGACGGCGAGCCGCGACAGGCGCGCCAGGTGCGCGACCTCCTCGCGGGAGATGGCGGCCATCCGTGCCCCCTTCTGAATTCCTGCTGGTCGGGCGGTGTGCCGGCCGCGCGACAGGTGGAGCGTGACACGCGGTGACCGCAGCGAGTCTATTGTTCCGCTCCGGTGCCGCGTCCCCGACTCCCCCTCCAGCGACCCTCGTGCCGGGTCAGCGGGTGGGGCGGCGAGCGACATCTGGCTGCGGGTGTCCGCCGGTCGGGCGGACCGGCCGGTACCGGGCCAGCCAGGTGACCAACTCCTCGGCCGGCATCGGCCGGGCGTAGAACCAGCCCTGAGCGGCGTCGCAGCCGGCGGCGTGCAGCATCCGCCAGGTCCGTTCGTCCTCGACACCCTCGGCCACCACCCGCAGCCCCAGCGCGCCGGCCAGCTCGATCATCGACCGGACGATCGCCGCGTCGTCAGCGTCTTCGGCCATGCCGAGGACGAACGACCGGTCCACCTTCACCTCGGACAGCGGCAGGCGGCGCAGGTGCTGAAGCGAGGAGTAGCCGGTACCGAAGTCGTCCAGCGCGATGGCCACCCCGATCCGGTGCAGGCGGGAGATGGTGGCCAGCACCCGGCGCGGATCGGCCATCAACGCGCCCTCGGTGATCTCCACCTGAAGCCGCTCGGCCGGAACCCCATAGCGGGCCAGCCGGTCGGCGATCTGGTCGGCGATCTCGCCGGTGTGCAGATCGCGAACGCTCACGTTGAGCGCCGCGCGCAGGCCGATGCCGGCCGCCGACCACTTGGCGAGCTGCTCCACCACGTCGTCGACGACGCGACGGGTGAGCAGTCGCATCACGGCGCTCTGCTCGGCGACCCGGATGAGTTCCTCCGGATCGACCATGCCCCGCCGGGGGTGCCGCCACCGCAGCAGGGCCTCGACGCCGACCACCTCGCCGGTCGCGATGGCGATCTGCGGCTGGTAGTACATGGTGATTTCCCCGGCGTCGTCGGCCGGCTCATCGTCCGCGTGTGCCCACCCGGTCGAATCGAGTGGCTGCCCAGGCGTACCCGGCCCGACGTCCCGCCGAGCCCCGTTGCGCCCCTTACCCACCGCGCCCCCGTTCGGGGACCGCCGACCGATCCCGCCCCCGGCGCGCCGCTCCCGGACCGGGCCGGAACGGGTGCCGGCGACCGTGGCACGGACGTTGCGGCCCCGGATCGGGTCGGCTCCGGTGGCGATCCGGTTGATCAGCTCATCGGAGTGCACCAGCTCGGCGTCGGTGCGCCGACGGCGTGCCCACCACCGGGCAACTCCCGGCCGTGCTGTGTCGACCGCCGACGCCGGGTCCGCCGCTGGCGCGGACCGGTCCGACGCCTCGGTGGGCAGCGCGCCCTCGGCCGGGGCGCCGGTGGGCAGCGCCGCCCCGTCACCGCCGCGAACCTCCGCCGACGCGACAAGGGGTACGTCGGCAGTCCGCTCGGCGTCGCTCGGCACGCCGTGCCGGCCGTTCCCGTCCAGCTGCGCACCCTCGCCCTGCCCCTGAACCGCCGACTCGGCGTCGGCGTCGAACGGCCCCTCGGCCGAAGGGTTGGTCTCCAGTACGCGGCGCAGGTCGGCGAGGAGGCCGAGTCGCTCGGCGGAGTTGTGGTCGGACTCCGGGGCGTACACGGCCACCGTGTCGTTGCGGTGTTTGGCGTCGTACATCGCGACGTCGGCGTGGCGCATCAGGGTGGCGAAGTCCTCGCCGTGTTCCGGGAAGAGGGCGATCCCGATCGACCCGCCCACGTCCAACGGCAGCCCGTCGAGCGGCACCGGCTCGGCCAGCGCCTGAACCACCCGCTCGGCCAACTCCCGCGCCTGCCCGACGTCGCTCAGCCCGGTCATCACGACGGCGAACTCGTCACCGCCGAGCCTGGCGATCATCTGTGGTCGGGGTTGTATGTCGGTGAGCCGGGCGCTGACCTCGACCAGCAACCGGTCGCCCACGGCGTGCCCGAGGGCGTCGTTGACGTTCTTGAAACGGTCCAGGTCGATCAGCAGGAGCGCGAGCTGCCCGTCGGGTTCACCACGGGCGGTCCGCTCGGCATGCAGGTGCACCTGCTCGGCCACCTCGGTCAGCAGGGCCTTGCGGTTGGGCAGCCCGGTCAGCGGGTCGGCGGCGGCGAGGTGCTGCTGTTCGTTGGTCAACCGCGCCATCCGGTAGACGGCGAAGAGCGGCACCAGCACCAGCGGGATCAGCGCGGCGCTGACCCGCGCCGCCGCGACCAGCACCGGGGCGAGCAGCAGCAGTGAGCCGGTGGAGAGCAACTCGAAGCCGAGGCCCTGGCGGACGGTGGGCCACCAGCGGTCCCCGAACCGCAGGCGCACCGCCCAGCTGACCAGCCCGTAGTTGACGACGAACCAGGCCAGCGCGGCACCGCCGACGGCGGCCACGTCGGTCCAGTGCAACCGCCCACCGGAGAAGATGGTGCCCGAGCCGAGCTGGATCACCCCGTAGGCGGCGGCGAGGGCGCACGCGTACTGGCCGACGTTGAACGCCGTGCGCCACGCGGCGTGCCGCATCCGCCAACCCGAGACGACGACGCCCACCGCCTGCACCACGACCGCCGGGCCGAGACCCCAGCCGAGCAGGATCGCGAAGGTGAAGCAGGTGGACGGGAACACCGCCGACGTCTGCCGGCGCCCCGGTGGCACGAACGGGCGCGCGTCGCAGATCACGGCGAGCGCGGCCATCGTCCAGAACGCCACCGGCAACTCGGACAACTCGCCGGGGAGCGTCGCGAGTGGAACGGCAGCGGTCAGCGCGGCGACCGCCAGGATGCCGGCGACGAAGGCGGCGAACGATGCGACCCGTCCCGCAGGAAGCGAGTTGCGTGGGTCGGCGACCTCCACCACACCTCCCGACCGACCATTGGCGTGCCGGTGCGCCCGCCGTGACCCAATGAAACGCCCTCGGCCCCCAGTTTCCCGGTATGACAGTCACGAATCGGTCGTAGTCGTAATTAAGTTGGTATACGCGGCCAGTCGCCGTGCCCGGCCGCCGGCGGGGTCAGCCGCCCAGCTGAGCGACCTCCCGGGCGGCGTCCGGGCCCGCGTCCAGCAGGAGCCGGAACCCGTCCTCGTCGAGCACCGGCACCTTGAGACTGGCGGCCTTGTCGGCCTTCGACCCGGGGTTGTCCCCCACCACCACGAAGCTCGTCTTCTTGGAGACCGACCCGCTGACCTTGCCGCCCCGGCTCTGCACGGCCTCGGCGGCCTGGTCACGCGAATAACCGGCGAGGGTGCCGGTCACCACCACGGTCAACCCCTCCAACGGGCGCGGCCCCTCGTCGACCGCCTCCTCGGCCATCCGTACGCCGGCCTCGGCCCACTTGCGGACCACCTCGCGGTGCCAGTCCACAGCGAACCACTCCCGGATGCTGGCCGCGATGGTCGGCCCGACCCCGTCGACGGAGGACAGCTCCTCCTCGGTGGCCGCGTCGATGGCGTCCATCGAGCGGAAGTGCCGGGCGAGCGCCTGGGCCGCGGTCGGGCCGACGTGCCGGATGGAGAGCGCCACCAGCACCCGCCACAGGTCCCGTTCCCGGGCGACCGCGAGATTGTCCAGCAACTTGGTGGCGTTGCTGCCCAGGCTGCCGTCCTTGTTGACGAAGAACGGCGACCGGGACAGCTGCTCGGCGTCGAGCTGGAAGAGGTCGCCCTCGTCGCTGATGATCTCCGCGTCGAGCAGGGCGGCGGCGCCCTTGTAGCCGAGCACCTCGATGTCGAACCCACCCCGCCCGGCGAGGTGGAACACCCGCTCCCGCAACTGCGCCGGGCAGCTGCGGGTGTTGGGGCAACGGATGTCCACGTCGCCCTCCTTTGACGGTGCGAGCGGGGTGCCGCAGGCCGGGCAACTGGTCGGCATGACGAACGGCCGGGCGTCGGCGGGCCGCAGGTCGACCACCGGGCCGAGCACCTCGGGGATCACGTCGCCGGCCTTGCGCAGCACCACCGTGTCGCCGATCAGCACCCCCTTGCGCTCCACCTCGCGGGCGTTGTGCAGGGTGGCGAGCGCGACAGTGGAACCGGCCACGCGCACCGGCTCGAGCACGGCGAACGGGGTGACCCGGCCGGTGCGCCCCACATTCACGTCGATGTCGAGCAGCTTGGTGGTGACCTCCTCCGGCGGGTACTTGAAGGCGATCGCCCACCGCGGGGCACGACTGGTGGACCCGAGCCGGCCCTGGATGGAGACCGGGTCGACCTTGACCACCACGCCGTCGATCTCGTGCTCGACGTCGTGCCGGTGCTCGGCGTAGTAGGCGATGAACTCCGCCACGCCGGCCAGGTCCGGGACGACCCGCCACCGGTCGCTGGTCGGCAGCCCCCACGACTTGAGTGCCGCGTACGACTCGGACTGCGCCGTGGGCTGGAACCCACGGCGGGCGCCGATGCCGTGCACCACCAGACGCAGCGGCCGGGTGGCGGTGACCCGTGGATCCTTCTGTCGAAGGCTGCCGGCGGCGGCGTTGCGGGGGTTGGCGAAGGGTGCCTTGCCCTGCTCCACCAGACCCGCGTTGAGATCGGCGAACGCGGCGATCGGGAAGTAGATCTCGCCCCGGACCTCCACCAGCTCGGGAACGTCCGGGAATTCGCCGGACGGGACGAGCTGGCCGGGCACGTCCCGAATGCTGCGCACGTTTGCCGTGACGTCCTCACCGGTGCGCCCGTCGCCGCGGGTGGCGGCTCGGACCAGCCGGCCGTTCTCGTAGGTCAGGTTGATCGCCAGCCCGTCGACCTTCAGCTCGCACAGGTAGGGCACCGGGCCGCCCGCGTCCCGTTCGACCCGCTCGGCCCAGGCCGCCAGCTCCTCGTCGGCGAAGGCGTTGTCGAGCGAGAGCATCCGTTCGGCATGGGTGACCGGGGTGAAGTCGGTGGAGAACGTGCCACCCACCCGTTGTGTCGGCGAGTCGGGCGTCCGCAGCGCCGGAAACTCCGCCTCCAGTGCCTCCAGCTCGCGCAACTGCCTGTCGAAATCGGCGTCGGGGATGGTCGGCGCGTCCAGCACGTAGTAGCGGTACTGGTGTTCGGTCAACTCCTGACTGAGCGCGGCATGCCGTTCCCGGGCCTGCGGCGTCGGCTCAGCCCCGGCCGCCGCCTCCTGCGCCGGGCTGACCTGCTGACCGATCTGTTCCTCGGACACACCGCCACCTTCGGACACGCCTGCGACCTCCCTGATCACGCTACTCCGGCACCGTATCGGGCCGGTGGGACAATCCGCCGCCCACCCGCGCCCGAAGCGACCCCGCCCTCAGCCGCATCCGATGATCACGTGATGCCCGGTAGCCGTCGACGGGACGGCCCAGCTACCGACCATTGAGTGACAGCCGGCATCGCGTCGGCGAGGTGCGCGTGCAGAGCGGCGGTGGGACGGCCGCGGTGTGGTTGGCGGGCGGCACGGGCGGCGGCGTGCAAGGATCGCCGGACGGTGCGACCGGCTGGTCGCCGGGACGCGGAGGTACGGATGCGCGAGGCACTGCTCTGGGCGGTGGCGATCCTGCTGGCCGTCACCGCCGGCTGGGCGTGGAACAGTTGGCGGCACCGGGTGGCCAACCGGCGTCCGGGCACCCGGCCGGGTCGGGGCGGCACCGGTGGCCGCCGTTCCACCCCGCCGCGGCCCCGTGGCGCCGAACGGCCGTCCACCAAACCCCGCTCGCGCGACACCGACCGGCACGGCGACGCCCCGGCGCCCGGTGAGATCTGGTGGGCCGACGTGCCGTACGCCGACGGCAGCGGGTCGAAGGTGCGCCCGTGCCTGGTGCTGCGCGCCGACTCCCGGGGCGCCGACGTCCTGAAGATCACCAGCCAGGACAAGAGCGACCGGGACGACCACGTGCGGATTCCCACGCGGGACTGGGACCCGGGCGCGGAGCACGACAGCTACCTCAGCCTCACCGAGCCGATCCGACTCAGCTCGGCCGCCTTCGCCGACCACGCCGGCCGTTGCGACGCCGACCTGTGGCGAAAAGTGCGCAGCCTGCGCCACCTCCCCACCTCCTGACCACCGTCGTGGCCGGCCGCCGACCACCCCTCCCCATCCTCGCGACCGGGCGCCGGTCATGATCAACTAGGGTTCCCGAAAGTCGCGGTGTCCCGAGCTCCCGGATGCCCCGATTTACAGAAACCCGAGTTGATCATGACTGCCCGACCGCGCCGGTCGGGCAGGCCGCGCCCGGATCAGTCCCAGGCCGTGCCGAGCGTGGCCAGCTGGTCCGCGTACTCGATGCGGTTGACCCATTCGTGCGGCCAGGCGGTCATGCCGACGGCCGCGCCCACGAACGCGCCGGCCAGGGCGGCGATCGAGTCAGAGTCGCCGGCGGTGGTCGCGCCCCGGGCCAGCGCCGCGACCGGGTCGTCGGCGTGCCGTACGGCGCAGAGCAGCGCGGTGGCCAGCGCCTCCTCGGCCACCCAGCCCTCCCCGGTGGCCTGGCACGGGTCGCCACCGTCGTCCGGCTGCGCCAGAGTGTCTGTCAGTCGGCCCAGCACCGCCAGGCACTCGTCCCAGCCCCGCGCGATGAACTCCTCCGGCGTGCCGACCCCCGGGCGCTGCCAGAGGTCGCCCAGCCACCGCTCCCGGTAGACCAGGCGCTGGGACAGCGCCCGCTCGGTAAGCAGCGCGGGAAGGTCGGGCAGCGAGGCGCCCGTGCGCAGCGCGAAGACCGCGTACGCGGTGAGTTCGCTGGCGGCCAGCCCGGTCGGGTGGCCGTGGGTCAGCCCGGCCTGCAACTGGGCCAACCCGGCGAGCGTGTCGAGGTCCACGTCGAGCAACCCGACCGGGGTGACCCGCATGTTGGCCCCGCAGCCCTTCGAGCCGACCACCGTCGCCTCCTGCCAGCGCACCCCACGGCTCAGCTCGGCGCAGGCGCGCAGGCAGGTCATGCCCGGGGCACGGTTGTTGTCCGGGCTGACCGCCCAGGCCAGGAAGCGTTGCCGCAGCAGTGGCTCCACCGCCTCAGGCGTGAACGACGGCGCCTCGTGCAGCGCCCAACCCACCGCCAGCGCCATCTGGGTGTCGTCGGTGACCAGTGCGGGCTCGCCGACCAGCTCGCGTGGACCGGTCGGGCCGTACCGGCGCTCGATCTCGGCGACGGTCAGGAACTCGGTCGGCTTGCCCAGCGCGTCACCGTAGGCGAGGCCGAAGAGCGAACCGGAGGCGCGAAGCGCAGAGGTGTGGATCACGGCGGCAATGATGCCCCGCCGCCGCAACCCACGGCTCAGTCCCAGCAGAGGCAGAACGGGTGGCCGGCCGGATCGGCATAGACCCGGAAGCCCTCGCCCTCACCTGGCAGCCGCCGCGCACCCAGCGCGAGCGCCGCCTTCTCGGCGGCCTCGATGTCGTCCACCGTCACGTCGAGGTGGAACTGCTGTGGGCGCTCGGGATCCGGCCAGGCCGGTGGGCGCAGGTTGAGCGCCTGTTGGAAGGCGAGGCGCGGCTGGTGACCGGGTGGGCCGCCCAGCACCACCCAGTCGTCATCGGAGTTGCCCTCGGCGAGCGGCACGCCGAGCAGTTCGGCGTAGAACGCCGCCAACGCCCGCGGATCCGGGCAGTCGATCACCACTGAACGCAGCTGTCCAATCATGACCGTCATCCTGCCCACCGGGTACGACAGGAAACCTCAGGCCTCGGCGAGGCGCCGGACGGCGTCGCGGCACGCGGCGAGCACTGCCCGCGCGTACTCCGGAGTGGCGCCGGCGAGGCCGCAGGCCGGGGTGACCACCACCTGCTCGGCGAGTTGGCGACGAGGGAAGCCGAGGCGGTCCCAGACCTGGCGTACCCGGTCGGCGATCTGCGCGGAGGTCGGCGCGCCACCGGCCGACGGCGGCCGGGTCGGCGCGGCCCCGGCCAGCAACCCGAGGCCGGCGTCGATCGCCTCGCCCAGCGGGTCGAGTTTGGTGACCAGGTCCAGGTCGAGGGCGACCGCGACGGCGCCGGCGGAGCGGATCAGCTCCAGCGGTACGTCCGGGGCGCAGCAGTGCACCAGCGTCGGCACGCCGACCGCCTCGACGACCGCGCGCAGCAGGGCGGCGGCGTCCACCGACTCGACCGCCCGGTACGCGCCCAGACCGCTCTCGGTCGGCACCCGCCCGGCCAGCACGGTCGGCAGTGACGGCTCGTCCAGTTGCAGCAGCACCGATGCCTGGGGCAGCCTGCGGGCGACCGCCGCGACGTGCGCGCGCAGCCCTTCGGCGAGGGAGCCGGTCAGGTCGCGGACCGCGCCGGGATCGCGCAGCAGTCGGCCACCGATCGGCAACTCCAGGGAGGCGGCCAGCGTGAGCGGGCCGGCGGCCTGCACCTTGATCGGCCCGGCGTACCCCTCGGCCTGCTCGGCGAGCTGGTCCAGGTCGCGTTCCATCAGGTCACGGGCCCGGCGCAGGTCGCGGCCCGGGCGTGGGGCGACCCGCCACCGCCCCGCGTACACCTCGACCGGCAGCTCGACGAGCAGCCCGGCGGACCGGCCGATCATGTCCGCTCCGGGGCCACGGGCCGGCAACTCGGACAGGTGCGGCAGCTCGGGAAGCTCACCGAGGACCACCCGCTGAGCCTCGCCGATGTCGGTGCCGGGCAGCGAGCCGATTCCGGTTGCCGCGCCGGCCGGCCAGGGCCACGCCTGATCTGTCACGGGCGAAGGCTATCCCGCGAACACCCGGGGTGTGCGGTCAGCCGGTGATGGTCGCGGAGCCGAGGACCACGTCGCCGGCCGGGTCCGGTCGGTACGCCACCACGGCCTGACCGGCGGCGACGCCGCGTACCGGTCGGCGCAGCTCGGCGTGCAGCCGGTCACCGTCGAGGGCGACGGTCGCCGGCACCACCTCGCCGTGCGCGCGCAACTGCACCTCACACTCGACCGGGGCGTCCGGACGGGCGCCGCCGGTCCAGACCGGACGTACGGCGTGCACGTCGGACACATCCAGGGCCTCGGCCGGGCCGACCGTCACCGTGTTGGTCTTCGGCGTGATGGAGAGCACGTAGCGTGGCCGACCGTCGGGGGCGGGCCGGTCCAGGTGCAGCCCGCGACGTTGCCCCACCGTGTACGCGTACGCACCGCTGTGACTGCCGACGACCGCGCCGGTGGACGCGTCCACCACGTCGCCGGGCGCCTCACCGAGCCGACCGGCCAGGAAGCCGCGGGTGTCCCCGTCGGCGATGAAGCAGATGTCGTGTGAGTCCGGCTTGTCGGCCACGGCCAGGCCACGCTCGGCGGCCTCGGCGCGGACCTGCGCCTTGGTCGAGTCACCGAGCGGGAAGATCGACCGGTCGAGCTGCTCGCGGGTGAGCACGGCGAGCACGTACGACTGGTCCTTGGCCAGGTCGACACTGCGCCGCAGCAGCCCGTCCGCGCCGAGGCGGGCGTGGTGCCCGGTCACCACCGCGTCGAAGCCCAGGGCCACCGCCCGGTCCAGCACCGCCGCGAACTTGATCTTCTCGTTGCAGCGCAGGCAGGGGTTCGGCGTACGACCGGCGGCGTACTCGGCGACGAAGTCGTCGACCACGTCCTCGTGGAAGCGGTCGGCCATGTCCCACACGTAGAACGGGATGCCGATCACGTCGGCCGCCCGCCGGGCGTCCCGGGAGTCCTCCAGGGTGCAGCAGCCGCGCGCCCCGGTCCGATAGGTCTGTGGGTTGCGGGCGAGCGCCAGGTGCACGCCGGTCACATCGTGCCCGGCGGCCACCGCCCGCGCCGCCGCCACGGCCGAGTCAACCCCACCCGACATCGCCGCCAGAACCCTCACCGACCCACTCCCTTCCCCGTCCCCACCCGTTCCCCCACAACAACCCTATCCACCAGCCCCGAACCCCCCGCCACCCCACAAACCCAACCCCAAACCCAAACCCAAACCCAAACCCAAACCCAACCCAGCCCACGCCCACGCGATCTTGCACTTTCTGCTGCGACATATGCCGCACAAGACGCGAACAGACGACCGAAAGTGCAAGATCGCGGAAATCAGGGGGTGGGGGCGAGGGGGTTAGCGGGGAGTGCGGAGGGCTGCGGCCCGGCGGGCTCGGTCGACCGCTGCCGGGAGGGCCGCGATGAGGGCGTCGATGTCGGCCTGGGTGCTGGTGTGGCCCAGGGTGAAACGCAGCGAGGAGCGGGCGCGGTCGTCGTCGGCGCCCATCGCCAGCAGCACGTGCGAGGGCTGGGCCACCCCTGCCGAGCAGGCGGAGCCGGTCGAGCAGGCGATCCCCTGCGCGTCGAGCAGGAGCAACAGCGCGTCGCCCTCACAGCCGGGAAAGGAGAAATGCGCGTTGCCGGGCAGCCGGTCGGTCGGGTCACCGTTGTAGACCACCTCGGGCACCGCCTGGCGGACCCGCTCGATCAGGTCGTCGCGGAGCGCGGCCACCCGGGCCGCGTACTCCTGCTGGCCCTTCACGGCCGTCTCCACCGCGACCGCGAAGGCGACGATGCCGGCGGTGTCGAGGGTGCCGGAGCGGATGTCGCGTTCCTGGCCGCCGCCGTGCAGCAGCGGCGTGGCCGGCACGTCCCGGGCGAGCAGCAGCGCGCCCACCCCGGTCGGGCCGCCCAACTTGTGCCCGGTGACGGTCAGCGCGGCGACCCCACTGGCCCCGAAGTCGACGGGCACCTGACCGACCGCCTGGATGGCGTCGGTGTGGAAGGGCACACCGTGTTCGGCGGCGACGGCAGCCAGCTCGGCCACCGGCTGGACGGTGCCCACCTCGTTGTTCGCCCACATCGCGGTGACCACGGCCACCTGGTCGGCGTGCGCGGCCAACTCGGCATGCAGGGTCTGCGGGTCGAGCCGACCGACGGCGTCCACCGGCAGCCAGCCGACCTCGGCGCCCTCGTGCTGGGCCAGCCAGTCGACAGCGTCCAGCACCGCGTGGTGCTCAACGGCGCTGGAGACCACCCGGCGGCGGTCGGGCCGGGCTGCTCGGCGGGCCCAGAAGATGCCCTTGACCGCGAGGTTGTCGCTCTCCGTGCCACCACCGGTGAAGATCACCTCAGAGGGCCGGGCGCCCAGCACCGCGGCCACCCGTTCGCGTGACTCTTCGACCCGGCGGCGGGCACGGCGGCCCGCCGCGTGCAGGGAGGACGCGTTGCCGACCTCGCGGGCGGTAGCGACGTACGCCTCCAGTGCCTCGTCGAGCATGGGAGTCGTCGCCGCGTGATCCAGGTAAGCCATCGCCGTTCAGCGTACGGCCGACACCTTGGGGACCGGATGCCGGAGGGGACCGCACGCAATGGGCCGGGGTGGAAACTCCACCCCGGCCCGATGCGCGGACCCGCTCAGGCGGGCACCGCGGTGACGACGATGTTGTCGCGGTACTTGCGCGCCTTGGCGTCGAACGGCCCACCACAGGTGATCAGTGTCAGCCGCGGCTTGCCGTCGCGGGCGAAGTAGCGCTCCAACGGAATCTTGGTCTTGTCGTACTCCTCCCGGGCCACGACCCGGTACTTGCGGGCCTCGCCATCACTGCCGGTCGCGGTCAGGGTGTCGCCCTGATCGAGCTCCCGCAGCCGGAAGAACGCGCCCTTGCCCTGCTGGGCGCTGTCCACGTGACCAGCGATGACGATCGAGCCGGCTTCCGCCTCCAGGCCGGGCCCGTACCGGTACCAGCCGATCTTGTCGACGCTCGGTGGCACCTCGAAATCGTTGGTCCGCTTGTTGATGCCGACCGCGTTGATCGTGGCGGTGACGTCGATCGCCGGGATCACCAGCCGCACCGGCGGGACGATCTCCGCCCCGGCCGGCAGTTCGCCGACGGTCACCGGGACAGACTGGCCATCGGCCGCGCTGGCCGACGGGGTCGGGGTGGCGGTCGCGAGGTTGGCCGCCTCGTCGCCGCCCACGTCCTCGGCCGGCTGGGAGCCGCACGCCACGAGCGTGGCGACGGTGAGCGCGGCAACGCCGGCGGCCAGGGCCGCCAGCGCGCCGCGATTGCGCACCGTCACTTGCGGCCGGTCCGCGCGGTCGCCATCCGCACCCCACCACCAAGCAGCAGGAGTACGCCGGCACCGGTGAGCACGTACCACCAGGTGTCCACGCCCGTGCCGGCCTGGCCGCCGTCACCGCTGGGCACGCCGCCCGGGGCGGAGTGCAGGCCGGTGATGGTCTGCGCCACCACGTCGAGGGTCTTGCCCTCGGCGGAGCCGATCGCGTAGACGATCGTGGCGGTGCCCTCCTTGAGGTTGAGGTCCGCCGGGCCGATGGCCACGGTGTCGGTGCCGGCCAGCACCACGTCCGCCTTGACCTCGCCCGCGTCGACGTCGCCCTTGGCCTCGTTCGGGTTGGTCAGGTCCTCGAAGACCGGGGTGCCACCGGCGCGGACGTCGACCGCCGGGGCGGCGGCGGTGTGCCGGACGATCAACCGGGCCTTACCGGCGTCGACCTTCGAGACGTCGTTCACGAACGGAGTGATCTTCGGCTGGCCGGCGGCGTCGAGGTGGGCCGCGATGCTGATGTTCGCACCGCCCGGCACCGCGGCGTTGTCGACCTTGAGGATCGCGCTGCCGATCGGCTCGCCCGGCTTGGTGAGCGCGATGTCGTAGTCGCCCTCCTCCAGGTTCAGCGGGCCGGCGACGTCGCCGGGCTTGAAGTTGTCCAGCGTCTTCTTGCCGTTGACGTAGACGTCGACCGGGGTGTCCGGGATGCCGTGCACGACGGAGACCTTCGACGTGGCGGCGTACGCGGGGCCGGCGGTGAGGGCACCGACACCGGCGAAGGCCAGCGCGGCGACCGCGCCGCCCGCGGCGACCCGACGGAAGTACGAGAACTGCATGTCTGCCTCCTGATATTTGGTGCTGATTCGTCAGGCCTGGCTTGCAGAACGGGTTACGCCGGCTGTCGGACGGGTGGATGCGCCCCGGAGGCACTTTTCTTTTCCGGCCCAGACCGCATCCGGAAGGGGGTCGGGAGACGAAGAGCTGGTGAGATGACTTCGACCGGGGAAGTGGGGCGGGGACTGTGCCAGCTACAGTCGGGCATGCCCCATCGAAGGCGAGCCGCCTGATGACGGCGCTCCAACAGGAACCGGACCCTCCGGTGGACGACCTCGACCGCAGGTTCCGCGCCGGTGACGACGTGGCGCTCCGCGAGGCGTACGACCGCTACGGCCGCGCCGTGCACCACCTGGCCACGTCCATGCTGGCGAACCGCAGCGACGCCGAGGACGTCACCCAGGCGACGTTCGTCGCCGCCTGGCTGGGTCGCGACACGTTCGACCCGGCCAAGGGGTCGCTGATCGGCTGGTTGCTCGGCATCGGCCGGCGGAAGGTGATCGACCGGATGCGCGCCTCGGCCCGGGAGACCCGGGTGGTGGAGACGGTCCGACAGTTGCCCGAGCCGGCGCAGACCGAGCCCGATCCGGACCGCGTGGTGGACCGGTTGGTGATCGCCGACGAGCTGGCTCGTCTCCCGGACGACCAGCGACGGATGCTGGAGCTGGCCTTCTACGACGACCTGACACACCAGCAGATAGCCGCGGTGACGGGCGTGCCGTTGGGCACTGTGAAGAGTCACATCCGACGCGGTATGGCGAGCTTGAAGCGCAGATGGGAGGTGGACGGTGCAGCACCTGGACCACGACCGGCTGGTATTTCTGGCACTCGGTGAGAGCGAGGCGGACAACGGGGAGAGCACCCACCTCGGCACCTGCGCGCTCTGCCGGGCCGAGATCGCGAGCCTTCAGCTGGTGGCGGGGCTCGGCACCGAGACGCAGGGCCTGGCCGACCTGCCCGACCCGCCGGAGCACGTCTGGCAGGGCATCGAAGCCCAGGTCAGGGCCGCGGAGGCCGGACCGTTGCTGACCGAGACCCGTCGACACCGGGTGCCCGAGCAGGCCGACACCACGACGACCGAGCAGACCTTCGGCGCGGCGGCCGGGTCGACGGTGACCCGACTGGACCCGGCACGGCGATCCCGTCGACGTCGCGGCTGGTCCGGTTGGGTGGCCACCGCGGTGACCGCGGCCGCCGCCGCGGCGGTCGGCGTGGTGGGCACCGTCTCGGTCCTCCGACCGGACGACCCGGCGCCCACCCCGGCGCCGGTGGTGGTGGCGAGCGCGCCGCTGGCGGCGTACGGGGCGACCCCGCCGACGGCCAAGGGTGACGCCCGGGTTTTGAAGGACGGCCAACTACATCTGCATGTGGCGAATCTCCCGAGCGTCGCGGGGTACTACGAGGTCTGGCTCATCAATCCGACGACGATGGAGATGTTCTCGGTCGGCACCCTGGGTGGCGGCTCGGACGCGCTGCTACCCCTGCCCCCGAATGTCGACCTCAAGAGCTACTCGGTGGTCGACGTCTCCGCCGAGCAGTACGACAACAACACCCGCCACTCCGGCGACAGCCTGCTGAGGGGCTCCCTGACGGGCTGATCGGCGGGCCGGCTCAGCTCCCCGGCTCGCCGATCAGCTCCCCATACGGCAGTGGCCGCCCGTTCGCACGGGCGGCCACTGACGTATCGCTGGCTTACTTGCGCTTGCGGATCTCCTCGGCGGCCTGCGGGACGATCTTGAACAGGTCGCCCACCACCCCGAAGTCGGCCAGCTCGAAGATCGGCGCCTCGCCGTCCTTGTTGACCGCGACGATGGTCTTCGAGGTCTGCATGCCGGCCCGGTGCTGGATGGCACCGGAGATGCCGAGGGCGACGTAGAGCTGCGGGGAGACCGTCTTACCGGTCTGGCCCACCTGGAACTGGTGTGGGTAGAAGCCGGAGTCGACGGCCGCGCGGGACGCGCCGACAGCGCCGCCGAGCAGGTCGGCCAGCTCCTCGACCAGCTTGAAGTTGTCGGCGTTGCCGACGCCCCGACCGCCGGAGACGACCACACCGGCCTCGGTCAGCTCGGGGCGGGAGCCCTTCTGCTCGGCGACCCGCTCGAGGACCTTGGCCAGCTTGTCGGTGTCGGTGACCGACACGCTGAGCTGCTCGATCGCCGGGGTGGCCGCCGCCGGGGCGGGGGTGACCGAGTTGGGTCGGACGGTGACCAACGGCAGGCCCTTGGTGACCTTGGACTTGACGATGGTGGAGCCGGCGAAGGCGACCTGGGTCGCGGTGCCGTCGGCGTCCAGACCGACCACGTCGGTCAGGATGCCGTTGTCGAGCTTCACGGCGAGCCGGGCGGCGATCTCCTTGCCCTCCTGAGCCGACGCCAGCAGCACGGCGGCCGGCTGCACCCGCTTGACCAACTCGGCCAGCACTGTCGCCTTGGGGGCCACCAGGTAGCCGTCGATCTCGTCACCCTCGGCCGCGTAGATCTTCTCCGCGCCGTACTCGCCCAGCTTGCCGCTCAGCGCCTCGGCTGCGCCGGCGCCGCCCAGCACCACCGCGCTCGGGGTGCCCAGCTCACGCGCGAGGGTGAGCATTTCCAGGGTGACCTTCTTGACGCCGAATTCCTTGGTGGCTTCGACGACGACGAGAACCTCGGACATGTCAGACCCCCCTCTCACACGAACTTCTCGGTGGCGAGGAACTCGACCAGCTTGACGCCGCCCTCGCCCTCATCAGTGATCTTGGCGCCGCCGGAGCGCGGGGGGCGCTTGGTGTGTTCGACGACGGCACTGGTGGCGCCGTCGAAGCCCACCTCGTCGGCCGCGACCCCGAGCTCGGCCAGCGAGAGCGTCTGCACCGGCTTCTTCTTGGCGGCCATGATGCCCTTGAAGGAGGGGTAGCGCGGCTCGTTGATGGTGTCCCAGACGGAGACCACGGCCGGGGTGGCAGCGGTGACCACCTCGTAGCCCTCCTCGGTCTGCCGCTCGACGGTCAGCGTCGCGCCGTCGACCGTGAGCTTGCGGGCACCGGTGAGCGCCGCGACGCCCAGTCGCTCGGCGATCATGTGCGGCATGACCTGGACCCGGCCGTCGGTGGACTCTGCACCGCAGATGACCAGGTCGGCATTGAGCTGACCGAGAGCGGCGGCGAGCACCTTCGAGGTGGCGACGGCGCACGAGCCGTGCAGGGCGTCGTCCAGCACGTGCACGGCCTTGTCCGGGCCCATGGAGAGCGCCTTGCGGATCGACTCGGTCGCCCGGTCCGGACCCATGGTCAGGATGGTGACCTCGCCGCCGTGCGCCTCCTTGATCTTGAGGGCCTCCTCGATGGCGTACTCGTCCATCTCGTTGATCACGTTGTTCGCCGAACCGCGGTCGACGGTGTTGTCGTCATTGCGCAGGTTGCGGTCCGCGCCCGAATCAGGCACCTGCTTGACGAGTACGACGATGTTCATCGCGCTTCGACGACCCTCCTGTGTGGTGTTGCGATTCGCTCGCCCGGTATGGGGCGCAGCGTCGCGCGTCGGTCGACGTCAGGTCAACCGCGGGCGGTTGTGCAGTTGCCCACGGCACAATGTTACCTGCCAGTAGGTTGCGCTCCCGCAGCACTCAGAGTGACACAGCTCACCGACGCGCGGCCGGTCAGGCCGGCTCGGCCAACGCGACCCGGATCTGGTCGATGGCCGCCGCCTCGGTGGGCGCCACTCCGTCGTGCGCGCGGGCCACCCGATCCGCCGCGGCCAACACCAGTTCGCGGTACGCGTCCACGTCCCGTGGGCACTTCTCGCGCAGGATCCGCACCGCCTGCCCCAGCGCCGGCAGCACCACCGACTCGATCTCCAGCTGCGAGTCCCGGGGAAGTCGCGGCAGCGGGCCGGTCGTCAACGCCTCCTTGACCGTGCCACTGGCGTCGGCCAGCGCGCCGGACGCGGCGATGCTCTCCCGGATCACCCCCAGGACACCGGGGTCGGCGTTGGAGACCAGGAAGACGGCACCGAAGGCACCGGTCTTGAGGGTCAACCGCTCCTCGTCCGTCAACCGCTGCTCCATGATCACGGAGTGTAGACGTACGGGGTGGTGGTGGTGACCGGGACGAGGCCGAGTCGCTCCAGGATCGGCCGGCTGTCCTCGGAACAGTCGACCTGCATGAGCGTCCGACCCCGCTGCTCGGCCAGCCGCGCCCGGTAGTTGACCAGCGCCCGGTAGATGCCCCTGCGCCGCCACTGCGGCAGGGTCGAGCCACCCCACAGCGTGGCGAAGCCGGTGTTCGCCGGGAACCGCACCCAGCCGGCGCTCACCACCGTCCCGCCCGCCTCGGCCACCACCACCGTGATCGAGTTCGAGTCGGCGTCGATCTCCTTGGCCAGCCCCCACACGAGGTGCGAACGGTCCGCCTGCCAGACCTCCTCCTCCATGGCGGCGATCCGCTCCAGGTCCTCCCGGGCGGTCACCTCACGCAGGCGTAACCCCTCGGGAACGACCGGCAGCGCGGCGGCCAGCGGGGCGACCGGGCCGACCACGACGGTCTCCCGGTCCTCCGGCACGAAGCCGGCTGCCCGCAGGCGGTCCGCCAGGTCCGCCGGTTCGTCGTGCTCGTTGAGCTTCCACTCCGCCGACTCGCCCCGCTCGCCGCACAACCGCACCTGCCGGGCGATCAGCTCGTCCAGCGCGTCGCCGGTCAACCCACCCAGGTCGCGATAGGTGATGAAGCCACCGGAGTCGAGCCCGGAGATCCGGACCAGCGGCCCGTCCCGCTCCACCGTCACGCCGGCCGGAACCGGGTCGGGGATCTCCGGACGGAGTTGGTTGTCGTAGGCGTCACGCAGCGTCTGTACGTCGAGATCAGTCACCGGACCAGGCTAAGCGGGATGGGAAGCGGATAATCTCCCACTGTGTGGGAGGCGATCAGACGGTGGTTCGACCCGGCGGAGCGGGGCTCGGTCGGTGAAACACCGGACTACCGCTTCTCCCTGGCCAATGAACGGACCTTCCTCGCCTGGCTGCGCACCGGGTTGGCACTGGTCGGAGGCGGGTTGGCCGCCGCGCAGTTCCTGCCGCCCCTGCCGATGAGCCACCTGCGCGAGGTGATCGCGGTGGCGTTGCTGCTGCTCGGCGCGGCGGTCGCGATCCGCGCGGTGGACCACTGGGCGCGTACCGAGCGGGCCATCCGGCTCGGTCAGGAACTGCCCGCGTCCCGGTTCCCCGCCATCCTGGCGCTCGCCGTCGGCGTCGGCGCGTTGCTGCTGGTGGGCGCCGTCCTGCTGCGGGCGGTCGGCGGGCGGTGAGCACCGGACGCGACCCGGGGCTGCAACCGGAGCGGACCCGGCTGGCCTGGCGGCGCACCCTGCTCACGGTGACCGTGGTGACCGTGCTCGCCGTCCGGCTGGCGTCGACCGGCGACCCGACCGGTGCGCTGATCGCCGGCGGCACCGTTCTGGTGTGGGGCGCCCTGCTGGTGCTCTGCTGGCCCAGGGGCACTGGCACCGGTCCTGCCCGCACCGGCGGCCGGACACTGCCCCTGGTCACGGTGGGCACGGTGGTGCTGGCGTTACTCGGAGTGCTGCTGGTCCTGCGCGGACTAGGGTGACGCGATCCGGTGCGTCATCATGGGTGCATGGCCCGGCTTGGCGTACTCCTCTTCCTGGTGCAGATTGTCCTCGCCGTCTGCGCGCTGATCAGCTGTCTCTCCGCCGAGGAGGGCCAGATCCGCGCCCTTCCCCGGATCGCCTGGGTGCTGATCATCTTGTTCTTCCCGCTGGTCGGCTCGATCGCCTGGTTCATCGTCGGCCGGGAGCCCAGCAACGGCGCCCGCAAGGGCTGGCCGGGCGTCACCGGCGGCGGCGAGCGGCAGCGCCCTCGGCCGGTGGCCCCCGACGACGACCCGGAGTTCCTGCGCTCCGTCGAGGAACGCGCCCAGCAGCAGGACCAGGAGCTGTTCCAACGCTGGGAGGAAGACCTGCGGCGACGCGAGGACGATCTGCGCCGCCGCGACGGTGAGCCGCCGCGCGGGGGCGACCGACCGGAGGTGTGAGCGCGCCGCCGCCGGCGCAGGAGCGACGGCGGCGGCGGGTGCGACTCAGGCCAGGTTCGACGACCGGGGGTACGCGTCGGTCGGGTCGGTGAGCACGTTCACCAGGTACGGCACCCCGGAGTCGAACGCCCGCTGGAGCGCCGGGCCCAGGTCGGCCGCCTTGGCGACCGTCTCCCCCGCCCCGCCGAGCGCACTGACCACCGTGTCGTACCGCAGCTCCGGCTGGAGGTCGGCGGCCACGTCGTAGCCGTACATGGCCCGCATCGGGTGCTTCTCCAGCCCCCAGATGCCGTTGTTGCCGACGACGATCACCACCGGCAGCTTCTGGCGGACCAGCGACTCGACGTCCATCAGCGAGAAGCCGGCCGCGCCGTCGCCCATCAGCACGCAGATCTGCCGGTCCGGGTGACTGACCCGGGCGCCCATCGCGTAACCCATGCCGGTGCCCAGGCAGCCGTACGGGCCCGGGTCCAGCCACGTGCCGGGCTGGGCCGGCTCCAGGTACCGCCCGGCGTACGACACGAAGTCGCCGCCGTCGCCGATGGTGATCGCGTCCGGGGCGAGCGCCCGACGCAGCTCGCCGTAGATCCGGGCCGGGCGGATCGGGTCGGTCTCGGCGGCCATCTCCGCGGCGTCCCGAGCCTTCGCCGCGTCCTCGGCGACGCGCAGATCGGCGATCCAGTCGGAGTGGTCGGCCCGGTCACCGGAGTGATCGGCCAGCGCGGACAGGATCAGACGCAGGTCACCGGCGGGGGCGACGGCCGGCTGCACGTGCGTCGCCCGCTGGCCGGGGGCGTCGACGATGTGCACCACCTTGGCGTCACCGAAGTCACCGAAGCTGAGCCGGAAGTCCAGCGGGGTGCCCACCACCACGACCACGTCGGCACCGGAGAGCGCGGCCCGGCGGGCCTTGGCGAACGCCAGCGGGTGCTCCGGCGGGAGCGAGCCGCGGCCCATGCCGTTGGTGAAGACCGGCACCTGCAACGCCTCGGCCGCCTCGCGCAGCGCGGCGACCGCGTCGCCCGCGTACACGTCGGAGCCGGCGATGATGACCGGCCGCTGCGCCCCGGCGATGAGCATCGCGGCGCGGCCGACCTCCTCCGGGTCCGGGGCGATCGGGTCGACACCGGTCACGGTCGGCAGCTCGGCCTCGGCGACCGAGAAGACCGTCTCCAGCGGAAAGTCGAGGAAGGCCGGGCCGCGGTGCGGGGTGAGCGCGGCGTTCAGCGCCGCACCCACCGCACGCGGGATGTCGTCGGTGCTGAACACCGTCTCGGCGTGCTTGGTGACCGGACTGACCAGCGGCAGGTGGTCCATTTCCTGGAGGCTGCCCGAGCCCCAGCGGAACGCTGGCGCCCGCCCGCCGAGCACCAGCACCGGTGAAGCGTTGAAGAACGCGCTGGTCATGCCGGAGATGCCGTTGGTGACACCGGGCCCGGCGGTGAGCACGGCGAGGCCGGGGCGGCGCTGGAGCTTGGCCACCGCCTCGGCGGCGAAGACCGCGGACTGCTCGTGCCGGACGTCGTAGATCGGGAAGTCCGTCTTGTACGCGGCGTCGTAGAGCGGGAAGACATGCCCACCGGACAGCGTGAACATCTCCCGTACGCCGTGCGCGCGTAGTGCCGCGAGCGCCAACTCGCCGCCGTGACCCTCGATCCGCTCCGTCATGTCGCTCCCATCGTCCGTGGCCGGGATCACAGGTTACCGGCCAGTCACTTGGCCCTGCGACCGCGGCCCCGGCCGGTGGACGTTGCCGAGGCCACGGACCGTCGGGCCGGGAAGCGACGGATCAGCGGCCGGTGAAACCCGGCTTGCGCTTCTCGACGAAGGCCGCCATGCCCTCGCGCCGGTCGTCGGTGGCGAACAGCGCCGCGAAGAGCTGACTCTCCCAGGCCAGGCCCGAGTTCAGGTCCATGTCCAGGCCGCCGTCGACCGCCAGCTTCGCCGCGCGCAGCGCCTGCACCGGCCCGGTCAGGTACGGCTTCACGTAGGCGACCGCGGCCTCGTAGACCTCGGCGGCAGGGACCACCCGGTCGGCCAGGCCGATGCGCAGCGCCTCCTCGGCGTCGACCATCCGGCCCGTCATGATCAGATCCTTGGCGCGGGCCGGGCCGACCAGGCGGGCCAGCCGCTGGGTGCCGCCGGCACCCGGGATGATGCCGAGCTTGATCTCCGGCTGGCCGAGCTTGGCGTCCTCGGCCACGATCCGCCAGTCACAGGCCAACGCCAGCTCACAGCCGCCGCCGAGGGCATACCCGGTGATCGCGGCGACCACCGGCTTGGGGATCCGGGCGATCGCGCCGAGCGCGCTGGACAGGTTCGCCGCCCGGTCGGCCATGTCCACGTAGGACATGTCGGCCATCTGCTTGATGTCGGCGCCGGCGGCGAAGACCTTCTCCCCGCCGTACACGATGACCGCGCGGACCTCGGGATCGGCGGTGGCCGCCGTCGCGGCGGCGCGCAACTCCTCCTGCACCTGGGTGTTGAGCGCGTTCATCGGCGGCCGCTCCAGCCGGATCGTGCCGATGCCGTCAGTGGTCTCCAGCCGAACGAACTCGCCCACGCTGCCCTCACTTCCTCGTCGAAGTCGCGTGCCAACCTTACGACCCGGCTCGTTTGGGTAAGTAGTGTGGTGTCAGCCCCGTGGGCGGGAGTCCAGCCATGATCACGTATTACGACGACAGGTCGGTGCAGGTCACCTCCACCACCGTCCGTGTCGACGGTCGCAGCTACGAGCTGGCCGACATCACCATGATCTGGCACCGCCGGGGCACCCGTTCCTGGCGTGTGCTGGTGGGACGGGGTGCGATCGGCGCCGCACTCGCCGGCCCGCTGGTCGCGGCGGTGCTCGGCATCGGCGTGGCCGTCTGGCTGCACCGCTCACCCACCGTGACGATCGCGATCGTCGGCGCGTCGGTGCTGGTCGGGTTGGCCGTCGGGCCGGTCGCCGACTTCCTCTTCGAACACCTGGACCGCTCGTACGCCCGGGGCAGCCGCCAACTGGAGATGTGGGCCCGTTGGCGGGGTCAGCCGGTGCGTCTGCTGCGCACCGGTGACGCGCTGCGCTTCGGGCAGATCTACCGGGCGGTGCAGCGCGCGGTGGAGCACAGCCAGCCGGCCCACCCCATCACGCGCCGCTAGCCAGCCTGGTTCCGCTTCACGTCCCGACCTGACCCGGGCCGGCCGTTACCGGTGGAACCTGCGCAGCGACGGCGCTCGCCAGCCGGGCGCAGCAGGCGCAGGCGCAGCAAGCGCCGGCGCGGGGGCGGGCGCAGCAAGCGCCGGCGCGGGGGCGGGCGCAGCAAGCGCCGGCGCGGGGGCGGGCGCAGCAAGCGCCGGCGCGGGGGCGGGCGCAGCAAGCGC
>NZ_JBIALC010000011.1:0-213141 GCF_042873195.1 Micromonospora arida | reverse complement strand
GGCTTTACAAGCACCCTGTTGAGTTCTCAAAGAACAACCACACACCGACCAGAAGCCCCACCACAGTGGAACCCCAACCGGGGCTTTTCCGTACCGCGTCCCCGCCGCTCTCGCGCCGGGCACTTTTACTACGTTACCTCACCGTCTTCGCCGTGTCAAACCGTGTGTCCCGGTCTGTCATGCTTCGTACGGGTCAGCGCCGGCGCACTCACGCAGCAGCGAACCGCTGCGTCAGGTCGTCGGATTCAGCAGACCGGCCGCCGCGGTTTCCCGCAGTCTCGCCCGGTTCCCTGCCGGTCGTGAACCTTACCCGGTCGGCTTCGCCGCACCAAATCCGCCTCGCGGCCGATCCGGCAAGCCCCGCCCGGACCGCGTCTCCCAGGAGCGAACCCCTGCTTGACCCGGTTGCCATCCCGTTTCGGTGCTCCAGGACCTTCGTCCCGTTTGCCCCGTTCCGCGCTGGCAGAGAGAAAGTTACGCGTCTGCGGGTTTGATCGTCAAATCCACGGGTAGCGGCGCGCGTCACATTCGCGCGCCCGACCGGTTTTCCCAGGTCAGGCCCGTCCGGCAGCAACCAGGGCTTGGTCAGGCCCCTCCCCCTCCGGCAGCAACCGAAGCTCGGCGGCTGACAGCGGTGCGGGCGCCGATCGGTCTGATCCGCAGGAGCGGGCGGCGATCAGGACGGCTGCCGCCGGGCGGCGAGCCAGGCCCGGACGCCGAGGACGCCGGCGGTGGTACCGATTGCCAGGGACGCGGCGATCAACAGCGCGTGCACCCACAGGAAGCTGGTGGCTGCGCCGTCGGCCACCGTGCCGGAAGCCCAGGACCGCGGGTCCTGCCAGATGGCCACCGCGAACCTCGGCCAGATCACCCACGTCCAGACGCCGACCCCGACCAGGAAGAGACTCCACCCTCGCGACAGCACCATGGCAGCCGAGTATGCCAGCGCACCTGTTCAGCGGGCCGGCGGCGCGGACCCGAATGCCCTGCCACACCTGGACAGGGGCACCGCCGCGCAGAGCGCAGGCTGTTTCCGGCGTCAGCGCGATGGGCACTGCGGAGGGGGACAGCTGAGGACCGTCCCCTGGAGGTGCCCCATGCAACCCTCGATCTTCAACCCCTGGGCCTGGCGTGATCCATCCGCCTTGGCCGGTGGGTATACCCAGACCACCCCCTCGGTCACCCCTGGGGAGGGTCAGGAGGATGGGCACGACGGCCCGGATGCCCCCGGCCCGGGCACCCCCGTCGACCTGGTGGGTTATCAGGTGCAGGCGAGCGATGGGCGCATCGGCACCATCGACGAGACGAGCGACGAGGCGGACGCCGGGCACCTGGTGGTGGATACGGGGCCGTGGATCTTCGGCCAGAAGGTGTTGCTGCCGGCCGGGACGGTCGACCGGGTGGATCACCAGGAACGCGTCGTGCACGTCGACCGGACCCGTCAGCAGATCAAGGACGCCCCACCGTTCGATCCGGATTCGGCCGACCACGAGTACCGGGAACGCGTAGGCGCCTACTACGCCGACAGCTACCTTCCCCCTCCCGGTGCCGTCCCGCGGGTAATCTGAGGCCGTGGTCCGGACGGGCAACTGCGCATCCGAGGCGGTCGACCTGGTCGACGGCCGCTTCCTCGGTGCCGTGCCCGAGATCCCGACCACCTCCGGCGATGGCCGTGAGCAACTTCTGAACGTCCTCCGTGCCGGTGGTCTGCGGTTTCGCACCGGCGCGCGATGGCGGGCGACTCGCTGAGTCGATCCCGCTGACCGAGCAGGGCTGAGCCAGCCCTGCTCGGCGCGCGCCCACGCGTGACCCACCTTCGGATACGAGAGGCACCACCATGTCCGTCGCACGAATGCTCACCGGCGACCGGCCCACCGGCCGCCTGCACCTCGGCCACTACGTCGGCAGCATCGCCAACCGGGTACGGCTGCACCGGCGCTACGAGAGCTTCTTCATCATCGCCGACCTGCACATGCTCACCACCCGCAACCGCCGGGAGGACATCGACCAGGTCTCCGGCAACGCCCGCGAGATGGTGACCGACATCCTCGCCGCAGGCATCGACCCGGACCGGGCCACCTTCTACCTCCAGTCGGCCATCCCCGAGGTCGGAGACCTCAACACCCTCCTCCAGAACCTGGTGACCGTGCCCCGGCTGGAACGCGTGCCCTCGCTCAAGGACATGGCCCGCGACGCCGGCAAGGAGGAGATGCCGTACGGGCTGCTGGGTTATCCGGTGCTCCAGGCCGCGGACATCCTCTGCGTCAAGGGGGAGGTGGTTCCGGTCGGCCGGGACAACGCCGCGCACGTCGAGGTGACCAGGGAGATCGCGCGGCGGTTCAACCACCTGTACGGCCCCGTCTTCCCGGTGCCCGAGTTGATCCCGGCGGACACACCGAGCCTGGTGGGGACCGACGGCGCCGCCAAGATGAGCAAGAGCCGGGGCAACTCGATCGCGCTCTCCGACGATGCGGCGACGGTGCGCCGCAAGGTGCTCGGCATGTACACCGACCCGAACCGGGTGCGGGCCGACGTGCCGGGCACGGTGGAAGGCAACCCGGTCTTCGCGTACCACGAGGTCTTCAACCCGGACCTTGACGAGGTGACCGACCTGGCCCGGCGATACCGGGCCGGGCGGGTGGGTGACGTGGAGGTCAAGGAACGGCTGATCGTCGCGCTGGAGGGGTTCCTGGCGCCGATCCGGCAGCGCCGGGCCGAGATCGAAGCCGACCGGGGCCTGGTCGACCGACTGATCGTCGAGGGTACGGAGCGGACCCGCCAGGAGGTACGCCAGACGGTGCTCGAGGTACGCCGGGCGATGGGGCTGACCGGCGCGTACCAGCAGGTGCGGCGGCGGGCTGAGCGGAGCCGCCGCCGGACGGAGGCTTCGACCTGAGGCCGGGGCGTCCGGTGGGCGACGTGGCGCCGGGTCCGCTGAGACACCGTCGGGGTCTCAGCGGATCCGGACGTCAGCCAGTTCCAGGGCGCAGAATGCGAGGGTGAGGAGGATTCTCGACATTCGTCCGGTGCCGGCGGGGCTGACGCACCGGACCACGATGTTCGAGATCTTCTTCGACCTGGTCTTCGTCTTCGCGCTCACCCGGGTCATCACGTTCATGGCGGGGTCCCCGAGCGCGCTCACCCTGGCGCAGGGGCTACTCCTCCTGCTCCTGCTGCTGTACTCCTGGTCGCCGTACATCTGGGTGGGAAACCTGGTCCGGCCGGACGTCGGCCTGGTCCGCGCGGTCACCCTGGTCGCGATGGCGGCGATCTTCGTGGCCGCGCTGGTGTTGCCGGACGCCTGGCAGCAGAGCCCGGAGCTGTTCGACGCGCCGCTGACTCTCGCCCTGGCCTACGTGGTCGGCCGGGCCGTGCAGCTCGTGATCCTGTTCTGGGCGAGCGCGACGAACCCGCCACTGCGCTCGACGCTGCGGTTCTTCACAGTGCCGGTGGTGCTGGGCTGGGTGCCGCTGATCATCGGTGCCCTGCTCGGCGGTGCTGCCCAGACGGCACTCTGGACGGTCGCGTTTCTGCTGAACATCGGCGGCGCCCGGATCGCGTCCACCTTCCGGCCGTGGCAACTGCGCAGCGTGGACCACTTCAGCGAGCGGTTCGGCCTGGTGCTCATCATCGCGCTGGGTGAGTCCCTGATCTCTGCCGGCGCAGGCCCGAGGGCGATGGCACCGGTCGGCTCCGCCCTACTGGCCGCCCTGCTCGGCCTCACCAGCACGGTCTGCCTGTGGTGGCTCTACTTCGATCGGCTGGCGTCCGCCGCCCGGGAGGCGGTCAGCGCCGTGCCGGCTGAGCGACGGGCCCGCGTCGCCGGCGACGCGTACGGCCTCGGGCACTCCACGCTGATCATCGGCGCCATCTACGTCGCGCTCGGCATCGAGGAGGTGATCGCCCAGCTCACCGAGGAGTCGGCGCACCCCGGCCGGCTGGGCTGGGAGGCCGCGGTCGCGCTCTACGGCGGTGCCGGGCTCTACCTGCTCAGCAGGTTGGTCTTCCGCCGGCTCACCGTTGGCGCGGTGTACCCGCCGCAGGTCGTCGCCGCGCTGCTGCCGCTGGCCATGCTGCCGATCGGCCGATCTCTGCCGCCACTGACGGCGCTCACCCTGCTGACCGCTCTCCTGATCGGGGTGACCTGGTTCGAGCGACGGTTGGACCGACGCGACGAACGACCCGAGGTGGCACAGCCGGACCCTTCCTGAGCACCGCCGCGCCCCCGGTGCAGCCCGGCCACGAAAAACCTGACGCGCGGGTGTCGATAACAGCAGCCCGCGTTCGTCGTCATGCTGTACGGCGACAAGCCGCACCGAGAGGAGCCGAAAGTGAAGTACATGCTGCTGTTCATGAGCCCCATGGTTGACGGGGAGGTCGTCGACAACGGGTGCAGCTTCGAGGACTGGATCCGCTACGACCGGGAGATGAAGGACGCCGGGGTCTGGGTCTCCGGGCACCCCTTGCAGGACCTGACCACCTGCACCACGGTGCAGGTCGGCCCGGACGGCGAGCGCACGATCACCGACGGACCGTTCGCCGAGACCCGCGAGCTGCTCGGCGGGTACGACGTCATCGACGTGCCGGACCTCGACGCCGCGCTGGACTGGGCGGCCCGCAGCCCCGGGGCCATCGGCACCGGATCGGTTCAGGTCCGTCCGATCTTCGAGATCGACGCGCAGGTCTGAGCATGCAGGGCGAGAGGGCAGCCGTCGGGTCGTCGGTGGAGGCGGTGTTCCGAGAGGAACGCGGCCGACTGCTCGCCTCGCTCGTGCGCCGCTTCGGCGACCTCGACCTGGCCGAGGAGGTGACTTCCGAGGCCATCGAGGCGGCGCTGACGCACTGGCCGACCGACGGCGTCCCGAGCCGGCCGGGCGCCTGGCTGCTCACCACGGCTCGACGTCGGGCCGTGGACCGGCTGCGTCGGGACCGGGTGCTGGCGACCCGGCTCGCCGTACTGCAAGCGGAGGCAGAGCGGGCCGATCACGCGCCGCCCGCCGACGCGGATCGCGACCTGCCCGACGACCGGTTGGCGCTCTTCTTCACCTGTGCGCATCCGGCGTTGGCCGCGCAGGATCGCGGCGCGCTCACCCTGCGGTTCCTGGCCGGCCTCACGACCACCGAGGTCGCGCGGGCCTTCCTGGTGCCGCCCGCCACCATGGCCCAACGACTCGTCCGCGCCAAACGCAAGATCCGCGACGCACGCATCCCGTTCCGGGTGCCCGGCCCCGACGAGTTGCCCGGTCGTCTGCCCACGGTGCTCCAGGCCGTCTACTCGGTCTTCACCGAGGGGTACGCCGCCAGCTCCGGCCCGGATCTGCAACGGATCGACCTGGCCGAGGAGGCCATCCGGCTGGGCCGGATCCTGCGTCGGCTGCTGCCGGCCGAGCGGGAGGTCGCCGGGCTGCTCGGCCTGATGCTGCTGGTCCACGCCCGACGGGACGCGCGTACCGGGCCGGACGGCGCCATGATCCTTCTCGACGACCAGGACCGTGGACGCTGGGACCGTCAGATGATCGAGGAGGGGCGCGGCCTGGTGGTGGTCGCGCTGACCGGCCCAGCGCCCGGTCCGTACGGCGTGCAGGCGGCCATCGCCGCGCTGCACGACGAGGCCGCGGACGTGGCCAGCACCGACTGGCCGCAGGTGGTGGCGCTCTACGACGTGCTGCTCGCTCTGGTGCCCTCACCGATCGTGGCACTCAACCGGGCCGCCGCGGTCGCCATGCGGGACGGGCCGGCGGCGGGGCTCGCGCTGCTGGACGAGTTGGCCGACGAGCCTCGGTTGCGCGGCCACCACCCCTATCCGGCGGCGCGGGCCGACCTGCTGCGCCGGCTCGGCCGATACGACGAGGCCGCGACCGCGTACCGCAGCGCGTTGACGCTGGTCGGCACCGAACCGGAGCGCGCGTACCTGCTCAGCCAGCTGAGAGCCGTCACGAACGAGTGAGCTGTACCCTTCCCGGGTGAGTCTGCCTCTGCCTCCCGGGCCGTTCGCCGCGTACCTGTTCGACTGCGACGGCACCATCGTCGACTCGATGCCGCTGCACTACCTGGCCTGGCAGCGGGCCCTCGAGGAGTGGGGCTGCGAGTTCCCCGAGGACCTCTTCTACGCCTGGGGTGGGCGGCCCACCGCCGACATCATCGTCGCGCTCAACGAGCAGCAGGGTCTGGCCATGCCGGTGGCGGCCGTCGTCGAGCGCCGGGAGAGCTACTACCAGGAGTTGCTGCCGCAGCTCGCCGCCGTGCCCGAGGTGCTGGCGCACATCCACGACGCGCACCGGCGGGTCCCGTTCGCCGTCGTCTCCGGCAGCACCCGCGCGTCGGTCACCGCCTCCCTGGAGGTGCTCGGCCTGCTGGACCGGTTCGACGTGCTGGTCTGCGCCGACGACTACACCCGGGCCAAGCCCGACCCGGAGGCGTTCCTGCTCGCGGCGGAGCAGCTCGGCGTACCCCCGGAGTCCTGCCTGGTGTTCGAGGACACCGACCTGGGCATCCAGGCCGCGACGGCGGCCGGCATGGCCTCGGTACGCGTGCCGCAGCAGCGCACGCCCTGACGTCTCAGGCGACCGTCAGCAGGAGCTTGCCGGCGTAGGACGTCTGTAGGCGCTGGTGCGCGTCCCGCACCTTGCCCAGCGGGAACTTCTCCGCGACGTGCACCACGAACGGCCCGGCCTCGATGAGTTCGTTGAGGCGCTGCAACTGTCGAGGGCTCGATTCGCCGTCGTACGCGCGGACCATGACACCCGGCCGCTCCTGCGGCTCCGGCCGCACCCCGTGGGCGAACGCGACCACCCCGCCGTCGGCCAGCGCCTCGGTGAGCCGGTCCAGCGTCGCGCCGCCGGCCATCGCCAGGATGGCGTTCACCCCACCCGGCGCCGCGTCCCGGATCCGGGCCAGCACGTCGGTCATGTCACCGTGGCCGTCGAGGGACACGTCGGCGCTGAGCCGGGTCACCAGCGCGACGCCGTCCGCGCCGGACGCCACGGCGATCACGTTCAGCCCCTGCCGCTTCGCCAACTGCACGGCCAGGTGGCCCTGACCGCCGCTCGCACCGAAGATCAGCAACCAGGCACCGGCCGACAGGCTGACGGTGTCGAGCCCGGCCAGCGCGGTCAGCGCGTCGGTGGGCATGGCGCCGGCGTGCTCGGCGGGCACACCATCGGGCACCTTCGCCGCGTACTCCGCCTTGACCACCGCGTACTCGGCGTAGAGGCCGCCCTTCGGCCGCGTGGTGGCGGAGACGTAGACCAGGTCACCCACAGCCAGGCCGGTCACCTTGCTGCCGGCGGCGACGATGGTTCCGGCGCCGTCGGAGCCGGGCACGATCGGGAGCTTCGAGCCCTCCGGCACCAGCATCCCCTGCCGCTCGTACGCGTCCCACACCCCGACACCGGCGCTCAAGACCTTGATCAGCACCTCGTCGTCGGCGACCTTTGGGATCGGCAGCTTTCGCAGGGTGATCACCTCCGGCGCGCCGAACTCGTCGAAGGCCGCGGCCTGCATCCGCTCTGGCACATCCCCGTCAACCATGTGGATTCCCTCTCCGTGCCGGCGTCACCGTCGCAGCATGCCGGCTGGGGAACGGGCGTGGCCCGGAGCCGAGCGGCGTTCACCCACAAGGGCGAACACCCGCGCTCGGTGGGCCTGGCCGGGCGTAGCCGGGGCAGGCACGGGAATGTCCGCGTACCGCGCCGGGCGCGAGCGCGGGTGCGTTCGACGTGAAGGAGCGGGCGCGTCGCGCCGGCCGCAGGACCGATGGAGGGGGCATGGTGCACGCTCCGTCGACGCGGGCCACGGCCTGGCTCCTGGTGGCACTGACCACGGCCTCCGGTTGCCTCGACGTGATCTGTCTGACCAAGCTCGACGGCTACTTCGCCAGCGTGATCACCGGCAACCTGGTGCAATTCGGCCACGCGCTCGCCACGGCCGACACCCGCTCGCTCGCGGGGGCGGTGGTGGCGGTCGGCGGGTACGCGGTGGGCGTGGCCGCTGCCACGGTGCCGTTACGGCACACCCCGCCGGGTTGGAACCGCGGTACCGCCGTGGTGACGTCGGCCGAGGCGGTGCTGCTGCTCGGCTTCACAGTGGGCTGGTCCGCCTGCTCGGCACGTCCCGGGTACGGCTTCGGGCTCGTGCTGCTGGCGATGGCGGCCGTGTCGAGCGGCATCCAGAGCGTGATCACCGTGGCGGCCGGCGTACGGGGTGCGTCGACCACCTACCTGACCGGCTCGCTGACCGAGTTGGTCCGGCGTCGCGTCGTCGACCCGCACCGGTTCGCCGACGTGGGTGGCGTCGGCCGGCTGGCGGGGCTGGTGGTCGGCGCGGCGCTCGGCACGGTGGTGCTGCGTACGGCCCCGACCTGGGCATCCGTGCCGGCGGCGGTGCTGGTGATCGCCGTGATCGCCTTCGCGATCGGTCTGACCCGGCGGGCGAGAACCGCCGCCGGCCGAAGCCAGCCGAGTTGACCGGAGCCGCGATCAGGAGGTCTGCGGCGCCGGGCCACGAAGCGCCTGCTCGACGGCGTCGCGGACGCGGGCGTCCTCACGCGCTTTGCTCTGCACCCGGTTGCGGCGTCGGTAGAGGAACGCCCCGACGAGCACGGCGATCAGCACGACGAGCACCAGCACCAGCGTCCAGGGCAGGGCCCAGCCGTGCGCGGTGACCTGGACCGGCTTGAGCGAGGTGGTGGAACCCGAGGCGTCGGTGAGCAGGGGTGTCAGGGTCGCGGTCGCGGCCAGCGAGATGGCGGGAGCCACCCCGTGTACGGGCACCGTCACGTCCCAGCTCTCACCCGGAAGCAGCTCCGGCGGCGCGGCGACATCCTCGGCCCGCACCCGCAGCAGGCCGAACGGGCCCGAGACGGTCACCGCCTGCTTACCGGACAGGGCCGCGTTGCCGACGTTGTGGACCTTGTAGGTGATGGTGGCGTCACCCTTGCTGAACGGGTTGGTCGGTCCGGCGTACGTGACGTGGAGGTTCTCGATCGCGAGGTTCGGCTTCAGCTCGCCGCCCACCCGCAACTTGATCCGGATACCGAGGCGCCGGTCGACGTTGATCCCCTCAGCCTGGTCGGCCTGGGTCAGCGTGGTGAGGATGCCACCGACGTAGTCCCCGGGCGTGGCGTTCTCCGGAACGCTGACCTTGAAGGGGACCTGGGCGGTCTTTCCGGGCTGGATGACGACGCTGCCGGCGTTCGGCTTCACCCAGGCGCCGATCGCGATCGACTTCTTGTCCTTGGTGAGCAGGTCGAGCTGGCCGGCGTCGGTGGTGAAGCCGTCGGCCGCGTACACGGAGAGGGTCAGTGGCGCCGGGCCGCGGTTGGCCACGACCATGGCGTCCTCGACGGCACCGCCCGGATTGACGTTGTAGCTGTAGCTGGACCGGGCCTCGCCGTAGTCGTTGGAGGCCGTCCGGACCGTCCAGGCGACGTTACCGTCCGCCGCCAGGGCGGGACCGGCGCCGACACCGACGGCCGCGACGACGGCGAGCAGGGACAGTGCTGTCGTACGGAGGCGTGTCTTCCAGCGCGTTACGGGCGGGTACATGTCAGTTCCTTGAGGTGATCTTGGGAGGGGTGCAATGGGTGGCGGGGTAGGCCCCGAAGGTGCCTACCCCGCCGCATGGAACAGTTCGGTCAGCTGCTCAGCGCGGTGATCGTGAGGGTGGTGCGGTAGCTGCCCTTCGCGATGCTGTCCGGGATCTTCAGATCCAGGTCAGCGCCGAGCTTGGCGCCGCCACGCGGGTGACCCTGCGCGGCCGCGGCGAGCGCGCTGGAGACCGAGAGGCCCTTGCCCTGGTCGTCGAGCGACGACAGGACCGCGGCACCGGCCTCGGCACCCGCGCCGGCGTCGAGCACGTACGGGTTCCAGCCGAGGTAGGAGCCGGAGAACTTCTTGTCGGCGTCGGAGAAGTCGCCGACGTTGGCCGAGATCGACCACGGGGCGAGCGACCGGCGGCTGTCCGACACGAGGATCGGGTTGATCTTGCCGTTGGCCTGGAAGTAGGTGCCGTTGCGCTCCTGCGCGGTGCCCAGGTCGACCAGACCGTTGTAGCCGTCGATCGTCCAGCCGAACTCGCCCGGGGCCGGGTTCGGCACGTTGACCTGGATGGCCTGACCGTCACCGTGGAACGGGTGCACCGTCACGTTGTCGACGATCGAACCGACCGGCTGGCCCTCCGGGGTGTTGACGCAGGAGAGGCCGGCCTCGACCGACGCGTTCGGTGCCGCGCAGGTGCCGCTGCGCACGTTCGCCAGGACAAGCTTGTCGCCGCGCACCTGCACCTTGACGTAGCTGCGGACGTGCTCCTGGTTCTGCACCGAGTTGTACCAGTACTTGTTCGGGTCCAGCGGGTCCGGGCCGTTGCCCTTGATGCCGGTGCCGGTGGCGTCCGGCTTCTTGATGTCGTAGTACTTCGAGCCGGAAGCCGAGTTGGCGGTCACGTAGATGACGCCCCCCGGGCCGGGGAAGACATCGGCGGCACCCGGCTTCTCGGCCGGGTTCTCCTTCTGGCCGTTCTTGATGGAGTAGCTGCGCGAGTAGCTGTGGTCGTGACCCTGGAGCACCATGTCGATGCCGAGGTTCGAGAAGGCCGTGGTGAAGTCTTCCCGGCGCTGCTTGTTGTCGGTGTCGGTCGCGTGGCTGGCCGGCGAGTAGATGGAGTGGTGGTAGACCAGCACCTTCCACTTGGCCTCGGAGCCGTGCTTGTTCACCACGTCGGTGATGTACGAGACGTGCGCGGCGTCGCCGGCGTTGCTGCCGTCGGTCGGCAGCTTGTAGCTGTTGCTGTTGATGTCGATGAACAGCACGTCCTTGTAGACGAACCAGTAGTCGCCACCGGACTTGGTGCCCGCCGGGTTCCCGTTGTCGTAGTACGGGGCCGTGCGGTCGGTGTTCGGGGTGAAGTGGTGCTGCTCGTAGGACTTGCCGCCGACGTCGTGGTTACCGATGGTGGCGACCACGGGGTACTGACGCAGCTGGTCGGGGGCCATGAACGAGGTCCACTGACCCTCGTCGTTGGCGGACTCGACGTGGTCGCCGCCGGAGACCAGCAGTTCCGCGTTCGGGTTGGCCGCGATGGCGACCTTCAGGGTGTCCTCCCAGCCGGCCTGGTCCTTCAGCCGGTCGCCGGAGGAGCCGATCTGCGGGTCACCGAAGAACAGGAAGTCGTAGTCGCCCTCGAAGTCCTGCGTCTTGAAGGCGTACGTCGGGGACCAACTGCCCTCGGTACCGACCCGGTACGAGTACGCCGTCTTCTCACGCAGGTTGCTGATCGTGGCGTGCCGGTTGAACCCGGTGGTGGAGGTGTTCGCCGCGCCGACGGCGTCGAAGCTGACCGCGCCGGCCGGGAACTCGCCGTTGACGATCTCGGCGGTCGGGGCGAGCTGGATCTTCTGCGCGGTGTCGGCGGAGGAGTACCAGGTCACGATGCGCTGGGTCTCGTTGGCGCCGACGCCGAGGATCACGCTGCTGATCGTGGTGGACTCGGCCGCGCTCGCGGTGGCCATCAGGCCACTGCCGAGGGCCGCGCCCAGACCGAGGAACCCGGCTGCAACCCCGGCGACCAGGCGCCGCCGCACGAGCGCGGAGGCCCGTGTCGAGGTGCTCAATGTCATCGACATTGTTCCCTTTTCAAATAGAGAAATGGATTGTGCCTTCACCCGACGCTGGGGAAGCAATTCCACGCTTTCGCCGCCCGATGAACCGGCCATGAACGTGATCTTGCGAAAGACTGCACTTCACGAACTACTTAGCCCTACTCATGATCCAGAAATGCGCTGCACAAACCAGATCAACCCCATAAGGGACACTGCTGCGGAAACAGCCCCGGTAGCCCAGAGGCCGGCTTTCGGCGCACGACGGCGCAGCACGAACAGCAGCGGGAAGACGACAGCGATAATCGTCAACTGAACGGCCTCGATGCCGACGTTGAACACCAGCAGTGACCACAGCAGGGTCCACGACCACGCCTCGTCGATGCCCAGCGCGCCCGCGAAGCCGAGGCCGTGCACGAGGCCGAAGCAGAACACCACGCCGAGGCGGGCCCACCCGGCCCGATCCAGGCTGAAGTGGCCGCGCCCGGCCGTCTCCAGGTCGGCCGCGTGCTCACCACGCCGCCAGATCCCCCACAGGTGCCAACCGGCGACGACGGCGATCGACAACGCGATGATCGGCTCCACGATCACCCCCGGCACCTCGACCAGGCCGAGCGCGGCGAGCATGAACGTCACCGAGTGCGCCAGGGTGAAGCTGGTGGCCGCGAGCACGATCTCCCGGAGCCGCCGAGACCCGGCGATGAGTGCCAGCAGGAACAGGATGTGGTCGATCCCGGTCAGCAGATGCTCGGCGCCCAGGAGGAAGAACTCGCCGAACCGCTCGTACCAGGCCTGCGCGGTCGAGAAGGACGGGTTGGCGGCGTCGAGCGCCGCGCTGCCCGAACGGCCGTCGATCTCGTAGGTGACGATCGTCTTCGTGCCCTTGACGTAGCCCTCGCCATCCGGGAAGAGGCCGCTGCGCACCACGTGCTCGTCGACCCGCTCCGGGCAGGTCCAGTCGAGCAGCAGGTCCGCGTACGGCACGCCCTCGCGCTCGCCGATCGTCGCGTCACCCACCCGGGTCGGCCGACAGTCCGCACCCCCGGAACTCACCGAGAACCGGTCGGAGACGTACCCGAGGACCGCCGACGCGTGACCCTTCAGGGCGGCGGCCTGGGCGGCGGTGTCGCCCGCCTCGAACGCGGCGGTTCCCGCCCGGAAGAGCGGGTCGTCGTCGCCGGCATCCGCGGCGGACACGACGAGGAGGTCGTATTCGAGCTCCACCTCGGTTCGAATGTGACCCTCATCTCCCGTCGCAATTTTCGCGTACACAGTCGACGAGAAACCGTGCGCGGACGCCGGCTCGGCTCCCACAAACGGAATCACTGCTGCGGCGAAACCGACAGCGGCGACGATAACGGTACGGCGGATGCGGCCTGACATTCGACTCCCTCGGTTGGCCAGTGCACGTTGCATGCCGTGGGTGAACACCAGCCCGCGCACCGACGAACCGCCGGAGAACAACTTCCCCGAACGGCCGCCCACCGATTAACGGTGACCGGAACTGAGATAGGAATACGAAGAAGTACGCGCACTTTCCGCCACCACCCGGAGGACGATCACCTTGCGCCCCCCGCTTCGGGCCGTTGCCATGCTGGCCGCGACCGCCGCGCTGGTCACCGCCTGCAACTCCAGCGACGACTGGTCCGAGCCACGTCCGGCGCCCAGCGCCATCGGCACTCTCGGCCCCGGCTTCGTCGACCCCTCCACGAAGCCCGCGCCGGAGGCGACCATCACCCCGCAGCCCGGCTCGTGGGCCGACGTCCACCCGCCGAAGGACTACCGGGTCGTCCTGTTGACCAGCGGTACGGACAACCCGACCAGGGCCCTCGTGACGGGGGTGAAGGAGTGGGCCGACGACGAGCACGTCGACCTGAGGACGATCGTCGTCGGCAACGCGCACGACACCGTTCCCAGCATCGCCAAGGCGATGGAGATGGGCCCGGACCTCATCGTCAGCGCGGGCAACGACCTCATCGACGGGCTCGCGCTGGTCACCCCGAACCATCTGGACGAGAAGTTCCTCGTGGTCGGCGCGGAACTCGCCGAGCCCACCCACAACGTCACGGCGGTCGACTGGGACGGCGCGTCGTTCCGTGGCGAGGGGCTCGGGATGTCCTCGACGTACGACCCGAACTCGTTCACCGCGGACCGGTGCGCGGCGGCCGTCCGGGCGGGCGTGGCCGCCGTCCTCAACGACCTGACCGGGATCGTGGTCTGGCTCTGACGCTCGGGCTCCGCCGCGCGGCCGCGCGACCCGGTGCGGAGGCTGTGCACCTCCGCACCGGGCCTGCGGGTCACCCGGCGGAACAGGCGGGGGTCATCCCCGCACCGGTGCCGCTGCCCTGGTAACCGAACTCGGTCGACTGCCCGGCCGCGATGGCGCCGTTGTAGGCGACATTGGTGAACTGAACGGTCCCGGTGCTGCCGCTCCGGTTGGCGCTCCAGATGCTGGTGATGCTGGCACCCGACGGCAGGGTCATGGTGACCGTCCAACCGTTGACCGGCGCGGTGCCAGCGCTCACCCGCACCGTGGCGACGAAACCGCCCGCCCACTGGTTGACCGACACCGTCGCCACACAGCCACCACCGGTCGGAGGCGGGGTCGTCGGAGGCGGGGTCGTCGGAGGCGGCGTGGTCGGAGGCGGCGTGGTCGGCGGCGGCGTGGTCGGCGGCGGCGTGGTCGGGCCGTCAGCCAGGACCGGGGTCGGCCAGTCCCGCCAGTCGGCCAACCGGCCGAGCGCCCTACTGGAAATCCGGATCACGCCCGGCTCGTTGCCCGTCTTCAGCAGGAACTTGCGGATGTTGTTCTGCAACGGGGTACGCCACTCGGGGCGGTTGGCGCAGTGGCTGCCGTCCTGCACGTCGGACCAGTAGGTGATGTTGTCGCCGGCGCCGAGCGCCTTGTAGACCTCGGCGCCGCCCAGGGCCGCGACACTCGCCGACCGGGGGCCGAGGTTGGCGATGTGCGGGTTGTCCATGATGAACAGTCCGCGCGGTGCCACCATGGCGACCATCTCGTGGGTGTCCACCGGGAGCCGGTTCGGGCTGCCGGTGAAGGACCCGAACGCGTCACCCAGCCAGGGTTGCTCTCCGTACGCGCTGCTCAGGCTCTGCGCGCCCTCACCCGGGATGCCCCGGAAGATGGGGACGCCCGCACTGCCCGATTCGATCGGCATGGTCAGGGCGATGCGCTGGTCGAACACACCGATCGCGAAGGCGCCCTTGCCGTAACGGGAGCAGCCGGTGACGCCCATCGCGTCCGCCTTGAGGATCCTGCCGTCGGACTGCTCGATGACGTCGATGATCCGACTGACGCCCCACCCCCAGGCGGCGAGCAGTCCGGTGCTGCTCGATGAGCCGTAGATGCTGTAGAACGCGCCCTGCTTGTTGTTCCGGGGAGTGCCCTCGCGGCCGACTGCCAGTGGGTCGTAACTGATCACCGCAGCGCCGGCGGCCTTGATGGTGGCCGTGTCAGCGCCGAACCCGCCGACGACCACGACGGCCGGGAACGGACCGGTGCCGCTCGGCAGCTCGACCCGCGCCGAGAAGCTGGTGCTCCTGCCGTTGTGTGACACGTTGACGGTGACGGTGCTGCTGGACACCGTTCCGGTGACCGTCGCGGGCTTGGCGGGCTTCTCGCCGAAGACGAACTTCTCGGCAAGCTCCTTGATCTCCGCCCGCCGGCAGCGCCAGTCGGACTTCGCGGTGACGGGCGACCCGTTCAGCTTCTTGAAGGGATCGGGAAGCTTGGCGTTGGTGGGCAGCGAGCCCAGGTCAGGCAGACCGGACACGGCGCAGTCGGCGCCCTCGTCCTCCACTGCCGCGGCCAGCGTGCCCACGGCGGCTTGAGCGTTCGTCGTTCGTGTCACTACCGATACCGATCCGGCGACCGTGAGCGCTGCCAGCGCCAGCACGACGACCAGGAACCGGGTTCTGGGACGGCCCGAGGGGATGGTCACCAGAGGTCTCCTTCCGAGGTGGTGGTTACAGGAAGGGACGAAGCGAGATCGATGATCACGATTGCCAGCCACGTCAAGCCTGAGTCGACTCATTGGAGAGTGTCAATGTTTTTCCGAAAGTTTCGGCCCCGAGGGTACGGGCCCTCCCGCGCCTGCAGGATGAATCGCGGACAGCGAAAGCCAGGGGCTACCGTCGGCGGCTCAGCCAGGCTGGCCAAACCACCGCTGCCGATGTTCAGCCCAGCAGATGTCGTGTCGGAAACATTTCGACGTCCACCGATCTGGCGCGGCGGCCAGCGGTCCGGGTGCGCCGAGACCTGGGGCCTGACCAGAGCGATCCGACGCCCGTTAGCGGGGGTGCAGGGCCGCGAGGATCGGGACGGAATTTATGATGATCAACAGTTGGAGTGCGGCCAACACCCCCGTCAACGGAGATGACGTGAACCGCACACCGTCGAAATTCTCGCGCCTCGCCGCGGCGACAGCGCTGCTGGCAACGGCCACCCTCTTCAGCGCCCCACACGCGGCGGCTGCCGCCGAGGCGCTGCCCGAGCTGTTCGTCTCGTTCCGCAATGAACCCGTTGCTGAGATCGACAACAACGGCAGCACCGTCGGCATGTACGTCTACAACTACGGCGAGGCCCCCGCGACGGCGGTGACCGTCACCCTGGACCTGAGCAAGGTCTCCGACGCGGTCACCGCGTCCGTGCCGGATAACAGCGACTGCAAGCTCGCCGACACCAAGGTCACCTGCAACGTCGGAGCGCTCAACCCCGGCCAGGTCGAGTCCGTCTACCCCCTGACGCTGACCAGCCGCCAAGGTGCCGCCCCCGGCGACGCCGGCTCGGTCACCGTCACCATCGACGGCGCCGAAGACGACATGGCACCGGGCAACGACACCACCTCGTTCCCGGTCACGGTGCTTCCGTCCGGCCCCGATCTGGTCGCCGCCGCACAGGACCTGAACGACAAGAAGACGCCGGTCGGCCCGGGTGACACCGTCCCGCTGTATGCGGGCGTCGGCAACGAGGGCGACACCGCCGCCGAGAACTTCACCGTACGGGTCAGTGTTCCCACCGGCGCCACGTTCGCCGAGCGGTACAGCGACTGCACCTACACCGACTACTACCCGGACGACATCGGCAAGCCTTACGTGTACGGGCCCAGCGAGGTCACCTGCGTGGTCCCGACGAGCCTCGCACCCGGCGACGGTCTGCTCTTCTTCGACGACGAGACCGGGACGTCACTCTTCAACATCAACTTTGGCCGCAACCTGGACGGCCCGAGTGAGAACTACGGTTTCGTGGATGTCGCCCTCGCCGGGCAGGAGCGCTCGGCCAAGGGCAGCACCCGCACCAAGGGCACCGGGCCGTCGTTCGCCGAGGCTGTTCGCAAGCTCGCCGCGAAGGGCGCGAAGGGTGACCTCGCGCGGCAGCGCGCGGCGCAGGGCGAGCTCGACGAGTCCGACAACTACGCGTTGTTCGGCTTCTGGACCAAGCCGAACACCCTCGACATCTCGGTGACCGCGCCGGCGGTCAAGGGTGCCGTCGGTCAGACGGTCGACGTCGTCTACGAGGTCGTCAACAACGGTCCCTCCGACGGCGGCGGCCCGTCACTGATCATCACGGCACCGACCGGAACGGTCCTGCTGCCCAACGTGTGGTGCTGGCCCGACGTCCCCGAGGCCGAATCGGCCAAGCTCCAGTGCAACTTCGAGAGCGAGTTCCCGTCCACGGCATCCGGTTGGGGCCGCATCAGGTCGACCGTTCAGGTGAAGATCAAGTCCACGCCGGGCACCGATGGCACGATCGTGGCCCGCAGCGTCACCGCGGCGTCCGAGTCAAAGCCGGAGAACAACACCGCCCGGATCGTCATCACCAGCGGCACTGCCGGCGGCGGTGACGACGAGGGCGGATCGGGTGGCGGCCTGCCCATCACCGGCGCGCCGGCCGCCATGCTCGCCAGCGGCGGTGCGGCAGTGCTCGTGCTCGGCGCCGCGCTGCTCGTGCTGTTCCGCCGTCGCCGCGTGGTGTTGCAGATCCCGCGCGACTGATTCAGCAACAGGTAACACAGCGGGGGTCGGCCGACGCTGGCCCACCCCCGCTGTGTTTCCGGTGTCGAGGCCGCTCACCTCGGCCCGCGGTCCAGGAACTCGTACGTGGTGGTCAGGCCTTCGGGCAGGTCGGGGACCAGGGCGTTGGTGCCGTCGACCACCTGGACGTAACGCTTGCCCTGGAAGATCGAGTAGCTGCCGTCAGGCACCTGATCGATCCGGAAGAGCTGCGTCGAGGCGGCGGCATCACACGCCCGGCCGCGTACGCTGCCCGGCGCGGCGTCGTGCACGACGGTCATGCAGATCGCGTCGGCACTCGACGCCAGGACGATCCGGTACCTGTCGCCCTCGGGGCGCAGCACCCACAGCGCCCGATCGTCGATGCCCTGTTCGGTGGTGGCCCGCACCTGATCGCCGTCGCGGTCGATCGCCAAGGTGGCCCCGCGCATGCCGGGCAGCACGATCTGGACCTGCCGCCGGCCGCCGAGGATCTCCTGCGGTCCCGCCGAGGCGGTCGCGGACGGGACCACTGACGGTGCGACCTGGGTGGCCGGTCCGATACCGGGCGTCTCGACGTCGTTCCGCACCTGCACCACGGCTGCGCCAGCGGCGAGGGCCACCACGGCCAGCCCCGCTACGCCGACGGCCGTCCGACGCCGCCGACGCCGGTCGCTGCGGTGCCGCAACGTCTGCGCTCCGGGCAGTGTGGTGACTCGCCGGACCTCGTCCACGATCGCGGTGAGATCGTCGCGCGGATCAGCCATGGGAGGTCTCCTCCTGGTGCGCATCGGTCAGCAACCCGGCCATCGCTCGCCGACCACGGGCGAGGTACGTCTTCACGGTTCCGACGGGTGCCTGCATCTCGGCTGCCACCTCCGCGACGCTGAGGTCGTTGAGATGGTGCAGCACAACCGCCCGCCGCTCGTTGGCGCTCAACCGTTGCAGCGCCTGCAACAGCGCGACGTGGTCCTCGTTCAGTCCGGGCACGCCCTGGTCGACCGCGGCCCGGCGGTGCGCGCGTACCCGGTTGAACGCCTTGCGCCAGCTGCTCACCGCGATCCGGGAGGCCACCCGGCGGACCCACGCCTCCGGACTGTCCGTCTCCCGCACCGTCGCCCATCGCTGCCAGGCCCGCATGAACGCCTCGGCGACGGCGTCCTCCGCCTCGGCGCGGTTGCCGGTGAGCGCGTACACGTGACCCACGACCCGACCCGCACAGGCCGCGTAGAGGGCATCGAACTCTTCGGCGTCACGCATCCGACCGGTGCCCTCCCATGCCTCGTCCCCTGGTCACCGCCGCATGGAACTCGCCCGGGTGGACCGGTCGCGTCGGCGCGGGGCACGATTGTGGTCTCCGTCACACCGCAGTGATCAACCTGACGACCTGGTCAGGCGTCATCGTGCCGACCCGGGAGACGCCCGTGGCGGAGAGGACGATGTGCGACGACGGCAACGACGCGCCCTGACAGCCGGCGTACTCGCGACCGCGCTGGTTGCGGCGGGCCTGATCGCCCAACCGGCGAACGCGCAGGAGAAGCCGACGGCCACGGCCCCCGGCACCCACGGAACCTTCACCCTGATCACCGGGGACCGGGTTTCGCTGGACGCGGCGGGGCGCCCACAGATCCAGCGCGGGCCGGGTCGGGCCGGCATGCGGTTCGTGAGCAGCCAGGAGGACGGTCACCAGTACGTCATCCCGGTGGACGCGATGCCGCTGGTGCGGGACGGGCGGCTGGATCGCCGCCTGTTCGACCTCAGCACGCTCGGCGAGTTCGGCTACGACGACCGGGCGGCCGAGTTGCCGCTGCTGGTCGCGTACCCCGAGAACATGGCGGCGCGGGCACGGACCGCGACCACCGGGGGTGCCGGGCGGGTGCGGGCCGACCTCCCGGCCGCGCACGCGCTCGCGGTCCGGGCGGACCGGGACGACCGGGTGACCCTCTGGACGTCGCTCACCCGAGGTACGTCGTCCGCGCGCACCCTCACCACGGGCGTCACCCACATCTGGCTGGACGGCAAGCGCACGGTCTCCCTCGATCGCAGCGTGCCGCAGATCGGTGCCCCGGCGGCCTGGCAGGCCGGTTTCGACGGCACCGGCGTCACCGTCGGCGTGCTGGACACCGGGATCGACGCCGGCCACCCCGACTTCGCCGGCCACCTCGCCGAGGTCCGGGACTTCACCGGCGGCAACGACCCCGGCGACTCGGTCGGCCACGGCACCCACGTGGCATCGACGATCGTCGGTAGCGGCGCCGCCTCCGGCGGCAGGTACCGCGGGGTGGCACCGGGGGCGAAGCTGCTCGTCGGCAAGGTCTGCGCCACCACCGAATGCCAGGACTCGGACATCATCACCGGCATGCAGTGGCTCGCGCCGCAGACCCGGGTGGTCAACCTGAGTGTGGGCGGCGACGACGCACCCGGCCTCGACCCGCTGGAGACCGCGGTCCAGGAGCTGAGCCACCGGTACGGCACCCTCTTCGTGGTCGCGGCCGGCAACGAGGGGAAACCGAAGTCGGTCTCCTCGCCGGCCTCCGCCGACGACGCTCTCGCCGTCGCCGCCGTGGACGCCGACGACCAGCGGGCCTACTTCTCCAGCCGGGGCCCGCGCATCGGCGACAACCACATCAAGCCCGAGATCAGCGCGCCGGGCGTCGACATCGTGGCCGCCGCCCCCGGCGGCGACTACGCCACCATGTCGGGTACGTCGATGGCGACCCCGCACGTGGCCGGCACCGCCGCGATTCTCGCCGGGCAACACCCGGACTGGACCGGCCCGCAGCTCAAGGCCGCCCTGATGGACTCGGCCAAGCCGACCGGCGAGGACACCATCTACGAGCAGGGCGCGGGCCGGGTGGACATCGCCCGCGCTGTCTCCCAGCCGGTCGCCACCGACATCGCCGCCATCGACTTTCCGGTGCAGCGCTGGCCGCACGCCGACGACAGCCCGATCACCCAGGTCGTCGGCTACCGCAACACGGGCACCGCGCCGGTCACCCTGACACTGGCCATCGCTCCGGCTCCGGCGGGCATGCTCACCGTCAGCCCGACCACGCTTGTGGTGCCGGCCGGCGGCCGCGCCGAGGCGACGATCACGGTGGACACCCGGGTGGACGCCCCGGACGGCGTCTACCAGGGCGCGCTGACCGCGACCGGCGCCGGCGACCTGCGGGTACGGACGCCCTTCGTGTTGAACCGTGAGATCGAGAGCTACGACGTACGGCTCGACCACACCGGACGCGACGGCAAGCCGGCCACCGAGTACACGACAGTGGCGGCGAACCTGACCACCGGCGAGTTCAGCACCCTGCCCGCGACACCGGGCGGCGGCGTCCTGCGGCTGCCCAAGGGTCGGTACGCGCTGTACAGCACCATCCACGAGGGTGCCGTGTCGACCCTGCTCGCGCAGCCGGTCCTGGACGTACGCGGCCCGGTCACCGAGGCGGTCGACGCCCGCAACGCCAAGCCGGTCGCGTTGACAGTGCCGCAGCACGACGCCGCGCCGATCTCGATCAACGTGAGCGCCAACTGGGACGACGGCTTGCGCTACCCGGGCGTCCAACTCAGCGGAGTGTCATTCACGGACGTCTTCTTCGGCCGGCTCGGGCCCCCCGTCGCGGCACCCGAGTTCACCGCGACGCTGGGCGTCGGGCTCGCCCGGCCAGGCAGGGACGGCACCTTCCGGAACAGCCCCTACACCTACGACCTGGCGTACGTCGGCAAGGGCGACATGTTCACCGGCCTGACCAGGAAGCTGTCGTCGAAGAACCTCGCCACGGTCAAGACGACCTACCGGAGTCAGTCCACGGTGGCGACGGCCACCCGGTTCCACCGCGCGTCGGCGCCCGGAGGCGCGGGCCCGATCGGGTCGAACACGCCTGTCGACCTGCCGTTCAAGGGCACCGAGTACTACAACACCGACGGCGGCATCGTCTGGACGTCCACGTTCGTCGAGGGGGACAACCTCACGACGCAGGACTCGACCTTCAGGTCGGGGCGTACGTACACCCAGACCTGGAACGCGGCGCCCTTCGGACCCACCGTGACCCAGGCACCGACCCTGTCACCCCTGGGGTACGCGGGCCGCGACGGCGACACCATCTCGATCGCGTCGGTGCCCCTGTTCGGCGACGCGACCGGTCGCCCCGCGAGCCGCGACGACCAGCCGGTGCGGTTCCGGCTGCTGCGCGACGGTAAGGAGATCGGCACCTCGGACAGCCCGTGGGCCGAGTTCGCGGTGCCCGCCGGGAAGGCCACCTACCGGCTGGAGGCGACCGCCACCCGAGGCGCACCGGACACCCTGTCGACGTCGGTCTCGGTGGCCTGGACCTTCACCTCGGCGCACACCACGTCGCCGGAGCGGTTGCCTCTGACCACGGCTCGCCCGACGCCAGTGCTCGACGACACCAACACCGCACGGACCGGCCGAAGCATGCCGATCCCGGTGGCGCTGGACCGGCAGGCCGGCTCGAAGGCCGCACCCAACCGGACCCTCGCCGTGTCCGCGTCGTTCGACGACGGCCGGACCTGGGTCGCCTTGCCGGTGATCCGGAACGTCGCGCTGATCAGTCATCCACGACGGGCCGGATTCGTCTCGCTGCGGCTGACCGCCACCGACACCGCCGGCAACACGGTCACGCAGACGATCCAGCGGGCCTATCGGATCGCCTGAGTACTACCCGGTCCGGGGCGGCTGCTGGAGCCGCCGTCCCGGACCGGACCTCAGTGCCTCGGTGTATCGGTGCCTCAGGCGGTGAGGGCACCGTCGATGGCGATGGACGCGCCGCTGATGAATGTGGCCTCGTCGCTGAGCAGGAACGCGGTCAGCGCGGCGACCTCGTCGGAGGTGCCGGCTCGTCCGGTCGGCTGCGCCGACAGGTAGCGCTCCGCGATCTCCGGGGCCTGGCTGACCACGCCCTGCCAGAGCGGGGTATCAATCAGACCGGTGACCAGGGCATTGACCCGCACACCGGAGCGCGCCACGTCCAGTGCCGCCGAGCGCGTCAGACCGATGACCCCGTGCTTCGCCGCGTTGTAGGCGGCCTGGGTCCCGTCGCCCTTCACGCCGGAGACCGAGGCGTTGTTGACGATCGCGCCACCGCCGGAGGCGATGATCGCCGGGAGCTCGTACTTGAGGCCGTAGAAGACGCTCGTCAGGTTGAGGGCGAGCGACCGGTGCCAGCTGTCGCTGTCGGTCTCGCGCACGCTGGCCATCGGGCCACCGCCGGCGTTGTTGAACGCGCCGTCCAGCCGCCCGTACTGCGTCACCGCGGCGTCGACGAGCCGCGCCATGTCCTCCTCGACCGTCACGTCGGCGGGCACGAAGAGGGCGCTGCCGCCCGCGTTCCTGATCTGCGCGGCGACCTCCTCGCCCCGGTCCTTGTCCCGGGCACCGATGACGACGCGGGCCCCTTCCGTGGCCGCCCGCTGGGCGAACGCCAGGCCCATGCCCTGCGTACCGCCGGTCACGACCAGCACCTTTGCTTCCAACCGTCCAGACATTTCGTCTCACATCCACTTCGACTGGCGAGCCGCCACGGGGCCCGCAGGGCTCTTGGTGAGACGGAACGCTAGCCTTTTCTGGAACGTTCGACAAAGTAACAGGCCTCACAGGCGAGGGCCTTTGCTCTGCACCCTACGACCTCAATAAGCTCTTGCAGGTGTCAGAACGGTACAAATAATCCAGCCAGCCACCCGCCCGAGCGCTGTAACCGCTGGCACATTCTTTGGTGGTCGTTCCATAAACAGATAGCGTTCGACACGTCGCAAGAATCCGCGCAAGTCACTCCTAAGGAACAGTCATGCCCACAGGTCGCGCCGCCCCGGAGTCCCAGCGGTGGAAGGCCCTGTTGTTCATCTCCATCGCTCAACTGATGGTGGTGCTCGACGGGGCGGTCATGAACATCGCGCTCCCCTCGGCGCAACAGGCGCTGCACTTCACCGACGGGAGCAGGCAATGGGTGGTGACCGCGTACGGTCTGGCCTTCGGCGGCCTGCTGCTGGTCGGCGGCCGGATCGGTGACATGGTCGGGCGCAAGCGCACCTTCCTGATCGCGCTGGCCGGCTTCGCGATCGCCTCGGCCATCGGCGGCCTGGCCGTCAACGCCGCGATGCTGCTGCTCGCCCGGGCACTCCAGGGTGTGTTCGCGGCCCTGCTCGCGCCGGCCGCGCTCTCGTTGCTCTCCCTGTCCTTCACCCAGCCGAGGGAACGCGCGAAGGCGTTCGGCGTGTTCAGCGCGGTCTCGATCGCCGGCGGCGCTGTCGGCCTGATCGTGGGAGGCCTGCTCACCCAGTACCTGAACTGGCGCTTCGCGATGTTCGTCCTCGTGCCGATCGCGGCCATCGGAATCCTGGGCGCCAGTCGCACCGTCCACGACGACGGCGAGCGGCACCGGGCCCGACTCGACCTGCCCGGCGTACTGCTGGCCAGCTCCGGACTCGTCAGCCTCGTCTACGGGTTCGGTGTCGCCGAGAGCCGCGGATGGTCGGCGGGGGTGACCATCGGCTCGTTCACTGCCGGGGTGCTGCTGCTGGCGACCTTCGTCGTGGTGCAGGCGCGGGTCACGTCCCCGCTGTTGCCACTGCGCGTCCTGACCGAACGCAACCGGGCCGCCGCGTACCTCTCGGTGGGCCTTGCGATCGTCAGCATGTTCGGGATGTTCCTCCTGCTCAGTTACTACTTCCAGCAGGTCAAGGGATGGTCGCCGGTGCTGGCCGGGTTGGCGTTCATGCCGATGGCCGTGCCGCAGGCCATCGGTGCCACGCAGATCGGCGCTCGACTCGCGCACCGGATCGCACCCCGGCCGATCATGGTCGGCGGGTACCTCGTCACCGCTGTCGGTCTGGCGCTGTTGGCTTCGCTCGACGCGGACAGCGGCTTCCTGGAGATCGCGTTCGCCGAAGCGGTGATCGGGCTCGGCATCGGCACCGCGTTCATGCCCGCGATGAGCATCTCCACCCACGGTGTCGAGCCCAAGGACGCCGGTGTCGCCTCCGCGATGATCAGCTCGTCGCAGCAGGTCGGCGGGTCGATCGGCACCGCGCTGCTCAACACCATCGCGACCAGCTCGGCCGCCACCTACCTGGTCTCGCACGGTGGCCCGGCAGCGCGAGTCCAGGAGCGGAACGAGGCGCTGATGCACGGCTACTCGGTCGCGTACTGGGTCGCCGTCGCATTCGTGGTCGCGGCGGCCCTGGTCTCGGTGGCAATGGTGAACGCCGGCGCCCCGAAACACGTCCCGACCCCGACGGACGCCCTCGGGGACGTCACCCCGGTGCCCGTGCACTGATCGCTGACGCGCCTGTCGATCCGGCGCCGTGACCGAGGACACGGTGCACCGAATCCGCTGAGAGGGTGGAATCAGGGGTGTGAGCAGAGAAGGCACCGGCGAGTGACGTCGTGAGGTCCACTCTTTCGAGCCGCGATCCGGGTTCGTCCAGCGCTGGCACGACGCCTGCGGCGTACGAACCGAATCGGGCGACGTCCGCCCATCGGCAGCGCTGGGCGGTGCAGACCATGGCTGTCGCGCCCGACGACCAGGTGCTGGAGATCGGCTGCGGTCGGGGAGCTGCCGTCTCCCTGGTCGCCGGCCAACTCACCACCGGTCGGATCGTCGCCATCGACCGTGCCGCGACGATGGTGCGGCTCGCGACCGAACGGAACCTGAGCCACATCGACGCCGGTAAAGCCGAGATCCGGCGAGCAGGGTTCGAGTCGGCCGACCTTCCGACCGGCCACTTCACCAAGATCTTCGCGGTGAACGTCAGCCTCTTCTGGTTGGGCGACGCGGCGCAGCAGATTGCTCGGATGCGCAGCCTGCTGGCACCGGGCGGACGGCTCTACGTCTTCGGCGAGCGACCCACCGAAGCGCACGCCACCGCGAACCTCGCCGCGACCGAAGTACTGCTCGAAACCCACGGTTTCGCCACGACCACATCGAGCGCCACCCGTGGTCAGGGCCAGGTGCTGACCTGTGTCACCGGCACGCCGATCGCGTGAGCCTGGGCTGATCGCAGCGTGACATGAGCCGGGCGGGCTCGGCATGACGCCGAGCCCGCCCGTTCCGGGTCAGTCGAGCGTGATCAAACAGGGTCAGCGTTGCAGGGTCAGCAGACCCGGGCGGTACGGCAGGAGGCCGTAGTCGCCGCCGGAGCTGGGGGAACGGCCCTGGTAGAGCAGTTGCAGGTTGCAGGCGTTGACGGTCATGGTCTGGTCGGCGTTGGTGCGCAGCAGCTCACCGTGGCTGATGTCGTTGGTCCAGGTGGCACCGCTGTTGGCCTTGCCCGCGAACGGGTTGCTCTCACTGGTGGCCTGCGGCGTCCACGAACCGCCCAGGCTGGTCGCCGTGAACGAGCGGAAGTAGCGGCCCTGCGAACCGATCGCCTCGACGATCATGAGGTACTTGTTCAGGCCCTGGAGCTTGTAGACCTGAACGGCCTCGAACAGGTTGTTCGTGGTGTCACTCATGATGGTCGTGTAGTTGGAGCCGAAGCTGCCCGGGAAGTTGCCGATCGGCATGCTGGCCCGGTAGATCTTGCCGTTGTCACCGGCGAAGAACAGGTACATGTTCGTGCCGTCACCGATGACCGCCTGATCGATCGGGCCGGTACCGGAGCCGGTGATGCTTCCGCTGAACAGCGTCTGCGCCGACGACCACCCGTTCGGGTTGGTCGGGTCGGTCGAGGTCCGGTAGGAGAACGCCGGCCCACCCCACTGGTAGGCCAGCACCCAGATGTTGCGCGGCGCGAAGTAGAACAGCGACGGCGCGACGGTCGCGTTGTTCATCGCGTTCTGGCTGGCCGAGCCCATCTGCGAGTAGTTCGAGAAGAGGCCGAAGTTCATCGAACCCCAGCTGCTCCCGTTGTCGTGGGTGGTGGCGTAGACCAACTGCTGACCGTTGTACGGGGCGACGGTGAAGTCCTTCAGCGACACCCAGCCCGACCTCGGGTTGGCCAACACCCCAGTGGAGGACCACCGGTACGTCGAGGGAAGGTCACACGTGCCTCCCGGCGGCGGGGTCGTCGGCGGCGGCGTGGTGGGGTCCGTCCCACCGCCGACGCGGACGAACTGCCACTGCTGGTTGGCGCCGTTCCAGTCGTCGTACTGCACGATGTTTCCGCCGTCGGCGGTCGAGGCGCCCTGCACCTCCATCACCTTGTTGCTGTTGCGGTTGATCAACCGGACGTAGCCGCTGTCCGAGTCGGCCAGCCGGAACTGCTGGTTGGTGCTGTTGTTGTCGCTCCACTGAACGATGCTGGCGCCGTTGGCGGTCGAGAAGCCCGAGACGTCCAGCACCTTGTTGGACAGCCGCGACTTCACCCGGTAATAGCCACCACCGGAGTCGACGAACTGCCACTGCTGCTGGTTGCCGTTGTTGCGGGCCCACTGGGTGATCCGGGCCCCGTCGTTCGTGGCCAGGTTGTAGACGTCCAGGGCCTTGCCGCTGTTGCGGTTGACCAACACGTACCACGCGTTCGTGTCGATCGTCGCCGCGGCGGCGGGCGACGACACCACCGTTACGGCAGCACCACCGACCATCAACGCCGCAGCGCTGGCGGCAAGGATGCGGGGCAACCACCAACGTCGCCGCCGCGACGGCGTTGCGATCGATGGAGACCTATCGAGGGCAGACATGATCCTCCTCCAGTGACCAAGAGCCGAACGGCCTGCCCGAGGGTGGGCGTACCGCGACGCGTGGCCGAGCGCGCAGGCGTCAGAGAGTTAGCGTTAACAAGACGCCGGCAAGCTATGGCGCACGCCTGATTCGAGATCGACGAAGCAGGGCTTGCCCGGAAAGCCGAGGTGTCGTCGTCCTTAGGCATCGACTGTGAGCGATAACATGCCGTTCGTCAAGACGTAATGCGCTGGGAACATTGGCCACCGTCGAGCTGCCGATCTTGGCGCTGACGTCTTTCACTCGACTTCCCGCAGGCATCACCCCGGACGCGGACGCAGACCACGGCCTAGGCCCTTGAGGAGGCACCGAGAGCGCGTTAACATCGACGATTGCCCATCGTACGCAGTGTCGACGAACCGAGCCCTGCCCGTCGACCGGTGGGGGCGCCGCAGGCGTCAATGGCCAGCCCTCGGACCGCACCCGTCGCCTACGTCCGAGTCAGACCGCGCCTCGGTCGACCAGGCTGAACCTGGTGTCCAGCGGGGCGTCGCCGAGAAACTCGACGAAGATCTCCCTCTTGGTCGGGCTCCACTGCACCGGGCCGTACTCCTCGCTGATGATGGAGTAGGAAGCGCGCCCTTTGTCGTCCTTGCCCTCACGGAAGATCGTGAACAGGGTTGCTTTGGTGGGCCGACAGTCGGCTCCCACCAGCGACTTGTACCCCTCTGAATCGACCTTGACCCCGACGCAGGGTCGGTGGGCGATCTCCGGGTTCACCGATTTGATCATGAAGTCGACACCGACCGGTTCGAGCACGAAGAGCGCATCCTTGCCGGTCCCATCGCCGACCTCGACTTCGCCGTGCGACGGCAGCGACAGGTCACGGTCGATCTCCACCAGGTGCAGCAGGAATCGCCGCTGACCGGCCAGCATGGCCTGGGTCGGGTCCGCGCTGACCGCCGGCGAGGCGGACGGCTTTCCCGACGCGGGCGTGGACGCCGTGACCGCCGGCCCGCTCGTCGCCGGGCTACCGCTCGGCGTCGAGCCGGCCTGGTCCGGTTCGGATCGCCCGCCCAACAGCTGCGGGCCGAACAGGAAAGCGGGCACCAGCACGGCGATCACCGCAGCGGTCGCCCCCAGCGCGGTGAGCCAGCGACGCCCGCGTGAACCCGCGCGACCGGCCGTGGCCAGACCCGATGGTGTCGACCGCGCGCTTTGATCATCACCACTGGCAGCGGGCGACACATTCGGCGGCGTCGCGCCCGAAAGTTGGGCCGGCCCGCCGGCACCCACCGGAGACGCTGCGGTCAACAGCCCGTCGAGCAACTCCCGGGCGGTGGGCCGGGCAGCTGGGTCCTTCTCCAACGCCCGGGAGACCAACTCCCGCAACGGCCCACCGAGCCCGGTCAGGTCCGGCGGTTGAGTGAGGATCCGCATCGCGGTGGCGGTAGGGGAGTCGCCCCCGAACGGGCTGCGGCCGGTCGCGGCGTAGGCGACCAGGGCGCCCCAGGCGAAGATGTCCGCGGCCGGGCCCGCCGGACGGCCGGAAGCCGTGTCGAACCGCTCCGGAGCCATGTACGAGAGGGTCCCGACCATCTGGTTGGTACGGGTGTGCTGGCTCGTCGCCTCGAACGCTCGGGCGATGCCGAAGTCGATGACCTTGATCCCACCCGGTGCGACCAGGACGTTCGCCGGCTTCAGGTCGCGATGGATCACCCCGGCACCGTGGATGGCGGTGAGCGCGGTGGCGACCCCAACCGCGATGCTGTGCAGCCGCGCCGCCCCCAGCGGACCCTGTGTTCGGACCACCTCGGCCAGGCTGGGGCCCTCGACGTACTCCACCACCAGGTACGGCGGTTCATGGTCCGGGTCGGCGTCCAGGACCTCGGCGGTGCAGAACGGTGGAACCTGGCGGGCGCGGTTCACCTCACTACGGAACCGCCCCCGGAACTCCTCGTCGTGCGAGAGTTCCGCACGGACGACCTTGACCGCCACCAGCCGTCCCTGCGGTGAGCGGGCCAGGAAGACACTGCCCATCCCCCCGTCGCCGAGCCGGTCGAGCACCTCGTACCCACCGAGGCGTGCCGGGTCACCGGGACGCAACCCGACGCTCACGCCGGGTGCCCGCAGACCGCGACCACCGCGCGAGCCGTTCCGCCCATCACCCGTTCCCCTCAGGTCACTCCGACGCCGGCCGCAGCCTATCGTCCGCCCACCGAACCCGGTCGATGCCGTCCACGAGTCGGTCTCGTCCGGAGCGTCCGGCGGTGCCAACCCTGATTCGTCGCTTACGAAGACCGACTGAGCAGGCGGCGGTGGTCGGATCATCAGCGATCCGACCACCACCCGGCGCGACCGCACGAGCTATCGGCGGCTCCACTGCTGGTTGGCCTGGCCGGTGCAGGTCCAGAGAACGAGCTTCGTCCCGTTGCCCGTACCCACGTTGTACGGGTCCAGGCAGAGGCCGGACTGCACCCCGGTGATGGTGCCGTTGGCGTTGACGTTCCACTGCTGGTTCGTTCCGCCGTGGCAGTCGTAGATGGTGACCAGGGTGCCCGGGGAGGTGCCATAGCCGGCGGCGTCGAGGCACTTGTTGCCGTACACGGTCAGCGTCTTGGTGGTCGTGTAGGTCCACCGCTGGTTAGTGCGGCCGTGACAGTCCCACAACTGCACCTGCGTGCCGTTGGTGGTGGACGAGCCGGGCACGTCGACGCAGCGACCGGACAGGGCACCCACGATCGCCGTGGTCTGTCCGCCGCCGCTGCCCGGGTCGCCGATGCTGCCGGGCACCGACTGCAGCGCGCTGTACCAGCGGGCAGCCATCTTGTCGTAACCGCCGGACGTGGGGTGAACGCCGTCGATCAGGTCGGCGGTGGTGAGTGCGCTGTGCATGTCGACCAGGCGTACCCGCTTGCCGGCGTTCACCTTGCTCTGCACGATGCCGGGGATCGCCGCGTTGAAGGTACGTGCGGCCGCCTCCTGGTTGCTGTTGGAGAGCGGGATGATCTGCGCGACGAACACCTCCGCGCTGGGAGCCGTGGTGGTGATCCGATCGATCAGGGTGGAGAGCCGGTTCGGCGCGGTGCTGACGTTGTAGTTCTGCAGAATGTCGTTGGTACCGATGTGCAGCAGAACGGTCTGCGGCCGTTGGGTGTTCAACCAGCCGACGATGTTCGCGTCGATCTGGTCGATGCGCCAGCCGGGATGCCCCTGGTGGTCGTGGTCACCCAGGCTGGAAGGCCCGTTGAACTGTGACCCGACGAAGTCCACCGTGTACCGACCGTTGACGAGCCGCTGCCAGAGCCCGATGCGGTACCCGCCCGGCACCTGGGTGCCCTCGGTGATGGAGTCGCCGAGCGGCATCACCCGTACCCCGCCGTTGGATTCCGCGCTGGCCGGACCGGTCGAGGTCAGCACCCCGGCGAGGACGACCCCGAGCGCGGCGGTCGCCGCGAGCCATCTTGCCCTCGTTCGCATAGATTTCTCCTCTGCAGTGGTAGTGCTGACCGAGGAGTCAGGCCGTCGCGACCCGCGACATCGGCATGACGATGCCGTCGCAGCACTGGGACGGGCTTGTTAACGCTAACAGCGATTCATGTAAATTCTTGTCGCTGATCTGGCCCACGTCAAGCGTGCCGGCAACCCGGGATCTCGGCGGCAGAGCCAGCGCGCGGCCCGTGCGGATGATCGACTCGGCTTTCGAGAAGTCGGCCCGTCCTGGTGCCAGGGATGCCCCGACTTCATGAAAAACGAGTCGATCATGTCTGCTGCATCGCCCCGACGGCCTGCGCGAGTGACGCCGAGGATCGGCGAGGCGCTGTGACCGGCGCGGGGTCGCCCGGTGCCGGTCGGGCGGATGGGCGCGCGTGGGGCGATCGGGACGCTGTGGCACCTACGCCGAATGTAGGTCTTTTTCGCATAAGCCCGGTTGATGTGAGCATCGCTCGACTACCTTCGCCCTTGGTGGCGATAACCGATTTGTCGCCGCTGCGCCGGCCTGGGGACAGGGCACGTTCGCTGGAGTGAGCTGGGCGTCAGTGATCATGGCGGCCCTTCGCCGCCTTTGGTCCGCAAACCGCCGGCGGTGGGCCACTCACCGCGACCTGAGCCCGTCGACGACGACGGTGAGCATACGGTCGAGCCGGGCGCGCTGGTCCGGTCCGCCGGCCACGGAGAGCACGCCGGCGAGGATGCCGCCGACATCGACCGGGTCGATGTCGCTGCGCAGTTCCCCTGCCTCGGCGCCCGCCGCGAGCACCATTCCCAGAATCTGCTGGACCTCGTCGCAGACCGGGCCGGTGCCGAAACGTCCGGAAGCGCTCATGGCAACCAGGGCGTCACAGATGCCGCGCCGTTCGCCCGCCCACTCGGCGAAGCGGCGCATCCAGGCATGTAGAGCCTGGGCGGGCTGCTCGGTGGCCAGGAAGGATTGCGCATCCTGGCGTAGGGAGCGGATCTGGTCCCGGTAGACCTCCTCCACCAGATCCTCCCTGGTGGGGAAGTGGCGATAGAGGGTGGCGTTGCCCACCCCCGCGCGTTTGGCGATCGCGTCCAGGGAGATCGCCTGCCCGGAGGCGAAGGCTTCGGCGGCAGTGGCGATCAGGTGTGCGCGGTTGCGCTGGGCATCGGCCCGCAGGGTGGTCCTTCGCGGAGTCATGGGCGCTCACAATCGCTGGTCCGGCTCGACGGAGGGAATGAATCGGGGAGATCCCCGCTTAGTGTACGGTGACATAAACGGGGAACTCCCCGTTAGCTGGAGACAGCCGTACGCTCGACGAAAGGCAACCCATGCCCGCAGCGCTCATCACCGGGGGCACAACCGGAATCGGCAGAGCGACCGCCGAACTACTGCACGCCCGCGGCTACCGGGTCGCAGTCACCGGACAGAACCCCGAGTCACTCGCGCGAGCGAGACGAGAGCTCCCCGACGACGTCCTCGTCGTCCCCGCCGACTCCCGTGTCATGGCCGACACCGACGCGCTCATGACGACGGTGTCGGACCGTCTTGGGTCTCTTGACCTGCTGTTCCTCAACGCGGGAATCTTCCGCCCCGCACCGGTGGCCGACGTGACGGAGGCGTCCTTCGACGAACAGGCCGACGTCAACTTCAAAGGCCAGTACTTCACTCTCCAGAAGGCTCTGCCGCTCATGAACGACGGCGGATCGATCGTCCTCACCGTGGGCGTCGGAGCCCGCCGCGGCAGCCCAGGCGCCACGGTGGGAGCAGCGACCCGCGGAGCTCTCCTGGCGATGCTGCCCTCGCTCGCGCTTGAACTGGCTCCGCGCAGGATCCGCGTCAACGCCGTGAGTCCCGGAGCGACTGAGACTCCGCTGTTCGACAAGCTGGCAGTGCCCCAGAGCAGCCGGGACGCCATGCGCGCACGCATCCCGTTCGAGCGGTTCGGGTCCAGCCAAGAGGTCGCGGAGGTCGTTGCCTTTCTGGCCTCGGCGGCGGCCGGCTATGTCACCGGCCAGGACATCGTCGTGGCCGGCGGCTACGGACTCGGCGCCTGACATTCGGGCACGTCGCCCATCTCCCAAACACCCGAAACCACCACAGGAGAAGCACATGCCACTCACCCTCGACACCTACCGGCAACTGGGGCGCTCCGGCCTGCGGATTTCGCCGCTCGCGCTAGGCGCGGCCACCTTCGGCAACGACTGGGGCTGGGGGGCCGAGCAGGATGAAGCCCGCAAGTTGTTCGACCTCTACGTCGAGCGCGGTGGGAACTTCATCGACACGGCGGTCACCTATACCAACGGCACGTCGGAACGCATGATCGGCGAGTTCGCCCAGGGACGGCGCGACGGGCTCGTGCTGGCCACGAAGTACACGACCCTGCGCCGGCCGAACGACCCCAACTCCGGCGGCGCCAGCCGCAAGAGCCTGTTCGGGGCCGTCGAAACCAGCCTGCGACAGTTGAACACCGACTACATCGACCTTCTCTACCTCCACGTGTGGGACCCCACCACACCCGTGGAAGAGATCCTGCGTGGACTGGACGACCTCGTCCGGCAGGGCAAGATCCTGTACGTGGCCGTTTCCAACACCCCTGCCTGGCAGGTCTCCCGCATGCAGACGATCGCCGATCTGAGGGGCTGGTCGCCGCTGGTGGCGCTGCAGCTGGAGTACAACCTGGTGGAGCGGACCGGGGAGCGTGACCTCATCCCGATGGCGCAGGAGATGGGGCTGGGCACCGTACTGTGGTCGCCGCTGGCGGGAGGAGTGCTCACCGGCAAATACAGCCGTGAGGACCTGACCACCCCGCCGAACCACAACAGTGGAAGCGTCCGGAAGAGCTTCAACGTGGCCCTCGGGGGCGTGACCGAGCGCAACCTGGCCATCGTGGACGTGGTCAAGGACGTCGCCGAGGAACTGGGCCGTACACCAGCTCAGGTCGCGCTCGCCTGGACCCTGCAGAACCCGGGGGTGACAGCGCCGGTCATCGGAGCCCGGACCACCGAGCAACTACGGGAAAACCTGGGAGTCCTGGAGGTCGACCTCAGCCCGTCGCACCTGGCCCGTCTGGACGAGGTGAGCGCCATCGACCTCGGCTTTCCCCACGCGATGCTCGCCAGCGACCACATTCGCGTGCAGACCCGCGGCGACCTGAAGATCCAAGCCCGCCGCTGATCGGACGCGGCGGCACTTCCGCCCATGGCCGGCCGGCTACTCAGCCGAGCATCTGCCGCAGAACTGGAGATCTCCCGCGATGGGGGCGAGGGCGCACTTCACCTCGCCCCCATCGCGGTGTCACTCACCTGTGGCGGCCTGCTCTCCGTGCGTCGGGTGCCTGACGACGAAGCCCAGGGCCAGGTGGGTGGGTGACAGTCCGGCGTCGTCGGCGATCGGTACGAGTCGTTCGACGGTCGCGTGGTTGCGGGGGTCGGTCATGTGCGGGGCACCCAGTGCATGCGCCCGGTGGAGGGCTGTTCGCCACCACGGAAACGGCCGGTGAGCAGGCCCGACGCGAGAGGGCTCCACGACCCGCCGCAGCGCCACCATCGTCACATCGACGCTTCCGCACCGCCGCGGGCGCGCGGCAACGACATCGCCTGCAACGGCATCAATGTGCAGGGATCCACGATGGAGCACGAAGGCGTTAGGCTTGCCCGGACACGCGATCACTCCTCCCGTACCGCGGTCCGCCTTGAAGGAGCCCCGGTGACGAACACGTCCTCGTCTGCGTACGACAAGCTCGACACCAGCGTTGCCCACTCCGCCCGCCTGTGGAACCACCTCCTGGGCGGTAAGGACAATTTCGCCGCCGACCGGGAGGCCGCCGAGCAGGTCCTCGCCTTCATGCCGGAGTTGGTGCAGTCGGCCCGGTTCAACCGGCAGTTCCTCGGCCGCGCGGTCCGGTACCTCGCTGACGAGGTGGGGATCCGGCAGTTCCTCGACATCGGCACCGGCCTTCCCACCGCGGACAACACTCATGAAGTCGCCCAGAGCGCCGCACCTGACTCGCGCATCGTCTACGTCGATAACGACCCGATGGTGTTGGCTCACGCCCGCGCGTTGCTGACCAGCAGCCCGCAGGGCGCCACCGATTACATCGACGCGGACATCAGGGACATCGAACGGATCATCACCGAAGCGCGCCGCACACTGAACTTCGACCAACCCATCGCGATCATGTTGCTCGGCATTCTCAACTTCGTCGTCGACGACGCGGAGGCGGCCCGCATCGTTCACCAACTGCTTGACGCCGTCCCAGCCGGCAGCCACCTGGTGATCTCCCATCCGACCCGCGAGGTCAACCCGGAGGCCGTCGACCGGGCCGTGCAGATGTGGAACGCTGGCGGCTCAGCGCCAATGACGATCCGGTCCCCTGCGCAGATCACCGACCTGTTCGCCGGGCTGCAACTGATCGATCCCGGGCTCGTCACCTGCTCGCGCTGGCGCCCTAACGGCAACGACACGACGCCCGCCTCCGAGTACTGCGCCGTCGCCCGCAAGAACAACTAACGGCACGGTTGTCGCCGGGGCGTGCACCTTCACCGCCGTACACGATTGAGTGCAGGACCTCGACCGCCCGGCTTGGCGCAAGCTCGGCTTCACCGGCACGGCAGAACGACGGATACGCCCCCGCCACCTAAAGGTGGACGAGGGCGTATCCGTTCGTACCAGCCGGCGGGGACCCTGCGGCGAGGGCCGGGTCACAGCCATCCGCGCGGCGACCCCTCACCTGTCCAGCGCAACGACGTCGGCGCTCGTCGGCGGAGCGCCACCGGCGCCCTGGACAAACAGCCCGCTCGAGACCGTATCGACGTACGGGAGTGGCGGCCCGATCGGGGGGAACGTACGAGGTGGTGCGGGACCTGCGCTACATGACGAGCTGATCCGCGGCTCGCGGGCGTGGCAATGACCCCGAGCCCACCGCTGCCTCACTGCTGGGATGATCTCGGCTCGTCCCCGGCCGGGCGGCGGCCAGGATGGTCGAACGGGGCAGTTGAACCGGAGCGTCCGTGGGCGCCATGAGCGCGGCGGCGACGCCATGACCCAGGCAAGAGCCTGCTGCGCGGAACTCTCACGAAATGTCCGCACCCATCCGGCCGAATCCGAGCGAAGTACGGGTGGTGGATCGCGCAGCCACCACCCGTACCCGACCGGAAGAAAGCTCGAAAATGAGTTCACCCATCTCGGCAAGCAGGCCGCCGCCGTCATCACCCGCGCTCGTCGCTTCCGCCCTGAGCACCGCTCCCGCCCAGGCCACCGGTGTGAAGCCGCTGAAGACCAAGTCCCGGGCCACGGTGCTGACCGCGGACAGAGCGGCTTCGACCGCAAGGGCACGACTCGACATCCTGGCCGCCGCGGTGCGCGAGTAGCCGAAGATCGGATACGAGACGCCTGCCGGTCGCCGATTCAATCAAGCCTGTCAGTATGAAGTCCGTGGATCACTACGGGCTTTTGCGGCGAGCCGCGACCGACGCGGGTTTCACCGAGACCGAGACGGCGACGTTCGCCGAGCTGCTGCGCTTCTCCACCTGGGCAAATCAGCAGTACAACGGCGAGATCGTGGCGCATCCTCGGGGGCTGCCGGCCGGTCAGCCCGCCGACCTGCTCGTCGGTCGGGCCGGCGGCCTGCCGCAGCTGCCGGTCGGCACGCTGTGGCCCACCGACCCGGAGGGCTACCCGCTGCCGTTCATCGCGTCCTTCGACTGTGCCGCGCTGCCGCGGGTCGAGCGCCTGCCGCTACCGTCGGACGGCTCCCTGCTGGTGTTCCTGCATCACGAAGAGGACTACGACGTCTGTGAGCGCAGCGACAAGCAGCAGTACGGGCGGCTGCTTCATGTACGCGCCGGCACGGAGACCACGGCGCAGCTGCCGGCTGACTACGCTGCCCATCCCTACTACAAGAACCGTAACTTCATCGCCCCCGAGCAGGACCTTTTCGCTGTCGTCCACGCCGACCTGCCCTCGTGGTTGACCGCCGAGGATGCGGACCTGTCCGACTTTCAGCAGCAGCTGGCGCGCGACATGCCGCACCGTCGGGAACTGTGTGCCCTGGTCGACCGGCTCTGGCCGGCCGCCAACTTCACCGCCTTCCAGTTCGGCGGCTACTCATGGAACACCGGCGGGGTGTCCTACGACAACCTGTACGACGATCCTGAGCTGGAGATGGCGGAGACGAAGCTTCGAGGCCGCCTGACCAGCGTCGACCGCGCCCAGGAGGCCTTCCTCGTGGAACAGGAGTTGCAGAGGGTACGCCGGGAGTGGCTCCCGTTGGTGCAGTTCCGGACCCGTGACGACGTCTACTTCGGCCGCTTCATGATCCGCGTCGACGACCTCGCCGCCCAGCGGTTCGACCGCGCCGTCTCCTGGACCGAGTTCACCGAATGAGCGAGGACAGGGGTTGCTCTCCCGGCGGCGCCCCTCGGCGCTGAACATGACCCGGTCGAATTCATGTTCAAGGAGCACGTGGGCCATCTCGTGGGCGACGTTGAATCTGCGGCGGCGCGGCAGGTGCGAGGTGTTCTCCACGATGAACTGGCCCGTTCCCGCGGGCACCAGCGCCGCAGACCAGAAATCCGGACGCTCGGAGGCGTAGAAGGTGACGGAGCCTTCAGGGCACCCGAACTCTGTCAGGCCGTCGAGCGGGTGCACTGCGATCCCGTCCTCGCGGGCGAGTTCGTAGAGGCACAGCTGGTCGAATTCGGTGAGATCGAGGTCGGTCTTGCGGAAGTCGATCGCCCGGCGCTGGATCTCGGCCTTGGAGAGCCTCTTGGCCACGGGTCACCGGTTCCGAGCCGCGCGTTGGGTGGCGTGCAGCTTCATAGCCGCCAGCCGGCGCAGGTTGCCGTGGCCACGGCACTGCTGGGACGTCCCGGATAGGACCCCGCTTGATCAGCGCAGGGCCGCCCGGCCTTCGGAAGCCACGTCGATCACCTCGGCGGTCTCGCGACGGATCCGCTCGCTCCCCCAGGCGCCGAGCGGCCCGATCGCCTGGTTGAGCGTGCGCCCGTGCTCGGTCAAAGAGTATTCCACCCGGGGCGGCACCTCGGCGTGGACCTTCCGGCGCACCAGGCCGTCCTCCTCGAGCTCGCGCAAATGCTGAGTCAGCATCTTCTCGCTCACTCCGGGCAGACCCCGACGCAACTGCGCGAAACGGCGTACGCCATGGGCCTCGAGTTCCCAGAGGATCAGGCCTTTCCACTTGCCGCTCACCACGTCGAGCGCCGCGTCGATGCCGCAGATGTACGGCCCGCGTCGGGATGACTTGGCCACCGCTGGCCCCCTTACTGAAAGGTAAGTACCGCAGGATTTAGTGCGTACTTACGAGATAGTGACACGTCGCCGAGCATGGACAGGTGAACAACCGACAGCACAACAGCGCCGTCACCGTGATCGGGCTCGGCCCGATGGGCCAGGCGATCACCCGCACCCTCCTCGCCGCCGGGCACCCCGTCACGGTCTGGAACCGCACCACCGGCCGGGCCGAGGGCGTCGTCGCCGACGGCGCGACGCTCGCGGTGACACCCGCCGAGGCGGTCGAGGCGAGCAGCCTCGTCATCCTCAGCCTTACCGACTACCAAGCGATGTACGACATCCTCGGCCCGGCCACCGCGTCTCTCGCCGGCCGGACGTTGGTCAACCTCAGCTCCGACACTCCCGACCGCAGCCGCGAGGCGGCATCCTGGGCGGCGGGCCACGAAGCGGCCTTCCTCACCGGCGGCGTCATGGTCCCAGCGCCGATGGTCGGCACCGACGCGGCGTACGTCTACTACAGCGGCCCCAGCGAAGTGATGGACGGCAGCCGAGAGGCGCTGGCCCAGCTCGGCGCGCCGCACCACCTGGGCGAGGACCCGGGCCTCGCCCAGATGATGTATCAAGCCCAGCTCGCCGTATTCCTCGGCACTCTGTCCGCGTTGATGCACGCCACCGCGATGCTGGGTGCCACGGGAATGACGGCCACGGAGGCAATGCCGGAGCTGATCGCCTCGGCCGAGTCGATCGGCGCCATCCTCCGCGCCGGCGAGGAAACCCCCGGCGCCGCGCTGGACGCTGGAGAACACCCCGGCGATCTCAGCACGGTCACCATGATGGGCGCGACCGCCGACCACATCGTCGAGACCAGCACGACACTGGGCCTCGACCTCGGGCTTCCCCTGGCCGTGCGAGCACATTATCGGCATGCGATCGGGAATGGGCACGGCGGCGACAACTGGACCCGCATCATCGACAGCATCCGCGACCCACGCGACAAGCGGCCTCGTCTCATCAGCTGACTTGCGAGACCCATCGACGAGCAAATATACGCCGGCAAGCCACGCCGTCCTCTGGCCAACGCCGCCGACTCCCTGCTGCCGGGTCGAAGCCCTGGCCGCGCCCGCAACCCTGCGGGGCTGGCCGACACTACGCGGCAGCATCTTGGCCATGCACGGAGAGTAAGAAGGTATTCACAGTCCTGGCTAGACAAGAAGAAGCCCCCTAGCTGCCTTGACGGCCTGCTAGGGGGCTGTTTGTGCGCCCGAAGGGACTCGAACCCCTAACCTTCTGATCCGTAGTCAGATGCTCTATCCATTGAGCTACGGGCGCTTGTGCTCAGCCAGTGTACACACCCGGCTTTCGCGCGGAGACTCCGGGATTCGAACCCGGGAGGGGCTTTAAGACCCCAACCGCATTAGCAGTGCGGCGCCATAGACCAGACTAGGCGAAGTCTCCCTGGTGATCCTCAGACCACCGCGCCCGAGGATACAGGTCGCCACCCACCGGGAGCAAAACGACTTCCGGGGTACGCCCACCGGGGTCGGCCCGCCCCCGTGTTTCAACGCTGTGCGTTGGCGTGATCGGGACTACGCTCCATCGATATGCAGGAGCAGCCGCCCAGCGAGTCGACCCGTCGAGAGCCTGCTGAACGAGCGCGTCCGCGCTCCCCACGGGCCACCTTCCGGCCGCCGATCGCGGCCGAGGAGCCCACCGAGGTGGTGGAGCCTGAAGCGGCAGCACCGCCGGCAGCCGCCCCGGCGAGCCAACGCCCTCGACGGGCCAAGGCTGCCCCGGCGGTGCTCTTCCAGCCGCCGGAGCCGGACCGCCCCCTGCCTCGACAGCCCCGACCCGCACCGGCCGAAACTTCCGAGGCGGGCGCGGAGCAGCCCGTACAGCCGAACGGCGACCAACCGGGCCCAGCATCAGGCATCGCACCGATACCGCCGAAGGCCCGGACCACCCCTGTTCGCAAGACTGCCCCCCGGAAGGCAGCCGAGACGCCCGCCGAGGTGACCCCGACCACGCCGGCATCCCGCAAGCGCGCTGCAAACCCCACCAGAGCAGCAAGCACCAAGGCCGCGCGCACCACCAAGGCCGCGAGCACCACGGCAGCAGGGAGCGCCGCCACCACCGCCGCGAGCCCGATCGAAGAGGCGAGCACCACACCGGCGACGCCGGTCAGAGCCGCAAAGACGACCAAGCGCGCGGTCACCCCACGCAAGAGCACCGCGCCGACCGAGCCCGCCCCCGAACCCGTGGCCGCGCAGCGGACGGCACCGACCGAGCACGAGCAGCAGGCGGCATCCGCCGAGCAGCAGCTGTCACCGGCAGAACCCGCCGCGCGGCAGGCTGAGCCGGCTCTGGGGCGTACCCCGGAATCGGAGCTGCGCGCGGTCGCCGCGCGCGTGCTCGACCACCCTGGCTTCGCACCGGAGCTGTTGGCTCTGGCTGCGGTGCGGACGTTCGGGCCCGGCGCGGCCGAGTGGGCCGCTGGGTTGCGCGACAGGTATGCGGACGCCTCGGCGGACGGCCTGGCCCGGTTGGCGACCCGGCGGTTCGTCCGCTCGGCGGGTGCGGGAGGAGCGACCGCCGCACTTGCTGGTTTCTTCGCGCCGCTGGCCGAGTTGGCGGCGGTGCTGTGGACGCACTCTGAGCTGGTGCTGCACCTGGCCGCAGCGTACGGCAAGGATCCGACGCATCCCGACCGGGCCGTCGACCTGCTGGTGCTGACCCAGGTGCACCCGGATCGGGCGAGCGCGGCCGCGGCTCTGGCCGCCGCCGAGACGGCGGGTGACCCGGTCGAGGGGGCGTGGCCGCGGGCGGCGGAGGCGGCCTGGCGGCTGGCCGCGCCGCTCACGGCGCAGGCCGGTGGTTGGGTGGCCTTGCGGCTGGTGGCCCGGTTGCTGCCGGGCGCGGCGGTGCTCGCGGCGGCGTTGGGTGACGCGGCGGCGGCGGACCGGCTCGCTGCCCGAACGGTGGCCGTCTACCGACCCGACCGGCGCTGACGGGTCAGAGCCAGTCGAACCATTCCCGGGGCAGCAGCGCGTAGCCGACGAAGGCGAACACGTCGAGCACTGTGTGCGCGATGATCAGCGGCATCACCCGCCGGGTACGCAGGTAGAAGAGGCTGAACACGACGCCCATGATCGCGTTGCCGACGAACGCGCCGAAGCCCTGGTACAGGTGGTACGAGCCGCGCAGCAGCGCGCTGGCCGCAATGATCGCGGCCAGCCGCCACTGGAGCTGGCGCAGCCGGGTGACCAGGTAACCGACCACGATCACCTCTTCCAGCACGGCGTTCTGCACGGCGGCGAGGATCAGCACCGGAACCGCCCACCAGACGTCCGGCAGCGCGGCTGGCACCAGCGTGGCGTTGAGGCCCAGGTGGGCCGCAACCCAGAACAACGCCAGCCCGGGTAGGCCGATGAGCGCGGCCAGGCCGGCACCGCGGGCCACGTCCTGACCGGGCCGTCGGGCGTCCAGGCCGAGGGTCCGCGCCGGGTCGCCGGGGTCACGGGTGAGCAGGTGTACGGCGAGCAGCACCGGCAGCAGCGCAAACACGATGCCGAGCAGCTGGTACGTGAGGTCCAGCCAGGGGCGGGCCGAAGCCGAGGTGTTCAGCGAGGCGGTCTGCTTGGAGAGCGGACCGTCGGCGGTCAACTTCGCGATGATCGACACCACCGCGTAGATCGCGGACTGGCCGAGGGAGAGGCCGAGGACCAGCAGCGTCTCGGTGCCCAACAGTCGGCGGGACACCGGGCGGGTCAGCTCAACGGTCACCGCACCACTCTGCCCGACGTACGGCACCGGTGACATGGCCGACCGGCCACCATGAGCCGATCGCACATTCTGTGCGACCAGTCGACACTCTCCGTGGAGATTCTATGGGCGCCCGATCCGTTGTCGTCTGGAGAAGGAGCGTCCGTGGACAACCTCGCGCGGTTGCTGAAGGAGAGCTGGACCCTGGTCGAGGACGACCGGGTCCGGTTGAGCGGTCACTTCTACGCTCGGCTGTTCCTGCTCGACCCCGCCCTGCGGCAACTCTTCCCGGTGCAGATGACCGGCCAGGGCGACCGTCTACTCGAAGCGATCATCACGGCGATCCACACGGTCGACGACCCGGAGAGCTTCGACGAGTTCCTCCGGGCGCTGGGCCGCGACCATCGCAAGTACCACGTCGACGAGCGGCACTACGCCACGATGGGCGTCGCGCTGCTGGACGCGCTGCGCAGCACCGCCGGTGACGGCTGGAACCTGGAGTACGACCAGGCGTGGCGGGAGGCGTACGCGGCGATCGCCGCCCTGATGGTGGCCGGCGCCGCCTCCGACGACGACCCGCCGTTCTGGCACGCCGAGGTGCTGACCCACGAGCGGTACGGCCCGGACACCGCCGTGCTGACCTGCCGGGCGTTGCAGCATCCGCTGCGCTGGCAGGCGGGGCAGTACGTGAGCCTGGAGGTGCCGCGCTACCACCCCCGGGTGTGGCGCAACTACTCGGTGGCGAACGCCCCGAACGACGACAACGTGCTGGAGTTCCACGTGCGGTCTCCGGGGGCCGGTTGGGTGTCCGGCGCCCTGGTGCGGCGGGTGCGGCCGGGTGACCTGATCCGCCTGGCGGCGCCGATGGGGTCGATGACCCTGGACCGCGCCTCGGAACGGGACATCCTCTGCGTGGCCGGCGGCGTCGGGCTGGCGCCGATCAAGGCGCTGGTGGAGGAGTTGGCCACTTTCAACCGGACCCGGTGGGTGCACGTCTTCTACGGCGCACGGCAGGCGGCCGACCTGTACGGCCTGGACGGGTTGCAGGAGTTGGTGGCCGTACACCCGTGGTTGTCGGTCACCGCGGCGTGCAGTGAGGATCCGGACTTCGACGGCGAGCAGGGCGAGATTCCGGAGGTGGTGGCCCGGTACGGCCCGTGGACCACGCACGACTGCTACGTCTCCGGTGCCGCCCGGATGGTCCGGTCCACCCTGCGGGTGCTCGCCGCGGACAACGTGCCGCCGCCGCACATCCGCTACGACACCTTCGGTGACCTCTAGACGTTCCTCCCCCCACACCGGGGCGCGTGCCCCTGCCCCCTGGGGCACGCGCCCCGGTCCCTTCCTGTTCAGTAGCGCCAGGGGCGCCCGGTCTCGCGGTACTCCTCCACCGGCACCAACGGCACGCCGGGTGCCATCCGGTCGACGTAGAGCCGGCCCTCCAGGTGGTCGATCTCGTGCGCGACCAGCCGGGCCATGCCGAATTCGAACGACGTGATGATCCGGCTGCCGTCCCACTGGGCGTGTTCCACGTCCAGGCGCAGCGGCCGGGGCACCAGACCCCGGTGGTCGAAGAAGGAGAGGCAGCCCTCGTACTGCTCGTCGGTCTCCGGGTCGGCGTCGACCACCCGGGGGTTGAGCAGCACGACGGGCTCCGCCGACCGGTCGGGGGGCCGCACCACGGCCGCCGCGCGGCCGATGCCGAACTGCGACGCGGCGACGCCCACTCCCTTGCTGAACGGGTGCAGCTCGTCGAGCCGGGCCAGGGCCATGGTGAGCCGGTCGACCACGTCCCGGGCGACGTCTTCCTCCCCGGGCAGGTCGAACGGGCGGGCCCGCTGGCGGAGCAGGTCGTCCCCGCGTTGCACGATGCCGAGGCCGCGCATCCGGTCGCTGGGTCGGACCCGGGCGCCGCCGGGGCCGATGTCCGGTTCGGTGTCGGGGCGGGCACGGAACCGCCACTGCATCCGGTAGCGGGCGTTCAACGGGGGGTCGTCGGTCTGCCAGTCGTAGATCACCCGGTCGCCCTCGTCGTGACGCTGCGGCGCCGTCCGCAGCGGGCCCTCCTCCGCGCTGAGCGAGGTCTCCACGCCCCAGACCTGCGGGTCGAGGGCCGCAGGCAGGTCCAGGCGTACGGCGAGCTGCCGGGTGGGCAGTCGGACGGCTCGCTGGAACCAGGGGCCCCACTTTTCGGGCCCGACGCTGTACGCGTATTCGATGGTTGCCCGGTCGCCCGGGTAGAGGGGGAAGCGTCGCTCCCCGTTCTCGAAGAGCAGCCAGATTTCCTTGAACGCGTCCCGATCGTGCTTGGCTCGCCAGTGCATCGGCTCCGGATCTCCGCCGCCGTCGTCCCGACGGGCCTGTATCTGAAGCTCGGCGAAGGTGAGGGGGTGCTCCCGATGGTGCCGGTTGGAGCGGCCGGGGTCGTTCGGATAGCGGTCGACGGCGACCCGGACGAGGTAGCGGGTGACCGGCTCGGTGCCGGCGTTGTACAGCTCACGGTGGATGACGCACCGGTAGCCGTCGTCGGCGTGGGTGAGGGTGGCCAGTTCCCGTTCCACGACCAGGCCGGTGCCGGGTGGCAGCCACTGTCCCGGCAGGTACGGCTCGCGGTGCGGCTGACCCGACCGGGCGTGCCGTAGGTCGTCGTACTCCCGGAAGCGCTGCCAGATCGCGCCGCTGGCCTCCAGGACGGCCTCCGCGCGACGGGCGAAGTCCTCGGTTGGGCGGTGCCGGCGCCCCTCGACGTGGCTCACGTAGGACGGGTCGAACCCCATCAGGACGGCCAGTTGCTTCTTGGACAGCCCGCGCCCGGTCCGTTGCCGGGCGAGTTCGGCCGCGAAGGAGTCGGCAGCCCGTTCGAGGGGGGAGGTCGTCATCGGCTTCCTCGTGGCCGGGGCTATAAGTTTTCACGTTCCGTGCGCGAGCACACACGCAAGTGGCATGTTTTCGACACACCGCTTGACAATGCACCGATGGCCATCGATTGTGCGGCGGCGTTTCCCAGCACTGACTCCGGGTAGTACGCGAAGCGCTACTCCCGTTGAACACGGGGCGACCTGGGCGTCTGGGATGTGACCAAGGTGAGGCTTCCCTTACGGGCAGGGGCTTGGTTAGGCTAGCCTTAGCTCAGGACGGCACTGGTTCGTCCGCCGGGGCGCACTCCTCGGTCACACGGACAGGGGACGACTCAGGTGACAGCGGTGATGCCACGGCGGGAGGCCACCACCACGCCGCTCGCCCCCGTCACCGCGGCGCTCCGGGCCATGTTCGGCACAGACGACCTCCCCGGCCTCGCCCGGGGCCTGCTGGTCGACGACGAGCTCGGCTGGGCGCCCGCCACCACCCTGATCGACGGCAGCCGACTGCCGGAGCTGCTGAACGGCGCCGCCGTCCGCTGGGGCGGCACCCCGCACGCCTGCGCGGCGCTGGCCTGGAAGTCCTACAGCTACTGGGCGGCACTGCCGGTAGTGCTCGGCTGGGCCTCCGCCCGGCGGGTGCCCCTGCTCGATCCGGCCGACCTGCTGATCCACTTCGAGGACCATCGGCAGCTGCTCACCATGGGCCTGCGCCGAGGCACCACCGTCGCGGTGCTGCCGAACGATCCGCTGGCGCTGGCCGGCCTGCCGGAGGTGCGGGTCGTCGCCGACGAGGCGGAGCTGCTGGCCGCACTGCGCGCGTCCCTGCTCGACGCTCACCTGGCGCCCCTCATCACGGCGATCCAGTCCGAGGTCCGGGTGGGCACCCGGACGCTGCTCGGCTCGGTCGCCTCCGGCATCGCGCACGGCATCCTGCGGGCCGCGGACGCCCTGCCCGGCTCCACGGTGCAGAGCATCGACACCCTGCTCGGCGCACTCGACCTGGCCGACCTGATCGAGCTGGTGCCGGGGCCGACCGGTGAGCCGACAGTGCAGCGCCGCACCTGCTGCCTCGCCTTCACCCTGCCCCGGCCGAAGGTCTGCCAGGGCTGCTGCGTCCGCTAGGCCGGCCGCGCTACTGCTCAGTCGGTCAGTGACCGGACGTCCCACACCCACACCCCGCCGGTGAAGACCGGTTGGATCCCGGTCAGCTCGGTCATGCCCCGGCGCAGCGCGGCCTCGTGCTCGTGTGGCCCGAGGATCACCACCCCGGCCCGCCAGTAGCGCAGGTCGTCGACCGCTCGGACCCGGCTCTGCGGGGTGATCGGCGGCACCGCCCCGGTGCGCCGGATGGTGGCGAAGAAACTGCTGGTGGGGCGGGGAGTCGCACCGAACAACGCGACCTTCGGCGGATCGGCGTTCGGGCGGGTGTCCGGGCCGAGGAAGTAGCCACGGGCCAGCGGCATGTCCAGCCGGGTCGCCGCGGACCAGCGCAGCGGCTCGGCGTAGGTCGTGTCCGGCAACGGCAGGGTCACCACACTGCGCCCACCGGTCACGTACGGCCGCCAGGCCCCACTGGTCACGAAGCTGGGGACCGGGTCGAGGCGGGCCACGGGCAGCGGGGTGGGGACGATCGGCAACAGGGCCATGGTGAGCACGGTGGCGGTGACGAAACGGACCTGCCCCCGGGCGGCCGGATGCGCTTCGGCCAACTCGCGGGCACGTTCGGCCCCGTAGGCGAGCAGCAGCCCGATGATCGGTGTGATCGCCAACGCCCAGCGTGTCGGCACCACCGAGTGCAGGATGGGCAGGTTCTCCAGCGCCGCCCAGGGGCCCGGCACACCCGTACCCCGGTTGTCGAAGCGGACCTCCCGACCCAGCGAGAGCACCGCGAAGAGCAACCCGAGCGCGGCCAGCGCGAGCACCACGATCGAGCGGCGCAGCCACCAGACCAGGGCGATCACCAGCACCACCAGCGCCCAGCCGAAGAAGCTGTTCTCCTCGGTCGGGTTCTTGGCCAGGCCCGCGGCGGTGCGCGCGCTACCGGCAAGTGACTCCCGGGAGTACGCGACGAACGAGGCCACGTCGCTGGAGTAGCCACGGATCAGACGGGACAGCCCGGAGTACGCGCCCGGTCCGAAGAACTGGACGTACAGGGGGTACGCGAGCAGGAGCAGGGCGACCCCGGCGGCGACGGCCAGCCCGGCGAGGAAGGATCGGGCCCGCGACCGTAGATCCGGGCGGCCGACGGCGAGCACGCCGACGATCACGCCGAGCCCGATCGCGGTCATCAGCAGGATCTCCAGGTTGAGGAACGCCTGCCAGACGATGACCAGCCCGAGGAGGACCCCGTTGCGCAGCCAGCGGCCCGGTTCACCGAGTCGCAGCGTGCGCCAAATGATCAACGGGACGACGAACTGCGACACGATGTTCGGGTGCCCATTGGCGTGCGACACCATGGCCGGCGCGAACGCGCAGAAGCCGGCGCCCAGCCACGCCGGCCCCCGACTGCCGATCAGGACCCGGGAGAGCAGGAAATACCAGGCCGTGGCCGTGGCAATCATCCCGGCGGTGAGAAAGACCAGAAATGACGCTCGCGGCCCGAACAGCAGGGTGATCGGCGTCATTGGCAATGAAATGGATAATACGGACGTATTGGCCATCAGATTGACGCCGTCGGGGACGTTCATCTGATTGGAATGGAACGGATACGCAAAGTGCGTGACCACTCGCGCACCGTGGGCCATCATCCATTCGAACTGCGACTGATCGGACTGGTTGTCCCGCACATCGCTGCCCGGGTCCAGCCAGAGTCGACAGGTGATCCAGAAGCCGAGCGCCACGAAGCTCAGCACAGCGGCCAGATCGGCCCACACCCCCTTGCGGGAAGGCCGAACCGCACCGGAGGCCCCCTCCGCCGACGGCGCGGCGGCCGGGCCGCCGCTGTCGCTGGGCACGTCCGATTCAGGAGTAGTCATGACAATTCATAGGGTAGTCAGCGCATGACGCCGCCGTGACATGTTTCGGGGTACTGCCGTACTATGTGCCGGGTTCGCCGACCGCCGATCACGAACCCACCCCCCGACCACAATTCGGCCACCCCGATGCCCCGATTCTTTCGCCGTCCCAGCGGATGATTCACTCTGTCGGTCCAGGCACGGGTCGAGTTCATATCGTGAGGAATCGACGCATGGCAGAAATCACTGGGGATCAGCGCGTGCAGTCCGAGGTGCTGGAAGGCCTGGCAACCGCTGTCAACCACCGTCGCTGGTTCATCGAACTGGCCGTGCCGTACCTCGGCGACGACCCGATCGAGATCGGCAGCGGTCTCGGTGACTACGCGCTGGAATGGTCCGAGCGGCTCCCGCGGTTCACCGCCACCGAGGCCGACCCGGCCCGGCTGGTGCAGCTCAAGGAGCGCCTGGCCAACCGTCCGAACGTCGACGTCCGCCAGATGCTGCTGCCGCACAACGACCGGGGCGACTACAGCGCCGCCGTCTCGTACAACGTCCTGGAGCACATCGAGGACCACGTGGGCGCGCTACAGAGCATGCGCGACCTGGTCCGACCCGGCGGCGCCGTGATCATCATCGTGCCCGCGTTCCAGTTCGCGATGGGCCCGGCCGACATCGCCACCGGGCACGTCCGCCGCTACACGAAGAAGACGCTCGGGGCGGCGATGACCGACGCCGGTCTGACCATCGAGAAGATGCACTACGCCAACGCGCTCGGGCTGATCGGCTACTTCATGGCCACCAAGGTCTTCCGGTTGATGCCGAAGGAGGGCCCGATGGTCAAGGTGTACGACACCCTCGTCCTGCCCGCCACCAAGGCCGCCGAGCAGCTCGTCCTCCCGCCGTTCGGCCAGTCCGTCTTCGCCGTGGCCCGCGTCCCAGCCTGACCGGCCCCGGCCCCGGCCCCGGCCCCGGCCCCGGCCCCGGCCCCGGCGATCTTGCACTTCCTGTCGTCCTTACGCCCTTTATGTCGAAGATGTCGGGACGGAAAGTGCAAGATCGCCGGGGTATGGATCATTCCTTGATCTGGTAGGTCGGGCGGATCACCGCTCGGGCCAGGGTGTGGAACGTCAGGTTGAAGCCGACGTAGGCGGGGCTGGCGTCCGGGGTGAGGTCCAGGCGGTCGACGTCCAGGGCGTGCACCGCGAAGACGTACCGGTGCGGGCGGTCGCCGGGCGGCGGAGCCGCCCCGCCGTAGCCCTGCTCGCCGTAGTCGTTGCGGACCGAGAACGCCCCGCCGAGGTCGGTGCCCGCCGCGCCGCCGGCCCCGGTGGGCAACTGGGTGACGTTGGCCGGCACGTTCACCAGCACCCAGTGCCAGAACCCGCTGCCGGTCGGCGCGTCCGGGTCGTAGCAGGTCACCGTGAAGCTCTTCGTCTCGGCGGGAAAATCCGACCAGGTCAGCTGCGGCGAGACGTTGTCGCCCCCGGTGCTGCCATGCGCGTGCCGGGCGTCCATCGGCTCGCCGTTCTGCACGTCGTCACTCGTCAGCGTGAACGAGGGCACCGTCGGCAGCAGCTCGTACGGGTCCGGGGCGATCGGTCGTTCCAGGGTCATGGGGACGCGTCCTTCCGATGTGCGGAGATACCAGCCCCTTCTTACCCCGCCACGGCCCTCTCGACGACCGGAAGCGCGCGCTGACCGACTGTGGTTTCGCGGAGCTACGTTTGAGTTCGGGCAACGTTCCGCAGGGGGACATCGTGGCCGGCATCTGGCGGGACTTCGTGGTAGCCGTCGTCACCGCGTTCCGCCGCCGGGACGAACGAGCCATCGCCGACGAACGCCGACGTGCGGTCGAGCGACTGGCCGAGGAGACGATCCGCCGGGAGCGGCAGGCCACCGACCCGCCGGAGTGACCGGGACGCGGGGTGCCGGACAGGCACCACCCCACCCGCGCCAGATCCACTCGACATTCAGGAAGTCGCGGCATCCGCGCGGCCGTAACACCCCGACTTCTTGGAAGTCGAGTGGATCAAGGTGGCGGAGGGTGTGGGATTCGAACCCACGAAGACATCGCTGCCTTACCGGTTTTCAAGACCAGCGCCATCGGCCACTAGGCGAACCCTCCTTGGCCGTCACCCGTGGACGTACGGCCACGCATAGTCTGCCACGGCTCGCTCCGGACGGCCCGGCGTCCCTCCCCGGTGCGCCGGCCAGCCAGTCTGCCGTGTCCACTGTGGGCTGGAGGGTGCGCCTGCGGCACCCGCTGGGATCAGGAAGACTGGGCCCATGCGAGCCATCACGATTCCCCAGCCCGGTGGACCCGACGCGCTGGTCTGGGCCGAGGTGCCCGACCCGGAGCCGGGCCCCGGCGAGGTGATCGTGGACGTGCGGGCCAGCGGGGTCAACCGCGCTGACCTGCTGCAACGGCAGGGGCACTATCCGCCGCCGCCGGGCGCGCCCGCGTACCCCGGGTTGGAATGCTCTGGGGTGATCACGGAGGTTGGCGCGGAGGTCGCCGGGTGGGCGGTCGGGCAGCAGGTCTGCGCGTTGCTTGCCGGCGGCGGGTACGCGGAACGGGTGGCGGTCCCCGCCGGGCAGTTGCTGCCGCTGCCGGCCTGCGACCCGGTCGACGCGGCGGCGCTGCCCGAGGTGGCCTGCACGGTCTGGTCGAACCTGGTCCAGGTGGCGCGGCTCGGCGCGGGCGACACGCTGCTGGTGCACGGCGGCGGCAGCGGGATCGGCACGTTCGCCGTGCAGCTCGGGGCGGCCCTCGGCGTGACCGTGCTGACCACCGCGCGGGAGGGCAAGCACGCCCGGCTGCGTGAGCTGGGCGCGGCACACCTGATCGACTACCGGGAGCAGGACTTCGTCGAGGAGGTCCGGCGGGTCACCGACGGGCGCGGCGTGGACGTCATCCTCGACATCATGGGCGGGTCCTACCTGGGGCGAAACGTCTCCGCGCTGGCCACCGGCGGTCGACTCGTGGTGATCGGGATGCAGGGTGGGCGCAAGGCCGAGTTGGATCTTGGCGCGCTGATGACCAAGCGGGCGAGCGTCACGGCGACGTCGCTACGGTCCCGTCCACTCGCCGAAAAGGCGGAGATCGTCCAGGGCGTACGGGACGAGGTGTGGCCGTTGGTCGAGGCGGGCCGGATCCGGCCGATCGTGGACCGGCGGCTGCCGATGACCGAGGCGGCGCAGGCGCACCGGCTCGTCGAGTCGAACGACCACTTCGGCAAGGTGCTGCTCACCCGCCCGCCGGGTGGCGGGGTGGCCGTCAGCTGAGCGAGCCTGCCGGGTGGCCGTCAGTTGAGCGAGCCTGCCAGCGTCGGGTCGTCCGTCGGTCGGGGCAGCACCAGCCGGGCGCCAGGGCCCTCGCCGGCGAGCGTGTCCTCCGGGTTGTTGAGCGTGCAGCGCTGCAAGGACAGGCAGCCGCAGCCGATGCAGCCGTCCAGGTCGTCGCGGAGCTTGGTGAGCAGCCGGATCCGCTCGTCCAGCCGGCTGCGCCAGCTCGCCGAGAGCCGCGCCCAGTCCTGCGGGCTCGGGGTGCGGGCCTCGGGGAGCGAGTCGAGTGCCTCCCGGATCTCGTCGAGCGAGACGCCGACCTGCTGGGAGATCCGGATGAAGGCGACCCGCCGCAGCTCGGCGCGGGCGTACCGGCGCTGGTTGCCGCCGGTGCGGTCGGCGCGGATCAGCCCGAGTCGCTCGTAGTAGCGCAGCGCCGACGGTGCCACCCCGGAGCGGGCGGACAGCTCACCGATCGTCAGTAGATCCGGCATCACCAGGTCCTTGAGTTGAAGTGCACTTCAACTCACACAGTAGTGGCATGACCACCACACTGCCCACCGACAGCAGCGCCCGACTGCCCGGGCTGATCCGACGGCTCACCGGCGACGAGAAGCACGCGCCGAGCGCCCATTCCACCGTCGACGTGCTCCAGGTGCTCTACGACCGCGTGCTGCGGGTCACCCCCGACACCGTCGACGACCCGGAGCGGGACCGGTTCCTGCTCTCCAAGGGCCACGGACCCGCCGCCTACTACGCGGTGCTCGCCGCGCACGGCTTCATCCCCGACGCCTGGCTCGACGACCTGGCCGGACCGGAGAGCCGGCTCGGCCACCACCCGGACCGACTCCTGGTGCCCGGGGTCGAGATCGGCTCCGGCTCCCTCGGGCACGGGCTCGGGCTGGCCGTCGGCACCGCGCTCGGCCTGCGCGCCCAAGGGCTGCTCAACCCCCGGGTGTACGTGCTGCTCGGCGACGCCGAACTGGACGAAGGATCCAACCACGAGGCGATCGCGTACGCGGGAGCGACCAGCCTGGACAGCCTCACCGCGGTCGTGGTCGACAACTCGTCGGCCAGCCACGGTTGGGCCGGTGGCATCGCCAGCCGGTTCACCGTCAACGGCTGGACCGCCGACACGGTCGACGGCCGGAACCACGAAGCCCTGTACGCGGCGCTGACCGGGGGCCGACCACGACACCCGCACCTGGTGGTCGCCCGCATCGAGAGCAAGGGATGACCGACATGCGTACCGCCTTCATCGACACCACCACCGCGCTCCTCGACGAGGATCCGCGTACCGCACTGGTGCTGGCCGACATCTCGGCGAGCCAGTTCGCCTCGGCCGGCCACCGCCACCCGGACCGGGTGCTCAACGTCGGGATCCGGGAGCAACTGATGATCGGTGTGGCCGGCGGGCTCGCCCTGACCGGGCTGCGTCCGATCGCGCACTCGTACGCGACGTTCCTGGTGGACCGGGCGTACGAGCAGATCAAGTTGGATCTGGACCACCAGGGCGTGGGCGCAGTCCTGGTCAGCGTCGGCGCGTCGTACGACGGGTCGGCTGAGGGCCGCACCCACCAGTCACCCGGGGACGTGGCGCTCTTCGACTCGCTCGGTGACGGCTGGACGGTTCGGGTGCCCGGCCACCCGGACGAGGTGGCGCCGCTGCTGCGCAACGCCGCGACCAGCGACGATCCGGTCTACCTGCGGCTCTCCGAGCAGCGCAACGCCGAGGCGTACCCGGACGCCACAGGGCTACGGGTGCTTCGGCGGGGCCTGACGAATGCGCCCCTCGTGGTGGCGGTCGGACCGATGCTCGACCCCACCCTGGCGGCGACCGAGGGAATGGACGTGACAGTGGCGTACACCCACACACCCCGGCCGCTCGACACGCCCGGGCTGCGGGCGCTCGCCAACACCGACGTGGTGCTGGTCGAGCCGTACCTGGCGGGAACGTCGAGCGCGCTCGTCAGCCGGGCCCTGGCGGACGTACCGCACCGGCTGCTCGCCCTCGGGGTGGGTCAGACCGACCTGCGACGGTACGGCGATCCGGCCGACCACGCCCGGTGGCATGGTCTGGACGCCGACGGCCTGCGGCGGTCGATCAGCGCGTTCCTGGGGTCAGTTGGCGGCTGAGACGGCGGGGCGGCGGCGAGCGCGCTCGCGCCCGAGGATCCAGATCGCCTCGACGCCGTCCTTCCAGGTGATCTTCTTGCCCTCTTCCCGGCCGCGCGCGCGGTAGCTGATCGGCACCTCGTACGGCCGGATCCGGCGACGCAGCAGCTTGCCGGTCACCTCGGCCTCCATGCCGAAGCCACGCGAGCGCACCTCCAGCGACCGGTAGAGCGCCACCGGCATCAGCTTGAAGCAGGTCTCCAGGTCGCCGATGTACGAGTTGAACAGCACGTTGGCCGCCATCGTGACGCCCTTGTTGCCCATCACGTACCAGAAGCTGTAGGCACTGTGGCTGCCGAAGGTGCGATTGCCGTAGACCACCGTGGCACGACCGTCGAGCACCGGGTCGAGCAGCTTGGGGATGTCCTGCGGGTCGTACTCCAGGTCGGCGTCGAGGATGACCATGTAGTCGCCCTCCGCGCTGTCGACCGCCGTCTTGATGGCGGCACCCTTGCCGGCGTTGCGCTGGTGGGTGATGACCCGCAGGCGCGCGTCGTCGGCGCGACCGAGGACCTCGCCGGTGCCGTCGCGGCTGCCGTCGTCGACGACTACCAATTCGATCTCGCAGGGATAGTCCACCGCCAATGCCTGCTTGAGGGCATCCGCGATGCGTTCTTCCTCGTTGTAGACCGGCATGAGGATCGAGAGCTTCACGGGGATCTCCACGGTGGCGGCAACACGTCGGACATAGCCTAGCCTGGTTGGTTTGTTTACCACGTATCGCTACTGCTGGGCAGTCGGCGCGGCGGCTTCAGATCAATGGTGTTTACTTCCCGCCATGTCGGCTGCCGGCTCCCTGCTCGCGGCGGTTCCTGCCGCCGCGGTGCTCCTGCTCATCGTCGCGGCGATGCCACGCGAGGCTGGCGCGGTCGCACCGCTGCGGCTCGCCGTGGTGCGCGCCGTCCTGCTCAGCGGGGCGTACGCGGTGCTCGTCGTCGAGGTGCTCGGCGCGTCGCACGCGCTGACCCGAGGCGCGTTCACAGTCGCCTGGCTGCTCTTCCTGGTCGTGGCCGCGGCGGCGGCCGGTCTGAGCTGGCGAAGGGCGGCCCGCCTCGGGGGGCCGCCCGCCGCCGCACCGGTGCCGGTCAGCGCTGCGCCGGCAGTCAGCACTGCATCGCGGCCGGTGCCGGTCGGCGCGGTGGTGTCCGGTGGCGGACCCGACGTGTCCGCCCCGGCCACCGAGAGCGGTGCGCCCGCCCCCGCGCCGACCCGGGCTGGTCGGGGGTTCGCTGAGCTTCGTGCCGCAGCGGTCGACGCGTGGCGTACGGCCCGACCGGGTGAGCGGCTCCTCGCCGGCACAGTCGGCGGGCTGGTCCTGGTGGAGTTGCTGGTCGCGCTGCTGGCCGAGCCGAACAACTTCGACTCGCAGACGTACCACCTGCCGAAGGTTGAGCACTGGGTGGCCCAGGGCGACCTGGACTTCTGGCCCACCGCCATCCACCGGCAGGTGACCATCCCGCCCGGAGCCGAGTACCTGCTGCTGCACCTGCGCCTGCTCACCGGCGGGGACCACCTGCACAACCTGGTGCAGTGGGCGGCCGGAGTGGTCTGCCTCCTGGTGGCCGCCCGGATCACCGCACAGCTCGGCGGCGGCCGGCGGGCCCAGTTGCTCACCGCGTTCGTGCTGGCGACCACGCCGATGGTGGTGCTCCAGGCGACCAGCACGCAGACCGACCTGATCTGCGCGGCGTGGGTGGCCTGCGCGGCGACCCTGGTGCTGGACGGGCTGAGTCGACGGACCGGCTGGGGCACGCTGCTCGGGCTGGGGGCCGCCACCGGGCTGACCGCGGTGACCAAGACCAGCGGCCTGATCGCGGTCGGCCCGCTGCTGGTGCTCTGGGGACTGGCCCAGTTGAGGCTGGTCCGGACCGATCAATCGACACCGGTGGGCCCGGCGACACCCGGTGGGGGCCGGCGGTCCTGGCCGGTCGGTGGGCTGGCCCGTACGGTCGGCGGTTCGGTGCTGATCCTGCTGGTCGCGGCCGTGGTGGTCGGCCCGTTCCTGGCTCGGGTGACCGCCGAGTTCGGGCACCCACTGGGGCCGCCCCGGCTGCGCGAGTCCATCCCGATGGAGCGGCACGACCCGGCGTCGATAGTGGTCAACGCGCTGCGGATCGGGCACACCGCGTTCGACACGCCGCTGGCGCCGCTGCGTCGGGCTGCGGCCGAGGTGATCATCAGCGGCGCCGAGGCGATCGGGGTCGACCCGCAGGACCGGGCGATCACCTTCGGGCGGGAGCTGTTCCCGGAGCCGGCCTGGTATCCGGACGAGGACCGGGTGGCGTTTCCGCTGGCCGGAGCGCTGGCGGTGATCGGTGCGGTGATGGCGCTCGCCCGACCACGGCGGATCGCTCCCGAGCGGGCCGGGTCACTGCGGGCGTACGCCGTGGTGGTGCTGACCGCCGTGCTGCTGCACACCGCGATGATCAAGTGGCAGCCGTGGGGCAACCGGCTGCTGCTCTACGCCGTGGTGCTCGCCGTGCCCCTCGCCGGCCTCTGGCTGGACGCTCTCCTGCGCAACCGCGCGGGTGGGCGTCGAACGGTTGCCACCGTGGCCGCCCTCACCGTGCTGGCCACCTCGGCGCTGGCCGGGGTGCTCGCACTGTCGTACGGCTTCCCGCGCCGGCTGGTCGGCACTGGCTCGGTCTTCACCGCATCGGACTGGGACACCCGGTTCCTGCGTCGCCCGCAGTGGGCCGACGAGTTCCGTTGGGCGGCGACCGCGGTCCAGGACAGCGGTGCGCGGCGGATCGGGCTGGTGCAGCAGAACGACAACTGGGAATACCCGTGGTGGCTGCTGCTGCGGCAACCCGACGGCGGCTCACCGGACCTGGTGGCGTTGCAGTCGGTACTGCCGGAACGGCCGCCGGCCGACCCCTCCTCGGTCGACGCGATCGTCTGCACCGGCAGTAAGGCGGCCTGCGCCAAACTCGTCCCGGCCGGCTGGCGGCTGGAGTTCCGCGGCTACGTCGGTTATGCCCTGCCGCCGGGCCGCTGAGCCAGAAGCCCGACCGTCCGCCGCCGGGCGCAGGGCCAATCGCCGTCGGGGTTCGCTGAGCCGCGGGCCCGGATAGTCCGATCCGGGCGGTTCTGCATCCCGCGAGCAAGGACCTGAGGCGTATTCACATCTGTTGATCCGCACGTTACCGTCTGGTAACTCAATCGACGTCCCGCGATTGAGCCGAAAGGAGTGCGTCGATGCCTGCAATCCCCGCCAGGCCCGAACGCGCGACCCGACGACGAGCCATCACCCTCGCCGTCGCCGTCGCCGCTCTCGTCCTACCGATGCTCGCCGGACCGGCCACCCCCGCCACCGCCGCCGACCGCCCGAGCGTCCAACCACTCCCCGCCAACCTCGAAGCCATCCGGGCCGCCGAGGCGACCGCCCTCTACGGCAGTTCCGCCATCCGCCCGATCGAGCAACGCCGCACCGCGCTGATCACCATGGGCGACAGTCAGATCTCCGGTGAGGGCGTCGGCAACTACGTCCCCGGCACCCACCAGGACGGCAACTGGTGCGACCGCTCGTACGACCAGGCGGTGTTCCGCACCGGCATCCCGTCGGACGCGCGCTACAACATCGCCTGCTCCGGTGCCACCCCGTGGAACCTCATCGCCGGCGGCCCCACCCAGCACAACGAGCTCAACCAGGGCGACTACCTGGGGATCAAGGCGCGCAACACGCACGTGAAGCTGATCTGGGTGGTGGTTGGCGCGAACGGCGACGGCACGATCCAGTTCGGCCCGGTCGCCACGGACTGCGCCATCAGCCGGGTCTTCCTCCAGGGCACCTGCTACGCCGACTACACCGACCAGTGGACGATCCGCACCGACGGCAGTCGCCGCGCGGTGGCCGACGCCCTCACCGACATCCGGCAAACCATGACCAAGGCCGGCTACCTGCGGTCCGACTACGAGCTGGTGCTGATGTCGTACCCCGGCCCGGCCAGCCCGGACGTCGAGGACAACCCGAACTTCCCCGGCTGGTACTCCGGCGGCTGCCTGCTCTACCTGGCCGACGCCGCGTTCGCCCGGAACAAGGCGGTGCCGCTGTTCGAGTCGGCGCTGCGGGCGGCGGCCACGCAGACCGGCACCCGTTATCTGGACGCCAGCCGGCTCTTCCACGGCCACGAGGTGTGCACCGACAACACCTCGGTTCGCGGCCTCAACATCGAGATCGGGATCTGGAACGAGAACGCCGCCCGGCAGTCGTTCCACCCCAACGCGCGCGGGCACGGCATGTTCGCCCAGTGCATCACCCAGTTCTGGAACTCCGGGCAGAACCAGGCCACCTGCGTCGACCCGGCCAGCACCGGCAGCGGCGTGCTCTATTCCGGCCTGATGCAGTTCAAGCAGTTGCGCAACCTGGCGACCAGCACCTGCGTCGACGGTAAGGGGTACGACTCCCGCAACGGCACCGCCCAACAGTCGTACGGCTGCCACGGCGGGCGCAACCAGGGATTCTGGTACGACTCGGCCAAGCGGTCGCTGCACTCGGAGCTGTCCCACGACCGTTGCCTCGATGTCGCCGGCGGATCGATGACGGCCGGCACCGCGGTCAACATCTACGACTGCAACGGCACCGGCGCGCAGCAGTTCGTCTTCGTCGGTAACCAGATCAAGCCGGCCGCCGCCACCAACCTCTGCGTGGCGTTCGACAGCCCGTCGTCGGGCGCTCCCCGGCTGCGGTTGGCCGCCTGCTCCACCAGCACCCGGCAGCAGTGGTCGTTCGAGGCCCGTACCGCCGCCAACCCGGTCGGCTACGGTCACGACGACTTCATCGGCTCCCGCGTCTACTGACACCGGGAAAGGGGGCCCTGGCGTCGGCCAGGGCCCCCTTTCGCTCACTTGGCTCGGGGGATGAGGATGAGCCGGGCCACGCCCTTGTCGCCGTCCTTCGCGCCGGCGACGCCGAGCGTCGCGCCGACCTTGACCTCGCTCGGCTGCACCGTGGCCCGCCGCTCGACCACCCGCAGGTCGTCGCCGAAGGTCCACGTCATGGTGAAGCCGTCGGTGGACTTGACGGTCATCGAGTCGCCGTCGATCGCGGTCACCTCGCCGCGCTGCACGGCGACGGTCTGCGTACCACCGTCCTTCGTCTTCACCACCGCCTCACCGTGCAGGGTGTTCTTGCGCAGCAGCACGCGGGCCTGGCGGCGCTTGCGCCACTCCTCGCCGCGCTTCTCCCGGGCCTTCTCCTTTGCGCTGGGGGACGCACCCGGCGTCGGCGTGGCCGGTGCGGCGACGGTCAGTACGTCCAGGTCGTCGGCGTCGAAGCCCATCGCGGCCAGCGCCTGACCCTCGACCCCCATGGCGGCGGCGACCTCGACGGCGACATCCCGGGCGGGCTGACTGGCCACCTCGGCGGCTCCGCAGCCGCTGACGCCGAGCGCGACCGCCGCGAGCAGTGCCGTGGTGCCGGTGGCGATACCCCAACGTGGCATGACTCTCCCTCTCTGTCAATGGAGCCCTCAGCGTTCCCCGGAACGACGAGCGGAGCGTCAGGCCGATGTTCGGGTCAGGTAAGGATCACCGGGCAGCCGGACGGTGAAGGCGGCACCGCCCTCCGGCGCGTGCCCCGCGGCGATCTCCCCGCCCAACCGGCGGACCAGCCCGGCGGCCAGCGCCAACCCCAGCCCGCTGCCCACCTTGCGCACGCCCCGGTACCGCTCGTGCAGCGCACCGCGTTCGAAGGCCACCGCCAGGTCGTCGTCGGTGAAGCCGGGCCCGCCGTCGCGAACCTCCAACACGCCGCCGTGCGCCGGGTCCGTGCCGGCCGGCCGGACCGCGAGCACCACCGGCGCCCCCGGGGGTACGACCCGCAGCGCGTTCTCCAGCAGCCCGTCCACCACCTGCCGGATCCTCCCCGGATCGGTGTACGCGGGCACCGGCTGACCGGGCGTCTCCACCCGGAACGGCACGCCCACCGCAGCACACCGGCCGGACCAGGTCGGCTCCGCGTCCACTGCCAGTTGGGTCAGGTCCACCGGCACCGGTTCGAGGAGAAAGTCGGCGGCCTCCAGCCGGGCCAGTGCCAACAGGTCGCCGATCAGCCGGTCCAAATGTTGGGCCTCGGCCAGCATCGTCCGACCGGTGTCCACCGTGTCGTCGGCACCGAGGACCCCGTCGGCGAGCGCCTCGGCGTACCCCCGGATCGCGGTCAGCGGGGTGCGCAGCTCGTGCGAGACGGAGAGCAGGAACTCCCGCTGTCGGCCCTCGCTGGTGGCCAGCGCGGCAGCCAGACCGTTCAACGCCTCGGCCAGGTCGGCGACCTCGTCCGGCGGCTCGACGGGCACCCGGACGGCGCGGTCACCCGCACGCAGTCGGGCGGCGGCGGTGGCCGCGACCCGGATCGGCCGGGCCAGCCGACGGGCCAGCAGCAGCCCGGCCGCCACACCGGCGGTCAACCCGGCCAGCAGCGGCAACCAGAGACTGAGCAGCACCCGGGCCCACAGCCCGTTGGCCAGCGGACGGGAGAGCACGACCCCGTTGCCGCCGGGCAGGGCCCGACCCTCGACCAGGGCCCGCTCACCGTTGACCGGGCGGCGGGCCGACACGTTGCGGCCCTGCCCGATCCGCTGCACCACCCGGGGTGGCAGACCCGCCCGGTCGACCGCCCCACGGCGGATCAGGTACGCGTCGATGCCCTGGTCGCGCAGTTGCTGGATGAGCCGTTCCTCGTCGGCGGTGCGACCCCGGTCGAGGCGGGTCCGCAGCACCTCGGCGGCGAGTCGGGCCTGGGCGGCGAGCGCCTCCTGCTCGCTCCGCTCCGCGCCACGGATCGCCAACGGCACCGCGACGATGGCGGTGACCAGCACCGACACCAGCGCCACCGCGCAGGTGACGAGCACCGCGCGGGCGGTCAGCGTACGGCCGAGTCGGCCTCGTCGGGGTGGGGTGGTTGGGGCGGCGCCGACCACCGGCAGGGCCATGGTCGGCGACTCGACGTGCCGGGGGTGGTCAGGCATCGACCGCGTACCCCACGCCGCGATGGGTCCGGATCACGCTCGCCGGGCCGAGCTTGGCCCGCACCTGGGCGACGTGCACGTCCACCGTCCGGGTGCCGGCGTGCGCGGCGTAACCCCAGACCCCGGCCAGCAACTCCTCCCGGGTGAAGACCCGGCCCGGCCGGGCCATCAAATGGGCCAGCAGGTCGAACTCGGTTGAAGTGAGCTGTACCGGCGACCCGGCGGCGGTGACCGTGCGGCGGGCCGGGTCGAGCGTCACCGGGCCGACGACGCGTGGCCGGTCCGCGCCCTCCGGGCCGCCGGCGGATCGGCGCAGCACCGCGCGGACCCGGGCGACCAACTCCCGGGGGCTGAACGGCTTGGTGACGTAGTCGTCGGCGCCCAACTCCAGGCCGACGATCCGGTCCACCTCGTCGTCGCGGGCGGTGAGGAAGATGACCGGGGTCCAGTCGCCGGCCTCGCGCAGCCGGCGGCAGATCTCGGTGCCGGCCAGACCCGGCAGCGCGATGTCCAGGACGCAGGCCACCGGACGCAACCGGCGGGCCGCGCTCAGACCGGCCTCGCCGTCACGTTCCAGGTGGACGCCGAACCCGTCCCGGGTCAGGTAGAGCCGGACCAGGTCGGCGATGGCCGGCTCGTCCTCCACGACGAGGACGAGCCCGCGATGCGGTGGTTCGACGGTCACCGGCCCATGATTGCCGACCGCGAAGGCTCGGCGCGATCGGTGTGTGTTCGAGTTCGGTAAAGGCCGGGCGACGCCCGGTCGGGATCAGCTCACCAGGACGGAGCGAACATCCCGGGCCGGGCGGCGGCCGGTGCGTCACCGATGCTGGCGACGACCCGCGCGCCGGGCGGCCGCAGGCGGGTCCGGAACGCCTGGTTGAGCAACGCGTCGAGCTGCCAGACCTGCTTCGGGTGACTGGTCCGGATCAGGAACCGCTCACGGATCCCGTCGATCGCGGTGGCCGCCATCTCCACCGACTGCAGCCGCGGGTCCGGGCTCCAGGTGACGTTGCTCAGCTCGCGCAACTCGGTGTTGAGGTGCAGGCGCAGTCGGTGCAGGAGGCGGGTCTGCTGGGTCACCACCAGTCGGCGGTGCGTGAGTAGCAACAGGTAGTCGCCGGTGACCGGGCGGTCGGGGCGGCTGCAACGGGTGACCAGGATGGTGGCGTCACCGGAGCCGACACAGCGCCGGAAGACCGGCATGTGCCGGCTCACCGTCTGCACGGCCAGGCCAGCCTCAGCGGCGGCCGGGAGGAACGTTCGGGAGAAGACGTCCATGACCTGCCCAACGACGTCCTCAGCAGGGTGACGTGGGTCACGCGGGTTTTTTGGAAGTTCCACGCCGCCTGTCGCACAGCCTGTCCGACTTCCGACTCCGACGGATCATGGTCAGGAGTTCGGCTGAAGTGGACTGGCGGCGAACAGCTCCTCCAACCAGCCCGGGACCGCGTCGGCGTACTGGGCACGGGACTCCTCGGGGGTGTCCAGTGCCCGACGCCAGGAGAGCGACCGGCTCACCGGCCCCAGGCCGATCGCGAGGTCGACGGCCTCCACGAGGGTCCGCCGGTCGTACCGGTCGGTCCACGCCTCCAGGTACGCGTCACGCAACCGCGCCAGCTGGGCGTCGGCGGCGGCGAGCTTCCCGGCGTGCCCGACGGAGCGCAGGGTCACCAGCAGCGTGCCGAACGGGTGCGCCACCGAGGCGTCGCCCCAGTCGAAGTACCGGTACCCGGCCGCGCCGGCGAAGACGTTGCCGTCGTGCAGGTCGTCGTGTTGCACCGTCGCCGGAATGCCGAGGTCGGCGAGCCGGCGGCACCGCTGCGCGTACGCCGGCAGTTCGGCCCGCAACCGCTCGTGCACCTCCGGACTGAGCCCGCCCTCGGCGCCGACCAGCAGCGCCTCGTGATCGTCGAGCAGCTCGGCGAAGAGACCGGCCAGCACCTCCGGACGCTGATCCGGCACGCCCAGGGCGACCAGTTCGTCGGCGCGCGACGCGCTCGCCAGTTGCAGCGCCGCGTACCCGGGCAGCGCCCGCTCCCAGTGCGCCAGGTCGGGGTCGCGCGCCAGCACGTCGCGCAGCGACTCGCCGCCATCGGGCAGCAGCGACCAGCCCTGCGCCGGGTCCACCGCGATCGGCGTCAGCACCCGGTCGGGCGCCAACTCGGCGAGCGCCGTGATCAGGACCGCCTCGTGCACCGTGCCCGGGTTGTTGGCCTTGAACCAGACCGGACCGTCGTCGGTGGGCACCCGCCACACCAACGACCAGGGCCGCAGCCTCGGCTCCACCAGCCCGGTCACCCGTCGGCCGGCCCGGCTCAGCTGCGCGTCGACCCAGGATCGGGCCCGCACCTGCCACTGCTCGCTGGACCAGTCGGGGGCGCGCTCACCGGCGATCGTCGTCACGCTGGGCACCTTAGACGGCCGTTCCGCGTCGAGGCGAGGGTTTTCCCGCCCCGCGTCAGACCAGCTCGACGATGGTGGCGTTGGCCATGCCGCCGCCCTCGCACATGGTCTGGAGGCCGTAGCGGATGCCGTTGTCCCGCATGTGCTGGAGCATGGTGGTCATGATCCGGGCACCGGAGCCGCCGAGCGGGTGGCCGAGGGCGATCGCCCCGCCGCGCGGGTTGAGCCGCTCCGGGTCCGCCTCGGTCTCCGCCAGCCAGGCCAGCGGCACCGGGGCGAACGCCTCGTTCACCTCGTACACCCCGATCTCCTCGATGCCCAGCCCCGCGCGGCGCAGCGCCTTCGCGGTGGCCGGGATGGGCGCGGTGAGCATGGCGACCGGGTCGTCGGCGGCGACCACTGCGGTGTGGATCCGGGCCAGCGGGCGCAGGCCGTGTCGGCTGGCCCAGTCGGAGGTGGTCACCGCGAGGGCCGCGGCGCCGTCGGAGATCTGGGACGCGGAACCGGCGGTCACCACGCCGTCGGCGCGGAACGGGGTCGCCAGCTCACCCAGCTTCTCCAGGGAGGTCTCCCGGCGGATGCCCTCGTCGGCGGCGAACTTGCCACCGTCGGCGAGCGGCACCGGGGTCAGCTCCGGGTCGAACGCGCCAGCGTCCTGCGCGGCGGCCGCCTTCTCGTGGCTGGCCAGCGCGAACTCGTCCAGTTGGGTACGCGAGAGGCGCCACCGTTGGGCGATCAGCTCGGCCCCGACCCCCTGGTTGAACGGCAGCGGCGCGTCGTCGGCGAAGCCCTCGACGCCCCGGTAACGGGCGCGTAGCTGGTCACTGAACGGCATGCCGCCGGCCACGCTGGAGCCCATCGGCACCCGGGTCATCGACTCGACGCCGCCGGCGACCACCAGGTCGGCCTGACCGGAGAGCACCGTCGCGGCGGCGAAGTGCAGGGCCTGTTGGCTGGAGCCGCACTGCCGGTCGAGCGTGGTGCCGGGGACCGTCTCGGGCCAGCCGGCAGCGAGCACGCCGTTGCGGGCGATGTTCCACGACTGCTCGCCGACCTGGGACACGCAGCCCCAGAAGACGTCGTCGACCTGGGCCGGGTCGAGCCCGGTGCGCTCGGCGAGGGCGCGCAGCACGTGCGCCGAGAGGTCGACCGGGTGGACGCTGGCGAGGCTGCCCTTGCGCCGCCCGACCGGGGTACGTACCGCGCCGACGATGACCGCGTCACTCATGTTTACTCCCCGGTAACTTGGGCTGCCCCGATCCTACGTCGTCCATCGACAGGTCGTCCGGCCACACCCGCACGAGGTGCCGGAGTCCGACGGCCGCTGGCATGCTGGGCGGGTGAATGAGACCTCCCCGGCACAGCAGTGGCGGGTGCCGTCGACCCTGCCGGCGGCGAAGCTGGCCGGCGCCGTCCTGCTCGTCGCGATCGGGCTGCTCTTCGCCGACGGCGACCCGGTCCGCCTGGCGGTGGCCGTCCTGGCCGCCGCCGCGCTGGCCGGCTGGGCGGTACGTGACCTGGTCGCGCCGGTCCGATTGGCGGTGGACCCGGCCGGGCTCACCGTCATCCACGGCTTCGCCGGCCGGCGGCTGCTGCCCTGGTCGACGGTCGAGGCGATCGCCGTCGACCGGCGGCCCCGGCTGGGGCTGACCAGCGAAACCCTGGAGATCGACGCGGGCAACTCGCTGCACCTGTTCGGCCGGTACGACCTGGGGGCCACCCCGGAAGAGGTGGCCGCCGCGTTGCGGGCCGCCCGCCCACTCAGGTGAGCAGTGCGGCGGTCCGGAAGAGCACCAGCGCGAGCAGGATCAGCAGGATCAGCGCCCCACCGGTGACCTGCACCAACGTGCGACGGCTGCGCGGTGCGTACGCGAGCACCAAGGCCATCAGCGCGCCGACCACCAGCCCGCCCAGGTGCCCGGGAATCGAGATGCCCGGCACGGCCAGCGTGAACACCAGGTTGATCACCAGGATCGGGATGATCCGGGAAATGTCCCGGCCCAGCTTGCGCTCGATGATGATCAGCGCGGCGAAGAGGCCGAAGACGGCGGTCGACGCGCCGACGGTGGCCGCCCGCGGGCTGCTGAACAGGTAGGCGGCCACGTTGCCGCCGAGGCCCGCGATCAGGTAGAGCGCGGCGAACCGCACCCGCCCGAGGTTGGCCTCGAGCGACCGGCCGAGCACCCACAGCGCCCACATGTTGAGCAGCAGGTGGAGCACGCCGTAGTGCAGGAACATCGCCGTGACCAGCCGGTACCACTGGCCCTCGGCGATCCCGCCGAGCGTGAAGTCGGAAAGGTAGGCCCGGCCGAGCACCGCACCCCACTCGGTCAGCGGCGTGCTGCCACCCATCAGGCCGCCGAAGCCGGAGCCGCCCACCGCCGCGTCCCCGCCCCGGGCGGAGGCGATGGAGGCGAGCAGCAACAGCACGTTCAGCGCGATCAGCGCCTTGGTGACATAGCCGTGCCGGCCGGCCGTACCGCCGCCGAAGGCGGTACGCGCCGGCCGGACACTGCGACGTCCCTCGTCGACGCACTCCGGGCACTGGTGCCCGACCGAGGCATCCCGCATGCAGTCCGGGCAGATCGGCCGGTCGCAGCGGGTGCACCGGACGTAGGTCTCCCGGCCGGGGTGCCGGTAGCAGACGGGGGTGGTCGGTGGAGACTCGCTCACCGGGCCGACCCTCCGTTCGCCACCGCGCGGTCCACCGGCCGTGCTCCGGAGCGCTCAATCATGCGAGCAAAGGTACCTCGCCAGTCGCTCAGGAAGCGGACCGCTCGATCTCGACCCGCTCGATGACGACGTCCTGGAGCGGACGGTCGCTCGGACCGGTCGGGGTGCTCGCGATCGAATCGACGACCTTCACCGACGCCTCGTCGGCGACCTGGCCGAAGATGGTGTGCCGGTTGTTGAGGTGCGGCGTCGGGGACACGGTGATGAAGAACTGCGAACCGTTGGTGCCCGGTCCGGCGTTCGCCATCGCCAGCAGGTACGGACGGTCGAACCGCAGCTCCGGGTGGAACTCGTCGGCGAACTTGTAGCCCGGTCCGCCCCGACCGGTCCCGGTCGGGTCGCCCATCTGGACCATGAAACCGCTGATCACCCGGTGCGAGATGGTGCCGTCGTAGTACGGACCACTGCCCGGCTGACCGGTGCGCGGGTCGGTGTACTCACGGTTGCCCTCGGCCAGGTCGACGAAGTTGCGGACGGTCTTCGGCGCGTGGTTGGGGAAGAGCTCCAGCCGGATCGGGCCAGCGTTGGTGTGCAGGGTGGCGTAGACAGCCTCGGCCACGGGTACTCCTCACTCGTTGGTCAGTTCCATGCGGATCCTCCCATGTGCCCGATCTGGCATCGCGGAGGCATCCGAAGGTGGAGGATGACGAAGGAACAACTCCCAGGAGGTAGGACCGTGTTTGGATTCGGGCGGCGTAAGTCCCAGGTGCAGCTGGCCAAGGCCGAGCTGAACCAGAGCATCAGCCACCTGATGCTGGCAGCCAACCACGCCGCGAAGGGCGCCGGCGCCACCGTCGGCCCGCGGGTCCAGGTGGCCCGGGGCTACGTCGCACCCACGGCCGCGAAGGTACGCGACCGCGCGTCGACCGGCTGGGGGACGACTCTCACCACGCTGGCACCACTGGCGGCGGCTGCTCGTGACGGCGCCGCGCAGGCAGGGCCGCTGACCAGGAAGGCCAAGTCGAAGACCATGCGGATCACCGGTAAGAAGAAGCAGCCGCGTCGTCGCGGCTCGATGATGACCGGCCTGTTGGCAGCGGGTGCCATCGCCGGCCTGGCCGGCGCGGTCGCGCTGCGTCGCCGCCGGGAGCAGCAGGAGTGGGCCGAGTACGACCCGACCCGCAGCACCCTGGAGCCGATGCGCGACGAGGTCGACTCGATCGAGGTGCGTACGCCGTCCACCGCTCGGGGTTCCGACGGGTCCGCCATGTCCGGCGCGGCGGGGATGACCGGCGCGGGCAGCTCGGCGGTGGCCGGCGGTTCCAGTGCCAGCACCACCGCCCCGGCCAAGCAGACCGGTGTCCGCCCGACCGACAAGGTCCCGTCGGTCGCCGAGGGCGCCACCGACGTCTCCGGTCGGCCGACCGACGACCTCACCAAGGCGCTGGGCAAGGACAAGGACACCGCCCGCACCAACGGGCGCCGCTGACCGCAGTAGTCACGGACAAGCGCCGGCGAGGCGGGGGCACCCCGCACCGCCGGCGCTTCCGTGTCGCGGGGTGTCCGATGTCACGCCCGGCCGGTCAGAGCCAGCCGTTGCGGCGGAACCAGCGGTAGAGGGACAGGGATACGCCGAGCATCAGGGCGAGTACGACGGGATAGCCGTACGTCATCTTCAGCTCGGGCATGTTCTCGAAGTTCATCCCGTATATCCCGGCGATGGCGGTCCACACGGCGGCGATGCCGGCCCAGGCGGCGATCTTGCGCATGTCGTTGTTCTGGTCGACGGTGACCTGCGCCAGTCGCGCCTGGAGGATCGAGTTCAGCAGATCGTCGTAGGAGTTGACCTGCTCGACCGTACGGCTCAGGTGGTCCTGCACGTCCCGGAAGTAGCGCCGGATCTCCTTGGGCACGTCCCGGTTGACCTGGGAGGTCAGGGTCATCATCGGGCGCTGCAACGGGATCACCGCACGCTTGAACTCCACCAACTCGCGCTTCATCTGGTAGATCCGCTGGATCCGGCCCCTGCCGTTGCGGTCGAAGACCTCGGCCTCCAGCACGTCCAGATCATCCTCAAGCTGGTCGGCGACCTCCAGGTAGAGGTCGACCACCCGGTCGGTCACCCCGTACGCCACCGCCCACGGGCCGTGCAGCAGCAACTCCTGCTTGGTCTCCAGGTCGGCGCGGATCGGGGCGAGCCGGCAGGCGTCCCCGTGCCGGACGCTGATCACGAAGTTCGGGCCGATGAAGAGCATCACCTGCCCGGTCTCCACCACCTCGGAGTTCTCGGTCAGCTCGGTGTGCTCGCAGTAGCGGGCGGTACGCAGCACCAGGAAGACGACGTCGCCGAACCGCTCCAGTTTGGGGCGCTGCTCGGCCTTGACCGCGTCCTCGACCGCCAGCTCGTGCAGGCCGTAAGTCTCCGCGATGGCGGTCATCTCGGCCAGCTCCGGCTGGTGCAGACCGATCCAGACGAAGCCGTGCTCCTCGCGGCGGGCAGCGGCCAACGCCTCCGCGTAGGTCCAGTCGCCGGGCTGCCGCCTGCCGTCGACGTAGAGCGCGCAGTCGACCACCGCGCTGCGGCCGGTGCCCGTGCCGGTCGGAGCCGAAACGGGCGGCGAGCCGTCGGCGTTGAGGATCCGGGTCATCGCCCGGACCGGGGAGGGCCACGCCCGAGGCCGCAGCACCCGACCGGTGGTCGACGGTGCCGTCCGGTCCCGCTCTGTCCGATCCGTCATCGCGTCACCTCCCGCGCTCAGCTAGCGGCTTGCAGGCTACGCCGATCGCGGTCGAGGACCGGTGTGACGGCGGTCGCGTGGGGGCGGCGCCGGGCGGGCCGGGCCGCATCGGGGGGTGTGCGGGGGACGACACGGCCCACCCGGCACCTGTGGGGGCGGGAGGTTGTGCTGCCGCGTCAACCCGGCGGGGCCGGCCCGGAGGCCGGGCGGTGAACTCCGCAGCCGGCGGGTGACGCTCGCAGCATTGTGGGCCAGCCGGCCGCCCGGGAGGGACCCCCGGGACGGCCGGCATCGTCGTTCTGTCAGGAACCCGACAGTTGAGTCAGCTGCGGACGGCCTCGACGGCTGAGGCGAGCCGCCGGACACCCTCGTCGATCCGGTCGGCGGTCACCGCCGAGAAGGCCAGTCGGAGAGCGTGCCGCCCGCCGTCCAGCACGAAGTCACTGCCCTTGACCACGGCGACCCCGCGCTCGGCCGCCGCCGGGGCGAGCCGGTCGACCAGCACGTCCTCCGGGAACTCCACCCAGAGGAAGTAGCCACCGTCGGGCTCCACGAACCGCGCCTGCGGCAGGTGCCGGCGCAACGACTCGGCGAGCACCTGGGCCCGCTCGCCGAGCGCCGCCCGGACCGTCTCGATCGAGCGGTCGATGTCACCGGAGACGCAGAACTGGTGCACGATCGCCTGGGACACCATCCCGGGGGAGATGTAGAGGCTCGTCGCGTTCTTCGCGATGGAGGCGATCAGGTCGGCCGGGCCGACCAGGTAACCGACCCGCACACCCGGGCAGACCGTCTTGGTGAAGCTCGACGCGTGCACCACCACGTTGCGGGTGTCCAGCGAGAGCATCGACGGCAGCGCCTCGCCACGGAAGCGGATGTCCGCGTACGGGTCGTCCTCGAAGATCGTGAACTCGTACTCGGCGGCCAGGTCGAGCAGCTCCCGGCGCTTCTCCAGGGACAGCGTCATGCCGGCCGGGTTCTGGTAGTTCGGGATGACGTGCGCGAGCCGGGGGCGGACCCCGGACTCCAGCAGCTTGCGCAGCTCGGCAGTGTCCAGGCCATCCGGCTGGACGGCGATGCCGTGCAGCTCACTGCCCATCCGCTGGAGATTGAGCAGCGTCCGGTCGTACGTGGGGCGTTCCACCACCACCGCGTCGCCGGGGCGGACCAGGTGGTCGAAGAGGAACGCGTCAGCCTGAAGCGACCCGTTGGTGACCAGCACCTGGTCGGCCTCGACCCCGTGCTTCTCGGCGATCCACTTTCGCAGCGGTAGGTACCCGACGGAGGTGCCGTACGCCGTCACCCCTGCGGGGTCGGCGTCGAAGGCGCGGACGGCGGCGGCCTTGAGCCCCTCGACATCGACGATGTCCAGCGAGGGAGCCCCACGGGCAAAGGAGATCAACTGCTCGGCGGTCATGGATGTTGAGCGTACGGGCGGCGGCGGGGGACGCGCGGTCGGCACGGCGATGTCCGCATCCTGAGCCACCGGGTCGGGTGACCCCACTCGACCGGTCGGCGGCAGATCAGACCGGAAGGGCGAGCGCGTCGTGCTGCGCGGCCCGGGAAAGTCCCTCCAGCCGCACGCCGAGCGCGTCGAGGAGCTGACTCCAGTCGAAGTAGGAGCGCCACGCGGTGATCCGACCCTTGCGGGCCCGGACCACGTCGGCCACCTCCCAGCTCACCAGCCGGCCGGTGGGCGCGACGGTGCCGTACGGCGAATGCAGGGTGCCGGTGTGGGTGCCGGTCAGTCGCAGCTCGACCGCGGCGCCACCGCCGGTGCGGACCGCGCCCATCGGGTCGACCCGCAGGTCTGGAAAGGCGCCGGTCCAGGTGCGCAGCAGCGCGGGCAGCTCGATCGGCCGGACCGTCACGCCCGGCATGGCGTAGAACGCCTCCGAGGCGTAGAGATCCGGCAGCCGGGCCACGTCCCGACGCAGGAGCATGTCGTACTGCTGCTCGACCAGCCGCTCCGCGTCGCGCATCGGGACCTCCCCCACGGGCCACGGCATCTCCGCGCCCGCAAGGGATGTCTACCCATCGATCCGGCCCCGCACACCACCCCGATCAGGTCGTGGCGACCGCCTGGCTCTCCGACCAGACCCGCATGATGTCCCGGACGGAGATCACACCGGCCACCTCCTGGCCGTCCAGCACCACCAGGTGCCGGAATCCGCCCCGGGCCATCGCGGCGGCGGCCTCGGCCACCGTCCACTCCGGCCCCGCGTAGACCACGTCCCAGGTCAGGTGGGCGCCGGTGCGTTCCACGTCGCAGTCCAGGCCGGCGCCGATGGCCTTCAACACGTCGCGTTCGGTCATGATCCCCACACCCTCGGAATCAGGGTCGATCACGACCGCCGACCCGACACCGCGGGCCGACATCATCCGGGCCGCCTGGCGGAGCGTGTGCTCCGGACCGACGACGAGGACCTGGCTGGACATCGCATCCCGTACCTGCATCACACATCACCCCTTTGGGACGGTGGCATTCGGTACGGACATGGTGGTCGGTGGATGTTTCCGGGACAAGAGCGGCATCGCACAAGCTGCGGACGCTGGCTACTGTCGGATGGTGTCCACCGAGCCCCTGCGCTGCGCCGGCGCGCTGATCGTCGACCATGACGGCCGCATCTTCTTTCAGCGCCGCTCACCACACAGACGCCTGTTTCCCAACTGTTGGGACATCGTCGGCGGCCACGTGGAGCCGGGCGAGGACATCGACGAGGCACTGCGCCGGGAGATCACGGAGGAGACCGGCTGGGTCCTCTCGCACGTCCTGGGCCAGGTGGGCGAGTACAGCTACGTCGGCGACGACGGGCTGGCCCGGACCGAGTACGACTTCCTGGTCCGTGTCGACGGTGACCTCGACCACCCGATGCTGGAGGCCGGCAAGCACACCGAGTACCGCTGGCTGGCCGAGCACGAGGTGACGTTGCTCGACGAGCACCGCGACGTCAACGACGGGCTGATCCGGCGGATCGCGGAGGAGGGCTTCGCCGTCCTGCGGTCGATCGGTCTGTGAACACCGTCGAGCTGGCGCCCCACCGGATCGCCGGGCTGCTCGCACCGGCAGTGGACCGGACCTTCCGCGCCGGCATCCTGGCCGGCCGGGACGGTGGTGGCGCCGAGTTGTCCCAGCGCTACGGCGGAATCACGGCGACCGGCTTCCTGGTCGACCTGCGCACCCGGCTGGCCGCACCCGGTGGCACTGTCGACGGGCCCGGGTTCGCGGCGATCACCCGCTACCACGACCCGGTCGCCTGCCGGCGGACCGTGGACAAGCAGGTGGCCCACGGGATGATCTACCGCGGCCCGGACGGAGCCCTGTCCGCCACCGAGCGGGGCGCCGCCTTCCTCGCCGAGCTGTACCAGGTGCACGCCGAGGTCACCGAGGAGTTGTGGGCCGGCCACGACGACCGGGTGGCCCGGCTGGTGGCCATGCTCGGCCGACTGCTCGCATACGCCCTGGTGCTGGCGGACGAGGAGGCGAAGCCGGTCGCCTCGGCCTTCGCCGCGCTGGCGCCCCCGTACGAGCCGGACGGCACCCCGTCGGGCGTTCTGCTGCTCAACCGGCTCAGCACGCTGCGACACCACCGGGCCGACGCGCACGCCGCCGCCTGGACCGCCGCCGGGCACACCGCGTCGAGCATCGCCGCCCTGCCGGCCGGTCCCGAGCGACTCGCCATCGAACTGGAGACCGACCGGCGGGCCGCCGGCCCGTACGCCGCGCTCAGCGCGGAGGAACGCCTGACCATGCTCGCCGACCTGGCGGCATTGCCCGGCTGACCCGGTTGGCCGGAGCGGCGCACCCAGCCGGCGCTATCCTCCACCGGTGACGGGAGCAGGACTAGGGAGGATGTCGCGATGATCGGAATGGTGCTCGCGGCCGGAGCGGGACGACGGCTGCGCCCGTACACCGACACCCTGCCCAAGGCGTTGGTGCCGGTGGACGGCGAGACGACGATCCTGGACATCGCGCTGGGCAACCTCGCCGAGGTCGAGCTCACCGACATCGTGATCGTCGTCGGTTACGCGGCGGACGCGGTCCGCGAGCGGCAGGCCGACCTGGAGAAGCGGTACGGGGTCACGCTCACCCTGGTGCACAACGACAAGGCCGAGGAGTGGAACAACGCCTACTCGCTCTGGCTCGCCCGGGAGCACTTCGCGCGCGGGGTGCTGCTGGTCAACGGGGACACCGTGCACCCGGTGAGCGTGGAGAAGACCCTGCTCGCCGAGCGTGGCCCGGGGATCCTGCTGGCCGTGGACACCCTCAAGCCGCTGGCCGAGGAGGAGATGAAGACCACCTTCGACGCCGCCGGCCAGCTCACCCGGATCACCAAGATCATGGACCCGGGCGAGGCGTACGGGGAGTACATCGGCGCGACGCTGATCGAGCCCCAGGTCGCCGACTCCCTCGCCGACGCGCTGGAGGCGACCTGGCGACGGGACCCGAACCTCTACTACGAGGACGGCTACCAGGAGTTCTCCGACCGGGGCGGGGAGGTGCGGGCGGCGCCGATCGGTGACGTCCCGTGGGTCGAGGTCGACAACCACGCCGACCTGGCCCGCGCGCGGGAGATCGCGTGCCTCTACTAGCTCGGAGCGTCCTCACCCCGCTGCACATCGATGTGCGACGCGGGGCGGTCGCCGACCTGGGCGCGATCCTGGCCGACGGGCGGATCTCCTCCGGGGGCGACGTCGCGGTGGTGGTCGGCCCGGGTCAGGGTGCCCAGATCGCGGAGCTGATCCGACCGTCGCTGCGCTCGGCGGACGTGTTCACCGTCTCCGGCGGGACGCTGGACGCCGCCGACGACCTGGGCGGCAAACTCCGCGCCCGGTCCTACGACGCGGTGGTCGGCATCGGCGGCGGCAAGACCATCGACGTGGCCAAGTACGCGGCGACCCGCCGAGGGCTGCCGATGGTGTCGGTGGCGACCAGCCTCGCCAACGACGGGATCGCCTCCCCGGTGGCCAGCCTGATCACCGACGGGATCAAGGGCTCCTACGGCGTCCACATCCCGATCGGGGTGATCGTCGACCTGGACTTCGTGGAGAGCGGCCCGGACCGACACAACCGGGCCGGCATCGGCGACGTGATCAGCAACATCAGCGCGCTGGCCGACTGGGAGCTGTCCCGGCAGGTACGCGGTGAGCCGGTCGACGGGCTGGCCGCCTCGCTCTCGCGGGCGGGCGCCGAAGCGGTGCTCAACCACCCGGGCGACATGAGCGACGACGCCTTCGTGATCGTCCTCGCCGAGGCGTTGATCTCCAGCGGTCTGGCGATGGCGGTCGACGGCACCAGCCGTCCGTGCAGCGGCGGCTGCCACGAGATCATGCACGCGGTCGACTCGCTCTTTCCGGGGACCGCCTCGCACGGCGAGTTGGCTGGGCTGGGCGCGCTGTTCTGCACCTGGCTGCGCGGAGATCTCCGCCGCTTCGGGGAGATGTCGGCCTGTCTCGCCCGGCACGGTCTGCCCCGGCTCCCCGCCGAGGTGGCGCTCACCGACGACCAGTTCATCGAGGCGGTGCAGTTCGCGCCGCGTACCCGGCCGGACCGGTACACCATCCTCGAACACCTGGCGCTGTCGCCTACCGAGACCCGGGAACGGCTGGCAGACTACGCCGGTGCAATCCGCGACCAGCTTGGCTGACCCCCGTCCCACCGTCGCCGACTTCCACCGGGTGAACCGGGGCGGCGGCCTGTTCAGCGAGTCGATCAGCCAGTGGCTGGGGGCCGTCTTCGCGCTCGTCGCCCAGCGGCTCGGGCTGCGACCGACCGCGTTGACCATCACCAACCTGGTGCTCGGGCTGGCCACCTCGGTCACCGTCGTGGCGCTTGCCGGCCCGGTCGCCGCCGGGGACGTACCGGCCTGGGTGGTCGGCCTGCTCGCCCTAGTCGGCTGGCAGGTGGCGTACTCGCTGGACTGCGCGGACGGGCAGCTGGCCCGGGTGACCGGCCAGGGCAGCGCGGCCGGCGCGCGCGTCGACGTGCTCTGCGACGTGGCCGCGCAGATCGCCCTGGTGGCAGCGCTGGCCGCCACCGCCGTGGCGCAGGAGCCGGGCACGCCGACCTGGCTCGTGGCGACCTTCGCGGGCACCTGGATGGTCAACCTGGTGACGTCGGTGATGCAGGCCGGCCCGAACGCGGCCAGCATGGTCACCTCGACCTCGCTGCCGGTGCGCCTGGTGAAGCTGGTCCGCGACTACGGCGCGGTGGTGTTCGTGGCCGCCGTGGTGCTCGCCGTGGCCCCCGCGCTGGTCCTCTGGGTGATGGTCGCCTTCACGATCGTCAACGGCGGCTTCCTGCTCGCGAGCATCGCCTTCTCGGCCCGCGCCTCCCTGCGCTGACCCCCCCGCCCCCTCCCCCCGCCGCCATGTCCTTGCCGGGGCACCACCACGCCGATCTTGCACTTTCGGTCGTCGATATGGACGGGTATGCGCCTTGTGCCGGGACAGCAAGTGCAAGATCGCGGAGGGCAGGCGGGCGGGGCGGGGCGGGGCGGGGCGGGGCGGGACCGGGTTCAGACGGGGTTGGGGGTTCGGGCCAGGCCCGCGTAGACGTCGATGAGCTGCTTGGTGACCACGTCGGGGTGGAAGATGCGCTCGTAGCGGGCGCGGGCGGCCAGGGTCAGCCCGGACGCACCGGCGCGGGCGACCGGCAGCGCGGCAGCGAGCGCGGCCGGCTCCGGGGCGACCACCCAACCGGCCTCGCCCAGACCGATCCCCGCCGGCATGGCTGACCCGCCGCCGCCGGCGACCGCGGAGGCGATCTCGGCGGGTCCGGTGCCGGCGGGCTCGTGCGGGGCGTCGGCCCCGACCAGGTACGGAATGCCGCCCAACGCCGTACCGAGCACCGGCCGGCCGCTCGCCAACGCCTCGATGATCACGGTGGGCAGCACGTCGTGCCACATCGCGGCGACGATCACCACCGCGCTCGCCTCGACTGCGGCCTGCACGCCGGCCCGGTCGAGCTGACCGAGGTAGACCACGTCGGGTCGCTCGGCGGCGGCTGCCTCCACGAGTGGGCGCAGCTCACCGTCACCGGCGATCCGCAACGTGCCCAGCGCACCCACCGGGTGCCGACGCCAGGCGTCCAGCAGCAGGTCGACGCCCTTCTCCGGGGAAAGCCGGGCCATGTAGAGGAACCCGTCACCCAGCGGCATCGGACGACCCGGATCGGGTACGGAGTTCGGCTTCACCACGATGCGTTCGTCCGGAATGCCGTACTCGCGGAGGTGATCGGCGATCGCCGAGGTGAGCGCGATGTACCGATCCACCGAGCGCCAGGTGCCCCGGTGCACGGCCAGGGTCGTCGCCATCAGCGCGCTCTGCACCGCCGAGTCGCGGTAGCAACGGTGCTTGATCGCCGGCACACCCAACGCCCGACCCTTGCAGTCCTGACAGATCACGCCGTCGCGGAAGTAGATCCCCGACGAGCAGACCTGCCGGTAGTTGTGCACCGTCTGCACCACCGGCACACCGTGCCGGTGCGCGGTCCGCACCACCCAGGGCGAGATAAGGGGGTACGGGTTGTGCAGGTGCAGAACGTCCGGTCGGTGCTCGGTGAGCAGCCGGCTCAGATCGTGCTGGGCGCGCGGCGCCCAGATCGGCGAGATCGGCAGCAGCGCCTTCGCCGCCTTCGACATCGACGGGATCTCGTCCGAACTGCGAATGAAGGGCAGCACCTCGACGCCAGCGGCGGTGAGCTGAGCGATCTCCGAGTCGACGATCGTGTTCTCACCGGAAGGCTGGGCTTCCCGGTACCGGTTGTGTGCCACCACGATTCTCACGGAGCTTGCCTTTCGTTCGCGGCTGTGCCGACTGTTGCTCGCGACTGCGGGGCTCGCAAGCTCACTCCTCGCGCTCGCGGTGGGGACTCGCAAGCTCATTCCTCACGCTCACGGGAAAGAAGGCTACCGTTGTGTCGTGCCCGAACTACCGGAGGTTGAGGCGCTCGCGGGTTACCTGCGTCAGCGCGCGGTGGGGCGGCGCGTCGATCGGCTGGAGATCGCCGCGATCAGCGCCCTGAAGACGTACGAACCGGCGCCGACCGAGGTCGCCGGCCGGGCGGTTGTCGACGCCGGTCGGCACGGCAAGTTCCTCGACGTCCTCTTCGAGGGCGACCTGCACCTGGTGGTGCATCTGGCGCGAGCAGGCTGGCTGCACTACCGGGAGGCGTTCCCCTCCACCACCCCGCTACGTCCGGGCAAGGGCCCGATCGCGGTGCGGGTACGCCTGGATGACGGGTCCGGCTTCGACCTCACCGAGGCCGGCACGCAGAAGAAGCTGGCCGCATATCTGGTCACCGACCTCGCGGCGGTCCCCGGGGTGGCCAAGCTGGGCCCGGACGCGCTCGCCGCGGATCTGCCCACCTTCGCCGAGCGGCTGCGGAGCAGGCGGGGGCAGGTCAAGGGGGTGCTGACCGACCAGTCCGTGCTGTCCGGGGTGGGCAACGCGTACTCCGACGAGATCCTGCACGCCGCGAAGCTGTCCCCGTTCGCGATCACCGATCGGCTCACCGACGCCCAGATCGCCACCCTGCACGCCGCCACCCGACAGGTCCTCGGCGACGCGGTCGAGCGGTCCCTCGGTCAGCGGGCCGCGGAGCTGAAGGGCGAGAAGCGCTCCGGGCTGAAGGTGCACGCGCGCACCGGGCTGCCCTGCCCGGTATGCGGGGACACCGTGCGCGAGGTGTCGTTCGCCGACTCCAGCCTGCAGTACTGCCCCACCTGCCAGACCGGCGGCAAGCCGCTCGCTGACCGTCGGTTGTCTCGCCTCGTACGGTGAGTAATTGCACTTCAGGACTACGGAGCGGAATCTCCCTCCGTGAGCGGAAGCTCCGGTCCGCCCTTCTCGCCACGCGCGCATCCATCGGTATAGTGGCCCGGTCCCCGGCTTCTGAAATGGTGCGGAGCCGGCCAGATCCCGCCAGCACCGTCGGTCGCCAATCTCCTTCGGGGCGACGATCGGTCGGAGGCCGCGTGGGAGACTGGGACGGTGGGCGACCCGGGCCTTCACGCCGAGTGAGCGGCCCGTGTCATGCGGGAGGACATGGGTGAGGTGACGGCAAGCCTCCAGCGCCCGGTAACCAACGAAGGCCGGAGCAGACTCGTGCGGCACGTCGACAGCTTCGAGATCCAGCCGCCGACGCCGCCGTCCCACAACGGCGTACCTCGGTCGGCATGGACCAGGGCGCGACGCCGTGTCTCCCGCTGGCACCGCCCCTACATCGCGATCCTGCTGCTGCTCGACTTCGGCGCGGCGGCGTTCGCCAGCTGGATCGCGATCCAGCTCTTCGACCAGGCTGCCTCCGGGTTCTCCGGCACCCAGCAGGACCCGACGTGGTTCCACACCGTCTCCTACCTGCTGCTCCCGCTCGGCTGGGTGATCATCCTCTGGAGCAACCGGGCGTACGACCGGCGCTACCTGGGGCTCGGCCCGGACGAGTTCAAGCGGGTGATCCGCGCCTCGGTGACGGTGGCCGCGAGTGTCTCGTTCCTCGCCTTCTCCACCGTGACCCAGCTCTCCCGGTTCACCGTGGGCACGGCGCTGGTCGGCGCGACGCTGTTGATCCTGTGGGGTCGTTTTGTCGCCCGGTGGGCGTTGCACTACATCCGCCGGCGGGCCGGCCAGGCCGCGCACCGGATGGTGCTGGTCGGCACCCTGCCCGAGTGCCTGGAGGTCTACGCGGCGGTCACCCGCAGCCCGGCCGCCGGGCTGATGCCCGTCGCCATCCACATCACCGACGGGTACGCGGCTGCCCGGGGCATGCCGACCCCGGTTCCGGTGCACGCCGGACGCGACGTCCTGGCCCTGGTCCGTGAGGTCGGTGGGGACACGATCGCCGTCTGCGGGTCGGCCAGCGCGGAGCCGGGTGAGTTGCGCCGGCTGGCCTGGCAACTGGAGGGCTCCGGCGTCGACCTGGTGGTCGCTCCGCAGCTCACCGACATCGCCGGCCCCCGGGTGCACATTCGGCCGATCGAGGGTCTGCCGCTGCTGCACGTCGAGGAGCCGACCCTCTCCGGGCCGGCGCTGCTGGCCAAGAACCTGATGGACCGGGTCGCCGCCGGTCTCGGCCTGCTGCTGCTGGTCCCGCTCTTCCTGGCCATCGCCGTGGCGATCCGGATCTCCGACCCCGGGCCGGTCTTCTTCCGCCAGCCCCGGGTGGGGCACGAGGGACGCACGTTCCGGGTGTGGAAGTTCCGGACCATGTACGTCAACGCCGAGGACCGGCTGGCCAGCCTGGTCGATCGGAACGAGACCGACGGCATGCTGTTCAAGATGAAGGAGGACCCCCGTGTCTTCCCGGTCGGTCGCTTCCTGCGGGCCACGTCGCTGGACGAGCTGCCGCAGCTGATCAACGTGCTGTGGGGCGAGATGTCGCTGGTCGGGCCCCGCCCGCTGCCGGCCGACGACGGTGACTTCCTGGGTGACGTACGCCGCCGACTGCTGGTCCGCCCCGGCATGACCGGGCTGTGGCAGGTCTCCGGCCGCTCCGACCTGTCCTGGGACGAGTCGGTCCGACTGGACCTCTACTACGTCGACAACTGGTCGCTCGCGTACGACCTGAGCATCCTGTGGCGCACCGTCGGGGTGGTGCTCGCCCGCAAGGGCGCGTACTAGAGGGTTGGCGCGCCGGCTCGCAGGGGCGAGGATCGCTGCGTGGCTGCCAACCTCTCCGCCGTGGTCGGCGTCGTCTCACTCGTCACCGCGCTGACCGCAGCCCTGCTGGCGGTGCTGCGGCTGCGAGCCCGCCGTGGCATCGCCACCGCCACCCAGCGGGCCACCTACGAGGTGCTGCACACCGCCGGCCTGGCTGCCGAGCCGCTACGAGCGGGGTTGAGCGAGGCGGGCGCGGCGAAGGCCGTACGGCATCTGCGGGCGCTGGTGGGCGCGGTCGGGCTGGCGCTCACCGACGCCGACCGGCTGCTGGCCCTCGACGGGCGCGGCACGCACCACGGAGAGCAACTGCTCGCGGCGGCCCAGCGGACGGTCGACAGCGGTCGCTCGACAGTGCTGGGTGAGCAGGAACTGCACTGTGACCGGGTCGACTGCCCGGTCCGCGGGGCGGTGGTCGCACCGTTGCTGGGGGCGGACGGCCGGGTGGTGGGCGCGCTGGTGGCGGTCGCCGACAGCCCGCCGCCTCCGGGGTTGGTGCAGGCCACCCTGGAGACGGCGCACTGGGCCGGCAACCAGCTCGCCCTGGCCGAGCTGGACTCGTCGCGGGAGCGGCTGGCCCGCGCCGAGATCCGGGCGTTGCGGGCGCAGATCAGCCCGCACTTCATCTACAACGCGCTGACCGCGATCGGCTCGTTCGTGCGCACCGACCCGGAGCGGGCCCGGGAGCTGATCCTGGAGTTCGCGGAGTTCACCCGGTACTCGTTCCGGGCGCACGGGGAGTTCACCACGCTGGCCGAGGAGCTGCGGTCGATCGACCGCTACCTGACCATCGAGCGGGCCCGGTTCGGCGACCGGTTGCAGGTGCGGTTGCAGATCGCCCCGGAGGTGCTGCCGGTGACGCTGCCGTTCCTCTGCCTCCAGCCGCTGGTGGAGAACGCGGTTCGCCACGGGTTGTCCCGCAAGCCGGGCACGGGCATGGTGAGCATCGAGGCCCGGGACGCGGGAGCCGAATGCCACATCACGGTGGAGGACGACGGAGTGGGAATGGATCCGACCACGCTGACCGCCGGCATCGCCGAGCTGGCCCACGGCACCGGCGACCCCGGTGACGACACGGGCCAGCACGTCGGCCTCTCCAACGTCGACGAGCGGTTGCGCTCGGTCTTCGGGGACCGGTTCGGCCTGGTCGTGGAGACCGGGTTGGGCTCGGGCACGAAGGTGAGCATGCGGGTGCCGAAGTTCCACCCGGGCGTACGGGCAGGGTCGTGAGCGAGCGGACCGGGACGGGGGCGGTGAACGCGACCGGTTTCCTGCGCGTCCTCGCCGTGGACGACGAGCCGCCCGCGCTCGACGAGCTGGCGTACCACCTGCGGGCCGACCCCCGGGTAGCCCGCCTGCACACGGCCGGGGATGCCACCGAGGCGCTGCGGTTGCTGCGCGACGGTGACGTGGACGTGGTCTTCCTGGACATCCGGATGCCCGGCCTGGACGGGATGGAGCTGGCCCGGGTGCTGCGCCGGTTCGCCCGGCCACCGGCGATCGTGTTCGTCACCGCGTACGACGACGGCGCGGTGGACGCCTTCGATCTGGGCGCCACCGACTACGTGCGGAAACCGGTACGCGCCGATCGGCTGGCCGAGTCACTGCGCCGGGTGATCGGCTCACGGGTGGTGCCGTCGCACCCGGCGGCGCTGGCCCGCGCGGAGGAGGACCCGACCATCCCCATCGAGCTGGCCGGCACCACCCGGATGCTGCCCCGCTCGGCGGTGCGCTGGGTGGAGGCGCAGGGTGACTACGCCCGGTTGCACACCGCTGAGGGGTCGCACCTGGTGCGGGTCTCGCTGGCCACGCTCGCGGAACGCTGGGCCGATGCCGGCTTCGTGCGGGTGCACCGGTCGTACCTGGTGCAGTTGAAGTTGATCGCGGAGTTGCGGTTGGTCAACTCCGGCTACGTGGTGGTGATCGACTCGACCGAGCTGCCGGTGAGCCGGCGGCACACCCGGGAGCTGAAGGACAAGCTGGTCAGGGCCGCGAAGCAGGATTGGAGTCGCTGAGCCGGGAATGGAAGCAGCCCTACCGTACGTTGTACGCTAGTCCGTACGACTCCCGGGAGGCCTGCCGTGACCGAGACCCCGTTCGACGCCCAATCCGAGTTCGACAGCCAACTCGACCGACTGGTGCAGCTCGGCTACCCCGCCCTCGCCGGGCTGACCAAGAGCGCCTTCCGCGACCTGGTCGCGCCACTGCGGGCCAGCGCGGTCGAGGGCACCGCCGGGCTGCCCGCCCCCACCGACGCCCGGGTGCCGTTCCTGCTGGTCATCACCCGGGACCTGATCGGTGTGCCGGAACGGGTGGAGCTGACCACCCTGGCCGGCAAGAGCAAGCCCGGCGTCATCGACCGGAACTACGCCGAGGACGACCTGCCCCGCTTCGACCCGATCAAGGAACTGGAGGTGCCGGCCGGGCCGGCGTACCTGCTCTTCGACGTCGACCGGGGCGAGGAGTACCGCAACCTGGCACCCGCCACGGCCATGGAGGGGATCACCGCCCAGGGTCGACTGCCGCTCAGCATCGACGAAGGGCTCGCCTTCATCACGCTGCACCCGGCCGCGTTGGCGAGCAACCGGTGCTTCTCGCTGGTCGGCTCCCGCTGCGGCGACAAGCGGGTGCCGGCGCTGTGGATCAGCCAGGGCGCACCCAAGCTGGGCTGGTGCTGGTACGGCAACCCGCACACCTGGCTCGGCTCCGCCTCGGCCCGGCCGGAGCGCATCGGCCTGGAGTGACCGTCGGACGCCGAGGGTTCCGGAAAGTCGGGCCATCCCACCGGCCCGGATGGCCCGACTTTCAGCACCTCGACTGGATCAAGCCCTGGGGTCAGAAGATGTCGGCCAGCGGCAGGGCGAGGGGGAACGGCTGCTCGGTGCGCCGCCGCTGTCCAGTGCGCTCTCACCGGTGACGAAGAAATCGGGCACGAAGTACGACGAGCGTTTCGCACTCACCCCGATGTCCTGACCGACGAGCACAGCGGCGGGGGCCTGGCGGTCGAGGATCCGGCGGAGGCGGTTGGCGACCGCGCCGTGGAAGACGTCCGCATGGGGGGACACGACCAGGCTCCCGTCGAAGATCTCGTAGACCTGGTCGTCCTCGGGGAGGCTCTGGAGGTCGTCCACCGTCCAGGCATCGCCCCAGCCGGGCCGGGCAGGGTTGGTCACCGTCACACCTCCTCTCTACCGGATCACCCTGACAGCTCAGTCGGTTGTCCACAACGAGCCTCCGGAGTTCCCACACGCCAGCCGGCATGATCCCCGAGTTATCCACAGCCGTGAGCGGTTCTCCACAGGTTATTCACAACGCAAACCACTGATCTCCACGGCCGCTCCCTACAGTCAGGACCCATGAACGAACGCCGGGTACTGGTGGTCGAGGACGAACGGACCATCGCCGAGTCCATCGCCGCCCGACTACGGGCCGAGGGTTTCACTGTGGAGATCGCGGCGGACGGGCCCAGCGCGGTCGCGCAGTTCCACGCCGGACAGCCGGATCTCGTCGTCCTCGACGTGATGCTGCCGGGCTTCGACGGCCTGGAGGTGTGCCGCCGGATCCAGGCCGACCGACCGGTGCCGGTGCTGATGCTCACCGCCCGCGACGACGAGACCGATCTGCTCGTGGGGCTGGCGGTCGGCGCGGACGACTACCTCACCAAGCCGTTCTCGATGCGGGAACTCACCGCCCGGGTGCATGTCCTGCTGCGTCGGATGGAGCGGGCCGCCGCCACTCCCGCGCCGCCGGCCATCCGCCTCGGCGACATCGAGATCAACCAGGCCGAGCGACGCGTCCGCCGGGCCGGCGCGGACGTGCACCTCACCCCTACCGAGTTCGACCTGCTGGTCCACCTCGCGGGACGACCCCGCACGGTGCTCCCCCGGGAACGGCTGCTCGCCGACGTCTGGGGATGGGTCGACGGGAGCGGCACCCGCACCGTGGACAGCCACATCAAGGCTCTGCGCCGCAAGCTCGGCGCCGACCTGATCCGGACCGTCCACGGCGTCGGGTACGCCCTGGAGATGCCCGCATGATCGACCGCGCGTTCAACTGGCTGGAACGGGTGCTACCGCGTCCACTGGATCCCGTCCGCTCGATCAAGATGAAACTCGGCGTCCTGCTGGTCGCGTCCTGGGCCGTGGCCATCGGTTACTTCTGGTACGGCATCGGTTGGCTCCCGCCCGGCACGGCGGTTACCAGCATCTGCATCGCGCTGGTGACCTCGCAGGTGCTCGCCCACGGGATGACTTCGCCGCTGCGCGAGATGACGGCGGCCGCCGGGGCGATGGCCCGCGGCGACTACACCCGACGGGTACGCGCCACCTCCCGCGACGAGGTCGGCGAGCTGGCCCAGGCGTTCAACAAGATGGCCGAGGATCTGCACGCCGCCGACCAGCGTCGACGCGAGCTGATCGCCAACGTCTCGCACGAGCTGCGTACGCCGATCACCGCGTTGCAGGGCGTGCTGGAGAACATGGTGGACGGGGTCGCCGACCCCGAACCCGCGGCGCTGCGTTCGGCGTTGGCCCAGACCGAACGGCTCGGGCACCTCGTCGCCGACCTGCTCGACCTGTCCCGACTCGACGCCGGGGTGGTGCCGCTGCGGCGCGTACGCATGGATGTGGGGGACTTCCTCGACGAGGCGGTGGAGCACGCCACGGCCAGCGCGTCCGGCGCCGGTCTGGACGTGCGCTTCCAGCTCCGTGACCTGCCGGCACCGCTGACGGTTCACGCGGACCCGTGGCGGATGCACCAGGTCTTCGCGAACCTGCTCGACAACGCGGCGCGACACAGCCCACCGGGCGGCACGGTGCGGGTGAGCGCCGAGAAAGCCGGGGACCAGCTCCGCTTCGAGGTGAGCGACGAGGGCCAGGGCATTCCGCCGGCCGAGCGTTCCCGGGTGTTCGAGCGGTTCACCCGAGGCGACCGGTCGGTCGGAGGCGGAACCGGGCTCGGCCTGGCCATCGCCCGGTGGGTCGTCGAACTGCACGGCGGTCGGATCGGTGTCCTCGATCCGAGCGGACCACACCGGGGCGACCGGCCCGGCTGCCGCATCCAGGTCACCATCCCGTGCGACGGGCCACACCGAGAAGAGGCCGCATGACCAGCCCTGGCAGCACCCCACTCCCGGCCAACGGGCCGACCGGACCGCAGGTCTCCCCGGTCGTCGGCCCCGGCCCGGCTGCCACACCGGTCGCCGGCCGACCTCAGGCGTGGCCTGTCGCACCCGCCCCGCCCAGGCCCCCGTCGCTGATCCAGCGCCGCTGGCCGGGGCCGTCCGGACCTGCCCGTCCGCTCGTGCTGGGGGCGCTGACGGCTGCGGCGGTCATCGGGGCGTCGATCCTGACGACGGTTCGTCCCGGCCTCGGCTGGCTGGTGGCAGCGCTGGCCGTCACCGCTGCCCTCGGCACCGCCGGCGTCGTCCGTTCCGGGAGGCCGTCCCCGACGGCGAGCGCCATCACACCGACTGGCGCGGCGGCACCGACGGCTCCGCCGGGACCAACCGCCGCGCCGGAGCGGACTGTCCAGGCGGATCCGACCGCCGCGCCCGAGCCGACCGTCCAGGCGGTCACCGCCCGTCCCGGTGCCACGGGGGCACCGGGGCGGGCGGAACAGGCCCTCTGGGCCGCCGCGACGGTCGCGTTGGTCGCCGTCGGCACGGTCCGGGCAGCCGGCTGGCTCTTCGCTCTCTGCCTGCTCGCGGCGGCGGTGACCGGGACTCTCGCGGTGACCGGCGGGCGAAGCCCGCTCGGCATGCTGGTCGCCGTGACGCTGCCGCCCGCCGCGACGGTTCGGGCGCTCCCGTGGGCGGTACGCGGAGTACGCGACACCCGCCCGGCAGGGTCCGGGGTCGGCTTCGGACGGATCCTCACCAGCCTGACCATCTCCGCCGTCCTGCTGACGCTGTTCGGGCTGCTCTTCTCCTCCGCCGACGCGGTCTTCGCCGAACTGGTCACCGGCCTGCTGCCCGACATCTCGCTACCCGGTGTGATCGGCTGGACGTTCCGCCTGGTGGTGATCGGCGGTGGTCTGCTCGGCGGCGCGTACCTGGTCACCCGCCCACCCGACCTGGAGGGTCTGCGACCGAGGCCGTCACGACCGGTCCACCGACTGGAGTGGACCCTCCCGCTGGTATTGCTCGACGCCCTGTTCGCCGCGTTCGTGCTGGTCCAGCTGACGGTGTTGTTCGGCGGCGCGGGGCACGTGCTGCGTACGGCCGGGCTCACCTACGCCCAGTACGCCCGTGGCGGGTTCTGGCAACTGCTCGCCGTCACCGCACTCACCCTGCTGGTGATCGCGGTCGCCGCCCGCCGGGCGCCGAAGGCCACCCGCGCGGACCGGCTGCTGGTCCGCGTACTGCTCGGCACGCTCACCGCGCTCAGTCTGGTGATCGTCGCCTCGGCGCTCTACCGGATGCAGGTCTACGCCGACGCGTACGGGGCGACCCGGCTGCGGCTTGTCGTGGCGACCATGGAGCTGTGGCTCGGGCTGCTCTTCTTCCTGGTCGGGGTCGCCGTGGTGCGGCTGCGGGCCGAGTGGCTGCCCCGGTTGGTGATCGGCACGGCAGTGCTGGCGCTGCTCGGGTTGGCGCTTGTCAATCCCGACCGGTTGATCGCCGACCGGAACGTCGACAGGTATCTGGAGACCGGCCGGTTGGACGTCGACTACGTGTCCGGGTTGTCCGCCGATGCGGTACCCGCGTTGGCCCGACTGCCCGATCCGATGCGCATCTGCGCACTGACGCAGATCGCCGCCGAGCAGCCCCGGGACGGCCTCTGGGCGACGAACCTCGGCCGGCTGCGGGCCCGAGCGGAACTCGACACGATTCCGCTGAGCGGCACCCTTACCTACTGCCTCGAACTGGGACGCTGGTGAGCGTGAACGCTTGACAATCGCGTACGGCGGGCGAGACTGCCGGGGTGTCCAAGCAACTCCCCGACGTGGGGTCGAGCGGTGCGGTACCGCCGCCCCGGCGGTCCCGGATCGTGCTTGCCGAGATCACCAGGCAGGACACCCGCGCCGAGCGGACCCGCGCCGAGCTGGCCCAGCAGACCCAGGTCGGCGAGGCGCTGGTCCGCGGCCTGGTCCGGGCCCAACTCGCGCTGGCGTTGCGGCTGTCCCTGGTGGTGGCCATCGGGTTGGGCGGGCTGCCCTGGCTGTTCGCGATCGCGCCCTCGCTCGGCCGGACCACCGTCGGCGGCGTCAACCTGCCGTGGCTGCTGCTCGGGGTGGCCTCCTTCCCGTTCCTGATCGGCGTGGGCTGGGCGTACGTGCGGCTGGCCGAGCGCAACGAGCAGGACTTCACCGACCTGGTGCAACGGCCGGAGCGCTGAGTGGGCAACGACTTCGTGGTCCCGGCCATCGTCGCGGTCACCCTGGTCACCGTCGGGATCGGCTTCTACGGGCTGCGGTTGGCCCGGACCACGTCCGACTTCCTGGTGGCGTCCAGGGCGATCAGCCCGACCTGGAACGCCGCCGCCATCGGCGGGGAGTACCTGTCGGCGGCGAGCTTCCTCGGCATCGCGGGGCTGGTCCTCAAGTACGGCGTGGACGTGCTCTGGTACCCGGTCGGGTTCGCCGCCGGCTACCTGGCCCTGCTGCTCTTCGTGGCCGCGCCGCTGCGCCGCTCCGGGGCGTTCACACTGCCCGACTTCTGTGAGCTGCGGCTGGGGTCGCGTCGACTCCGCATCCTGGCCACCGCCTTCGTGATCTTCATCGGTTGGTTGTACCTGGTGCCGCAGCTCCAGGGCGCCGGGCTGACCCTGGCCACGGTCGCCGGCTCCCCGTACCCCCTCGGGGCCCTGCTGGTGGCGGCCGTGGTCACCGCGAACGTGGCGCTGGGCGGCATGCGCGCCATCACCTTCGTGCAGGCGTTCCAGTACTGGCTCAAGCTGACCGCTCTCGCCGTACCCGTGATCTTCCTGGCCCTGCAGTGGCAGGCCGACGGCCGCCCGGCGGTGACCCCGCCCGACGGGCCGACGTTCCGGGCCGCGACCACCGTCGTGGTCGAGCACCGCGCGACCCTCACCCTGCCCGACGGTGACATCCGAGAGGTACGCCCCGGCGACGAGTTGACCTTCGCCGCCGGTGATCCGGTGCCGGACGTGTCCGGGGTGGCCACCGATGCCAACGACTGGTTGCTGCCCAGCGCCGCCGGTGACGACGACCGGGGCCTGTTCGCCACGTACTCGCTGATCCTGGCCACCTTCCTGGGCACCATGGGCCTGCCGCACGTGCTGGTGCGCTTCTACACCAATCCGGACGGCGCGGCGGCCCGCCGGACCACCCTGGTCGTGCTGGCGTTGGTCGGCGCGTTCTACCTGCTGCCCACCCTGTACGGGGTCCTCGGCCGCATCTACACCCCGCAGTTGCTGCTCAGCGGCCAGACCGACGCGGTGGTGGTGCTGCTACCCGAAGCGGCCCTGGGCGACGGCCTGGCCGGGCGGCTCCTCGCCGCGCTGGTCGCCGCGGGGGCCTTCGCGGCGTTCCTCTCCACCTCGTCCGGCCTGCTGACCAGCGTCGCCGGGGTGATCTCGACGGACGTGCTCGGCCGGGGCTCGGTACGCGGGTTCCGGCTGGCCACCGTCATCGCCGGTGGTGTGCCCGCGGTGCTGTCGCTGCACGTCTCCGGGCTGGACGTCTCGCAGGTCGTCGGGCTGGCCTTCGCGGTCGCCGCGTCGAGCTTCTGCCCGCTGCTGGTGCTCGGCATCTGGTGGCGTGGGCTGACCGACGTGGGCGCCACCGCCGGCGTGGTGGCCGGCGGCGGCGCGGCGATCGGCGCGGTGCTGGTCACCGTGCTCGGCCCACCGCTGTCCGGCTGGCGGGCCACGCTCATCGCGCAGCCGGCCGCCTGGACGGTGCCGTTGGCCTTCACCGTGATGGTCGCCGTGTCGATGGCGACCCGTAGGCGGGCCCCGGCCGACATCGCCGCCACCATGCTCCGCCTACACACCCCGGAAGCCCTCCGCATGCAGTGAGCGCAAGGCCGCGCCGATCTTGCGCCAAAACCGGCGCCGATCTTGCACTTTCGGTTGTCGATATAAGGGTTTATGCACCTTGTGTCGGTGCAGAAAGTGCAAGATCGCGGGGAGGTACGACTCCAGGGGGATACCTGGTCCGTCTGGTGCCGGACGGCGTAACTGGCGGTGGGCGGATAGCGTCGGCGCATGACTGTTGAGCACCCCGCGCTCGCACTGCGTGGCCTGGCCAAGCGGTTCGACGGCACGATCGCGGTGGCCGGCGTCGACCTGGACGTCCCCGCCGGTTCCTTCTACGGCCTGCTCGGCCCGAACGGCGCCGGCAAGACGACCACCCTGTCGATGGCGGTCGGGCTGTTGCGACCGGACGCCGGCTCGGCCTGGGTGCTCGGGCACGACGTCTGGCAGGACCCGGTCACCGCGAAGCGGCTGCTCGGCGTGATGCCCGACGGGGTCCGGTTGTTCGACCGGCTGACCGGGGCGGAGCTGCTGGCGTACAACGGGTTGTTGCGCGGGATGGACCCGGCGGTGGTCGACCAGCGGGCCGCCGAGCTGCTGGACGTGCTGGCGCTCGGCGACGCCGGTCGGACCCTGGTGGTGGACTACTCGGCGGGCATGAAGAAGAAGATCGGCCTGGCCTGCGCGCTGCTGCACGGCCCTCGGGTGCTGGTGTTGGACGAGCCGTTCGAGGCGGTCGACCCGGTCTCTGCCGCGCTGATCCGGGACATCCTCACCCGATATGCGGCCGGTGGCGGCACCGTGGTGTTCTCCAGTCATGTGATGGAGGTCGTCGAGCGGCTCTGCTCGCACGTGGCGATCCTGGCCCAGGGGGTCATCAAGCGGGTCGGGACGATCGACGAGGTCCGTGGCGGTCGCTCCCTGGAGCAGGTCTTCGTCGAGGTGGTCGGCGGGCGCACCGCGACCGGCGAGGAGTTGTCGTGGCTCTCCCGGTGAGCGCGGACGCCACCCCCGCCGCCCCCGTACGCTCGGTCTCCGCTCGCCACTTCGTGCGGCTCAAGCTGCGGGTGATGGGCAACAACTTTCGAGGCCAGGGCTGGCGGATCGCCCTGTTCATCGGCGGCGCGTTGCTCGGGCTCTGGTTCGCCGCCAGCGGTTTCTTCCTCTTCGCCGCGCCGGGCCTGACCGGCAACGGCGAGTACGCGGTGCTGGTCGCGGCGGCGGGTGGCGGGCTGTTGGTACTCGGTTGGCTGCTGCTGCCACTGGTCTTCTTCGGTGTGGACGAGACACTCGACCCGGCCCGGTTCGCGCTGCTGCCGCTGCCCCGGCGCACGTTGGTGACCGGCCTGTTCGTGGCGGCCCTGATCAGCGTGCCGGTGCTGGCGGTGCTCATCGCGTCGTCCGGGCTGGTGCTGACCGCCTGGTCGTTGGGTGGCTGGTCGGCGGGGTTGGTCTCCGCCGTCGGTGTGCTTGCCGGGTTGCTGCTCTGCGTGGCCGCCAGCCGGGCGGTGACCAGCGCCTTCGCCACCATGTTGCGGTCCCGACGGGTCCGCGACCTGGCGGCCGTGCTGCTGGCGGTGACGGCCGCGCTGCTCGGCCCGTTGCAGATCTTCGGCCTCGCCGCGCTGCGCGAGGCGGACTGGGACCGGCTGGCCGGCGTGGCGACCGTGATCGGTTGGACGCCGTTGGGCGCCCCGTGGACCGCCGGCATCGACGTGGCCCAGGGGCGGGTGTGGGCGGCACCGGTCAAGTTGCTGATCACGGTGGCGGCGCTGGGCGCCCTGCTGGCCTGGTGGTCCCGGTCGCTCGAGTCGGCGATGGTGGGTGCGGCGAGCGCCGGTAAGGCTCCGGTGCGACGCGGAGTTGCCGGTGGCGCGGTCGCCCAACTGTTTCCCCGGGTCGCCGGCTGGGCCCGCCGGGACCAGTTCGGTGCCCTGGTCGCCCGGGAGGCCCGGTACTGGTGGCGGGACGCGCGCCGCCGGGCCAACCTGATCACGATCGCGGTGGTCGGCATCTTCGTGCCGGTGATGATCAACGTTACCGGCGGGGACTTCGCGGCCATGGGCGAGGAGGGGTTCACGACGGCTGCCAACGACAGCTCACCGGTGCTGGTCACCATCTCCATGCTCTTCGTGGGCGTGCTCGCCGCCGTCACGCTGGCCAACCAGTTCGGCTTCGACGGCAGCGCGTACGCCGCGAACGTGGTGGCCGGGGTGTCCGGCCGGGTCGAGCTGCGGGCCCGGATGACGGCCTTCTCGCTGTACGTGCTGCCGATGCTGGCGGTCGTCGGGGTGGTGCTGTCGGTGCTGATCGGTCACCCGGGGTGGATCGGGCTCACGATCGGCAGCCTGGTCGCCACCTACGGCGCCGGGCTGGCGGTGAACAGCCTGGTCTCGGTGCTCGGGGCGTACTCGCTGCCGGAGACGAGCAACCCGTTCGCGATGAACAGCGGTGCGGGCCTGACGAAGGGGCTGCTCACCCTGCTGGCCATGCTCGCCTCGGCGGTCGCCGCGGTGCCGATGGTGGTGGCCGCCGCGCTGCTCGGTGACGTGTGGCTCTGGCTGGCCCTGCCGGTCGGCGCCGCGTACGGGCTGGGCGCGGCGCTGCTCGGCGCGTACCTGGCCGGTGACGTGCTGGACCGACGTCAACCGGAGCTGCTGGCCACGGTCACACCGCGCCGCTAGCCGACGCGTCGGCCAGGGGCCTGGGCGGCGTCGGCCACGAAGCCGCGCCAGGCGGCCGGGGCGAAGGTGAGGACGGGGCCCGAGCGGTCCTTGCTGTCCCGGACCAGGATGACATCGGGCACGTTGTCCGCCACCTCGACGCAGGCGCCGCCAGTGTCGCCGGATTTGGTCGACGTCCGCCAGCGGGGTTGAGCAACGGTCATGGCGTCACCTTCAGCTTCCGGATCAGATCCAGCGAGGCGCTTGTGGAAAGCGCTTCGCCGAGCAGGCTATCCCATTTCCGACCAATCAGACGGACGACGTCCGGGTCGTCGATGACGTGTCCACGAGCAACGTCCTCGACATAGGTGACCCGTTCCCCGTCGGGCATCTCAGCGAGCAGAAAGCCGCCGGTCAATCCGACGTGGGCTCCGGCATCGAGCGGCACGACGTGCAGCCTGACGCTCGACATGACGGCGAGTTCCATCAGCCGACCGAGCTGAGCGTCCAATACCGCAGGCCCGCCGACCGGGCGGCGTAGAGCTGTCTCGTCCAGGACGAAGACGCATTGCGGCGACTCTGCCCGCTGCCACAACTGCTGCCGTTCCATCCGGACCGTGACCAGCTCGTCCACCAACTTGGTGGGATTCAGGCCGCCAGCGGAAATGACTGCGCGGGCATAGTCCTCGGTTTGCAGGAGGCCCGGAATCAGGCACGGTTCGAATTCACAGAGCCTGATCGCCTGCTCCTCATGGTTGCGCCATGGAACGAACCACGTCGGCAGCCGCTGCCGATCGGCAGCCCGCAACAGTTCGGCGAGGAGGCCGCCGGTTGCCAGGGCCTGGTCGGCGGCGACCGCGAATTCCATTGTGGGCCGACGCCGGCCGGTCTCGATGGCGGCCACGGTGGATGGGCTCCACTTGGTCAGCGTGGCCAGAGTCTCCTGGGACACCTCGGCACCGGCTCGGGCGGCCTTCAACGCCCGTACCCACATCTCGACGTTCATCCTTACCTCTCCGGTAAGTACGTGATCGCGCTGTGTAGTAAGCCCTGGCATCCTCCCCTGTCTGCGCCTTTCCGTCCAGGGTGGAGAGCACGCGGCCCGGCCGGTGGAGGCGACGTCCCGGCGACTGGGTCCTGCGTTCGGGCCGCCCCGGTCATCCCCCCGATCGGGGCGGCCCTCGTCGACCGGGAGGAGATCAGCCATGTTCGGATTCATCCGGGGCCGGAACGGGGCACGTTGGTCGTACCGGAAGAAGGTTGTGGCACCGGCGGCCGTGCCGGGCGCGACCGGATCGGAGCGGTCGGCGGGCCTGCCGAATCGACCACCGGCGTGGGCGCACGGGCCGACGGTGGCCCTGCCGGCGCATCGCGCCAGGGACCGGCGTGTCACCGCGAGCATGATGACTGAGAGGCATCAATATGACTCAGAGGCATCACGGCCATTCGGGCATCGCCTTCCGCCGATCGGAGTGCGCCGCAGCCGGGTCAGTTCACTGACCCGGACGGCCGGAGAGCCACGGTGAGCCGCCCGCACCTGCCGATGCGGCCGCTCTGGCGGTGCCGTGGCTGTGGCACGCTCTGGCCGTGCCAGCCGGCGCGGCTGGCACTGCTCGCCGAGTACCGGGACGACCGGGTGGGGCTACTGGTCTACCTCGGTGCCCTCATGGCGGAGGCCGGCGACCAGCTCGCCCGGCTCAACGGGCGGCCCGCCGACCTGCACGAGCGCTTCCTTGGTTGGGCGAGGGCCAGGGGCGGCACAATGTTTCACGTGAATCATGAGCCGGGTGCCGAGATCCACCACACCGATCCGTTCGCGGTGCCGACCGGGCAACGGTCGCCGGTACGCCGGCTGCGTGGTCGCCTCGCCGCACCGGTGACCCTCTGGACGGCGCCCGGTCCGGCCGGGCTGACCGTCTCGTCCACCCTGGTGGCCGAGGGGGAACCGGACCGGCTGCTCGGGCTGATCGACCCGGAGTCCGACCTCTGGGCGGCCGTCGAGGAGTCGGGTCGGTTCGCCGTCACGCCGCTCGGCCCGCCACACCGGCAACTCGCCGACCGGTTCGCCGGCCTCTTCCCCGCCCCGGGCGGGCTCTTCGCGACCGGCGCGTGGAACGAGACGCCGTACGGGCCGGTTCCGGCGGACGCCGGCGGCTGGGCCGGGTGCCGGCTGGACACCGCCCGGGAGTACGGCTGGGGACTGCTGGTCGAGGCCACGATCGAGGCGGTCGACCTGGCCGAGGTGGCCACCCCGCTGCTGCACTACCGCGGTCGTTACCACGAGCTGCCGGCCTGAACGGGCGCCTCGCCAGGGGCGACCGATCACCGCAGTGACCTGAGTCACTTGGCGCAGCCAGGCAACCGCTCGGCGCACTCGCCGACCGGCGTCGATCTCAGCCTTCCCTGCCGGGGAGTGCGCTCTTTACGGTGCGCGAAACTCCTCTGACGCCTGTGAAGGTGGTGATCCACAGATGTCCACGGACACACCCGCTCCGGCTGCTTCCCAGTCGGACAAGTACCTGGCCGTACAACGGTCGGACGAGTTCGCCGGGCTGCGGCGTGCGCTGCGCGGCTTCGTCTTCCCAATGACCGTCGCGTTCTTCCTGTGGTATGCGCTCTACGTCATTCTCTCCGCGTACGCCCGGGACTTCATGGGCACGAAGCTGTTCGGCAGCAACATCAACGTCGCACTGGTCTTCGGCCTGCTCCAGTTCGTCTCCACGTTCCTGATCGCCTGGCTCTACTCCCGGTACGCGGACCGGAAGATCGACCCCATCGCGGACCGGATCCGCGCCGAGATCGGGGAGGTGACCCATGAGCAAGGTCCTCGCGGTTGAGACGTTCCTCGCGGCTGAGGCGGGCGATCACACCGCCCGCAACCTGACCATCACGCTCTTCCTGGTCTTCGTCGCGGTGACCCTGGGCATCACCATCTGGGCCAGCCGGCAGACCAAGACGGCGACCGACTTCTACGCGGGCGGCCGGTCCTTCTCCGGCTTCCAGAACGGCATGGCGATCGGCGGCGACTACATGTCGGCCGCTTCGTTCCTCGGCATCGCCGGCATCATCGCGTTGTACGGCTACGACGGCTTCCTCTACTCGATCGGCTTCCTGGTCGCCTGGCTGGTGGCCCTGCTGCTGGTCGCGGAGCTGCTGCGGAACTCGGGCCGGTACACGATGGCGGACGTGCTGGCCTTCCGGATGCGTCAGCGTCCGGTGCGTACGGCGGCGGCGGTCTCCACCATCACGGTGTCGATCTTCTACCTGCTCGCCCAGATGGTCGGCGCCGGCGCGCTGGTCGCGCTGCTGCTCGGCATCCGGCCGGGGACGACCTTCCTCGGCATGGACGCGGACACCGCGAAGGTGGCCACCATCATCATGGTCGGCACGCTGATGATCATCTACGTGACCGTGGGTGGCATGAAGGGCACCACCTACGTGCAGATCGTCAAGGCGTTCCTGCTCATGGGCGGTGCGCTGTTGATGACCATCCTGGTGCTGGCGAAGTTCAACTTCAACCTGTCGGAGCTACTCGGCCAGGCGGCCGCCGCCTCCGGCAAGGGCAGCGCGTTCCTCGAACCCGGGCTCCGGTACGGCGTCGAGGTCGCCGGCAACTCGACACAGACCTTCTACAACAAGGTGGATCTGCTGTCCCTGGGCATCGCCCTGGTGCTCGGCACCGCCGGTCTGCCGCACATCCTGATCCGCTTCTACACGGTGCCGACCGCGAAGGCGGCCCGCAAGAGCGTGCTCTGGGCGATCGGCATCATCGGCACCTTCTACCTGCTCACCCTGGCGCTCGGCTTCGGTGCGGCGGCGCTGGTGGGCAGCCAGGCGATCACGGCACAGGACAAGGCCGGCAACACCGCCGCGCCGCAGTTGGCCGAAGCGCTCGGCATCGACTTCTTCGGCGGTGAACTGGGTGGGGCAGCCCTGCTGGCGATCATCGCAGCGGTCGCCTTCGCCACCATCCTCGCGGTGGTCGCCGGGTTGACGCTGGCCTCGTCGTCCAGCCTGGCGCACGACTTCTACGCGAACGTGCTGAAGAAGGGTGAGGCGTCGGAGCGGCAGGAGGTGCGGGTCGCCCGGATCTCCGCCCTGGGTATCGGCGCGGTGTCGATCGCCCTGTCGATCTACGCGCAGAACCTCAACGTGGCGTTCCTGGTGGCGTTGGCCTTCGCGGTCGCCGCCTCGGGCAACCTGCCGGCGATCCTCTACAGCCTCTTCTGGCGGCGGTTCAACACCTCCGGCGCGGTGTGGGCGATCTACGGCGGGCTGCTCTCGGCCGTGCTGCTGGTGTTCTTCTCGCCGGTGGTCTCCGGTGCGGCGACCTCGATGTTCCCGGACCACGACTGGCAGTGGTTCCCGCTGTCCAACCCGGGCATCCTCTCCATCCCGTTCGGTTTCCTCTGCGGGTGGATCGGCACTGTCATCTCCAAGGAGCACGACGAGGACAAGTACGCGGAGCTGGAGGTGCGCGCCCTCACCGGCGCTGGCGCCCACTGATCACGGCACCTGTCGAGGGGTCCCCTGTTGACGTGCGACGTCAACAGGGGACCCCTTCCGCGAATTCGGCGGTCGGTAGGCTGAGCGCATGAAGGTTGCTGAGCGCTTTGGTCCCGATCACCGCGTCCTCGTCACCGGCGGAGCTGGCTTCGTCCCGTCACACCTGGTGGACGCCCTGATCGCCCGAGGCTGCACGGTGGTGGCGCTGGACAACTTCGTGACCGGCTCCAAGGAGAACGTCGCCCACCTGCTGGATCGGCCGACCTTCACCCTCGTCGAAGCGGACATCTCCGAAGGTCTGCCGACCCACCACCCGGCGCTGGCCGAGCGGTTCGACGCGATCCTGCACATGGCCTCTCCGGCCAGCCCCACCGACTTCGCCCAGTTGCCTGTGGAGATCCTCCGGGTCGGCTCGGTCGGCACCCTGCACCTGCTGGAGCGCGCGGCCGCCGACGGCGCCCGGTTCCTGATGGCCTCCACCTCCGAGGCGTACGGAGACCCCAAGGAGCACCCGCAGCGGGAAACCTACTGGGGCAACGTCAACCCGATCGGGGTCCGCAGCGTCTACGACGAGGCCAAGCGCTTCTCCGAGGCCGCGACGATGGCGTACCACCGCTACCGCGGCCTCGACGCGGCGATCGTCCGGATCTTCAACACGTACGGCCCGCGGATGCGCCCGGACGACGGCCGCGCCATCCCCACCTTCATCTCCCAGGCGCTGCGCGGCGAGCCGATCACCGTGCACGGCACGGGTAACCAGACCAGGTCCATCTGCTTCGTCGAGGATCTGGTGCGCGGCATCCTGCTGCTGCTCGACTCGACCGAGACGGGCCCGGTCAACTGCGGCACCGAGCACGAGCTGACCATGCGGCAACTCGCCGAGTTGATCGTGTCGCTCTCCGACAGCACCTCGAAGGTGACCTATGTCACCCGCAGCTCGGATGACCCGGAGATGCGCCGACCGGATCTCACGCTCGCTCGTGAACTGCTCGGATACGAGCCGTCGGTCGCGCCCGAAGATGGCCTGCGACGCACGATCGAGTACTTCCGGTCGCGGCTAGGGTAACCAGATTTTCGCGTACCGCCTGCCGCTGAGTGTCGCCTGAAGGCGGCAGTGGCTCCCGCTACGTACCCTGAGTTACATGTCCGCGACCTCGTCTGCCGGCGTTCCGCATCCGTACCTGCACCGCAGCGCCGGGCGCGCGTCGGTGCCCGGCCCCGATCGGGGCGCCTCCGGGCGTGCCCGTCCCACCGAGGCGCGTTTCTACCCGTCGTACGACGAGGAGCAGCCTCGGTCCGGCGGCCCGGCGGGGCCCAGCGGGCCGGGTGGCACCGGCGGGTCGGGGCGGCGCGGCCCGCGACCGCGCTGGGGTCGGATCGCCCTGGTGGTTGGGGCCGCGGTGCTGGTGCTGGCGCTGCTCGGCAGCGTCGGCGCCTGGTTGTACGCCCGCAACCTCAACAGTGACCTGGCCCGCACCGACCCGTTCGCGGAGATCACCGGTGGTCGGCCCGCCAAGACCGTCGATGGCGCGCTGAACATCCTGCTGGTCGGCAGCGACTCGCGGGACCCGGACGCGCCGGTCGACAGCAAGAGTCAGTGGCGCGCCGACACGATCATCATCATGCACATTCCGGCCGACCACCAGGAGGCCTATCTGGTCTCCATCCCCCGAGACCTGTACGTGCCGATCCCGGAGAGCGCCGGCGCGGACTGCGGCTCCGGTTCGCGAGCGAAGATCAACGCAGCGTTCGCGTTCGGTGGGCTGCCGCTGGCGGTACGCACCGTGGAGTGCTTCACCGACGTTCGGATCGACCACGTGATGGCGATCGACTTCGGCGGTTTCAAGGAGGTCACCGACGCCCTCGGCGGGGTGGACCTGAAAGTGGAGCGCACCATCACCTCGATCCACAAGCCGTACCGGACCTTCACCAAGGGCACCAACCACATGGACGGCGCGGAGGCGCTGGACTGGATCCGGCAGCGCAAGCAGTTCCCGGACGGGGACTTCGCCCGGATGCGGCACCAGCAGGAGTTCCTTCGGGCGCTGATGGACAAGGCGGCCAGCACCGGCACGCTGGCGAACCCGAAGAAGCTCAACGATTTCCTCAAGTCGGTGACCGCGGCCGTAACCGTCGACCAGACTTTCTCGGTTACAGACATGGCGCTGCAGTTCCGTAACCTGCGCGGCCAGAACCTCACCTTTGTGACCAGCCCGAACTCGGGCAGCGACACCATCAACGGCGAGTCGGTGGTGGTGTCGGACCGGGAGAAGGCGCTCGCGATGTACCAGGCCATGTCCGCGGACACGATGGCCGACTGGGTCAAGGCGAACCCGCCGAAGAGCAACGACGGCGGCTGACCGCGGCCCGACTGGCACCAGCCGTTCGGGTCATCGAGCAGAGACGATCGAATGAGTCTGCGAAATTCGACGTCCGGATTGACCCGGGATGAACTCGCCAGATCGATTTGATGTACGTACAGTGGTGCCGCCCCCTCCTGATCACGAGCTGGAGCACGCATGCCGGTTCAGGCCAGTCGTCGCCCTTCTTCCTCCGGGTCCGCCGCCCCCAGCGGTCGAGTCGCTGCGGCCATACCCGCGCAGGCACGCCCCTCGGGAGGCGGGCCGGGCTCGCGTCCGCCGGGTAGCGGCGGTGGCGGCGGTGGCGGCGACCGCCCGGGTGGCGGTGGGTCGAAGAAGCGGGCCAAGCGCAAGGACCCGCTCTGGGCCAGGCTGACCGTTGTCTTCGGTGCCGTGCTGATGCTGAGCAGCGGGGTGGCCATCGTCGGCAGCAAGGCGTTGATCGGGCAGGCGACCGGCGGCATCGCGAAGGGCAACCTGCTGGGTGATGCCGGCAAGTCCGACGCCGAGGGCGGTGCGAGCCTGGACGGCCCGATCGACATGCTGCTGCTCGGTGTGGACGCGCGGGAGCGCTGGGCCGCCGACGACGTCCGTTCGGACAGCATCATCGTCCTGCACATTCCGGCCACGCACGACCAGGCGTACCTGATCTCGATCCCCCGGGACACCGAGGCGCAGATCCCGGCGTTCAAGAAAAGCGGCTACGGCGGCGGCTCTGGAAAGATCAACGCCGCGTTCCAGGCCGGTGCCGCCAACGGTGGCGGCTGGGAGGGTGGCGCCCAGCTGATGGCCCAGACGATCAAGCGGCTCACCGGGATCAGCTTCGACGGCGCGGCGATCATCAACTTCGGTGGCTTCAAGAACGTCATCGACACCCTGGGCACGGTGCGGATCTGTGTCAGCCAGGAGGTCAAGTCGCTGCACATGTCGTACGTCGACGGCAAGCCGATGTGGAACGCGGACGCCAAGAAGACCGGCAAAGAGCGGACCCCGGTGGTGCACAAGAAGGGCTGCCAGGAGATGGAGGGTTGGGCCGCGCTCGACTACTCCCGCCAGCGCAAGACCCTCAAGAACGGCGACTACGACCGGCAGGCCAACCAGCAGCAGCTGATCAAGGCGATGGCGAAGAAGGCCACCGAGGGCGGGATGTTGTCCAACCCGGCCAAGATGAACAACCTGATCAAGGCGGCGGGCAAGGCGTTCGTGCTGGACACCGGCGGCGTGCCGATCGAGGACTTCATCTTCACCATGCGCGGGGTCACCGGCAACGAGCTGACCATGCTCAAGACCAACAACGGCACCTTCAACGCCAACGACAACAACACCGAGGGCTTGAGCGAAGAGACGATGGCGATGTTCCAGGCGGTCAAGCAGGACAAACTCGCCGAGTTCGTCTTCACCCACCCCGAGGTGATCTCCACCCGCAAGTGAGGCCGGGAGTCGCGGAAAGCCAGCGACGGCCCCGTCACCGCCCGTAGCCTGACGTGAGCAGGTTTCACGTATCGGCTGCGGGGAGGCGGTCACGTCCAGGTGGGGACGGAACGCAGCGGACCGGGCCGAAGCGGCCCCGTCCGCCCGGTCGCCTGACGCCCGTTGGCCGCGGATCCTGCTCGGCATCGGCCTGGCTCTCGTCCTGCTGGCGGGGCTCGCCGTGGCCGGGCTCAAGACGCTCAGCCACCGCTACGACCGCACGGTGACCAAGGAACAACTACTCGACGCCGACGCCCGCACCGAGCGCACCGACCTGGACGGGCCGCTCAACTATCTCCTGGTCGGCTCCGACCGGCGCCCGGGCGACAGCGGCGCGGACCAACGCTCGGACACCATCCTCATCGTGCACGTCCCCGCCGGGCAGCGGGAGGCGTACCTGGTTTCCATCCCGCGTGACCTGCTGGTCGCCATCCCGCCCGCGAACGGCTTCGGCGGTGGTCAAGACAAGATCAACGCAGCGTACGAGCACGGCGGTGGCGGGCAGGCCGGCGCCCAACTGCTCTCCGCCACCCTGCACCGGCTCACCGGAATCCAGTTCGACGGCGCCGCGCTGATCGACTTCTCCGGCTTCCGGAAGGTCATCGACCTGCTCGGCGGGGTGGAGATGTGCGTGGACACCGAGGTCCGTTCGATCCACACCAACCGGGTCTTCACCACCGGCTGCCACCAGATGGACGGGACGCAGGCGCTGGACTACGTCCGACAGCGTTACGACCTGCCCGGCGGTGACTACGACCGGCAGCACCACCAGCAGCAGTTGCTCCGGGCGATGCTGGACAGCGCCGGCAGGGCGGACCTGCGGAGCAACCCCGTCAAACTGGATCAGGTGCTCCGGGCGGTCGGCGGCTCGTTGACCGTCGACACCAACGGCGTACCCCTGGAGGACCTGCTCCTCGCGCTGCGCGCGCTGCCGCCCGACGGGATGCGCGGCGTCCAGGTGCCCTCCTCGCCGCAGACCATCGACGAGGTCTCGTACGTGGTGCTGGACAACGGCGGCAACGGGCTCTTCGAGGCGGTTCGCGGCACCCGGGTGCCGGCCTGGGCGCAGGCCAACCCGCGCTGGGTGACCCGGTTGTGACGGTGCCGACGGCCCGGTCGGTGCCGAACCGGGCCACGAGGATCTAGTGTTGCTTCCTGTGTTCGGACCCCAGGTTCCCACCGTGCCCGTGACCGAGATCGCCGACGAGACCTACCTGCTGGATGTGCGGGAGGACGACGAGTGGGCGGCCGGCCACGCGCCCACCGCCCACCACCTGCCGATGATGGAGCTGCCGGCCCGGCTGGCCGAGGTGCCCACCGACCGGGAGGTGGCGGTCGTCTGCCGTTCCGGCGGGCGTTCCGCCCAGGTCGTCGCCTACCTGATCAACAACGGTTGGGAGCAGGTACGCAACGCCGACGGCGGGATGCGCCAGTGGGCTGCGGTCGGCCGACCGGTGGTCGACGCGAACGGGCAGCCCGGCCAGGTCATCTGAGGCCGGCGGAATGGGCGGGCCACTGGTCTTCGCGCACCGCGGCGCCTCGTTCGACCTACCCGAACACACCCTCGCCGCCTACCTGCGCGCCCTCGACGAGGGCGCCGACGGCCTGGAGTGCGACGTCCGGCTGACCCGGGACGGGCACCTGGTCTGCGTGCACGACCGACGACTCGACCGCACCAGCAACGGTCGCGGTCTGGTCAGCGCGCGTACGCTCGCCGAGCTCGACGCCCTGGACTTCGGCTCGTGGCACCCGGGCAGCGCGCCGGACGGCGACCTGCCACCGGACGAGTCGCACACCCGGCTGCTGACCCTGGCCCGGCTCCTGGACGCGGTGCTCGCCGCCGGGCGGCCGGTCCGACTGCTGGTGGAGACGAAGCACCCGTCCCGCTACGGCTCGAACGTGGAACGGCGACTGGTCAGCCTGTTGCGCCGGTACGGGCTCGCCGACCCCGCGCCGGACGACCCGGTGCAGGTCACCGTCATGTCGTTCTCCCCGCTGGCGGTCCGTCGGGTGCACGAGCTGGCCCCGACGCTGCCCACCGTGCTGTTGCTGGAGGTGCTGCCGCGCTGGCTGCGGTTGGGTCGGCTGCCGTTCGGCACCCGGATCGCCGGGCCGGGCATCGGCCTGGTCCGGGCCCGCCCGCAGTTGCTGCCCGCACTGCGCGCGGCCGGAAACCAGGTGTACGTCTGGACGGTCAACGAGCCGACCGACCTGGAGCTGGTGCTGGACGCCGGGGTGGACGGGATCATCACCGACCGGCCCGCGTACGCCCTCGCCCGGCTGGACCGCTGACCCATCGACCGGGCGGGGGTGCCCAAAACCGGGTCGGCGGGGCAGACTCGGCACATGCCGGAGCGTATCGACTTCCCCGCTCTCCTCGCCGGCCACACCGTCGTGATCGAAATGATCAACTCTGGGGACGCGGGCCTGCCGGTCCTCACCCAGCTGCTCCGGGTGGTCCAGCCGGCGCTCGGCGCGACCGGGATGGCGTTCGTGGAGTTCGGTCCGACCGGCGGTCGTGTGATCGCCGCGACCGGCGCGGCGGAGTGGGCCCTCGGCCGACCACTGGCCGTCGACGACCCGGACACCGTCTGCCTGCTCTCCGGGCCACGGGTGACCCAGGTTCGGGTGAGCGACCTCAACGGCAAGCTGGCCGGCGAACTGGCCGGCAGCGGCCTGCGCCGGATGGTCGTCTCCCGGGCCGAGATCGGCGGTCACACCGTCGGCAGCCTGCACGCGCTCTATCCGGGCGACGACGAGCCGGGCGCCGAGCAGCAGGGGGTCATCGCCTATCTCGCCTCCTGTGTCGGGCACATGTACGGCGACCAGAGTGGCCTGCCGGTGCACGGCGACGGCCCGGTGGTGGCGGCCCTCGCCGACGGGCTGGCCGTCGTCGACCGGGACGGGCACGTCCGGCTCTGGAACCCGGCCGCCGCCCAGGTCACCGGCCGGACGGTCGAGCAGGCGCTGAGCCGCCCGCTGCCGTTCCCGCTGCCGCCCTCCGGACAGGTTCGGGACCACCGGATGCCGGACGGCCGCTGGCTGCGGATCACCTCCGGCGACCTGCCCGGCCCGGGAACGTTACGGGTGGTCACCTTCCGCGACATCACCGACCAGCAGCGCCGCGACCACGACCGCGAGCTGTTCGTCGCGGTGACCAGCCACGAGCTGCGCACCCCGGTCACCGTCATCAAGGGGTACGCGGACACCCTCACCGACCACTGGGACTCACTGACCGACGTCGACCGACGGCAGGCGGCCCGGGTGATCGGGCAACGCGCCAACGAGCTGGCCCGGCTGGTCGACCGTCTGCTCAGCTCGGCGGCCGAGGTGGGGCCGGGCGACGACCCTCCCACCCCGTTCGACCTCGGCGAGGCGCTGCGCTCCGCCATCGTCGACCTGCCGGCGGAGCTGCGCCGCCGGCTGGTGCTCCGCCTCCCGAGCGATCTGCCCAAGGCGCTCGGTCACCGGCCCAGCCTGTCCACCGTGCTGACCGAGTTGACGACCAACGCCGGTAAGTACTCGGCACCTGGTTCTCCCATCGAGATCACCGCCTCGGGCGACGGTCATCTGGTGGCGTTCCGGGTCAGCGACCAGGGCATCGGCATCCGACCCGAGCACGTGGAACGGGCGTTCGACCGGTTCTGGCAGGGCGAGTCCGGCGACCGTCGCGGCTACCCGGGGGCCGGGCTCGGCCTCTATCTCGTCCGCCGGATCGTTGAACAGCAGAATGGATGGGTATCCCTACGTCCGAGGACCGGCGGCGGTACGGTCGCAGAGGTGCGGCTACCACGCGGTTGACCAGGGGTGGCGCGACGTGGAGGCGACGGTGGCAGCGGCAGCGGCAGCGGCAGCGAGGGATCGAGCCTGGTGCGTGGTGGTTCCCCACCACCCGGGCGGGGCACGGCTGGCCCGACACCGGCTCGCCGCCGAGCTGACGGACGTCGTACCCTCGACGCTCCTCGCGGACCTGATCGCGGTGCTCGCGGAGCTGGTGGGCAACGCGGTGCGCCACGCCAGGCCGCTGCCCGGCGGCGTGATCCGGGTTGCCTGGCAGCTGCGGCCCTCGGCCGAGGGCGCACTGATCCAGCTGCGGGTCACCGACGGCGGCAGCGCGAGCACCGGGCCACGGCTCCGGACGGCCAGCCCGGACGCGGCGGACGGGCGCGGGCTGCACATCGTGGCCGGCCTGGCCACCCGTTGGGGCGTCGAGCAGGACGGCATGGGCCAGCGCGTCTGGGCGGAGTTCGACCCGGTGCCGACACCCCGACCCGACCTGGTGCCGGCGGGCTGAGGACGGCTCGGGCGGGTCCCGGTCACGGCGAGCGGCTCGGGGCTCTAGGCTGTGACGCCGTGAGTAAGCGTCGAAAGAGCCAGCGCGCCGCCGCCGACACCACCCCCCGTCGCGACAAGGTGCGGGACGTCTTCGTGCCGCGTCCGTTCGACGGGCTGGTCGACGAGTCCGAGTGGATCGCGCTTCGCGAACTGGTGCCCGCCGCCTCCGCCCCGCTGCGGCTGGCGCCCGCCCTGGTCGAGGAATTCGGCGATCGGACGGCGACGCTCGCCACGGTGCTGCCCATGGCCGCCCCGGCGATCACCAAGCCGGACGGCCGGGTGCTGATCGGTCTCCAGCGCCACCAGCAGTCCGGTGACGTGTCGCGGGATCTGGCCGACGCGTTGCTCAGCGCGCTGCGTACCGAGCCGGGTGGCCAGGTGGCCGTGCCGCCACTGCCCGGCCCCGGGCCCCGGCTGCAGGACATCCTCGTGGACGGTCCGCTGGACATCACCATGCACGAGGGTTTCGACTTCTGGCTCGACCCCGGGGCCGCCGACGACCCGACCGTCCAGGCGTCGCTGGAGCGGGCGAACGCGGCCATCTACCCGACGGTCCGGCTGACCGCGGCGAAGGCCGCGTACTGGTGTCAGGTTCCGGAGAAGGCCCACGTGCGCTGGGTGCTGCCGGACGACGAGGACGCCGCCCTGGACGCGCTGGCCCGACTCGGCGCGGCCGGCACGCTGACGCTCGGCGAGCAGACCAAGTTCGCCGGCATGTTCCGCGCGCACGGTCGACTCGTGCCGGTCTGGGACCTGCCGGAGGAGACCCCGGCCGCCGAGTGGGAGGAGCCGGTGGCGCAGTTCGCCAAGCGGTACGCCGAGGCGCTCACCGTCACCGACCCACTCGACGCCGCCGGCCGTCGGGCCCGTCAGGGGCTGCTCGGCCGCCAGCTCACCCTGCGCTGAGCCGGGGCCGTCGTCCCGCTGTGCCGGGGCCGTCGTCGCGCTCAGCCGGGCGGCGGGTGTGGTCGTCGCGTGCTCAGCCGGCGACGGGTAGCGGGTCGCGGGTGATCGGGCAGGACATGCAGCGCGGTCCGCCCCGACCGGAGCCCAGCTCGGAGCCGGCGATCGGGATCACCTCGATGCCGGCCCGCTCCAGTTGCGCGTTGGTCTCCGTGTTGCGTTCGTAGCCGACGCAGAGCCGGGGTGCCAGCGCGAGGGTGTTGTTGCCGTCGTCCCACTGCTCGCGTTCCGCGGTGACCGGATCCAACCCGGTGTCGATGACCCGGAGCAGGTCGAGGTCCATCGCGTCGGCGGCGGCCCGCAGGAACGGCGCCGGACCGTCCACCCGCGGGTCCTCGCCGTCCCCGCCGGCGATCACCGTGTACGCGGACAGCGTGCTCGCGATGTTGGGGTACATCAGGACGGCGTCCACGTCGACCATCGTGCAGACGGTGTCCAGGTGCATGGTGGCGCGCTTCTGGGCGATCGGCACCACCAGGATGGTGTGGGCCAGGCCGGCGGCGAAGACCTGCCGCCCGAGGCGTTCGGCACCCGCTGGCGTGGTCCGCTCGCCCACCCCGACCGCCAGCACCCCGGGTGCGAGCAACAGCACGTCCCCACCCTCCAGATGCTCAAGGTGTGGTCGGTAGACGAATTCGGTGCCGGCGAACCGGGGGTGGTGGCGGTAGATGGCGTCGGTCAGGGTGGTCTCGCGGCGGCGGGCCGGCATGGCCAGGCTTGTGACACCGACCCGGTCGCCGATCCACAGCGACGAGTCGCGGGTGAAGAGCAGGTTGGGCAACGGGTCGATGACGAAGTCGTGTCGGTCCATCAGCGTGTAGACCAGTCCACCCGGTCGCTCGGAGCTGATCCGCAACTCGTCGTGGGCCAGCCCGGCGGTGAGCACGTCGGCCAGCGCCGCCGGGTCCAGGTAGGAGAGGTGGTCGGCGACGCGGGCGCGCAGCGTGTCGCCGAGCCGCCGGGAGCGCAGCACCTGCTCGGTGAGTTCGGCCCGGGCGTCCGCGACGGCCAGCGTCTCGGCCAGCAGGGTGGCCAGGTAGAGCACCTCGACGTCGCGCTCGCGCAGGGCGGCGGCGAACGCGTCGTGCTCCTCCTGGGCGCGCCCCACCCAGGGGATCGCGTCGAACAGGAGCGAGTCGTTGTTGCGCGGGGTGAGCCGGGCCAGTTCGGGGCCGGGCCGGTGCAGCAGTACGGTGCCGAGCCGCCCGACTTCACTGTCGACGTAGTGGGTCACTCCCGCAGCGTAGGGCAGGGTTTAGCGGCATCCGAGAAAAGAACTGTGGATGAATATGGCATTCATCCACAGTCACTCCGGCGCTCCGGCTTGCCGAACACCGGTAGTGGCAACGTAGGGTAGTGAGGACATAACTTCGAGGGACCTTTTGCCGGAGGTCGCGATGACTGTCTTTCCCGCACGACGAGCCGTACCGTCCGCTCGGGCACTGCCGCCCGTCGCGGTGCCACACCCCCGCGTCGAGGCGCCGGGGGTTCTCGAACCGGTCCGTCCGACACCCCTCGAATGGGCCCGCCGCCGTCGGGCCGAGCGGGGTGCACGCCGCCTGGAGGCGGCCGGGGCACGGGCGCTGGGCCAACTCGACCACCTCGGGCCTTCCTGGCACGTGATCGAGTGGCCGCGCACCGACGTGACAGACGTCCTCGACCGCGGTCAGGACGAGCGAGCCGGGTTCCTCGCCATCGGGCCGAGTGGCCTCTTCGCCGTGACCATCGCCGACCACGGCCGAGCCAGGGTGCTCGTCGCCGGAGACGTGGTGCAGATCAACGGCAAGCGGCCCCCGTACGTGGCCGAGTCCCGCCGGGACGCGAAGCGGGCCAGCAAGGCGCTCTCCGAGGCGGTGGGGCTGCCCGTTCCGGTGACGCCGGTGCTGACCTTCGTCGGCTCTGGCGTGATCAGCGTCTACGGTCTTCCGAAGGACTGTCTGATGGCCACCCACCGGGAACTGGACCGGTTGCTCGTGGCCGGCGGCAGCCGGATCAGCCCCGCGACCGCCGAGAAGCTTTCCCGGGTCGCGCAGCACCCGGGCACCTGGCTGAACGGCACGTACCGTCCAACCGCCGACTACCGGTGGTACGACGAGGGCCGAACGGCCGCTGACAAGCCGGCCCACCGCCGGTAACGTCACCGGCGACGCCACGCGGCTCCGGTCCCCCCGTTCCCCTCACCGGTCTCCGCGCCGTCACCGGTCGCCTCGGTTCACGCTGCGCGCCCCGGTGACCCGGTGCGCTCGGTGATTCCGTCGGCGACCCGCTAGCGTGGACAGTCGATCGGTGCACATAGGAGGCGCGGTGGCCCACGTCGAACTTTCGCTCTCGGAAGCGTTCGTGCCGGCGGCGCGGGCCTCGACAGAGCCGGAGTCCGACAACGTCGGCCAATGGTCGTCGACAGTCTCCCGCGCCGACGAGCCGTGCCTGCTGATCGACGCCGACACCCGGGTGGTGGCGATCTCCACGGCCGGTTGCGAGCTGCTCTGCCTCGGTGAGCCGGCCGGGCTGATCGGGCGACCGTTGCTCGATGGCGGGCTGCGCCTGCTCGACTTCACCGCCAACCGGTGCGAGCTGACCGAAGCCGAGATCGACAAGATTCCGCCACTGCTGGCGATCTCCTCCGGCCGACTCGCCCGTGGGCTACTCAGGGTGCAGGCCGCCTCGGCGAACAGCTCCGACGCGACAGTTGACGCGATCTCCACCCCGGTGCTCACCGACGGCACCGTCGCCGGCTCACTCACCTTCTTCTCCGAGGTCTGACCTGCGGCGCGGTGTGTCCTTCGCCGCACGCGGCGTTGCCGGGGTGGGTCCGCACGAAGGCCGTAGGGTGCCCTCATGCTCGATATCGCTCTACTGCCGGGGGAATACGCCGTGTGCCGGCTGGCCGCCGGCACCACCCTGCCGTACGCGCTGTCGAGTGGGCTGCGCGGCGCCGACGTGGTGACGGTGAGCTGGACCTCCGACGGGATCTCGGTGATCTGCCCGACCGACCGGGCGCCGGCACAGGCCGTGGTGGAGACGACCTGGCGCTGCCTACGGGTCACCGCCCCGGTGGCGCTGGCCGGCACCGACAGCCTGGCCGCGCTGGTCGACCCGCTCGCTGAGGCACGGGTCAGTGTCGTCACGTTCTCGACGTTCGACACCGACTATCTGCTGGTGCCGACCGTCCGGCTGACCGAGGGCACGGCCGCGCTCCAGCGCGCCGGGCACCGCGTCACCGGCTGACCTTCACCCGAACGGCCGCTCACCCTACGATGGGCTCGGCCACCCCGGCCGCGACGAATTCTCCGATGTCCCGAGGATCGGCCCGTGCCGTTCACCCCACCCCCGCCCGCGTCCCCCTCAGCGCGGTCGACGATCCACCCCCCACCGGCGACCCCTGGCCGGGCAGCCGATCGCGTTCCGGCGCGGAGCCTCGCCCGAGTCCTGCCGATGGCGCTCGCCGTCGCGGCGCTGGCCGGTTGTGGCGCCCCACCCGGGCTGGGGGAGCCGACCGGCGTGCCCACCCACACCGCGGCCCCGACACCGGCCAGCCCGAGCACCACACCGGCCACCCCGCCGACCACAGCGCCGTCTCTCGGTACGGTCACGCCCACCCCCGACGCCGGGCTGGTCGCGACGGCCTGCCGCAACGGACCGACCGGCCAGCGGGTGCTGCAACTGTTGCGCGGCAGGGCCGGAGTGCTGCCGGCGAACGTCCGGGTCCAGGTCCGCACCGGGCCGCTCTGCGCTGCCGACTGGCAGTTCACCGTGCTGGCGGTGACCGGGCACGAGGAACTCCAGGTGGTCACCCGGGGCGAGCCCGGTTCTCCGGTGCTGGTCACCGCCGGCACGGACGTCTGCACCATCGAGGTACGCGCCACCAGCCCGGCCGGGATTCGCGCCCTCGCGTGCGACGCCGGCCCGGCCAACGGACCGGGTGCGTAGGCTGATCGGCATGCCGGGAACACCGCCGACACGCTTCGTCTTCCTCGGGCCGGAGGGCACCTTCGCCGAGCAGGCACTGCGCTCCATACCCGCCGCCGAGCGCGGCACCCGTACGCCCGCCCGCAGCGTCGGAGAGGCGCTGGACAGCGTCCGCGCCGGCGACGCCGACGCCGCGCTGGTGCCACTGGAGAACTCGATCGGCGGCGCGGTGGGCGTCACGCTGGACGAGATGGCCGAGGGCGAACCGCTGGTGATCACCCGGGAGGTGATCCTGTCGGTGCAGTTCGTGCTCGCCGCGCGGCCCGACACCCCGCTGCCCTCGATCCGCACCGTGGCGGCCCATCCACAGGCGTCCACCCAGTGCCGGGGCTGGTTGCGCAACCACCTGCCCGACGCCGTGGTGGTCGACGTGCTCTCCAACGGCGCGGCGGCCGCCGGTGTCGGCAGGGGCGAGTACGACGCGGCGATCTGCGCACCGATCGGAGCCTCCGGGCACCGACTCACCACACTCGCCGACAAGATCGCCGACCACCCCGACGCGGTGACCCGGTTCGCGCTGGTGTCCCGCCCCGGGCCGCCACCGCCGCCGACCGGTGACGACCTCACCTCGCTCGCGGTCTACATCGCCCACGACCGGGTCGGCGCGCTGCTGTCCGTGCTGATGGAGTTGGCCGTCCGTGGGGTCAACCTGACCCGGATCGAATCCCGGCCGACCGGCGAGGCGTTGGGCCGCTACGTCTTCTTCCTGGACTGCACCGGCCACGTGGCCGACGTCCGCCTGGGCGAGGCGTTGCAGGGGCTCCGCAGGGTCTGTGCCGACGTCCGCTTCCTGGGCTCCTACCCCCGGCACCGGTGGGCCGAGGCGGGCGAGCGCCCGGTGCCCGCGCCAGCGGGCCTCTCCGACGTCGACTACGCCGACGCGGCGGCCTGGCTGACCCGCCTACGTACCGGTGAGTTGACCTGACCGGCGCGGAGCGCCCCCACGTGAGGGGGAGGGCTCCGCGCCGCCGCGGTCAGCTCGACAGATCAGGTGCGCCCGGCGTCAATCCCGGTCAGCTCAGCAGACCGCCGAGCAGACCGCCCTCCTGCTGCTGCTGGCCACTGCCCAGGACCGGCGGCTCCTCGGACGGCTGCACCACCACGAAGCCCTGACCGGCGAAGCTCATGGTGAACGACTCACCGGTGCGGCGCCCGAGCAGAGTGCCGAGGCCGAGCTGCTCGGCCCGGTGGTAGCCGGTCTGGAGGTTCGCCGACCAGCAGACCGCTGCCTGGGGGTCGACGTACGTCGGGGCGTCCACGTTCAGCACGACCGGGGTGCCCTTGGTGGTGATGGCGATCCGCCCGTAGCCGCTGAACACACAGTTGAAGAGGCCGGACGAGGACGCCATCCCGGCGCCGCCGACCATCCTGATGTCGTACTGGAGGGTGGAGTCGAAGGCGAGCACGCTGCTGCCGTTGATGGAGAGGGCGTCGCCCGGCTCCAGGTCGATGATGTGCACGTCCTTGGCCAGCTCGGCGAGGAAGACGTCACCCTGGCCGGTGACCTTCATCAGCGGGACGCCCTCGCCGGTGAGCTTCTGCTTGAGGAACTTGCCGAGCCCGCCTGAACCCAACGCCTGGAACTGCACGTTCCCCTGGTAGGCGACCATCGACCCGACCCGGGCCATCGCCTCGCCGTTGAGCTCGATCTTCAACATCTTGGAGTTCTGCAACCGCATGCCGGGCTGCGCGGACTCCTTCTCCAGATTCTCCGCGGAGAACAGCTCGCTGCGCATGAAAGGGCCTCCTGAATAGGGTCGCGTTCGCTGCACCGACGGTAGGCGACCTCGGCAAGCACCGGCCATCGGACGGACGGCGCGGCGCGGGCGGGTCGATCGCGGGGCTCAGCCCCAGCCGAGCGCGTGCAGGCGCGCGTCGTCGATGCCGAAGTGGTGGGCGATCTCGTGCACCACGGTCACCGCCACCTCGTCGATGACGTCCTCGTCGTTGTCGCAGATCCGCAGGATCGGACGGCGATAGATGAAGATCCGGTCGGGCAGCACGCCGGCATAGTCCCAACCCCGCTCGGTGAGCGCATACCCCTCGTAGAGGCCGAGCAGGTCGACCTCTCCCGGTGGCGGGTCGTCCTCGACCAGGATCACCACGTTGTTCATCAGGCCGAGTAGTTCTTCGGGCACCTCGTCGAGGGCTTCGCCGACCAACTCCTCGAAGCGCTCACGGCTCATCTCCACCGGCACCTCGCCCATTGTGCCCGACGCGGAGGCACGCGGCCCGGTCCTGCTGGACGACCGTGGCCGTCATCCGCACATGCACGGAAGAAGCGACCACCCGGGACCGGGCGGAGGCTCCTTCCGTGGACGTACGGTGTGGGCCGGCCAGCTCAGGCAGTCAGGCGGGCGTTCAGGGTGATCTCGGCACCCGGCGAGAGCAGGCGGGAGATCGGGCAGTTGGCCTTGGCAGCCTCGGCGAGCTTCTGGAACTCCGCGTCGTCGATCCCCGGGACCTGGCCGACCGTCTCCAGGTCGATCCGGGTCACCGTCATGCCGGCGTCGGTCTTGTCCAGGTGCACCTTGGCGGTGGTCTCGACCGAGGTGGCCGTCGAGCCCGCGTCGGCAAGCGCCTTGGAGAACGCCATCGAGAAGCAGCCGGCGTGCGCGGCGGCAATCAGCTCCTCGGGGTTGGTGCCCTCACCCTCCTCGAAGCGTGACTTGAAGGAGTAGTTGCCGGACAGGCCGCCCTTACCGGTGCGGATGGTGCCCGCGCCCTCGGTGAGATTGCCCTGCCATTGTGCTGAAGCGGTACGGATTGGCATGGGGCAAACGCTAGCGGAAAGGCGACCGCTGAGCGACAGACCGGCGCGCTCGCCAGCCCTGCGATCCCTGTCACCACCAGCTTGCTGTGCCATGATGCGACCCAGGTCCGTGACCGGCGGGGAAGGGTGGCCGATGTCCGAGGAGCTTCCGATCCCGCGGCAGGACGACCGATCCGAGGCCCCGGCGGTGATCGAGTGGGGTGCCGACGAGCGGGCCCCGCGACGCCGCTTCGCCTTTTCCCTGGCCGATTTCGCGCAGGATCCTCGGCTGCCCCTGCTGCTCGCCGGTCTGGGCGCGGTGGCCGCGATCGCCTCGCTCGTCGGTGAGTGGCTGGTGATGCGCCTGCCGAACGGCGGGCCCGACGGGAACGCTACGTTCGAGGTGCCCGCCGGGGTGTCCGAGGTCGGTGGCTTCGGGGTCGGCTACCTGGTCGGGCTTCTCGCTCTCGTCTGCTCCGTGGCGCTGACGTTGCGCGGCACGGCGGCCGTGCGGCCGAACGCCCGGCTGGCCGGCCTCACCCTGGCCGGTGCCCTGCTGGTGCTGCTGGTGGCTGCCACGGCCGGCCTCGACAACCCCGGTCAGCGAAACTTCTTCTACTCGCTCGAGGACGGCTTCCAAATCGAGTACGGCCGTGGGCTGGTGATGGCGTTCGTGGCCTGTGTGCTGTTCGCGGCCGCCCTGCGGCTGACCCCCGCCGCGCCTCCCGGCGTGTCCGCGGGGGCACCGGACGAGGACCGGCCCGGCGACGCGCCAGCACCACGGCCCCGGCGCCGCCGCCGCGACCCGATCGAGGACGGCCTCCCCGCCCCAGCCGACCTGACAGTCACCCCCGCTGCCCCCTTCGCCCGCCCCGACTCCAAGCCCTGACTCCCACCCCACCCACCCCACCCCACCCCACCCTCGCCGCCCCTCGCGTCGCCGATCTTGCAATTACTGTCCCGACAAAGGGTGCATAACGCGCGAATCAGCAACCGAAAGTGCAAGATCGCGCGGGGTGTGGGTGTAGCGCGGGGCGGTCCTCTGGCGGGCGCCCCGGGTTGGCGCCCGATTCGCCTGGAAGCCATGGATGCGACCCGTTCCGCGAGGTACGGTTGCTGCCCGCCGTCACGCCGGGCCTCGGTTTCCCTGGCCACGGCAGGCGCGACGGCGGCGGGCGAAGGAGGAACGATGACCCGCCCGGGACTGCCCAAGTTGATCGCGACCGACCTCGACGGGACGCTGGTCCGCAGCGATGACACCGTCTCCGCGTACACCCATGGGGTGCTCGACCGGGTGCGTGCCGCCGGAATTCCGGTGGTCGGCGCGACCGGACGTGGCCCTCGGTTGACCGAGTTGACCCGCAACGACATCCGCGCCGCCGACTTCCTGGTGATGGCCGGCGGCGGACGGGTGGTCGACCAGAGCGACCCGAGCGGCCCGGTGGTGCTCCGCGACGAGCGGCTGCCCGCCGAGGTGCTGGCCCGGCTCCTCGCCGACCTGGAGGCGGAGGTCGGCCCGCTGACCGTGATGGTCGAGGCGTCCGACGAGCACGACGCCCCGCTGTGGGGCGACTACCACGAGAGCTGGCCCTACCAGGACCGCTTCGAGGCGCGCACCCGCGACGAGTGCCTCGCCTGCGACGTGATCAAGGCCTTCGCCCGGACCGCCGACCACCACGTGGACGAGCTGCTGGCGGTGGCCCGTCGGATCGTCTCGCCGCAGGTCGCCACACTCACCCAGGCTGGGCTCGGCTTCATCGAGATCTCCCCGCCCGACGTTGACAAGGCGACCGGGCTGACCGTGGTGGCGGAGACCCTCGGGGTCGACCCGGCCGATGTGCTGGTCTTCGGTGACATGCCCAACGACCTGCCGATGTTCGAGTGGGCCGGTTGGTCGCGGGTGGCCGTGGCCAACGCGCACACCGAGCTGCGCGCCGCCGCCGACGAGGTGACCTTGCGCAACGACGACGACGGGGTGGCGGTGTATCTGGACCGGCTACTGTCCCGGTAATGGAAGACAGGCCCCGCCTCATCGCCACCGACATCGACGGCACGCTGATCCGCGACGACCACACCGTCAGCCCACGTACCGCCGACCTGCTCGCGCGGATCTCCGCAAAAGGCACGCCGGTCGTCCTGGTCACCGGCCGTCCGGTCCGCTGGCTCAAGATGGTGTACGACCAGCTCGCCAAGCCGCTGCCGGCGGTCTGCGCCAACGGCGCCGTGGTCTACGACCCGTTCTCCGACGAGGTGGTTCGGGCTGACCCGCTCGCGCCGCACCACCTGGCCGAGGTGGCCCGGAGGCTACGGGCCGAGGTGCCGGGGATCAGCTTCGCCGTGGAGATCCTGGACAGCCGGGAGATGCGCCACGAGGCGCACTATCCGCTGCGCTGGGACGCCGACGCCGACGGCATCCGGCCGATCGAGACGCCGGAGGAGCTGCTGTCGGTCCCGGCGGTGAAGCTTCTCGCCCGAGCCGGCGAGCAGGACCCGGACGCCTTCGCCGAGCTGATCGCCGCGGCGGTGGCGGGCCTGGCCGAGGCCACCCACTCGTCGTCCTCCGGGCTGGTGGAGATTTCCGCGACCGGGGTGACCAAGGCGGCCGGTCTGGCCTGGTACTGCGACCAGATCGGGGTGGCGGCGGCGGACGTGCTGGCGTTCGGCGACATGCCGAACGACGTACCGATGCTGACCTGGGCCGGGCGTGGCGTGGCGGTGGCCAACGCGCACCGCGCCGTCCTGGCGGTCGCCGACGACGTGACGACGGCGAACACCGAGGACGGCGTGGCGGCGTACCTGGAGAAGATCTTCGGGGTGGACTGAGGTCAGAGGTACTGACCGGTGTTGTGACCCTCGCCGCCGCCCGGCTGGCCGATGCCCGGCATCCCGGGGACGACCCCACCGGGGCCGCTGGGCAGCGCCTGCCGGCCGCCGCGCATCTGCTCCAGCTGCACCCGGGCGGCCATCTGCTGGGCCACCAGGGCCGCCTGGATGCCGTGGAACAGGCCTTCCAGCCAGCCGACGAGCTGGGCGTGCGCGATCCGCAGCTCGCCCTCGCTGGGGGCCTTGTCCTCGGCGAAGGGCAGCGAGATGCGCTCCAGCTCGTCGCGCAGCTCGGGGGCGAGGCCCTCCTTGAGCTCGACGATCGACCGCTCGTGGATCTCCCGCATCCGGCTGCGGCTGGCGTCGTCGAGAGGTGCGGCCTTCACCTCCTCCAGCAACTGCTTGATCATGCTGCCGATCCGCATCACCTTGGCCGGCTGTTCGACCAGGCGGGTCGGGTCCTCGCCCTGGCCCTCGTCGGTCTGCATCGTGCCGATCGGCCGGCCGTCCGGGCCAACCACCACCACGGTGCCGGAGTGGCCGGAGTCGTCGGGGCCGGGCTCGTCGTTCTGTCCAGCGGAGCGCGCTTCGGTCATGGGGTCCATCTTTACCCAGCGGGCGTGAACCATGCCGGCCGGGACCGACTACCGGGGCCGAACCACCCGGGCGGGGCGCGCTACCGTCGCGCCATGCCTGTCGACCCGCGCGCCGTGCTGACCCGGCCCGCACCGGAGCCCGACCGGACCGTGGCGTACGGGGACCACCCCGATCAGGTGGCCGATCTGCGGCTTCCGGCGGGTACCGGGCCGGCCCGGCCGCTGGTCGTCGTCGTGCACGGCGGCTTCTGGCGGGCCGAGTACGACCGGCGGCACACCGGGCCGCTGGCCGCGGCGCTCGCCGCCGACGGCTATCCGGTGGCGCAGCTGGAATACCGCCGCACCGGGCAGCCCGGAGGCGGCTGGCCGGGCACGCTGACCGACGTACTGACCGGGGTGGCCGAGCTCCCGGTGCTGGCCGCCGAGGCGCTGCCCGGCCGGGTGAGCCCGGCCGCGCCGATCCTGGTGGGGCACTCCGCCGGCGGCCACCTGGCGCTGTACGTGGCGGCCACCGCGCCGGCGACGGTGGGCGGGGTGCTGGCCCTGGCCCCGGTGGCCGATCTGGGTGAGGCGTACCGGCGGGATCTGGACTCGGGCGCGGTCGCCGCGCTGCTGGGCGGCGGACCGGCGGAGGTCCCGGACCGGTACGCGACTACGGATCCACGGATGTTGGTACCGATACGAACACGGACAGTAGTTGTTCATGGTTCTGAGGATCACCAGGTTCCGGTGGAGATGAGCCGGGATTTCGTCGCGGAGGCCCGTGCCGCAGGTTCCGATATCTCCCTTGTTGAACTGCCCGGATGCGAGCATTTCGGGCTGATCGACCCGGAGGCTGCCGCCTGGCCTCAGGTCCTCGCCGTGTTGCGGTCCCTGCACGATGATCACTAGCCATTGACGCAGCGTCGCGGACCAGGTAGAACGCCGGTGGGGCTGTGTTCGGCCCTGCAACGCTTCCTTGGAAGGAACTCGGTGTCGCAGATGAATCGCAGGCGGGCGCTCCAACTGTTGGCCGCGCTCGGGACCACCGGGTTCGTCGCCGCGTGTGGCTCAGACGGTGACGCCGAGTCGACCGCCGACCGGGGCCCGATCAAGATCGGTTTGATCACGCCGCAGGCCGGTGGTTTCAAGAGCATCGGCGACGACATCACCAACGGCTTCCAGCTCTTCCTCGACCTGCACGACCAGCGGCTCGGCGGCCACCCCGTGGAGCTGCTGACCGCCGACGAGGGCGACACCGCGAAGACCGGCAAGGCCGCCGTCGAGGGCCTGCTCAAGCAGGGCGTGCTGGCACTCACCGGCGTGGTCAACTCGGCGGTGATGGTCGGCATCCGGGACACCGTGGAGCAGGCCCGGGTCCCGCTGATCGGCTCCAACGCCTCACCGAGCAGCCTGCAGAGCGTCTTCTACATCTGGCGGACCTCGTACGTGCTCGACGAGGCCGGCCGGGCGCTGGGCCGCTACCTGCGCGACCAACTGCCGGAGAACGGCCGCATCGCGATCATCATGCCGGAGAACGTCGGCAGCCCGGACGTGGTCCGCGGCTTCCGGCAGGAGTTCGGCGCGACCGACCCGCGGATCGGCGACCCGGTGACCTACACCAACGCCACCGCCAACCCCGGCAAGACGACGTACGCCTCGGACATCACCAAGGCACTGGCCAAGAAGCCCACAGCGGTCTTCTGCTTCTTCGCCGGGGCGGCCGCGGTGGAGTTCATCAAGCAGCTGCGCGAGAAGTTCGCCGGGCCGATCTACGCACCCGGCTTCCTCACCGAGGGCACCGTGCTGGAGAACCTGAAGGACAACGCGCTGGGCATCCAGACCGCGCTGAACTACTCGGCCGACCTGAACAACACGTCGAACCGGGTCTTCGCCTCGGCGTACCGCAAGAAGTACCAGGTCACCCCCACCACGTACGCGATGGCGTCGTACGACGCGGCGCAGGTGCTCGACCAGGCCATCCAGCTGACCGGTGGGAAGCCCACGCCGCAGCAGGTCAACCTGGCCCTGGGCAAGATCGGCCAGATCGACAGCCCGCGCGGCATCTGGCAGTTCAACCAGCCGCGTACCCCGCAGCAGAAGTGGTACCTGCGCGAGGTGCAGCGTGACGGTCAGGTCATGTCGAACGTGCTGATCAACGAGCTGGCCACGCTGGGCTGACCGCCCACCCGGAGCACGATTCGGGGCCGGTCTCCCAGTGGGAGGCCGGCCCCGAGACGTTCGCGGATCAGTGCCGCAGCTCGGCGATGCAGCACTTCACGCTGCCGCCGCCCTTCTTCAGCTCGGCCAGCTCGACCGGGACCGGGGTGTACCCGGCCGCCTTGAGCTTGCCGGCCAGGCGGGTGGCCTCGCTGTTGAGCACCACGTTCGCGCCGTCGCTGACCAGGTTGAGCCCGAAGGCCATCGCGTCCTCGTCGTCGGCGATCACCGCGTCCGGGAAGAGTTGGGTGAGCACCCGCTGACTGGCCGCCGAGAACGCGCCCGGGAAGTAGACGACGTTCGCGTCGTCGATGGCCGCGAGCGCCACGTCCAGGTGGTAGAAGCGGGGATCGATCAGGCGCAGCGACACCACCGGACGGCCCAGCGCCTCCTGCGCCTCCGCGTGCGCGGGGATCTCGGTACGGAAGCCGTGCCCGGCCAGGATGAGCCCGCCGTGTGCCTCCGGCACGTACGCGAAGTCGCCCTCACCCTCGTTGGTCTCGCCGGGCGCGATGAACCGCCAGCCCTGCGCCTCGTAGAAGGCGTGGTGGGCGGCGGCCTCGGCGGCCCGCTGTTCGTGCTTGAACCGGGCGCCGTAGACGCTGCCGTCCACGACGAAGCCGCCGTTGGCGGCGTAGACCATGTCGGGCAGGCCCTGCTCGGGGGTGAGCAGGTGCACCTCGTGGCCGAGGCCGACGAGCGTCTCGCGCAGCCGGTCCCACTGCTTGACGGCCAGGTCCCGGTCGACCGGGGTGGTCACGTCCATCCACGGGTTGATCGCGTACTCGACCGCGAAGTACTCCGGCGAGCACATGAGATATGTCCGCTTTCGCGGGAAACGCTGCTGGTTCACGGTCACCAAGAGTAGGTACCGTAGAACTTTGAAAACAGCCACAAGCGTTGCTTCCCAGAGGCGGAACGTTGCAGATAGACGCGGTAGACCAGCGGATCATTGCGTTACTCGTCGCGGACGCCCGTGCGTCCTACGCCGACATCGGTGCCCGGGTGTCACTCTCCGCCCCAGCGGTCAAGCGTCGCGTCGACCGACTGCGCGCCACCGGCGTGATCAGGGGATTCACGGCCGTCGTTGATCCGGCCGCCGTCGGCTGGACCACTGAGGCCTTCGTCGAGCTGTTCTGCGCCGGCCGGACCACCCCGGCGCAGATCGGCGTGGCCGCCCGCCGACACCCCGAGGTGGTCGGCGCGTACACCGTCTCCGGGGAGGCGGACGCGCTCGTGCACCTGCGCGCCGCCGACATCGCCCACCTGGAGGCAGCACTGGAGCGGCTGCGGGCCGAGTCCTTCGTGACCTCCACCCGCAGCACCATCGTGCTCTCCCGGCTGGTCGAATCGCCCGGCGTCGGCCCGTCCGCCGGCACCTCTTGACCTCAACCCAGGTAGAGGAGATGGACTGACCCCGAGTGGGCGAGGCAGCCCATCGGTGCCGAGAGGACTGTCATGCGGGCGATCTGGTTACGTGAGTTCGGCGGGCCCGAGGTGCTGGTGCCCGGCCCCGCGCCCGACCCGGTCCCCGGCCCCGGCCAGGCGCTGATCGACGTCGCGCACGCGAACATCACCTTCATCGAGACGCAACTGCGCGCCGGTCACCCCGGCCCGTTCCGCCTCACCCCACCGCTGATCCCTGGCAATGGCGTCGGCGGGATGATCATGGCGGTCGGGTCGGACGTCGACCCGGCGCTGACCGGGCAGCGGGTGGTCAGCGCCACCGGAGGTTCCGGCGGTTACGCCGAACGCGCGGCCGTGGACGCGTCGGCGACGATCGCGGTGCCGGCCGGGTTGGCCTTGGACGAGGCGGTGGCGCTGCTGGCCGACGGCCGGACCGCCACCATGCTGATCGAGGCGGTCGGCGTCCGTCCAGGTGACCGGGTGCTGGTGGAGGCCGCGGCCGGCGGCGTCGGCAGCCTGTTGGTGCAGCTGGCGGCCCGGGCCGGGGCCCGGGTGATCGGAGCGGCCGGTGGGCGACGCAAGGTGGACCTGCTACCCGGCCTGGGTGCCGAGCTGGCCGTCGACTACCTGCTGCCCCAGTGGGCCGAGCAGGTCCGCGCTGCGGTGGGCGGGGTCGACGTGGTGCTCGACGGGGTAGGTGGTTCGGTGGCCCGCGCCGCCTTCGAACTGCTCCCTCCGGGCGGCCGGATGGTCAGCTTCGGGCTGGCGAGCGGGCAGTGGTCCCCGGTGTCGGCGGAGGCCGCCACGGCACGGCAGGTCACAGTGGTCCGCCCGGACGTGCCACCGGCCCGGCTGCGGGCGTACACCGAACAGGCCCTGGCGGACGCGGCGGCCGGCCAGCTGCGACCGCTCATTGGCCAACGTTTCCCACTGGAACGCGCCGCCGACGCGCACGCCGCCATCGAGGCGCGCGCGACGGTCGGCAAGACGCTGCTGGACGTGGCCTGATCGGGCTCAGAGATACATGCCGGTGCGGTGCTCCGACTCGTCGCGCCGGACCGGCTTGTCACCCTCACCGAAGAACCGCTTGCCACCGAACTCGCCGTGCAGGCGGTCGTCCAACTCGTCGGCGAGACCGGTCATCACCTGGACCGCCAGCATCAGATGGGTCGCCTGGAAGTTGCGGCCGAACACCGGAATGGAAGCCCACACCGTGTCGTCGGCGCAGTAGAGACGGCCGATCGGCATCCGGTTCGTCAGTTCGGAGAGCTTGACGTAGAGCCGCTCGGTCGGCTCCACCTCGGTGAGCACCGGGGAGAAGACGTCCACCAGGGGCGGATTGTCCCGCACCCGCACGAAGACCATCGCCGAGCCGGCGCGGATGGTGATGTCGCCGTCCGAGTCGATCTGCAACCGGTCGGTGTCCGACTTCAACATCGTCGAGACCACGGTGCGGACCCGATCGGCCAGGTCGAGCACGTCGTCCCGCTCGACCTGCGAGGCGGCCGCCTCGGCCAACGCCTCCTCCAGGTCCGCCTCGACGTCGGCGTCCGGACCGAACTCACTGCGGGCGGTGCCCAGCGGCTCCACAGCCAACGGCTCGCCCTCGGCGTCGTGCACCAGAAAGACGAGGAAGGCCGGGTGGGGAGCCCCGTAGACGTCCCGCAGCGTGCGGGAGAGCAGCGTGGCGACCTGGGTCGACTCGGCCGTCGTGGCGTTCAGCCCGAAGGAACCGCCGGAGCCGGCGACCACCCCGGGCGGGGACCAACCGAGCGCGACCATGTCCGCCACCGCGCCCCGGTCCAGTCGGTAGCCCGCCGGTAGAGCGGCGTTGCCAACCGCGCGGGCGGACAACACCCGGTCGGCGTCCACGTCGACGCTTATCGAATAGACGGCGTCCCCGGTGCCGGAGGCGGTGGGGTCGAGGGTCACGTCGAGGTTCGCGCCGACGGGAAGTTCCCGCAGCCGTACGGCGAGCGCGCGGGCGAACTCCCGCCACGCCTCGGTCACCTTCGCCCGCAGGTCGGTGGTGCTGGGCTCGTCGAGCAGGATCGATTCCGCCGGCTCAGTCGAAGCGCCGGGCAGCTCACCGTGCGGCGCCGAGGGGTGGTCAGCCGTCATGATCGCCTCCGTCCGTCACGATCACCCTACCCACGCCGCCCGTGGGTCGGATCAGCCCGGACCGGGATCGGACAGCGGCGGTCAGGGCGCCGTCGGGTCCGTGGGTTCGGCACCCAGTTCGACCGGCCAGGCGCCCGCCAGCGCGCTGAGCCGGGCCGCGGCGTCCGCCGGGTCCGCGCCCCGGCCAACCGCCAACCCGAAGAGGTACGCGGTGACCGGCGCACCCGGACGCAGCACCTGGTGGGCGACGTCCCGGGCCAGATCCAGCACCGCCGGCACCGGCACCGCGGCCGGGTCCAGATCCAACTCGGCGCACACCGCCGTGACCCAGTCGTCCATCACCGTCATCGCGCCCACTCCTCCGCCCGGCGTACGTCCTCGTCAGTGTCGCAGTCGAACCACGGCGGCGGGCCGTCGCCGGACCAGGCCACCTCCCGCACGACGAGACCGGCCAGCAACGCCCGGACCGGGGCTCCGGACAGACTTCCGCCCCGCTCGACCGTCAGCCGGTGCACCGCTGCCCGCAGCGCGGCGACGCGCCAGACACCGCAGAGCGACTGCCGCCGCCCGTCCCCGTCCACGAAGCACGCCCCGTCCGGTCCCCGCTCGCCGTCGAGGCCGCTGTGCTCCGTCGGAGCAGAGCCGCTGTGGGCCGAGGGCGCCGTAGGAGCAGGGCCGCTGTGGGCCGACGGCGCCGTCGGAGCAGAGCCGCTGTGGGCCGACGGCGCCATCGGAGCAGAGCCGCCGCCCGCCGGTTCGGTGTCGGGGGTCTCCCGGTCGAGGTGCTTCAGCAGTTCACCGATCGCGGCCCGGGTGAGCAGCGGCAGGTCGGCGGCGAGCAGCGCGACCACGCTGACGTCGGGATCCAGCAGCGCCAGACCGGCCGCCGCCGCGGCGACCGGACCCCCGCCGGGCGGGTCCTCCCGGACGACCCGTACACCCGCCGGCACGGCACCGGCCGCACCGACCAGCACCCGCGGCGTCGCGTCGCTGACGGCAGCCAGCACCCGGTCACGCATCGGCCGGCCGCCGACCGGAAGCGCGGGCTTGTCGAGCCCGCCCATCCGTCGGGCGGCCCCACCCGCGAGCACCACTGCGGCGTACGTCCCCACCCGGCCACCGTAGCCGTGCCCGCCCCTCGCTTCGCCTCGGTTCGCCTCGCTTCGGTGATCATGGAGTTATCGCTCGACACACCGACGACACGCGCGGACAACCTCATGATCAACGCGCGTGGGCGGGGTGGGGTGGGGGTGGGCCGGCGCTCACGGGTGCCCGATGGCTGGTGGTCGTGCGGGTGTGCCGGCGGGGGGTGGAGGATGGCGGGATGGGACGGGCAACTGATCGACGGGGCGTACTCCGGATCGACCTGGACGCGGCGACCGCCGGACGCGGATCGGTCCGCCGACCGGACACGCTCGCCGTGGAGGAGCCGCTGGAGATCCGGGTCGGCGCGGCCGGCCCCGGCCGACGCCGGCCGCTCGCCGTCACCATGCGCACCCCCGGCGACGATCTGGACCTGGCCATCGGGTTTCTGCTGACGGAAGGGCTGATCCGGTCGACCGACGACGTGTTGACCGCGCAGCTCTGCGCCGGCGCGGAGACGCCGAACACGTACAACGTGGTGGACGTGGTGCTCGCCCCCGGCGTACCGGAACCGACCACCGACCCGTCCCGCAACTTCTACACGACCAGCTCCTGTGGGGTCTGCGGCAAGGCCAGCATCGACGCGGTACGCACCCGGTCGCTCTTCCCGGTCGCGGCGGATCCGCTCAGCGTCCCGGCCACGCTGCTCGCCGAGCTACCCGACCGGTTGCGCGCCGCCCAGCGCGGCTTCGATCGGACCGGCGGGCTGCACGCGGCGGGGTTGTTCACCCCCGACGGCGAGTTGGTGGTGCTCCGGGAGGACGTGGGCCGGCACAACGCCGTGGACAAGGTGATTGGTTGGGCCGTGCGGGAACGCCGGCTGCCGCTCGCCGGGCACCTGCTGCTGGTCTCCGGGCGGGCCAGCTTCGAACTGACCCAGAAGGCGTGGATGGCGGGGTTGCCGCTGCTGGCCGCGGTGTCCGCCCCGAGCACCCTCGCCGCGGAACTGGCCGACGAGGCGGGGATGACACTTGTCGGCTTCCTGCGCGGGCGGACCATGAACGTCTACACCGGGCCGCACCGGATCACGGTGGAGCAGCCAGCCTGACCCGAGTTGCCCGTCAGCGACCGATCCGGTCGATCAGGTCGAACAGGGCCAGCCGTGCGGCGGCATCACGGGCGATCAGGAAACCGGCGATGCCGAGGATCCAGCCCAACGCGCTGCCCGCCTTCGCGACGATCCAGGTGTTCAGGCGGGCCAGCACCGGCTCGACCAGTCGCGGGCGGGCCACCCTGGCACCCAGCAACAACACCGCCGGCAGCACCATGACCAGGCAGTACCCGGCAAGCAGCGCCGCCACGCTCGCCGCTCCCACCCCCGAGGTGGCCAGCAGACCCACCGCACCGAGGTACGGAAGCATGGTCGCCACCTCGGCAAGCGCCGCGAGCAGCGCGAGCCCGACCAACCAGCGGGCCGAGGAATCTCCGGCGGTGGCCCGGTCCCGCCACCGCAACACACCACCGGTACGGGGACGCCGCTTGCCGTCGTAGCGGAAGCTGAGCACCAGCATTCCCACCCCGAGGACGAGCTGCGCCCAGAGGACGCCCCGGTTGTCCAGGGCACCGCCCAGCACGTCGCCCAGCGCGCTGCCGCCCCAGACCAGCAGCAGCCCAACCGCGAGGTAGAACACCGCGATGGTGGCGAGGTAGCCCAGGATCCGGCGGACGTTGACCGGCCCGGGGGCGAGCAACAACCAGACCGGGATGAAGAGGGTGCCGATGCTGGTGCTGTCGATCAAGGCCAGCCCGGCCAGCGACAGCAGCAGTTCGGGGGTCATGTCGTACCAATGCGGAGAACGGCCACGAGATCATTCTCTGGCGGCGGTGGCCCTGCCGCGTCGGCCGTGGACAGGAGCAACGCATACATCCTTCGACGGAGGGCGTCGCCGAAGTAACCCGCTCAGGCGGTTCGACCTCGTGGGGCGAGATGTGAGCCGCCACGCATCCCTCACGCCAGGTCGAGGATGCTCCAGTTGGTGGGGAGCACCTTCGCCGCCGCCTTGGGTTGCGCGGTCACGTAGTGCGCCTCGTGGGTGAGTGCCGCACGGGCGGCGTGGCCGAGCGAGATGTCTCCGTCCACGGCGCGGGCCAGCCTGCCGGTGTCTTGCACGTCCCCGGCATCCAGCGGCAGCAGGCGGATCATCGGGGCGCTCATCATCAGAGCCAGTAGCGCGGCATCGATCTCGTCGGCCACGCTCGCGAAGGCGACCGCCAGGCAGGTCGCCGGGACGGCAACTTGCCGGCCCTCGTCGGCGATCTCCAGCATCAACTCCCCCACCGAGACGTTGCCCTCGATGTAGGCAGTCAGCGCCGACGCGTCGAATACGACAGCGATCTGATCGCTCATTCGGCATGCCCCAGCATCCGGCGCCCCTCAGCCAGAGCGTCCGCTGGAATGGGTGTTGCCAGCCGCTCCCGCCACCGCGTCCTGCCCGCCTCGGTCGCCTGGATGCCGACTCGCCGCAGCACCTCGTCGAGGTGCCTGCGGGCCATCTGGACCCGGACCGCCGCCGTGATCGCGGCCGAGACGTTGGGCTGCTGGTCAAGCCACTCGGCGACATCGTCGGGGAGGCTAACGGAGCGCTTCACGGTCATGTCCTCCAGCGTATCAATTCCGGTAGCACCGTCGGTATTACCGCGTGCACGGCGGGGCCGGTCAGCGGCGGCCACGTCGACTCCGTTTGCGGGGCCGGATGACGCCGGGCATCCCGACCGACGGCCAGCCGTCCAGCTCGGCCGGGGGCACGCCCCGCCGGAGCAGGTCGTCCAGAAGCAGGGCGAGCGAGTTGTCGGGGTGCAGGCTCAGCGTGCGTTCGAGCGCGACCGCCGCCAACGCGCCCTGTCCGGCGCGCCAGGCGGCGAACGCCAGCAGCGCACCCGGCGCGGCGGCCACCTCCGGCTCGGCGCGGCGCAACACGTCGGTCCAGAGGGCGATGTCCCGGTCCCGGCCGTCGGTGCGTTCCCACGCGTGATCGCGGACCGGCAGGTGGGTCATCAGCAGGCTCAACCAGGCCACCTCGTCATCGTCGAGCCGCTCGCCACGCCGCTGCCGGCGCTGGGCGTCGCGGACCGCCGCCACCCCGGCGGCGCGCAGCGCCCGCGCCCCGAGCAGGTCACTCTCGGGTGCCTGCTCGATCAGCTCGGCCAGCCTCTGCTCGGCGCGGGCGGTGGCCGCGCGGGCCGCCTCCCGGGCCGGGCCGTCCATCGGTGCCACCTGCGCCACCAGGGCGGCCCGGTCGGGGAGCGCGACCTGACCGGCGAAGACCGCCGAGGCGGTCAACCGGTTGACGGTCGGGTCGTAGCGGCGACCCTCGGGCGGGCAGCAGTCGGGCTCGGTGCAGAGATAGGACCACCAGCGGCCGTCGGTCACCCGCAGCGCGTCGAGCACGTGCAGCCCGAAGTCGTTCAGCGCGTCGCGCACCGCGTCCACGGCCGGGGTGACCCGCTCCGGTTGCCCGTAACCCACCACGGTGGCGGCCTCCGCGCCCTGCCGGCGGATCACACCGGCCAGGTGCCCGGCCAATCCGCCCAGCTCGGTCGGGTCGGGCAGGTCCGCGCGGGCGGCGAAGACGATCTGTCGGCCGACCAGCGCCACGGCGACCACGCTGTCGGTGGGATGAAAGCCGAGCAGGTACGGCACCGCGGCGATCAGGTCGGCGGGTGAGCGGACGGCGAGCTGAGGGCGTTCGGTCGAGGTCATGCCGGAAGCCTGCGGCGGGCGTACCGGGCCCTGCCACCCCTGTGGACGACACGCGGCTTATCCACAGTTACTGAACGTGTTTTCCCTGCTCACACCACACCTACGGGTGCCGAAAGAGCGCCGATGTGATCAGGCGACACCTGGCTGTCGTAAGGAGCGGTTACCGTGCGCTGATGGACCTGGCGTACCTGCGCGCGCATCCGGCACACCTCCCGACCTTCCGGACCCATCAGCGGCTCCGGGAGACGCCGGTCGCCGGTGGGAACATCTGCGCTGCCGCCCGGCTCACCCTCGACGACGGCCACTCCGTCTTCGCCAAGTCCTGGCCCGAAGGCGCCGACCGACCGCCGCCGGAGGGCTTCTTCGCCGCCGAGGCCGCCGGCCTGCGCTGGCTGCGGGAGGCGGGCGCGGTCGGCGTACCCGAGGTGATCGTGGTGCTGCCGGAGCTGCTGGCGCTCGACTGGGTGGAGCCCGGCGAACCGACGCCGGAGGCCGCGGAGCGCTTCGGCCGGGAGTTGGCCGGGCTGCACCGGGCGGGCGCGACCGCCTTCGGTGCCACCTGGCCCGGGTTCATCGGCTCGCTCCCGCAGGACAACACCCCCACCGGCGGGCGCTGGTCGACCTGGTTCGCCGAGCGGCGCCTCGTCCCCTACCTACGCCGCTCGGTCGACGGCGGCGCACTGACCAGCGCCGATGCCGCTCTGGTCGAGCAGGTGATCGGTCGCCTCGACGGGCTCGGCGGCGACGAGCCGCCCGCGCGCATCCACGGCGACCTGTGGCCGGGCAACGTGCTGTGGGGGGCCGACGACCGGGTCTGGCTCGTCGACCCGGCAGCGCACGGTGGGCACCGGGAAACGGATCTCGCCCAGCTCGCCCTCTTCGGCGGCATTCCCCACCTGGATCGGGTGCTGGCCGCCTACCGGGAAAGTTGGCCACTACTGGACGGCTGGCGTGACCGGGTGCCCCTGCATCAGCTGCATCTGCTGCTCGTGCACACCGCACTCTTCGGCGTCAGCTTCCGAGATGTGGTCGTCCAGACCGCCCGTGGCGTCCTGAGCCGGGCCGAGCGCGCTACGGTCGACAGGTGAGCGTCGCCTCGGGGACCGACGGCGTCCTCGTCGACCGGTACGGCCGTGTCGCCCGGGACCTGCGCGTGTCCCTCACCGACAAGTGCAACCTGCGCTGCACCTACTGCATGCCGGCCGAAGGGCTGCCCTGGCTGGCCGGCCCCGAGCTGCTTTCCGACGAGGAGATCGTCCGACTGGTCCGGGTGGCTGTCGAGTTGCTCGGCGTGACCGAGGTGCGGTTCACCGGCGGTGAACCGCTGATCCGACCCGGGCTGGTCGACATCGTGACGGCGGTCGCCGCCCTCGAACCCCGCCCCCGGGTCTCGCTGACCACCAACGGCATCGGCCTGGACCGACTGGCCCCGACGTTGCGGACGGTCGGCCTGGACCGGGTGAACGTCTCACTGGACACCTTGGACCCGGACCGGTTCACCAAGCTGACCCGCCGCCCTCGCCTCGACGCGGTGCTGGCCGGGCTCGCCGGGGCGGCGGCAGCCGGTCTCAATCCTGTGAAGATCAATTCAGTGTTGATGCGTGGTGTCAACGAGGACGAGGCGCCGGCGCTGCTCCGCTTCGCCCTCGATCACGACTACCAGCTGCGGATCATCGAGCAGATGCCGTTGGACGCCCAGCACGGTTGGGCACGCGACACCATGGTCACCGCCGAGGAGATCCTGGCGTCCCTGCGTACCGTGTTCGATCTGAGCCCCGACCCGGCCGAGCGCGGCGCGGCACCGGCGGAGACCTGGCTGGTCGACGGAGGCCCCGCCCGGGTCGGTGTGATCGCCAGCGTCACCCGCCCCTTCTGCGGGGACTGCGACCGCACCCGACTGACCGCCGACGGTCAGGTCCGCGCCTGCCTCTTCGCCACGGAAGAATCGGATCTGCGCGGCGCGCTGCGCACCGGCGCGGACGACGACGAGTTGGCCCGGCGTTGGCGTACCGCGATGTGGGGCAAGCGCGCCGGGCACGGCATCGACGACCCCACCTTCCTCCAGCCGACCCGCCCGATGTCCGCGATCGGAGGCTGAGCGTGGAGGGGACACCGCTGACCGTCCGCTACTTCGCGGGCGCCCGCGCCGCCGTCGGCCACGCCGAGGAGGCCATCCCCGCCGGGCGGACACTCGACGACCTCACGGCCGAGCTGACCCAGCGCCACGGCGACCGACTGGCCGCCGTGCTGCGGGTGGCGAGTTTCCTCGTGAACGGCGTCACCTGTCATGATCGTCAGGCACCCCTGCCGGCCGGGGCCACGATCGACGTCCTGCCCCCGTTCGCGGGCGGCTGAGGGAGGCGCACACATGATGGCGGTTCTGGGGTTCGTGGCTGTCCTCGCGCTGGTCACCGGTCTCATCCACCTCTATCTGTGGAAGCGGCTCGTTCGGGACACCACCACGCCGGGCCGCTGGCGACGGATCGGCGGGATCGCCGCCCTGGTGCTGGCCCTGCTCGTGCCGGTCACCATGGCCGGGACGCAGGCCGGGCTCTACTGGATCGCCTGGCCGGGCTACCTGTGGCTCGCGCTGATGTTCTACCTCCTGGTCGTACTGGTCGTGCTGGAAGTCCCGATGCTTGTCGCCCGGCTGGTGCTGCGCCGCCGGGTGGTCGCCGCGGAGCCGACCACCGCCGCGCCCGAGCCGGTGCTGGTCGGTGCCGCCGGGCCGACCGAGCCGCCGGCCGCCGGCGCCGTCGCGGCACCGGACCACGACCCGTCCCGTCGGTTGCTGCTGGCCCGTGGGGCGGCCATCTTCGCCGGCCTCACCGCCACCGGCACCGTGGGGTACGGCGTTCGCACCGCGCTCGGCCCGCCCCACCTCGACCGGGTGCGGATCCCGCTCGCCAAACTCCCCCGCAGCATGGACGGCCTGCGCATCGCCACCGTCTCCGACATCCACCTCGGCCCGCTGCGCGGCCGGGCGCACACCGAGCGGATCGTCGCCGCGATCAACCGGCTCGACGCGGACATCGTGGCTGTCGTCGGTGACCTGGTCGACGGGTCCGTCGCCGAGCTCGGCTCGGCCGCCGCGCCCCTGCGCGACCTGCGCTCCCGCTACGGCAGCTTCTTCGTCACCGGCAACCACGAGTACTACTCCGGCGTGGAGGAGTGGGTCCAGGAGGTCGACCGGCTCGGTCTGCGGGTGCTGCAGAACAGGCGGCAGGAGATCCAGGCCCGGGGCGGTGTGCTCGACCTGGCCGGCGTGAACGACCTGGACGCGACCGGCGGCACCGGCCTCGCCGCCGGGCCGGACTTCGCCGCCGCCCTCGGTGACCGCGACCCGAGCCGACCCGTGGTCCTGCTCGCCCACCAGCCGCTGGCGGCCAAGGAGGCGGCCCGGTACGGCGTCGACCTGCAACTGTCCGGGCACACCCACGGTGGGCAGATGGTGCCGTTCAACCTGGCCGTCGGGCTGGAGCAGCCGGTGGTCAGCGGGCTCGGCGAGGTCGACGGCACCAAGGTCTACGTGACCAACGGCGCCGGCTTCTGGGGGCCTCCGGTCCGGGTCGGGGCGGAGCCGCAGATCAGTCTGGTCGAGCTGCGCTCGGCATAGCGGAGGTCACGTCCGCGCGTGGCGGCGGGTGGCCGGCGCGGCGGGCGTGACAGGATGCGGCGTGCCCCCGTTCAGCGCCGTACCCCCCGGTGGCCTACCGCCATTCGTCGCGGACCTGCACATCCACTCGAAGTACTCGCGCGCGTGCAGCCGTGACCTCACCCTGCCGAACCTCGCGTGGTGGGCCCGGCGTAAGGGCATCGGCCTGCTCGGCACCGGCGACTTCACCCACCCCGCCTGGTACGACCACCTACGGGAGACGCTGCGCCCGGCCGAACCGGGGCTCTACCGGCTCGACCCGGAGGCGGAACGGAACGTCGCCCGTCGGCTGCCACCCCGACTCGCGCAGACCGCGGAGGCGGACCCGGTCCGTTTCATGCTGAGCGTGGAGATCTCCACCATCTACAAGCGGGACGACCGGACCCGCAAGGTGCACCACCTGATCTATCTGCCGGATCTGGACGCGGTGGCCCGGTTCAACACCGCGCTGGGCCGGATCGGCAACCTCGGCTCCGACGGCCGGCCGATCCTCGGGCTCGACTCCCGCGACCTGCTGGAGATCACCCTGGAGGCCAGCCCGGACGGATACCTGGTGCCGGCTCACATCTGGACCCCCTGGTTCTCCGCGCTGGGCTCGAAGTCCGGCTTCGACGCGATCGCGGACTGCTACGCCGACCTGGCCGAGCACATCTTCGCGGTGGAGACCGGGCTCTCCTCCGACCCCGCCATGAACTGGCGGGTCGGCAGCCTGGACGGCTACCAACTGGTGTCGAACTCGGACGCCCACTCGCCACCGGCCCTCGGCCGGGAGGCGACCGTGCTGACCGTGGAACGCGACTACTTCGCCGTTCGGGAGGCGCTGCGTACCGGTGACGGCCTGGCCGGCACGATCGAGTTCTTCCCGGAGGAGGGCAAGTACCACGCGGACGGGCACCGGCTGTGTGGGGTCAACTGGTCTCCGGAGCGCACCCGAGCCGCCGGCGGGCGCTGCCCCGAGTGCGGTAAACCCCTCACCGTGGGCGTCCTCAGCCGGATCGAGGAGTTGGCGGACCGCCCGGACGGGCACCGGCCGGCGCACGCACGGGACGTCACCCACCTGGTGCCGCTGGCCGAGATCCTCGGCGAGATCAACAAGGTGGGCGCCCGGTCGAAGAAGGTCGAGGGGCGGCTCAACGAGCTGCTGGCCACGCTCGGCCCCGAGCTGGAGATCCTGACCACGACGCCGCTGACCGAGGTCGCGCAGGCCGGCGGTGAGCTGCTCGCGGAGGGCATCGGGCGGCTGCGGCGCGGCGACGTCCGCCGGGTGCCCGGTTACGACGGCGAGTACGGCGTGATCACGCTCTTCGACCCGGCCGAGTTGGGCGCGCAGGAGACGCTGTTCGACGTACCGGTGCCGGCGCAGCGACGACCCGCGGAGTCGGCTCCCCGGGTCCCGGCCAAGCGCCCGGCGGCGACGAAGGCGGAGCCGAAGCGGAAGCCGGTCCCGGCACCCGCGCCGCCGATCGCGTCGCCGCCGTCTCCGCACGAGCCGTTCGAGCCGATGCTCTCCGGCATGGAGGAGGTCGGCACCGGCCTGCTGGACCGACTGGACGCCATGCAGCGGGTGGCCGCCTCCGCGCCCGGCGGTCCGCTGCTCATCGTGGCCGGTCCGGGCACCGGCAAGACCAGGACGCTCACCCACCGGATCGCGTACCTCTGCGCGGAGCTGAACGTCTTCCCCGAGCACTGCCTCGCGATCACGTTCACCCGGCGGGCCGCCGAGGAGCTGCGGCACCGACTCGACGGCCTGCTCGGCCCGGTCGCCGAGGACGTCACAGTGGGTACGTTCCACGCGTTGGGGTTGACCATCCTGCGGGAGAACGCCGGCGCGGCGGGTCTCCCGGCGGACTTCCGGATCGCCGACGACGCCGAGCGAGCGGCAGCACGCACCGAGGCCGGCGACGACAGCGCCGCGTACGTGTCGCTGCTGCGCAAGCAGGACCTGGTCGACCTGGACGAACTGGTGACCCTGCCGGTGGAGCTGCTGCGGGCCGACCGGAAGTTGGTCGAACGGTACCGGGACCGCTGGCGGTGGATCTTCGTCGACGAGTACCAGGACGTCGACGAGGTGCAGTACGAGCTGCTGCGGCTGCTCAGCCCAGCCGACGGCAACCTCTGCGCGATCGGCGACCCGGACCAGGCCATCTACTCGTTCCGGGGCGCCGACGTCGGCTACTTCCTGCGCTTCTCCGAGGACTTCACCGACGCCCGACTGGTCCGGCTCAACCGCAACTACCGCTCGTCGGCCCCGATCCTGGCCGCCGCCGTGCAGGCCATCGCGCCGTCCTCGCTGGTCCGGGGTCGACGACTGGACCCGGCCCGGCTCGACCCGGAGGCACCGCTGGTCGGGCGCTACCCGGCGGCGTCGGTGACCGAGGAGGCCGACTTCGTGGTGCGTACCGTCGACGATCTGGTCGGCGGATTGTCGCACCGTTCGCTGGACTCGGGCCGCATCGACGGCCGGTCCACCTCGCTGTCGTTCTCCGACATCGCCGTGCTGTACCGCACCGACGCGCAGGCCGCCCCGATCGTGGACGCCCTGACCCGGGCGAACATCCCCGTGCAGAAGCGTTCCCACGACCGGCTTCGGGACCGGCCCGGGGTGGCTGCCATCGCCCGCGAGCTACGGCACGCCGACGGTCTGGCCGGCCCACTGGCCGCCCGGGTGCGGCTGGCCGGTCAGGTGGTCGCCGAGCGGTTCGCCATGCCCACCCTGGACGGTGCCGGCAGCACCGTCCGTCCCGAGGATGTCCGCTCGGCCGTGGACCTGCTGACCCCGCTGGCCCGACGCTGCGGTGACGACCTGGAGGCCTTCCTGTCGCAGTTGGCCACCGGCGCGGAGGTGGACGCGCTCGACCCGCGTGCCGAGGCGGTCACGCTGCTCACCCTGCACGCCGCGAAGGGCCTGGAGTTCCCGGTGGTCTTCCTGGTCGGTGTCGAGGACGGGCTGTTGCCGCTGCGCTGGCCGGGCTCGACGCCCGACGAGGACGCCGTCGCCGAGGAGCGCAGGCTCTTCTTCGTCGGCCTGACCCGGGCCCAGGACCGGCTGTACGTCAGTCACGCCGCCCGCCGCACCCGGCACGGCACCGAGCGCGACTGCGCACCGTCGCCTTTCCTCAACACCATCGACCCGGGCCTCTTCGAACGCTTCGGCGAAGCCGAACCCCGCCGCCCCAAGGACCGCCAACTCCGCCTGATCTGACCCCCGGTCCCCCACGCCCCACGCCAGGGCGGGGGCGGTCAGTCAAGGAGGATGGCAAGCCAGGCGCCCAGCAGCAGGGCCGGGCCAAGGGGCAGCAGGGTGTTCCGGTGCACCTTTCGGGCGGCGAGCAGGCCGAGCACCAGACCGCCGTGCAGCACGTGCGGCAGGAGCAGCCCGGCCAGCAGGGCGTCCCACCCCAGCCAGCCGAGCGGCAGGCCGAGGACGGCGGCGAGTTTTACGTCCCCGAAGCCCAGCCGTGAGGCGGGCAGCAGAGCCAGCAGCACGTGCGCCGCGCCCGCGACCGCCGCACCTCCCAACGCGCCGAGCAGCCGGCCGGGAGTGCCGGACAGCAGCGCCGCGGTGGTCAGACCCCCGAGGGCCAGCAACCCGGCGACGAGCACCAGCGGGTCGGGCAGCCGCAGGCAGGCCAGGTCGACCCGCGCCAGCACCAGGCCGACCGCCGCGACCGCGAGGAAGACCGGCAGCGCCGGGTCGTCACCCACGGCGATGGCAAGGCCGGCAAAGGCGCTGCCCGCCACCATCGGGTCGACCCAGGGACGTCGGACCGGCTGCGGCCCTGGAAACGCCCATGGCCGGGCGTCCGCCGTGGCGAAGCGCCGCGACACCAGGGGTACGACGAGGCCGACCAGCGCGCCGAGCAGCGCGATCGACACCAGTGCGGCGGCCGACATGGGCCGGACGTTACTGGCGGTCGCGCTCCGGCGTGTCCCCCGATCGTGATCCCGTGCCCGCCCGACGCGGCCGTTCGGTGGTCACCACCAGGGCGACACCGGCGACGATGACAGCACCGCCGAGCAGCACCTGCGGGGTGATCGGCTCGGCCACCAGCAGCGCGCCGAGCGCCACCGCGACCGCCGGGTTCACGTAGGCGTACGTCGACACCAGCGAGATCGGCGCGTTGTGCAGCAGCCAGACGTACGCGGTGAAGGCCACCAGCGAGCCGGCCACCATGAGGTAGCCCAGCGCCAACCAGGACCGGGTGCTCACCGCCGCCGGATGGAAGTCGGCCAGTTCGCCCCGACCGGCGGCCAGGGCCACCAGCACCAGCGCGCCGGCCATCATCTCGTACACCGTGGCCACGAACGGGTCGGCGGGCATCCGGATCCGTCCGGACAGGAAGGACCCGACCGACCAGGAGGTGGCCGCCGCCACCACGGTCAACGCCCCGAGCAGCGGCACCGCTGCCGAACTACCGCCCGGCAGCATCAGCAGGATGAGGCCGACGAAGCCCAGGGTGACCCCGGCGAACGTCCAGATCGGCGGCCGGTCCCCGGTGGCCGAGCGCAACAGCACCACCAGCAGCGGCACCGTGGCCAACAGCAGCGCGGCGATCCCGGACGGCACCGCCACTCCCGGCGGCCCCGATTCGGCGAGCACCACCAGGCCGTTGCCAGCGGTGAGCAGGAGCACCCCGACCAACGCGGCCGAGCCGAGTTGCCGTCGGTCCACCCGCAGCGCGCCGGGGCCTCGACGCAGTCGCAGCACCACCGCAAGGACCAGGCCGGCCACGGCGAACCGGAGGGCGGCCGACAGCAGCGGAGGCATCGTCTCCACGGTGATCCGGATGGCCAGATAGGTCGACCCCCACAGTACGTAGACCACGATCAACGCGGTCCAGATCAGGGTCGGCGTGCTGCTGGCACGACGGCCGGCGAAGGCCGTGGTGCTCGGTGGAGGTGAGCTCATCAGTGGACCACGCTACGGTGGCCCGGAGTCCGCGTCGCGGTTTGGTGGCCGGCTTCTCACCACTTGTGCAGGAGGGCGGCATGACGAACTACGGACAACCGGGGAGCGGCCACCCAGGGCCGTGGCGTGGGCAAAGGCCCGACGAGACGCCCGGTCGACCGGCGCAGCAGCCCTACCCGCCCGCGTCGGAGCCCTACCCGCCGGCGATCCCGTCGTACCCGCCCGCACCGCAGGGGCGACCCGGACCGTACGGCGGCCCGCCCAACCCGCCCTATGGTGGCGGGACGGACACGCCCTACGGCCACGAGCCCCGCACGCCCTACGGCGGCTCGTACCAGCCGACCCCACCGATCCCGCCGTACGGCGGGCAGCCGTACCGACCCGACGACCCGTACGGCGAGGATCCGGCACCGAGCCGGCGCGGTCGGGGGCCGTTGATCGCGGTACTGGCCGTCGTGTTGCTGGTGGTGGCCGTCGCCGGCACGTTCTGGTTCCGCCGTGGGCAGAGCGACCCGGCGCCGGCAGCCGCGCCGAGCAGCTCGGCGGTTGCCGGTGAGCCCAGCGCGGGCGCGGTCGAGCCCGCGCCGAGCGCGGCCGCGCCGGAGTCGTCGGCCGATCCCCGGTTCGCGAAGGTCGGCCAGTGCGTCCGCAACGACGGCACCGCCGGCGGCAAGCCGAAGCTGCTGATCAGCGGCTGCACCGCGAAGTCGTACGAGGTGCTGAGCCGGATCGACGGTCCGACCAGCGGCGAGCGGGACGCCGAGGCCAAGTGCGGCAAGGTCGAGGGCTACACCAACTGGTATTTCTTCGACAGTGAGCTGGACACTCTCGACTTCGTCCTCTGCCTCAAGCAACGCTGAGACCATTCACCCCCGGGGATGACATGACGACCTACGGACCTGCGGGTTCCGATCAGCCGGACGATCCGTACCAGCGCCCACCCAATGGGCCTGACAGCTCACCACCGGTCGACCCGACAGTGCCCCAGTGGAGCACCCCGCCGCCTGCCGACGACCCGACCCGGCAGCAGTGGGGTCCGCCACCGACCGGCGCGGAGCCACCGACGGCACCCATGTGGGCGCCGCCGCCCACCAACCCGGAGCCGCCGACCACGCCGATGTGGGCGCCGCCGCCCACCAACCCGGAGCCGCCGACCACGCCGATGTGGGCGCCGCCGCCCACCTCGGGCTCGGGCTACCCACCGCCCGGGCCGTTCCCACCGGCCGGGCCGTACCCACCGGCGGGCCCGATGCCCGGTCAGCCGGCCGGACCGATACCGGGTCAGCCACCCGCGCCGTGGGGTCAGCAGCCCGCCGGCAGCTACGGGATGCCGCCCGTCGAGCCGGCGAAGAAGACTGGCCGCAACGTCGCTCTCATCATCACGGTGGTGGTGCTGCTCGTGCTCTGTCCGTGCCTCGGCCTGGCCGGATGGGCGGTCTGGAAGGTGGCCGACGCTGGCAGTGACGCGGCGCGTACCCCGTCGACGAGCGCCCCGGGCGTTCCACCCGCGCTGCCCAGCGACGCCCCGACGTCGGCCGCCCCGACTCCGGACGAGGAGTTCGCCAGAGGTGACTGCGTGGTGAACGACGGCAGTGAGACCGATGCGGAACTCCGCAAGGTGCCCTGCGGCCCGAACACCTATCAGGTGCTGCTGCGAATTCCGGCGACCACCGACGGCGACCGGTGCGAGACGCTCGCGCCACAGGCGACCGCGAACTACGTGCACGACAACTCGGTCGACCTCTTCGACTACGTGCTCTGTCTGAAGGAGCGCTAGCTGATCAGTGGCCCGATTGCCAAAACTAGGGCTGTCTAGCGTCCACGCTAGACAGCCCTAGTTTGTGCTCGACGGTCTCGACACGCCGGTAGCCCCATCTATCCATGTCTAGCCTCGCAGCTAGATGGCCCGATAATCTGCGATGCGTGGATCCGGTCCGCAACCCGTACGCGCCGGGCGCCGGTCAGCGTCCGCCCGAACTCGCCGGGCGGGGGCGAGAGCTGGACGTCTTCGACATCGTGCTCGAGCGCATCGCCCGGGGCCGACCCGAGCGCAGTCTGATGCTCACCGGGCTGCGTGGCGTCGGCAAGACGGTTCTGCTCAACACGCTCCGGTCGCAGGCGATCAACCGGCTCTGGGGCAGCGGCAAGATCGAGGCTCGACCGGACCAGTCGTTGCGCAGACCGGTCGCTGCCGCGCTGCACATGGCGGTCCGGGAGCTCGCCCCCCGCCACCGCGCACCGGACCGGATCGACGCGTTCCTCGGCGTCCTCAAGGCGTTCGCCCAGCGTTCCAACCCGACCGGCCGGGCCGGTGCCGCCACCAAGCTGCGCGACCGGTGGCAGCCCGGCATCGACGTGCCGGCCGCCAGCGGTCGGGCCGACTCCGGCGACATCGAGATCGACCTGGTCGAACTGTTCAGTGACGCCGCCGCCGTGGCCAGCGACGTCGGCACCGGCATCGCCATCTTCATCGACGAGATGCAGGATCTCGGCCCGGAGGACGTGTCGGCGCTCTGCGCCGCCTGCCACGAGCTGTCCCAGCTCGGCGCGCCGCTGATCGTCGTCGGCGCCGGCCTACCGCACCTGCCGGCCGTGCTCAGCGCCGCCAAGTCGTACTCCGAACGGTTGTTCCGCTATCAGCGCATCGACCGGCTCGACCGGATCGCCGCCGACCGGGCGCTCTGCGCGCCCGCCGAGCGCGAGGAGGTCGAGTACGAGCAGAAGGCACTCGACCTGCTCTACGAGAAGTCCGGCGGCTATCCCTACTTCGTCCAGGCGTACGGCAAGGCCACCTGGGACCACGCGCCACACTCGCCGATCACCGCCGCCGATGTGCGGGTCGCCGCGCCCGAGGCGGAGGCCGAGTTGGCGGTCGGGTTCTTCGGTTCCCGGTTCGAACGGGCCACTCCCGCCGAGCGCGAGTACATGCGGGCGATGGCCATGATGTCCGCGGTCGAGGGCGAGCCCGGCTCGGTGGTCCGCGACGACATGGACGCCGCGGTGCCCACCGCGGAGATCGCCCGTGCCCTCGGCCGCAAGCCGGCCAGTCTGTCCCCGGCCCGGGACGCGCTGATCAAGAAGGGGCTGATCTACTCCGGCGAGCGGGGCACTGTCGCCTTCACCGTCCCCCACTTCGGCCGGTACCTGCGGACGCAGCCGGCCTGACCTGCAACGATCACGTCGACCCGGTCAGACCTTCGACCAGGGCGCCGGAAAGAGCACCTCACCGCGAGGCGGGGGGCCCTCCTCGCTGGTGGACGGCGGCAGCACCAGCGACTGCCAGGGTTCACCGAGGCCGGCCCACGGCCCGGTCAGGCCCAGCTCACTCGCCGGGCCGAACCCGAACCGGCGGTAGAAGACCGGGGCACCGAGGACGACCACGAGCCGCTCGCCCAACTCGGTGGAGGCGTCCAGGGCGGCCTGCACGACCGCCGTGCCGTGCCCGACACGCTGTCGGTGCGGGGCGACCGCCACCGGGCCGAGGGCCAGAACGGGCACGTCCGAGCCTCGCTCCGGCCGCAGCCGCACCCTGGTGAGCAGCGCGTAGCCGACCACCTCACCGCCGTACTCGGCGACCATGGCCAACTCCGGCAACCAGGCGGTGGTGTCGCGCAGCTCGTCGACCAGGCTGACCTCCGGCGGCGTCGCCACGTCCGGGCGGGCGAAGGCGGCGGCCAGTACGCGGCGGACCGGGCCGGCGTCGGCCGGGTCCTCGGGGCGTAGCCGCAGCGTGGTCACCCGCGCGACGTTACCCGCCAGCGCCCGTCCATCCGTGACGGTCGCTCGATTCGGCGTGGCGTACGTGTACGAACACCAATCCGATCCTGCGGTTGACGGGGTAGCAAACGTCGCGACGGGGTATGACTGATCCATGACGCCCGTACGCTCCCTCGCCCGCGCCATGCTGAGCGGCATCTTCGTGGTCAGCGGGTATCGCAACTTGCGCGACCCCGGCCGGCTCGCGGTGGCCGCCAAACCGGTGACCGACAAGGTCGCGCCAGTGCTCAAGAAGGCACACCCGAGCTTCCCCACCGAGACCGAGACGTTGATCCGGCTCAACGCGGCCGTGCAGGTCAGCGCCGGTCTGATGCTGGCCACCGGCCGGTTCAGCCGACCGGCGGCGCTGGTTCTGGCCGGCACGCTGGTCCCGGTGACCATCGCCGGACATCCCTTCTGGAACAACGACGACCCGATCGCCAAGAACAACAACCAGATTCATGTCCTGAAGAACCTCGGGCTCCTCGGCGGTCTGCTGCTCGCCGCTGCGGACACCGGTGGCAAGCCGGGCCTGCGGTGGCGGACGGGCCATCGCATCGGCCACTCTCGACGTTCCATGCAACGCGCGGTCCGGACCGCCCGCCGCGAGGCCCGAATCGCCGTCCGCTCCGCGTCCACCGCACGTCGACTCCCCGGCTGACCTGCGTCGATCCGTCTCCGTCTCACCCCCACCCTTCGCTAAGGCCACGAATTACCTGAACCACCCGGTAGGCGTTAACGCGGTGGAAATGTCAAAAACATGTGTGGGATCGGACACGGTCGCATAACGCGGGAGGCACTGACGTGAGGCGCCGTTCTAGGCTCCGTGCAGGACCTGGACGGGTAGGACGACCTTGGTACGGGGGTGGCCACGCCATGCCGACGGATGTCGGTAGACGGGCGGACCGCCTCGCCCCAATCCAACGTGTGACACGCGGGATCGACCGCGTGACGCGCGGGATCGATCGCAGGAACGTCGTACGGGGCGCCATCGTGGCCGCCGTCGCCTATGCCGCATGGCTTGCCATCGGCACCTTCGGGCGGCCGTACAACTTCTTCGACATGAAGATCTACCACGGTGCCGTGGTGTGGTGGGCGAGCGGTCACGAGCTCTACGAGTTCATCGCGCCCGAAACCACACTCGGGTTCACCTATCCGCCCTTCGCCGGGCTGGTCATGCTGCCGATGGCGCAGCTGCCGATCGGTGCGGCCGGCCTGGTCAACGCCGCCGCCAGCATCGCCGCCCTGGCGCTGGTGCTGGCCGGGCTGCTCCGACCCATCGTGGACCGACTGGGGTGGCCACTGTGGTTCACGGTGGCACTCGCGGTGCCGCTCGCGGTCGCCATCGAGCCCGGTCGGGAGACGCTCGGCTACGGCCAGGTCAACATCCTGCTGTTCGCCCTGATCATGGCTGACCTGATCGGCCTTCGCTGGCGGTCCCGCCGGGGCACCCACTACGCCGCCACCGACGGCCCGCTGCTGCGCTTCATCTACGGCGGAGCCTGGGCGGGAGCCGGTATCGGCCTCGCCACCGCGGTCAAGCTCACCCCGGCGCTGTTCATCGCCTACCTGCTGATCACCCGTCAGTGGCGGGTGGCAGCCACCGCCATCGGCACCACGATCGGCGTGACGTTGGGGACCTTCGCGATCGTCGGTGACGAGTCGCGGACCTACTTCGGCAGCGTGCTGTGGCAGACCGAACGGGTCGGCGCGGCAGACATGACGCCCAACCAGTCCCTCGCCGGCCTGCTCGCCCGGCTTTACGACTCGATCGAGACTCCAGGGCTGCTCTGGCTCGCCTTCTCGGTGCTGGTCCTGGCGCTGGGCCTGTCCCGGGCGGCCAGTTCCCGCGCCGACGGTGACGAGCTGACCGCCTTCACGTTGGTCGGTCTCACCGCGAACGTGATCAGCCCGATCTCCTGGACACACCACCTGGTCTGGGTGATCCCGGCGATCATCGTGCTGGCCGACGCCGCCGTGCGTCGCCGCGAGGCGAGCCGGGGGATGCCGCAGCGCTCCGGCCAGGGGCCGGTCTTCGGCGGTCTGCCCGGGGTCAACGGGCTCCGCCCGCCGATCTGGTACCCGACGCTGACCGGGCTCCGCCACGGCTTCGCCGCGATCGGGCTCTACCTGCTCTTCCTGATCTCGCCGATCTGGCCGTACGAACACCAACTGCCGGAGATGTCGCACTACCAGGACGGCCTGTTCGGGGCACTGATGGAGAACTCGCTCGCGCTCGCGCTGATCGTCCTGGTCGCCGCGCTGCCCTGGCGGCCAGGCGCGGAGCCGGCGTTCTACGGCGACCGGCTCGCCCGGGCCGTTGTGGTCAACGGCCGCCGCTGAGTGGTCAGGGGCAGTTGACCCATTCCTCGGTGCCGTCGGTGAAGACCTGCCGCTTCCAGATCGGCAGTCGCGCCTTGACCTCGTCGACCAGTCGGGCGCAGGCCGCGAAGGCCGCCGCCCGGTGCGCGGTGCTCACCGCCGCGACCAGCGCCACGTCACCGATCACCAGGGGGCCGACCCGGTGCGAGACCGCCACCGCGTAGACGTCGGGCTCCGCGGCGATCTCGGCGGCCACCTCGCGCAGCACCTGTGCGGCGCTCGGATGCCCCTCGTACTCCAGGCTGGTGACCTGGCGGCCGTGGTCGTGGTCGCGGACCACGCCCTGGAACGACACCACGGCGCCGGCCCGGCGGTCGGCGACCGCCGCCTCGTGCGTGGCGAGATCGAGCGGCTGGTCGGTGACCTCGCCGAAGGTGATCGCTGGTGCGGTCACGATGCACGCTCCCCCGGAAACAACGGCAGTGGCACGATCGGCACCCGGTCGCCCGGCTCACCGCTGGTGCCTGGTCGGATGACAGCGAACCCGTCCGCGCCGGCCAGACCCCGCAGCATCGCCGAGCCGACGTGACGGACCGGGAACGCGACGCCGGCGGACCGGTCCAGTCGGACCAAGGCCAGGTGGGTGTGGTCGCCGCGACCGGGCACCGCCTCGGCCAACGTGACCTGCGGCAGCACCGGCATCGACCGGCCCTGGAGGCCGGCGAGCAGCGGGACGACGAGCGACACCAGCGCCACGATGGCCGACTGCGGGTTGCCCGGCAGCCCGGCCACGAACCGGGCTCGCCCGTCGGGGCCGGTCAGCCGGGCCAGCAGCATCGGGAAGCCCGGGCGGACCGCCACCGTGTTGACCACGTAGTCGGCGCCGAGCGCCTCCAGGGTCGGGTGCAGGTGGTCGACCGGGCCGTTCATCGTGCCACCGGTGGTGCAGACCAGATCTGCGTGGCCGAGCGCCGAACGTAGGGCCGCCACGTGCGCGGGCAGCGTGTCGGCCACCGGGCCGACCACGTCGGATGGGCGGACCTGGCAGCCGTACCGCCGCAGCCAGGACGGCACCGCGGGGCCCAGCGCGTCGCGGATGCGACCGGCCGCGGGCGGGCCCGCCGTCAGCAGTTCGTCGCCGAAGACCAGCAGCGCGGCGCGCGGCGCCCGCCGGACCCGCAGCGTGTCGTGCCCGCAGGCGGCGGCCAGACCGATCACCGCCGGGTCGACCGGCGTGCCGGCCGGCAGCAACTCCTCATCGGCGTACGCCTCCTCGCCGGGGTTGCGCCACTCGGGCGTCTCCCGGGGAGTGCCGCTGATCAGGCCGGTGGTGGATGCGGCTGACTCCTCGACGCGGAGCACGGCGGTGGCGCCCTCGGGCACCATCGCGCCGGTCGCGATCTCGACTGTGGTGTCGTCCTCGGTGAGCGGCGCGGGGGTGCTGCCGGCCAGGACCCGGCCGACGACGCGCCACGGCCCACCGCCACGCACCGCCCAGCCATCCACGCTGGAGGTCGGGAACGCCGGCAGGTCGGTGCGGGTGGTCAACGGCTCGGCCAGGGTCGACCCGTCGGTGTCGACAAGTGGTCGGGCGGCGGCGGGCAGCGCGGCGGCCAGACCGACCGCGTAGACCCGCGAACGGGCTTCTTCCCACCCGGCTGGCGGTGGTGCGGTGACCCGATCCGCGGTGGGTGCGGTTTCCGTGCTCACCGACCGAGCCTATCGGCACGGACCGACAGCCGTCGGGGCCTGGCGCGCGCCGGTCACCGGTCGCCACCGCGAAGCGGTCAGTGGCAGCCGTGGCGAAGCGGTCAGTGGTCCCCGCCGCGGAGCTGGTCGACGGTGTGGCCGAGGATCGGCCCGAGAACGGCCAGGCCATCGCGGGCACCGCCGGTCGACCCGGGCAGGTTGACGACCAGCATCCGACCGGCGACCCCGGCCAGGCCCCGGGACAGCACCGACGTCGGCACGCGGTCACGACTGTGCGCACGGATCGCCTCGGCGATGCCGGGGATCTCGTAATCCAGCAGGCCCCGGGTCACGTCCGGGGTCCGATCCGTCGGGGTCACCCCGGTGCCACCGCTGGTCAGCACCACCTCGACACCGTCGGCGCGGGCGGCCCGCAGAGCGTCGCCGACCGGCTCACCGTCGGGCACCACCACAGGGTCGTCGACCTGGCAGCCCAGCTCACGCAGGCCGGCGACGAGCAGCGGCCCGCTGGTGTCGGCGTAGACACCGGCCGCGGCCCGATTGGAAGCGACGATCACCCGGGCCCGGATCACGGCCGGTCCTCCGGCCGAACCCACTCGCCGGTCTTGCCGCCCTCCTTGCGCAGCACCCGGACCGCCTCGACCGAGGCCGCCGGGTCGACCGCCTTGACCATGTCGATCAGGGCGAGACCGGCGACAGCAACAGCCGTCAGTGCCTCCATCTCCACCCCCGTCCGGTCCGCCGTGCGGGCAGTGGCCGTGATCTCCACGGTTTCGGCGGTCAGCCGCAGGTCGACGGTGACACCGTGCAGGGCGATCGGGTGGCAGAGCGGGATCAGATCAGGAGTGCGCTTGGCCCCCATGATCCCGGCGAGCCGCCCGACGGCCAACGCGTCACCCTTGGGCAGCCCGTCGCGGTGCAACAGGTCGATGACCTCGGGCGTGGTCCGCAAGCGGCCGGCCGCGACGGCCAACCGACCCGTCACCGCCTTGGCGGAGACGTCGACCATGCGGGCCGCGCCGGCGCGATCGACGTGGCTGAGCTGCGCGGGTTCGGTCACGGTCGTGAGCCTATCGGTGCGGTACGACGGCGGTCGGAAGGAGCGACGTCAGGCTGACGACGCACCGGGTGCTGACGGCGCAACGGCCCGACGCCGCTCCTCCCTCACCAGCCCGCCGAAGAGGTCTCTGGGGGGACCCAGCAGCGGGCGCGTGTCGACGACCCGGTTCTGCCCAGGGGCAGAACCTCCCCCGTTCGCCGATACGGCCGGTAAGTTACCGGGCCGGGCGATAAGAAATCGATAAGGGCCGTTCAACCTGGTCAGGGACCCGAAACCACAGTTCTGGAAGCCAGCTCGGCGAGGCGGCGTTCGGCCTCGCAACGCTCTGGCACCCCCATCCGCCGGAAGATCGCCAACGCCCGCTCCCAGTGCCGTCGCGACTCGACCGGATCGACGCGGACGAAGTGTTCGGCAAGCCCGGCCAGCGCCCGACCCTGCTCGTGCGGGTGCGCAATCCGAGTAGCCAGCCGCAACGCCTCCTGGTGCACCTCGTACGCCTCCCCGCCTCGCCCCTGCGCCAGCAGGGTGCGGCCGAGTTCGTTCAACGCAGCCGCCTCGACGTGTCGCTCTCCCGAACCGATCGCCAGCCTCCGGGCCAACTCGTGTTCCTGCTGCGCCTCCACCAGCCGCCCCAGCCCGCGATAGGCAATCCCGAGGTCGTTGCGCACCTCGGCCTCGGCGTACCGATGGCCGGTGCGATCGCGCAGGGCCAACGAGGCCATGAGGATCCGGATCGCCTGCGGAACGTCGCCCATTCGGAGGCGTACGGCGCCGATGTGGCTGAGAGCGTTGAGCGTGTGGAACTCGTCCGAGTTCGTCCGGGCCCACGCCAGGTGCAGGCGGTGTATCCGCAACGCCTCCTCGTAACGCCCCAGGGCCGAGAGCGCCAAGCCGAGATTCGGCAGCAGGATGGACCCTCCGACTTTCCCATACGCCTTGTAATCTCGCAGACACTCGAGGCCGAGCGTCACCGACTCGGACAGGTGACCGCTCCACCAGTAGACGGCGGCGAGGTTCGCGCGGTACCGGGCCGGGTTCAACACGTCTCGTGAGTCGCGGGAGAGCTCGACCGAGCGGGTCAGGTGCTCGAGCGCCCCCTGCTTGTTCCCGGTTCGGACGTAGGCGGATGCCAGATAGTTGTTCATCAGCGCGAGCGCATCGACGTCACCGGCAGCCTCCGCCGCTTCCAACCCATGACGGTGGGTCAGGATGATGTCTTCGAAGTACCCGCGGATGTAGCAGAAACGCCAGAGAGCGCGGGCCAATTGCCAGCAGTGCTGGTAGAACCCCGATTCGCGTGCCGACAACACCATCGTCACCAGGTCCGTCCGCTCGGCCTCCAGCCAGTCAACCGTCGGCTCCCCGATGGCCTCGACGAGTTCGAGCTGTCCGGACGGAGTGTGCGTCACCTGGGATCTGATGACGCCCGGCTCCAGCAGATCGGCGACCTTCAGGACGATCTCCAGCGTGAAGTCGAACAGCCGAGCCAGTCCGAGTCGGCGGTCCTTCGAGGAGTCGGTACCAGAGCACAGGTCGATGGAGTACTGCCGCATGAGGTCGTGCAGTCGATATCGCGTCGAATCCAGGTCCTCCACGAGGTTCCGATCGACGAGGTCGTCGAGCGCCGCGCGAGCCTCCGCGATCGTCAGCCCGGTCAGCGCGGCGACTGCCGGCGCGCTGAAACGGCTACCGGGATACAGGCCCAGGAACCGGAAGACACGCTTGGTCGAACTCGTAAGCGGCTCATAGGAAGCGGCGAAGGCCCCGGTGACAGTGCTCTCCTCCTGAGCCAGATGGTGCAGCACTGGAGCATTGCCAGCCATCTGCCCGGCCAGGTCCGCCAACCGCCAGCCACGCCGATGCGCCAGCCTGGCACCGGCCAGCCGAATCGCCAGAGGGAGGTACCCGCACCGACGTACCACCTCGGCGGCCGCCAGCGGTTCCGCCTCGACCCTGTCCCGACCGACGCTCACGCGGAGCAGATCCACGCTCTCCTGAGGGCTCATCACCGGCAGCGTCCGCGACGGTCCGGCATCCGGATGGGAGAGCCGTCGCCGCGAGGTCACCACCACGACGCTGGTCGGCTCCGCCGGCAGCAGGGGCATGATCTGCTCGCTACTCGCGGCGTTGTCGAGAACCACCACTGCCCTGCGGCGGGCCAACTCCTGTCGCCACAACTCCACTCTGTCGTCGAACTCCACCGGAACCCGGTCGGCCGGCACCCCAAGCTGTCGAAGCAGAGTGAACAGAGCAGCGGCCGGCTCGATCCGGTTCTTGTCACCGTGCCCGCACAGGTCGATGAACAACGCGGCGTCCGGGTATCGATCGAACAGCCGACGGGCGAGGTGCACGGCGAGGGCCGTCTTCCCGCTGCCCGCCATGCCGTCGATGATGTGTACGGCCGGCACCCGCTCCTCGACCCGCCGGGTTTCCGCCAGCAGCCGCAACACCACGTCCCCTCTGCCGACGAAGTCGGTGACCGCCCGGGGGAGGTGATCGACCGGGCTGATTCGAGCCGCCTGCGCCGATGCCGCCCCGCCCGCTACCGAACGCGCCCGGCCGGTTCCCCCGACCCGTACGACGGCACCCCCCGAAGCTGGGCGCGACATCGCGGTGACGATGGAGCGGCGCAACTCCTCGAGGTTGCCCCCGGGGCCCACCCCCAGCTCCGTGGTCAGCGTTGCTCGAATCTCGTCGTACGCCGCCAGCGCCTCCGCGTTGTCTCCCCGCTCGTACAGGGCCCGCATGAGGAGGACGTAGGCCGGCTCGCGGAGAGGATGGCGGACCACCACTTCACGCAACAGTGAAATCGCCAGGTCGTCCCGGCCCGATCGCAGGTGGACGTCGGCGAGAAGTTCCACGGTCAACAGCCGCTCCTCCTCGACTGCGACAGTTCGGGAGGTGAGGACGGGCCCAAGCGGAACGCCGGCCAGCATCGGTCCCCTCCACCGAGCCAGGGCGCGCTCCAGTAGCCCACGGGCACGGTCCAGGTGGCCACCCGTCACCGCTTCTCGACCCGCGTTCCGTTCCAGCTCGAAACGAAAGAGATCTACCCGTTCGGGGTCAACGGCGAGTCGATACCCGTTGTGTTGGCGCACGATGGCGCCCTGGCCGGCTGGGTGAGCCTCGAAAGTCCGGCGCAGATTGGCGGCATAGGTCCGCACATTGGCTACGGCCGATCGCGGTGGGCGACCGTCCCATAACTCATCGACGAGGTCGCCCACTGTCACCAGCAGTCCGGGCTGAACGGTGAGCATTGCGAAGATTGCCTGCTGTTTGGGTGTACCAAGGCGCAGCGTGCGGGTAGACAGTTGCACCGAAAGGCCGCCCAGAACCTGAATCTCCACCCGCCCCCGCCAGCCGTATCAGGTATTCAGCCGATCACCCAACGGAGTGTACGACCCCGTGACGTGGCCTACCGCTCACAGGGTGATATGAGCGATCGCTGGGTGTCCGGAAGTGACGCGAGGAGCTGCTCGAATGCCAGTCCGACACCGCACGGTGCCGGCCGCAACTTGCACGGCCGCCTGCCCAAACGCGGTTCTCCACCCGCCCGTAGCCACGCCCCTGACCGAAGATTGGCACCATTGCCCGCCCACTTGGGCACCCTGGGCCGGACCAACTCTGCCCATGCCGCCCTTACGCCTGACCAAACTCCGGATGAGGCATCTCCTGAAGAACCCTCAGACTCATGGAATAAGGCGTCCCATAACCTGGTCAGATACCGTCCGCAGTTGCAAGGTGCACTTGAATCCAGCGCCGCAAGCTCGACCGCACTCCGTTCAGTAACGATGGACAGAACGTAATAAACAGGCTTCAACTTGGCTAATGTTGCGCATACCGACATTTATTTCTTCTAACCTGCCCTTCCTGCTCTTAAGCTGCCTTTCAGATGACGACCTCCCCTCGGGGGCAGGTAGTCGAATTGGCGCAGCGGGAGAAGGGGGCAACGCGATGCGTGGCACCGACTGGAACTGACAAGTTCGACACAGGACTTCTGAGGGCCCGAGCAGTAGGCTGCGAGAACGCGCAGGCAGTCCTCCGGGAGCGGCATGACCCTTCCTCAGCGACGAGAGAATGAGACCGATCGGCGGCTGTTGCTGCTCGTCGGTCTCGTCGTCGTTGTTGCCGCGGTCATCGTCGTCACGTCCCTCCCGGCCGCAGTGCGTTCGGCGAAGCCGGAGACGGTGAACGACGTTGCGGTCCTGGTCATGCTCACCCTCATGATCGCGTTGGGCACGCTGGTCAAGGCCCGGGTACGGATCCGGTCGACGACCCAGTCGATCAGTTGGAACGAGACAGCGATCATCGTCGGTGCGGCCATCGCTCCGACCTCGGTGGTCGTGCTCTGCACCGCGGTCGGGATCGCCCTCGCCTCGCTTCGCCTCACACCGATGAAGCTGGCCTTCGGTATCGGCAAGAACGTCATCGTGGCCTGGGGCGCCGGCACGGCACTCGCGACGACGACCTGGACCTGGCCGCCCACCGGTACGACCCCCCTGACGCTGCTGGGGCCGTTGGCGCTCGCCTATCTGGTCGCGGCACTCCTGGACGATCTGCTCGCCATCCCGGTCATCGCACTCGCCTCCCAGACCAGGGTCGCGAAGCACTTCCGCAGCGATCTCGACCTTCGGCTCGCCGGCTTCGCCGTGCGGTTCGCCGTCGCGGCCTGCACGCTACTGATCATCCGGATCGACCCCCGGCTACTACTCGCCGTCCCACCCCTGGTCCTGAGCCTGCACCTGGCCTACTCCGCGCGCATCCGAGGCCGCACCGAGCAGCAGGCGTGGCAGCGGCTCGCCCGCACCACCGACGCGCTCAACGTGGTAGACCTGGACAACGTCCTCACCACCGCCGTCACCCAGGCCGCCGAGTTGTTCTCCGCCGACGAGGTCGAGATCGAGCTGCGCGACGGCGGCCGCACCGTACGCGGCGGCACCGGCGGCATCACCTTCGACGGCTCGACCGGCACGCCCACCGACGTGGACGGCACCGTCGTCCCCGCACCGCTGGAAGGCCACGACCGGACGGTCGACGTCGGCATGCTTCGGCTGCGCTTCCGCGGCCCGGTGCAGCTCTCCGAGCGGGAGCAGTACACCCTGCGCACCTTCGCCTCCGCGCTCTGCACGGCCGTCCGCAACGCCCAGGCGTACGCCGAACTGGCCCGGGTCGCCGACGAGCACGCGTACGCGGCCTCGCACGACGCGCTGACCGGCCTGGCCAACCGCCGGCACCTCCTCGACGAGGGCACCGAACAGTTGAGCACCCGCCACGCCGACGGGGTGACCGCGCTGGTGCTGATCGACCTCAACCATTTCAAGGAGGTCAACGACACGCTCGGGCATGCCGCCGGCGATCAGGTGCTGGTGCAGGTGGCCGACCGGTTGCGGGGTGCGGCCCAGCCGAGCGACCTGGTGGCCCGCCTCGGCGGCGACGAGTTCGCCGTACTCATGCGCGGTCTGCCGGCCCCGGCGGTCGCCGCGCACCGGGCCGAGACTCTGCTCGCCGCCCTGCACGAGCCGTTCGATCTGGACGGCATGCGAATCAGCGTCGAAGCCAGCGGCGGGATCTCCGGCGCACCGTCCAACGGCGGCATGGCCGAGTTGCTGCGCCGCGCCGACGTGGCCATGTACCAGGCGAAGCGGGCCGGACAGCGGATCTCCACGTACGCCCCGACCCGCGACACCGCCGACCTCGGTCGCCTCACCCTCGGCGGTGACCTGCCACGCGCGGTCGCCGACCACGAGTTCGTCGTCAACTTCCAACCGATCGTCGACCTGGGCACCGGTGAGGTGACCAGCGCTGAGGCGCTGGCCCGCTGGCACCACCCCACCCACGGCCTGATCGACCCGCTGCGGTTCCTGGAGGCGGTGGAACGGTCCGGGCTGCTGCCGGCCTTCGCCGAAGCGATCCTCGACCAGGCGCTGATCGCGGCGGTGAGTTGGCGCGACGCCGGCTTCGACGTACCGGTCGCGGTCAACGTGTCCCCGCGCAGCCTGCTCGACGCGCGGTTCCCGGGCTCGGTGCTGGCCCGCCTCCGCGCCCACGACCTACCACCGGACCGGCTGGTCCTGGAGCTGACCGAGACGCTGACCCTCAGCCAACTCGACGTGGTCGACCGGGTGCTCAGCCGACTACGCGACGAGGGAGTCCGGTTGGCGTTGGACGACTTCGGCACCGGCTACTCCTCCCTCTCATTGCTTTCCCGAATCCCGGTTCACGAGCTGAAGATCGACCGGAGCTTCGTGACGACGATGGAGAGCTCGGCGGAGGCCGCCGCCGTCATCCGCTCCACCCTCGACCTGGGTCGCAGCCTCGACCTGGACGTGGTGGCCGAGGGGGTGGAGAGCGAGCCGCAGCGGCGGGCCCTCTGGGAGTTGGGCTGCGTCGCCGGCCAGGGGCATCTGTTCGCCCGGCCGATGCCGTCCGGCACCCTCCTCGCGGCGATGCAGCGCGGCTCGGGCGGCCGACCGGGCACCCTCGCCGCGCCGCTGCACGACACCGGGGCGGTGATCCGGTTGAGCCAGAACCGCCGCCAGGCCGGCCGCTCCAAGCCCGACCGCCTGCCACACCTGCCCGCCTGAGCAGGCATCGCCCCGCTGCGCGGGCAGCCCGGTCTGCCAGACTGTCGCGCGTGATCGTCGACGACCCGACCGCCCACCGCAGTCGCTGGCACTGGCGCACGCTCGACAACGCCGCCGGCGGGCTCGCCCTCGACCTGGGCCTCTACGCCGTGTCGGCCGCCTTCGCCGCGATCACCGCGGTCACGTCCACCCTGCTGCCGCACCGCGCCTGGGGCGCGGTCGCCGCCGTCGGCTACCTGCTCGCGACGCTGACGGTGATCGCCCAACTTCTGCTGCGTCGACGCTCTCCAACCTCCCGGCTGACCGGTCTGCCAGCCCGCTGGGCGGTCACCGGTCTCGCCTGGGCCACCACCACACTGCTGCCCCTGGCCTGGCAGAGCATCGACCGGGCCGGTGGGCGCACCGACCGGGCCCAGGAGGAGGTACTGGTCGTGGAGCAGGCCGGCAGCCGCCTCCTGGAACACGGCACGCCATACCTCGGACCCGACGCCATCGCCGCCCTGCCGCCGGGCGAGCAACTGATGGGCTACACCCCGTACCAGCCCGGCATGGCGATGTTCGGCCTGCCCAGAGCACTGCTCGACACCTGGTGGACCGACTCCCGCGTCTGGTTCGCGGTGGGCACCGCGCTGGCGCTCGCCCTGGCCGTGGCCGCCCTGCGCAGAACACCAGCCACCGCCGGCCAGGCCACCACGGGCGAGGCCACCGCCGGCCAGGCCACCGCCGCCGCGACCCACCGGCGGGACGCCGCCCTGCTGCGCGGCGTGCAGGCCGCCACCGTACTGCCGATCTGCGCCCTCACCCTCGCCACCGGCGGCGACGACCTACCCGTACTCGCGCTCTGCCTGCTGGCCCTCGCGTTCGCCGCCGCCGACCGACCCGGCCGGGCCGGCCTCGCGGTCGGGCTCGCCGGCGCGCTGAAGCTGTTCGCCTGGCCGGTGGCGCTGGTCCTGATCGTCTGGGGCCTGACCCGACGCGCCGGCACCCGAGTCGCCGTCGGCGCCATCGGACTGCCCATCGCCGCACTACTGCCAGCGCTGCTGGTGGACCGCGACGCCCTCACCGAGAACGTGCTGCGCTTCCCCCTCGGCCACGGGCTGGTCACCAGCCCCGCACAGTCCCCGTTCCCCGGCTACCTGATCGCCACCGCGCTACCCGCCGGCCGGCTGATCGCCGCCGGGCTGCTGGTCGCCGCCGGTGTGGCCATCGCCGTCCGGCTCGCCCGCCGCCCGCCCCGCACTGCCGTCGCCACCGCGCTCATCTGCGGGTACGGGCTACTCACCGCCATCGCCCTGATGCCCTCGACCCGCTTCGGCTACCTGCTGTACCCGCTGGCCCTGCTGACCTGGGCTCCCGCCCTGCACCGCCCGGGCGACACACCGGCCGCCGCGGTTGCCGATGAGGGGTCCGGTCGGACCACTTCGGGGTAACTTCCGCGCGAGACCGCGCGTCAGGGCGTAAACCTGAGGGCATGACCACGTACCGCGACCGGGCCGACGCCGGCCGGGTGCTCTCCGAACGGCTCACCGCACTCATCGGCGAACCGGACGTCGTCGTCCTGGGCCTCGTCCGTGGCGGCGTGCCGGTCGCCAGGGTCGTCGCCGAACGCCTCGGCGCACCACTGGACGTGCTGGTCGTCCGCAAGCTCGGCATGCCGTGGGCCCGGGAGGTCGCCTTCGGCGCACTCGGGCCGGGCGGTGTCCAGGTGCTCAACGACGCGGTGGCCAGCCGACTCAGCAGCGACGACATCGCCGAGGTCCGCCACCGGGAGCAGGCCGAACTGGAGCGCCGGGAACGGCTCTACCGGGGCGACCGCCCACAGCTTGACCTCACCGGGCGGACCGCCGTGATCGTCGACGACGGCCTCGCCACCGGCGCAACCGCCCGCGTCGCCGTCGAGGTCGTCCGCCAACTCGGGGCACACCGCGTCGTGGTCGCGATCCCGGTCGGTGCGCAGGAGGCGTACGAGCTGCTCGCCGCCGAAGCCGACCAGGTCATCTGCGCGCAACGCCCGGCCGACTTCGGCGCGGTCAGCGTCTACTACGACGATTTCCACGAGGTGTCCGACGAAGAAGTCACCGAGGCGCTCACAGCAACTGCATAGGTCCACCAGGTACCGTCGGGCGATGAGTAGCCTCACCTGTCCCAAGTGTCACGGAGAAATGCGCCAGTACGAGCGCAGCGGCGTCGTCATCGACCAGTGCGGGGAGTGCCGAGGCATCTTCCTGGACCGCGGCGAGCTGGAGAAGCTGTTCGAGGCGGAGGCCAACTGGAGCCGCCAACAGACCGGCGGCGCGCCAGGGCAGCCCGCGCAGCAGCCGGCCGGCTACCCGCCCCCGCCGCCCCCGCCGCACCAGCCCGGTTACGGCGCCGTCCCGCCGCCGCCCCCGCCCGCCCACGGCTACCCGCCGCAGCCGGCCTACGGCCACCAGCAGCAGCAGCACCACGGCTACCACGGCCACTACCGGCAGAAGAAGCGCAAGGGCTTCCTCGACGAGATGTTCGGCTGATCCCAGGCCGACCTCCCGCCCGGGTCGATCACGCGTCGGCCCGGGCAAACCACCCGGGCCATTGATCGTTGGCGGGCGCGATGCTTCGTGCGAGGCTGAGTCGCATGACCGCGATCCGACCGGACGAGGCGCTGGCCCAGGCGTACGACGGCATCACCGCGGTGGTCGGGGGCCTGGACGATGCCGGCCTGCAACGAGCCACCCGCTGCCGGGGCTGGCTCATCGCCGACCTGCTCCTGCACGTGCTCGGCGACGCCCAGAGGGCACTCGTCACCCTGGCCAGCCCCGTCGACGGCCCCGCCGACGTCGACGACGTGAGCTACTGGCGTGACTTCCCCGGAAACGACGACGAGGCCGTCGGGCACGCCTGGTGGGTCCGCCGCTCGGCTGCGGCCTTCGACCGTCCGAGCGGAATCGTCGGGCTCTGGCGGGACACCGCCCCGGCCGCGGTCCGCGCCGCCACGTCAGCCGACCCCGAGGGGTACGTCACCACCCAGGGACACGTGCTGCGCGTACCGGATTTCCTCGCCACCCTGACCACCGAGGCCGCCGTCCACCACCTGGACCTGACGCTGGAACTGCCCGAAGCGCCGCCGCCCGGCCCACTGGCCGTACAGGTCGCGGTAGCGACAATGGACGGCCTGCTCAGCGACGACACCGTTCGACCCGCCGCGTGGGACGACAACGACTTTCTGCTGAAGGCCACCGGGCGCGTACCGCTGACCGACCGGGACCGGCTGGAGTTGGGTGAGTCGGCGGGCTGGTTCCCACTGCTCGGCTGACCGACGACAGGTTGCCGCGTCGGTCAGCCGATGGCCATGTCGACGAAGCGGGACAGGTGCAGCTGAGCCGCGACGGTCACCGTGTCCGTGGGGCCATTCCGATGCTTGGCAACAATAAAATCCGCTTCCCCGGCCCGCGGCGACTCCTTGTCGTAGTAGTCGTCGCGGTGCAGCAGGATCACAACGTCGGCATCCTGCTCAATTGAGCCAGATTCACGCAAGTCGGAGAGCTGGGGTCGCTTGTCGGTGCGTTGCTCCGGGCCACGGTTCAGCTGACTGACCGCGATCACCGGGCACTCGACCTCCTTGGCCAACAGCTTCAAGCCACGGGACAGGTCCGCGACCTCCTGCTGGCGGCTCTCGGTGCGCTTCGGTGAGGTCATCAGCTGGAGGTAGTCGACCACGATCATCTTGAGGTCGTGCCGCTGCTTGAGCCGCCGAGCCTTGGCCCGGATCTCCATCAGGTTCATGCTCGGCGTGTCGTCGACGAAGAGCGGGGCCTCGCTGATCTCGCCCATGCACCGGGCCAGCTTGGTCCAGTCGTCGTCGGAGAGCTGGCCGCTGCGCAACACGTGCAGTGGCACCCGCGCCTCCGCGGAGAGCAGTCGCATGACGATCTCGACCTTGCTCATTTCCAGCGAGAAGATGGCCGCGGCCTGGTTGGCACGAATAGCGGCATTTCGGGCAAAGTCCATGCTGGCCGTGCTGTTGTGGGTAGGGATCATCGCCCGGCTGGCCAAGTACAGGTGTTCGTCGTTGTCGACGGTCACGCACCGTACCGGAACGCTGGGTACCGGCCGGACGTCGACGATGAACCGCGAGGCCGTTCGAACGTCCGAGGCGGTGCGGCGGCGTTCGGCGTGTGCATCCTGCTTCCGCCTGAGCCGGAAGATGACATCCGGGGTGGAGAAGTTCAGCGTGTACGCGATCGACGACTCGGGGGTGCGACCGCGCACCGGCTTCGCGTTGACAGTGCAGCGGTAGCCGAGGCTGACGATGAGTTCGCGTACGTCATCAGCCAGCCGCTTCGAGGTCGACGTGTACTGGAGGTTGCCGGAGGGGGCAACGGTCCCGTCGGTGTCCATCAGCCCAGCGAGCAATGCCCTGCGCTGAGCCTCCGAGGCGCGCAGATAGACGCCCGGGATGTGCTTGTTCCCCGCTACCCCGACCTGACGCAACAGCCCCAGCAAGGAACCGTTCCGGTGACGGCAGTCGGCACACTTCCTCGTCGCCGGATTCTCACGCAACGCCCTGGTGGAAACGCCACAGTCCACGCAGACACCGTTCCCCGGAACAGCGGACGTGGGCGGCAGCAGGATGGTGTAGACCATCGGCCCGCTGGGCCGCACGACGAAGCCGTCCGCCTCGACGTGCGTGACCATCTCCGGATCTGCCGTGGTGAAGCGGCTGGCGTCGCTGTGCCCGTCACCGAGCCACGTTCCCAAGGTGTAGGGCGGCACCAGCAGCTCACGGTCCGGGAGTTGGATGGGAGCGCAATTCCGTACGGCGTGGTTGAGCCGTCGCTGGGCGGTCTCGGTACGCAGCGTGGCCGCGATCTCGGCAGTGGTGACGACTCCGTCGTGGTCGGCCCGGCTACCGGTATTGACCTCCCGCTCGGCTCGTTGAAGAAGCGTGCTCAGAAGCGGACCGGCCGGATAGCCCGGTGCAGTCCAGTTCCGTGGCTTGCCGCTGCGGACGATGGGACGGCTGATCCGACCGACCGACCCGACCTCACGGGCGACGGTGTGCAGGACATGCCGAAACTCCGGCCCAACCTGCTCAATCGTGTCGAAGAGCGTGATCGGCTGGTTTCCCAGGGGGCTCAGCCGCTCGTGTGCCGCACGCACATTGGCCAGCGACGATTCGGGCCAGTGCCGCCTCTGCCGCGCCGGTTCCTGCCGCCGGATCGCCCGCGTGGTCGTCTTCCACAGGTGCTCAGCGTCCGCCACGATGACCGTGCCGTCGGAGAACTCGACCTCGTAGCAGGGACGGTCGCGCATCACGTCGAAGGCGTGTGTGACAGTGGTCGGTGAGCCGTCCGCCGCCAGTAGCTGATCCCCCGCCTTGACCTCGCCCATCGTGGTCCAGCCGTCCGGGGTCGGCAGTGGGGTGTCGAGCGCGAGCGCCTTGCCAAGACCCGGCCTACCCGCCACGATGATCAACTGCCCGGCGTGCAGGCCGTTGAGCAGTCGGTCCAGGTCGCTGAAGCCGGTCGGCACGCCGGTCATCATGCCGCCGGTCGCCCCGACCGCCTCGATCTCGTCCAGCGTCGGCTGCAACATGTCGGCGAGGATCGCGAAGTCCTCGCTGACCCGCCGTTCGGTGACGTCGTACACGGCCTGCTGGGCGAGGTCGACGACGTCGTCCACGTCACGGCTGCCGCCGCTGGCGGTGCCGTAGCCCAGCTGCACGATCTTCGTGCCGGCCTCGACCAGTCGGCGTAGCACCGCCCGCTCGCTGACGATCCTGGCGTAGTAGGCGGCGTTGGCGGCGGTGGGCACGCTGGCGATGAGTGTGTGCAGGTACGGCGCGCCACCGATGCGCACCAGATCTCCGGAGTCGGCGAGCGCCGCCGCGACCGTGATCGAGTCGGCCGGCTCACCCCGGCCGTAGATGTCGAGGATGATGTCGAAGATGGTGGCGTGCACCGGTCGGTAGAAGTCGTTGGTCTTGAGGATCTCGACGACGTCGGCGATGGCGTCCTTGGAGAGCAGCATGCCGCCGAGGACGCACTGCTCGGCCGCGACGTCCTGGGGCGGGGTCTTGTCGAACTGGCCATCCCGCTGGGCGGGTGGCTGGCCCCCGCCGGAGCGTGGCTCTGCCCGCATGTCGTCGGTGACCGACACGGGTCCCCCCTCCACTGCGCCGGATCCAACCCCAGCTCTACCGCTGGGGTACGACACTTCTCCTCCGACCGGGCCGGTCGATCGGGGGCCATCGCCGGCGGTCGAGGGCCAACCATACGGACCCCGAGGTCAGAGACTCAACAACACCGGTGGACGAGCCTCGGGACAACCTGTGGATCCCGGTGGACAGCATGTGCGCAGCGTGTGCACAGCCTGTGGATAACCATTGGGGAATTCTCGGCCAGAAGCCCTTGACCTGCGAAAACATGCTCCCCAGCCTGTGGAGGAGAATATTTCGGTCGGGCCTGTGACACGATCGTCCCGTACTATCTCCAGCGAACGGCTACACCTGGACAGCGGATTCCGCTTTCGGTTCAGAAGGGTCACACTCCGGCCGTGAATTACCGGGACTGGGGACGCGGCGATGGCAGCCCGCGCGAGCGCCAGCCAACCGCCTCGTGGGGTGAGCGCGCGGCGTCCGTTCCGGTTGATCCGTACGACGAGGACGGGAGCTACCGCACCTCCAGCCGACGGCGTGCGTTGGACCGCGGCCAGGACGAGCCTGTCGACGCCTACCTGCCCCGTTGGGCGCTGGAGTCCGGGGTCCGGCACGCGGACGGCGGTGGTCGCCACGCGGCACCGGACGACGACGAGGACGAGCCCGAGCAGCCGATCTCCGGCGCAGGCCGATGGTCCGCCGAGTCGTCGAGTGGTCGGCGGCGGGGCAGCGAGCCCCGTCGACGGGAGCAGGCAGCGATCGGCCCGGCACCGGACTCGGACCACACCCGAGAGTGGACGCTCGACCGGCCGCAGGAGCAGGGGTACGCCGGCCGCCGGCGGGCTGACGCCGGGGAGGGCGAGCCGGTCTCCGGCGCTGTCTCGGACCGGCGTCCCCGGCGAGCGCCCGTTGGCCGTCCGCAGGTGATCTGGTCGGGCGGCGAGCCGGAGTCCGCCCCGAGCGAGCAGGTCCCGGACCAGGAGCCGAACCGTCCCACCCGGCGTAGCCGTCGTGCGGCGGAAGAGTCCTGGTCCCGTCCGGCGGCCGACCCGTGGGTCCGCAGTTCGGAGCAGGTGGCGGAGCCCGAACCGTCGTACCCGCCTGCGGTGGACCCGTGGGACGCCTCGGGCGTGCACGCGTGGCCGCCGTCGGCCGGCGCGGACGGCGGGGACCTGAGCGGGCAGTGGTCGGCGGTGGAGAGCGTCGGTGGCTGGGAACGGTCGGACCGCACCGGCCAGTGGGAGCGGTCCGCGGTCGAGGAAGACCAGTGGGACCGTACGTTGGCGCCGCGCTCCGACCGCCCGGTGGCGGCCGAGGGGTGGCCGAGCAGGGAAGACGGGTTCTGGTCCGGCACTCGGTTGGCCGGTGACGACCCGCGTTGGATGGATCCGACGACCTCGGCGCCCCGGTCTCCGGTGGTGGGATACACCGCCCCACGGCCGCGCAGCGCGCCTGCGCCGCGTACGGGCGCTCCGCGTCCGGGTACGCCCCGGCGTGGGGCGGACCGGCCTGCGGTGGGAACGGCGTCGGTACGTCGGCGGGTCGAGTCGGCGGCCACGGGTGCCTGGGCGCGGCGTCTGGAGGACGACCTGCTGGACCCGGATCCGGGTGGGTCCGTCCGGCCTCTGCTGTACACGGCGGCCTGTTACCTGGTGCCGGCGATGCTGATCTTCGCTTGGTTGTTGACGTTGGACAGCCAGGCGCCGGCTGGTTGTGTGACCGACATCAGCGGGGGCGGGTGTGAGTCCGCACGGTCCCGCGCACTGGAGTCACTCCTGGCCGGTTCGCCGCGCTTCGGTCTGGCTTTGGTGAGCAGTCTGGTGGTGGCAGCGCTGCTGCGGCGGGTGGGTACGACGTGGCGCTCGGCGACCATCGCGGTTGCCGCCGCGGTGGTGGGCGGTGGCCTCTCCACGGTGCTGATCAGCGCGGTGACGGGCCAGCCCATCGGGTGACCCGTCAGCGGGTCCGTGCCGGCTCGGGCGGGCGTCGGGTCCGGGGCCTGCGCTGGCCGGGGAGGCAGGTCGCGGCCCGGCTGGGCACCGGGGCATGCCGGCGGCGACTGTCTCGGCCGGCAGTGCCGGGTTGGACGACGTACGCACGAGGGCCCGCACCGATCGCTCGGTGCGGGCCCTCGTGGTGGTGTTGCGGACGTCAGCCCTGAACGACGTTCAGGTTGAACGCTGCGGTCACCTCGGGGTGCAGCTTGATCTTCACCGGGTAGGTGCCGGTCGACTTGATGTGACCGGGCACCTCCAGCCGACGCCGGTCGAGGACCGGGCCGCTGGCCGCCTTGACGGCGTCGACGATCTCGGCCGGGGTGACCGAGCCGAAGAGCCGTCCGCCGTCGCCGGCGCGGACCTTCAGGTTGACCTTGAGACCCTCGAGCTGAGCCTTGACCTCGTTGGCGTGGTCGAGGTCGCGGATCTCGCGGGCCCCACGGGCCCGCTTGATGACCGTGACCTGCTTTTCCGCGCCCTTGGTCCAGGCGATCGCGAAGCCCTGCGGCAGCAGGTAGTTACGGCCGTAGCCGCTCTTGACCTCGACGATGTCGCCCGGGGCACCGAGGCCGGACACTTCCTGAGTCAGGATGATCTTCATATCGGTGCCTCCTCTCAGCGGGTGGTGGCCGTGTACGGCAGGAGCGCCATCTCACGGGCGTTCTTGACCGCACGGGCGATCTGCCGCTGCTGCTGCGAGGTCACGCCGGTCACCCGACGAGCGCGGATCTTGCCGCGATCGGAGATGAACTTGCGCAGCAGCGCGGTGTCCTTGTAATCGATGTAGGCGATCCCGTCCTTGTCGAGCGGGTTCACCTTCTTCTTCGGCTTGCGCAGTGCCGCAGCCTTGGCCGTTGCACGTGCTCCTGGTTTGCGATCGCGAGCGCTAGGCGCCATTAGAACGGTGGCTCCTCGTCAAAATTGGCGCCCGAACCGGCACGCGCGGGAGAGGGAGCGGCCGAAGCCCAGGGGTCGTCGAAGTTGCCTCCGCCGCCACCCTGGTTGCCACCGCCACCGCCGCCACCGAAGCCGCCGCCACCGCCGCCGGAGCGGGACATCTTCTGCACCTTTGCCGTGGCGTAGCGCAGCGACGGGCCGATCTCGTCGACCTCAAGCTCGATGACTGTGCGCTTCTCACCCTCGCGGGTCTCGTACGACCGCTGACGCAGCCGGCCCGACACGATCACCCGGGCGCCACGCTGCAGCGACTCGGCGACGTGCTCGGCGGCCTGCCGCCACACGGTGCATGCGAGGAACAGCGGCTCGCCGTCCTTCCATTCGTTCGACGCCTTGTCCATGAAACGGGGCGTCGAAGCGACTCGGAACTTGGCGACCGCAGCCCCGGAGGGGGTGAACCGCAACTCGGGGTCATCGGTCAGATTGCCGATGACCGTGATGGTGGTGTCTCCTGCCATGACCATCTCCTCGCGCACTCAGCGTCTCGTCGTACAGGCTCTCAGAGCCCTCCGACAGAGTCGCGGAGGCTGATCCGGACGAACCGGGGGTTGGAAGGCTTAGCGCATTTCCGGTCGGATGACCTTGGTGCGCAGCACGGACTCGTTGAGCCGGAGCTGACGGTCCAGCTCGGCCACCGCAGCAGGCGTGGCCTGCAGGTCGATGACGGCGTAGATGCCCTCGGCCTTTTTGTTGATCTCGTACGCGAGGCGCCGGCGGCCCCACACGTCGGTCTTCTCAACCGAGCCACCCGCGGTCCGAATCACGTTCAGGTACGTGTCGAGCGACGGTGCGACGGTGCGCTCCTCGAGGCTGGAGTCGAGGATGACCATCAGTTCGTAGTGACGCAAGACGTGCTCACCTCCTGTGGGCTAAGCGGCCACGGTCCTTCCGTGGCAGGAGGTCTTGTGTCGCTGCCCGCACGCGCCGAGGGAACCCGGCCGGACGCGGACAACCTGACCAGGATACCCGGTCCCAACGATCATGCCCGGGGTGGTGGGGTCCGGACCCGGACGAGCCGACGGGGGCCCACCGTCCGACCGTCAACCGGTCGGTGGTGGACCCCCGTCTACGAGGCCGCGGGGCGTCCGGTCCGCATTCCTTGGGTGGGACCTGGGGAGGAACGACCACACCGATGAGGTTGGACCGAAGACGCCCCGCGGAGCTTTATCGTGTTGTTATCTGACGATACAACAGCACTCGTACCTTGTCGGGGGAAAAAGCACAATTTTCCGAGATCCGTCGTCGCTCGGTACTGGTGTGCGATGGGGTCGCCCCCGCTGCGCCGGGCCGCGCCGCGGGGGTGACCTCGCTGTCGGCCGTCGACCGCCGGTCGCCGTGTGCGACGCTCGCGCCGCTGGCGGCACCGGGATAGTGGTCGCCGGTTCAAACCCATCAACGATCGTCGGTCCCTCCGGTGACGCGACACCGCCCCGGCCGTCGCCCCACCGGTCGGGGTCGCGACGTAGGCTCGCTCGCATGCGTATCGGAGCCCACGTCGACTCGACCGACCCGCTGGCGGAGGCGGCCGCCCGGTCCGCCGAGACGGTGCAGTTCTTCCTCGCCGACCCACAGGGTTGGAAGGCGCCCAAGCCTCGCGAAGATGCCGAGCGGCTGCGCGCCGCCGAGGTCGACCTCTACGTGCACGCTCCGTACGTCATCAACGTGGCCACGCTCAACAACCGCATCCGGATCCCGAGCCGCAAGCTGCTGCTCGGGCACGCCAACGCGGCCGCCGCCATCGGCGCCAAGGGCCTGATCGTCCACGGCGGGCACGTCAACGCCGGCGACGACCTGGCCGTCGGCTTCGACAACTGGCGCAAGACCTTCGCGTACGCGGCGGACTCCGGCGGCTTCGGCGTACCGGTCCTGATCGAGAACACCGCTGGCGGCGACAACGCCTGCGCCCGACGGCTGGACGCGCTCGCCCGACTCTGGGACGCCATCGGTGACTACGAGGTCGGCTTCTGCCTGGACACCTGCCACGCGTACGCGGGCGGCGAGGAGTTGCTCGGCCTGGTCGACCGGGTCAAGGCGATCACCGGGCGGATCGACCTGGTGCACGCCAACAACTCCAAGGGCGCGTTCAACTCCGGCCAGGACCGTCACGACAACCTGGGCGGCGGGACGATCGACCCGGAGCTGGTGGTGGCGGTGATCCGGGCGGCCGGCGCGCCGGTGGTCGTCGAGACACCGGGCGGTGTGACCGGCCAGGCCGCCGACATCGACTTTCTGCGTGAGCAGCTCGGAGCGGAGAGCCCGGCGGCATGACGACGAGCGGACAGCCCGGGACCGGCAACGCCCGGCCCACCCCCACCGGCGCGGCCGCCGAGAGTCAATCCGCCACCACCGCCGCAGGCACCCCTACCCAGCCGGATCGCACCTCCGACAAGGCCCCCGCCGAAACCACCGCGGACCACTCACCAGCGGGCGGCGGTAAAGCGGCCGGAGCCACCCCGAACGGCGATTCCGAGGTCGACCCCGCAACGAGCGGTGCCGCCAAGAAGGACGCGGCCCGGCGCGACGACAAGCAGGGCGACAGGACCAAGCAGGACGACGCAGCCAAGCAGGGCGTCGGCGAGGGCAGCACGGCAACCAGCGACACCACCACCAAGGGCACCGGCCCAGCCAAGGACAGCGAGCCAGCCAAAGACAGTGGCGCGACCAAGGACAGCGAACCGGCCAAGGGTGCGAAGACGGGCGGCACCGACGGTACGGACAAGGCCGACAGTGAGGCGAAGCCCGTCGGCCCGGAACGGTGGGAGGCGTTCGCGTCCGCCCCTGAGCCGAAGCCCTCAATCTTCAGTCGGGTGGGCCGGGCGGTCGGTCGGTTCCTGATCCACGAGTGGACCCTGGCCGCGCTCGGCGCGTTGGCGCTGGCCGTGTTGATGACCTGGCCGACGCTGCGCTATCCGCGCTACACCCTCCCGCAGGACTACTGGGACCCGAGCCTGCAGGCCTGGCAGATGGCCTGGTCCGGGCACATCCTGCTGGCCGAGCCGGCGCGGCTGTGGCAGTCCAACACGTTCTTCCCCGAGCTGTGGAGCTTCGCGTTCTCCGACACGCTGCTCGGGTACGCCCCGGCCGGGATGCTCGGCAGCGGTCCCGAGGACGCCGTGCTGCGCTACAACATCATGTTCGTACTGGCGCACGCGCTCGCCACGTTCGGGGCGTACGCGTTGGCCCGACAGCTCGGGGCCGGCCGGATCGGTGCGGCCGTCGCAGGGGTGAGCTACACCTACGCGCCGTGGCTGCTGGCCCAGGCCGGGCACCTGCACGTGCTCTCCAACGGGGGCATTCCGCTGGCGCTGGCGATGTTGGCGCGCGGGCACGGGTGGTCGCTGCGACACGGCTACCGGCCGGAGCGCCGGCATGACGGTTGGGTCTACGCCGGTTGGCTGGTGGCGGCCTGGCAACTCAGCCTGGGTTTCGGCATCGGGCTGCCATTCGCGTACTTCCTGGCCGGCGCGGTGTTGGTCACTGCCGTCCTGTTCTTCGTGCGGCGGCTGCGCACCGGGCAGGCCGTTCCGTTCGGTCGCCGGTTGTTCGTCGCCGACGTGCTCGGCGGGGTGTTGTTCGCCGGTGTCGGTCTGCTGATGGCGTTCCCGTTCTTCAAGGTGACCGAGCTGCATCCGTACGCCGAGCGCACCATCGGCGACATCAGCCTCTTCTCGCCGCCGGCGTCGGGCTTCGTGACGGCGCCCGGGGAGTCGCGGATCTGGGGTGGGCTGCACGAGGGTGCCCGGGCGGCGCTGCCGTGGCACCCGGAGATGACCCTGCTGCCGGGCTTCGTGCTCTACGCACTCGCCGCGGGCGGGTTGTTCTTCTCGGTCTGGCGGCTGCGGCACCGACTGCTGCTGCTCGCCGGGGTGCTGCTGACGATGGCCTTCGCGATGGGCACCCGTTTCTTCGACGGCACCTTCACCTACGTGCCCCTCTTCGAGCACCTGCCGGGCTGGAGCGGGCTGCGTACCCCCGGGCGGTTGATGCTCTGGACCACGTTGTTGCTCGGCCTGCTCGCGGCGGGCGCGGTCACCGCGCTCACCGATCGGGTCCGCGAGTTGACCGCGCAGCGGATTCCGTCGTGGCCGGGGCCGTGGCTGCGGATGGCCACCCTGCTGCCGTTGCTTCTGGTCACCGTCGAGGGCCTGAACACGACCCCACACCCGGTGGTGCCGACCCAACCGGCGGCGATGCGCTCGGCGGAGGGTCCGCTGCTGGTGCTGCCGAGCAATCAGAGCCTCGACCAGCACGTGATGCTCTGGTCGACCAGCGGGTTCCCCGACGTGGTCAACGGCGGTAGCGGCTTCACGCCGCGCCTGCTCGACGACGTCCGCCGGGTGAGCCAGTCGTTCCCGGACCAGACGAGCGTCGACTACCTGCGCACGCTCGGCGTCCGCACTGTGGTGCTGCTGCGCGGTCAGGTGGCCGGCACACCGTGGGAGATCAGCATCGACGCGCCGGTCGAGTCGCTCGGCATCAGCCGGCAGGAGGTCGGCGACGCTGTCGTCTATCGCCTGTGAGGCGTGGCGGCTCGATGCAGCTGCTCGCTGAGGCGGGTTTTCGGGGGAGCCCACCCGGCTCCGGGCGGTCAGGTTTGATTCCTGCGCCGGGCGGGCTCCCCCGAAAACCCTGACGTGGTCAGGCCGCGTCGGCCTGGGGGTCAGGTGGCGGTTGCGGGCTCGCGTGACGGTTCGTCGGTCAACGGTTGGCGGCGCCAGCGGTCTATCCAGGGGGCGTCCGGGGCACCGTCGAGAACGCCACCGTCCGGGTCGTCCGGGTAGGTGGCCCGCACCGCGTCCTGCTCGGGGTGCAGGATCTCCTTGACGACGAACACGCAGAGCACCACCACAGTGGCCAGTCGCAACGTCGAGGCCAGCACGAACACCCCCTCCGGGAAGACGGGCTTGCTGGTTGCCGCGCCGAGCAGTTCCCCGTAGAAGGCGACGAAGTAGCAGACCTCGGCGATCTGCCAGGCCAGGAACGCGCCCCACTTCGGTCGGGCCAGCACCACGAGCGGGAGCAGCCAGAGGACGAACTGCTGCGACCAGACCTTGCTGAAGATGAGGAACGCGGCGACCACCAGGAAGGCGAGCTGACCCAGCCGGGGTCGGCGCGGTGCCCGCAGCGCCAGCACGGCGATGCCGAGGCAGGCCAGCCCGAACAGCGCGTACGAGACGGTGTTGAGGGTCGGGATGTTGGCGTTGAGCCACTCGAACGGGCCGAGGTTGGCGGGGTCGTTGCCGATCTTGCCGTCCAGGTAGCGCCCGATGTACCAGAGCGTGCCCCAGTCGATCGGCCGGGTGGTGTTCAGTTCGAAGAACCGGTCCCAGTTCTCCGGGTATGCGCGGGCGGCCGGCAAGTTGACCAGCACCACGGCCGCGATCGCCGTCCCGATGGCGACGAGCGCGGCACGAACCCGGTCGGCCCGTAGCGCCAGGATGAGGATCGGCCCGAGCAGGAACAGCGGCCAGAGCTTGGCCGCGCCGGCCAACCCGAGCAGCACGCCGGCCACCGCCGGTCGTTTTCGGGCCCAGGCGAGCAGGCCGAAGGCGGCCAGCCCGATGGCGAGCAGGTCCCAGTTGACGGTGGCGGTGAGCACCAACGCCGGGGCGAGTGCGAACATCGCCGCGTCCCAGGGTCGTCGGCGGCGCAACGCCAGGATCACCGCCACCGTGGCCACCGCGAGCGCGCCCAGCACCAACGCGTTGAGGTTGTAGAACCACTGGCCCTGGTTGATGCTCGGGTCGCCGTCACCGATGGCGTGCACCGGCAGGCCCAGCGCCCCCATGAAGTAGCCGGTCAGCACCGGGTACTCGACCGGGTGGTCGCGGTAGGGCACCTTGCCCTCGTTGAGCCCTTCGGCGTAGTAGAGGGCGAGGACGTCGGTGTAGCAGAACCGGGTGTACTGGACGTTGTTCTGCCAGGCACCGTCCTGGCAGGGCGATTTCTGCACCCAGTGCAGCGCGAGCGTGAGGCACGCCAACGCCAGCACGATCCGCACGGCGGTCCAGAAGCGACGCTCCCGACCGGCCGGCCGGTTCAGCGCCGTCGCGTGGTCGCCCAGCGGGCCGCCGATGACGCTGGAGATGCCGCGGACGAACCCGTCGGAGCGGGACGGGTGATCGGTGGTTCCGGCGTCGTCGATGCCGGGCGTCGACTGGGTGCTCATGAAGAGGCATCCTGCCGTACGACGGGGGTGCCCGTCCCGTCCCGGCGCGGAGTTCCGGGTACGAAAACGCCGCCGCCGGCCGGGACAGGTCGTCCGGCCGGCGGCGGCGTCGTGTGCTGGTGCGGGTCAGTCCCGGTTGGGTGGCAGGCTGGGCAACTGCCCGCCGCCGCCACCACCTGTGCCGCCACCACCCGGATTGCCGCCGGGGTTACCGCCAGGGTTGCCACCACCGGGGTTGCCGCCACCGGGGTTGCCGCCGCCGGGGTTGTTGCCCCCAGGGTTACAGAACAGATCGATCAGCGGGTTGCAGAGAGGCCCCTGGCCACCGGGGTTGGTCGGCGGTGGTGGCGGCGGCTCCTTGCCGTTGCCCTTCGTGGTGTCACCCTCACCGGTGACGCTGGGCAGGGGGATCTCATCCTGGCCCTTGAGGGCGGTGTTCATGTACTTCTCCCAGATCGGGCCGGGGAGCGTCGAACCGCCGATGTCCTTGCCGCCGGTGAGCTTGATCTGCGGCTTCCTCGGATCCCGGCTGCCCACCCACACCGCTGTGGCGTTCTGCGGGGTGTAGCCGACCGTCCAGGCGTGCGAGTTGTCCTTGTTGTCGTACTCCCAGGTGCCGGTCTTGGCGGCGGCCTGGCGGCCGTTCTCCAGGGAGATGTTGTTGGGCCGGGGGATCTGCTTCAGGACGCCGGTGACCTCGTCGGTGATCTTCTTGGGGATCCGCTGCTCCGGCTTGATGCGCTCGCTGCCAACGACCTTCCACTTGCCGGTGGCCTTGTCCTGCTGTTCGATCTTGACCACGAAGTGGGCCTTGATGTACTTGCCGTCGTTGGCGAACGTGGCCATGGCGTTGGCGTGGTCGAAGACGGTGATCGGGTACTTGCCGAAACCGGTGTAGTTGTCGAACGGCGTCTTCTGCTTCTTCGACAGGTCGAAGGCCTGCGGCGGGTCGACGCCCCACATCGTGGTCACGCCTGCCTTCCGGGCCATGTCGACGACCTTGTCGGCGCCGATCGTGTCGGCGACCCAGTAGAAGGGCACGTTGTACGACTGGACCGTCGACTCTTCGAGGGTGCAGTACTTGCCGCACTTGAGGTTCGTGCGGTTGGCGTTACCGATCGTGTCCCTGGAGCCCTTGGGCTTGTAGGGCGTGGGGTCCCAGTGCGACTTGACCGAGATGCCCGCCTCGATCGCGGCGGCCAGGGTGTACACCTTCATCGACGAGCCCGGCTGGTGCCCACCGGTCAGGTCGCCGTTCTTGTCGATGTTCTTGCCGGCGTAGTCGAAGTCGGCACCGCTGTCACCGCCGTAGTAGGCGAGCACACGGCCCATCTTCGGGTCGATCGAGACCACCGCCGCCATCAGGTTCTTCGGCTGATCGTAGAGCTCGGAGCCCTTCTTCGACTGCATCGCGGTGTTCTCCGCGGCGGCCTGGAGCTTCGGGTCGATGGTGGTGGTGATCCGGTAGCCGCCGTCACGCAGGGCGTCGACGCAACTCGTCTTGCCCTCCGCACCGCTGTCGGAGCAGAGACCCATCTCGTCCATCTCTTGACGGACGTAGTTGATGACGTTGCCGCGAGGGCTGTCGACACCGAAGCCGACGCCGTCCTTCTTCGGCGGCAGGGGCTTCGGGTACTCGGTGGGCGCCGGGGGGTGGTTGGGGGAGTCCAGCCAGCCCTCCTTCTTCATGCCGCCGATCACGTAGTCCCACCGCGACTTGGCATCGGTCGGGTTGACCGCCGGGTCGTACCCCTTGTGGGTTTCGCTCGGCTGCGGCTGCTTGATCACTGCGGCCAGCACTGCTCCCTCGGCGGGAGTGAGCTTGATGGCCGGCTTGCCGAAGTAGGTCTGTGCCGCCGCCTCGATGCCGTACGCGCCGCGACCGAAGTAGATGACGTTCAGGTAGTGCTGCATGATCGTCGGCTTGTCGTACTTGTCGTTCAGCTTGGAGGCGAGGATCGCCTCCTTCACCTTCCGGCCGTACGTGTCGTCCTTGAGGTTCTCGAACGCGTTGCGGGCGTACTGCTGGGTGATCGTCGAGGCGCCCTGCTTGTCGCCGTTGGAGACGTTGTTCCATGCAGCCCGGACGATGCCCTTGTAGTCGACGCCGGAGTGCCGGTAGAAGTTCCGGTCCTCCGCCGCGGCGACCGCGTCCTGCACGTACTGCGGGATCTGCTGGATGGTCACGAAGGTGCGGTTCTCGCTGCCCAGCTTGGCGAGCTGCGTCTTGCCGTCCTTGGCGTACACGGTGGTGGACAGCGGCAGCGGCATCTCGTTCGGCATGACCACGTTGGTCGAGTAGTAGGTGAACCCGACCACGCCGATGCCGGCGAGCATGATGAAGACGGCGAACCCGGCGATCAGCAGGTTCATCCGCTTGCGCTTCTTTGCCCGCGCCGCGCCCGAGCCACCCGGACCACGGCCGCCCCGACCGGGCCCGCCCGGCCCGCCCGGACCACCGGGACCCCCGGGGCCGCCCGGCCCACCGGAGACCGGTGAGACACTCGCCCGGGCGACCGCCGCACGACCACCGACCGATGCGGAGCCGACGCTGGCCCGGCCCGCCGAGGCGGTGCCGACCGAGGCCGCACCGACGGCGGCGGCACCGACCGAGGCCCGACCCGCCGGCGCCGGGGAGACGGGCACCGAGGCCCGACCGGCGCCAGCGCGGCCAGCGGCCACACCCGGTGCCGGCGACACCGGCACCGAGGCTCGACCGGACCGGCCGTTCGCTGCCGAACCCACCGAGGCGGACCCGGCGGCCGCGCTGCCACGCGGCGGCACCGAGGCGGAACCGCCGACCGTGGCGCGACCACCGGCAGCCCGCGGCGTCACCGAGGCCCGGCCTGGGGTTGCCGCGCCTCGGTCCGAGGCTGACCAGCCGCTCCCGCCGGAATCACCGCCGGGTCGGCGGTACGCGTCGTCCGCGCCCGGCCCGGGGTCACCGTCTGGACCCGAGTGCTGGGTCCGTCCGCGCGCAGAACTGGGATCGCCGTACGAGTTCATTCCTCACACCCTGCCGGTCGCGGTGGGGCGCGGCTGCGCCGCCACCGGGTTGCCGTGAGTTGCTTCACCCGGGGCGCCGGCATGGGGGTGCCGGCCGACCGGGGTCATTGCCGTATCAATCGGGCCAATCGGGCCAACGAGCGGTCGGCCGTCCCGGGTTTCGTCTACGGCCCCGGGGCCGGTCCAACCAGCTGAGATCACCGTTGCGCCTCTCGCCTCCGCCGACCGGCGCCTCCGGCGCCCGCCGCGTCCTGCTCGCTGATGCCGTCGCTGTCGCCGGTCAGACCGTCCCGGCCGAGCAGGTACTGCTCGACGAGATGGTTCCAGTCACAACCGAGGCACACCTCCACCACGAAGACCTGGAACTCACGCAGCGTCATCGCCAGCACGGGCAACTCAGTCAGTGTCCGAGCCTGTCCGGCGGACTGCTTGAGTTCGTCACCGTAAATGTAGTGGACCAGGGTCAGGTTTTCGCTGCGGCAGATCGGGCAGCGCCGGTCGGTCGGCTCACCGTGGAACCGAGCGGCGTTCTTCAGGTACGGCGACGCGTCGCAGACGTCGTACGTGCCGACTCGTCCGGCCAGGAGCTCACGCAGCACTGCTCGCTTCTGAAGCGAGTAGTCGACGACCTGGCGCTGCGTACGCATGCGGAGAAGGGTACGCGGTCCGGCCCGACCAGGCGACCACGCTCACAATCCGTGACGACAGCATCTCGGAACGGGGGTTTGCCCTGGCCCGCACGACCCGCTAACGTGCGATGTATCGGTCCGATACATCGCGGCGGTTACCACTCCACGCCGGAGGGTAAAGAGAGGGTGGCCAGTGCTTGAGTTCGCCATCCTCGGCCTCCTGCAGGAGTCTCCGATGCACGGCTATGAGCTGCGCAAGGAGCTGACCGCCAAACTCGGCGCGATCCGGGCGGCGATCAGCTACGGCTCGCTCTATCCCACGCTACGCAGGCTGCAGGCGGCGGGATGGATCACCGAAGCTGCTGAGACACCCGCCACTGCCGAGGAGGTTCCCGCGCTGACCAGCCGACGAGGTCGGGTGGTCTACAAAATCACCGCGGAAGGCAAGGAACGCTTCGCCCAGCTGATCGCACAGGCCGGGCCCGAGACGTACGACGACACGGGCTTCGGGGTGCACTTCGCGTTCTTCGCCCGGACCGACCAGGCGACCCGACTGCGCATTCTGGAGGGTCGCCGCCGCAAGATCGAGGAGCGTCGCGAAGGGCTTCGTGACGTGCTGGGCCGGGCGGCCGAGCGCCTCGACGCTTACACGCTGGAACTGCAGCGCCACGGCCTTGATGCCTGTGAGCGCGAGGTCCGCTGGCTGGAGGAGCTCATCGCCAACGAGCGCTCCGGCCGAGCCCCGACGGTCCCGAACATCGGGACAGCCGGCGGCCGACGAGAAGACAACAGCCCGCCTCCGCCTGGAGAGACCAGGAATGAGCGGCCGTGACAGAAAAGAAGGAGGCAGACGCTATGGGCTCCGTCCGCGTCGCCATCGTCGGTGTGGGTAACTGCGCCTCGTCCCTGGTTCAGGGCGTCGAGTACTACCGGAACGCCAACCCGAACGACCGCGTCCCGGGTCTCATGCACGTCGCCTTCGGCGACTACCACGTCAACGCCGTGGAGTTCGTCGCGGCATTCGACGTGGACGCCAAGAAGGTGGGCATGGACCTCGCGGAGGCGATCGTCGCCAGCGAGAACAACACCATCAAGCTCTGCGACGTGCCGCCGACCGGCGTCAGCGTGCAGCGCGGTCCGACCTTCGACGGTCTGGGCCAGTACTACCGCGAGATCGTCGAAGAGTCGGACGCCACCCCGGTCGACGTGGCGCAGGCGCTGCGCGACGCGCAGGTCGACGTCGTCGTCTGCTACCTGCCGGTCGGCTCCGAGCAGGCCGCCAAGTTCTACGCCCAGGCCGCGATCGACGCCGGCTGCGCGTTCGTCAACGCCCTGCCGGTCTTCATCGCCTCCGACCCCGAGTGGGCCAAGAAGTTCGAGGACGCGGGCCTGCCGATCGTCGGTGACGACATCAAGAGCCAGGTCGGTGCCACCATCGTGCACCGTGCCCTCGCGAAGCTCTTCGAGGACCGCGGCGTCGAGCTGCTGCGCACGTACCAGCTCAACTTCGGCGGCAACATGGACTTCATGAACATGCTGGAGCGCAAGCGCCTGGTCTCGAAGAAGATCTCGAAGACCCAGTCGGTCACCTCGCAGATCCCGCACGAGATGAGCAAGAGCGACGTGCACATCGGCCCGTCGGACCACGTGCCGTGGCTGGACGACCGCAAGTGGGCGTACATCCGCCTGGAGGGCCGCTCGTTCGGTGACACCCCGCTGATGGCCGAGCTCAAGCTCGAGGTGTGGGACTCGCCGAACTCGGCCGGCGTCATCATCGACGCGGTCCGGGCCGCGAAGATCGCCCTGGACCGGAAGATCGGCGGCCCGATCCTGTCGGCCTCGTCGTACTTCATGAAGTCCCCGCCGGTGCAGTACGCCGACCACGACGCCCACCAGGCCGTCGAGGAGTTCATCGCCGGTGAGGTCACGCGCTGACGCGCTGAATCATCAAGCACGTGGAAGGGCCGGGTCCGTGCGGACCCGGCCCTTCCACGTGGGTCGGCTTCCCGGGGTACGAGCGCTGTCCCGTGACCTCCGCCACCGTTTTCGGGACCACGGGGAGCGGGGGAAGCTATCGATAATCGATTCATGGTCTCCCGCACCAGCACGACCTCGACGGGCCGGCACCCGGCCCGACCTCCTCGGCCGCGCATCGTCGCGCTGGCCTGCCTACTGCTTGCCCTGGCCGCCGTCGCGCAACTGGCCGCACTTCCGCTCCGCTACTGGCACCAGGACTTCTTCCACACGGCCGCCAGCTCCTTCGAGCCCACGGACGGGGTGGCCTTCGCCGCCCTGGGCAGCACCGCCGATCTGGCTGCTGACCTGTTGACGGCGGTGCTGGCGATCGGACTCCTCACGCTGGCCGCAGCCACCGTCGTGGGCGTGAACGGCGCGCGGATCGCCACCTGGAGCGCAGCGCCCCTCCTCGCCTGCTGCGCCACCGTCGGGGCGATCCGGTCCCCGCGGCCGCTCTACTCCGTGTACTCCGCCGAGGACCTGGACCGGATCGCCGCAATGGCGCGAGACGCCATGCCGGATTGGCTGGAGCCTCTGCTGCTCACCCTGGGCCTGGGCGCGCCGGTGGCGATACTCGCCGCGCTGGTCCTGCTGGCCCTGCCACCGGCCAACGCCTTCTTCCAGCCGCGGACCCCGATCGACCCGCCATGGCCCGCCCGGACCTCACCCGCCGCCGGACCCGAAGGGTCGCCCAGCGCCCGGTGACGCCACCGCCGACGCCGGACGGCTCAGGACCAGGCGCGTCGCAGCGCGACCCCGGCCTCCAGCTCCAACAACGTGACCTTGCGAGGCAGGCCCCCGCCGAAGCCGACCAGCTTGCCGCCCGCCCCGACGATCCGGTGACACGGCACGATCACCGGGACCGGGTTGCGGTTGCAGGCCACTCCCACCGCCCGTGCCGCCCCAGGGTCGCCCACCAGACGCGCCACCTCGCCGTACGTCAGCGTCTCCCCGTACGGGATCCGCGTCATCTCCCGCCACACGGCGCGCTCGAAGTCGGAGCCGCGCGGCACCGACACCGGAACGGTGAACGTGGTCAGCTTGCCGGTGAAGTACGCCCGCAGCTCGTCGACGGCCTGCCGGGACAGCGCGTCATCGGGCTCGTCGGTGGCCGCCCCGAGCCGGCCGAAGTGGGCACCGCAGACACTCGTGCCGTCGGTGGCCACGGAGAACTCACCGATCGGTGAGTCGAGCACGGCCCAGCGCATTCACCTATTCTCCCCGACGCGGACTCTCTCGCCGGCCCGGCCTCCGGCGTCGGGGCCGAGCGCCACTCCCGACCCGCATCGGGAGATCATCTCCGCGTCCTGTCAGGCCGTTCGGCGTTGCGCGGCGTCGATACCGTCAAGGTCGTGGCAACGGGGACGCTCATCTTTCTGATCATCGGCGGGGCGGGCATCGGTGTGCTCGCGCTCGCTCTGCTCGGCACCGAGCTGCTTCACTTCGGGCACGCCGACGTGGACGGGCCGATCTCGGTCGAGACCGTCGCCGGCTTCGCCGGGGCTTTCGGGTTCGGCGCGGCCATCGTCAACGAGCTGCTTGGTGCGCGTACACCTGGCATGGTCGTCGGGGCGGTGGCCGGCGGCGTGTTCGCGGCCGTGCCCACCGGCTGGTTGGCGTCGCGGCTGAGTCGGGCGGCGCGGAACATGCGCACCGACCGCACGCCCACCCGCGACGACCTTGTCGGCGCGCTCGGCCTGGTCGTCACCCCGGTGCCGGCCAACGGGTACGGCGAGGTCCGCATTCGCCTCGCCGGCCAACCGGTCAAGCTCAGCGCCCGCGCGGACCAGCCGATCCCGATCGGTGCCCAGATCTTCGTCGTGCAGGCGCTCAGCGAGACCAGCGTGCACGTAGAGACCTACTGATCTCCCCCTCACAGACGGGACTTTTCATATGGCCCTACTCATCGCCATCGGTGGCGCGGTCCTCCTCGTGCTCATCCTGGTGCTCTTCGTGCTCTCCCGGATCAAGGTGGCCGGTCCGAACGAGGCGTTCATCGTCACCGGTCGCAAGGGCCGCACCACGCAGACTGCCGACGGCGGGCGGTCCACCGACAACTCCGGGCAGAAGGTCGTGCTGGGCGCTTCGGTGTTCGTGCTGCCGGTGGTGCAGAAGCTCCAGTCGCTCGACCTGTCCAGTCGGCGGATCGACGTCGGAATCCGGGGTGCCGTCAGCAAGCAGGGCATCCGCGCCGACCTGCACGGCGTGGCGATCGTCAAGGTCGGCGGGACCGAGGACGCGATCCGGGCCGCCGCACAACGGTTCCTGCACCAGCAGGACGAGATCGACAACTTCACCCGGGAGGTGCTGGCCGGCGCGCTGCGCTCGATCGTCGGCCGGCTCACCGTCGAGGAGGTCATCCGGGACCGGGCGGCGTTCGCCAGCGCCGTCGCCGAGGAGGCCGAGCACTCGATGACCAACCAGGGTCTGGTGTTGGACACCTTCCAGCTCCAGGACATCCTCGCCGAAGGCTCCTACCTGCAGGACCTGGGTCGGCCCGAGGCCGCCCGGGTGCTCAAGGACGCGGCGATCGCCGAGGCCCGGGCCCGGCAGCAGGCCGAGCAGGAGCGCCTGCTCGCCGAGGAGGCCATCGCCGAGGCGAACCGGAACCTGGCCCTCAAGCAGGCCGGCATCCAGGCCGAGATCGACGCGGCGAAGGCGAAGTCCGCGGCGGCCGGACCGCTGGCCCAGGCCGAACGGGACCAGGCGATCCTCTCCGAGCAGCAGAAGGTGGCCGAGCGCAACGCCGAACTCAAGCAGCGCCAACTCGACACCGAGGTTCGCAAGCCGGCCGACGCGGCCCGGTACAAGGTGGAACAGGAGGCCGAGGCGTCCCGCAACGCGGCGGTGCTGCACGCCGACGCGCAGCGCCAGTCCGTCATCGCCGCCGCGCAGGCCTCCGCCGAGCAGGCCCGCCTCACCGGTGAGGGTGAGCGTGCCCGACGGGCCGCGCTCGCCGAGGCCAACGCCATCGAGGGCGCCAAGGAAGGTGAGGCCGAGCAGCGGCGACGCTCCGCCATCGCCGAGGCCGTGGAGCGGGAAGGCCAGGCCGAGGCTGCGGCCATCCTCGCCAAGGGTGAGGCCGAGGCCGACGCGATGGCGCGCAAGGCCGAGGCGTTCGCCGCGTACGGAGAGGCGGCCGTGCTTGACCTGCTGGTCAAGGTGCTGCCGCAGGTCGTCGAGGCGGCCAGCGCACCGATCGGGGCGATCGACAAGATGACCGTCATCTCCACCGACGGCGCGTCGTCGCTCACGAAGTCGGTCGCCGGCAACGTGGCCCAGGGCCTTCAGCTCGGCAGCGACCTCACCGGGATCGACCTGCCCGGCCTGCTGGCACGGCTCGGTTCGGCGTCCACTCCGGGCAACGGCACGTCGACCGGCAAGGGCGCGGTCTCCGTGGACGGGGCGGCCGTCGAGACGCGCTGACGCGGTGCGCTGACGGGCCCACTCCCGGTTCGGGGGTGGGCCCGTCGGCGGGTCAACCTGGGGGCAGCTAGTCAGATCCTGGCGGGGCATCGCACGGCATCGATCGTTGCTACTCTTCGATCAACGTTGAACGTTGCATTGCACCTGAGGTGCGGATCGTGCCGGGACGCCGGTTTGCATGCTGACGGGATCGACGAACGGGGATGCTTCTATGAAAAAGTTTGGGTCCACAAAGATGGGACGGGTGCTGACGGCAGCGCTGATCGGGGCGCCGCTGGCGGTGATTCCGGCACTGCCGGCCCAGGCCGCTGCATGTCTGGACGGCGCCGTCTCGTGGTGGGCTGACCAGGCGGGTTCTGCAAACCAGCTGTTCCCGTCTTCCAGCACGTCCTACAAGACGTCAACGCGGTGCAACGACATCAACTTCCGGGTCGGCAAGTCGAGCTTCACAGGCAACGTCCGGGTTTGCTGGGTTTCTGCTGGTGGCTGCAATAGCTGGAAGAAGCACACGAGCACGACGGGCGGTTGGATGCTGATCGCCACTGACGTGAAGGACAATACGACTTTCCGGGTGGAGCTCGACTTCGCGACGGCCGACTACGGCAAGTTCCCGGCGGGGCAGGTCGCCTTCTAGACGCAGGTCGCCTTCGAGACGTGAGAGTCGGTGCCGCCACTCGGCGGTACCGACTCTTGCTGTGCCCTCATGGCTGGGTTCAGCCGAGAATCCCCTCGGCGCGGGCCCAGCGCAGCAGCTCCGCCTCGGCGGCGTCACGGTCCAGCGGGCCGTGCTCCAGGCGCTGCTCCTTGAGGTGCTTCCACGCCCGACCGACCACCGGCCCCGGCGGTACGCCGAGCAGCTCCATGATCGCGTTGCCGTCCAGGTCGGGGCGGACCCGCGCCAGGTCTTCCTCGGCCGCGATCCGGGCGATCCGATCCTCCAGCGCGTCGTAGTCGGCCGCGAGCTGGGCGGCCTTGCGACGGTTGCGGGTGGTGCAGTCGGAGCGGGTCAGCTTGTGCAGGCGGGGCAGCAGGTCACCGGCGTCGGCGACGTAGCGGCGCACCGCCGAGTCGGTCCACTCGCCCCGCCCGTACCCGTAAAAGCGCAGGTGCAGCGCGACCAGCGCGGTCACCTGCGCGGTGACGTCCTTGGGGTACCGCATCGCCTTCATCCGGGCCTTGGTCAGCCGAGCGCCGACCACCTCGTGGTGGTGGAAGCTGACCCGGCCGTCGGACCCGACCGCCTTCGTCGCCGGCTTGCCCACGTCGTGCAGGAGGGCGGCCATCCGCAGGATGAAGTCGCAGCCGTCCTCCTCGTAGGAGACCGCGTTCTCGACGACCGTCAACGTGTGCTCGTAGACGTCCTTGTGCTGGGCGTGCTCGTCGATCTCCAGCTTCAGGCCGGTCAGCTCCGGCAGGAACCGATCGGCCAGCCCGGTGTCGACCAGCAGCCGCAGCCCGGTGATCGGGTCGGCGCCGCAGAGCAACTTGGTGAACTCGTCGCGGATCCGCTCGGCGGTGATCCGGTCCAGGTCGGCGGCCATCTCGGTCATCGCCAGGTGCACGTCCGGGTGGACGGCGAACCGCAGCTGGGCGGCGAACCGGGCGGCCCGCAGCATCCGCAGCGGGTCGTCGCCGAACGACTCACCAGGCGTGCTCGGGGTACGGATCACCTTGGCCGAGAGATCGTCCAGCCCACCGTGCGGATCGGTGAACCGGTGGTCCGGCAGGCTGACCGCCATCGCGTTGATCGTGAAGTCGCGCCGCTTCAGGTCCTCGTCGAGGCTGGTGCCGTACACCACCACCGGGTTGCGGCTGACCTGGTCGTACGACTCCGCGCGGAAGGTGGTGATCTCCAGTCGGAGGCCGTCGCGCTGAGCGCCGATGGTGCCGAACTCCCGACCGGTCTCCCAGATCGACTCGGCCCAGCCCTTGATGATCCGCAGGGTCTCGTCGGGGTGCGCGTCGGTGCAGAAGTCGAGGTCGTCCCCGAGTCGACCGAGCAGGGCATCCCGCACCGAACCGCCCACCAGGTGCAACTCGTGACCGGCGCGGACGAAGCGGCGGCCCAACTCGTCGGCGACCGGGGACACCCGGAGTAGTTCGGCGACGGCGTTGCGCTGCGCGGCGGTGAGTTCGCGGCGGTCGGCGGCGTGAGGAGCGGAGGCTTCGGACATGGGATCGCCAGCTTATCGGGCCGGGGTGTGATCCGATCCGCCGGGCGCGGGTAACGGGTGGGGGTTGACTATGGTCTGTGGGTGCGGGTCGGTGTCCGACTCGACGTACCCCTTGGAGGCTGGAGATGAGCGGCGGGCTCTACCGCAGCGCCAACGCCATGCCGGACGGTAACGTGCCGCCGGCTGACGGGGCGGTCTTCATCTCCGCGGAGCCGCTGAACCAGCCTGCGGTGGAGGCGACGGCACCCCCGCCCGAGGTCGTCGGCGAGACCAGCGCCGCCGCCAACAGCGCGGTCATGGCCGTCGGCAGTCTGGTGAGCCGGGGCACCGGCTTCATCCGGAACCTGATGATCGGCGCCGCCCTCGGCAACCTGATCGGCAACGCCTACACGACTGCCATCTTCCTCCCCAACCAGGTGTACGAGTTCCTGCTCGGCGGGGTGCTGACCAGTGTGCTGATCCCGGTGCTGGTCCGTAGGCGCAAGAGCGACGCGGACCGGGGCGAGGCGTACGCCCAACGGTTGCTCAGCCTCGCGGTGCTGGCCCTGGCGGTGGCGGCCCTGATCGCCGTGGCGTCGGCGTCCTGGCTGACAGCCATCTACGCCAGTGGCAAGGACGAGGCCTACACCACACTGATCACACGCCTGTCGTGGCTGATCCTGCCGATGCTGTTCTTCACCGGCGTCAGCGCGTTGATCGCAGCGGTGCTGAACACCAGGGGTCACTTCGCCGCGCCGATGTGGGCCCCCATCCTCAACAACCTGGTGGTGATCGGCGTCTTCGGTCTCTACATCCTGGTCTACGGGGCGAAAGGGCTGGAGCCGTCGGAGGTGGGCACCGGCCGGATCCTGCTGGTCGGTGGTGGCACCCTGCTCGGCGTGGCGGTGCAGACCGCCGGTCTACTGCCGGCGCTGCGCAAGGTCGGCTTCCGGTGGCGGTGGCGGTTCGACTTCCGCGAGCTGGGGCTGCGCGAGCTGGCCAAGCTCGGGGCCTGGATGTTCTGCTACGTGGCGGTCAACCAGCTCGGCCTCTTCGTGGTGGTCAATCTCCTCACCCGGGCCGCGGGCACGGACCAGGCCGGCATCCTGATCTACAACAACGTCTTCCTGCTGCTGATGATGGCCCACGGCATCATCGCCGTCTCGATCATCACCGCGCTGATGCCCCGGATGGCAGCCGCCGCAGCCGACGGGCGGTTCCACGACGTCACCGCGGACCTTTCCCGAGGTGTCCGGATGGTGTCGGCGGTGCTCGCGCCGATCGCGGTCTGCTACGCGGTGCTGTCCATCCCGATCTCGGTGGTCGTCTTCCGGTACGGCGCGTTCAGCGCCGAGAACGCGTCAGCCACGTCCACCGTGCTGCTGTTCGCCGCAATCGCGCTGGTGCCGTTCGCGATCAGCCAGCTCTTCACCTTTGCCTTCTACGCCCTGCCGGACACCCGCACCCCGGCCCTGATCAACATTCCGGTGGTGGCGCTGCGGGTCGGCGTACAGATCGTGCTGTTCGCCGCGTTCGCCGCGCACTTCGCGGCAGCCGGAATGATGATCGGCAACGCGGTCTCCTACGTGGCGGCGGCGGTCGCGTCCGCCTGGTTGCTCCGGCCTCGGGTCGGCCGGATCGGCCTGGGCGCCATCATGCGTACCCTCGGCCGGGTCGTGGTCGCCGCACTCGGCGCGGCGCTGGTCGGATGGTTGGTGATCACTCTGCTGCCCGGCGGCGACGAGCCGAGCTGGTTCGAGGCGGCAACCCAGCTCGTGGTCGGCGGCGTGGTGATCGGCGGGACCTACCTGGGTCTGGCCATGCTGCTGAAGATCGGCGAGATCACCGAGGTGGTCGGGATGGTTCGCCGGCGCCTCGGTCGCTGAACGTTCGCATCTGATTACAACAAGTTGGCACTCATACCGACCGTGACTACGGATCACCAGGCTGGGGACGCACCTGTGGATAACTCCGCGATTCGCCGGTCAGCCGCCGCTTCGGCCTGTGGATAACCAACCGTACGGCTGAGGGTGGCGGCCCGATCGGGGGGAACGTACGAGGTAGCGCGAGCGCCACGCCATCCCAGCCCCGGCGTCGGTCACTTGCGGTGAAGCCGTAGATTAGCTAGTACATGTGCCAGCAACGTGGCTGACAACGGTCGTAACCGGACGAGCGCTTCGACTGCCGGAACCCCGCCAGGTACGGCGGGAAGATGACATGTCGGAGAGACGGGCAACCCGGGTAAGGTCGCTCTCGACGGGTACGGCAGGGGCCGACGCTGGGCGTCGACACCGGTCGGCCGGTTCCTTCAACGGCAGAGCGGGAAGCCACATGCCCAGCAGTTCGGGTTCATCGATCGACACGATCACCGAGGGAGGACGGGTGACCCAGGTCGGCGAGGGTCAGGAGGCGGACGAAAGCGCTCCTCCGGTCATGACCTTCGGTGCTCCCACGGCCGGTGAAGTCCTCGCCGAGCGGTACGAACTGGTTGAGCACATCAACAACGACAGTGCGGGTCGGCTGGTCTGGCGCGGGGTCGACGTCATCCTGCGCCGTCCCGTTGCCGTGGTGCTGCGTTACCCGGGTGGCGACTCCGCCACTGAGATGCTTCAGGCCGCCGTCGCGGCCAGCCGGGTCATCCACCCCAACCTGGTCGGCGTCTACGACGCGATCGACGAGGCCGACCGGGCGTACGTGGTGCGCGAGTGGGTCGACGGGCAGTCCCTGCGGGACCTGGCGACCGACGGCCCCCTGGACCCGGCTCGGGCCACCGCGATTGGCAACGCCGTCGCGAGCGCGCTCGCCGCGGTGCACGCCACCGGCATGGTGCACGGCAACGTCCACCCCGGCACCGTCATGATCAGCGACGAGGGCCGGGTGGTGCTGGCGGACGCCCGCACCGACGGCGCCGACAGCCAGGAGAACGACATCCGAGCGGTCGGCGGTGTCCTCTACTTCGCACTGACCGGCTCCTGGCCGCACGCCGAGGCACCACTGCGCGGCGCCACCGCCGGCCACGGCCGCGCCGCCATCCCGGACGCTGTTCGCGACGCCGGAGGTGCCATCGCGGCACCGCGCCAGGTTCGGGCCGGCGTTCCGGCGTACCTGGACGACCTGACCATGGACCTGCTCGACGCCGAGATCGCGCCGCCGTCGTCCGACGTGCTCGCCGCCGAATTGGCGCGACTGGACGTGCCGGCCGAGGATGAGCACTACCTCGACAACAGCGGCCCGCTGCGGTTCGCCGCCGACACCGGGGAGGAGCCGTCGCCGCTGGCCGCGGCCGGGGGCCGCAAGGTCGCCGTCGGCATCGCCAGCCTGTTGGCCGTCGCCCTGGTCGGTCTGCTGATCGGGATCATCGCGCTGGGCGGCGACGACGAGGACCCGCAGTCCAACACGGTCGCCGCCCCGACCACCAGTGCCCCGGCCGGCGACGCCACCCCGGCCGCTGCGACGGCGCGCAAGCTGACAGTGAAGAACGTCCGGATCATCGACCCGGACAGCAGCAATCGCAGTGAGGTCGACGGCGCCGAGAAGGTCATCGACGGTGACGAAGACAAGGGCTGGGAGACCGAGACCTACGACAACAAGCCCAACTTCGGCAACCTGAAGAAGGGCATGGGCGTCTGGATCGACCTTGGCGAGCCGCACACGGTCAAGTCGGTGCAGGCGGTGCTGTCGGCCACCGGCGCGTCCGCCCAGCTCCTCGCCGGCACGACCAACCCGCCGTCCAGCTCCAGCGGTGACAAGCAGTTGGTGGGGAGCTACAAGACCGCCATCGGCCAGCCGTTCGAGGACCACGACGGCACCACAATGACGTTCAACGGCTTCGACGCCGACCAGAAATACCGGTACCTGCTGTTCTGGATCACCGAGCTGCCTCCGACCGAGAACGGATTCAAGCTGGGGGTGCAGGAGATTACGGTCCAGGGGTCGTGAGCCGATCCGGGCACCGTACGCACTGGACGCGGTGATGGACGGGCGCGCCGCCGCGAAGGACCTGGAGCTGCTGCGCGCGCACGTCGCCGGAGACAGAGACGCCTTCGCCGAGCTGTTCCACCGGCACCGCGACCGGTTGTGGGCGGTGGCCCTGCGGACGCTCGGCGACCGCGAGGAGGCAGCCGACGCCCTCCAGGACGCCCTGCTGTCGGCGCATCGGGCGGCGGCCCGCTTCCGCGGCGACTCCGCCGTCACCACCTGGCTGCACCGGATCGTGGTCAACGCCTGCCTGGACCGGATCCGACGCCGGCAGGCGCACCCCACAGTGCCGCTGCCGGACGGCAACCGGGCCGACGACGGCATCGGCGGGCTGGAGCCGGCGGCACCGGTGACGGACCACGACACCGCGCTGGTGGTCCGGGAGGCGCTCGCCGCGCTGCCCCTTGAACAGCGCGCAGCGCTGGTGCTGGTCGACGTTCAGGGCTATCCGGTCGCCGAGGTCGCCCGCATCCTCGGCGTCGCCGAGGGCACGGTGAAGAGCCGGTGTGCCCGGGGCCGGGCGCGGCTGGCCGTGCTGCTCGGGCATCTCCGCCCCGCCGCCGTCGTCGCGACGACGTCGACCCGACCGGACCCCACCGCCCCGATCACGGGCGTGCCCGGCGTCACGCCGGGGAACCCCGGCCCGGTGGAAGGCGTCGGATCGGGGTCAGGTCGATACCGGCGGGACGCCAACCAGGAGGACACGTGACGACCGAGGGGTTCCGGGAGGTCGACGTCGACCTCCTCGCTGACTACCTCGGCGGGGCGTTGGACGGCACCCCGCAGCAGGACGAGGTCGCCCAACTGGTCTCCGCGGACCCGTCCTGGGCCGAGGCGTACGCGCTGCTGGCCCCCGCCGTGACCGAGGTCCGGACGGACCTGACCCGCTGGGCCGAGCCTTCCCCCGAGATGCCGTCGGCGATCACCGACCGCCTCCTGGCCGCATTGGCCTCCGCGGAGCCGAAGACCGACACCTCGACCGAGGAAGCACCCGCTGGCGCGCCCAGCCTCGATCGGGACGGCGACGCGGCGACACCGTTGGTCGTACCGGCGCAGGGCGGGTCCGGTCGCCGGCCTCCCGTCCCGCCCGGCGGGTCGGGGCGCCAGACGTCCACCGGTCCGGGCCGCCGCCGGCGCGGCTGGGCCCGCCGTGGCGCGCCCGTGGCCGCCGCCGCGATCGCCGTCATCGCCGTCGCGCTGGGCCTCAACCAGCTCTCGATGCGGGCGTCGGACGACTCCGCTGACACCAACCCCATGAACCAGCCGGCCAGCGCGCCAGAGGGCGTCGCGGGGGCCGGGACTGCCCGCACCACCGGGCCGGCACTGCGCAGTGGTACGAACTACAGCCCGCAGACCCTCGGCGACGCCTACGGCACGGACGCGCCGAGCACACCGGCTGCCAGCCGGGCGACCGGCAACCCTCCGGGCGGGCAGCCGGAGGTGGATGCCGAGGGCGGGCGCCGTCCCTCTCCCGACGGGTCGGACCAGCTGGCCCGGCTGACCGACGAGGCCGCGCTGACCAGCTGTCTGGCCAGCGTCGCGACGGAGCACGGATCGGCCCCACTGGTGGTCGAGGTGATCGACTACGCGCGGTTCCAGGGCGATCAGGCGCTGGTCATCCACTTCACCGACGCGACCGGCGCCCGGTGGGCCTGGGTGAGTGGCCCGGAGTGCGGAGTGCCCGGGTCCGGCTCGGACAGCCGGTATTCGGCGCGGGTAGGGTGAATCCACGGTCAATGGCACGATGACCCCCCACGTGACCTGACCCACCGGATGCCCGGCTCGGGAATCCCCGGTTCGTACGATGACGTTCTGGAAGTCAGCTGCCGGCCCCACCCAGGCGTCGGCGACTCGGATCAGCATCGGTGCTCGCGCCGACGCCGAACACACACAACTCGGGAGACGGCAGTGGACGAGGTCCGCAACCTGATCATCATCGGCTCCGGGCCGGCCGGCTACACAGCGGCGGTCTACGCCGCACGTGCCAACCTGAAGCCGCTGATCATTGAGGGCGTGCAGTCCGGTGGCGCGCTGATGACCACGACCGAGGTGGAAAACTTCCCCGGCTTCGCCGACGGCATCCTCGGCCCCGAGCTGATGGACAACATGCGCAAGCAGGCCGAGCGGTTCGGCGCCGAGTTCCTCACCGACGACGTGACCCGGGTCGAGCTGGTGGACACCGGCGACGCCGGCTCCGGCGCGGTGAGCACCGTCTGGGTCGGCGAGACCGCCTACCGGGCGCGATCCATCATTCTCTCCACCGGGTCGGCCTGGCGTCCGCTGGGCGTGCCCGGTGAGCAGGAATACCTGGGCCACGGCGTCTCCGCGTGTGCCACCTGTGACGGCTTCTTCTTCCGCAACCAGCAGATCGTGGTCGTCGGCGGCGGCGACTCGGCGATGGAGGAGGCCACCTTCCTCACCCGCTTCGCGGAGTCGGTCACCATCATCCACCGCCGCGACTCGTTCCGGGCCAGCAAGATCATGGCCGACCGGGCGCTGAGCAACGAGAAGATCAAGGTCGAGTGGAACAGCACCGTCGAGGAGATCCTCGGCGAGGACGGCAAGGTCACCGGCGTACGCGTCCGCAACGTGCACACCGGCGAGACCAAGGTGATGGACGTGACCGGCGTCTTCGTCGCGATCGGTCACGACCCTCGCAGCGAGCTGTTCCAGGGCCAGGTCGAGCTGGACGACGAGGGCTACGTGAAGGTCCACGCCCCGAGCACCCGCACCAACGTGCCCGGTGTCTTCGCCGCCGGCGACGTGGTCGACCACACCTACCGTCAGGCGATCACCGCGGCCGGCACCGGTTGTGCCGCCGCGCTCGACGCCGAGCGGTTCATCGCGACGCTCAGCTGAAACACTGAACACATCCCGGAGGAGGGGCATAGTGGGAACAACCAAGGCGGTCACCGACAAGAGCTTCGTCGCTGACGTGCTGCAGGCCGACAAGCCGGTGCTGGTGGACTTCTGGGCGGAGTGGTGCGGGCCGTGCCGCAAGGTGTCGCCGCTGCTCGAGGAGATCGCCCGGGAGATGGGTGACCAGGTCACCATCGTCAAGCTCAACATCGACGAGAACCCGGAGACCGCCCGGGCCTACCGGGTGATGTCGGTGCCGACGCTCACCGTCTTCAAGAACGGCCAGCCGGTGCAGTCGATCGCCGGTGCCAAGCCGAAGGGCGAGCTGGTCCGGCTCATCGAATCGGCCCTCTGACCAGCAGCAACATCAACCGAACCCCGTACCCGCTCGCCGGGTGCGGGGTTCGGTTGCTTCTCGGCCGTACCGCCGACGTATTTCTCGGCCCAGCCACCTCGCCGCCCCGGAGCGCATAGCCTCAAGCCTGGGCCGCCCGGCCAGCCAGCGTCGTGCAGAGGGGGTCGTGCGTGCGTCCGATCCGACCCGGTGACCGGGGACCCGCGGTCACGGAGATCCGTACCATCCTGACCGGCCTCGACCTGCTCGCCGCCGCCGGCTCGCACACCGACGAGTTCGACCTCGACACCGAGCGGGCGGTCCGCGCGTTCCAGCAGTCGCGCGGGCTCAGCGTGGACGGCCGCGTCGGCGCGGAGACCTGGCGTGCCCTGGATGCCGCCCGTTGGCGGCTCGGCGCCCGCACCCTCTACCACGCGGTTCCCGAGCCGCTCACCGGCGAGGACGTCCGGTCGCTACAGGAGCGACTGCTGGAGATGGGGTACGACGTGGGCCGCGCGGACGCGATCTACGGCGTCCGGACGTCGCGTGCGGTGGCCCAGTTCCAGCGTGAGGTCGGGCTCACCCCGGACGGCTCCTGCGGCCCCCACACCATGAACGCGCTCCGCCGCATCGGCCGCAAGGTGGTCGGTGGCCGCCCGCAGTGGCTCCGCGAATCTGACGCGATCCGGCAGTCCGGGCCGGCGTTGGTCGGCAAGACGGTCGTCATCGACCCGGGGCACGGCGGCACCGACCCCGGGATGGTGGTGCCCGACGGCTCGCTGCGCTGGACCGAGGCGGACCTGGTGCACGACCTGGCCAGCCGACTGGAGGGGCGACTCGCCGCCTCCGGGGTGCGGGTGCAGCTCACCCGAGGCCCGTCGCCCGACAGTTGCCTGCCGGACACCGACCGGGCCCTGCTCGCCAACTCGCTCGGCGCCGACGTGTTCATCTCGCTGCACCTGGACGGCCACGCCAACCCGGATGCGGAGGGCGTCGCGACCTACCACTACGGCACCGACAACGGGGTGACCTCGGCGACCGGTGAACGCCTGGCCGGGCTGGTGCAGCGGGAGATCGTCGCCCGCACCGGGCTGCGGGACTGCCGTACCCACGCCAAGACGTGGGAGTTGCTGCGACTCACGCGGATGCCCGCCGTCCGGGTCGAGGTCGGCTACCTCACCTCGCCGACGGACCGCGCCCACCTCGTCGACCCCCGGTTCCGGGACCGGGTGGTGGAGGCGATCGTGGCCGCGGTGCAGCGGATGTACTACCCGATCGAACGAGACGTCCCGACCGGATCGCTCGACGTCAGCGAACTGCGTGCCGTGGTGACCGCCGGCACGGTGGTGGACTGATTCGCCGCCGGGCGTCAGCCGTTGGTGGAGCGGGTGGCCGGGGCGGGACGGACCGGCCGGAGCAGGGTCTCGGGGCTCATCGACCCGAGCAGCTTCTCCAGCGCGTACTCGACGTCGGACTTCCAGCTCAGAGCCGTACGCAGCTCAAGACGCAACCGAGGGAAGCGCGGATGCGGACGTACGGTCTTGAAGCCCACGGAGAGGAAGAAGTCGACCGGGGCCACGCAACCACCGGCGGGGTCGTCCGCGTCGCCGAACTTGGCGTCGCCGAACGCCTCGATCGCCTTGATCCCACGCTTGGTCAGATCCCGGGCGACACCCTGCACCAGCATCCGGCCCAACCCGCCGCCGGAGAACGCGGCGACCACGTTGGCGGTCATCAACAGTGCCGCGTCCGCGGAGACCGGTGAGGTAGGGAACGCCATCGATCGGGGCACGTAGGCGGGCGGGGCGTACATCACGAAGCCGGCCGGCATGCCGTCGACGTACGCGAGTTTGCCGCAGGAGCCCCACTCCAGCAGCGTCTGCGAGACCCACGCCTCCTTCTCCAGGCCCGGATCGCCAGCGGCGCAGGCCCGGTCCGCGGAGACCGGATCGAGCTCCCAGTAGACGCACTGCCGGCACGGACGCGGGAGGTCTTCCAACGTGTCGAGGGTCAGGCTGACCAGACGTCGCGACATATGGCGCATCCCCACAATAGGCTCGGTGGTGAGACCGGCATGGAACGACAGCGCCGCCTTCCTGCCCCCGACGAGCGATCGTACGCCGCCGATCGGCGATACGGGAGGGGACGCGCAGATGCCCACCGCAACGGGGGACGCCGAGGACGGTCCGCCATGTGGTCGATCTGCCTCGGCACGCCGGCAGCACGACTCTGGCGGACTAGGATCGACAATCGGTGTGCCCGCCGCCATGGTCAGCGGTGTGCGGGGTACCCGGGGCGGGAGCCACTCGAGCAGCGATCGAGGTGAGGTCATGACCGGCACGACACTCGACGACTACACCGACCGGTACGCCCGGCGGGTACGCGGGATGACCGCCTCCGAGATCCGAGCACTTTTCGCGGTGGCAAGTCGTCCGGAGGTCGTCTCGCTCGCCGGCGGCGCACCGTACATCGCCGCCCTTCCGCTGGACGCGGTCGGCGAGATGCTCGGCCGGCTCGGTTCCGAGCACGGCGTGACCACCCTTCAGTACGGCATTGGTCAGGGCACCCTCGAGCTGCGCGAGCGGATCTGCGAGGTGATGTCGCTCTCCGGGATCGACGCCGCGTGCGGTGCTTCCCCCGAAGACGTCGTGGTCACCGTGGGCGGGCAGCAGGCACTGGACCTGGTGGCCCGGCTCTTCCTCGACCCGGGTGACGTGGTGCTCGCCGAGGGGCCGACGTACGTCGGTGCGCTCGGCGTGTTTCAGGCCGCCCAGGCGCAGGTCGTCCACGTACCGATGGATGCGGACGGGCTGATCCCGGAGGCGCTGGAGACGGCCATCGCCGACCTCGCCCGCGCGGGCCAGCGGGTCAAGTTCCTCTACACGATCCCCACCTACCAGAACCCGACCGGCGTGACGCTCAGCGAGGAGCGCCGGGAACGGGTGCTCGACATCTGTGAGCGCGCCGGCCTGCTCGTCGTCGAGGACGACCCGTACGGCCAGCTGGGGTTCGAGGGTGAGGCCCCGGCCCCCCTGCGGGCCCGCCGCCGCGACGGCGTCTTCTACCTCAGCACCTTCTCCAAGACCTTCGCCCCCGGGCTGCGGGTCGGCTGGATCCTGGCGCCGCACGCGGTCCGCGACAAACTGGTCATCGCCAGCGAGGCGCAGATCCTCTGCCCCAGCGGTTACGCACAGGCCGCGGTGGCCACCTACCTGAGCACGATGCCCTGGCGGCAGCAGCTCAAGGTCTATCGCGAGGTCTACCGGGAACGCCGGGACGCCCTGCTCGACGCGATGGCCGACCTGATGCCCGAGGGCACCAGCTGGACCACCCCGGCCGGCGGTCTCTTCGTGTGGGCCAGCCTGCCCGACGGGCTCGACTCGAAGGCCATGATGCCGCGAGCGGTCGCCGCCCGGGTCGCCTACGTTCCCGGCACCGGCTTCTACGCCGACGGCACCGGCACCGACGCGATGCGGCTCAACTTCAGCTTCCCGCCGCCGGAGCGGATCCGCGAGGGCGTCCGCCGGCTGGCCGGTGTGATGGAGCAGGAAATCGCGATGCGCCGGGTCTTCGGTGCCGTGGGTGGAGCCGCCGGCCGACGCGGCCGGGCCGGCTCCGACGTGCCCGGGCCCGACTTGGCATGATGCCGGCATGGGTACGACCGCCGAGCACCTCCTCGTGACCGATTCCGCCATCTCGGCCGACCTGCGCGTCGTGGTGCTCGCCGGTGGGCTCTCCTACGAACGGGACGTGTCGCTGCGTTCAGGTCGTCGGGTGCTCGACGCGCTGCGCGCCGTCGGGGTGGAAGCCGAGCTGCGAGACGCGGACGTGGCGCTGCTACCGGCACTCGCGGCCGACCCGCCGGACGCCGTGGTGATCGCACTGCACGGCGCGACCGGCGAGGACGGCTCACTGCGCGGTGTGCTGGATCTGTGCGACGTCCCGTACGTCGGCTGCGACGCTCGGGCCTCCCGGGTCGCCTGGGACAAGCCCTCGGCCAAGGCGGTGCTCCGCGAGGCCGGCATCCCCACCCCGGACTGGGTGGCGCTCCCGCACGATCGTTTCTCCGAGCTCGGCGCGGTCGCCGTCCTGGACCGGATCGTCGACCGCCTGGGCGTACCCCTGATGGTGAAGCCGGCGCAGGGCGGGTCCGGGCTGGGCGGGGCGGTGGTCCGGGACGCCGCCGCGCTGCCCGCCGCGATGGTCGGCTGCTTCGCGTACTACTCCACGGCGCTCGTGGAGCGGTACGTGCCGGGGATGGATGTGGCAGTCTCCGTCGTCGACCTCGGCGACGGCCCGCAGGCACTGCCGCCGGTGGAGATCGTGCCGCGCAACGGCGTGTACGACTACGCCGCCCGCTACACCGCAGGACGGACCACCTGGCACGCCCCCGCCCGGCTGGACCCGGAGGTTGCCGCCACGGTCGCTGACGTGGCCCTCGCCGCACACACCGCGCTCGGTCTACGGGATCTCTCCCGCGTCGACGTGATCGTGGACGCAGCCGGCCAGCCGCACGTGCTGGAGGTCAACGTCTCGCCAGGGATGACGGAGACGTCACTGCTTCCGCTCGCCGTGCAGGCGGCCGGGCTGGACTTCGGCCGACTCCTCGGCACCCTGGTCGCCCGAGCCGCAGCCCGCCTCACCAAGCACTGACCTACCCGCCAACCCGTTCGGCCCTGCGGACCACCCGCGGACGACCATGAGGCTGGCCTGTCGGGGTCAACCTCATGGTCGGTTCCAGATCAGTGGGTCGCGCGTACGTCGGGTTTGTCGCTGCCGTTGCTGCGCGCGGCCGCGCCCGGAGTGCCGGCGCCCTTCTCGGGGGCGGTCTTACTGACGGCCTCTCCGGAGGCGCCCTCGGCGGCCAGGTCGGACGCGGCCGGGTTGGCGGAACCAGCCTCGCCGGTGCTTCCGCTCGCCGGGCCGACGTGGGGCCCGCCGGTGGCCGTCTCCACCGAGCCAACGTGGAGTCCGTCGGTGGCCGTCGTGGTGGCGCTGCCGGATGCTGCGCTGCCTAGTGCTGCGGCGGTGGAGTCCCGGGTGCCGGAGGTCGGGATGCCGGGCGGATTGGTGGCGGATGCCGTCCGAACGGGTTCAGCCGCCGAACCGCTGACCGTGGCCGACCGGGCGGGTTCAGCCGCGCGGTCGGTGACGGTGGTCGTCGTCGAGCCGGCACCGTCCCGGTCCACGACCGGTTCGGCGCGGGGCCCGCTGTCGGCGTCGGCCGGATCAGGAGTGGCGTCGAGCGCTGGTTCCGGGATCTCCTCTGCCGCCTCGATGACCGAGACCGCCTCCGTCCCGGCTGCTGCCGCTGAGGCAGCCTCCGCTGCGGCAGCGGCATCGGCGGCAGCGGACTGGGCCAGCAGACTGGACGGCGCCTGCCATTGGATGCGGGGCGGCTCGGCGAGCGGGCGGCCACCGAACTCGGCGAGCCAGGCCGCGACGAGCGCCAGATTTTCCCGCCACTGCGCCTCGGAGATCGGCGGCAGGATCGAGTCCCACAGGGACAGGAACGTGCCCCGCAGCTGAAGGCGGCCGTACGGACGGGCGAGGAACCACATGTGCAGATGAGCCGAGCCGTCGCCCCAGCGATTGACGTGCACCCGTGCCACGCCGTCGAGCGACCGGATGGCCCGCTCCAGACGTACGGTCATCACCCCAAGCTCGGCGGCCAGCAGGTTCGGCAGGTCGCCGAGGTCGAGGTGGGTGCGCGATTCCAGGATGAGCACCATGGGCAGGCCGGTGGGCCGGTCCATGGCGCGGACCCGCCACCGCTCGCCCACCCAGATGTAGGCGTCGTCGGGTGCGTTGCAGGCGGTGCATTCCCGGAGACCCTCGCCCTTCCGGGGCGGTTCGACCGGGACCGGATCATCGAGTTGCTTCACGTGGAGGTCACCCTCAAAGGGAAATGACGGCCACTGGGTGAAGTCCGGGACTGAGGGAGGGTTGTCGTGCACGACGCTGACCCTAACCGAGTCTGGCACCGCTGTCCCTACCTGTTCGAGCGGTCACGGGCCACCGGATCGGTGCCCGCCGTCGACCGGCTGCGCGTGGCCGCGCGGGGCGCCGAGAGGCGATATCCACAGGCTGCCGAGATCCTGAACACAGGCCGTCATCCACAGGCTCGCACCCGCTCCCACGCGCTGTTTCACGTGAAACGGGGGGTGCCTGTGGACAACCGGTGTGGATAACTTTTCGGCCAGTCGGTCGTTGTCCGAGACCCGCCAAATCGGCGGGTTCGATGGCGACTAGAGACGGAATTGGACGGGGGCGCTCCGATCGGCTCCGCATGTCACCGCTGGCCCGGTATTTCGGTCGCCGACGACCGCCCGCTGGCTGATGTGGCACACGTCGGCGGCGACAGCTTGGCTCGTTCGCGGGCCGTGTCAGCAGACCCCCGGCCCGCGCGGCCTGGGCGCTCGAATGCCCTAAGCGCCACAGGACGGGGAGATCGAACCGCAGCACCGATATCGCGCGCCTGGGAGGGGCGACTCCCCTTGACCGTCGACTCCAGGGTTTCCGGTCGATGCCAGCGAGCCGCTAGCTCGGTTTCACGTGAAACCGAGATGCCGGGCAGTAGACGCAATCCGGCGAGCTGGGGCTGGACTCGCACCGGTCTACCGCCCGCACACCTAGTTCATGTGGCCCGGCCGCCCGGCGGCCCGGCGGCCCGGCGGCCCGGCGGCCCGGCGGACTCACACCTAGGTCGCTGCGAGGCGGTTCCGCCAGATTGACCGCGCCTGAGAGCCTCGGCACACCTGCCAATGACCACGAGACGTCGTTTCGCGCCACTCAGCGGCCCGCTGACGCTTTGATCGGCGCAGGGGGTGACTGCGGGTCGAGTGGACCATCCCGAAGCCCTCTGCGACGCGTGTAGAGGATCCACCGGCGCCCGCACTCACCTCACCAGCCGCCAGCAGACAACCCCCACCCCGACTGCTGCGGTGGAACCCCTCGACGGCTGCTGGCCGACCGGGCCGCTCGCTGACCGACCAGTTGCCTTGGGCTGGGGCGGCGGCCCACCGCCGCCTCAGCCCCTGCACCCGGCTTACCGTTCCCATGATCAGGTGATGAGAAATAGGTCTGCGGGACGTCTCGTGCCTACTTCTCATCACCTGATCATGCGTCGGACACCGGCGCGCGGTGCGGCCGGCGCGGCGGTGCGGCCGACGCGGCCAGCGCGGCGGCGCGGCCAGCGCGGCGGTGCGGCGGCGCGGCGGTGCGGCGGTGCGGCGGTGCGAGTCGGGGAGTCGGCGGGGTGTGCCGCGTCCGCTGCCCGCCGCTGCGTCCACTCCGCCTCTCTGAGCCACTCGCGACGCCGGCTCGTCGTCCATCGCCGCGCCCCGTCACCCTCCCCATCGCGGCCCCGCCCACCGCATCCGCCGGCCAGTGCCGCTGCCCATCGCCCATCGCCCATCGCCCATCGCCCATCGCCCATCGCCCATCGCCCATCGCCCATCGCCCATCGCCCATCGCCCATCGCCTGCGGATTGTGCTGTCGAACGTGCGGGCCAGCGTGACCGGCCCATCCGCCCGCCACTCCCGCCGACTCCTCCTCCTGCCGTCAGAGAGGGACGCCGGCCGGGCTGGTCGAGCCGAGGACGACGAGACCGCAGGGCCCGCCGATCCGCCGAATCAGCGCCGCTGTCTGTTTCACGTGAAACCGCGACGACCCCGGGAAGCAGAACGGCCGCGCCCCCGTTTGGGGTAGCGCGGCCGTAGGGCGAGCGGGCGGGGTCAGTCCTCCCCGCCCTCCTCCTGTTGCACTCCGATGATCCCGACGATCCGCTCAAGGTCGTCAACCGTCGCGAACTCAATCGTGATCTTGCCCTTGCTCCGGCCGATGTCCACCTTCACGCGGGTGTCGAACCGGTCGGACAGCCGATCGGCGAGATCGGTCAGGGCCGGCGCGTGCGCCTTGGGGCGCCGTTTGGCGGCCTGACCCTTCGCCGGCCCGTCGTTGAGTGCCAGGGCCACGATCTCCTCGGTCGCCCGAACCGACAGTCCCTCGGCCACGATCCGCAGGGCCAACTGTTCCTGCGCCTCCGCCTCGTCGAGGCTCAGCAGAGCGCGGGCGTGCCCCGCCGACAGGATGCCTGCGGCAACCCGGCGCTGCACCTGTGCGGGCAGGTTCAGCAGTCGGATCGTGTTGGAGATCTGTGGGCGACTCCGGCCAATCCGGCGGGCCAACTCCTCGTGGGTGGCCCCGAACTCCTCCAGCAGTTGCTGGTAGGCGGCGGCCTCTTCCAGAGGGTTCAGGTTCGCCCGGTGGATGTTCTCCAGCAGGGCGTCGCGGAGCATCGCGTCGTCACGGGTGTCGCGGACGATCGCCGGAATGCTTTCCCGGCCCACCGCCTGGGCGGCCCGCCAGCGCCGCTCGCCCATCACCAGTTCGTACTTCTCGTCGTCGAGTTGCCGAACGACGATTGGCTGGAGGAAGCCGACCTCCTGGATCGAGGTCTTCAGCTCCTCCAGCGCCTCCTCATCGAAGACCTGGCGGGGCTGCTTCGGGTTGGGCATGATCGCGTCGACCGGGATCTCGGCGAATCGAGCACCGGGCACCGGGCTCAACACGGGTTCCGGCTCACGGACCGGCGCTCCGGCCGGCACCGCTGCGACAGCCACGGTTTCCGCGTCGTCCAGGTGCTCGTTCTCCGGCTCCGCCGTCGCGGTGCCAGCGGCGGCCGGCGCCGGCCCGGTCGGGATCAGCGCCCCCAGGCCCCTACCCAGACCGCCCCGAGGACGGTTCTTCATGCCACGCCTCCCAGCGATTCGTCCGCACTACGCATTCCGGCCCACCGGCTCCTTGACGCCCCGCTCGGCGATCTCCTGGGCGGCCTCGAAGTAACTCGTGGCGCCCCGCGAACCGGGATCGTAGGTCATCACCGACTGGCCGTAGCTCGGCGCCTCGGAGACCCGGACGTTGCGGGGGATGACCGCCTGGAGAACCTTGTCGCCGAAGTGGTTCCGGACGTCCTGCTCGACGGCGTCGGCCAAACGGGTGCGACGGTCGTACATGGTCAGCAGGATGGTGGAGACGTCGAGCTTCGGGTTGAGGTGCTGGCGTACCAGGTTGATGTTGTTGATCAGCTGGTTGAGCCCTTCCAACGCGTAGTACTCGCACTGGATCGGGATCAGCACCTCCTGCGCGGCAACCAGAGCGTTGACCGTGAGCAGGCCGAGCGAGGGCGGGCAGTCGATGAACACATAGTCGAACTCGCCCGGGTAGGCGGCGATCGCCCGGTCCAGGCGCGACTCCCGGGCCACCACCGACACCAGCTCGATCTCCGCGCCGGCCAGGTCGATGGTCGCGGGTACGCACCAGAGATTGGGGATGCCCTCGACCGCCTGTGCCACCTCGGCCAGCGGCACGCTGTTGATCAGGCAGTCGTACACGTCGGGGATTCCGGTGTGGTGTGGGACGTTGAGCCCGGTCGAGGCGTTGCCCTGCGGGTCGAGGTCGACCACCAGCACCCGGTTGCCATGCAGGGCGAGCGCTACCGCAAGGTTGACGGTGGTGGTGGTCTTACCCACGCCACCCTTCTGGTTGGCGACGCACATGACCCGGGTCCGGTCCGGCCGAGGCATGGTCACCTCGCCACTGGGATTCAGGATCTGCACGGCGCGCATCGCCTCCATAGCCAACGGTGGGTCATCCTCTTCGCGCGTCGGGGTTTCACGTGAAACGTACGTGGGATCGGCCGCCACGGCGGCCAACGACTCGGTCGAAGCGACCGGTGCGTCGGCGACCACCGGCGCGGCGTCCCGAGCGGCCGCCGCAGTGGGTTGGTGCGGGACGGCCGGCTCGAAGCGAACCGCCGCAGCGGTGTTGCGGCGACCTGAGGTCGACCGCACCTCGGCGGCGTTGACCGGTCGACTCGACGCCTCCGGCGTTCGACGACCACTCGCCGGCTCCGGAATGGCCGAGCCCTCCGGCTGCGCGGGACCCGACGAGGGGTCGAGCGGCGCCGGCGGGTCGCTGTCGGTCGGTCGGTTCGATGGCCCGGTCGCACCGGGCGACCAGCTCGGGTAGTCGGTTTCACGTGAAACGGGATCGCTGGTCGACCCGGTCACGCGTGGATCGTCGTACCTGCCGTCGTCATGCACCTGTCATCCCTGCCCGCTTCGGATGGTCGGTCCGCGCCCCGGTCAACTTGGCCGCATCCACGCCCGCAACCCGGAGCGTACGGCCCGCGGGAGCGGTCGGAGACCCGCGACGTCCGTCACCCGCTCCACACTATCGACGCGCGGTCAGCCTACGGCGGACGGGCGCGGCCGGTCCACGTCGGGTTCTCATCCCCTCGTCCATCCGTACCGGTACAACGAGGCAACCCACCGGCCGGAAGCCCGATGGCGCGAAGTGTCAACCTCGGCGGGAGCGTCCACCCCGGGCGCGCTTCTTGGCCGCCGGGCGGGCCGGGCCGACCATCCGCTCGCGCACGATCTCCACGACCGTGGTGGGTGGAGCGATCACCCCGACGCCGCAGAGCTGCACGGTCGGCTCCCCGCCGCCGAGTCGCGCCACCACCTCGGCGTGCTCCTCGATCTCGGCTGCGGCGGACGAGCCCTTGAGCGCCAACAGCCGCCCACCGCGAACCGCCAGGGGAAGGCTCCAGCCCGCGAGCCGATCCAGGGGCGCGACCGCGCGCGCGGTCACCACGTCTCCGCTGATCGGCTCCCGGCCGCTCGACCCGCTGGCCGCCTCGTCGGCCCGGCCGCGGAACACCCGCACCGACCTGGCCAGACCGAGTCGCTCGACGACCTCGATCAGGAACGACGTCCGCCGGGCCAGCGGCTCGATCAGAGTGACCGTGAGGTCAGGGCGAGCGATGGCCAGGACGAGGCCCGGCAGACCGGCGCCGGAGCCGACGTCGAGCACCGTCGCGCCGGACGGGATCCGTTCGGCGACCGCAGCGCAGTTGAGCAGGTGCCGGTCCCAGATGCGGGGTGCCTCCCGGGGGCCGATCAGGCCGCGGACCACACCGTCGGTGGCCAGCAGTTCGGCGTACGCGGCGGCCAGGTCGAGACGGTCACCGAAGAGGGCCAGCGCGGCCGGGGCCAGCTCGGGCGGCAACGCCGCGTCGGCCGGTGACGGGGCGGTGTCACGCCCGGTCGATTCGGCATCGGCGTCGACGGTGGCGGGGCGGACAGCGGACGGCCCGGGCGGCGTGCCGCCCGGGCCGGACACGGCATCGGCCGTGATGTCGTCGTGGGTCACCCGATCAGTCCGCCGGCCGTACGACGATGCGCCGGTTCGGCTCCACACCCTCGGACTCGCTCGCCACGTCGGACATGGCGTTGACCACGTCGTGCACGCACTTACGCTCGAACGCGGACATCGCCTCCAGGCGGACCGGCTCGCCGTACTCCTTGACCTTCTCGACGGCGTTCTTGGCGACCGCGGCGAGTTCCTTACGGCGGTTCGCCCGGTAGCCACCGACGTCGAGCAGCAGACGGCTCGGCGTACCGGTCTGCCGGAAGACGGCAAGGCGGGTCAGCTCCTGGAGCGCCTCCAGGGTGGCACCGCGCTGACCGACCAGATTCTGCAGCCGCTCGCCGACCACCTCGACCATCGGACGGCCGGCGGCGACCAGCTCGTCGATGTCGCCGTCGTAGTCGAGGATGTCGAGCAGACCCTCGACGTAGTCGGCGGCGATCTCGCTCTGCCGGAACAGGTCGCCCTCGCCCACAGCCTTCTTCACCCGGGTGCCAGCGGCGGTGTCGGTGTCGTCGTCCGCCTCGGTGTCATCGGCTTCGGTGTCGTCGCCGTCCACCGCGAGCGTGGCGGTCTCCTCCTCGTCCAGGGACTGCTCGGCGCGGGGGATGCTGGTCTCGGTCACGGTCTCATCTCCGTACTCGCTCGGCCGGACCGTCGGGTCCGACTGGTTTCCCGGGGCCGGCGGGAGGTCGCCGGTGCCCACAGGCACGTCTGTACGGGCAGTGTCGCCCGTGGCCGCGCGGTGCGCGGTCGGTTCCGCCCGGCGCCGGCCGTACGGCGGCTGCGCGGTGCGGAACGGGCCGCCGCCGGATCACCGGCGGCGGCCCTCGTAGGTCAGCCCTGCCGCTTGGCGGGGCGGCTCTTCTTCGGGTTGTTCACCGGCTTGGCGCCCGGCTTCGGCGCGGCGACCTTGGGCGCGGCCGCCTTGACCGGTGCCGGCGGGGCCGCCTTGCCCCGACCGAACAGGCCACCGGACTTGGCGGGCTGCACCGGGTTACGGGTGGCGGCGGGGGCGACGGCCTTCTTGGCGGTCACCGGCGGCGGGAACTTCCGCAGCACCCACTGCTGCTGGCCGAGGGTGAAGAGGTTGTTGGTGACCCAGTAGATGATGACGCCGATCGGGAAGATCGCACCGGAGATCAGCAGCGACGCGGGGATGCCGTAGAGCATCAGCCGCTGGATCATCCGCTGCTGCGGGTCCTCCGCCCAGCCGGTCTTGAGGATCATCTGACGGCTGGTCAGGTAGGTGGTGCCGATCATGATCAGGACCAGGACGCCAGCAATGATCTTGACGGTGGTGCCGTTGGCGCCGAGGCTGGCCAGTTCGTCCGCCGTGGAGCCGAACTTGCCGGCGATCGGGGCGGTGAAGAGCTTCGCCTGCGAGGCGCTCTGGAACTGGTCGACGGTCCAGCCGTAGAGGGTCTTGTTCTGCTTGTCCGGGTCGAGCCGGCGCAGCACGTGGAAGAGGCCCAGGAAGACCGGGATCTGAAGGAACATCGGAAGGCAACCCATCAGCGGGTTGGCCTTCTCCTTCTTGTACAGCTCCATCATTTCTTTCTGGAGCGTCTCCCGGTCACCCTTGTGCTTCTCCTGAAGCTCCTTGACCTTGGGCTGGAGCGCCTGCATCGCCCGCTGCGACTTGATCTGCTTGACGAAGACCGGGAACAGGATCACCCGGACGGTGACCACCAGGAAGACGATGGACAGGATCCAGGCGAAGTTGGTGCCGATGACCGCGCCGACGGGCACCCCGATTGCGTCCCAGGCAGAGTGCCAGGTCAGCAGGATCCACGAAATCGCATAGTAGATCCAGTCAAGACTGAACAATTCTCAGGCTCCAGTCACATCAGCACGACGGCGGCCGCCCGGCTCCGGCACCGGGTCATATCCACCAGGGTGAAAGGGGTGGCAGCGCAACAACCGCCGGGCCGCCAGCACGGTTCCCCGGAGCGCGCCGTGCCGAACGACCGCCTCCTGGGCGTACGCACTGCACGACGGGTAGAACCGACAGCGAGCCGGCAGTGCCGGACTTATCCACCGACGGTACGCGATGATGGGCGCGATCAGCACCTTGGCACCGGTTGTCGACGGCCGTGGGGTGCTCTGCTCGGTGCCGCTCATCGGGACCGCCGTTCGCGCGGCGACCGGGCGACCGCGATGGCGGCGTCCAGGTCGGTGGCGAGCCGAGGGTACGACGCCTGCGCCGCGGCGGGGAGCGCCCGGACGACCAGGGTGCTGCCGGCGGGCAGGTCGGTAAGCCGTTCCCGGACCAGCGCCCGCAGTCGGCGCCGGACCCGGTTACGGGTCACCGCGTTACCGACCGCCTTGGAAACGACGAAGCCGGCACGGGACGGCACGGACGACTGCTCCGCACTGTTGTCCCGTACCGGCTCCGGCGAGGTCGGTGTGCTGGGGTCGACGGTCACCGGCACGGCCAGGTGGACCACGACGGCGCCACGTCCGGCGCGTCGGCCACCGCGAACCGCTGCGGCGAAGTCAGTGCTGCGCCGCAGTCGCTGTGCGGCGGCCAGCACGACTGCCCACGTCCCCTGGACCGGCCCGGTCGGCTCAGGCCGACAGGGTGGTGCGACCCTTGGCGCGACGGCTCGACAGGATGGCACGGCCGGCACGGGTGCGCATGCGCAGCCGGAAGCCGTGGGTCTTCGCGCGCCGGCGGTTGTTCGGCTGGTAGGTGCGCTTGCTCACGTCAGGCTCTCCGTTTTCGTACGCGCCCCGCGCGACGGGATCGCCGGGGTCGTGTGGTGGTCCAGGCCACCTCGACGGTGGCCCACGATCGGTGCTGTCCGGCGGAGCGGGACCTCGGCGATGCGGGGATGCGACCGCGGACAGCAAGCACCCATCACCCTAGCAGAGGGCGAGAAAGCAGCCGTTCCAGCCTACGCAGGGGGGCAATGACCGTCAAACACCTCGAGCAGGGGACAACGGGACGCGCCCGAGGCCGAAGGGCGGTTTTCGCTGATGCCGACAAGGGCGCCGCCGCGTCGCCGGTTGATGGCGCAGGGACAACGCTGTTACCGTGCCCGATTGCGGTGAGCGTCGGAAGCTCCGGTCGTCGCGCAGGCAAGACCGGACATGGCAGTGAATCGTTCGGCACGGTGAACCCGCTTCAGCGCCCGTTCAGGCAGGGGCAGGTCCCACCCGCGTCCGGCGGCGGCCACAATCGGTCGGTACACAGGCTGTGGATAACTTGTGGATGACCACCGGTCGACCGTCCGGGTGGGTGTTGTTCCACCCGCGAACGCGGCGGGCCCGGGACGGCCGGCTGGCAGACAGCGGCGGCCGGGAGCAGAAGCGAGGGGGTGGCACGACGGTGGCCGGTACGACCGACCTTGCCGCGGTGTGGTTAGCGGCGACCGACGAGCTCGCCGACGAGATCATCTCCGCCCAGCAGCGTGCCTATCTCCGACTGACCCGGCTGCGAGCGATCGTCGAGGACACCGCACTGCTCTCCGTTCCGGACGCGTTCACCCGCGACGTGATCGAGTCACGGCTGCGCCCGGCTATCACCGAGGCGCTCACCCGGCGGCTCGGCCGACCGATCCAGGTCGCGGTCACCGTTCGGGTGGCCGAGGACGCCACCGGCCGTCCGGCCGGCACCGTCTACCGCAGCGCCCCGGAGACCGGGCAGCTCGACATCGACGGCTCGGGTATCGCGCCCTTCGACGACGACCAGGGCGCTCGACAGCCGGCCGACGCGATGATCCCTGAGCAGTCACCCGCGCCGCGTACCCCTGATCCGGGTCCGCCGCCCGCTCCCGCGGGTCCGCCGCTCGCGCCGCCCGTGGAGGGGCATCGCGCGGGGTTGATCCCCGCCAGCAGGGACGGGCAGGAGGCGCTGTTCAGCGCTGCCTTCGCGGAGCCCCTGCGGCCCTCCCGGCCGGGTCCGGACCGGCGCGGCTACGACGAGCAGGCCGCCCGCCTGGACCCGTCCGGCCCCGACACCCGGCCCTACGAGCCCCGCTACCGGGACGACTCGGCGTCACCGCGCGACCAGCACGTGATCCGCTCGCTACCGCGGGACAGCGGAACGGACAGCGGCCCGGGTCGCAGCGCGGTGGACCATCGGACCGGTGGCCGCGACGACCGTCGGTTGCCCGGTGCCGACACCGGCGGCAACCGGCTCAATCCGAAGTACATGTTTGAGACGTTCGTCATCGGCTCGTCCAACCGCTTCGCCCACGCGGCGAGCGTGGCGGTGGCGGAGTCACCGGCCAAGGCGTACAACCCGCTGTTCATCTACGGGCACTCCGGGTTGGGCAAGACACACCTGCTGCACGCCATCGGGCATTACGCCACGACACTCGGCAACGCCCGCTCGGTCCGGTACGTCTCGACCGAGGAATTCACCAACGACTTCATCAACTCGCTCCGGGACGACAAGACCAGCGCGTTCCAGCGGCGCTACCGCGACGTCGACATCCTGTTGATCGACGACATCCAGTTCCTGGAGAACCGCGAGCGCACCCAGGAGGAGTTCTTCCACACCTTCAACACGCTGCACAACGCCAACAAGCAGATCGTGATCTCCTCCGACCGGTCGCCGCGCCAGCTCGCGACCCTCGAGGACCGGATGCGAACCCGGTTCGAGTGGGGGCTGCTGGCCGACATCCAGCCGCCGGATCTGGAGACCCGGATCGCGATCCTGCAGAAGAAGGCGGCGCAGGAGCGGATGTACGCCCCGCCGGACGTGTTGGAGTTCATCGCCTCCCGGGTGTCGAACTCGATCCGGGAACTGGAGGGCGCGCTGATCCGGGTGACCGCGTTCGCCAGCCTGACCCGGTCGACAGTCGAGCTGTCGCTGGCCGAGGAGGTGCTTCGGGACTTCATGCCCGACGGCGCCGGTCCGGAGATCAACGCCGACCAGATCATGGCCTCGACCGCTGACTACTTCGGGGTGAGCCTGGAGGATCTGCGCGGCCAGTCCAGGTCCCGGGTGCTGGTCAACGCCCGTCAGGTGGCCATGTACCTGTGTCGGGAGTTGACCGAGCTGTCGCTGCCCCGGATCGGGCAGGCGTTCGGTGGCCGGGACCACACCACCGTGATGCACGCCGACCGCAAGATTCGTCAGCAGATGGCGGAGCGCCGCTCGCTGTACAACCAGATCGCCGAGCTGACCAACCGCATCAAACAGAACAGCTGAACGTACGACCGCCGTCGCGCGGCGCACAGCCGCAGGACAGGACACGCCCGACCGGATCTCCGGTCGGGCGTTCTTTTTTGGTACGTCAGCTGGACTCTCGACATGGTGGAGACCACAGCATTGAGGCCGTGACCGCCTCGATCCCCACTCGTTGTCCACAGCTCGTTATCCACCGGCGGTGGATAACTACGGTCCGTCCTCCGCCAGTTACCCACAGGCTGTGGAGAAACCCTGTGTACGACGCTGTGGACGCCTGGGGACGACCGTCAGGTTATCCACCGATCATCATCAACCTGTGTACGGCCTGTTGAAGGTTCTGGGGATGACGGCAATGGTGATCTTCCCCGCGATCCACAGGCTTGGGGAGAAAGTCGGTGGATTACCGGTGGACAACCGGTGGACAACGGTGGACAACCGGCCGTCGTCGCCGGGCTGTGGACACACGAGCCGGTTGTACCCCTGGTTCTCCACAGCTAAATCACCGGTGGATAACCTGTCTGACCTGCGCAGACCTCGGTTTTCCACAGTTTGCACAGGTGCGATGAAGACGATGAGTTATCTCTTCTAAGAGAACAAAAACCAATCATCACCGTTGGGCTTTCTGTGGATCGGGCCGAACGCTGTCGGATCAGCCGGTCAGCATCGACACGATCCATGGGGTCGGACGCACAGCCGATGTCCCCGCGCCCTAAGGTGCGATGGGTACCCGCACGGTCGGGCGGGACGGTAGGCAGCGGTCGGCATGAGAGAGTTGTCGCTGACGTCGACGCGGAGGCATTGATGAAGTTCCGAGTGGAGCGCGACGCGCTCGCCGAGGCTGTGGCGTGGACCGCGAAGAGCCTGCCCAACCGGCCATCCGTACCGGTGCTCGCCGGGGTGATGCTCCGCGTCACCGACGGCAACCTGCGGGTCTCCGGGTTCGACTACGAGGTCTCCAGCCAGGTGACCGTCGAGGTGCAGGGCGACGCCGACGGCGCCGCGCTCGTCTCCGGCCGCCTGCTCGCCGAGATCACCAAGGCGTTGCCGGCCAAGCCGGTCGACATCGCCGCGGTCGGCGCGCATCTCGAGTTGGTCTGTGGCAGCGCCCGGTTCACGCTGCCCACCATGCCGGTGGAGGACTACCCCGCGCTGCCCGAGATGCCGCAGAGCGCGGGCACTGTCGACGCCGCGGCGTTCGCCACAGCGGTGGCCCAGGTGGCCATCGCCGCCGGTCGCGACGAGACGCTGCCGATGATGACCGGCGTCCGCGTCGAGCTGTCGGGTGACACCCTGTCGATGCTCGCCACCGACCGTTACCGGTTGGCGCTGCGCGAGATCCAGTGGCGGCCGGACGACCCCGAGGTGAGCATCAACGCCCTGGTGCCCGCCCGCACCCTGAACGACACCGCCAAGGCCCTCGGCCCGCTGGGCGGCGAGGTCACGCTCGCCCTCGCCCAGGGCGCTGCGGGCGAGGGCATGGTCGGCCTCGCCGGCGGCACCCGACGTACCACCAGCCGGCTGCTCGACGGCGCCAACTACCCGCCGGTGCGGTCGCTCTTCCCGGCCACGCACAACGCCGCGGCCCGGGTGTCGGTCAGCACGCTGATCGAGGTGGTCAAGCGGGTCGCGCTGGTCGCCGAACGGACCACCCCGGTGCTGCTCAGCTTCAGCTCCGACGGCCTGGTGGTCGAGGCCGGCGGTTCCGAGGAGGCACGGGCCAGCGAGGCGATGGAGGCCACCTTCACCGGTGAGCCACTGACCATCGGCTTCAACCCGCAGTACCTCATCGACGGTCTGGCAAACCTGGGCGCTCAGACGGCCGTGCTCTCGTTCGTCGACGCCTTCAAGCCCGCGGTGATCTCTCCCGCCGGCGAGGATGGCGAGGTCATTCCGGGGTACCGGTACCTCATCATGCCGATCCGCGTCTCGCGCTGATCGCGCCCAGCAACACCCAGATCCACGGAGGTAGAAACACATGCAGCTCGGCCTGGTAGGACTCGGCCGTATGGGCGGCAACATGCGGGAGCGGTTGCGTTCGGCCGGGCACGAGGTGGTCGGCTTCGACCACAACGCGCAGATCAGCGACGTCACGACCCTCGCCGGCCTGGCGGAGAAGCTTGAGTCGCCGCGAGCGGTCTGGGTCATGGTGCCCGCCGGTGTCACCGACGCCACGATCGACGAGCTCGCCGAGGTGCTCGGCGAGGGCGACATCATCATTGACGGCGGCAACTCGCGCTTCAGCGACGACGCGCCCCGCGCGGAGCGGCTCAACCAGCGGGGCATCGGCTACATGGACGTCGGGGTCTCCGGCGGCGTCTGGGGCCGGCAGAACGGCTACGGGCTGATGGTCGGTGGCGCCCAGGAGCACGTGGACCGCCTGATGCCGATCTTCAACGCGCTCAAGCCCGAGGGTGAGTTCGGCTTCGTGCACGCCGGCCCCGTCGGTGCCGGGCACTACTCGAAGATGGTGCACAACGGCATCGAGTACGGCCTGATGCACGCGTACGCCGAGGGCTACGAGTTGATGGCCGCCTCGGAGCTGGTGACCAACGTTCCGGGCGTCATCAAGTCCTGGCGGGAGGGCACCGTCGTCCGTTCCTGGCTGCTCGACCTGCTGGACCGGGCGCTCGACGAGGACCCGGAGCTGGCCGACCTGAGCGGCTACACGGAGGACACCGGCGAGGGCCGGTGGACGGTCGACGAGGCGGTCCGGCTGGCGGTGCCGCTGAACGTCATCACCGCTTCGCTGTTCGCCCGGTTCGCCTCGCGGCAGGACGACTCGCCCGCCATGAAGGCCGTCTCCGCGCTGCGTCAGCAGTTCGGTGGCCACGCCGTCCACAAGCGCTGAGCGGTATCCACAACCTGTGTACGTTCACCGGCTGGAACTGGTCAACTTCCGCTCGTACGAGCGGGTGGCCGTCGACCTCCAGCCGGGAGCGAACGTCCTGATCGGTGCCAACGGCGTCGGCAAGACCAACCTCGTCGAGGCGCTGGGCTACGTGGCGACCCTGGACTCGCACCGGGTCGCCACCGACGCGCCTCTGGTCCGGATGAGCGCCACGTCCGCGGTGATCCGCTGCGCGGTGGTGCACGACGGCCGTGAACTCCTGGTCGAGCTGGAGATCGTGCCCGGCAAGGCCAACCGGGCCCGACTGGGCCGCTCACCGGCACGGCGGGCCCGGGACGTGCTCGGGGCGCTCCGGCTGGTGCTCTTCGCCCCGGAAGATCTTGAGCTGGTCCGGGGTGACCCTGCCGAGCGCCGCCGCTACCTGGACGACCTGCTGGTCAACCGGCAGCCCCGGTTCGCGGGCGTGCGGGCCGACTACGAGCGGGTCGTCAAGCAGCGCAACGCCCTGCTGCGCACCGCGTACCTGGCCCGGAAGACCGGTGGGTCCAGGGGTGGCGACCTCGGCACCCTCGCGGTCTGGGACACCCACCTGGCCCAGCACGGGGCGGAGTTGCTCGCCGGCCGCCTGGAGCTGGTGGCCGCGCTCACCCCGCACGTGGCCAAGGCGTACGACGCGGTGGCCGCCGGTCGGGGTGCGGCGAGCATCACCTACCGGCCCTCGATCGAGCTGGCCGAGCCGACCACCGACCGGGCCACGCTGGCCGAGGCGCTGACGGCGGCCCTGGCCGCGTCCCGCTCCGCCGAGATCGAGCGGGGCACGACCCTGGTCGGCCCACACCGCGACGAGTTGGCGCTGAGCCTCGGCCCACTGCCCGCCAAGGGGTACGCCAGCCACGGCGAGTCGTGGTCGTTCGCCCTCGCGTTGCGGCTGGCCGGGTACGACCTGCTGCGCGCCGACGGCATCGAGCCGGTGCTGGTGCTCGACGACGTCTTCGCGGAGTTGGACACCGGCCGCCGGGAGCGGTTGGCGGAGCTGGTCGGCGGGGCGAGTCAGCTGCTGGTCACCTGCGCGGTGGACGACGACGTGCCCGCCGCCCTGCGCGGCACCCGCTACCAGGTCGGCGAAGGGACGGTACGCCGTGTCGGATAAGCCAGGCACCGATCGACCAGCGGCCGGCGACGGCCCGGCTGCGCGTACCCCGAAGGCGGCGGAGGGATCGGCGGGCGGTGAGCCGGCGGCGGCCGCCAGCGGGCCGGAGCTGGCCCGGGCGGTGCTCGACGCGGCGCTGTCCCGGCGACAGGCGGCGGCCCGCGCCCGGCGTACCCCCGGCGGCGGCGACGCTGCCGGCGGCTCGGGGCGGCGGTTGCGCGGCTACTCCGGCCCCGGCCCCGACCCGCGCGATCCGCAGCCGCTCAGCGCCGTGCTCAACCGGCTGGTGAAGGCGCGCGGCTGGCAGCAGCCGGCGGCCGAGGCCACCGTGTTCGGCGCCTGGGAGCGGGTCGTCGGTGCGGAGGTCGCGCAGAACAGCCGCCCGGTGAAGTTGGAGAACGGCGAGCTGACCGTGGAGGCGCGCTCGACCGCCTGGGCCACCCAGCTGCGGCTGCTCGCCGGCTCGCTGCTCAAGCAGATCGCCAGCGAGGTCGGGCACAACGTGGTGCGCAAGCTGCACATTCACGGCCCGGCCGCGCCCTCCTGGGGGAAGGGCCCACGCCGCGTACGCGGCCGGGGTCCGCGCGACACGTACGGCTGAGCCGGCCGTTCAGCCGCGCCGGTCGGCCTCGCGGGCTGCCCGCTTGCGTTCCCGCTGCTCCCGGGTGAAGCGCTTGCGCTCGGCCAGGTCCCGTTTCCACGCCTCGCGGGCCTCGGCCGAGCCGCCCTGCACCGCGCCCTGCACACCCTCGGCCGGGCCGGCGAGGTGCCGGAAGGCCCAACGCATCAATCGGCCGCCCTCGCCCGGGGCCCTGGTGATCGCGCCGTCGTCGCTCATCTGCCGCCCTCTTCCCCGCGTCGCCTCGCCGGTTCTCGCCCGCCGCACGAGCGTACCTTTGGCGCACCAATGGTTGGTGTACCAATGATCGGTACGATAGTCACCGTGCGGAGAGAGGGCAACCGATGAGCGAACGACCGGACGGCGTCGACCCGCTGGCCCTGGAGCAGCAGGTCTGCTTCGCCCTCTCGGTCGCGGCGCGCAGCGTCGTGGCCGTCTACCGGCCGCTGCTGGAACCGATGGGGCTGACCCACCCGCAGTACCTGGTGATGTTGGCGCTCTGGCAGCACGCGCCGCTGTCCGGCCGCGACCTCAGTCGCCTGCTCCAGCTCGACCCGGGCACGCTGTCACCCCTGCTCAAGCGGCTGGAGGCGGCCGGCTACCTGCGCCGGGAACGCGACCCGAACGACGAGCGCAGCCTCGCCGTCACCCTCACCCCCAGCGGTGCCGCGCTGCGGAGTCAGGCCGAGCTGATCCCGGCCGCGATCGTGCAGCGGCTCGGGCTGCCCGTCGAGGATCTGCAACACCTGCACGCGGTGCTCACACAGGTGATCTCGGCCGCCAACCGGCCGGCCGGCTCGGAGACCGACGCGGCGGCTCAGGCGTCGGCGTAGACGGCGAACCCGCGCTCGGCGCAGCGCCGGTAGAACGCGGCCAGCACGCCCAGTTCGGCACAGGTGAAGTTCCACTGCGGCGGATCACCGCGCTCGTCGCGCAGCGCGTCGAGCCGGCTCTCCAGCCAGCGCAGCTGCTGCTCGGCCAACCGACCGTCGCCGAGCAGGGAGCGCAGCACGGTGCTCACCGACTCGAAGGTGACCGCCTCGCCGGTCGCGCGGTGCGCGGACACGAACCGTTCGATGCCGCTCGCGATCCAGGAGCAGCCGTCCGGGTCGATCACCGGGTCCTCGTCCTCGGCGGCGGCGTCTGTGGCGTACAACACACCTTCGAGGCCGAGCAGTAGATCCACCAACTCGGTGTACGCGGTCGCCCGGATGGTGCCGGTCTTCGCGATCAGCTCGGCCAGCGCCGCGGTCGGTGCGGAGATGCGCGGCAGGTCGACGATCTCGCCGAAGTCGACGAACTCGGCCGGCGCGACCGGATCGTAGAAGCGGCCGGTCCGCGGCCAGTGCACCGCGACGTTGTCCAGCCCCATCTGTCACCTCTTAAGAGCACGTGTCGGGTCGATCGGGTCGATCGTCCCGGTTCCAACCGGTAAAGATCAAGGCTGGTTCCGGGGCGCCGCAAACGTACGGCACGGACGCTTCGGCCGCGACCCCCGACCCGCCCGACCGCGGGTCAACCCGTTTCGGGGCGGCGCGTGCGATGGGGGCATGGCGTGTGGGGGGAGTCGTGGGCGGCGGGGTTCTGCCGGCTACGGACATCTCAGCCGCCTCTCTGAGGGTGCCGAGTGGTGGTTCTGTCCCCCGCGCACAGTAGGATTGACAGCGAGACGAAGACCCGGTGTGGGAGAGGGACGGGGCCGGTGGCCCCAGATTCATTCTCCACGTCGGGTCGAGCCGATCGCGATCCGCGGGCAACCGCGGCGACCGGCGCGTTCGACCCGCTGTCCGGAGGTCTCCGGCACCGGTCCGCGCGCCGACGTCGCGTCCTGTCCGCCGAACCCGCGCCCGACGCGCCCTACCGGCGTGGCTGACGCGAGAAAGTGGCCGAGGGTGGCAGCGCAGGACAAGCAGGAGTACGGCGCAGAGTCGATCACCGTTCTCGAGGGGCTGGAGGCGGTTCGCAAGCGGCCCGGTATGTACATCGGGTCCACCGGCGAGCGCGGTCTGCACCACCTCGTCTGGGAGGTCGTCGACAACGCGGTCGACGAGGCGCTGGCCGGATACTGCGACACCATCGACGTGGTGCTGCTCGCCGACGGCGGCGTCCGGGTCACCGACAACGGCCGTGGTTTCCCGGTCGACCTTCACCCGAAGCTCAAGAAGCCCGGTGTCGAGGTCGCGTTGACCATCCTGCACGCGGGTGGCAAGTTCGACGGCAAGGCGTACGCGGTGTCCGGCGGTCTGCACGGCGTCGGTGTCTCCGTGGTGAACGCGCTCTCCACCAAGATGTTCGTCGAGATCCACAAGTCCGGCTCCGTGTGGCGGCAGCACTACACCAACTCCAAGCCGAGCCCGCTGGAGAAGGGCGAGGCCACCGACCGCACCGGCTCGGCGGTCTCCTTCTGGCCCGACCCCGACGTCTTCGAGACCGTCGACTTCGACTTCCAGACCATCTACCGGCGCCTGCAGGAGATGGCCTTCCTCAACCGCGCCCTGCGCATCCACCTGCTCGACGAGCGGGTGGCCGAGGAGGAGGACGGCCGGCAGCGCGAGGTCACCTTCTACTACGAGGGCGGCATCGCGGACTTCGTCCGGCACCTCAACGCCTCGAAGAGCCCGATCCACAAGACAGTGGTCGAGTTCGAGGCCGAAGAGGAGGGCATGTCCCTCGAGATCGCCATGCAGTGGAACGAGTCGTACGGCGAGTCGGTCTACACCTTCGCCAACACGATCAACACCCACGAGGGCGGCACCCACGAGGAGGGCTTCCGGTCCGCGCTGACCAGCGTGGTCAACCGGTACGGCACCGACAAGAAGCTGCTCAAGGGCGACGAGAAGCTCTCCGGCGAGGACATCCGGGAAGGACTCGCGGCGATCATCTCGGTCAAGCTGGCCAACCCGCAGTTCGAGGGCCAGACCAAGACCAAGCTGGGCAACACCCCGGTGAAGAGCTTCGTGCAGCGGGTCTGCAACGACCGGCTGGTCGACTGGTTCGACCGCAACCCGGCCGAGGCCAAGATGATCATCACGAAGGCGTCCCAGGCGGCCCGCGCCCGGATCGCCGCCCAGCAGGCGCGCAAGCTGGCCCGGCGCAAGTCGCTGCTGGAGTCCGGCTCGATGCCGGGCAAGCTGGCCGACTGCCAGTCGACCGACCCCCGCGAGTCCGAGGTGTTCATCGTCGAGGGTGACTCGGCCGGCGGCTCGGCCAAGCAGGGTCGCGACCCACGGACCCAGGCGATCCTGCCGATCCGCGGCAAGATCCTCAACGTGGAGAAGGCCCGGATCGACCGGGTGCTGAAGAACAACGAGGTCCAGGCGCTGATCACCGCGCTGGGCACCGGCATCCACGACGACTTCGACATGGAGAAGCTGCGGTACCACAAGGTGGTGCTGATGGCCGACGCGGACGTCGACGGCCAGCACATCCAGACGCTGCTGCTCACCCTGCTGTTCCGCTTCATGCGTCCGCTGGTCGAGATGGGGCACGTCTACCTGGCCGCCCCGCCGCTCTACAAGATCAAGTGGAACAAGAAGGGCGACGACGCCCAGTACGCGTACTCCGACCGCGAGCGGGACGGTCTGATCGTGCTGCGCCAGCAGAAGAAGCCGAACGCGAAGCCGGACGACATTCAGCGCTTCAAGGGCCTCGGCGAGATGAACTATCCCGAGCTGTGGGAAACCACGATGAACCCGGCGACGCGTACCCTGCGTCAGGTCACTCTCGACGACGCGGCGACCGCCGACGAGTTGTTCAGTGTGCTGATGGGTGAGGACGTCGAGGCGCGCCGGTCGTTCATTCAGCGCAACGCCAAGGACGTGCGGTTCCTGGACATCTGACGGACTGCGCCGGATCGGCCGGGTTCTGCCCGGTCGATCCGGCGGTCCACAGAGTTATCCACAGCTTGGCCGGTATCCACAGCCGTTATCCACAGCACGAAAACGACTCTGAGTCTGATAAGGGTATACAGTGACCGATTCTCCCGAGTCCACACCGAACGAGCCCGAGGTCCCCGCCGAGGCCATCGCCGCGGTGGTCGCGCACGACCGGATCGAACCGGTCGGGCTCGAGGTGGAGATGCAGCGCTCCTACCTCGACTACGCGATGAGCGTCATCGTCGGTCGTGCGCTGCCGGACGTCCGGGACGGCCTCAAGCCGGTCCACCGCAAGATCCTCTACGCGATGTTCGACTCCGGCTACCGTCCGGACCGCGGCTACGTGAAGTGCTCCCGCGTCGTCGGTGACGTGATGGGTCAGTTCCACCCGCACGGCGACTCCGCGATCTACGACGCGCTGGTCCGGATGGCGCAGTCCTGGTCGCTGCGCTACCCGCTGGTCGACGGCAACGGCAACTTCGGCTCGCCGGGTAACGACCCGGCCGCCGCCATGCGATACACCGAGTGCAAGCTCGACCCCCTCGCCATGGAGATGCTGCGGGACATCGACGAGGACACCGTCGACCTGCAGGACAACTACGACGGCCGGGCCAAGGAGCCCACCATCCTGCCGTCGCGGATCCCCAACCTCCTGGTGAACGGCTCCGAGGGCATCGCGGTCGGCATGGCCACCAAGATCCCGCCGCACAACCTGCGGGAGATCGGCGCGGCGGTGCAGTGGTGCCTGGAGCACCCGGAGGAGGACGAGGAGACCACCCTCGAAGCCCTGCTCGGCATCGTCAAGGGCCCGGACTTCCCGACCCACGGTCTGATCGTCGGCACCACCGCGATCCAGGACGCGTACCGCACCGGTCGCGGCTCGATCCGGATGCGCGCCGTGGTGGAGGTCGAGGAGGACAAGCGGGGCCGCCCCTGCCTGGTCGTCAGCGAGCTGCCCTACCAGGTCAACCCGGACAACCTCGCCGAGCGGATCGCCGAGCTGATCAAGGAGGGCAAGCTCGCCGGGATCGCCGACATCCGCGACGAGTCCTCCGGTCGTACCGGCATGCGGATCGTCCTGGTGCTCAAGCGCGACGCGGTCGCGAAGGTCGTGCTGAACAACCTCTACAAGCACACCCAGCTCCAGGAGACCTTCGGCGCCAACATGCTGGCCCTGGTCGACGGGGTGCCGCGCACGCTCAACCTGGCCCAGTTCCTCCGCTACTACGTCGAGCACCAGATCGACGTGATCCGCCGGCGGACCGCGTTCCGGCTGCGCAAGGCCGAGGAGCGGGCGCACATCCTGCGCGGCCTGGGCAAGGCGCTGGACGCGCTGGACGAGGTGATCGCCCTGATCCGGCGCTCGCCGACCGTGGACGACGCCCGGCAGGGCCTGATCCGGCTGCTGGAGATCGACGAGATCCAGGCAACCGCGATCCTGGACATGCAGCTGCGCCGTCTCGCCGCCCTGGAGCGGCAGCGGATCATCGACGACCTGGCGAAGCTCGAGATCGAGATCGCCGACCTCAAGGACATCCTCGCCAAGCCCGAGCGGCAGCGGAAGATCGTCTCGGAGGAGCTGGGCGAGATCGTCACCAAGTGGGGCGACGACCGCCGGACGCAGATCATCCCGTTCGACGGCGAGGTCTCGATGGAGGACCTCATCGCCCGCGAGGACGTGGTCGTCACGATCACCCGCACCGGGTACGCCAAGCGGACGAAGGTCGATCTGTACCGCTCGCAGCGGCGCGGCGGTAAGGGCGTCAGTGGCGCCACGCTGCGGCAGGACGACATCGTCAGCCACTTCTTCGTCTGCTCGACCCACGACTGGATCTTGTTCTTAACAAACAAGGGCCGTGTCTACCGGGCCAAGGCGTACGAGTTGCCGGAGGCCAGTAGGGTAGCCAAGGGCCAACACGTGGCCAATCTGCTCGCCTTCCTACCCGACGAGCAGATCGCGCAGATCATTGAGATCCCGAACTACCAGGTAGCTCCCTATCTGGTACTGGCCACGAAGAACGGCCTGGTGAAGAAGACGCGGCTCGAGGAGTTCGACTCCAACCGTTCCGGCGGCATCATCGCGATCAACCTGCGCGATGAGGACGAGCTGGTCGGTGCTGCGCTGGTTGCGCCGGAGAACGACCTGCTGCTGGTCTCGAAGAAGGCACAGGCGATCCGGTTCAACGCCTCGGACGAGGCGTTGCGGCCGATGGGCCGGGCCACCTCGGGCGTGATCGGCATGCGCTTCACGGACGACGACGTCCTGCTCGCCATGGAAGTCGTGCGGGAAGGTTTGGACGTTCTGGTGGCCACGAACGGGGGATACGCGAAGCGCACCCCGATCGAGGAATACCCGGTGCAGGGCCGGGGAGGTAAGGGCGTGTTGACTGCAAAGATCACCGAACGGCGCGGTGGTCTGGTTGGCGCGGTGGTGATCGATCCGGACGACGAGCTGTTCGCGATCACCAGCAACGGTGGTGTCATTCGGACTCCGGTGAAGCCTGTACGCCGTACGCGTGACCGGAACACAATGGGGGTCAAGCTGATGGACCTCCCGGACGGCGTGACTATCGTGGCGATTGCTCGCAATGCCGACGAGCCTGACGAACAGGACTAGTTGAATGACGGAGACACAGGCGAAGTCGGGGAACACGGGGACCTCGGCCAAACCGGTCGACGAGGAGGCCGCCAAGAGCGGCACACCAGCGACCGGCCGCGCGGCCGTGGGCCGGGCGACGGTCCCCGCCGATGCGCCTGCCCCGAAGTTCACCAGGGCTCCAGGTATGACACCCCCGCCGGAGCAGCCGGGCGAAGATGGCGAGTCCGGCGACAAGACCGAGGCGCCCAGCGCCGAGGCGCCGACGTCGGCCGCCGCCAGTCCTCCGGGTCCGGCTGCGGCACCCTCGGCGCGTCCGGCCACCACCCAGCCGATCGGTGTCCGGCCCGGTCAGGCGGTGTCAACCGGGTCCACCGGCACCCAGCCGCGGATCACGCCCGGGATGACCCAGCCGCAGCCGGAAGCGGCGCGTACGGCCGCCACTGCCGGCCGCCCGGCCAGCGGCGGTGGCCTGCCGCCGGGGATCGGCAACGCGTCCGCTGTCGGCGCAGCCCGCGTCGGTGACGCGGTGCGTGCGGCGCGTACGTCGGTCAGCTCGGCCGCCTCCCGCGGGCCGCGTCGGGCCCGGCTGAACCTCAAGCGGATCGACCCGTGGTCCGTGATGAAGTTCGCATTCGCGGTGTCGGTGGTGCTCTTCATCGTCGTGGTGGTTGCCACCTCGGTGCTCTACCTGGCGCTGGACGCGATGGGTGTGTTCCAGAGCGTCAACGAGAGCCTGAGTGACCTGGTCAACGCCGGCGGTGGGCAGAGCACCAGCGGTTTCCAGATCACCGCCAAGGGCGTGATTCTCAGCTCGGCGCTGATCGGCCTGGTCAACGTGGTGCTGTTCACCGCGCTGGCCACCCTGGGCGCGTTCGTCTACAACGTCTGCGCCGACCTGGTCGGCGGGATCGAGCTGACCCTCGCTGAGCGGGACTGAGTGACCGGGACGCCGGGGCACCGCGGAATGCGGTCGCTCCGGCGCCCCGTACTCGGGTAGGTTTTGCAGGCGGCGACGGACGTGGCCCGCAAGCTCGGACCCCGATTTGGGGCCGGCGGAGCGGATGGGTTAATCTTGCTCGTCGCAACGCGGGGCTATAGCTCAGTCGGTTAGAGCGCAGAGCTGATAACTCTGAGGTCGATGGTTCGATTCCATCTAGCCCCACCGCATGTCGTCCGACGGTAGTCGAGCGCGAGGGGTCGCCCCATGTTCAAGAAGCTGCTGATTCTGGCTGGCGTCGTCGGCGTCGCCGCCGTCGTGTTCAACAAGATCAAGGCCTCGAACGACGAGCGTGCCCTGTGGCACGAGGCGACCACCGCGCCCGACCTGCGCTGACGTACGGCCCGGCGACGAGCGATCGTCGCCAAGGCCACCCACGGGGCCCTAGCTCAACTGGCAGAGCACTGCCTTTGCAAGGCAGGGGTTAGGGGTTCGAGTCCCCTGGGCTCCACCAGCACTTTCCCGGCTGAACTCGGTCCGAGTACAGCCAAGCCGGTCACGCCGTCCCCTCCTGGCCGAGAATCCGGTCAATGGCCGAGGCAGCCTGACGAGCCCGCGCCGGCAGAACGTGGCCGTAGGTGTCGGCCGTCGATCTGATCGACATGCACCGAGACCGGCGCATGTACGAATGGCAAGTCGTCGCTCGGATGCCGCTCGGGTAGCCCTTGACGGTCTGCGTTGCCGAATTCCGCTCCATCAGATCAACGCGGCCCGCAAGCGGGCCGCGCCGGCCTGCTGGCGACCTCCGGCCGGCGTCAGCTGGGCCGGCCGGCCACGCTGACGAAACCACCAAGAGCACTGAGGTGAGACGATCGCCGGCAGGGCTGCTCCCCGTCGGGGTTGGGGCGATCGGCTGCCGCGCAGCAGAGCTGCTTGCCCCGGACTCTCGTGGGCGCAGCCCCGCGGTTCGATGACGACGAGGACCAGGGCGCGACCCCTGGATGCCCGATCCTCTACGCCACCCACTCGGCGTCAAGGGCGCTGCGCGTCGGCACGCCGGTGGCCTACGGCCACCCTTGACCCCGACCGGCCGCCGCAGTCCTTGGAACCTATCCGGGGAGTGGGGCAGACCAGCGGCCCAGAACTGACACTTTCACCGCGAGGAACGACCGATGTCTGTGCAGGAGCCGCCAGAGGCAGTCACCGAAGAAGCGGTGGCGATGCTGCTACACCTGGCGTTCATCGAGATCCGTGCCCAGACATCGCCCTTGACCGAGGACCAGCCACCAGAAGCACTGGCCAAGCGGCGTGACCGGATAAATGAACTCGCTGACCTCTGCCACAACCTGCCCGGATACCTCGCACCCGGACGACGGCACCGGGCTGCGGAAGGGCTGCGATACGTGTGGCAGGTCTCGTCAGGACGCAAACGCAACTGGCTCCGGAGTCGCTTAGACCACCTCGGCTACGACTATGGCTGGCTGGAAGCCCCCGACTTGGAGGAAACCGCCAAAAGCCGTCATGGGCCATCCGTGGGCCGGTAACCGCGCTGCGCAGCGGGCACGAGACGCAATCGCACCGACCCCCAGCCGCAGGCGTTCCGGGCATTACGGCCGGTCGGGCGCGAGCGAGGAGCCCTCTCTGCCCGTGCGAATCATGGTGCTGAGCTTCGCTAGCCTCTGCACGTGATCTTCTACCGCGCTACCGCCCCCGCAGAACTCGACCGCGTGACCCCGTGGATCGTGACCGAGCCCGTTGAGTGGATCCCCGCCGACCGTTACCTGGCCGAACTGGCCGAGGACATGTACCGGCCGGAATGGACATGGATCGCCGAGCACGACGGCCAGGTCGTGGGACGGGCATTGTGGTGGGGGCCGAAGGGCAGCCCGTATCCGGTCGCGCTTGACTGCCTCGACGTGGATCCTGCCGTGGGTGACCGCGCCGCTGTCGCCGCCGCGCTGATCAGGGCGGCGCTGGCCGGGTTCCCGGAGCCGGTGCAGTACCAGATCAAGGTCACCGGCGGCTGGCGTGACGATCCGGCTACCTCGGCTGCGGTGGAGTGGCGGCGGGCGGCGGCGCACGCGGCGGGCCTCACCCGGGAGGTGGAGCGGCTGCAGTTCGAGTGGGCACCCGCTGACGGGGTGCCCACTACGGCCGGCAGGCTGCGGTTCACCGAGGCCTCCGACGAGGAGTTCCTCGCCGTGTTCAGGAGAATCGCCGAGGGCAGCCTGGATGCCCAGACCCGTGCGAACCTGGCCGCCAAGGGTGTGGACGCGACCGCGCGCGAAGAAATGGACTTCTATCTCAGGGCGCCGGGCAAGCGGGAGTGGTGGCGGATCGCCTACACGCGCGAGGGCGAGGTGGCGGGCATGGCGATTCCCTCCGCGACTCAGTACAACGTGAATGTCGGCTATCTCGGGGTGGTGCCGGAGTTCCGCGGGCGCGGCTACGTGGACGAGGTGCTCGCCGAGATCACGCGCTTTCACGCGACCAACGGGGAGTCGCGCATTACCGCCACCACCGACATGGGCAACGCGCCTATGGCGGCCGCTTTCGGTCGCGCCGGATACCGCAACACGGGGATCCGGATCAACCTTTCCAACGACGTCCAGCCCTAGACGAGGAAAGGTCGGTGCCGATATCGCAGCACTAGGGCCTGTGTCGAAGTCGGTTACAGCCACTCGTTGATCGCGGCGATGTGAACGGTGGCTTCGTAGCGGACGGCGAGTTTGTCGAAGCGGGTGG
>NZ_JBIALC010000010.1:40177-215689 GCF_042873195.1 Micromonospora arida | reverse complement strand
GGGTGCCGGTGGCGGATCATTCCGCCTACCCATCGGCCGGTTGTGGTGCTCGGCCGTGCGGGGGTCGGCCGTTGTGGTGCTCGGCCGTGCGGGGGATGTAACCGGGGCGGCCTGGCGGGTGTTCCCGGCGGCTGCCCTGCCCGGCCGTTGTCGTGCTCGGCCGTGCGGAGGGTGTAACCGTGCGCGGGCCTGGCGTGTGTTCCCGGCGGGGCCGGCGCGCCGATGACCGGGCTGTTGCGGTGGGTCTGCCAGATATAACGACCTGGCCTGGCCGCCGATTCCGCCGCCGGGGTGGCCCCGACCACCCGACAGCCAACACCAAACCCGACAAACCACCCACCCTGTGGGCCTGGCGAACCCGACACATCGGCCGCAGCGGCGTGATCCACTCGGGTTCCTGAAAGTCGCGGTGTCCCGGTGCCGGGGACGCCCCGACTTCATGAAAGCCGAGTGGATCATGCCGGTCTTGCGCCGTTCGTCCGCCCGGACCGGTCCGCCCCGGACCGGTCCGCCCCGGACCGGTTCGCGGCGGGCAGAACCGCGCCGGATCGGCTCGGCCTGAGGTGCGCATCCGCGCGCGGAGGGGTTTCGGCCGGCTACGTGGTGGTCGAGAACATCGACGACGCCGTGGTGCTGGGTAGCGGCGGAGTGGTCAGCCTGCGTCGAGCAGCTCCAGGACCGCGTCGCGGGCGGCCAGGACGGCTGCCTCGGACTGCGGACCGTGGTTGAGGATGTCGCAGGAGTGCTGCCCGTTCGGCACCTCGATCACCCGCATCGGCCAGCCCTGAGCGGTTGCCGCGGGCAGGAACGCGGTCGATGCCAGCCAAAACCGGTGGATGTCCTGGCCGGCGCGGGTCAGCACCAGTGGCACGCCTGTGCCGGAGCTGAGTGCCTCGACCGGCAGGAACCGAGCGTCGACCTCCCAGCCGGGGAACGGGATGAGCAGCGGGTACGTCAGTGCGATCCCGCGTAGCCAGGGCGGCGGGACGCGCAGCCAGTCGGCCGCGAAGAGGCCGCCGCCGGAGAAGAACCACAGCACCACCCGCTCGGGGTCGACCCGCGGATCGGCGCGGACCTGCTCGACCATCGCGGCGATGTCGTCGGCTGCGGCGGGCAGCGCCGACAGGTCGGACACCTGGTAGCTGACCAGCGCGGTGACCACGCCGCTCGCGGCGAGCAGCGCGTCCTAGCCGCGGTAGAGCAACCAGTCGCGCGGGTCGGGGGCGTCGGGTGGCAGCGGAGCGCCGTGCACCACCACGACGGCGGGCGCGGGGCCGGCGTCGGTGGGCAGGTGCAGGTCGACGTTGCCGTGTCGTTCGACCGGCGCGGCCGGGGTGGACAGGACGAAGGGCCGTTGTGCGACGGGCGTCGTCATGGCCTCATCGTATCGATCATCAACCTGCCCGGCTGCCCCGACGATGATCTACAGAGGACGGTGGGTCAGGTCGGGTCGCCGGGTTTCGCGGCGTCGCCGGCCTGGGCGTGCCGCTCCAGCAGCCGCTGCCGGATCTCCTCGGGGGTGTACGCGCGCCGCCGCCGTTCGGCCCGCGCGATGACCACACCGGAGGCCGCTACGCCGGCGAGCCCGGCCAGCCCGAGAACCTTCCACCACCGCATTCGTTGCCGCATCGGCCTAGGCTAGACCCTCATGAGCATCAGCCTGGATGAGGCCGTCGAGTTGACCCGCACCGGTGACGTGTGGGTGTTCCGGGGTCGCAGCGTGCCGGACCGGGCGATCCAGTTCACCACCAACAGCCCGGTGAACCACGTCGGGATGGCTGTGGTGTTGGACGACATGCCGCCGCTGATGTGGCACGCGGAGTTGGGCAGGTCGTTGCCGGACCTGTGGTCGGGCAGCCACCAGCGCGGCGTCCAGCTGCACGACCTGCGGGACGCCGTCTGCGTCTGGGCCAACCGGTACGGCCAACGGGCCTGGTTGCGGCAGCTCGACCCGCCGGCCGGCGGGGAGATGGAGCGGGCGGTGCTGCGGACGATCGCACGGTTGGACGGCACGCCGTTCCCGTCAACCGCCCAGTTGGCGTGGCGCTGGGTGCGGGGTCGGGTGCCGGCGCTGCCGCGCCCCGGCCGGCTTCCCGCGCTGCCGCACCTCGGTCGGCTGTCGGCGCTGTCACGCCTCGGTCAGCCAACACCTCGACCAACCCCGACCGACCGCGCCAACCCGGGCGACCGCGCCAACCCCTCCAGCTCGGCCCGGTCGGCGGGGGAGCGGGACCGGGCGCTGGAGACGGCGTACTGCGCCGAGGTGGTGGCCGTGACCTATGAGGCAATGGGGTTGCTGCCGGCGGGCCGGCGTCCGAACTGGTACGACCCGGGACGGTTCTGGAGTGGGGACGACCTGGGTCTGGCCGCCGACGCCCGGTTGGGTTCCGAGATCGAGGTTCACGTACCGCCGCGCTGAGGTTTGACCTGGGCGGTGACCGGCAATTGCTGTGACCGTGAACGCCTCCACGGATCTTGACACGCTGGCCGACTTCTTCGACCGGTACGGCGTGGCGTTGACCTCCGGCGACCTGCCGGCCATCGCCGGCTGCTACGCGCTGCCGGGGCTGGTGGTGGCCGACACCTACAGCTTCTCGTTCACGTCCGCTGCGGCGGTGGCGCTGTCCTTCGTGGGCGCCGCACCCGACTACCAGGACCGGGAGTTGGTTGCGGCCCACGCCCGGATCGAGGACGTGCAGCCGGTGTCCGCGCTGTTGACGATGGTGGCGGTGGAGTGGGAGTTCCTGGACAGTCGGGGGCAGGCGGTGCAGGGGGAGCGGTACCGGTACCTGCTGCGTATCTCGGATGACGGCCCACTGATCTGCACGGTCGTCCGGACGGGCTGACCGACGGGGGCCGGTCGGCCCGATCCGTACCCGCCCGGTTCCCGGTTCGTGCGGCGCTGGCTACGCTGTCGCGTCGGTGGGGACGAGGGGAGACCTGATGGCGGTGCGGCCGGACGGTGCGGCAGCTTCGCGGGCGGCGCGGGTGTTGGCGTCGGTGCCGTGGATCGTGGTGCTGCTCGGTGTGTGCGCGCTGGTGGTGCTCCTGGTGATCGCGCTGTTGTCGTTCCGGACCAGGGAGCGGGACGCGCCGCCGCAGGCCGCGCCTCCGGCGTTCCTGCCGACCGTGCCGGCCGCCGCGTCGGCCACCGGTGGGCCGACTCCGGCCGCTGTGGAGCGGCGCTCGGTGTCGCCGCGACCGTCGCGCAGTAGTCGGACGCCGTCACCGCGGGCCACCGTCACCGGCTCGCCGACTCCGGGGCGGACGAGCGTCCTGTTGGCGCCGTCGGAGGACGACACGGTCAGCGCCCGGTACCAGGTCGGTACGAACGGCTGGGACGGGGACGCGGCGGTGCTGGCTATCGCCAACGAGTCGAGTCGGTCGGTGGACTGGCAGGTGGAGTTGGTGTTCGACGACGACACCTGGACTCTGCGAGTGAGTGATGACTCGGGCATCTCGGTGCGGGGGCGCGGGCACGGGGAGTTCGTGTTGCGCGGCACCAGTTCGATGGATGCGGGTGGCTCTCGGACGCTGCGGCTGCGTGTCGGCTGGGGTGACTCGGCGCAGCGACCGGTCAAGTGCACGATCAACGGGGCCGACTGCCGGATCGGCTGAGCCAGCGCCGCGCCGCAAGACCACCGCGCCGCAAGACCACCGCGCCGCAAGACCACCGCGCCGCAAGGCCGGTGCAAAGCCGCACCGGTGCACCGGCAAGGCTTTCCGGGCCGGGCCGCCGATCGCTACGCTGCGCGGACGGTCCGCTGAAGGAGGTACATGTCCGGCATGCGCCGTGTTCCGCGCCCGCCACACGGTCCGGTGGCGATCGCCACGTCGCCCTGGATCGTGGTCGGTTCCGGTGTCGTCGTGATGGTGGTCCTGCTCATCGTGGCCCTCGGCGCGTACCGGGGACGTAGCCCTGCGCCGGACGGCGCGCAACCGCCGGCGCTGCCGGTGCCATCCGCGGTGGTGGCGCCGAGCGTGCCCACCTCGGTGCCGTCTCCGGTGCCGGTGCTGCCGGGGATATCCGGCCGTGCGAGCGGGCTGCCGCCGAGTGCCACGGCCGGGTCACCATCGGCCGACCCGACGGTCGGTCCGATCGGGAAGCCGACGGCGACGCGGTCGCCGAGCCGGGCCGCGCCGGTGCAGCCGGCGATGACCGGGCGGTACCGGGTGGTGCAGAGCTTCGACGGGGGTTTCATCGGCGAGGTGGCGATGGTCAACACGTCCGTCCGGAGCCGTGGTTGGACGGTGCGGTTGGAGTTCTCCGGTGGACGGCTGGTGACCGCCTGGGTGGAGGGCGTCCCACAGGGGACGGTCCGCCGGTCCGATGACGGCTTCACGTACGTCAGTGGGGTGGAGGTGTCGCCCGGCGGTTCGGTGTCCTTGCGGTTCCACATGGAGCGGGCGCCCAGCACGCCGAGGGAGTGCACGGTGGACGGGGTCCGCTGCAACGGTCTCTGAGCGGCGCTTCCGCAAGGATGCTGCTTTGTTGCGACCATGTTTGCAAGGTATTGCAGAATGTTTCGGCAAGGGTTAGCGTGCGGCCAATCAGCGACCAGAGGAAGGCGTCGATGAAACCCCCGCCGATACCGCGCACTGCCCTGCTGGCCCTTGCCTCCCTGCTCACCGTCACGCTCGTCGGCGCTCCGGTCGCCGTGCACCCCGCCGCCGCGGGCCCCCGGCCGTCCGACGGCGCCCCGCTCGCGATCGGCGGCGCGACCCAGTGGCGTGACGAACCCACCGCCGAGGCGCTGCTGAAGGCCGGCGGCAACTCCGCCCGAGCCGAGCAGTTCTACTTCGTCCTGCCGGACCGGTTCGCCAACGGAGACCCCCGCAACGACCGGGGCGGCCTCGACGGCGACCGGCTGCGGACCGGCCTCGACCCGACCGACAAGGGCTTCTACCACGGCGGCGACCTCAAGGGCGTCATCGACAAGTTGGACTACATCCAGGGGATGGGCACCACGGCCATCTGGCTCGCCCCGATCTTCAAGAACCGGCCGGTGCAGGGTGCCGGCAACGACATCTCGGCCGGCTACCACGGCTACTGGATCACCGACTTCACCCAGGTGGACCCGCACTTTGGCACGATGGAAGAGATGAAGCGGCTGGTCAAGCTCGCCCACCAGCGCGGCCTCAAGATCTACCTAGACGTGATCGTCAACCACACCGCCGACGTGATCAAGTACGCCGAGGACAAGTACGCGTACGTGGACAAGGCGACCTCGCCGTACACCGACGCGCAGGGCCGGGCGTTCGAGGACCGCAACTACGCCGACGGCTCCCGTGCGTTCCCGCCGGTCGACAAGGAGTCCTTCCCGTACACGCCGACGTTCGCCGAACCGAAGGACGCGAGCGTCAAGGTCCCCGCCTGGCTGAACGACGCCACCATGTACCACAACCGGGGTGACTCCACCTTCGCCGGCGAGAACAGCGAGTACGGCGACTTCTTCGGCCTCGACGACCTGTGGACCGAGCGTCCCGAGGTGGTCCGGGGCCTGACCAAAGCGTACGGGGACTGGATCGGCGCGACCGGCGTCGACGGCTTCCGACTGGACACCGTGAAGCACGTCAACATGGATTTCTGGCCGCAGTTCAGCCAGGGCATCGAGCGGGCCGCGGAAAAGGCCGGCAAGAAGGACTTCTTCATGTTCGGCGAGGTGTACAGCGCCGACCCGGAGATCAGCTCCAGCTACGTCCGCCAGGGTGGCCTGCCGGCCACCCTCGACTTCGCCTTCCAGGAGGCCGCGCGGGGCTTCACCGCCGGCGCCGGCTCCGCGAAGGCGCTCGCCGACGTGTACGCCCGCGACGACCTCTACGCGGCCAGGGACACCGACGCCGGCCGGTTGACCACCTTCCTCGGCAACCACGACATGGGCCGGATCGGATCGTTCATCGCCGGTGGTGGCAGCGACCCGACCAGCCACCTGCGTCGTGACCAGCTCGCGCACCAGTTGATGTTCCTGACCCGGGGCCAGCCGGTGGTCTACTCCGGCGACGAACAGGGCTTCACCGGCCCGGGCGGGGACAAGGACGCCCGCCAGGACATGTTCGCGTCGAAGGTTCCCGACTACCTCGACGACGACCTGCTCGGCACCGACCGCACCCACGCCAGCGACCAGTTCGACCCGACCCACCCGCTGTATCGGACCATCGCCGACCTGGGCCGGCTGCGCCAGGCCCACCCAGCGTTGCGCGACGGTCTGCAGGTCACCCGGTACGCGGCCGACGGGCCCGGCGTCTTCGCCGCCTCCCGGATCGCCCCGGCCGACCGCACCGAGTACGTGGTGGCCGTGAACAACGCCGACACCGCGCAGACTGTCACCGTGGACACCTGGTCGGCCGGCGCCACCTTCACCGGCATCTACGGCGGCTCGGGCGACGAACAGGCCGGCGGTGACGGCGAGTTGACCCTCACCGTGCCGCCGCTGTCGGCGGCGGTGTACCGGGCCGGCAACCCCATCGCACCGGCGGCCGACAAGCCGACCATCACCATCACCAGCCCGGTTCCGGACGCGTCGGTCGCCACCCGGGCGGCGGTCACCGCCCGGGTGACCGGCGACCCACTGGCCACCGTCACCGTCGCGGCCCGGGTGGCCGGCGGCCGGTGGACGCTGCTGGGCAGCGCCGACCACGCCCCGTACACCGTGCAGCACGACCTGACCGGCCTGGCCGGCGGCACCCGGGTCGAGTACAAGGCGGTGGTCCGCGACGGCCGTGGCCGTACCGCCACCGCCCGGTCCACCGCCGTCGTGGGGACCCCGGCGCAGGGCAGCTCCCGGGAGTGGGCGGTGGTGCACTACCAGCGCCCGGCCGGGGGGTACGACGACTGGGGGCTGTACGCCTGGGGGGACGTCGACCCGGCGTACGTCACCGAGTGGCCGAAGGGGCAGCCGTTCGCCGGGGAGGACTCCTACGGCCGGTTCGCCTGGGTGAAACTCAAGCCGGGCGCGACGTCGGTGAACTTCCTGGTGGTCGACGCAGGCGGCACCAAGGACGTCGCCCAGGACCGCAGCATCGACGTCACCCGGACCGGCGAGATCTGGCTCAAGCAGGGCGACCCGGCGATCTACCCGAGCCGGCAGGCGGCCGCCGGTGAACCGGACCCGCCGGTCGAGGAGGGCACCGCCGTGCTCCACTACCGGCGGGCCGACGGCAACTACGACGGCTGGGGCCTGCACCTGTGGGACGGCGCGGCCAACCCGACCGAGTGGTCCGCCCCGCTGCGGCCGACCTCCGTCGACGCGTTCGGGGCGGTGTTCCGGGTGCCGCTGACGGCCGGTGCCACCGGCCTGAACTACATCATCCACCAGGGCGACACCAAGGACCTGCCCGACGACCAGCGGCTCGACTTCGCCAGCGCAGGCCGGGAGGTGTGGCTGCTCGCCGCCACGCCGGGCCGCCTGCTGCCGTCGACGGCCACCACCGCCAGCGGCGACACCGACATCAGCAAGCAGAAGGCGCACTGGATCGACCGGTCCACAGTGGCGTGGCAGACCCCGCCGACCGACGGCAGGACGTACGCGCTGGTCACCGCGCCCACCGGCGGGGTCAGCCTCGTCGACGGCGAGCTGACCGGCACGTACACCACGTTGCCGCTGCGGGCGCAGCGCAACGGGCTCACCGAGGCCCAACGCGACAGGTTCCCGCACCTGTGGTCGTACCGTAGGTTCGCCCTGGACCGGGCGGACCTGGCCAAGGTCCCGGCGGCGCTGCGGGGGCAGCTGCTGGTGACCGAACGCGACGCCGAGGGGAAGCTGCTCGCCGCGACCGGCGTGCAGATCCCCGGCGTGCTCGACGACGTGTACTCCCGGGCGACCGACGCCACCCTCGGGCCCACGTTCGCGGGGCGGACGCCGAGCCTCGCGCTCTGGGCACCGACCGCCCACAGCGTGCGCCTGCACCTGTTCGACTCGCCCACCGCCGCGCCGAGGACCGTGCCGATGCGCCGCGACGACCGCACCGGCGTCTGGTCGGTACGCGGCGACCACACCTGGACCGGCAAGTTCTACCGGTACGAGGTGCGGGCGTGGCAGCCGGCGGCACAGCGGATGGTCACCGCGTCGGTGACCGACCCGTACTCGGTGGCCCTCGCCGCCGACTCCACACACAGCCAGCTCGTCGACCTGAAAGACCCGGCGCTGGCCCCGACTGGCTGGCGTACGCTGCGCAAACCGGCACCGGTGCCGGCCGCGAAGGCGCAGATCACCGAGCTGTCCGTGCGGGACTTCTCCATCGCCGACGACACCGTGCCGGCCGAGCGGCGGGGGACCTTCCTCGCGTTCACCGACCCGGGAACCGCCGGCATGACCCACCTGCGGGCGCTCGGCGACGCCGGGGTCACCCACCTGCACCTGCTGCCGGCGTTCGACTTCGCGACGATCCCGGAGAAGCGGGCCGACCAGCGCCAGCCGACCTGCGACCTGGCAGCGCTGCCGCCGGACTCGGCCGAGCAGCAGAAGTGCGTGGCGGCGGTCGCCGAAACCGACGGCTACAACTGGGGGTACGACCCGCTGCACTACACCGTGCCCGAGGGCGGCTACGCCGTCGACCCGGTCGGCGCGGCGCGGACCACCGAGTTCCGGCGGATGGTCGCCGGGGTGAACGAGGCCGGGCTGCGGGTGGTCATGGACGTGGTCTACAACCACACGTCGGCGGCCGGTACCGACGCGAAGTCGGTGCTCGACCAGATCGTGCCCGGCTACTACCACCGGCTGCTGGAGGACGGCACGGTGGCCAACTCCACCTGCTGCGCCAACACCGCTCCCGAGCACGCCATGATGGGCAAACTGGTGGTCGACTCGCTGGTCACCTGGGCCCGGCAGTACAAGGTGGACGGCTTCCGCTTCGACCTGATGGGTCACCACCCGAAGGCGAACGTCCTGGCCGTCCGGGCGGCGCTGGACCGGCTCACCGTCGCCCCCGACGGCGTGGACGGCAAGGCGATCATGCTCTACGGCGAGGGCTGGAACTTCGGCGAGGTCGCCAACGACGCCCGTTTCGTCCAGGCCACCCAGGCCAACATGGCCGGCACCGGCATCGGCACCTTCAACGACCGGCTGCGCGACGCGGTGCGCGGCGGCGGGCCGTTCGACGCCAACCCCCGTGTGCAGGGTTTCGCCTCGGGGCTCTACACCGACCCGAACGGCGACGCGGTCAACGGGTCACCGGCCGAGCAGAAGGCCCGGCTGCTGCACGCCCACGACCTGATCAAGGTGGGGCTCACCGGCAACCTGCGCAGCTACCGGTTCACCGACACCGCCGGGAGTGAGGTCACCGGGGCGCAGGTGGACTACAACGGCTCCCCGGCCGGCTACACCGCCGCGCCGGGGGAGGCCGTCACCTACGCCGACGCACACGACAACGAGATCCTGTACGACGCGTTGGCGTACAAACTGCCGCAGGTCACGACGGCGGCGGACCGCTCCCGGATGCAGGTGCTGGCGCTGGGCACTGTGGTGCTGGGACAGGGCACCGGGTTCGTCACCACCGGCACCGAACGGCTGCGGTCGAAGTCGCTGGACCGCAACTCGTACAACTCCGGTGACTGGTTCAACCAGATCCGCTGGGGCTGTGAACGGGGCAACGGGTTCGGTGCCGGTCTGCCGCCCGCGCCCGACAACGAGGACAAGTGGTCGTACGCGAAGCCGCTGCTGGCCGACCCGGCGCTGGTGCCGGACTGCGCGGCGATCAACACGACCGACGCCCGGTACGCCGAGTTGCTGCGCATCCGGGCATCGTCGCCGGTGTTCGGGCTGGCCACCGCCGAGCAGGTGCAGCGGAGGGTGGCGTTCCCGCTGTCCGGTGCGCAGGAGACACCGGGTGTGCTGACCATGACCTTGGACGCCCGTGGGCTGGGCGGGCCGTGGAAGTCGCTGACCGTCGTCTTCAACAGCACCCCGTCGGCGGCCGACCAGACGCTGACCGGACTGCGCGGATCGGACGTGGCACTGCACCCGGTGCTGGTCGACTCGGCCGACCCGGCGCTGCGTACCGCCTCGTTCGACCGGGCGGCCGGCACGTTCACCGTGCCGGCGCGCAGCGTGGCGGTCTTCGTCCAGAAGTGACGTGAACCGGCCCCCTTCCGCGTCTCGCGGAAGGGGGCCGGCCGGTGATGCTGGCGCTGCGCTGTGGTCACCCGAGGGTGATCAGGCGAAGCAGTTCTCGATGGTGCCGCCCGGGATTGCCAGGCAGTTGGTCGGACGGTTCGCGGTGATGGCGGACTTGTCGTCCACGTTCACGTCCCCGAAGAAGCTGAAGACACCGCCCGGAGCGAAGGTGGAGAAGTTGTGGGCGACCTTCGTCTTCGACAGGTTGACCTCGCCGAAGATGTTGAAGATGCCGCCGCCGACCCCGATCGGGCCGATGGCCCGGTTGCCGACGACCTCGCTGTCGCGCAGCGTGGTGACGCTCAAGGCGTTGAAGAGCCCGCCGCCGAAGAAGCCGGCGGTGTTGTCCTTGATGCTGCTCTTCTCGAACGTGACCGCGCTGCCGAAGGCGATGGCGACACCGCCACCGACACCGGCGGTGCTGTTCCGCTCCACCGACACGTTGTGCAGGTTCAGCTGGCTGTTCGCCGCGGCGATACCGCCGCCAGCGAGAACCGCGGTGTTCGAGACGAACTTGGTCTCGTACGCCGTGGTGTTGCCCTCGATGTCGAGGTATCCACCACCGAAGCCCAACGTCTCGTTGTCGGTGAGCTCGGCCTTCTTGAGCTCGACCGTCCCGCCGTCGACGTCGTCGGCGAAGATCCTTGCGGCACCGTTGGAGATACCGCCACCACCGATGATGGCGGTGTTGTCCTTGATCTTCGACTCCTCGACCTTGAGCAGGCCGGCGTTGAAGACACCGCCGCCGAAGAAGAAGGCGGTGTTACGGGTGACGGTGCTGTGCCAGATCTTCGTGGTGCCGAAGTTGGCCACACCACCACCGTTGCCGCCCGACTGGTTCAGGACGACCTCGGACTCCAGGATCTCGGCGGTGCCACCCGGCTGAACCAGAATCCCGGCACCGTCGGTGGAATCCGGGTACTCGACGAGCGGCGTGACGACGCCCCCCTGAGCGGCCGGCGCGGCCTTGGCCGTGGCCTTGGGTGCCGCCTTCAGGCCCGCCTTCGGGTTGGCCTGTCGGGCGGTGAGCGCCTGGTCCAGCGGAACGCCCGCCTTCACCTGCGCCGCGATCGCCTCGGAGTCCGAGTAGGACGCCCAGACGGCCGCCGGCTCGACGGAGTTGTACAACTCGAGGGTCTGCCCACCCTTGATGGTCAGGCCCTTGATCGTGAGGTGGCCACCGGCGCCGACGTTGAGGATGCGGAAGTAGTCCGCCGTGGCTTCCCGGGCGATCGTCGTGTGCTCACCCTTCAGGGTGATGCGCTCGGTGATGACCGGCAGGCCGTTGCCCTGGTAGTCGTTGCGGGTCAGGTTGTAGGTGCAGCCCTTGGCCAGTTCCAGCACACCGCCGTGCTTGTTGTTGGCGAACACGATCGCCTGAATCAGCTTGTCGGTGTCGCAGGGCACCTCCTTCCCGCGCTCGTGGTCCTTGTCCTTGTCCTTGTCCCGGTCCTTGTTCCGGTCCTCGTCCTTGTTCCAGTCGCGCGCCTCGTCACCCCGCTGGTCGCCGTCCTTGCTGACCTGCGCGGTGTTCCAGTTGAGGCCACCCGCACCGGCGCTGCCCGCGACGCCCACCGCCGCGAGACTGATCACGCCCGTCAAACCGGCCACGCCACTGGCGAGCCAGAGCTTGCGGCGGCGCTTGCCCGCCGCCCGCCCGGAGGCTTCGTTGTTCGTTAGGTAGTTGGACATCGGAGCTCTCTGCCCTCTCCTCGTACCAGACAGGGTCGCCGCCGTCAGACGGGCGTCCCCTGCTACAAATCGGTTGTAGCTCCCAAAACCACCGTATGAGAAGGTTCCTCGCCTCGCGGGCTTATCCGAAAGAAGCCCACATTCGGTTCATGTTGCCCCCAGTGGGGCCCGGACCGACACACCGCCGCCCAAGCCGGCCTGCACGCGCCTGACCTGCCCAAATGGGTACGCCCCTCCGAACCGGTCACGGCTCGGAGGGGCGCACCCTCTATGTGGATCAGCCACCCGTTCCGGTCAGAAGCACCCGGGAACGTTCAGGCAGTTGGTGGGGCGGTTGGCGGACACCGCGGACTCGTCGTCAAGCCTCACGAAGCTGCCGAGGCCGTTGGAGATACCGCCGGGCGGCAGGGTGGCGAAGTTGTGCGTCACCTTCGTCCGGTAGAGGCTGACCTCGCCGCCGTCGGTGTTGTAGATGCCGCCGCCGCTGCCGAACGGGCCGACGGCCCGGTTGCCCGACACCTCGCTCTCGCGCAGCGTGGTGACACTGTCCTCGTTGAAGAGGCCGGCACCGAAGAACCCTGCTGTGTTGTCCTTGATCCTGCTGTTCTCGATCGTCGCGACGCTGTCGAAGGTCACCGCCAGGCCGCCACCCACACCGGCGGTGCTGTTCTTGGCCACCGTGGCGTCCTTGAGGGTGAGCTGGCTGTCGGCCACCGCGACGCCGCCACCGGCGAGGAGCGCGGTGTTGTCACTGACGGTCGTCTGGTGCAACGTCGTGGTGCCCCGGACATCGAGGACGCCGCCGCCGAAGCCGAGCGTCTCGTTGTCGGTGATCTCGCTCTTGTAGACCCAGACCGAGCCGCCGTCGACGTCATCGGTGAAGATCCGCGCCGCACCGTTGGAGATGCCGCCGCCGCCGATGATCCCGGTGTTGTCCTTGATCTTCGACTCGTCGACCTGGAGTACCCCGGCGTTGAAGATGCCGCCACCGAAGAGGAAGGCGGTGTTGTGCGCAACCGTCGTCTTGCTGAGCCTGGTGCTGCCGAAGTTGGCCAGCCCGCCGCCGTTGCTGCCGGACTGGTTGTAGAGCAACTCGCTGTCCAGGATCTCCGCGCGACCACCGGGCTGCACCAGCACCCCGGCGCCGTCGGTGAACCCAGGCTGCTCGACCAGCGGCACGACCGTCGTACCGGCACCCACCGGCTTCGCCACCGCGGCTACCGGCTTGGCCGTGGCGGCCTTGGTGGCAGTCGGGGCGGCCTTCGCCGCTGCCGCTGCGGTCTTGGCTGGCGCTGCTTTCGCGGCCGGCTTGGCGGTGGCCTTGGGGGCCGCCGCCTTCGCTGTGGCCTTGGCGGGCGCTGCCTTGGCGGCGGCCTTCGTGGCCGGCTTAGCGGCGGTTGCTGACGGCTTCGCTGCCGCTGCTGCCGCTGGCCCGGCGCCGGCCGCGGTCGCCGGCTTCGTGGCGGGCGCCGCCACGGCCGGTGGCTCGGCCACGGTCGAGCGGCCCTGGGTCGAGTACGGCGCCCAGACCGTCGCCGGGTCGGCGGTTGCCGGGGACCGAAGGGTCTGGCCACCCTTGATGCTCAGGCCCTTGAGGGTGAGGTGTCCGCCAGCGCCGACGTTGAGGATACGGAAGTAGTCGGCCGTGGCCTCGCGACCGATGGTGGTGTGCTCACCCTTGAGGGTGATGTGCTCGGTGATCACCGGCAGGCCGTTGCCGTCCTGGTTGCGAGTCAGGGTGTAGGTGCAGCCCTTGGCCAACTCCAGCACGCCGCCGTCTTCGTTGTTGGCGAACGTGATCGCCTGGATCAGCTTGTCGGAGTCGCACGGGACCTGCTTGGTGCGGTCCTTCTCGTCGTGCTTGCCGTCCTTGCCGGACCGGTCGTCGAAGCCGCTCCAGTCGTCGCCGCTCCAGTCGTCGTCCTGACCGCCGTCGTCCGTGGCGCCGCCCTTGGCCGCGCCGCCGTCGTCGCTGACGTTCTGCCGGTTGGTCGACGGCTGCGCGTCGGACACCTGGTCGGACTTTGGCTTGTCGTTCCGAGCGGCGATGCCGCCGAGGGCCGCCAGGCCGACCACGCCGGTCAGCCCGGCCACGCCGGCGACCCAGAGCGCCCGCCTTCGCCGTGTTGGCGGAGCCGTCGAGGCCCCGCCGTCGGTACTCGTTACGTCGTTGGACATCAGAGCCTTCCGCCCTTTCCTGCTACCAGACGGGATCGCACCGCCCGAGGCGCCACGACCAGCTACAAATGGGTTGTAGCCTCTGATCCTCACCGTATGAGAACCATCTTCGCGATGCGGACTTATCCGAGACAACCACGCATTTGGCGCAGGTCGGGTGAGGGCGGCCAACCGGTCCGGGCCGGTAGAAAGGACCCGAGCAGCACGAACACCGAACGTTGCTGGGCCTGCGGGGGTGATCCACTCGGCTTTCTTGAATACGCGGTGTCCGAGCGGCCGGGATAGCGCGACTTCAAGGAAGCCGAGTGGATCACCTGCCCGCGGCCTCGGGTTGGTCAGCGCTGTTGGATCGGGCGCGGCGTGGGCCGGGAGGGCGTTGGGTCGGGCGTAAAGCGCTGTTGGGCGCGGGTCGATGAGGGCTGAGCCGGACGCTTTCAACGTTGCGGCGAGGTCACCCGCAGCGAGGTCAGCCTGGGGCGAGCCCACCCGCAGCGAGGTCAACCGCAGCGAGGTCAACCGCGGCGAGGTCAACCGCGGCGAGGTCAACCGCGGCGAGGTCAACCGCGGCGAGGTCAACCGCGGCGAGGTCAGCCTGGGGCGAGGTCAGCCTGCGGCGAGGTCACCCGCGGCGAGGTCAAGCTGCGGCGAGGTCAGCCCGCGGCGAGGTCACCCGCGGCGAGGTCAAGCTGCGGCGAGGTCATTCTGTGGTGGGGTCCCGCTGTCGCGGATGCCGCCGTCGCGGCGTGCGGATACCGCACCCTGGACACCTCGCACGCCCAACGGCGTGCGGATACCGCACCTTGAACGCCGCCGGGGCGTGATCCACTCGGCTTTCTTGAATACGCGGTGTCCGAGCGGCCGGGATAGCGCGACTTCAAGGAAGCCGAGTGGATCACGACCGAGCCCCTGGCCCGCCAGCCCTCAAAAGGGGCGGGCGGGCCAGGGGCGGGGCTTGATCCGGCAGCCCCGGCAGGCAGCCAGCTCAGCTGGGCAGGCGGGGGCCGGCTTCGCGCTGCTCGGCCAGCCAGGTCTCCACCTCGTCGGAGGTGCGGGGCAGCCCGGCCGACAGGTTGACCGCGCCGGTGGCGGTGACCAGCACGTCGTCCTCAATGCGAATGCCCACACCGCGCAGCTCGGCGGGGACCAGCTCGTCCTCCGGCTGGAAGTACAGACCGGGCTCGACGGTGAGCACGTAGCCCTCGCCCAGCGCGCCGTCGCGGTAGGTCTCCTTGCGGGCGTTGGAGCAGTCGTGCACGTCGATGCCGAGCATGTGGCCGAAGCCGTGCAGCGTCCACCGCCGGTAGACGGTCGACTTCTCGTCCATCGCCTCGTCCACGCTCACCGGCAGCAGACCCAGCTCGGACAGGCCCTCGGCGAGCACCCGCATGCAGGTCAGGTGGACGTCCTTGAACTTCACCCCGGGGCGGATAGCCTCGATGCCGGCCTGCTGCGAGGCGTACACGATGTCGTAGACCTGGCGCTGTAGCGCGGTGAACCGGCCGCTCACCGGCAGGACCCGGGTGACGTCGGCGGTGTAGAGGTTGCGGCCCTCGACACCCATGTCCATCAGCAGCAGGTCACCCGGTCGGGTGGCGCCGTGGTTGTGCACCCAGTGCAGGATCGTGGCGTGCTCGCCGGCGCCGACGATCGAGCTGTATCCGACGTCGTTGCCGTCGTGGCGGGCCCGCAGCGCGAAGACGCCCTCCAGCAGTCGCTCGGAGACCGCCCGGTCGGCCGGCAGGATCCGGGCGACGTCCTCGAAGCCGCGTACGGTGGCGTCGATCGCCTCCTGGAGTTGGCCGATCTCCCACTCGTCCTTGACCAGCTTCATCTCCGAGATGGCGATGGCCAGCTCACGGTCCCGGGCCGGCTGGCCCTCGGTGCGAGGCCCGTCGTAGGGGCGGACGGCCGCGTCCACCTGGGCGTCGAAACCGCGCAACACCCGGGTACGCCCCGGAGCCAGGTCGGCGAGCGTCGCCTCCAGGCCGGTCAGGTCGGCGGTGGGCAGGCCCAGCTCGGTCGACTTCTCGCCGAGGGTGTGCCGCCGGCCCACCCACAGCTCGCCGTTGCGGCTGCGGAAGAACTCGTCGGTCTCGCGGGAGGACCGGGGCCGCATGTACAGCATCGCGTCGTGCCCCGAGCCGTTCGGGCGCAGCACCAGCACGCTGTCGGCGTCGTGGTCGCCGGTCAGGTAGGCGAAGTCGCTGCCCGGCCGGAACGGGTAGTCGGTGTCGTTGGCCCGGACCTTCTCGGTGCCGGTGGGGATCACCAGCGTCTCGCCGGGGAAGGCCGCCGAGAGGGCCGCCCGCCGCTTGGCGTAGTTGGGCGTCTCCGGGCGGGGCGTCACGGGGAGCGCGGTGTCGCTCCAGCCCTGCCGCATGAAGGACAGGAACGCCTCCGGGAAGTCCGGATCGTGCGATTCCGTACCGTCCGTCGGCGTACCGTCGGTCTGTCCCTCGGTCATTGCGCCGCTCCCTCCGCTTCGTTGCTGGTCCCGACGGTACCGCGCGTCCGGTTGGCGGTGACGCCCCCTGGGAGTCGGGCGGATCGACGGACGGCTGCAAGGGCCGACAGCGCGCGTGGAAAGATGGCCACCATGTGCGGACTTCTGGCCTTCTTCAGCGCGAACGGCAACGCCGCCGCCCATCGCGACCACATCGCCGGAGCGTTGGAATGCCTGCACCACCGCGGCCCCGACGAGACCGGGGTCGAGGTGGTCGGCGACGCCTCCGGCCGGTACGCGGACGGCGTGTTCGCCCACAAGCGGCTGGCCATCATCGACGTCGCGTCGAGCCACGAGCCACTGCCCTACGCGAACGGCCGTTACCTGCTGACCTTCAACGGCGAGATCTACAACTACATCGAGCTGCGCGAGGAGTTGATCAGAAACTTCGGTGCCCAGTTCGCCACCGCCGGTGACGGCGAGGTGATCGTCGCGGGCTACCACTTCTGGGGTGAGCAGGTGCTCACCCGACTTCGGGGCATGTTCGCCTTCGTCATCTGGGACCGGCAGGAGCGCCGGGCGTTCGGTGCCCGCGACTACTTCGGCATCAAGCCGATGCACTACCTGGAGACCGCCGACGGCCTCTACCTGGCCTCGGAGAAGAAGGCGCTGCTGCCGTTCGCGCACAGCAACTACCAGGGCGACGCGGGCGTCGACACGGCGAATCTGAGCCACTACCTGACCCTGCAGTACGTTCCCGAGCCCGGCACCCTGCACAAGGGCATCAGCCGGATCGGCTCCGGGGAGTACCTGAACTGGACCCCGGGCGGCCGGATCGACGTACGCCGGTGGTACCGGCCGGTGTTCCGGCCGGCGCCGGTCGACGACGAGCAGAAGCTCTACCACGAGATCCGCGAGACGCTGCGGGAGAGCGTGCGCATGCACATGCGCTCCGACGTGCCGGTCGGCTCGTTCCTGTCCAGTGGCATCGACTCGACCGCGGTGGTGGCGCTGGCGCGGGAGTTCAACCCGAACATCCTCACCTTCACCGTCGGCTACGACGTGCCGGGTTACTCGGAGATCGACGTCGCCCAGGATTCGGCCCGGCACCTGGACGTCACCACGATCCCCACCAAGATCGGTCCGCAGGACATGATCGACGCGCTGCCGAAGATCGTCTGGCACCTGGACGACCCGGTGGCCGACCCGGCGCTGGTGCCGCTCTACTTCGTGGCAAAGAAGGCCGCCGAGCACGTCACTGTGGTGCTCTCCGGTGAGGGCGCGGACGAGTTCTTCGGCGGGTACACGATCTACCGGGAGCCGCTGTCGCTGGGCACCGTCAACGGTCTGCCCGGTGGTGTGCAGAAGGGACTGCGCGCGGTCTCCAAGGCGATCCCGCAGGGGGTCAAGGGCAAGAGCTTCCTGGAGCGTGGCACCACCCCGATCGAGGAGCGTTACTACGGCAACGCCCGGATGTTCACCGAGGAGGAGAAGCAGCACCTGATGCGCCGCTACGACCCCTCGGTGCGCTACACGGACGTCACCGCCCCGATCTACGCCGAGTGCACCGAACTGGACGACGTCACCAAGATGCAGTACGTCGACCTCTACACCTGGCTGCGCGGCGACATTCTGGTCAAGGCCGACCGGATCTCGATGTCGCACTCGCTGGAGGTGCGGGTGCCGTTCCTCGACCGGGAGGTCTTCGACGTCGCGGCGAAGATTCCGGTCGATCTGAAGCTGCCGCCGCGCTCCGACGCCACGAAGTACGCGATGCGGCAGGCGTTGCAGGGTGTCGTGCCGCCGGCCATCGTCAACCGCAAGAAGCTCGGCTTCCCGACCCCCACCCGGGTCTGGCTGCGTGGCGAGATGTACGAGTGGGCCCGGCACGTGCTCAGCACCTCGGGTGCGGGTGACCTGCTCGACCTGTCGTACGCGCTGCGCCTGCTCGACGAGCACAAGCGGGAGGAGGCCGACCATTCCCGCAAGGTGTGGACGGTGCTGATCTTCTGCATCTGGCACGCGATCTTCGTGGCCAAGACCCTCGACCCGGGCATCCAGCGCAACCAGTCCGCCCTGCTCACGAAGCCGGTGGTCGGTTCCATGGTCCGCTGACCCGGCCCAACGTCTCCAACATTGATCAAGAGGTTTGCGTCACCCGAGTGCTCCAGGTGACGCAAACCTCTTGATCATCTAGCCGGGGTCGGGCCTCAGCGGCCGGCGCAACTCACCGTGGGGGAACTGTTGGTTCCTGTGGAGCTGGCCAGGAAGCCGAACGTCGCGGTCCCCGACGGCGCGATAGTGCCGTTGTAGGCCACGTTCGTCGCCGTCACCGACGAGCCGGACGACGTCTGTGTCGCGCCCCAGATCTGGCTGATCGCCTGCCCGTTGGGCCAGGTCCAGCTTGCGGTCCAGCCGGACAACGCCGAACTGCCGTTGTTCGTGATCGTGACATCGCCCTGGAAGCCACCCTGCCAGGAACCCGTCACCTTGTAGCTGGCCGTGCAGGCGCCACCGGCCGGCGGCGGCGGGGTGGTGGTCGGCGGCGGGTCGGTCGGACCCGGCGTCGGCGTGGTCGGCGTGGGGGTCGGCGACGTCGTGCCACCCCGGATGCCGGTCACCTGGCCGTTGCCACCGTCGAAGACCACGTCGGAGCAGCCGAAGAAGTTCTCCTGTGAGTCCGAGCGGACCCAGCGCGAGTAGATGATGTGCTGGCCGCTCTTGCCCGAGGGCAGGTTGCCGCTGAAGTAGTAGTGCCCGTCGTTGCTGCCGACCGAGCCGCGCTGCGGCGGGTTGGTCACCGTCAGGAACGGCTCCTCCAGGTCACTCCAGGCCAGGGCCCGGGTCGGGCTCCAGCTGTTCTTCGTCACGTAGAAGTAGAACGTGCCCGGGTGGTGCGCCCAGTTGCTGTACTTGAAGTCCAACCGTGCCCCGGCGGTCAGGTGGGTCAGCGGCCAGTCGGTGCGGGGCAGGTCGTAGCCGCGGAAACCCGTGGCCCCGCCGCTGCACAGTTGCCCGTCCGGGATGAAGCCGGTGGTCCGGCCGCCAGCGTCGGAGCGCAGCACGCTGAACCAGTTGTAGAGGGAGTTCGTCCCGCTCTGGGCCACGGCGGCGGAGCACGCGGGGTTGGTCGGCCTGATCTCACCGGTCGTACTGAGGCCGTCCTGCCAGCACAGGTAGGTGCGGCTGCCGGGCGTCATCGCCGCGCCGTGCGCGGCGGCCGGCTGTGGAGTGGATGCCAGGGCGACAGCGCCGAGCGCGAGGGTCATGGCCGCGGTGAGCAACGCGGCCATACGGGAACGGTTCACGGGTTCTCCTGACTCGCGAGGGGCGCTGGCTGAGCCGCCCCGCCGCAATCGGGTGGGATGTGGCGTGATCGCCCCGCTGTCGTGAGCGGTGCGACGATCACGGCGACGTGCCCCGGCGGAAACAGCCAGTGGACGTGCGCCGTCGACGGTCCTGTCCTGGACCGGTGCCCTCGCGTCTAACCAACCCGGCAACCGGCGGTGCCGCAGCCCTCGCACCGCCCGGTACGCGTCATCCCACCACGCCGCAGCGGCCGAGCGCAATAGGCCTTCCTCGATGCATGAGAAGACCCGCCGGTCGCGGCTGGACGCCATATCCTGCGTACGGGGAGCGGGAACGGAGAGGCGGCAGCCGGTGCCGGACGTGTTCGACGAGGTGCACCGCCGGTGCGGCGACGGCGAGCCGGTCGCGCTGGCCACCGTGGTGGCCACCTGGCACTCCGCCCCGCAGCCACCCGGTGCCGCCATGGTGGTCACCACCGACGGCACGGTCATCGGCAGCGTCTCCGGCGGCTGCGTCGAGGCCGATCTCTACGAACGGGCCCGCCGTGTGCTCGACACCGGCCAACCCGAGCTGTGCCGCTACGGGATCAGCGACGACGACGCGTACACCGTGGGCCTGACCTGCGGCGGCATCCTCGACGTGTTCGTGGAACGCGTCGACGCGAGCGCCCTGCCGGCGCTGGACGCGGTCGCCGCCGCCCGCCGCAGCGGCCACCCGGCGGCGATCGTCACCTGCGTGGCCGCCGACGTCAACGACGAGCCACCCACCGACGCCGGCAGTTCTCCCAGCACCGGACCGACCGACCCGGCCCGGCGGCTCGGCCGGCGGCTGGTGCTGACCGGCCAGCGGTCCGTCGGCTCGCTCGGCGACGACCGGCTCGACGACGCCGCCAGCGCCGACGCCCTCGGGCTGCTCGCCGCCGGGCGCAGCGGCATGCTCCGGTACGGGTACCACGGGCAGCGCCGAGGCGGCGGCATCAGCCTCTTCGTGACCGCGTACGCCACACCGCCCCGGATGATCGTCTTCGGGGCGATCGACTTCGCCGCCGCGGTGGCCCGGATCGGCGCGTTCCTCGGCTACCGGGTCACCGTCTGCGACGCCCGGCCGGTCTTCGCCACCGCGCGGCGCTTTCCCGAGGCGGACGAGGTGGTGGTGCAGTGGCCGCACCGCTACCTGCGTACCGAGTTGGCGGCTGATCGGCTCGACGAGCGGACGGTGCTGTGCGTGCTCACCCACGACCCCAGGTTCGACGTGCCGTTGCTGGAGCTGGCGCTGCGCCACCCGCTGGCGTACGTCGGCGCGATGGGCTCGCGACGCACCCACGACGAGCGACACAAGCTGCTGAGCGAGGCGGGGCTCAGCCCGGCGCAGCTCGCCCGGCTCGCCTCCCCGATCGGGTTGGACCTCGGTGGTCGTACCCCCGAGGAGACCGCCGTGAGTGTGGCCGCGCAGATCGTCGCGGCCCGGTGGGGCGGCACCGGTCGCCCCCTCGCGGTGCTCGACGGGCCGATCCACCAGCCGGGGTAGCGCGCCCGTCGGTGCGTGGCCTTCGGCGCCCATCGGGCCGTGCGCTGTGCCAGCCTGGTGCCACGGAGATCGGCTCGGCGATCGGCGGCCGGTGGCGACGACGAGAGGATCGGCATGGGATACGCGGTGGTGCTCGGTGAAGCGCTCGTCGACCTGCTCGACAGCGAACTCGACGGGGAACGGGTCTATCGGCAGGCCATCGGCGGCGGGCCACTGAACGTCGCCGTCGGGGTGGCCCGACTCGGCGGTGCGGCACAGTTCGTCGGCTCACTCGGTGACGACGCGCTGGGCGGCCGGATCAGGGCCTTTCTCACCGCTGCCGACGTCGGGGTTGCCGGTGCGATCACGGTCCCGGCGCCGACCACACTCGCGGTGGTCACGTACGCCGGGCCGGAGCCGGACTTCCGTTTCTACGGCGAGCCGGCCTCTTACGGGCTGCTCGGCCCCGACGATCTGGACCGGGCGCTGCTGGAGGGCGCCGACGTGCTCTACTGCGGCTCGATCGTGCTGCTCCGCCCCGACACGCTGGCCGCCGCCCGCCGGGCCTGGGGGCTCGCCACCGGCCTGCGGGTCTTCGACCCGAACGTACGTCCCCGGCTGCTGAACGGGCCGGCCGCGCTGGAAGGGCTGCGCGAGGTGGTGGCCGAGTTCGCCGCCGGCGCGCACCTGGTCAAGCTGAGCGCCGCCGACGCGGTGCTGCTCTATCCCGGTGAGCCGGTCGAGGGGGTGGCGGCGTACCTGCGTGAATTGGGGGCGGCCACTGTGGTGGTGACGCTCGGCGCGGCCGGCGCGGTGCTGGCCGCCGCCGACGCCGACCCGGTCCGGGTGCCGGCCCCCAAGGTCAACGCGATCGACGCCACCGGCGCGGGCGACTCCGTGATGGCCGCGCTGATCGCCGATCTGCTCGTCGACGGTGAGCCGGAGGACCCGTCGGGCTGGACCGACCGGGTCGCCTTCGCGCTGCGGGTTGCCGGCCTGGTCTGCGAATTCCCGGGCGGCGCGACCGCCATGCCCACCCGCGCCGCCGTCCAAAACCGCTTCAACACCTAACCCCCCCCGCCGCCCTCACCCCACCCCCGCGCCGATCTTGCATCTTCGGTCGACGTTTGGTCCGCTTTGCTCGCCTTTGGCCCTGCACAAAGTGCAAGATCGCGGCAGCTACGTTGGGTGGGTCAGGCCGTGCCGGTCAGTTCCAGGTAGCCGCGGTGGGCGGCGACCAGGGCTGGGCGGGCCCCGAAGGGGGCCTCGGCGGCCACCCGCTCCGGCGGGGCGCTGCCGGTGTGCGCGGCCCGGATCAGCCAGGCCAGCTTCGCCAGCTCCGCGTGCTGGGCCCGGACGAAGTCGACGTCCACCGGGTCGCCGTGGCCCGGGATCACCACCGTGCGCGCGGTGGTCAGTCGCAGCAGGTCCGCGACCGCGTCCGGCCACTGCAAGGGGTACGAGTCCTCGAAGGCGGGCGGGCCGCTCTGCTCCACCAGGTCCCCGGCCACCAGCACGTCGGCGTCCGGCACGTGCACCACCAGGTCGGCCTCGGTGTGCCCCCGCCCCGGGTGGCGCAGCAGCACCCGTCGACCGCCCAGGTCGAGGGCCGTCTCGAGGTGCACGGTGTGCGTGGGGGCGAGCAGCGGGGTGTCGGCCAGCTCGGCGGCGAGCGCCGGGTGCTCCGTGCGCAACTCCTCGTACGCCTCCCGGCGCAGCCGCTCCGACTCCTCGCGGAGGGCGGTGGCGGCCAGTTCGTGCGCGTACACCGGGCGGGGCGGGTCGCCGCCCAGGACGGCGTTGCCGAAGCAGTGGTCGTAGTGGTGGTGGGTGTTGACCAGCGTCAACGGACGGTCGGTGACCGCCCGGACGGCAGTGGCCAGCTCGGTGGCCTGGGCGGCCGACGAGAGCGTGTCCACCAGTAGCGCCTCGTCGTCGCCGACGATCAGTGTGACGTTGACCCGCAGCAGCGGCTCGGCCAGCACGTGCACCCGGTCGGCGACCTCGACGAAACCGGCGTTCACGACGCCCGCCCGGCGCGTTCGACGAAGCGCCCCCGGTCGACCAGGATCCGGTCCACCCGGCCCCGGGCCACCGTCTGGTCGCCGTCGCTGACCGTGACCTCGAACGACAGCCGGCGACCGTCGACGGTCGCCAGCAGCGCCTGCGCGCGGACCGTCCGGCCGACCACGGTCGGCGCCAGGTGCTCCAACTCGACCCGGGTGCCCACTGTCGTCGAACCGGGCGGCATCCCGATCGCCGTCGCCGCGACGGTGGCCGCCTCGGCCAGCGCCAGCACCCGGGGAGTGCCGAGCACCGGTACGTCCCCGGAACCGACCGCCTGGGCGGTGTCCGCGTCGGTGACGGTCAACTCGACCTGGGCGGTCAGACCCGGTGCGAAGGCGGGCTCGGGCTGCTCCTGCATGGTCGTCAGCCTAGGTGCTCGCCGGACGCGTCGAGCACGCGCCCGACGATCCGGGCGCGGCCATCCCCGACGGTCGACGGGTGGTCCCCGTCGGTCGATGCCGTCCCCGTCGTTAACCTTGACCCCGATGGCCGTCGTGACTGACCCCCAGCCCCCCGCCCGGACCGACCCGCCCGCGTCCCCGGACGGGGGTCGTCGGCGCGTCGTCGCCATGACCGTCTGGGCGGTCGCCTTCGTCGCCGCGTGGCTGGCCATCGGGCTGCCCACCGACCCGGCGTACGCCTTCGTCTGGATCTGGCTCGCGACCATCGCCTGGAACAGCGAGCGGCCGTGGCGCAGCCACCTGCGCTTCGCCCGGGACTGGGTGCCCGTGGTGCTGCTGTTCGTGCTCTACAACCTTTCGCGCGGGTTCGCCGACAACGGGGCCACGCCGCACGCGATGGAGCTGATCGTCGCCGACCGGTTCATGTTCGGCTGGGCCACCGGCGGTGAGGTGCCCACCGTCTGGTTGCAGCAGCACCTCTACCACCCGCAGGTGCACTGGTGGGATGTCGCCGCGAGCTGGGTGTACTTCTCCCACTTCGTGGTGGCGCTGGCCGCCGCCGCGGTGCTCTGGCTGCGTGACCGGCACCGCTGGGCCGCGTACATGAGGCGCTGGGGTTTCCTCTGTGCAGCCGGCCTGGTCACCTACTTCGTCTACCCGGCCGCCCCGCCCTGGTGGGCGGCGCAGAACGGCCTGCTCACCGAGGTCGCCCGCATCTCGACCCGGGGTTGGAAGGCGTTCGGCATGCACGGCGCCGGAAACGTTCTCAACGCCGGTCAGATCGCCTCCAACCCGGTCGCCGCGATGCCGTCGCTGCACACCGCGTGGGCGTTGTTCGTGGTGCTGTTCTTCCTGACCGCCACCCGTCGTCGCTGGTGGCCGCTGCTGCTCGCGTACCCGCTGGCGATGACCTTCACCCTGGTCTACTCGGGTGAGCACTACGTGATCGACGTGCTGGTCGGCTGGGCCTACGTGGGCCTGACCTTCCTGGTGGTCGGTCTGGCGGAGCGCGGCTGGGCGGCATGGCGGGCCCGCCACCCGAGCGCCAAGGCGGCACGGCCCGCGGAGCAGCCCACCGACCCCCCGCCCGGCCAACCCGAGCCCCCAACGCCACGGGAACCAGACACCACCACCCACCCCGCAGTCCCCGCCGACCACTGACACCAGGCCCAGGGGGCCGGGGCGGGGTCAGGATTGGGTGCGGGCTTGGTGTGCTCTTGCGGTCAGGTCGGCTGCCAGGGCCCAGGCCTCTGCCAGGTCGCGGTCCTGGGCGGTGGCGCCGGAGCCGCCCGCCGTGTCCGCGTGGACGGTGGCCAACCCGAGACGGCGCTGGACAGGCCCCTGGACCACTCGCACGCTCTGGATCCGGGCGTACGGCACGATCACCAACTGCCGGGTGAGCCGCCCGGACCGGGTGGCGAACACCCGCTCGAACAGCCCCGCGCCGAACGCGGCACGGCCCAGCGGGTGCAGCCAACGGGTCCGGCGCGGCGGCGGGCTCAGCGCGAGCGTGTCGAGGCGTACCCCGGGAAGCACCTCGGCGACGATCATCGTCGCCGTCGGCAGGTCGCCGACCGGCAGGAGCCGGTCGGGCCGGTTGCGGTCGTCGGCCTCCGCGACGGAGTAGCCGGCCACCTCCAGCCGCAGCCGTAGCCAGCCCTTCATCCGCCACAGCAACGGCCAGGTGGCCCGCACGGTCTGCACCCGCTCCAGCGGCACGGTCTGCGCCCGCGTCTCCAGCAGGCCGTTGTGCACCCGCAGCGTGCTGCCGACGCGGGCCAGCCGGAAGTTCCAGTCGTCGAGGACCCGGCGGATCGGTTGCAGCAGCACACCCGCCATCGCGGTCAGGGTGCTCGCCACCGCGACGAACGACCACGAACCGGCGGTGAGGAACTGCACCACGACGAAGGCCACACCGAACGGGAGCAGGAACGCCTGCGGGGTGAGCAGTTGGCTGATCAGCAGGTTCTGGTTGCGTACCGCGTGCAGTGGCCGGCCCGGCACGGCCGCCGGTGGCGCCGTCGCACCCGGGGCCACCGCGTCGCCGGGCGCGGGCTGCTGCGCCACCCGCCCGGCCAACGCCAGCAGACGCTCGCGCAGCACTGCCGCGTCGGCCACCCCGAGGTACGCCAGTGGCGCCTCGGTCTTGCCTCCGCCGACCACTTCCAGGCGCAGCTCGGCCAGGCCGGTGAACTGGGCGAGCAGCGGCCGGACCACCTCCACGGCCTGCAACCGTTCCAACGGGATGGCCCGGGTACGCCGCCAGAGCAGCCCCTCGTACACCCGTAGTTCCCGGCCGACGACGTGGTAGCCGGTGTTGTACCAACTGACCACCGACAGCACGGTCGCGCCGAGCGCCAGCACCGCCACCATGGCGGCGAACCAGCCGAAGCCCACCCGGGACAGCGTTGACCAGGACAGCCCGGCGATCACCACGACCAGGGACTTGGCGCCGTGCAGCACCGGGCTGAGCGGGTGCAGTCGCTGCCGAGGTTCGCCCTCGCCGCCGCCCGGTGGCGCCGGCCACGGCGTGGGCGTGCCGGGCGGCACCCGCCGATCAGGTGCCGCGCCAGCGGGTGCCGAGCCAGCGGGCAGCACCGGCCCCGGTGGCGTCGGGCCGGTGGGTGGCAGGGTGCTCGGCTCGGCGGGCCCGTCGCTCATCGGAGCGGCCCTCGGCGCGGTCGGCGGCTGCCCGCGCGGGTGCTCACAGCCCCTCCGCCCGGTCCTCGCCGAGCGCGGTGAGCCGATCGCGCAGCCGGGACGCCTCCGCCGGACGCAGCCCGGGCACCCGGGCGTCGCTCGCCGCCGCCGCGGTGTGCAACTGCACGGTGGCCAGGTCGAAGGCGCGCTCCAACGGCCCGGCGCTCACGTCGACGAACTGCATCCGCGAGTACGGCACGATGGAGAGCCGGCGGACCAGCAGGCCGTGCCGGACCAGCAGGTCGTTCTCCCGCTCGGCGTACCCCCAGACCCGGACCGCGCGGACGATCGCGACGGCCCGCCACGCGCCGAGCACCAGCACGACGGCCACGGCGAGCCCGAACAACCAGTGGCCGCTGAACGCCCAGCCGGCTCCGGTCACCGCCAGCCCGATGGCGACCACGATCGCCAGCCGGATCAGCTCCACCCAGATCAGGTCGGTGGAGATGGACTGCCAGTGGACCGTGTCCGGCCAGGGCTCCAGCGGACCCCGGCCACCCGGCGCAGCCGTCAGCAGCGCTGCGGGGTCGGGCGGCAGGAGACCCGGGGGCGGCAGGTCGGGCGCGCGATGGTCGGCGGCGGGTGCCGGCCGGTGACCGGGCGGCAGCGCGCCCGGTGGCAGTGGCGCGGGCGTCGAGACGTCCGGCGCGGTGGGCTCCGGGCCGAGCGTGCCGGGTGCCGGGAACGCGCCGGGCGGCGGTTCGACGCCGGGTGGTGCGGTGGCCGGGGTGGGCGGCCAGGAAGGGGAGGTGGGGCCGGGGGAAGCCGGAGGGTCGCCGCTCACAGGTCGAGCGTAGGCGATCCGGGCACCGGAGTGACGGCACGCAGGAAGCCTCGAGCGTCGAGGAAGTCACCGAGGCTGCCCCGGTGCTGGGCGCAGGCCAACCAGGTCTTGCGCCGATCGGCGTCGTGCAGACGGGGATTGTTCCACTCCAGCGCCCAGATGGCGGCGGACCGGCAGCCCCGGGCCGAACAGACCAGGGCCTCGTCGGTGGGGGAGGGGATGCTCATCCCGGCCAGTCTAGGGCGGCGGGACGGAGAAGTTGAGCGCCGGGCGACCACGGGGGGAGCCGCCCGGCGACGGGGTGAATCGTACACGCGGCGGGCCGCTTCGTGCATACCCGCGATGCGGGATTCGGCTGCTGGGGACGGCGCGGTCAAAATCGGCTTCTCCCCACCTCGACACTCAGCAAGGCGTGCGAGTCTTGATACCGCACGAGCCGCGACGACCGACAAACGCTGTGGAGGACCGGTGGCCCAGCCGACCATGCCCGACGCCCCGACGCCGAACGGAGCGGCACCTGCCCCGGTGACCACCCCCGCGCAGGACGCCAGCCTGCTGGAGAAGGGCCTGTTCGAGATCAAACGCGTGATCGTCGGGCAGGACCGGATGGTGGAGCGGATGTTCGTCGCGCTGCTCGCCCGCGGTCACTGCCTGCTCGAAGGCGTGCCCGGGGTGGCCAAGACCCTCGCCGTGGAGACCCTCGCCAAGGTCGTCGGTGGGTCCTTCGCCCGGGTTCAGTTCACCCCGGACCTGGTGCCCGCCGACATCATGGGCACCCGGATCTACCGGCAGTCGAGCGAGAAGTTCGACGTCGAGTTGGGCCCGGTCTTCGTCAACTTCCTGCTCGCCGACGAGATCAACCGGGCCCCGGCGAAGGTGCAGTCCGCGCTGCTGGAGGTCATGAGCGAGCGGCAGGTGTCCATCGGTGGGGAGAGCCACCGGGTGCCGGACCCGTTCCTGGTGATGGCCACCCAGAACCCGATCGAGCAGGAGGGCGTCTACCCGCTGCCGGAGGCGCAGCGGGACCGGTTCCTCATGAAGATCGTGGTGGGCTACCCGACCGACGCGGAGGAACGGGAGATCGTCTACCGGATGGGCGTGGCCGCGCCCGAGCCGACCGCGGTGTTCGACACCCCGGAGCTGATCGCCCTGCAACGCAAGGCGGACCAGGTCTTCGTCCACAACGCCCTGGTCGACTACGCGGTCCGGTTGGTGCTGGCCACCCGGGCCCCGGCCGACCACGGCATGCCCGACGTCGCGCAACTGATCCAGTACGGGGCCAGCCCGCGCGCCTCGCTGGGTCTGGTCCGGGCCACCCGCGCCCTGGCGCTGCTGCGCGGGCGTGACTACGCGCTGCCGCAGGACGTGCAGGACATCGCGCCGGACATCCTGCGGCACCGGTTGGTGCTCAGCTACGACGCGCTCGCCGACGACGTGCCCGCCGACCACATCGTGCAGCGGGTGATGTCGACGATCCCGCTCCCGGCGGTCGCCCCCCGGCAGCAGGCCACCCCGCCGTCGATCGCGCCGCCGCCGGGCGCTGGCTGGCCCGGGCAGCGCCCGTGACCTCACCCACCCCTCGTCCGGCCCCCCTCGCCGACCGTAGCGAGGCCGTGCTGTCCCGGCTTCAGCTGCTCGTCACCCGCAAGCTCGACGGTCTGCTCCAGGGCGACTACGCCGGCCTGCTGCCGGGACCGGGCAGTGAGGCGGGTGAGTCCCGGGAGTACCGCCCCGGCGACGACGTGCGCCGGATGGACTGGCCGGTCACGGCCCGGACCACCACACCGCACGTGCGGCGTACGGTCGCCGACCGGGAGCTGGAGACCTGGCTCGCGCTGGATTTCTCCGCCAGCCTGGACTTCGGGACCGGGCAGTGGCTCAAACGGGAGGTCGTGGTGGCCGCCGCGGCCGCCATCACCCACCTGACCGTGCGCGGGGGTAACCGGATCGGCGCCGTGATCGGCACCGGCGGCGGGGCGTCCGCCCCGGCCCGACGGTGGCGGGGTGGACCACCGCCGTCCGGGCCCGGGGTGCTCACCCGGCTGCCGGCCCGCTCCGGGCGCAAGGAGGCGCAGGGCCTGCTGCGTGCCGTCGCCGGCACCGCCATCCAGCCCGGCCGTGGTGATCTGGGCGCCCTGATCGAGATGCTCAACCGTCCGCCCCGCCGTCGCGGGGTGGCCGTGGTGGTCTCGGACTTCCTCGCGCCGGCCGAGCAGTGGGCGCGGCCGATGCGCAAGCTGCGCGTCCGCCACGACGTGCTGGCGATCGAGGTGGTCGACCCGCGTGAGCTGGAGCTGCCCGACGTGGGCGTGTTGCCGGTGGTCGACCCGGAGAGCGGTGAACTGCACGAGGTGCAGACCGCCGACCCGCGGCTGCGGCAGCGCTACGCCGAGGCCGCCACCGCCCAACGGGCCACGATCGCCGCCGCCCTGCGCGGCGCCGGCGCGGCCCACCTGCGTCTGCGTACCGACCGAGACTGGCTGCTGGACATGGTGCGATTCGTGGCCGCGCAGCGGCACGCGCGTACCCGGGGGACGACACGATGATCCGTTTTCTGCAACCGTGGTGGCTGCTGGCTGTGCTGCCGGTCTTCGCACTCGCCGCGTTCTACGTCTGGCGGCAGCTGCACCGCCGGGCGTACGCCATGCGGTTCACCAACGTGGATTTGCTGCGTACGGTCGCGCCGAAGGGCCTGGGCTGGCGTCGGCACGTCCCGGCGACCGCGTTCCTGCTCTGCCTGCTGGTGCTGGCTACCGCGCTGGCCCGTCCCGCGGTGGACACGAAGGAGCCGCTGGAGCGGGCCACCGTGATGCTCGCCATCGACGTGTCGTTGTCGATGCAGGCCGACGACGTGGCGCCGAACCGGCTGGAGGCGGCCCAGGAGGCGGCCAAGCAGTTCGTCAGTGAGCTGCCGGAGAGCTACAACCTGGGCCTCGTGTCGTTCGCCAAGGCGGCCAACGTGCTGGTGCCGCCGGGCAAGGACCGGGACGCGGTGACCAGTGCCATCGACGGGCTGGTGCTGGCCGAGGCGACCGCGACCGGCGAGGCGGTCTTCACCTGCCTGGAGGCGATCCGGTCGGTGCCGACCGACGGCGCGGCGGGCATCCCGCCGGCCCGGATCGTGCTGCTCTCCGACGGCTTCCGGACCTCCGGTCGGGCGGTGGAGGAGGCGGCGGCGGCCGCGCAGGCGGCCAACGTTCCGGTCTCCACCATCGCCTTCGGCACCGACACCGGCCAGGTCGACATCGGCGGGCAGTTACAGCGGGTCCCGGTGGACCGGTTGGCCCTCGCCGAGCTGGCCGAGACCACCGAGGGTTACTTCTACGAGGCGGCCTCGGTGAGCGAGCTGAAGCAGGTCTATCAGGACATGGGCAGCTCGATCGGGTTCCGCACAGAGCCGCGTGAGGTGACCCAGTGGTACGCCGGTGTGGCGTTGCTGCTGGCGCTCTGCGCGGGCGCACTCAGTCTGCTCTGGTCGTCCCGGATGCTGTAGCCGGTGCGTGCGGGCGGCGGGCAGGGTCGGCCGCTGCTCGCCGGATGTGCGTTCCTCCTCCACACTGGTGCGACTTGACTATCTCAGGGGGCGCACGGTGGCAACCACGGGCAGGGAGGGCCGGCACCGGCCAAGCTCACAGACGGTGCTCACAGTGGCAGCGCTCATCATGAGCGTCGTCGCCACCGGGCTCGTCTGGTTGATACCAAACCCTGGTAAACGTCCGACGCCCGAGCCGACCGGTGGTTCCGCCAACACGAGCCCGTCCGAGCAGTTCGAGTACCAGATCAAGTTGCAGGACAGCCGGCGAGCACTTTTCGAAGGCAACGTGTATGTCACAGCCAATCGAGAGGTGGAGGTAGGCCGGTCGTTTCTGGTCCGGGTCGGGCTCTGCGGTCCGGAGGCTCGCGAGCGGGCGTGGTGTGCCAGTGAGGTTGGGCCATCGGGCGTCGGTCAGTCCCCGGCTGGGAAGGTTCTGCTCGGAGGCCGTGTTCAGGTACGCCTGGTCTCGACCGACGATCACCTCCGGGTCGTTGGTGCTGATCCCGCCCAGGACGAGCCGCAGCCGTTGACCGGTCCTGGCGACGTCGGGGTTTGGACCTGGGAGGCGGAGGCGAAGACGCCCGATACCTACACGATGTTGTTGATAGTTCGCCTCCTGGACGGACAGAGTGACAACCCGTTGGTGCCCGACGACTACCTCCCGATCGAGCTCACCGCACGGCGGGTTGCGGCCAACACCCAGCCGAGTTCTGGGGAAACCGGTGGAGGCCCGACCGTTTCTGCCTCGCCGAGCCCGCCGGCCACGAGTCAGGTGGCCGCCCAGCCCACTCAAGGCGACGCCGGGCCGTCCACGTTCGACCGGGTCGTCCTGGTCCTGGCGCAGGTGGTCGTCCCGATCGTCGTGGCGCTCATCGGAGCCGGCCTGCTGCGGAACCGCACACGTCGCCGCGCCTCTCCCGGCGGTTCTCCGTCAGCGGACCAGCCCCCAACCACCTCACCCTGAGCACCGTGGCGGGCGGTAACGACCACACCTCCGCCACCGAGTTGACGAACCGAGTCAGCGGGCGCAGTTGACGGTGTCGACGCGGCCCCTACCGGCACGGGGCAGCGTCGACCGCCGGGTGGCGCGGCTCAGCGACCGCGGCCGGCCCGGAGCGGTCAGTGACCGCCACCGGCGAGCACGAAGACGATGGCCACCCAGACGGCGGCGAGGGTGAAGCCCAGCGGGGCGACGTAGCGGCTCATGGACGGCTCCGGGTGGCGGCTGGACGGTCCGCGTGCGGGGGCGGACCGCAGGGGGTGGGGACGCGCACACGAAGTCGTGACCGGGCGGCTCCCGGCGCTCGCCCGGGATCGGGCGGCGCGGCGCACTCACCTCGGCAGTTGCCGACGTGGTGGGGAGCGGAGCGGGGTCAGCTCACCAGACTGAGTCGTGGCTCAGCGGGACTGACCATCGGCCCGGCCACGACTGGGAGGATCGCTATCTCGCACAGCGATCACCTCCTGCAAGTCGGGCGGGCCGGAACGTCGATGATCGTACACGTGCGGTGCCGGCGGAACGCACTCGGCCGACCGGCCGGCGACCCCTCCACCGCCCGGTTGGCGACGCCGCTCGCCACCAGCGCGTACGCCTCGCCGGAACGACCTCGGCTGCCCGACCCGCACCACCGTGACCAGCACCACGGCGAGCAACGGCAGCCAGCAGCAGCGCGCCAGCACCCACCCCGGACCGTCCGGGGCGGTGTGCAGACCGGGCAGGGCCAGCCCGCCGCGGGCGGTGAGCGCGGTCACCGCCACCAGTACCGGCTGGTGCCACAGGTAGATCCGGACGGCGGACCGGTTCACCTCGGTCACCGCTGCGCCCGGCAGCGGCCGGGTCAGCAGCCGGTGCAGTGCCGGCCGGGCGAGCAGCCCCAGCCCGACCTGGGTCACCGCCAGCGCCACGACCAGCAGCGACGGCGGGTTCAGGTTGGACACCCCGGCCCCGGGCACGCCGACCGCGCTCACCGGGTAGCCGAGTGCCAGCAGCGCCGCCAGCGCGACCGCCCCACCGGCCGCCAGCGTGCCGCCCGCCCGCCGGCCGTCCAACCGTCCGTCGGCGTGTGCCACACCCAGCAGGTACGGCACCGACCAGGCCGCCAGGACGGTGACCGGGGGCAGGTCGGTGCCGGGCGGCAGCAGCCGGACCGCCAGGTCGACCGCGGCCACCACGGCGACCGCCGGCACCCCGCACCGCGCCACCCCCCACCGGCGTACGGCGGCGCGCAGCGGGCCGGTCAGCGCGACCAGGATCACCAGCGGTAGCAGGAACCACAGCGGGCTGACCGCCAGCCGCAGCGCGACGGCGAGCGTGTCGTCCGAGGTGCCGAGGACGGTGGCGGCGAGCAGCACGGCGGCCCCCACACCGAGCAGCGCTACGGTGGGCAGCAGCAGCCGCCGCAGCCGCCCGGCGAGCCAACCGCCCGCGCCGCCCGGACAGCGGGCCAGCGACCGGGTCGAGCCGAACCCGGCGGTGAAGAAGAACAACCCGAGCGTCTGCAACACCCAGGTCATCGGCGCCAGGTCGGGCAGGGCGGTCAGCGGGCTGGCCTGGTGCAGCCCGCCGTCGCCGGTCAACACCAACCCGGTGACCAGCCAATGCCCCAGCACCACCCCGCCGATGGCGTACGCCCGCAGCGCGTCGACGGCACGGTCCCGGCTCACCGGGCGTCCCCGATCCGGTCGGCGTCGACGCCGCCCAGCACGATCGCCGCCACCGCGACCAGCGCGGCGCTGCCCGGCGTGAGGTAGCCGTCGTGCCCCGCTACCCCACCCACCGGCAGAGGTCGGGCACCGAACGCCGGATCACCGGGTCGCCGGCCGAAACCCAGGCCGGGCAGGCGCACCGGCGGTACCCGGCGGATCCAGTCGGTCGGCGCCTCGGCCGCCCAGAACCGCCGCCCGCCGGGCAGGTCGCCGGCGCGCTGCACCCCGGCGCCGACGCCGCCGAGGCTGACCACGTCGGCGACCTGGGACGGTGCGTCCGCCGCCGCCAGTGACACCACCAGCGACCCGTAGCTGTGCCCGACCAGCGTGATCGTCGCCGCCGGACGCCGCCCGGCCAGCTCCCGCAGCAGCGTGGCCAGCCCGGCCGCGCCGCGCCGCGCGCTGACGCCACCGGCGGCGGTCAACACCCCGTCGGGCGGGTCGTAGCCGAGCCAGGCCAGCACCGCGACCCGCGCCTTCGGGTCGGTCGCCCGCAGCTCCCGGTAGAGCTGCCCGGCCTGCACCGCCGGCGCCCGCCGGGCCACCCCGCCCAAACCCCGGTCGAAGTCGGCGAGGGTGCTGCCGACCCCCGGCACCAGCACCGCGATCCGGTCCGCGTCGGCGAGGTCGCCGAACACCTCGACCGCGCGGCCGTCACCGCGCTCGTCGAACAGCAGGAACCGGCGTCCGTCGGCCGCCCAGTCCGCGTACGGGGGGCCGGCCGCGCGCATCGCCGCCGCCGTCACGGGGTACGCCTCGACGAACCCCGCCGCCGTGGCCGGCTCGGGTCGGGTCGGCAGAACCAGGTTCACGCCGAGCAGCGCGGCCATCGCCACCCGGCTGGCACCTCGTCGTCGCATCACGTTCTCCCTCCGGAATGTCGTCCGGAGGGAGAGTGCGCCCAGGGGCGGGGCCCGGTCGTCGTCCCGCAGAGCCGTTCCCGGGCTGGCTCCACAGGGCTACTCGCCGGCGGCCACCAGACCCGTCTCGTACGCCAGCACCACGGCCTGGGCCCGGTCGCGCAGACCCAGCTTGGCCAGGATCCGCCCGACGTGGGTCTTCACGGTCTGCTCGGCCACCACCAGGTCACCCGCGATCTCCGCGTTGTTGCGGCCCCGGGCGATCAACCGCAGCACCTCGGTCTCGCGCGGGGTGAGCCCGGCCAGGTCGGTGGGGCGCGGGCGACGGCGGTCCGGACGGGCCGCGAACTCGGCGATCAGCCGACGGGTGACCCCCGGGGCGAGCAGCGCGTCCCCGGCCGCCACCACCCGCACCGCCTGCACCAGGTCGGCCGCGGGGGCGTCCTTGAGCAGGAACCCGCTGGCCCCGGCGCGCAGCGCCTCGTACACGTAGTCGTCCAGGTCGAAGGTGGTGAGGATGAGCACCCGGGGTCGCTGCGTCGACCGGTCACCGAGCAGTTTGCGGGTGGCCTCCAGCCCGTCCATGACCGGCATCCGCACGTCCATCAGCACCACGTCCGGGTCGAGGTGGCGGGCGGCGGCCACCGCCTGCGCGCCGTCGGCGGCGTCCCCCACCACCAGCAGATCCGGTTGGGCGGCGAGCAGCGCGCCGAAACCCTGCCGGACCATCGCCTGGTCGTCGGCGATCAGCACCCGGATCATCGGTCCCCGCCCTCCGCGTCGTACGGCAACTCGGCCGCCACCGCGTAACCCCCGTCGGGCAGCGGCCCGGCGGTGAACGTACCGCCCAGCGAGGTGGCCCGTTCCCGCATGCCGGTCAGCCCGTGCCCGGAGCCGCCGTCGGCGGTCGGTCGGACGTCGGCCGGGGAGTTCTCGACGCGTACCCCCAGACCAGACGGATTGGTGCGGACGGTGACCCGCACCGCGGCGCCGGCAGCGTGGCGGGCCGCGTTGGCCAGGCCCTCCTGGACGATGCGGTACGCGGCCAGCCCGACCGGCGCGGGCACCCGGTCGTCGTCCACCAGCTCGGCGTCCAGGGTCACCGGCAGCCCGGCCCGGCGGGCCGCGTCCACCATCGCGCCAAGGTCGGTGAGGTCCGGCTGCGGCGCGGTCTGCGGTCCGGTCGTCTCGCTGCGCAGCACCCCCAACAGCCGCCGCATGTCGGTGAGCGCGTCGCGGGCCGACGCGGCGATGGCGACGAACTCCGCGGCTGCCGGGGCCGGCACGTCCGTCAGCCGGTACGGGGCGGTCTCCGCCTGCACCGCGATCAGCGACATGTGGTGGGCCACCACGTCGTGCAGTTCCCGGGCGATCCGGGTGCGTTCCTCCAGCACCGCGCGACGCTCCTGCTCCCGCTCGCTCAGCTCGGCTTGCGCCGCCAGCGCGTGCCGGGACAACCGGTTACGCCGGATCAGGTCACCGACGATCGCCAGCGCGCCGAGCAGCAGCAGGACGGGCACCCGGTTGTCGGGGTCGACCAGGGTGAGCACCGGCACCGTGCTGATCGCCACCACCCAGAGCAGCACCGGCCGGTCGACCCGGGCGACGACCACCGCCAGTACCGCGATCGACCCCAGCGCCAGCGGCGGGGTCCACGGCCAGGACTGGTCGGCTGGCGCGTTGAACGTGCAGATCAGCAGGGCCAGCACGGTCAGCCGCCAGGCCAGCAGCGGACGCCGGGGAAGCGCCAGCAGCGGCGCCACTGTCATCGCCGCGAACAGCAGCGCGATCGGCGGCGCCAGGCCCCACTCGCTCTCCACGGTAAACGTGATCAGGAAGAGGCCGAGCGCGGCGAGCAGCCCGACCGGGGCGGCGTACCGGTCCAGCCGGGGCCAGCGGGCCAGCAGCGGCCGTTCGGGCCGGGCGTCCGGGCCGAGCAGGGTCTGCCGTAGGGACCGCAAGGCCACCGCGATCGGATGCCGGTTCACCACCCGGAGGCTACGGGCCGACCCGCCGCGAGGCGTGCCACCAGGGGTTGATCCCGGTGTCGTACCCCAGTGTGACGCGATCCCCGTTAGCGCTTACCTGCCGGTAACGCCTAGGCTCCGACGCGTCCGTGCTGACCATTCGCAAGGGGGAACAGTGGCCCGTACCGTGCTGGTGACCGGGGGTAACCGGGGGATCGGCCTGGCCATCGCGCAGGCCTTCGCCAAGCAGGGCGACCGGGTGGCGGTCACCCACCGCAGCGGCGAGGCACCCGACGGGCTGTTCGGCGTCCGCGCCGACGTCACCGACGCCGCCTCGATCGACGCCGCGTTCGCCGCCGTCGAGGCCGAGCTGGGTCCGGTCGAGGTGCTGGTCGCCAACGCCGGCATGACCGCCGACACGCTGCTGCTGCGGATGTCCGAGGAGCAGTTCACCGACGTGGTGGACACCAACCTCACCGGTGCGTTCCGGGTCGCGAAGCGGGCCTCCGGCAAGATGCTCCGCGCCAAGTGGGGCCGCATGATCTTCATCTCCTCGGTGGTCGGCCTCGCCGGCGGCGCCGGGCAGGTCAACTACGCCGCCAGCAAGGCCGGCCTCGTCGGTGTCGCCCGCTCGATCACCCGGGAACTGGGCAGCCGCAACATCACCGCGAACGTGGTGGCGCCCGGCTTCATCGACACCGACATGACCGCCGGCCTCTCCGGCGACCGCAAGGCGGAGATCCTCAAGTCCATCCCGGCCGGCCGGATGGCCAGCCCGGACGAGGTCGCCGCCGTGGTCACCTGGCTGGCCTCGGACAGCGCCGGGTACGTCTCCGGCGCCGTCATCCCGGTCGACGGCGGCCTCGGCATGGGTCACTAACCCTTTTGACTACGGAGGAAATCAGCGATGTCCGGACTGCTCGCCGGTAAGCGACTGCTCGTCACCGGTGTCATCACCGACGCCTCGATCGCCTTCTCGGTGGCGAAGCTCGCTCAGGATAATGGCGCGCAGGTCGTGCTCACCGGCTACGGCCGGCTCTCCCTGGTCGAGCGGATCGCCAAGCGGCTCCCCGAGCCCGCCCCGGTCATCGAGGTGGACGTCACCAACACCGAGCACCTGGCCGGCCTCGCCGACCGGGTACGCGAGCACGTCGACGGCCTCGACGGCGTCGTGCACTCGATCGGCTTCGCCCCGCAGAGCTGCCTGGGCGGCGGCTTCCTCGACGCGCCCTGGGAGGACGTGGCGACCGCCCTGCACGTGTCCACCTTCTCGTACAAGTCCCTCGCCATGGCGGCGCTGCCGCTGATGTCGCCCGGTGGCGCGGTGGTCGGCCTGACCTTCGACGCGACGAAGGCGTGGCCGGTCTACGACTGGATGGGCGTGGCCAAGGCCGGCCTGGAGTCCGCGTCCCGCTACCTGGCGCTGCACCTGGGCAAGCAGGGCATCCGCAGTAACCTGGTCGCCGCCGGGCCGCTGCGCACCATCGCCGCGAAGTCGATCCCCGGCTTCGACCAGTTCGAGGACGCCTGGGCCGAGCGTGCCCCGCTGGGTTGGAGCCTCACCGACCAGGAGCCCGCCGCGCGGGCCTGCCTGGCGCTGCTCTCCGACTGGTTCCCGGCCACCACCGGCGAGATCGTCCACGTCGACGGCGGCTACCACGCCATCGGCTCCTGACGCCGCACCGTGACGCTCCCTGGTCACCGTCCGCGTGATCCACGTGGCCGGACCAGGGGGCGTCGCCGGGTCGTCCCGGCCGAGGGGCAAGAATGACCCCATGTCGTACGACGCGCTGGTGCTGGTGTCCTTCGGCGGGCCCGAACGGCCCGAGGACGTGATGCCGTTTCTGCAGAACGTGACCCGGGGCCGGGGTGTGCCTCCCGAACGACTGGTCGAGGTCGCCGAGCACTACCAGCACTTCGGTGGGGTGTCCCCGATCAACCAGCAGTGCCGGGACCTGCTGGCCGCCGTCCGCGCCGACTTCGCCGCGCACGGTGTCGACCTGCCCGTCTACTGGGGCAACCGCAACTGGGACCCGATGCTCGCCGACACCGTGACCCAGATGCGCGACGACGGGATCACCCGGGCGTTGGCCTTCGTCACCAGCGCGTACGGCGGCTACTCGTCCTGCCGGCAGTACCAGGAGGACATCGCCGCCGCCCGTGCCGCCGTCGGCCCGGACGCCCCGGTGATCGAGAAGCTGCGCCAGTTCTGGGACCACCCCGGCTTCGTCGAGCCGCACGTCGACGCGGTCCGCGCGGCCCTGGGCCAGCTCGACCAGGCGTTGCGGGACACCACCCGGCTGGTCTTCACCGCCCACTCCGTCCCCAACTCGATGGCGGCCAGCGCCGGCCCGCACGGCGGCCGGTACGAGGCGCAGCTGCACGAGACCGCCCGGCTCGTCGCCGCGGCCGCCGCACCCGACCTGGCGTACGACCTGGTCTGGCAGAGCCGCTCCGGCCCGCCGCAGGTGCCGTGGCTGGAACCGGACATCAACGACCACCTGGCCACCCTCGCGCAGGGCGGCACCACCGGTGTGGTGGTCAGCCCGATCGGGTTCGTCTCCGATCACCTGGAGGTCGTGTGGGACCTGGACACCGAAGCGCTGGAGACGGCGAAGCAGCTCGGCCTGGACTTCGTCCGGGCCGGCACGCCGGGCACCGACCCGCGCTTCGTGACCATGGTGCGTGAGCTGGTCACCGAGCGGACCGACCCGGACGGCGCGCAGCTACGCCGCCGCCTGGGTGAGCTGCCCATGTGGGACACCTGCCCCACCGTCTGTTGCGTGCCGACCCGTCGTCCCTGACCTCTGAGGATCATCATGCATGACCGCAAGCCCGTGCAGAGTTGGCTGACCGACATGGACGGCGTGCTGGTGCACGAGGGCCAGCCGGTGCCCGGCGCGCCGGAGTTCATCAACCGGATGCGCGCCTCCGGCAAGCCGTTCCTGGTGCTGACCAACAACTCGATCTACACCCCGCGGGACCTGACGGCCCGGCTCAGCCGGATGGGGCTGGACGTGCCGGAGGAGTCGATCTGGTCCTCCGCCCTGGCCACCGGCCAGTTCCTCGCCGACCAGCGGCCGGGTGGCACCGCGTACGTCATCGGTGAGGCCGGGCTGACCACGGCCCTGCACGCCGTCGGCTACGTGCTGACCGACTTCGCCCCCGACTACGTGGTGCTCGGCGAGACCCGCACCTACAGCTTCGAGGCGATCACCAAGGCCGTCCGCCTGATCAACGATGGTGCCCGGTTCATCTGCACCAACCCCGACGTGACCGGCCCGTCCGTGGAGGGCGCGCTACCCGCCGCCGGTTCGGTCGCCGCCATGATCTCCAAGGCGACCGGGGTCGAGCCGTACTTCGTGGGCAAGCCCAACCCGATGATGATGCGCTCGGCGCTCAACACCATCAACGCGCACTCGGAGAGCACCGCGATGATCGGTGACCGGATGGACACCGACATCCTGTGTGGCCTGGAGGCTGGGCTGGAGACCATCCTGGTGCTCACCGGGATCAGCAGTCGCACCGAGGCGGAGCGTTACCCGTACCGCCCGTCCCGGATCATCAACTCGGTCGCGGACCTGCTCGACGAGATCTGACCCACCCCACCCCACCCCACCCCGTCCCGCGATCTTGCACTTGCTGTCGCGACACAAAGGGCATTCCCCCTTATATCGACAACCGAAACTGCAAGATCGGCGACGGCCGGTGGTGGGGCGCGTGCGGGGACGGTCCGGTCAGGGGCGCAGGGGGGCGTTGCAGGCGGCCACCAGCGCCTGCCGGCAGGCAGCGGTCAGGGGGCGAAGTGCCGCGTCCCGTTGCTGCGCCTCGTAGTTGTTGATCGCACCGCCCGGGGCGGCGTGCCCGGCCAACGCCAGCACCCGGTCGAGCACCGCGGCCCGGGCGAAGAGCCGGCGGGCCCGCGGGTCGAAGCCCGGTGGGAGATCGGTGGTGCCGTCCGGGCGGCGGAGCGCGGCCAGCGCACCGGCCAGCTCGGGCCGCCACTGGGCCACGTCGAGGCGGGTCAGCACGGCGGTCGTCTCGGCAAGCGCGGCGGCCAACTCGGCCTCCGCCTCGGCGGCACCAGGCAACGAGAGTGACGCGGCGGGGGCGTTGGCCGGCAGCGGGTAGACCCGCCAGAGCACCGTCTCGAAACAGTCTCCCGAGCCGGAGGTGTGCAGCCGCACCTGGGGGATCAGCCCGAGCCCGCCGGCGACCACCGCCTCGCCCGTGACCAGCGCCGCACCGGCGAAGTCGCCGGGGCCGGGCAAACCCCTCGGGTCGCCCGGCGCGGGCAGCACCAGGCGGATCTCGTCCGGGGAGAGCTTGGCCAGGGTGGGCAGCGCGGCGCCCAGCGGAACGTCGGTCCAGGTGCCCGGGGCGTCCGCAACGAGGTGTTCCTCGTCGCCGGCGATGGCGTCGGCGACCTCGTCGTAGGGCACCAACCCGGCGCGCCACGCGCGCACCCAGGCAACGAACCGGCTGGACCGGCGCGGCGCGAGAGTGGCCGCGCCCGTTGCGGGGGTGGACATGCCGAAAGGGTACGTGGTCACGACCGGCCCTGTCTCGGCTGCCGCTCCGGTCGCCCGGCCTGCCCCCAACTGCCCTGTTCGCCCCAATCCCCGCCCCCTGTGGTCGGCGGTCAGAGGGCAGGGCGGTGTGTCGGGGGCCGGGGTGGGGGCGGGCTGGGTTTAGCGTGATCGACATGGCGGGGCGATACGGCGAGGACGTGTTGGCGGGCGACTGGCGACGGCGCAAGGTCACCCCCGAGGTGGACGCCGAACCGGATCTCGTGGTCGAAGATGCCGACTCCGGGTTCTGCGGAGCGGTGGTGGGCTTCGAGGCCGGCGCGGTGGTGTTGGAGGACCGGCACGGTAAACGGCGCAACTTCCCGCTGCTGCCGGCGGCGTTCCTGCTCGACGGCCGCCCGGTGACGCTGCGCCGCCCGACCCGGGCGGCGGTGCCGACGGCCCGTCGGCGGACCGCGTCCGGCTCGGTCGCAGTGGACAACGTGCGGGCCCAGGTGGCGAAGGCCAGCCGAATCTGGGTGGAGGGCATCCACGACGCCGCTCTGGTCGAGCGGATCTGGGGCGACGACCTACGGATCGAGGGCGTGGTGGTCGAGCCGCTGGACGGCATCGACGCCCTCGACGCCGAGGTACGCGATTTCGGCCCCGGCCCGACCCGCCGACTCGGCGTGCTCGTCGACCACCTGGTGCCGGGCAGCAAGGAGAGCCGGATCGTCGCCCGGGTGAACTCGCCGCACGTGCTGGTGACCGGGCACCCCTACGTGGACGTGTGGCAGGCGGTGAAGCCGGCCGCGTTGGGCATCGCGGCCTGGCCGGTGGTGCCGCCGGGGCGCCCGTGGAAGGAGGGGGTCTGCGCGGCCCTCGGGGTGGCTGAGCCGGCCGACATGTGGCGGCACATCCTGTCCCGGGTGAACAGCTTCGCCGACGTGGAGACCCCTCTGATCAACGCCATGGAACGCCTTATCGACTTCGTCACCGAAGCCCCCTGACCCGCCCGATCCTTCCCACGGGTCAGGGGACCTCGTCCGGGCTGCGGGTGAAGACGAACGTGGCGATGTCGACCGCCGCCGCCCGTCCGCTGTCGTCGCGCAGCACCGACAGGACCTCGCCGTTCTCCGGGCCGGAACGTCCCCGCCAGCGGTCCGTTCCCTCGGCGGTGAACCGGCTCGCCCGCTCACCGCGTACGTGGGCCACCAGGTCACCCGCGTCCCAGGTCAGGTCCAGCGAAGTGCCCATCCACCACCAGCGGCCGGTCAGCTCGGCCGACTCGGCATCCGGCGCGACGGTGGCCGGCCGCCACGGCTGCGCGAACGCCGGCTCCGCGTCCAGCACGGTGGTCAGCAGTTGGCGGCTGAGCCCGGTGATCGGGAAGCCGTACGAGTTGGCGAAGCCGACCACGGCGGTGCGGGTGGGCCGGTGCACCACGAGGGCGGCCACGTACCCGGGCATCGAGCCGCCGTGCCCGACGTACACGCGCTCGCCGTCGCGGTAGAGCTCCAGCCCCAGGCCGTGCCCGCCGGTCCAGGAGTCGAGGTCGCTGATCACCACGGGGGCACACATCTCGGTCAGCGTCTCGGCGGCGAGCACCGACGGGTCGGGGTCGGCCAGGAACGCGGCCCAGCGGCCGAGGTCCTCGATCGTCGACCAGAGCTGCCCGGCGGGGGCCATGGCGCCGGTGTCGGTCCGGGGTTCCTCGCGCAGCGTGCCGTGCCAGGGGTGGACGACGTAGCCGCGGGCGTACGGCTCGGTGGCCGCGTAGGTGGTGCGACGCAGGCCCAGCGGGGTGAGGATCCGTTCGTCGAGCAGGTCGGCCCAGGGTGTCCCGGTGAGCCGTTCGAGCAACCCGCCGAGCAGCCCGTACGCCAGGTTGGAGTAGTGGTACGCGCGGTGCGGCGGGTAGGCGATCTTGTCGGCGCCGACGTCGGCGAGCAGGGTGGTCAGATCGACGCCCGCCGCCCGCTCCCACCAGTCGCCCTCGGGTTCGCGTTGCATGCCGCTGGCGTGGCCGAGCAGTTGGCGCAGGGTGAGATCGCCCACACCGGTGCCCGGCAGGTGCTGCTCCAGTCGGTCGTCCAGGGCCAGTCGGCCGGCGTCGCGCAACTGCATGATCAGGGTGGCGGTCATCGTCTTGCTGATCGAGCCCACCCGGTACTGCAGGTCGACATCCGGGCGGGGGTGTTCGCCGGCGGCGGCCACGTGCGCCAGCGTGCCGTCGCGGACCACGCCCAGCACCACTGACGGGGTGTGACCGTCGGCCTGTGCCTGGGCGACTCGGGTCTCGATCTGTCGGGCGGTCTCGGGGAGCAGGCTCAACGGGATCTCCTCGGGTCGGGCCGCCGATTCGTGGTGTCTCTGACGGGCCGGAAAGGGTCTCGCAGAGCCTACTGATCTTCCCGGGAAGGTCGCGCGTGCAATTACGTGTCACGATTGGGTGGTGGACGCCGTGGTGTGGATCGTTTTGGGTGTGCTGCTGGCCGTCGCCGAGATTTTCACGACGACGCTATTTCTGATCATGTTCGGGGTCGGTGCGTTCGCCGCCGCCGGTGCGGCCGCCCTGGGCGCGCCGGTCGCCGTGCAGGCGCTGGTCTTCGCGGTGGTGTCGGCGTTGAGCCTGGTGGTGGTCCGACCGGTTATCCGGCGGCACAGCCGCTCCGCGCTGGAGAGTGGCGAGCAGCCGTTCGGCGTGGAGGCGATCGAGGGCTCCACGGCGCTGGTGCTGGAACGGGTGGACGCCGAGCAGGGCCTCGTCAAGATCGACGGTGAGCTGTGGAGCGCCCGGTCGTACGACACGACACAGGTCTACGACCCCGGTCAACGGGTTCGGGTGATAAAGGTCCGGGGCGCTACCGCCCTGGTGTGGCAGGACGATGTTTCTTCCGCCGGCGAGCTGCCGGAATCGAGAGGGTGAACGGAATGACCTTAATCGGGGTGGTGCTGATCGCGGTGGCGTTGATCGCCGTGATAACGCTGGCCAAGGCTGTGCGGATCGTGCCGCAGCAACGTCAGGACGTGGTGGAACGGCTCGGCAAGTACAAGCGCACCCTCAGCCCCGGCCTCAACCTGCTGGTGCCGTTCATCGACGCGGTTCGTACCAAGGTCGACATGCGGGAGCAGGTGGTCAGCTTCCCGCCGCAGCCGGTGATCACCTCGGACAACCTGGTGGTCTCGATCGACACGGTCCTCTACTTCAAGGTGGTCGACTCGGTCCGGGCGACCTACGAGATCTCCAGCTTCCTCCAGGCCATCGAGCAGCTGACCGTCACCACGTTGCGTAACGTGATCGGTTCGCTCGATCTGGAGCGGGCGCTGACCAGCCGGGACGAGATCAACCGGCACCTCTCGGGTGTGCTGGACGAGACCACCGGTCGCTGGGGCATCAAGGTGACCCGGGTCGAGATCAAGGCGATCGAGCCGCCGGCCAGCATCCGCGACTCGATGGAGAAGCAGATGCGCGCCGAGCGGGACCGCCGTGCGGCGATCCTGACCGCCGAGGGGCACAAGCAGTCGGTGATCCTCACCGCCGAGGGTGACAAGCAGTCGGCGGTGCTGCGGGCCGACGGTGACCGGCAGGCCCGGATCCTGCAGGCCGAGGGTCAGGCGAAGGCGATCCGGACGGTCTTCGACGCGATCCACCAGGCGAACCCGAGCCAGAAGGTGCTCGCCTACCAGTACCTGCAGGCTCTGCCGCAGATCGCCCAGGGCAGCGCCAACAAGGTCTGGATCGTGCCGGCCGAGCTGACCAAGGCCCTGGAGGGGATGGGTGGCGCGCTCGGTGGGCTGAGCCAGATGGTGGGGGATCTGCCCGCACCGGAGGCCGCGGACCAGGCGAGCCAGGTCGAGCGCGAGGCCGCGGAGGCGGCGCAGGCCGCGGCGGACGCCGCCCAGCAGATCCACGACGAGGTACGCGTCGCCGAGGCGCAGGCCACCGGCGGCAAGGGGTCGAAGGGGCTGCCCGCACCGGAGCCGGTGTCGCCGACCAGCCTCGTCGAGGACCCGGCCGACCAGCGCGAGCGCGGCTGATCCCGTACGCCGGCCGCCCGGTCGGCTAAATACGAGAAAGACTCATGGGGCGCTCCGACGCCTGCCACGATCGGTCCTAGGACGGGTGGTGACCAGGCAATCGGGGCGCCCCGGCGCGTCGGTGCACCGCTCGACGACGAGCGAGGTGACGCATGAAGGATCCGGCGAATCGGATGTGGTCCTCGGCCCCGGTGCCCGGCGCGCACGACCCGGTCGCCCCACTGGGCTCCCGGCGCAGCGGTGGCGGGTTCGGCGTACTGCCCTTCGTCGGCGAGCCGACCCCGGGCGCCCCCGCCACGAACGCCAGTTGGGCCTGGTCGTTGCGTCGGTTCGCGCGGGCTGCGGTCTGGCTGCTGCCCGCGTACGCCATCCTCTACGGCGTGGTGGCGATGGCCAGCGACGGAGGGGTGGGCAACGACCCCTATCCGGCCGACGGCCGGGCGGTGTACCTGATCGGTTGGGTGGCCGCGGTGTGGCTCGGCCTGCTCGCGCTGCTGGCCCTCACCGGGCTGCTGGCCGCGACCCGCAGCCGCCGGGTGGCCGCCGCCGGCCTGCTGGTCAGCATCGCCGGCACCGTGCTGATGCTGCCGTTCGCCGGGTTCGAGGAGCAGACGCCGGTCTTCGGCGCCACCGCGCGGTCGCTGGTCCTCGTCGGCGCGACGTTCTACAGCGCGGGCTGGTTCCTCACCGGCTGGGCGGTGGCCCGCTCGGGCACCTTCAGCCTCGGCGACGGCGTCATGCTGATCATCGCCGCGCCGCTGCTCGGCCTCGGCGGTGCCCTGATCGGCTCGTTGCAGACCTTCGGCGCGATCTTCGTCCTGATCGCCGGCATCGGCATCGGCTACCGCTCCGGCCGCCTGATGCCCCGCGAAACCGCCAGAGACGCCGCCACCGCCAGCCTGAGTACCCCAAACCCCTAACCCACCCACCCCCACCCACCCACCCCACCCACCGGCCCCCACCCCGCCCCCCACCTGCCCTCGGCCAGCTCCGGTGATCATGAGGTTGACGGGCGATTCCGTGATCAAACCTCCCGCTAACCCCATGATCACCGGAGCCACGCGGGCGGGGCGGGGGTGGGGCGGCGCGGGGGAACTGGGGTGGGAGTTGGCTGGTGGGTGGGCGTGAAGTTGCTGACAATCGCGGGGTGAGGGTGGTCGGTTGGCGGCTTTCATGGCAATCCTGGGGAGCATGGCCGCCCCCCGCTCGCCGCTGTCGCGGCTGTTCACCGTGCTGCTCGCCGGCGTGTTGGCCGGGCTTGTCCTGGCAGTCGCCGCGCTGCCTGGCAACCTGCTGCTCGGGCTCACCGCCCGCTCCGCGCTCGGGTCGTACGCCGCGTTGCCGGCCTCGCTGAAGACCCCGGCCACGCCGCAGCGTTCGTACCTCTACGCCAACGACGGCAAGACTTTGATCACCACGTTCTACGACGTGAACCGCACCGACGTCCCCCTGTCGGAGATCGCCCCGGTCATGCGGCAGGCCATCGTGGCGGCCGAGGACCGGCGCTTCTACGACCACGGTGGCGCGGACCTGCGCGGCCTGGCCCGGGCGCTGGTGGCCAACGTCAAGGGTGGCGGCACCGAGCAGGGCGGCTCGACGCTGACCATGCAGTACGTCCGTAACGTGCTCAAGACCGACCCCACCCGCACCGCCGAGGAGCGCGCCGCCGCCACCGATCCCACCGTGGGTCGCAAGATCCAGGAGATCCGGTACGCGAGCGCGCTCGACAAGAGCCTCGGCAAGGACGAGATCCTCGACCGGTACCTGAACATCGCCTACTTCGGCTCCGGCGCGTACGGGATCGCGGCGGCCAGCCAGCGGTACTTCGGCAAGCCTCCGGCGCAGTTGACCCTCGCCGAGTCGGCCCTGCTGGCCGGTCTGGTGCAGTCCCCGGACGCGTACAGCCCGATCAGCGGCGACAAGGACGAGGCGCTGGCCCGCCGGTCGTACGTGCTGGACTCGATGGTCGCCACCAACGCCATCACCGCCGCGCAGGCCGCCCAGGCCAAGGTGGAGCCGCTGGCCCTGCACCCCACCGCCCAGCCCAACGGCTGCACCGCCGTCTCCCAGGGCCACGACGACTGGGGCTTCTTCTGCGATTACCTGCGCCAGTGGTGGCTGACCCAGCCGGCCTTCGGGGCGACCGTCGCGGAGCGCGAGCAGGCACTGCGCTCGGGCGGCTACACCGTCGTCACCTCGCTGGACCCGAAGATCCAGGCCACCGCGCAGCAGCAGGCCACCAAGGTCTACGGGTACGACAACAAGCGCGCCCTGCCGATCGCTGCGGTTCAGCCGGGCACCGGGCGGGTGTTGGCGATGGCGGTCAACCGGCACTACAGCCTCGCCGACAACCCGGGCGGGCAGGCGAACCACCCGAACACCGTCAACCCGCTGATCTCCGGCGGAGCCAGCGTCGACGGGTACCAGGCGGGTTCCACGTTCAAGCTGTTCACGATGCTCGCCGCGCTGGAGTCGGGCCGTACCCTCTCCACCGGGTTCGACGCGCCCGCCAAGCTGCCCACCCGGTACGCCGCCGAGGGGCCGGGCAGCTGCGACGGCCGCTGGTGCCCGGCGAACGCCAACCCGGACTGGATGGACGGGTACCGGATGATGTGGGACGGCTTCGGCCGCTCGGTGAACACCTACTTCGTCTGGCTGGCCGAGCAGGTCGGCCAGGACAAGGTGGTCGAGATGGCGCAGCGGCTCGGCATCACGTTCCGCGCCGACTCGGACGCCAACTTCGCCAAGAACAACGCCGCGGACTGGGGTTCGTTCACCCTCGGCGTGGCGGCCACCACTCCGCTGGACCTGGCCAACGCGTACGCCACGGTGGCCGCCGAGGGCACCTACTGCACACCGGTGCCGGTGGTCTCGGTGACCGGCGCGGACGGCACGAAGGTGCCGGTGGGGCAGCCCTCCTGCAAGCGGGTGCTCGACGCCGACGTCGCCCGTGCCGCGACCGACGCGGCCCGCTGCCCGGTGGGTCAGCAGTCGGCGTTCGGGCAGTGCAACGGTGGCACCGCCACCGGTGTGAACGACATCCTCGACGGCCGACCGGTGGCTGGTAAGACGGGTAGCTCGGAGGAGAACTCCACCGAGACGTTCGTCGGCTTCACCCCGCAGGTAGCGGTGGCGGGTATCGCCGCCAACCCGGACGACCCGGCCGACTCGGTGGGGTCTGCGGTGCAGAGCAAGGTGATCGACGCGGTGGCCCGGGTCATCGCCACCGCCGTGAAGGGCCAGCCGGAGAAGGCGTTCGTCGCACCGAGCCGTGAGCTGGCCGGCGACGCGCGCCGCCCGGTGGAGCGCCCCGCCGTTCCAGAGCGTCGGCAGGAGCCCACCCAGGACCCCCGCTCGGCCCTGCAACGCTGGCTCGACCGCCGCGGCTGATCCGGCAACGTGCCGGCGCCTCCGGAGGTCCCGGTCAGTCCTTGCGGCGGCGGGGGCGGTAGCTCGCGAGCGTCGACGGGAGGCCGCGGCGGATGATTCCGGCCCAGTCGGTGTCGCCTCGCAGCACCGCCGCGGCGGTCTTGCGGGCCTGCTCGACTGTGAAGTGCGGTGGCAGCATCAGCTCCGCCGGATCGACCAGGGCGTTGATCACCACCGGTCGGTCGGCGGTGAGGGCCCGGTCCCAGACGTCGCGCACCTGATCCGGTGAGTCGATCAACTCGCCGTGCAGCCCGAGCACCTCTGCCCACTGGTGGTAGGCGATGTCCGGCAACTGCTGGCTGTCCGGGAACATCGGCGTCCCCTCGGTGGAGCGCTGTTCCCAGCTGACGAACGCCAGATCCCGGTTGTTGAGCACCAGCACCACGAAGCGCGGGTCGGCCCAGCTGCGCCAGTACTTCGCCACGGTGATCAGCTCGTTGACGCCGTTCATCTGCATGGCGCCGTCGCCGATCAGTGCGACCAGCGGCCGGTCCGGGTGGGCGAACTTGGCGCTCAACGCGTACGGCATGGCGCCGCCCATGGACAGCAGCGTGCCGGAGAGGCTGGCCAGCATGCTGGGGCGTACCTGGATGTGTCTGGCGTACCAGGCGGTGGTGGTGCCGCAGTCGACCGCTAGCAGCACGTCGTCGGGCAGCCGCTCGTTCAGCGTGTGGAAGAGCAACTGCGGGTTGACCGGGTCGGCGGTCTGCTCGGCCAGGTCGTGTTGCACCCGGCGCCACGCCGAGGTGGCCTCGGCGACCTCCGCCCGCCAGGCGGTCGGCCCGGGGCCGGGGCCCAGTTCGTTCAGCAACGCCAGCAGCGTGGGGCGGGCGTCGCCGGTCAGGTTCACCTCGGTCGGGTACCGCAGCCCGAGCTGGGTGCCGTCCAGGTCGATCTGCACCGCGCGGGCCTGCCCGGGCTGCGGGTAGAACTCCGAGTACGGCATGTTGCTGCCCACGATCAGCAGTCGGTCGCAGCCGCTCATCAGCTGCCAGCTCGGTCGGGTGCCGAGCAGCCCGATCGCGCCGGTCACCCACGGTTCGCGGTGGTCGACGGCGGTGAAGCCGAGCAGCGCGGTGGCCACGCCGGCTCCGAGGCGATCAGCGATCTCGCGGACCTCGTCGCGCGCGCCGAGGGCCCCCTGGCCGACCAGCATGGCCACCCGTTGCCCGCCGCGCAGCACCTCGGCCGCCCGGCGCACGTCCGCCTCCGGCGGCACCGTCGGCGTGCTGCTCGGCGCGTTGCTGGTCTGGTAGTAGCCGTGCGCGTGCGGCGGGTTCGGTACGGCCGGCTCGTCCTGCAGGTCCAGCGGCAGGATCAGGGCGGTGACGGTACGCCGGGCCAGCGCCGTCCGGCACGCCCGGTCGATCAGGTGGCGTACCTGCGCCGGGTGGTCGAGCTGGGCCAGGAACGCCGCTGCCACGTCCTTGTAGAGGGCGAGCAGGTCGACCTCCTGGTAGTAGCCGCCGCCCTCGGCGGTGGTCGCGGTGTGACCGACCAGGGCGACCACCGGTTGATGGTCGAGCTTCGCGTCGTACAGGCCGTTGAGCAGGTGGATGGCGCCCGGCCCGCTGGTGACCAGCGCGCAGCCCAGCGGCCCGCCGCCGTACTTGACGTGGGCGGAGGCGGCGAAGCCGGCGGTCTCCTCGTGGCGGACCTGGATGAACTGGGCGCGGCCGTTGGTGCGTTGCAGCGCGGAGGTGAGGCCGTTGATGCCGTCGCCGGGATAGCCGAAGTAGCGGTGTACGCCCCAGCTGAACAGTCGCGACACGATGTGGTCGGCGACGGTCGGACGCCGGGGCAGGGCGCCCGCTTCGCCCGCCGTGGTGTCGTCTGCGCTCACCTGGCTGGTCCTTCCCGTCGCGTCCCGATCCCCGCCGGTCATTCCCCTTCTTCTTCGGACAAAACACCCCGTCGGACGGGCGTCGAGGTGCCCTGCTCCGCGTCCGGCAGAATCGTCGGGTGTCCGTCCACGAGATCACCGACCCTGACGACGACCGGATCGCCGACTACCGGGCGCTCACCGACGTCGAGCTGCGCACCCGCTGGGAACCACCGCACGGCCTGTTCATCGCCGAGGGAGAGCTGGTGCTGCGCCGGGCGCTGCGCGCGGGCTACCCGGCCCGGTCGTACCTGGTCGACGCCAAGCGGGTCGACCAGCTCGCCGACCTGGACACCGGCGACGCGCCGGTCTACGCCGCGACCCAGGACGTGCTGCAGCGGGCCACCGGCTTTCACGTACACCGGGGGGTGCTGGCATCGTTCCACCGCCGGCCGCTGCCGACGGCGGCCGAGGTGCTCGCCACCGCGCGCCGGGTCGTCGTCCTGGAGGACGTGAACAACCACACCAACCTGGGCGCGATCTTCCGGGGCGCCGCCGCGCTCGGCATCGACGCGGTGCTGCTCTCGCCGACCTGCGCCGACCCGCTCTACCGGCGCAGCGTCCGGGTCAGCATGGGTGAGGTCTTCGCCATGCCGTACGCGAAGCTCGACCGCTGGCCCGAGGGCCTGGACCAGGTACGGGAGGCCGGCTTCACAGTGCTCGCCATGACGCCCGCGCCGGACGCCGTACCGATCCAGCGGTTGACCCCGGCGCAGCGCGAGCGGGCGGCCTTGCTGCTCGGCGCCGAGGGGCCCGGCCTCACCGCGGCGGCCCAGGCCGCCAGCGACGTGCGGGTGGTCCTACCGATGCGCCGCGGCGTGGATTCGTTGAACGTGGCCGCCGCGGCGGCGGTGGCGTTCTGGGAGTTGGGCCGCGACGATCCGCCGTTCGGCGTCGAGTAGACCGCATCGGCTTGCATGGCCATGCGTTCTATTGCATAATTTTCCCCGTGTCCAAGGTTCTCACCTCCCTGCCCACCGGCGAACGTGTCGGCATCGCCTTCTCCGGCGGCCTCGACACCTCGGTCGCGGTCGCGTGGATGCGCGACAAGGGCGCCATTCCCTGCGCCTACACCGCCGACATCGGCCAGTACGACGAGCCCGACATCGCCTCGGTGCCCGGCCGCGCGCTCAGCTACGGCGCCGAGGTCGCCCGCCTGGTCGACTGCCGCGCCGCCCTGGTCGAGGAGGGCCTGGCCGCGTTGACCTGCGGCGCCTTCCACATCCGCACCGGCGGGCGGGCGTACTTCAACACCACTCCGCTGGGCCGCGCCGTGACCGGCACCCTGCTGGTGCGGGCGATGGTCGCCGACGACGTCCAGATCTGGGGCGACGGCTCGACCTTCAAGGGCAACGACATCGAGCGGTTCTACCGGTACGGCCTGCTGGCCAACCCGATGCTGCGCATCTACAAGCCGTGGCTCGACACCGCCTTCGTCACCGAGCTGGGTGGGCGTAAGGAGATGTCCGAGTGGCTGCTCGAACGCGGCCTGCCCTACCGGGACAGCACCGAGAAGGCGTACTCGACCGACGCCAACATCTGGGGCGCCACGCACGAGGCGAAGACCCTGGAGCACCTGGACACCGGCATCGAGACGGTCAGCCCGATCATGGGCGTCCGCTTCTGGGACCCGTCGGTGGAGATCCCGACCGAGGACGTCACCGTCGGCTTCGACCAGGGCCGCCCGGTCACGATCAACGGCAAGGAGTTCGGCAGCGCCGTCGACCTGGTGCTGGAGGCCAACGCCATCGGCGGCCGGCACGGCCTGGGCATGTCGGACCAGATCGAGAACCGGATCATCGAGGCCAAGAGCCGGGGCATCTACGAGGCGCCCGGGATGGCGCTGCTGCACTACGCGTACGAGCGGCTGGTCAACGCCATCCACAACGAGGACACCCTGGCGAACTACCACAACGAGGGTCGCCGCCTCGGTCGGCTGATGTACGAGGGCCGCTGGCTGGACCCGCAGGCGCTGATGCTGCGCGAGTCGTTGCAGCGGTGGGTCGGCACGGCGGTCACCGGCGAGGTGACGTTGCGGCTGCGCCGGGGCGAGGACTACTCGATCCTGGACACCACCGGCCCGTCGTTCAGCTATCACCCGGACAAGCTGTCGATGGAGCGTACCGAGGACTCGGCGTTCGGCCCGTCGGACCGGATCGGCCAGCTCACCATGCGCAACCTGGACATCGCCGACTCGCGGTCGAAGCTGGAGCAGTACGCCTCCCTCGGCCTGGTCGGTGGCGGGAACCCGCAGCGGATGATCGGGGCCGCGCAGGCCGCCTCCACCGGGTTGATCGGCGCGATGCCCGAGGGCGGTGCGGAAGCCATCGCCTCCCGGGGCGTCGCCTCGGCGGAGGACGAGGCGCTCGACCGCGCCGCGATGGAGTTCGGCGTCGACTGACCCCTCGCGCCGGTGGCAAGTCGAGTTCCGGCGTCACGGACGGTAGCGTGGCGGCCGTGTTCCCTACCGTCCGTGAGGTCCTCGCCCTGGACCCGGTCCGCCACGGTGCGCCCCGCGTGGTCGCCGGCGACGAGGGGCTGGACCGACCCGTCCGCTGGGTGCACGTCGCCGAGGTGCCGGACATCGCCACCCTGCTCGGCGGTGGCGAACTGGTGCTCACCACAGGCATCGGTCTGCCCGGGGACGACGCCGGGTTGCGCGCGTTCATCGGTGACCTCGCCGACGTCGGAGTCTCCGGGCTCGTCGTCGAGCTGGGCCGCCGGTACGTCAGCGGTGTGCCTCGGGTCATGGCCGCCGCCGCCGAGCGGCGCGGGCTGCCCCTGGTGGAGCTGCGCCGGGCCACCCCGTTCGTCCGGATCACCGAGGCGGTGCACGCGCTGATCGTCGACGCGCAGCTCACCGAGCTGCGCGCCACCGAGGAGATCCACCAGCGGTTCAACGACCTGTCCGTCGAGGGCGCCGACGCCACCGAGGTGATCCGACAGGCCGCCGAGCTGTCCGGTTGCCCCGTGGTGCTGGAGAACCTGTCCCGGCAGGTGCTCGGGTACGACCCGGCGGGCGAGAGCGCCGAGCTGCTGCTGGACGGCTGGGAGCAGCACTCCCGGCGGATCCGCCCGGCCGGGCGGACCGCGTACGACCCGGACAGCGGCTGGCTGGTGACCACCGTCGGTGCCCGGGGGCAGGACTGGGGCCGACTGCTGCTGCGCTGGCCGGCCAGCGGCGACGTGCCCAGCGCCCGGGCCGTCGAACCGAACGCGGGCTCGCCCACCCGGCTCACCATCCTGATCGAGCGGGCCGCGTCCACCCTCGCGCTGGGCCGGCTGATCCGCCGCGACGCCGAGGGCCTGGAGCGGCAGATCCATCGCACCCTGCTCACCGCGCTGCTCGACCACTCCCGCCCGGTGGACGAGGTGGGGCTGCGGGCCAAGGCGCTCGGCGTGGTGCTCGACCGGCGGCACCTGGTCGGCGTGATGGTCCGGCACCGCGCCGACGACCCCGCCGGGGAGATCGGCCCCGAGGCCGGCCAGGCCCGGCTGCGCGATCTCTCCGAGGCGGTCGGCCAGGCCCTGCGGGAGGCGAAGCTGACCGCGCTGACCAGCGCCGTCGACGACAACTCGGTGGGCGCCCTGCTGGCCCTCCCGGACGCGGCCGCCGAGGACCGCGCGCTGTCCGCGTTCGCCAGCGCCCTTCGTCGGGTACGCCTCGACGCCGGCACCGGCCGCGCCACGTCCGGTGTCGATCCGTTCCGGGGTGGCGGTCCAGGTGCCGTGATCGTGGCCGCCGGATCGGGGGTGAGCAGTCCGCGGGAGGCCCGCCGGTCGCTGGTCGAGGCGCGGCAGATCGCCGAGGCCGCGCGCCGGGACCGGCGTGACCTGCCGATCTTCCGGCTGCCCCACGTCGGGCTGGCCGGGCTGCTGCACCTGCTGCGCGACGAGCCCCGGTTGCAGACCTTCGTCGAGCGCGAACTCGGGGCGCTGCTGGAGTACGACGCCCGGCACCCCCGGGAGCAGCTGCTCGACACCCTGCGGGCCTACCTGGAGCAGGGTCGCAACAAGTCTGCCGCGGCCGCCGCCGCCCACCTCTCCCGACCGGCCTTCTACGAACGCCTCGCCCGCATCGCCCGGATCCTCGACGTGGACCTCGACTCGGTAGAGGCCGCCCTGTCCCTACACGTAGCCCTACTGGCCCTGGAAGCGGTCCGAGCGCCCTGACACGGCTCCGTGTTGCGGATTGGACGGCGGACGGCTCGGCGTAGGGGTGGGCATCTGGGTCGGGCACGCTTTGGAGCTGATGTCGTAAACGAATCATCCCCCTGGCCTTACCCGGCCCGGTCATGGCCCGGCCCGGTCATGGCCCGGCCCGGTCATGGCCCGGCCCGGTCATGGCCCGGCCCCTGGGTCCGCTCGGCCATGGTCCGCCCCGACGTGTCCGGGCTCGACGTGTCCGGGCTCGACGTGTCCCGGCCGCGGCTCGGCCCGCCTCGCTCGATTCGTCTACGACATCAGCTCCAAAGGGGCAGCGCGACACACTCCACCGGCTAGCTGTCGCGATCATGGGACCCCCGGAGGGAGGGGTGCGCAACGCCGGCGCGGGGGGCCGGAGCGCGGGCCTGAACGTCTAGCGCGTCACATGAGGTGGTTCAGAGCTTTTGCGTAACTCGGGGGAATGTGGTTGGGGCCTCCGGGGGTGAAGACGTCCGAGGTGGCCACCGCGGACCAGGCCGTCTCCGGGACGGCGTCGACCAGGGCCTGGACCACCGGGGCGTCGCGCCACTGGTCCTGCTCGGCGAGCAGGCCGAGCGCCACCACCGACTCCTCGACCTCGCCCACGCACTCGAACGGCTTGTGCCCGTCCACGCCCAGCAACTCGCGGTAGCCGGGGATCTGTGACTCGTCGGCCAGCAGGTCGCCGCCGAAGATGTGGGTGACCCGCTCCCGCGGCATGAACGGCGCCATGGCCAGGAAGACGAAGCGGCACTTCGGGCAGTCACGGCACCAGCGCTCACTCGCGTCGCGCAGCTTGAACGCCTGGTTGCAGCTGGTCACCACGTCGTCGTACCGGGTGAACTCGGCGAACAGCCGGGCGATGTGCAGCTCGGACAGCGAACGCAGCAGGGAGAAGTACGGGTCGGTCAGGCCGGCGTGCTCGGCCAGCGACGCCCGCAGCAGCCCTTCCGCCTCGACGCCCTTGGACCACTGGTGGTTGATCTCGTGGCCGTTCCAGACCAGGTTCGGGTCGGAGGCCGAACGCTCGTTGGACATCACCACCGGGCCCAGCCCGTGCAGGACGGCGGTGGCCACCGCGATCAGGGAGTTGATGGCGGTGACCGGGATGTGCCCGTTCAGCGCGCCGGCCGCGTTCAGGTCGAACAGCACCGGGTCGATGCGCCGCCGGGCGGCCAGCGGGACCAGCCCGGACGCCTCGTTGACGGCGACGATCACGTGGTTCGGGTTGACCGAGAACGGCACCGGGTCCAGCTCGGCGCGACGCAGCGCCTCCAGGCTGACGATCGAGTCCTTACCGCCGCCGACCGCCGAGAGCGGGCGACGGTCCGAGTCGTCGTACACCCGGGGTGACTCCGGCGTGCCGGCCGGCACCTCCGGGCGCAGCTCGAGCACGTGCGGCAGTTGGTTGCGGTACGCGTACTCCGCGAGGCCCCTGGTGTAGACGGCCGTGACGTAGTCGACGGTGGCCGCGCCCAGCGGCGCCGGCAGCACGAGCCGGGGCGGCGCGGCGGCCTTGTAGTAGCTGACCCCGGCGACGAGGTGCAGCACCTCCAGCACCCGGTTGAGGGTCGCCACCGTCTCGTCGGAGGGCGGCTCCGCCGGCAGCGGAAGTGTGACCACCTCGGTGAACCGCTGCTCACCGGCCGGGCCGGTCAGGGCGTAGTCGAACAACACCTCGCCGGTGGCGAAGTCGATCGAGTAGGACGGGAAGGTGAAGGCGTCCATCCGCCGGAGCTGCTCGTTGGGCACACGCCATACTAGGCCCTGGTTCGTCCGGCCGTGTCCGGACCGGGCCCGCCCTGCCGCCGCCGTGACCCACGAGGAGAGCCCCGTGCGCCTTTCTGACCTGCGCGGACGTACCGTCGCCGTCTGGGGCACCGGTCGGGAGGGCCGGGCCGCTGTGACCGCCATCGCCGCGCACGGCCCGGCCGAGCTGGTCGCCGTCGACGACAGCGCGAACTTCCTGTCGCTGCCCTGGGACGGCCCCCTGGCCGAGGCGGCGCCGCTGGTCACCGGCGAGGCGGGCTTCGAGCGACTGGCCGCCGCGGACGTGGTCGTCCGTTCCCCGGGCGTGCCCCAGACCCACCCGTGGCTGATCGAGCTGCGCCGCCGCGGAATCCTGGTGACCCAGGGCACCGCGCTGTGGATGGCCGACCACGCCGCGCGCACCGTCGGGGTCACCGGCAGCAAGGGCAAGAGCACCACCTCCAGCCTGATCAGTCACCTGCTCACCGCGATGGGGCGGCCGAACGTCTTCGGCGGCAACATCGGGGTGCCGACTCTGGACCTGCCGGACGCCGAGCTGTACGTGTTGGAGCTGTCCAGCTACCAGTGCAGCGACCTCACCGACTCGCCGCGGGTGGCGGTGGTCACCGCGCTCTTCCCCGAGCACCTGGACGCGCACGGTGGGGAACGGGAGTACTACCGGGACAAGCTCAACCTGCTCGCCCACGACCCGCAGGCGATAGTGGTCAACGGTGGCGACCCCCGGCTCGCCGCGGAGCTGGGTGAGCTGCCGGCCGTCCGCGCCGGTCGCCCCGACACCACCCACGTCGCCACCGGCTCCGACGGTACGCAGTGGTTCCATTTCGGTGATCAGCCGCTCTTCCCGCGTGCGGTGCTGCCGCTGGTCGGCCGGCACAACGAGGGCAACCTCTGTGTCGCGCTCGCCGTGCTCGACGCTCTTGGCGTCGACGTGGTGGCCGGTAAGGACCACCTCGCCGTCGCGGTCGCCGAGTTCCAGGGGCTGGCCCACCGGCTCACCGAGATCACCGACCCGTCCGGGCTGACGTTCGTCGACGACACGTTGGCCACCAGCCCGTACGCGGCCATGCACGCCATCGACGCGTACGACGGGCGGCCGTTGACGGTGATCGTCGGGGGCAACGACCGGGGTCTGGACTACACGCCGTTGGCCGAGCACCTGGCGGAGCGGGAGATCACGGTCATCGGCATCCCGGACAGCGGCCCCCGGATCATCGAGGTGCTGGCCGGGCTGCCGGCGGTTCGTACCGAGCTCGCCGAGGATCTGGTGGCCGCAGTCGGGCTGGCGCGCAAGCTGACTCCGGCGGGCGGCGTCGTGCTGCTCTCCCCGGCGGCTCCGAGCTACGGGCGGTTCCGTAACTTCGAGCACCGCTCCGAAGTGTTCGCGCAGGCAGTCGCCGACACCGCCCGCTGACTCACCCCCGGTCGGCCGGGCTGGGGTCCGGTGACTGCATCCCGGGTAGCAGCATGGTGTCGGCGGCGTCCTCGTTCTCATCCTCAGGCGACGCGGGTTTCGCGGGTTCCGTCGGGGCCCCGGTGGCAGGGTGGTCCTTGTCCGGAGTCCAGGCGAAAGCGAGTGCTCCGCCGAGGAGGGCCAGCAGCATTCCGACCACGAAGCCGCCCAGGTTCGAGGTCAACCAGGAGACCAGCCCGAGCACCAGCGAGACCACGGCGTAGAAGACCCGCTGCTGCGGGGCGGTGATCAGCAGTACGCCGCAGATCACGAGGATGGTGGGTACCAGGTATGCGGCGAGCCCCTGCGGTCCGATGTGCAGCAGCACCCCGAGCGGCGCGCGCAGGGTCACCAGCATCTCGGCGCCTCCGAGGGTGATCAGTACGGCGGCGCCGAATGGGCGGGCCCGCCGCCAGCGGCGCCACCGCCCGCGGGATCCGCGGACGGCCGGCGCCGTTTGGTGTTGTTCGCTGCTCATGTCAGCACCCGTCGGGGGTGAACGCCATGCGCAGGTTGGGCAGGTTGAAGACGGCCGCGGTGGTGGCGTAGTTGTTCTGCCGCAGGTTCTCGATGACGATCGAGTCTGCCTGCTGGGAGAAGACGCCGGGGTTGCCCTTCACACCGGGCACCTTGTCCAGGGTGCTGGCGTCCTGCCCGATGTCGATGTTCCTGAAGGCGGCGTTGCCGGCGATCTCGTCGCCGTCGACCACCAGGGTCCGGGCGGTGACAGGTGTGTCGCCGCCGCCGGCGGTGATCTTCAGGAAGACGCCGCCGAGGTTGATGCTCTGGCAGAGGTTGGTCAGCTCCGCCCTGTCGATCGCCGAGACCATCACCAGGACCTGCCCGCCGGTGTCGCCCTGGTTGGGGCTGTCCGGGATCATCTGGTCGAGGGTGGCGAACTGCTCGAACCCGGTGCCGCTGAGCCTGTCGGCGGTGACGGTGAACGGCATGCCCGAGATGGCGAACTGCGCGCCCAGCACGCCCTGGGCGGTGAGCATGATCATGCCAGCGGCACCCGCCACGACGATGCCGAACGTGGCGGCGAACCGGCGCCAGCGCACGCCACTGCGCGGCGGTCCGGGTGCGATTGTGGTTTCCTTCGACATGGCGGCTCCCCTTAAGATCAATCCATCGGCGACAATGGGAATTGCATCTCCGGCCTGCCCTTCTAGGGCGCAGAGCCGAAGTTACCGCCGAGTAAAGGGGAGGTCAACGGCACGTGGCGGCCATTTGGGCGGTATTTGTTAAATGCGGCCAAAGTGAAAAACCGCTGCGGTTTCCGACCGTGTGATCAGGAGTGGTGGGTCGGTGCGCAGGGCGCGGTCGTCCTCGGGCCGTCGTCCGGCCTGATCGGCCGGGTCGCCTGAATCGCACCCTCGGTGCCCAGGAACGGCGCCGTGGCCGCGTAGGTGAGCACCGACAGCAGTTGCGGCAACTCCGCCGCCCGGCCCCGCGCCACACGGCCGCGGACGGTGGCGTAGATGCCGCCGACCACCGTGGACACGAGCTCGTCGCGGTCCACGTCGGCGAGCGCCGGCCCCGGGCCGGCGTCGGCGAAGAATCGGCGGAAGCTGTTGAGCAGCGCGTCGCGCTCGCGGCGGGCATCGGGGCCGGCAGCGTCGACCTCGACGAGCGCCATCCGGGCGAACGCCGGCACGCTCGCCAGCACCTCCAGCAGGGTGCGCAGCGCGGCGCGTGCCGCGTCCGGCCAGGTCGGGCCGGCCTCGCGGTAGGCGCTCTCCATCAGCTGTGACACCACGGCGATCCCGTGCCGGTACGCGGCGAGAAAGGCATCTTCCTTGCCGGTGAACAGGGCGTAGAAGGCTGGCCGGGTCACGCCGGCGGCGTGGCAGATGTCGCTGACCCGGGCGTTGTCGTAGCCCTTCGTCGCCACCTCGTGCACGAGCCCGTCGAAGAGGCGGTCGCGCTGGGTGGCGGCCACGACCTCTGCGGAGACCCGTCGCGGGCCGCGCTTGATCGCGCGGTCCGGGTCGCGGCCCGGGCGTGCGCCCGGCAAGGGCGCCGGCACCGGCTGAGGGTGGCTCTGCGTGGTCAACTCATTGGCCTCTTTCGATCCGTTGACTTTGCGACCCTCCGGGGTTTATAACTTTCCTCACGCTCAGCTCGCTCCCCGTCACCATTGGTGATCACCGCGGGTGGTCACCCCGACTCGTCGAAGGAGGGCCCGATGGTTGTCATTATCGCCGAACACGAACGCTCTCCCAATGCCGGAAAGGCGCAGGTGACGCGGCTACGCCGCAGTGCACCACGCCGACCCGCCCGCTGATCCGCGGCACCTCCCTCACCCGCGCCCTCGCCCGGCGCCTCCACCACCACCGCCACCGTCCACATCGGACGGCCACAATCGCCGCCCGGCGTACCCGCCCGGCGGTGACCGCCTGCGCGGTCCGCTCGTTCCCGTCCCACCACCGGAAGGAAGCACCATGCTCAGGTACGGAAAAATCGGCGGGGGCCTCGTCGCCCTCGCGCTGCTGACCGGTCTCGTAGCCGCCCCGCCAGCCTCCGCGGACCCGTCGGCCGCGCTCGCCGGCAACGTCCTGACCTACCCCACGGCCGGCGGCACCGCCGTCGCCGTCAACGACGTCATCCAGGCCAGCCTCAAGGCCGGCACCAACGCCACCTTCTACAACTCCACCTCGGGCACCACCGGCATCAAGTGCGCCGCGTCCAGCTTCAGCGCCAAGGTGCTCACCAACCCGACTGCCCCGGGCACCGCCACCGAGAGCCTCACCGCCCAGAGCTTCGGCACCTGCACCACAAACGTGTTCGGCACCACCGGGGTGCAGAGCATCGCCCTCAACAACCTGCCGTACGCCACCTCCGTCACCAGCGCCGGCGTGGTCAAGATCTCCGGCACCGCGGCGGCGCCGGTCCAGAGCACCGTCGTGCTGAACTCGCTGCTCGGCACGATCACCTGCGTCTACCGGACCAGCACCAACAGCCTCACCGGCGCGGCAGCCAACGCCACCAACTCGATCACCTTCACCAATCAGCCGTTCACCAAGTTCTCCGGCCCGTCCCTCTGCTTCGGCACCGCGTACTTCTCGGCGACGTACTCGCCGGTGCGCGACAGCACCAAGGGCAACGCCGCTGTCTACGTGAACTGACCATGATCCAGCGGGCCGGTGTGCGGCAATCCGTCGTGCGCCGGCCCTCGACCATGCGCGGGTCAGCCGGCGACCAGCGCCGCGTGCAGGGCGCGCATCGACCGGACGGCCGAGCGGATCTCCTGTAGGTAGCGGCCGGGGCTGAGCGTCTGCTCCGGCAGCCTGGCCAGGTCCGCCAGGGTGGGGTCCACCCCGACGGTCTCGATCTCGCAGCCGTACGGCACGGCCAGGGTACGTAGCGCGTCGCAGTGCTGGAACGGCACGTAGATCGGCGCGGTCACCAGCAGCACCGCGTCGTCGGGGGCGAGCTGGACGTGCCCGGCCCAGAAACGTTGCGTGTCGGCGGTGTGCGCCCGCCGTCGGTGCGGTTCGCTCGACGGCGCGGCGAGCACCCGCACCGCTGGCAGACCAGCCGGCCGGTAGGTCCGCGACGACCAGGAATGGTGCGGATGGCCGGCGTCCACGCCGTCCTGCTCCGTCGGGGCGGCCACCCCGAACACCCGCCGGACCGCCGAGTCCAGCACGTCCACCTCGGTGTCCTCGGCCGGCAGGCCAGCGTCGGCCAGCGTCCCGCGTTCCCACTCTGACAGCGGCCGGAAGCTGCCCAGCACGGCGACCTCGCCGGACACCCGCAGGCCGGTGCGCAGCAGGTGCGCGGCGTGGGCGACGCGGCGCACGCAGGCATGCGCCAGGCCGCCGAGCACCACCAGGTGGGCGTACGCCGGCCGGGACGGCGGCACCGGTCGAACCATGCCGAGGGCGGCGGCCGCGTCGAGGACCACCTCCGCCGTCCGCGCGTCGAAGGCCGGCTCCCGCGCCTCCGGGCGTTCCCGCCCTTGCCGGAAATCCCAGTGCCGGGCAGAGAAGTCGTCCAGCCAGGCGAGGACCGCGGCCAGGTCACCGGCTGGCCAGTCACCATCGAAGTGCCGGATCAGCCCGCGTAGCGGGGCGGAGTCGACCCAGGCCCAGATCTCCGCCGGAACCTGGCCGGCGACCACCCCGGTCGACAGGGCCGCATCCGCTCTCTGCATCTGCCGGATGCTACCCGCCCGGAATGTCGGTACCGGCGGTTGTGAGCAGTCACTACCCTGGCGGCATCGGCGGATTGGGGTAATTCGATGGCTCGTGACGACGTCCGTCGACGGCTCAGGGGACGCGGCAGCACCGCAGACGGGTTCGCCCGCCTGGTTGCGCACACCGATCCGGTGGCGTTGGTCGGCATCACGCTGTCGGTCACGCTCAGTGTCATGCTCGACCTCAGTAACGCGGCCTCCGGGGTGGAGTCGCTGCTGGCCGGCCTGATGGGGATCACCATCTCGCTGCTGGTCGACTCGCTGGCGCGCGCGGAGCGACGGTTCCATCTGCGCACGTTGCTGGACGGCCCACCCTGGCTGGTCCGCACCACCACCGAACTCGCCGGGGCCATGCGCGAGGCCGCGGAGCAGCACGAGGGCACCCGGGTCGCGGCGGAGGCGCAGCGGCGCTACGAGCAGTTCCGGCTGGAGGCCGAGCAGCTCGCGGAGGGTCGGATCATCCGGCGCGGCGACGAGGACGAGGACCTGGTCGGCGCGACCCGGAGCTGCGTGCGCCGGTTGGACGCGTTGACGAACGTGATGCCCCGGGTGAGTGGGGAGCTGAGCTGGTGGCGCAGTGACATCGGACGGCGTTACTGGGAGGCGAACCAGGACGCTCTGGATCGGGGGGTCCGGATCACCCGCGTCTTCGTCTACGCCAAGTTGACCGACGAGCTGTCCACCCTGGTCGAGAAGCAGCGCAAGGCGGGGGTGCGCGTCGGTCTGCTGCTGTTCGGTGTGGTCAGTCCACACCTGCACGTCAATCTGGCAGTCTGGGACGGGTCGAGCTGCTGGGAGGCCCGGATGACCGCGCACGGCGAGATCGGCGAGAACCAGTTCTCGGTCAACCGGACGGACGTCGGCCGGCTCACCCGCGTCTTCGACCTCTGCGCGAATGCCGCGACCTTCCAGGACTGACGGCCCCACCAGGGCGGAGACGGGTGACCCATGACGTGGAGTGCGGTCCTGCTGGTGACGGCCGTGGTCTGGGCGGTCAGCGTGATCCGCTCGGTCCGGCTCCGAGCCCTGGTCTACAGCCTTCCGTTGCCGATGACACTCGCCCTCGTCAGCACCGGCTACCGGGTGGACGGCGCGCAGTTGCTCGGCGTGCTCGGGCTCAACCTCTTCTTCGTCACCGTGGCGGTCACCCACCATCAGCTGCGCTGGCCGATTCTGCTGGCCGATGGCGCGGGGGTCGGCGTGTACGTGGCACTGAGCGCCGGCCTGCTGGCCGTCCCCGTCCCGTTCGAGGCGGCCCTGGCCGGCATGCTGGTGCTCTGGCTTGCGGCGATGCTGCTGCTGCGCCGTCGCGCCCGGTCGCACGCCAGCACACCCGCCGCCGGCCGCCCGGCCGCTGTCGGTTCAGAGGCCGCTGTCGGTTCAGAGGGCGCCCTCGAAACGTCGAGCGACGTCCGTCCGGAGGGGCTGCCGGCGCTGCTCAAGCTGGCGGTCATCTTCGTCGGGGCGATCCTCACCGCGCTGCTCGGTGCGGTGCTACGCGGCATGGTGGTGACGTTTCCCTACTCGGGGGTGCTGGTCGCCGTCGAGGCCCGCCGCGAGCTGCGCGAGTTCAGTCGGCACTTCGCCCGCAACAGCCTCGCGCTGGTCGGTTTCCTCACCGCTTACCACTACCTCCAGGACGTGTCGTCGGCCCTGGCGCTGGGCGCCGGTTGGGGGGCCTTCGCGTTGGTCGCCGCCGCCCTGCACCTACCGCTGCGCACCCGACCGGCAGCGCCGGACCCCGCCGCCACGAACCGCACCGCCTCGAACCGCACCGCGCCCGATCCCACGGCCGCGCCGCCTGTCCGACATTCCGCCGACCCGAAGCCCGCCGGTCCTCCGTCGAATGCTCCGAACCCTGCCGGCCCGGAACGCGGCCCGGATCCTGCGGCGTCGACGGGGCCGGCCGTCCATCCCGGGCCCGACCCGCTCGCACGCGATGAGGTGGGTCAGGTGGGCGTACCGGGGTAGGGCGGTGGCGGTTCGGCGCCCGGGATGAAGAACCCGGTGAACACCGCGGCGTCCGGGGCGCCGGTGCAGGCGAGCGACCGGGCGGCGGCGAGCAGTCCACCCGCCGCCGGTACGGCCAGCGCTTCGCTGCCCCGGCCCACCTCCCGTACGGCGACCCGTTCCAGCTCGGCGATCGTCTGCTCGATCCGCATCGCGTGCCTCCTGGGCGACAGTCGACCACCCCAGGGTAGCCACGCCGGCCAGGCTGCGGATCGAGTGGTGGACGGTCTCGGATGCTGCGGGGAAGGGCGGCGATATGCCGGAAAAGCCACGGAAATCGTTGCGTGCTGTCAGCTCGGGGCCCCTATCGCGCTACACACTGCCAGTTGTTCACACCGGCCGGCGGTGGGAGCGTGCGGTATCCACGAACGCCGCTGAAGGGTTGCCACGATGACCGACGACCTGCTGGCCCGGCACCGGGCCGTGCTCCCGTCCTGGATGCCGTTGTACTACGCCGAGCCGATCGAGCTGGTCTCCGGCTCGGGCCGCCGGGTCACCGACGCGCAGGGTCGCAGCTACCTGGACTTCTTCGGCGGCGTGCTGACCAACATGATCGGGTACGACATCCCGGAGATCCGGGAGGCCGTCGAGCGGCAGCTCGCCACCGGCATCGTGCACACCTCGACGCTCTACCTGATCCGTCAACAGGTGGAGCTGGCCGAGAAGATCGCCCAGCGCTCCGGCATCCCGGACGCCCGGGTGTTCTTCACCAACTCCGGCACCGAGGCGAACGAGGCCGCGCTGCTTGTCGCCACCAACCATCGCCGTTCGCACCAGGTCCTGGCCGTGCGTAACAGCTACCACGGCCGGTCGTACGCCGCGATGGGCGTCACCGGCAACCGCAACTGGTCGGCGAGTGCCCTCAACCCGCTCCAGGTGGCCTGGCTGCACTCCGGTGACCGGGTGCGCGGTCTGCTGGCCCGACTCAGCGCCGAGGAGCAGGTCGACGCGGCGGTGGAGGACCTGCGCGAGGTGTTGGCCACCCAGACCGCCGGTGACGTGGCCGCGCTCATCGCCGAACCGATCCAGGGTGTGGGCGGTTTCGTGCACCCGCCGGACGGGCTCTTCGCCGGCTGGAAGAAGGTCCTCGACGAGCACGGCATCCTGTTCATCGCCGACGAGGTGCAGACCGGATGGGGGCGTACCGGGGAGCACTTCTGGGGTTACCAGGCGCACGGCGTCACCCCCGACCTGCTCACCTTCGCCAAGGGCATCGGCAACGGGTTCGCCCTGGCCGGGGTGGTCGGCCGGGCCGAGGTGCTGGAGTCGGTGCCGGCCATCAGTTTCTCCACCTTCGGCGGCAACCCGATCTCCACGGCGGCCGGCAACGCGGTGCTCGACTACCTGATCGCGCACGACCTCCAGGCGAACGCGGCCCGCGTCGGCGCGATCCTCGCCGACGGCCTGCGGTCCGCCGTGGGCGGGCTCGACTGCGTCGCCGAGGTACGCGGAAAGGGGCTGATGCTCGGCGTCGAGTTCGTCCGACCGGGGGGCAGTGAGCCGGATCCGGCGCTGACCAACCGGGTCTTCGAAGCCGCCCGCGACGGTGGCCTGCTCACCGGCAAGGGCGGGCTCCACGGCAACGTGCTGCGGATGGGTCCACCGTTGACGCTGACCGAGGAGGAGGCCCGTGAGGGCCTGGGGATCCTCGTCGACGCGATCCGTTCGGCGGCGGGGGTGGCGGCATGAGCATCGGTCACTTCATCGACGGCAAGCGGGTCGGCGGCACGTCCGAGCGGCGCGGCGACGTGTTCGACCCGGCGACCGGTCGGCGTACCGCCGAGGTCGAGCTGGCCTCGACCGCGGACGTCGACGTGGCGGTGCAGGCCGCCACCCGCGCGGCGCGGGCCTGGCGGGACGCGTCGCTGGCCCGGCGGTCCGCGGTGCTGTTCGCCTTCCGGGAGTTGGTGCACGCCCGGCGGGACCGGCTCGCCGAGGTGATCACCGCCGAGCACGGCAAGGTGGTCGCCGACGCCGCCGGCGAGGTGCAGCGTGGCCTGGAGGTCATCGAGTACGCGTGTGGCCTGCCGTCGGCGCTGCGCGGCGCGTTCAGCGAGAACGTGTCCACCGAGGTCGACTCGTACACCATCCGGCAGCCGCTCGGAGTGGTCGCGGTGATCTCCCCGTTCAACTTTCCGGTGATGGTGCCGCTGTGGTTCGTGCCGGTGGCGGTGGCCTGCGGCAACGCGGTGGTGCTCAAGCCGAGCGAGAAGGACCCGAGTGCGGCGCTGCTGCTGGCCGAGTGGTTCGCCGAGGCGGGTCTGCCCGACGGGGTGCTCAACGTGGTCAACGGCGACAAGGAGGCGGTCGACGCGTTGTTGGAGCACCCGGAGGTGCGGGCGGTGTCGTTCGTCGGCTCCACCCCGATCGCCCGGTACGTCTACCAACGCGCAACGGCCGCCGGCAAGCGGGTGCAGGCGCTCGGTGGGGCGAAGAACCACATGGTGGTGCTCCCGGACGCCGATCTGGATCTGGCCGCCGACGCGGCGGTCAACGCGGGGTTCGGCTCGGCGGGGGAGCGGTGCATGGCCATCTCGGTGCTGGTGGCGGTGGAGCCGGTGGCGGACGCGCTGGTCGAGCGGATCGCCGCGCGGGTGACCGGTCTGCGTACCGGCGACGGCCGGCGGGGCTGCGACATGGGCCCGTTGGTCACCGCCGCCCACGAGGCGAAAGTGCGGTCCTACGTGGACGCCGGTGTCGCTGCCGGCGCGGTGGCGGTGGTCGACGGGCGGGACGTGACGCCGGACGGCGACCCGGACGGTTTCTGGCTCGGTCCGACGCTGTTCGACCGGGTGACCCCGGACATGTCGATCTACACCGACGAGATCTTCGGACCGGTGCTGAGCGTGGTCCGGGTCGGCTCGTACGACGAGGCGGTGGACCTGGTCAACGCCAGCCCGTACGGCAACGGAACGGCGATCTTCACCAACGACGGCGGGGCTGCCCGGCGCTACCAGCACGAGGTGGAGGTGGGCATGGTCGGGATCAACGTGCCCATCCCGGTGCCGATGGCGTACCACTCGTTCGGTGGCTGGAAGTCGTCCCTCTTCGGTGACCTGCACGCCCACGGTGAGGACGGAGTGCGCTTCTTTACCCGGGGCAAGGTCGTCACCAGCCGCTGGTTGGATCCGCGCCACGGCGGGGTCAACCTCGGGTTCCCCACCCAGACCTGAGCAGTCGCAGCACGCCCGCCCCGGCCAGGTACGCCGCCAGCGCCGGGACGGGCGTGCCGAGCGGCTCCGGGGCCTGCTGCGGTGCGGTGCTGTTGACCAGCAGCGCGGCCACCACGGCGGCGTAGCCGGCCACCGCCAACGCCGACCGGGCCGGGGTCCCCCGGAGGGTCGGCCGCCGGGTGCGGTGCAGGCCGCTGCGCGCCTCCACCGGCCCGAAGATGGCGACCAGCACCGCCAGTACGGCGCCGAGCAGCAGCAACCAGGGCACCCGCCAGGCCCACCAGGCGGCCGTGTCGACCGCCGGGGTGGGCAGCGTCCCGACCGCGTCGAGCAACCCGATCAGCAGGATCGCGGCGGTCAGGTGCCAGAGGAAGACGGTCAGCACCACCAGGTTGACCCCGATCACCAGCTGCCACGGCCCGGTGCGGCGCAGCAGTCGCTCCGCCGGGCCGCGCAGCAGCAGGATCAGACCGAGCTGACCGGCGGCGACGGCCAGCAACGCGAGGCTGGGCGGCGCGGCGTTGTCGAGCCGCTCGTCGGGCACCTTGAGCATGGCCACCGGCCAGGGGCCGAGCACTGTGAGCAGCAGCGCCGCGCCCAGCCCGCCCGCCAGGAAGACCAGACCGGCCGGACGGGAGGTGGGCAGCCGCCGTCGGCGTACCCCCGGGCGGTCGGGGGTCGACGGCCCGGCAGCGTCGGTCTCGGCACGTGGCGGCGCGGCGCGGGCGTCGTGCCAGGCGAAGCCGAGCTGGTGGACGGCGAGCCAACCGAACAGGTAGTTGCCGTAGCTCAGCTCCTCCGGCCCGCTCAGCCGGCCGAGGTCGCCGAGGCCGACCAGGGCGACGAGCGCCAGCGGTACGGCCAGGCCGAGGCGGCGGTGCAGCGCGTACATCGGTGGGGTGAGCGCGACCGCCGCCAGATAGGCGACCAGGAACCAGAGCGGAATGGTGGCGAACCAGAACACCTGGCGGATCCGGGTCGGGTCGATGTCGCGCAGCCAGGCGACCGCCGCCGCAGCGGTGAGCACCAGCAGCAGCGTGCTGGTGGGGCGGAGCAGGCGGGCACTGCGGTCGATCAGCCAGCCGGTGGCGTCGCCGCCGCGGGCCCGCAGCCGGGTCAGCGAGGCCGCGTTGGCGTACCCCCCGACCAGGAAGAAGACCGGCATCACCTGGGCCAGCCAGGTCAGCGGGTACGCCCAGCGCAGGTCGCCGAGCGCGGAGTGCCCGGTGGCCTGCCCGGCGACGTCGCGCCCGATCACCGTGACGCTCCAGTGTCCGAGAACGACCATGGTGATGGCGAGCGCGCGGAGCAGGTCGACGAACCGCTCCCGCCCAGCGGGGGTGCGCTCGGCCAGCTGGCGCAGACGGCGCATTGCCCAAGGCTAGGCGACCTGGCGGCGGCTGGTGGTGATAACGGTTCGACCCTCAGGACTTGAAGTCCGAGCCCGGCTGTCGTAGAAATTCTTCAGCAATAGAGCATGAACTGAAGAGAACTACCGCCCCTCGCGCGGCGGACGCCTCCCCCCACAGACCGGCGATCCGCCCGACCCGACCCGAGGAGAACCCATGAACAGGCGTGACATCCTGCGGCGCAGCGCCGCCGCCGGCCTCCTGGCCACCCCCGCCGCCGGCCTGCTGTCCGGCTGCGCCACCAGCGGTGGCGGCGACAAGAACGATGCCGAGACCTACCAGGGCACCAAGAGCGCGCAGAACCCGCTCGGCGTGAAGGAGGACGCCCCACTCGAGGTGGTGATCTTCGGCGGCGGGTTCGGTGAGGAGTACGCCAAGGCCCACGAGGCCATGTACACCGAGAAGTACCCGAAGGCGAAGATCAAGCACTCCTCCACCCAGGAGATCAGCAAGACCCTCCAGCCGCGCTTCGTCGACGGCACCCCGCCGGACGTGGTCAACAACTCCGGCTCCAGCCAGATCGACTTCAACGGCCTGGTCAGCCAGAACGCCCTCGCCGGCCTCGACGACCTGCTGGCCGCCCCGAGCCTCGACATCCCCGGCAAGACGGTCAAGGACACCCTGCTGCCCGGCGCGGTCGAGGTCGGCTCCTACGACGGCAAGTTCCTGGTGCTCAACTACACCTACACCGCCTACGGCATCTGGCACTCCGCCAAGCTCTTCGCCGACCGCGGCTGGTCGTACGCGAAGACCTGGGACGAGCACATCGCGCTCTGCAAGCAGATCAAGGCCGCCGGCATCGCCCCCTGGACGTACGCCGGTCTGCACCCCCGCTACATGAGCTGGCCGCTGATCTCCACGGCCATCAAGTTCGGCGGCCCGTCCGTGGCGACCGCCATCGACAACCTGGAGCCGAACGCCTGGAAGTCCGACTCGATGCGCGCCGCCGCCGACGCCTGGCACCAGATCGTCAAGGACAAGTACATCCTGGAGGGCTCGCCCGGCCTGGACCACAAGCAGTCGCAGACCGCCTGGTGCCAGGGCAAGGCCGCCTTCATCTCCTGCGGCTCCTGGCTGGAGAGCGAGCAGAAGGACGTCACCCCGGCCGGGTTCAACATGACCATCGCACCGACGCCGAGTCTGGGCAGCGGCGACAAACTGCCGTTCGAGGCGATCCGGGGCACCGCCGGTGAACCGTTCATGGTGCCCGCCAAGGCCCGCAACGTCGCCGGTGGCCTGGAGTACTTCCGGACCATGCTCTCCAAGAAGGGCGCCCAGGACTTCACGAAGAAGGTCGCCAGCCTCACCGTGGTCGCCGGTGCCACCGAGGGCGTCGAGCTGCCGTACGGGCTGAGCACCGTGGTCAAGGCCCTCGACGCGTCCGGTGCCAACGGCTTCAACTGGGTCTACAACAACTTCTACCGCAAGTTGGAGCGCAACCTCGTCGACGCCGCGTGCGGCGAGTTCTTCAGCGGCCGGATCGGCCCCGCCGAGTTCCTCGAACAGTGCCAGAAGGGCGCCGACTCGATCGCCCAGGACAGCTCGATCAAGAAGTACAAGCGAGCGGCCTGAACCGCCCGGCCGGTGGGGGAGAGGTCCGCCCCCACCGGCCGTACCCCAACGGAGAGGTCCCTCTCGTGAAACATGGCAAGTGGCCGTTGATCGTCACGTTCCTGGTGCCACCGGTGCTGCTGTACGTGTTCTTCGTCGTCTCGCCGTACCTCCAGGCGTTCCAGATCTCCACCACCGACTGGCTCGGCTACTCGGCCGACGCCAACCCGGTCGGCCTGGCCAACTTCAAGACCCTCTGGCACGACGACTACGTGTGGAACGCGCTGAAGAACAACGCGATCCTGCTGGGTCTGGTGCCGGTACTCACCATCGTGCTCGGGCTCTTCTTCGCCACCATGCTCGCCATGGGCGGGCGCAAGGGCAGTGCCGGCGTCACCGGCGTACGCGGTGGCGCGCTCTACCGCACCGTCTACTTCTTCCCCCAGGTGCTCTCCGTGGTGATCATCGCGTTGCTGTGGAAGGAGGTGTACCACCCCAACAAGGGGCTGCTCACCACAGCGCTGCACGGCCTCGGCCTGCCCGCGCCGACCTGGCTCGGCGACCCGGCGACCGCCTTCTGGTGCGTGCTCGCCGTGATGGTGTGGAGCAACGTCGGCTTCTACGTGGTGCTGTTCGGCGCGGCGATGTCGGCCGTACCGAAGGAGATCTACGAGGCCGTCCTGCTCGACGGCGCGTCCCGGTTCACCACCCTGCGCCGGGTCACCCTGCCGCTGCTCTGGGACACCGTCCAGGTCGCCTGGGTCTATCTGGCCATCTTCGCCCTGGACGGGTTCATCCTCGTGCAGCTGATGACCAATGGCGGGCCGAACTTCTCCACCGATGTGATCGGCGTACGCATGTACGACACCGCCTTCGGCAGCGAGACCAAGTTCGGCTACGCCTCGGCGATCGGCGTGGTGATGTTCTTCCTGACCCTCTCGGTGGCGGTGCTGTCGCTGCGGGTCGGCCGGCGCGAACGGATCGAATACTCGTGACAACTCTGGATCAGCCCACCGCGACCGCCCCGACCCCGGTCGTCAGCGGGGACCGCCCGATACGCCGGGAACTCGGCGTGGCCAACGCCCTCTCGCACGGCTTCCTGCTGCTCTGGGGCCTGCTCACCGTACTGCCACTGCTGTGGATGTTCATCAGCTCGTTCAAGACCAACGGTGAGATCCTCGCCGACCCGTGGGGGCTCCCCGGCGCGCTGCACCTGGACAACTGGGCGCGGGCCTGGACCGGCGCGCACATCGGCCGGTACTTCCTCAACAGCCTGGTGGTGGTGACCGGCTCGGTCAGCCTCACCATGCTGATGGGCGCCACCGCCGCGTACGTCTTCGCCCGCTACGAGTTCCGCGGCCGCCAGGTCGTCTACTACCTGTTCGTCGGTGGCCTGATGTTCCCGGTGTTCCTCGCCCTGGTGCCACTCTTCTTCGTGGTCCGCAACGCCGGCCTCTTCAACACCTGGCTCGGGCTGATCCTCGTGTACGCGGCCTACTCACTGCCGTTCACGGTGTTCTTCCTGACCGCGTTCTTCCGGACCCTGCCGACCTCGGTGGCGGAGGCCGCGCTGGTCGACGGCTGCGGTCACTTCCGGCTCTTCTTCCGGGTGATGCTGCCCATGGCCCGTCCGGGACTGATCAGCGTGGCGATCTTCAACTTCCTCAGCCACTGGAACCAGTTCCTGTTGCCGCAGGTGCTGTTGCAGGGCGACGAGTCCAAGTGGATGCTGGCGCAGGGACTGTTCGCGCTCTCGGTCAGCCAGGGCTATGCCGGCGACTACGCCCGGCTGTTCGCCGGGCTGAGCATCGCGGTGCTCCCGGTGCTCGCCATCTACGTGGCCTTCCAGCGCCAGGTGCAGTCGGGCCTCACCGCGGGGCAGCTCAAGTAGGCTCCGTTCCCGCCTCCTCGCGATAGTCCTCCAGGCAGCCCAGGTCTGACCGATCCTGATCAGTCGCCGGTGAGGCCGGCTCGGCGCCGACGCGCCGAGCCGGCCTGTCGTCAGATCGCGAGGGCCTCGCCGTCCACGGGGAGCAGGACACCGTGGATGAGTGACGCTTCCTCCCTGGCGAGGAAGCGTCACTGCCGCGGCGGTGTCCTGCACAGTGCCCGTACGCCTGTCCGGGTTGCTCTCGGCGAGCTGATCGAGGAGCGGGCGGAGGTCTTCGTTCCCGCCGACCACCGTGATCGTGCTGGTCTCGGGCGCCCGCGCACCGGTGATCGCGCTAAATCCTGGAAAGAGTCCCCTCGTCGCGGCCGGAGGGCACTACATCCTGGATCGAGTGCGATCATGCGCGCGCTACGGCGCGGCACGGCGCGCGGTGCACGGCACGGCACGGCGCGGTGCGCGGGGCACGGCGCGGTGCGCGGGGCGCGGTGCGCGTGGTGCGGGGCGCGTGGTGCGGGGCGGCGCGCGCCCAGCGCGGACGGCTTCAGGGGGTGGGGAAGAGGCGGGCGTGCAGGGCCGCAGGGTCGGTCACCTCGGGTAGGCCACGGGCGGCCAGCCAGGCTGCGGCGGCGGCACCGTCTCCGGCGGTACGCAGTGGCGCGTCCGGCCAGTGTCGCGCGATCTCGGCCCGGACGGCGGCGGCCAGTGGGGTGTCCGCGGTGAGCAGGCCGCCGCCGAGCACGATCGGTGTCACAGCCCCGGCGGGGCGGATGCGGGTCACGCTCTCGGTGAGGTGCCCGGCCGCGTCGGTGATCAGTTCGGTGGCGACCGGGTCGCCGTGGGTGGCGGCGTCGACGACCAGCGGCGCGAGCCGGGCCAGGTCGATGGGGGGTCGACGGGTCACCGCCTGGATGGTGGCGTCGACGGTGTCCCGGGGGCGGGCGGCGATGTCGGCGCTGCCCAGAATGTCGGTGAGCACGGTCGTGGTCAGTGCGCCGAGCCCGCGGCCGGTGTCGAGGTCGGCGAGCAGCCGGCGCACGGCTTCCCGACCGAGCCAGAAGCCCGAGCCGGCGTCGCCGAGCAGCCAACCGTGGCCGTCGGCGACCCGGTCGAGCCGCAGCTCGTGGACCTGGGCGGTGATCGCCCCGGTGCCGGCGATGAGGATGGTTCCGTCCGGGGCGGCGGTGCCGGAGGCGTACGCGACCAGGGCGTCGCCGTGCACCTCGTACGGGCAGCGCAGGCCGGCGTCGTGCCAGGCCTGGTCGAAGGCGGCCCGTCCGGCCGGGTCGGCGAGCAGCCGGCCCGCTCCGGCGAGACCGATGGTGCCGGCGGCGACCCGGGTCGGGTCGAGGTCGGCGAGCGCCTCGCGGAGCGAGGTCAGCAGTTCGGCGGCGGCGCGTTCGGCGCCGTGACTGGTGGGGTTGCCGCCGCCGGCTCGGCCGGTGCCGACGCGTTGCCCGGTGAGGGTGAGGACGGTCGCCCGGGTGGACGTACCGCCGACATCGAGACCCACCACCACGGTGTCGGACATCGGCACGGTCTCCTTGCGCGGAACGGCGATCTGGCTTGTTCATGCTGGTCGGCGGGGTCGTGCGGGGCAAGTTGTGGCCGGCGTGAGGGGCTGTGCGCCAGGTAACAGTTTGAAAACTTCGCCCACGGTCTTGACATAGACGGTCGTTCAGTAAGAAATTTTACCACTAACAGTTAAGAGTCCTTTGAAAATGTGAGGCGTCGATGGTTGATCATGAGGTGGACACCGCTGCGGGGACCGCGGTGGTCGACGCCGATGCGATCGACCGGCGGAACGCCCTCGGATCAACCTCCGACGGGGTGCTGGCCAGGGTCCGCAACGGGCTCGGCGAGTTGACCGGTGCCCTGCACCGCGTCGCCGAGCACGTGCTCAGCGACCCGGAGGCCGCCGCCCGCTCGACCATCGTCGAGCTGGCCGAGCGCAGTGGCACCTCGCCGGCGACCATCACCCGTTTCTGCCGGGCGATGGGCTTCGAGGGGTACGCCGACCTGCGACTGGGCATCGCCTCCGAGACCGGCCGGGCCCGCTCGGCCGGTTGGACCGTCGACATCGGACGGGAGATCCAGCCGAGCGACCCGCTCGCCCGGGTGCTCGACCAGATCATGGCCGCCGACACCCGGGCCATGCACGACACCGCCACCCTGCTCGACCTCAGCGAGGTGGAGCGGGCCGCGGTGGCGATCGCCGGCGCCAGCAGGGTGAACATCTTCGGTGCCAGCGGCAGCGCCCTGGTCGGTGAGGAGATGCAGTTCAGCCTGCACCGCATCGGTGTGGCGGCGTGGGCGTGGAACGACGTGCACGAGGGGCTGGCCAGCGCCGCGCTGCTGCGCGCCGGAGACGTGGCGCTCGGGATCTCGCACACCGGGCAGACCCGGGAGACGATCGAGATGCTCGCCGAGGCGGGCAGCCGGGGCGCCACCACGCTCGCGCTCACCGGCTTCCCCCGCTCCCCGTTGGCCGAGCTGGCCGACATCGTGCTGCTCACGGCCAGCCAGGCCACCACCTTCCGGCCGGACGCGCTCTCTGCCCGGCACCCCCAACTGGTGGTGCTCGACCTGCTCTACATCGCCGTCGCCCAACGCACGCACGACCGCGCGCACGCGGCCTTCCGGCGGACGGCGCAGGCCGTCGACGGGCACAAGGCAGCGAAAGGGGCCGGCTCGTGATCAGCGCCCAGGGGTACGCGGACGCCGTCCGCCCGGTGCTCGACCGGCTGCTCGACTCGGAGGCCGACGGGATCACCCGGGCCGCCGACCTGATCGCCGACAGCCTGCGCGACGGCGGCGTGCTCCAGGCGTTCGGCGCCGGGCACTCGGAGGCGTTCGCCGCCGAGTTGGTCGCCCGGGCCGGCGGGCTGGTCCCCACCAACCGGCTCTCGGTACGGGACCTGGTGATGCACGGTGACGCCCCGCGTGACGTGCTCGCCGACCCCAAGCTGGAACGTGATCCCTCCATCGCCCACCAGATCTACGCGCTCGCGGCCCCCCAGCCGCGCGACGTGTTCGTGGTGGCGTCCCAATCCGGCATCAACGGCTCGGTGGTCGAGCTGGCGGCGCTGGTCACCGAGCGCGGTCACCCGTTGATCGCGGTCACCTCGGTCGAGCACACCGCGCGGGTCGCCCCACGGCACCCGTCCGGGCACCGGCTCGCCGACCTCGCCGACGTCGTGCTGGACAACGGCGCGCCGTACGGCGATGCACTGCTGCCGCTCGAGGGCGGCGGCGCGGTCTGTGCGGTCTCCTCGGTCACCACCGCGCTGCTGGCGCAGTTGCTGACCGCCGAGGTCGTACGACGGTTCCACCAGGCCGGAGAGGTGCCCCCTATCTACCTCTCCGCCAACGTCCCCGGCGGGGACGAGCACAACCTCGCCCTCGAGTCGCGGTACGCCGGACGTCTCCGGCGTACCGCATGACCCGAATTTCACAAGGAGAGACGACGATGTCGATTACCCCCGAACACCCGGCCGCACTCGACCGTCGCACGGTGCTGCGTCGCGCCGCCGCCGTGGGCATGCTCGCCACTCCGGCCATCGGCCTGCTCGGCGCCTGCGCCACCAGCGGCAGCGACGGCGACAACGAGCAGGTCGCCGGCGGCACCAAGAGCGAGAAGAACCCGCTGGGCGTCAAGGAGGACGCCGCGATCGAGGTGGTCATCTTCAACGGTGGCTACGGCGAGAAGTACGCCACCGACGTGCACGAGCCGCTGTACAAGAAGGCGTTCCCCAAGGCGGAGGTCAAGCACCAGGCCACCCAGGCCGTCTCCACCGTGCTCCAGCCGCGGTTCGCCTCCGGTAACCCGCCGGAGTTCGTGAACAACTCGGGCGAGAAGCTGATGGACTTCGGCGCGCTCGTGGCCGACGGGCAGCTCCAGGACCTCACCGAGCTGTGGGACGCGCCGTCGGTCGACGACCCGAGCAAGAAGGTCCGCGACACGGTGGTGCCGGGCACCATCGAGGCGGGCTCGTTCAACGGCAAGCCGTTCGTCCTGTACTACGTCTCCACGGTCTTCGGCATCTGGTACTCGGCGAAGCTGTTCAAGGACAACGGCTGGGCGCCGGCGAAGAACTGGGACGAGTTCATCACCCTGCTCACGGCCATCAAGGCCAAGGGCATCACCCCGTACGGCTACGCCGGTGCGAACGCGGCCTACTACCAGTGGAACGTGATCCTCACCCACGCCGCCAAGATCGGCGGCACGGACGTGCTGAAGAACATCGACAACCTGGAGGACGGCGCCTGGCAGCAGGACGCCGTGAAGCAGGCGGCCACCGCATGGGCCGAGGTTGGGGCGAAGTTCAGCGACAAGAGCTTCGAGGGCCTCAAGCACACCGACGTGCAGCTGCGGCAGAACCAGTACAAGGTTGCCCTGTACCCCAGCGGTGACTGGCTGGAGGGCGAGCAGAAGAAGGACACCCCGGCCGGCTTCGACTACCAGCTCATGCCGGTGCCGAGCATGTCCGCGTCGGACAAGCTGCCGGCCACCGCGCTGCGCGCCACCGCCGGTGAGGGCTACTTTGTCTCGGCGAAGAGCAAGAACCCCAAGGGCGGGCTGGAGTACATGCGTCAGATGCTCTCGACGGCGGGCGCGAAGGGCTTCACCGAGGTGGTCAAGGCCCCGACCGTGGTCACCGCCGGCTCGGAGGGCTTCTCCTTCCCGCCCGGTGTGGCCAGCTCGCAGGCCGCGCTCAAGGCGGCCGGTCAGGACGTGTTCAACCTGTACTTCGACGGTTGGTACAAGGAGCTCGACACGGAGGCGCGCACCGCCACCAACGAGCTGATGTTCGGCCGGATCAACGCGGACGCCTTCGTGGAGCGGATCCAGAAGCGCGCCGACGCCATCAAGAAGGACAGCTCCGTCACCAAGTTCAAGCGCTGATCGATCGGAGCTAGGGTCATGCGGCACGGCAAGTATCCATTCGTGATCGGGTTCCTGTTCGCCCCGGTCGCGCTGTACGTGACTTTCGTGATCTGGCCGTACGCGCAGGCGTTCCAGATCTCGATGACCAACTGGCGGGGGCTGTCGGCCCCGCAGTGGGTGGGCTTCGACAACTACCGGAGGTTGCTCGACGACGGGGCCTTCTGGAAAGCGGTCCAGCACCACGGCGTACTGCTGCTTGCCCTGCCGCTGATCACCATTGCCATCGCCCTGTTCTTCGCCTTCCTGCTCAACGTGGGCGGCAAGAGCAGCGGTGGTCAACGCCAGGGGGTCTGGGGGGCGAAGTTCTACCGGGTGGTGTTCTTCTTCCCCCAGGTCCTGGCGGTGGCCATCATCGCGGTGTTGTTCCAGATGGTGTACCGGCCGAACGAGTCCGGCCTGATCAACGGCGTGTTGATGAAGTTCGGCCTCGAGCCGATCCTCTTCCTGGTCAAGCCGAACCTGGCCCTCTGGTCGATCATCGCGGTGCTGGTCTGGCAGGCGGTCGGCTTCTACGTGGTGCTCTTCTCGGCCGGGATGGCCTCCATCCCCGGTGAGATCTACGAGGCCGCCGAGATGGACGGGGCGACGAAGGTGACCCTGTTCTTCCGGGTCACCCTGCCGCTGCTGTGGGACACCCTCCAGGTGGCCTGGGTGTACCTGGGGATCGCGGCGTTCGACGCGTTCGCCATCGTGGCGGTGCTCTCGGTGGACGGTGGCGGCCCGGACGGCGCCACCACGGTGCTCGCCATGGAGATCTACCGCAACGCGTTCGTCTACTCGAAGTACGGCTACGCCTCGGCGATGGGCGTGGCGCTGTTCTTCCTCACCCTCACGTTCGCGGCGCTGACGCTGCGGCTCACCAAGCGGGAAAGCGTGGAGTACTGATGAATCCGCAGTCGACGCTGCCGCCGACGCCGGCGGCGCTACCGCCGAAGACCGGTGACCCGTCCGCCCCCGCCGGGTCGGGGAGCAAGGGCCCCCGCTCGGAGGTACGGCTATTCGCCGGCCTGGGGCACGTCGCGCTCGCCGTGTGGGCGGTGATCGTGATCGTGCCGATCCTCTGGACCTTCCTCGCCGCGTTCAAGAACACCAGCGAGATCTTCAGCAGCCCGTGGACGCTGCCGGCCGAGCTGCGCTGGGAGAACTTCGGGCGGGCCTGGACCAAGGCGCACGTCGGGCGATACTTCCTCAACAGCGTGATCGTGGTGTCGTGCAGCACGTTCCTCACCATGCTGCTCGGTTCGATGGCCGCGTACGTGCTGGCCCGCTACAAGTTCTGGGGCAACCGGGCGGTCTACTTCCTCTTCGTCTCGGGGTTGGCCTTCCCGGTCTTCCTGGCACTGGTGCCGCTCTTCTTCGTGGTGAAGAACCTGGGTCTGCTGGACACCCACACCGGAGTGGTGCTGGTCTACAGCGCGTACTCGTTGCCGTTCACGGTGTTCTTCCTGGCCGCGTTCTTCAAGACGTTGCCGTCGTCGGTGGCCGAGGCGGGGATGATCGACGGCTGCGGGCACACTCGACTGTTCTTCCAGGTCATGATGCCGATGGCGAAGCCGGGCCTGATCAGCGTGACGATCTTCAACATCATCGGTCAGTGGGCGCAGTACCAGCTCCCGTTGGTGCTGCTCTCCAACGCCAAGGACAAATGGGTCCTCACCCAGGGCATCGCCGACATCTCCGTCAACGCCGGCTACGAGGCGGACTGGTCCGGGCTGTTCGCCGCGCTGACCATCGCCATCCTCCCGATGATCATCGTGTACGCGGTGTTCCAGCGTCAGATCCAGGCCGGCCTCACCTCCGGCGCGGTGAAGTAGGACGCTCAGCGCTCGTCGACGCGGGTGTGCCAGGAGTGCCACAGGGCTGCGTACGCCCCGCCGGCCGCGACCAGCTCGTCGTGGCTGCCGATCTCGGTGATCCGACCGTCGGCGAGCACGGCGACCCGATCGGCGTCGTGCGCGGTGTTGAGCCGGTGCGCGATCGCGATGACGGTCCGCCCGACCAGCACGGCGGCCAGCGCGCGTTCGGTCCGGCGGGCGGTGGACGGATCGAGCGCGGCGGTCGCCTCGTCCAGGATCAGCGTGTGCGGGTCGGCGAGCACCAACCGGGCCAGCGCGAGCTGTTGGGCCTCGGCCGCACCGAGTTGACGGGCCCCGTCGCCGATCTGGGTGTCCAGGTCGTCGGGCAGCTCGGCAAACCACTCGGCGCCCACGGTGAGCAGCGCGGCGCGCATCTGTTCGTCGGAGACGTCGGGCGCGGCGAAGGAGAGGTTGTCGCGTACCGAGCCGATGAAGACGTGGTGCTCCTGGGTGACCAGGGCGATCCGGCGGCGTCGCTCGGCCGGGTCGAGGTCGGTGACCGGGCAGCCGCCGATGCTCACGACGCCGTGCCGCGGCGCGTCGATCCCGGCCAGCAGCCGGGCCAGGGTGGACTTGCCGGCGCCGGACGGGCCGACGACGGCCAGCCGCTCACCGGGCTGCACCTCCAGGTCGATGCCGTGCAGCACGTCCGGCCCGTCGGAGTAGGAGAACCGGGCCCCACGGACGACGAGCCGCTCACCCCGTGACGAGGCGGTCGTGCCGGGTGGTTCCGGCGGGACCATGCCGACGCCGAGCAGCCGCGCGTACGACGCGAAGCCGCGTTGCGCCTGCTCGGTCCACTGCAACAGCCGGTCCATCGGGTCGATCGCCTGTTGCAGGTAGAGCGCGGCGGCGACCACCGCGCCGAGCGACACCATGTCCCGGGAGAACAGGTAGCCACCGACGAGCAGGACCGTGGCGACCGGCAGCGGATAGCTGGCCTCGACGACCGAGAAGAACACGGTACGCAGCGCGAGGGTCGCCCGGCGGGCCCGCCACACCATCGTGACGCGGGTGGTGCCGTGCTTGATCCGGTCGTCGGTCAGCCGCAGCGCCTCCACGGTGCGCGCGCCCTCGGCGGTGGTGGTCAGCGTCTCGGTCAGCTCGGCCGCCGCCGCGCCCTCGGTGAGGTACGCGGAGCTGGCCCGGCGCAGGTACCAGCGGGTCACCGCCACGATCGACGGGAGCCCGGCCAGCGCGGCCAACCCGAGCAGCGGGTGCAGCAGGAAGACCGCCCCGAACAGCAACGTCAACTGCACCGTGGCGATGACGATGGTGGGCACCACGTCCCGCACGGTGGTGCCGACCGTCGACACGTCGACCGAGCTGCGGGTGGCCAGGTCCCCGGAGCCGGCACGCTCGACGACCGAGACGGGAAGCCCGAGGGTCCGGGAGACGAACTCCTCGCGCAGCTCGGCCACGGCCCGTTCGCCGAAGCGGTGGCCGGCGTACTGGGCGTAGCGGGAGAGCAGGGCGCTGACCAGGACGCAGCCGGCGATGGCCAGTGCCAACCGGTCCACAGTGGCCACGCTCGCGCCCGCGGTGACCCGGTCGACGATGGTGCCCAGCAGCCAGGGCGGGGCGAGCCCGGTGACCGCGGCGGCGCTGTGCAGCGCCAGCACGACCCCGACGGCGCGCCGGTGCCGGCTGATCATGTCCCGCAGGGCCCGGCGTACGGTGCGGCGGTCGGCCACCGGCAGTCGGCTCACCGGTACGCCTCCTCGCTGCCGCGGGCCACCAGGTGCCGGTAGGCCGGGTCGTCGTCGAGCAGGTCGGGGTGGCTGCCGGTGGCGGTGATCCGGCCGGCGCTCAGAAGCGCGACCAGGTCGGCCCGGCCGAGCAGCAGCGGCGACGTGGCGATCACCACTGTGGTCCGCCCGGCCCGCGCGGTCCGCAGCCGCTCGGCGATCCGTGCCTCGGTGTGCGCGTCCACCGCCGACGTCGGGTCGACGAGGATCAGCACCTCGGGTTCGCCGCTCAGCGCCCGGGCCAGGCGCAGCCGTTGGCGTTGACCGCCGGAGAGCGTCCGGGCTCGGGCGTCGATCGGGGTGTCCAGCCCGGCGGGCAGGGCGTCGACGACGTCCTGTGCCGAGGCGGTCCGCAGGGCCGCGCCGATCCGTTCGTCGTCGTCGTCGGCCCCGGCGCGCAGGATGTCGCGCAGCGTGCCGGCGAAGAGGTAGGAGTCGTGGTCGGCGACGAGGATCCGCGCGCGGACCTCGTCCAGGGCGACCTCGCGCAGCGGCACGCCGCCCCAGGTGACGTCGCTGGCGACGTACCGGCCGAGCCGGTCGGCCAACGCCACGGCCGCCGCCGGGTCGTCTGCCGCCACCCCGGTCAGCTGGCCGGCGCGCACGGTCAGGCCGGTCAGCGGGTCGTGCAGGTCGGCCGGGCCGACCGGTGCGGCCAGGGCATCCGGCCGGCGTGCCTCGGGCACGGCGCCCGGCCACCGGCGACCCGGGCCACCGACGTCGTCCGGTGTCACGTTGAGCAGATCGGCGATCCGCCGGGCGGCGACCCGACCGCGGATGAGCTGGTGACTGCCCTCCAGCAGAAACCAGACCGGCACGATCAGGGTCGCCACGTAGCCGTAGACGGCGACCAACTCGCCGATCGTGACGTCACCGGTCACCGCCATCCGGGCCGTGAGCCACACCACCGCCGCCAGGAACAACCCGGGGATGGCGACCGTCGCCGCGTCGATCCAGCTGTTGACCGCGCCGACCCGGTAGCCCTCGGCGCGTAGCTCCTGGGACCGGGACGCGTACCGCCGGGCGAACAGGTCCCGGCCGCCCACCCCGGCGAGCACCCGCAGCCCGGCCACGATGTCGCCGGATCGGGCGGTGAGCGCGCCCTGCTGCCGGCGGTAGACCGATTCGACCTGCTCCAGGCGGCGCAGCAGCGGCCCCACGATCAGACCGACGACCGGCACCCCCACCAGCACGCAGAGCGCGAGCATCGGTGAGATCGACCAGAGCACCACGGCGATCACCCCGTACGCGACGACCGCGCCGACGCCCGGCCCGGTCAGCGTCAGCACCTGCGCCGTCCAGTCGATGTCGGACCCCCCGATGGTGGACACCTCGCCCGCCCCGACCCGGCGGGGCAGCACCGCGCCGATGCGGGACAGGTGGCGCAGCAGAACCTCCGCCGAGCGGGCCTTGGCGTCCTCCCGGATGAAGGTCATCGTGCGGTGCCGCATGATGCCCAGGTAGGACAGGGCCACGCCCGCGACGACGATCGCCGCGACCCAGAGCGCCAGGGCCTGGGTGTCGCGTTCGCGCAGCCCGTCGTCGACGGCGCGGGCGATCAGGTAGGGCCGGGCCGAGAGCCCGATCATCCAGGCCGTGCCGATCAGGCTGCCGCGCAGCACCCGCCAGGGTTGGCAGCGGACCAGCCACCAGAGGTAGCGCATCGGACCGCGGGCGTCGGGGGTGCCAGGATCGGGATGCGGGATCTGGGGAGGCACCCGATCACGCTACCGACCACCTCCGACGCCGCACTGACCCGATCATGGTGAGGTGCGCCTCCGTTTGTGTCGGAGGGGAGAGGCAGAATCACGTTCGTGCTGGTGGCGGTGGTGTCCGACGAGCGGGGTGGGGGAGTGCTGTGCCCGCTGGACGTCACCGGGCGGCCGACCGGGCCGCCTGAGGTCGTCACCGATCTGGTCGCCGCGGTCGCCGCCCGCGAGGCCGCCGAGCACCCGCGCTGGGTCTGGTCGACCGCCACGGCGGTCTACCCGTCGCTGCTGCGCGCCGGCGTCCGGGTCGATCGCTGTCACGACGTGGAGTTGACCGAGGCGTTGCTGCTCGGGCACGCGGGCCGCTGGGGTGAGCCCCGCTCGCTGGCCGCCGCCTGGGCACGGCTGACCGGCGCGGCGGTGCCGCCCGACCCGCCGCCGCGCGCCGCCGCACCGCCCGGGCACGGGCAGGGCGCGCTCTTCGACACCCTGCCCGGTCCGCCGGGCCCGGGCATCGAGGCACTGACCCAGGTGTACGCCGACCAGCTCACCCGCGTCGCCGCGACCGAGCACCCCGGCCGGTTCCGGTTGCTGGTGGCCGCCGAGTCGGCCGGCGCGCTGATCGCGGCGGAGATGGGCGTCGCCGGGCTGCCCTGGCGTGCCGACGTGCACAACGAGATCCTGCACGAGCTGCTCGGCGAGGCGTCCCCGGTCGGTGGTCCGCCACGCCGACTCGCCGAGCTGGCCGCCCGGATCGCCGACGCTCTCGGCGTACGCGGCCTGCACACGGACTCCCCGGCGGAGCTGCTGAAGGCGTTCGCCCGGGTCGGGGTGGAGCTGCCCAACACCCGGGCCTGGGTGCTGCGCGGGGTGGACCATCCGGCGGTGCCGCTGGTGCTGGAATACAAGGAGCTCTACCGGATCTGGACGGCGCACGGCTGGGCCTGGCTCGATCAGTGGGTGCGGGGCGGCCGGTTCCAACCGGAGTACGTGCCGGCTGGCGTCGTCTCCGGCCGGTGGGCCACCCGGGGTGGTGGCGCGTTGCAGATCCCCAAGGTGATCCGGCGGGCGGTGGTGGCCGATCCGGGTTGGCGGTTGGTGGTCGCCGACGCCGGTCAGTTGGAGCCCCGGGTGTTGGCCGCGGTCTCCGACGACGCGCGGTTGGCGGCCGCGGGCGGTGCCGGCGACCTCTACGCGGCCCTGGCCCGGGACTCGTTCGGCGGCGACCGGGCCAAGGCCAAGGTGGCACTGCTCGGCGCGATGTACGGGCAGACCGGCGGGGCCGCGGTGCCCGCGTTGGCGGTGCTGAAGCGCAGCTACCCGACGGCGTTCGGTTACGTCGAGGCTGCGGCGCGTACCGGTGAGAACGGTGGGCTGGTGCGGTCGTGGCTGGGGCGGACGTGTCCGCCCGGCTCGGCGGGGTTCGGTGATCTCGACGACGAGCCCTCCGATCCGGAGGGGGCGGGTGACCCGCACAGTCCGCGGGCGCGGGCCGCCCGGTCCCGGGGGCGCTTCACCCGCAACTTCGTCATCCAGGCCACGGCGGCGGAGTGGGCCTCCACGTTGCTGGCCACACTGCGGACGGAGTTGTCCGGCACCGACGCCGAGCTGGTCTTCTTCCAGCACGACGAGGTGGTCGTGCACGCACCGGCCGATCAGGCGGAGGCGGTCGCCGAGGCTGTCAACCGTTGCGGCGAGCGCGCCTCCGCGCTGCTCTTCGGCGCGACGCCGGTCCGGTTCCCCCTGGACCTGTCCATCGTCGACTGTTACGCCGACGCGGCCTGACCCCTGCTCTCACCGTGATCAAGTGATGAAAAGTAGGTTCCAGGAGCGCTCCTGACCTACTTTTCATCACTTGATCAACGACTCCCGGCAGGGGGTGGCGGCGACGGTGCGGGGGCGCTGCCACGGTCCGGTGTATAACGGTTGCACTATTTCTCCTTTACGCCCCGCCACCCGCGAGCGGCCGCCCTCGTTGCAAGGTCCGTAGGAGGGGGTGGATCGGACACGGTCCATCCCGTGCTGGAGGGGGCGCAGCTGAACCGGATCGCAGGAATGATCATCGCCGCAGGCGGGGGACGACGGATCGGTGGTCCCGAGGCGCTGCTGCACCAGGGAGACAAGCCCCTGGTCAATCAGATGATCGACACGATGACCGAGGCGGGCTGCGAGCAGATCGTGGTCGTGCTGGGTGCCGCCGCTGAGCAGGTCCGGGAGACCGCCGACCTGGGCAAGGCCACCGTTGTGATCAACAAGGCGTGGGGCACCGGAGTCGGCTCGTCCATCCGGGCCGGCCTGGCCGCCATGGACGACGACGGGATCGAGGCGGTGGTGGTGGTCCCCGTCGACATGCCGGGCCTGACCGCCGTGGCGGTCCGCCGGGTGGCCGCGCTGCCGTACCCGGACGTGCTCGTCTGCGCCACCTACGACGGGTTGCGCGGCTACCCGATGCTCTTCGGCCGCCGGCACTGGCCCGGGATCGCCACCCTCGCCAGCGCCGACGTGGGCGCCCGACCGTACCTGCTGGCGCACAAGGACCAGATCGTCGACATCGCCTGCGATTCGGTGGCCGACGGCAGCCGGATCGACACCCCGGAGCTGATGGAGCTCTACGGGCTCACCGTCCCGCCGCAGCGCGTCGGGGTCTAAGGCGGCCTGAGTATCCGTACGGATGTGCCGGGCCGTCCACTGGCGATACTCGGTGCATGCGTCGACTCACCACCGCCCTGTTGTGCCTGGCCGTGCTCGTCGGCTGCGCCAGGCCGGGCGACGCGCCCGTGCAGGTCGGCCCGGCCGCAGACACCGGTTGGACCACCTACCAGACTGATGTCACGGCCGTCCGGGCCGGCGCGGACCCGCGCTCGCTCGTGCTGACCGTGGCGTTGCTGGGTGACGCGGATGGTTGCTCCCGGAATCCGCGAATCACCTACTTCACCGAGGAGAACAACCGGATCTACGCCAACGTGGTGCAGGATTCGCGCCTGTCCGGGGTGGTTGGGGCCTGCCCCACCCACACGCCGGGCGAGGTGACGTTGACAGCGCCAGGGCCGATTGCCGGCCGGACCGTCGTGCTCAACGAGCAGCCGTGGAAGCCCGACGGTGCGGGGTACCAGCGCTGCGACCCGACTTTCGGTTGCGGTCCGATGCCGAAGGACCACTGTGACCAGGCGTGGGTGAGCGTCGTGGTCCGCGGCATGGACGTGTCCCGGCACTCGACCGGATCAGTCGAGGGCTGCGACGGCACCTGGCTGGTCATGACGGTGCCGTTCGATCCGGTGCCCTGCGGTGCCGAGCCGCGGCCCGGCTGCGACGCGTCGGTCAACGTGCGCCGCTATTTTCTGCGGTGGGCCGGCCAGGGCGGCTGGGAGACGATCGCCAACTCGACGGAGGCCGGCTGCGGACCTGTCCGCACCACCGAGCCGGCCTTCCCCAGGAAGCTCTGCGCCCACCTGCCCAGGCCGTGATCGGCGAAAGCACCTTCCCGACGGTTCCGGGTCGAGCCGACGGCCCAGGAGGCGTTGCGTCGCGCTTCCCGGAATGCCTGATGCCTGTGAGTCATCAGGATGACTCACAGGCATCACGCTCGTCAGGACATGGCCGCAAGCTCGGTGCGGGCGTGGCGGGGTACTTCAGTCCTGCGCCGAGTCCAGCTTTCCGGTGGCGGCGAGACGCTGGTACCAGTGGGCGCTGTCCTTCCAGGTGCGTACCTGGGTGTCGTAGTCGACCCGGATGATGCCGAAGCGACGGTCGTAGCCGTAGCCCCACTCGAAGTTGTCCAGCAACGACCAGACGAAGTAGCCGCGCACATCCGCGCCCTGCGCGCGGGCGTCGGCCACCGCGCCGATGTGCCGACGCAGGTAGTCGATCCGCCGGTCGTCGTGGATCCGGCCGTCGGCCGACACCACATCGTCGAACGCCGCGCCGTTCTCGGTGATCATCATGGGCTGGCTGGGGTATTCGCGCTGGAGACGCAGCAGCAGCTCGGTCAGCGCCGGCGGGTCGATGTTCCAACCCATCGCCGTGTACGGGCCGGGCTGCGGCAGGAAGTCGACGTTCTCCGCGGCAACCCACGGCGTCGACGTCGACGCGCCGTGCCCGTCGGCGTCCGAGCGGGCCGACACCCCGTCCCAGGCCCGGACCAGGGTGCTGGAGTAGTAGTTGACCCCGAGCACGTCCAGCGGCACCGCGATCAGCTTCTCGTCGCCCTCGCGGACGAACGACCAGTCGGTGACGGAGGCGGTGTCGGCCAGCAGGTCGGCCGGGTACTCGCCGTCCAGCATCGGGCCGAGGAACGCGCGGTTCGCCAGTGCGTCGATCCGCCGGACCGCGTCCTGGTCGGGCGCCGAGTCGGACGCGCCCCGGACGACGTGCAGGTTCAGCGTCACCGACAGCTCGGCGGACGGGGCCAGCTCCCGAACCACCCGACCGGCCAGGCCGTGCGCGAGGTTGAGGTGGTGCACCGCGGCCAGCGCCGCCGCCGGTTCGGTCCGACCCGGCGCGTGCACGCCGGAGGCGTAGCCCAGGTACGCGGAGCACCACGGCTCGTTGAGCGTCGTCCAGGTGTGCACCCGGTCGCCCAGTGCACCGACGATGCCCGCCGCGTACTCCTGGAAGCGCAACGCGGTCTCCCGCGCCGCCCACCCTCCGGCGTCCTCCAACTCCTGCGGCAGGTCCCAGTGGTACATGGTGGCCACCGGGCGGACGCCCCGCTCCAGCAGCCCGTCCACCAGCCGCGAGTAGAAGTCGATGCCGGCCTGGTTGAACCGGCCCGAGCCGCCCGGCTGCACCCGGGGCCAGGAGATGGAGAACCGGTACGCGTCGAGCCCCAGGTCGGCGATGTGTCCGAGGTCGTCGGCCCACCGGTGGTAGTGGTCGGCGGCCACGTCACCGGTGTCACCGTTGAGGGTCCGACCGGGCGTGTGGCTGTAGGTGTCCCAGATGGACGGTCCGCGCCCGTCCTCGTGCGCCGCGCCCTCGATCTGGTACGCCGCCGTCGCCGACCCCCAGACGAAGCTCTCCGGGAAGTGGTGTTGCGTCATCGTTCCGTCCCCTGGATCTCGCAGATGTAACCCGTCGAGGTGCCGGCGACCAGTTCGGCACTGGCCGTCCCACCCTCGTAGCGCACGTCGAACTCGGCGCCCGGTCCGTTGCCGGGTGACGGTACCCGTACCCGGGTCCGCTGCCCGTCGGTCGGTGCGTACACCCGCAGCCGCACATCGTCGGCCCACTCGTAGTCGGGTCGGTCGGTGCGGGAGCCGAACGGGATGACCGCGCCCGGTCGGGCCAGCACCGGCAGGCTGTCGAAGCCGTGCTTCTCGGTCAACCAGGCCGGGCCGGTGACCTGCGCGCCGCTGACCAGGTGCGTCCAGGTGCCGGCGGGCACGTAGTACGTGACGTCGCCGTCGGCGCTGAGCACCGGCGCGACCAGCACGTCCGGGCCGAGCATGTACTGCCGGTCCAGGTGCGCCGTCGCCGGGTCGTCCGGGAACTCCAGGAACATCGGCCGCATCACCGGCGTCCCGTCGCGGTGAGCCTCCTGGGCGGCGGCCGCCAGGTACGGCATCAGGCCGAGCTTGAGGTGGGTGAAGTGCCGCAGGACGTCCACGGCCTCCTCGTCGTACGCCCACGGCACCCGGTACGAGCCTGACCCGTGCAACCGGGAGTGCGAGGAGAGCAACCCGAAGGCGACCCACCGCTTGAACACCGCCGGGTCGGGGGTGCCCTCGAAGCCGCCGATGTCGTGGCTCCAGTAGCCGAAGCCGGACGCGGCCAGGGACAACCCGCCGCGCAGCGACTCGGCCATCGCGACGAACGTCGACTCGCAGTCGCCGCCCCAGTGCACCGGGAACTGCTGTCCGCCGGCGGTGGCCGAGCGGGCGAACAGCACGGCCTCGCCCTCGCCGCGCTCGGACTCCAGCAGCTCGAAGACCGCTTTGTTGTAGAGGTACGAGTAGTAGTTGTGCATCCGCTGCGGGTCCGAGCCGTCGTGCCACACCACGTTGGTCGGGATGCGCTCACCGAAGTCGGTCTTGAAGCAGTCGACGCCCATGTCCAGCAGGGCCTTGAGCTTGCCGGTGAACCAGCGGACCGCGTCCGGGTTGGTGAAGTCGACAAGCGCCATGCCGGCCTGCCACTTGTCCCACTGCCAGACCGAACCGTCCGGGTTGCGCACCAGGTAACCGGCCTCGCGGCCCTCCTCGAAGAGGTACGAGCGCTGCGCGATGTACGGGTTGATCCAGACGCACACCTTCAGGTCGCGCTCGTGCAGCCGGCGCAGCATCCCCTCCGGGTCGGGGAAGGTCGCCGGGTCCCAGATGAAGTCGACCCAGTGGAACTGACGCATCCAGAAACAGTCGAAGTGGAACACCGACAGCGGCAGCCCGCGCTCGGCCATCCCGTCGACGAACTCGGTCACCGTCTTCTCGTCGTACGAGGTGGTGAACGAGGTGGACAACCAGAGGCCGTACGACCACGCGGGGATCCGGGCCGGACGGCCGGTGAGGGCGGTGTACCGGCGCAGCACGTCCTTCGGGTTGGGCCCGTCGATGACGTAGTAGGTGAGTGACTGGCCCTCGACGCTGAACTGGGTCTGGGCGACGACCTCGGAGCCGACCTCGAACGACACGTGCTCCGGGTGGTCCACGAAGACCCCGTAGCCGGTGCTGCTCAGGTAGAACGGCACGTTCTTGTACGCCTGCTCGCTGGCGGTGCCTCCGTCGGCGTTCCAGATGTCGACGGTCTGCCCGTTCTTGACGAACGGGCCGAAGCGCTCGCCCAACCCGTACACCGTCTCACCGACACCGAGGGCGAGCCGTTCGTGTACGTGCCGGCGGCCCTCGGCGTCGGTGACGACGCCGATGCTGCGTGCGGTGGACGCGGTGACCAGTCGGTCGCCGTGCAGGAAGTCGACCCGCCACCCGTCGATGAGCGCGACCCGCGCGGTCAGCTCGCCGGTGGTCAGCGTCGCGCTGAGCCCGGTGACGTCGACGGTGACCGGGTGTGTCTCGTCGGTGCTCAGCCCGAAGTGCGGCTCGCGGGGCAGCCCACCGGTGTGGTGGGCGATGGTCACCCCGATGACGCCGGGGGCGGGGGAGAAGAACCGGACGGTGACCAGGGGACGGTTGAGGGTGTCGCCTCGGCCGGTGATCTGACCGGTTGGTGCGAAGACGGTGAAGCCGCGCTCGTCCGGCTCCACCGACTCCACGACGCCAGGGCGCAGGACGCTGACGCCGGGGCGCAGCTGCCAGTACCCGTCGGTGAACTTCACTTCTCGGCTCCTGCCGTGATGCCGCGCGCCAGAGTGCGCTGGAAGATGAGGAAGAAGAGGATGGCCGGCACCAGGCTGATCAGCGCGCCGGCATTGGTGGTCGGAGCGTCCATCAGCCGGTCGCCCTGCAACGACGCGAGCGCGACCGGAATGGTCTGCGTCTGGTTGTCGATCAGCATGACCAGCGGGATGAGGAACTCGTTCCACGTCCAGATGAAGAAGAAGATGAGCAGCACCGCGAGGGTGGGTCGCAGGTTGGGGAAGACCACCCGCCACAGCACCGTCCACTTGCCGGCGCCGTCCAGGGCGGCGGCCTCCAGCAGCGAGCGCGGGAACGTGCCCATCACCGAGGCGAGCAGGTAGGTGCCGAACGCGCTCTGGATCACGGTGAAGATGATGATCACCGAGAGCTGGGTGTTGTAGAGGCCGACCTGCTTCGCCACGTAGTACAGCGGGTAGATCAGCGCCTCCTGCGGCAGCATGTTGGCCAGCAGGAAGAGACCGACGATCCACAGCCGGCCCCGGACCCGGCCGATGCCCAGGGCGTACGCGTTGAGCAGTGACACGGCGACGCCGAGCACGGCCACCGAGCCGGCGATGATCGCCGAGTTCCAGAACTTCAGCGGGAAGTTCACCTCGGTCCAGTACGTGCGCAGACCCTTGGTGTAGAACTCCGTCGGCCAGCTCAGCGGGCCGCCCGAGGAGTAGTCGCCGGGCGACTTGAACGCGTTGAGCAGCATGAACGCGAACGGCACCAGCATGACGAGCGCGCCGAGGGTGACCAGGGCGAGCACCACCCAGCGGCTGACGCCGCGGTGGTGTCGATCGCGTACGGGCCGGGCCGGCGTCACCGGCGCCGTGCTCGGTGTGAGCGTGACGGCCATGTCAGAACCCCCGGTCCCGGCGCTCGCTGCGGGCCTGCATCCAGATGAAGATCCCGGCCACCACCACGATGATCAGTGTCAGCACCATGGAGATCGCGGAGCCGTAGCCGACCTGCAGCTTCTTGAAGAACGTGTAGTAGGCGAAGTACGACGGCACGTTCGTGGCGTTGTCCGGGCCGCCCCGGGTCAGGGCGAAGATCGGCCCGAACACCTTCAACGCGGCGATGGTGCAGGTCAGGGCCACCACGAAGGTCTCCGGCCGGATCTGCGGAAGGGTGATCGCCCGGAACCGGTGCAGCCAGTTCGCACCGTCGACCTCGGCCGCCTCGTACAACTCGGGGTCGACCCGCTGCAACGCCGCCATGAAGACGACCACCGGGTAGCCGATCTGCACCCAGATCATCACGGCCATCACGGCCGGCAGGGCGGTGCCCGGGTCGCCGAGCCAGTCGTGGCGTAACGCCCCGAGACCGACCGCGTCGAGGAGGCTGTTGAACGCGCCGTCGGGGCGCAGGATCCAGCCCCAGACGATGCCCGCCACCACGACGGGCAGCACCTGCGGGAGGTAGAACGCGGCCCGCAACGCGGCGGCGGTGCGGGGCTTGAACCGGCGGCCGATGACGTCGAAGAGCACCGCGGCGAGCAGCAGCCCGAGCACTGTGGGCACCACCACCATCGCGACGAGCATCCAGACGGTGTTGCGGAACGACGCCCAGAACACGTCGTCCTGCAGCAACTGCTGGTAGTTGTCCAGGCCGACCCACCGGGGGTCGCCGATGCCGGACCACTTGGTCAGCGACAGGTAGAGGGTGCCGACCAGCGGCGCACCGATGACCAGGAGAAAGAGCACCGCTCCGGGGAGCAGGTAGAGCCAGTACGCCGCGTTGCGGCCGCGGCGTCTGCGGCTGGGCGCGGGCGGGGTGGGGGTCGCGGCCGGCGGTGTGGCGGCGACCGTCTCGGAGACAGCCATGGAAGATCCTTCCCGGCGGGGCTGGCGGGCGCGCCGGTCGTGCCGGTCGCGCCCGCCGCTCGCCGTGTCACTTGCCGGTGATCTCCTTGACGCCATCGGCGTACGGCTTGGCGATCGTGTCGAGAACCTGGTCGGGCGACTTCGAGCCGTTGATCAGACCCTGGAAGCCGGAGACCAGCACGTCGTAGTAGCCGGGGACCGGCCAGTCCGGGTAGAAGGCGAGCCCGTCCTGCTTGCTGACAGTGTTGAAGTCCTCGATCAGCTTGCGGTCCTTCGGGTCGCTGATCTTCGACGCGTCAGCGGCGACCGGAACACCACCGTTGTTTCCGATCAGGTCCTGGATCTCCGGACGCAGGGTGATGTCGATGAAGTCGTACGCCAGGCTCTTGGCCTTGCTGTTCTCCGGGACCACCCAGAGGTTGCCGGAGGAGCCGGCCTGCAGGGTGTTGCCGGGGAAGAGGAAGGTGTCCCAGTTGGCCTTCATCTCGGTCTTGAACCGGCCGTACCACCAGCTACCCGAGACGATCATCGGAACCTTGCCGCCGATGAAGGCGGTGCCCATGTCCTCGGCCTTGAGGCTGGCCGAGTTCTTCGCGACGTAGCCCTTCTGCACCCACTGGGCGAAGGTGTCCGCGCCGTACTTGAGCGGGTCGGCCTTGAAGTCGACCGGGTTCTTGTAGAGTTGGTAGTTGTCGACGAACTGCCGGTCGCCCTTGGAGAGGGCGAGCTGGTAGAAGAGCTGCCCGGCCGGGTACTCGGCGCCGGCCATGCCCAGCGGGGTGACGCCCTTGCCGACGAAGGTGTCCATCGCGGCGGTCATCTCGGCCATGGTGGTCGGGACCTTGACGCCGTTCTGCTGGAACAGGTCCTTGTTGTAGTAGACCGTGACGTACTCGCCGTAGTTCGGCACACCGAACCACTTGCCGGAGCCCATCACGCCCTTGTCGCTGTACCGGGCGGTGGTCTGCAGGCTGGGGCTGAGCTTGCCGGCCCAGCCACGCTTGTCGGCCTCGCTGCTCAGATCGGCCAGCAGGCCCTGGGAGGAGAGCAGCCCGGCGGTCGCGTTGCCCTTGTTGTACTCCATGATGTCCGGGCCCTCGGACGAGTTGATGATCATGCCCGCGTTCTGCTGGATCTGCTCGAACGCCTTGCGCTCGAAACGCACCTCGACGCCCGGGTGCTCGGACTTGAAGAGCTCGATCGCCCGGTTCCAGCCGATCCCCATGGCGCTGTTCTCGCTCTCGTAGTGCCAGAGCTTGAGAACCTTGGCGTCGCTGCTGTCCCCGTTGTCACCACCGCCGCAGGCGGCCACGGTGGTCGTCGCTGTCGCCGCCAGGGCGATCGCGGCGACGAGCCGGCGGAATCGCTGCATTACCATCCTCCTCGTTGAGTATCTAGCCGGTACTTCACGGGGCCCGTCGTCGCGTTGCAGCGCGGCGGCGGGCCATCTACTTGTCGGCCCCCATTGGCTGGCGGCTTCGTGGCGCTGCGGTCGACCCCCGGATCTCCAACGTGCACGGCAGCAGTTGCTGGTGACGAAGGTCAGCGGGGCCGTCCAGGTGGCGCGTCAGCGCCTCGATCGCGATCCGGCCGAGCGCCGAACCGGGTGACGTCATCGCGGTCAGCGCCGGGGTGGCCAGTTCGGCGACCTGCGGCGAGGTGACCATCGAGACGACGGAGACGTCGTCGGGCACGGACAACCCGCGGCCGGTCAGCTCGCCGAGGATGCCGAAGATCGCCGTCTCGTTCATGGCCAGCACCGCGGTCAGTTCCGGGGCCTGCGCGAACGCGGCGGCCAGTGCGGCCCGCCCGCCGGCGGCGCTGTCCTCGGCCGCGATCATCACCGGCTCCAGGCCGTGCCCGGTCATCGCCGCAGTGAAGGCGTCACGGGTACGCAGCGCGGGCCCGTAACCGCTGGCCAACGTGGCGGCCGAGTGGTTGACGTAGACGATCCGCCGATGCCCGAGGCCGGCCAGGTGCGCGACGGCTTCCCGGACGGTCTGGTCGAAGTCGATGTCGACGTAGGAGAGCGTGCTGGTGTCGTCGGTGCGGCCGATCAGCACCAGCGGCACCCCCGCCTCCTGGAGCACTGTGACCCGCTCGTCGGCCAGCTGGACCTCCATCAGCACGACCCCGTCGAGCATCCGCTGACTGGCCAGCCGACGCAGGTCGTCGAGGTCGCCCCCGCCCACCGGCGAGAGCACCAGGTGGTAGCCGGCGACGCTGGCCGCGGCGGCGGCACCGGTGACGAACGCGGTCTCGGTGGCGCCGAGGCCGCGTTCGTCCATCGGCATCAGCAGGCCGAGGATCCGGCTGCGGCGGCTGGCCAGCCCGCGGGCCATCGCGTTGGGCTGGTAGTCGAGCTGTGCCATCGCGGCGAGCACCTTGTTGCGGGTGGCCTGCGAGATCGGCCGGGTGCCGGTGAGCACGTACGAGACGGTGCTGACCGAGACCTGCGCGAGGCGGGCGACGTCGTGCATGGTGGCCACCGCGCACCTCCTCCGGCCTGGGGTGGGACCGCTCCCGAACTTCGTCGAAGCGTTTCGACGAAGCGGTTCGACAGGACGCTAGGCCACCTGTTACGGCGACGTCAATAGCCGATGTCGAAAAGAATTCAGCGGGTGCGCGGCCCCGAGCCCGCGTAGCGAGCAGTCCGCGCCGATCTTGCAATTCCTGTTGCCGATATGGATGGATGTGCACCTTGTGTCGGGACAGAAAGTGCAAGATCGCGGAGCTGAGCCGGAGGTCGGGGGTCAGGGCAGGTTGAAGAGGGTGGCGGCGCTGTTCCAGCAGACCGCGCGTAGCCAGTCGTCGCCCAGGTCCAGTCGGGCCAGCCCGGTCACCTGGTCGGCGTACGGGTACGGGATGTTCGGGAAGTCGCTGCCCAGCAGCACCTTGCCGGCCAGTCCCAGGTCGCGCAACCGGGGCAGCTCCTCAGCGGGAAAGGGGACAAACTGGTCGAAGAAGGGCGTAAAGGCCATTGTGGTGTCCAGCCGGACCCGCTCGTACGTCTCGGCGAGGTCCAGGAAGGCCCGGTAGTCCGGGGCGCCCAGGTGCGCCACCACGGCGGTCAGCCGAGGGTGGCGGGCGAGCAGGGCGGCGAACGGGTCCGGACCGGTGTTGGCCGTCCCCACCGGTGCGTGCCCGGCGTGCACCACCACCGGCACACCCGCGTCGGACAGCATCCCCCACACCGGGTCCAGCGCCGGATCGGTCGGTGCGAAGCCGCCGACCTGTAGGTGCACCTTGAGCACTCGGGCACCTTCGGCGAGGGCCGCCTCGACGTACCCGGGGGCCTCCGGCTCGGGGTAGAACGTGGCCGAGGCCAGGCACCCGGGGGTGTCGCGGGCGAAGTCCAGCGTCCAACGGTTGAGTTCCGCCGCCATGCCCGGTCGGTGCGCGTACGCCAGGGCACTGAACGCCCGCACCCCGAGCCGGCGCAGATGCGCCACCCGGTCGGCGTCGCTCCACCGGTAGCGGATCGGCCACTCGGTGCCGACCAGTGGCCCGGCGGCGTCGAAGTAGGCCCACACCCGACGCAGCAGGCGCGGCGGCAGGAAGTGCACGTGCACGTGCACGTCGGCGAGACCGGGCAGCCCCAGGTCGCGGCAGAACTCCGGTACGCGTTCGTCCTCGGCCGGCGGGATCGCCGGCGCCGGATCGGTCATATGTCGATGTCGAAGCGGCTCAGCACCGAGGGCGCGATCAGGCCGACGGTGGCGAGCGCCGAGACGACGGTCAGGGCGATGCGCATCCCGACCACTTCGGCCTTGCTGCCGACGCGCAGGGCGATGCTGTTCGGCAGGCCGATCATCATCCACATGCGCCGCTTGATCGGGATCGGCCAGAGGATCGGCACGCCCGCTCTGGTGATCATGTCGCCGAGGATGTGCACGAAGCAGCCCACGCCCAGCGCGGTGCCGATCAGCGGATAGCCGCGTCCGCCCGGCAGGTTGGCGAAGGTGAACCAGGCCGCCCCGGCCGACGCGAGAGTGATGATCACCCACCCGGCCCGCTCGGCCCACTCGTCGAACAGCCCGCGCAGCGCCAGGCCGAACATGAAGAACAGGATGGTGATGACCGCCCACTTGCCGTACGCGGCGCAGAGCGCGGTGGTGCCCCAGCCGACCAGCACTGTGAACGGCAGCGTGTGGGTCAGCGTCCGGTGCCCGTTGTTGCGGCGAGGGTCCCTGCTGAGCTTGGTGGCGTAGTAGACCCCGAGAGAAATCTTTTCCATCACCTCGGCGGCGAAGAGCGAGAAGACTCCGAAGGTACGGGCCACGGTGGCCCCGCCCTGGTTCTTGGTCACCTTGCCCGACATGTCGAGGTCGGGAAAGAGCGCGCCACCGGCGCACACCGCGGTGCCCACCGCCAACGCGAGCGGCGACTGGTGGTAGTCGGCGAACTGCTCCAACGCCCAGGAGCCAGCCAGCCACACCGCCGCGCCGGACAGCGCGTGTTGCGGTCCCATCATCTCGGCTCACCCTCCCCAGGGATCTTGAGCGCCCAAAACTACGCCACTGTAGTCAGCGTCGGCGCCGCAGGGGCATCACCCAAAGAGTCCACATCGGACCGTGTCACAGGGTGGGGGTGAAGCTCTGCCGGATCATCGGCAAGTATGCCGCGTTGACCTGCCAGTCGAACTCTTCTGTCAACCACGAGACGGTGTAGGAACGGTCGGCCGAGGTGTTGGCCAACAGCCGGAAGCTGTGCACCGGAACGCCGACGGCGTTCTGCCAGCCACACTCCCAGACCGCGCCACCCTTGAAGATGTCCATCGCGGAGATGTCCACCTTGCGATAGCCCGGCAGCGCGGCGCTCGCGGTCAGTCGAGTCTCCTCGGCCTTCCAGTACGCCACCGGGTCCGCGCGGGCCGGCCCCGCCTCGACACTGAGCACCCGGGACCCACCGGATTTCCGGAAACAGGTCACCGAGCCCTCGGTCCAGCGCGCCCAACCCACCGGCGCGGCGATCCGAAACCCGGTCGGGTCGTCGTACCAGGTCCAACCCTCGCGCAGCCCGTACTTCACGTCGGCTGGCGGTGACACCGACACCACCGGGGTCGCCGCCGGTGGCGGGGACGACGCGCACGCGAACGCCGCCGGCCGGGAGGTCGGTGCGCCACCACCCGAGCCGGACGGTGGAATCCGCTCATCGCCTCGGTTGACCAGGGCCAGCGTGACGCCTCCCGCGACGAGCAGAGCGGTGGCCGCGCCACCCAGGGCGATCAGGCGCCGTCGCCGGCCGGGTGGGTGCCGCGGGCGTGGGCTCGGGGCTGGCGTGGCCGGCTCGTCCGGCGGGGCCACCGGTTCGACCGGGTGGGGTGCGATGGCCCGGCCGGCACTGAGCAGCGCCGCGACGGCCGAGGACCGGACCGGCCCGGCGGGCTCGTCCTGGCTCGCCGCGGCGCTGCGCAGTAGGGGCTCCGCCTCGATGGCGGTCAACCGTCGCCAGGGGTCGCGCTGCAACAGGCCGGTGATGACGGGACGCAACGGACCGGCCCGACGCATCGGATCGGGTGGTTCGGTGGCCAGCGCGCTGAGCGTCGCCATCGCGCTTGACCTCGCGTACGGTGACTGCCCCTCGACCGTCGCGTAGAGCGTCGCGCCCAGCGACCACAGGTCGGTACGCGCGTCGGACACTCCTTCGCGGGCCCGCTCGGGGGCGACGAACTGCGGTGAGCCGAGCACCGTGCCGGGCCCGGTCATCGCACCGTCGCCACCGTCGAAGGTGGCCAGCCCGAAGTCGGTGAGCACCACCCGCCCGTCGTCGGCCACCAGCACGTTGTGCGGCTTCACGTCGCGGTGCAGCACTCCGGCGGCGTGGGCAGCCCGCAACGCCGCGAGCACCGCCAGCCCGATCCGGGCGGTGCGCTGCGGGCTCAGTGGCCCCTCGGCGCTGATGATCTGCTGCACCGACCGCGACGGCACGTACTCCATCACGATCCAGGGGCTCTCCCGGTCGTGCACCACGTCGTAGAGGCGGACCACGTTGGGGTGGTTGAGGCGGGCGGCGGTGCGTGCCTCACGCAGGGTCCGTAGCCGCAACTCCGCGCGCTCGGTCTCGGCCAGCCAGGACGGCGGCACGACCTCCTTCACCGCCACGTCGCGATGCAACATCTCGTCACGAGCAAGCCACACCCGGCCCATACCGCCGGTGCCGACCAGGTCGAGCAGCCGGTACCGACCCGCGATCAGCAACTGATGCACGGTCGCTCCCCCTCGGTCACCCCGGGTTCCACGATAACCACCAATGCCGGCTTTCTCATCCACTGAGCGGCCTCGATCCACGACGGACGGTGGTCCGGATCATGGCCATACGGTGCAGGTCAGCGGGGTGGTCGGAAACTCTTTCGCACCAATTCCCAGACGGCTGCGGCCCCGGGCCAGTCCCCGTCGTCGGTGATCCAACCCAGCGTCCAGCGGTCGGCGTCGAGGATCTGTTGCCGGGCGTGCAGCCAAGTCCCGTGCGGTGTCCGCCAGCGGGACTCCCACTCGGCCCCGCCGTCGCCCGCGGCGAGCCGGATCTCGTCGTACCCCGGCAACGCCCCCGCGCCGGCTGCCGCGTCGCGGACGGCCCGTAGCCGCTCCACCGGATCGGCCGCGCCGCCCTCGGTGACGCTGAAGGTCCGGCCGGTCGCCGGGTCCTGGAAGCACGCCACCCCGTCGTCGCGGGAGGTCAGCCACGTCGTTGGTACGGAGACCCGGAAGCCGGCGGTGTCGACGTGCCAGACCCAGCCGGGCGGCGGCCGGAATTCCTCGCCGGGGTTCGGCGTACCGGCCTGCACGGGCGATCCGACGACGTCCGGGCGGACACAGGCGAACGGGGGCGGGGGGACGTTGCGCCCCTTCGGTGGCGGGCCGGGGCCGATCGGCCCCCCGTCGGGCGGACGGTTCGGTGTCGGGGAGGACCAGCCGGTGGTGTCGCGGGGTTTGTCACCGTCGACGGTCAGCGCGGTGCCGACGCCGGCCACGACGGCGACCAGCAGCGCCACGGCGACCACCGCCACCCGGCGCGCGGTACGCCCGGCGACCGCCGGATCCGGGGCCGGCGTGGGGGAGGCGCCGCCGGCTGCGGCCGGAGCGTCCGGGTCAGGCAGCGGAATGGTGGGGTCGGGGTCGTCGGGGTCGTCGGCGGACTGATCGACCAGGCCCGGCACCGGCCCATCGGCCGAGCGCCGATCGGCCGCCGACGGCGGGTCGGCCCGGCCGGTCGCGGCGGCCCTCAGCAACCGACGGGCCGAGTCGTGGTCGAGGCGGTCACGCGGGTCGCGGCGAAGCAGCCCGTCAAGCACCGGTGCGAGCGCCCCGGCGTGCGGGGCGGGATCCGGCGGGCCGGCGGCCAGCGCGCTCAGGGTGGCCATCGCGGTGCTGCGGGCGTACGGGGACTGCCCCTCCACGGCGGCGTGCAGGGTCGCCCCGAGCGACCACAGATCGGCGGCGACCGTGGACACCCCCTCGGCGGCCCGCTCGGGGGCCACGTACTGCGGGGAGCCGAAGACCATGCCGGGGCGGGTCATCGCGCCGTCGCCGCCGTCGAAGGTGGCCAGCCCGAAGTCGGTGAGCATCACCCGCCCGTCGTGCGCCACGAGCACGTTCTGCGGTTTGATGTCGCGGTGCAGCACCCCGGCGGTGTGCGCGGCCTGCAGCGCGTCGAGCACGGCCAGCCCGATCCGGGCCGCACGGGCCGGCTCCAGCGGCCCTTCGGCGTCCACGACGTCCTGCAGGGTGCGGGACGGGACGTACTCCATGACGATCCAGGGGCTGCCGTCGACCGCGACGACGTCGTAGAGCCGGACCACGGCGGGGTGGTTGAGTCGGGCTGCGGCGCGCGCCTCCCGCATGGTGCGTGAGCGCACCTCGGCCCGTTCAGGGTCGGCCAACCAACTTGGTGGGACGATCTCCTTGACCGCCACCTCGCGGTGCAGCATCTCGTCGCGGGCGCGCCACACCCGACCCATGCCCCCGCGACCCACCAGGTCGAGCAGCCGGTACCGACCGGCGATCAGCACCTGTGCACGCTCCTCCTCAGCCGCTGTCCGGGCTACACCCTAACCAGCGGATCGGAAGTCACCTATCGGTCGTCCGACTCAGCTCAGCATGCGGCGTGGTCGGCGGCGGCGAGCAGGTTCCCCTCCGGGATGGCGATCCGGGCCCGCCCGCCGGCCAGTCGGGCGGCGGCGCGTCGGGCCTGCACGGGGCCGTGCTCGCGACGAGCGGTGGCGTAGCTGGCGGCGGTGCGGGCCGCGATGGTGGCCCAGCCGTAGCGCTCGCCGACCATCGTGCGGGCCCGGCGGGCCAGCCGCCGGGCGAAGACCTCGTCGCCGAGCAGCTGGCCGACCGCGCCGGCGAGCGCGTCCGGGTCGCTGTGCGGGAAGGTCACCCCGGTCACGCCGGGTTCGACGATCTCGGCGAGGCCGCCGGTACGGGCCACGGCGAGGGGCGCTCCGGCGGCCGCCGCCTCCAGCGCCACCATGCCGAACGGCTCGTAGAGGCTGGGCACCACCGTCGCGTCGGTGGCGCCGAGCATCGCCGGTAGTTGGGTGGAGTCGAGGAACCCGGTGAACCGGACGGTCGAGCTGAGGGCCAGTCGCCGGGCCTCCGCCTCCAACTCGGTGCGGTACGGGCCGTCGCCGGCGATCACGACGCGCAGCCCCGGGTGTCGTTCGCGGAGCCTGGGTACGGCGTGCACCAGGTGCTGGACGCCCTTCTCGTAGACCAGCCGTCCGGCGTACCCGACCAACGGGCCGTCCCCGGCGAACCGTGCCCGGGCCGACGCGACCGCTCGGGGGCGGGGCCGCCAGGCCCGGTCGTCGACCCCGTTGGGCACCACGTCGACCTGGGCGGCCGGTACGTCGAACAGTGCGGTCACCTGATCGCGCATGTACCCGGAACAGGTGATCACCCGGATGGATGAGCTGCTGAGCCAGTGCTCGACGCCGTGGATGGTGCGGTTCATCTCCTCCGGCAGCCAGCCCTGGTGTCGCCCGGCCTCGGTGGCGTGCATGGTGGTGACCAGGGGGAGGTCCAGGTGCTCGGCGAGAGTGACGGCCGTGTGGGCGACGAGCCAGTCGTGGGCGTGGATGACGTCGTAGGAGCCGGCCTGGGTGGCGCGCAGGGCGGTGCGGGTGAGGGTGTGGTTGAAGGCCATGGTCCAAGCCAGCAGCGAGTTGGTGGCGAGGGGGAAGGCCACCGGGTCCTCGGGGGCGCGCAGGATGCGCACGCCGTCGGCGTACTCCTCCAGGGGCGCGCCGTCGCTGTGGCGGGTGACGACGGTGACCTCGTGGCCGGCGGCGGCGAGGGCGACGGAGAGGGCGTGCACGTGTCGACCGAGACCGCCGACGAGCACCGGCGGGTACTCCCAGGAGAGCATCAGCACCCGCAGCTGTCGGGCGGGGTTGATGTCGATCACGTGGGCATCGAGTGACATGCGGCCCCCTTTGAGTTGTCCCCGGGCGCGCGCCGACCGACACCGAATCGATGTCGCCGTCGCGTCTGGATCGAGGCCAATCCTGCCGGGATCGCGATAACCAGCGGCGACACCACCGTTGCGGTCGTGTAAAGCGCTACTGGCTCTTTCGCCGCACCCGCAGCAGCTCGGCCACCGACCATGCCTGGAACGGGCACCCGGTAGCGGTGTGCGGCGCGAGGCCATCGGCCGTCTCGCTCACCGAGCCTAACCCATATTCCATCAAATGGGCCTCAATGCCAACGAATACGTCATCGACGGACATCTTTCCCCGGCGTGCGGCGTCCACGTACGGGCCGAGCAACCACGGCCAGACCGTGCCCTGGTGGTAGCCCCCGTCCCGGTCGGCCGGGCCGCCCCGGTGCCGGCCCACGAACTCCCCGGAATCCGGGGCCAGACTGCGCGGCCCGAGCGGGGTGAGCAGCCCGCCCCCGACCCGCCGCAGCGTCGCCTCGTCCGGCTCCATCGGGGCGTACGGCAGCGACCAGGCCAGCAGCTGGTTGGGGCGCAACGCGTCGTCGTCGTGCAGGGCGGCGCCACCCAACGGGTACGCCGGCGCGGGCGCGTCCAGCACGTCGTGCAGCCAGCCGGTCGGGGCCGGGAACCGCTCCCGGAACGAGGCGGTGGCCTGCCGGTGGCGTCGCCACAGCTCGTCGGCGTCCTGCCCGGCCAGCTCGGTCAGCTCCGCGAGCCCGGCCAGCCCGTTGATCCACAACGCGTTGACCTCGACCGGCTTGCCGGTCCGCGGGGTGACCGGCACCCCGTACACCCGGGCGTCCATCCAGGTCAGCGCGGTGCCGGCGGCGCCCTGGGTGAGCAGCCCGTCGGCCGGGTCGACCCGGATCCCGTACCGGGTGCCGGCGGCGTGGGCGTCGATCACCGCGCGCAACGCGGGCAGCAACTCGTCGCCGAGGTCGGTGTCGCCGGTGACGGTGACGTGCCGGCTCACCGCGTGCAGGAACCACAGCGTGCCGTCGACGGTGTTGTACTCCACCCGACCGGTGTCGGCCGTGTTGGCGAGCATCCCCTCCGACAGCGTCGCCGCGTACGCCCGCAGCAGCTCCCGACCCTCGTCGGCGCGACCCGTGCAGAGGAACAACCCCTCGTACGAGATCATCGTGTCGCGCGACCACGCCCCGAACCACGGGTAGCCGGCGACCACGTCCACCGCCGCCTGGTTGGTGCGCACCACGAACGCGTCGGCGGCCAGCGCCAGGGTGGCGTCCACGTCGTCGGTCGGCTTCGCCGTCGCGACCACCCGCCGGTTGCGTCGCCTCGCGGTCGCCACGATCTCCGTGGCCGGCGGCGGCTCCTCGTCGAGTCGACCGGCCCAGGCCCGCACCGACACCGTGTCGCCGGGGCGTTCCAGCTCGCCGGAGAAGCGGCCCGCGTACCAGAGGTCCTCGTCCGGGTGCAGCCCTCGGTTGGCCTCCTCGCGGTGGTGCACGCCCAGCCACCACTGCCCCTCGGGCGCCCAGCCCGGGCCGGCGAGCCGGTACGCGCCCTCGACCACCGCGCCGTCGGCCACCGCCTCGACCTGCGGGATCGGGCCGTCGGCCCGCCGTTCGCCGTGCGCGTCCCGCCAGGTGCAGGCGGCCGACAGCTCCAGCCGGACCGGACCACCCGCGACCAGCCGGTGCACCACCGCGACGCAGGAACGGCCGGGCAGCATGGCCAGCTCCCGTTCGATCACCACCGCGCCGATCCGCCACCGCCACCGGGGTAGCCCGTCGACCAGGTCGAAGCGCTCCAACAGCTCGAAGCCGCGCGGGTCCACGTCGCCGGAGGCCCACTCGTGCGCGCCGAGGCGCACCCGCGCGCCGGACGGCAGGGTGACCGCCGGATCGAGGCTGACCAGTCCCACTCGGCGAGACGCCGGCGTTTCGCCGGGAACCACCAACAGACCGTGGTAGCGACGTGTCCGCAGCCCGCCCACCGTGCCCATCGCATAGCCGCCGAGGCCGTCGGGAACCAGCCACTCCCGGCTGGCCGCGCTGGTCAGATCGCCGCAGACCTGCGGGCCGAAGCGAATGTCGATCAACTTTCCTCCACCTGCGGCAAGGTGTAACACGCCACGACGAGAATGGCCGCTGTGGTCAAGTACCGCGGCGACGTCAAAGATGTGCACGTGATCACTGACCGATCGTCCTCCGACGCCTCGCCACCCGACGCTGAGCGGCTCCGGCTCGCCCAGGCCGACTCGGGGGAGCAGGACTGGCGTGCATGGGGTCCCTATCTGTCCGAACGGGCGTGGGGGACGGTACGGGAGGACTACAGCGAGCACGGTACGGCCTGGGACTACTTCCCGCATGACCACGCGCGGTCCAGAGCCTACCGGTGGAATGAAGACGGGATGGCCGGCGTCTGCGACGACCGACAGACGTTCGCGTTCGCCCTGGCCCTGTGGAACGGCAAGGACCCGATCCTCAAGGAGCGGATGTTCGGCCTCGGCGGCGACAGCGGCAACCACGGCGAGGACGCCAAGGAGTACTGGTGGTACGAGGACTCCACGCCCACCCACTCCTGGATGCGCTGGCGCTACCACTACCCGCAGGCCGCCTTCCCGTACGACGAACTCGTCGCGGTGAACGCGTTGCGCGGTCGCGACGACACCGAGTACGAGTTGGTGGACACCGGGATCTTCGACGACGACCGGTACTGGGCCGTGACCGTCGACTACGCCAAGGCGTCCCCGACCGACCTCTGCATGGTGGTGACCGTCGCCAACCGGGGCGACCAGGCGGCCACCCTGCACGTCCTGCCCACCCTGTGGTTCCGTAACACCTGGTCCTGGGGCCTGCCCGGCGGCGACCGGATCCCTCGGCTGACCGGCCAGGGCACCCGGCTCGTCGGCGAGCACCGGGTGCTCGGCCAACTGCTGCTGGAGGGCGACGGCGGCCCGGTGCCGCTGCTCTGCGACAACGACACCAACGCCGAGCGGCTCTGGGGCCTGCCCGGCCGCTCCCCGTACCCGAAGGACGGCATCAACGACCACGTCGTCAACGGCGCGGCCACCGTCAACCCGGCCCGGGAGGGCACCAAGGGCGCGCTGCACTACGTGCTCGACGTGCCGGCCGGCGGGCAGCGCCAGATCCGGCTGCGGCTGACCCGCACCGCGTCGCCGCCGGCCGCCGCGCCGCCGCCCCCGGCCGACCTCAGCGACGGCTTCGAGGCCGTGGTGTGGGCGCGGCGGGCCGAGGCGAACCGGTTCTTCGCCGGAGTGATCCCGCCGGCCGCCACACCCGACGAGGCGCTGGTCGCCCGGCAGGCCATCGCCGGGCTGATGTGGGGCAAGCAGTTCTACCACTTCGACGTCAAACGCTGGCTCGAAGGCGACCCGGGCTCGACCCCGCCGCCGGCCGGACGTCGACACGGGCGCAACAGCGCCTGGTGGCACATGACCAGCTTCGACGTCATCTCCATGCCTGACCCGTGGGAATACCCCTGGTACGCGGCCTGGGACCTGGCCTTCCACTGCGTGAGCATCGCCCGGGTCGACCCGGGCTTCGCCAAGGAGCAGATCCTGCTCCTGCTCCGCGAGTGGTACCTGCACCCCAACGGGCAGATCCCGGCGTACGAGTGGGCGTTCGGCGACGTGAACCCGCCGGTGCACGCGTGGGCGGCGCTGAAGGTGTTCGAGATCGACGGCGGCCGGGACTACGAGTTCCTGGCCCGGGTGATGCACAAGCTGCTGCTCAACTTCACCTGGTGGGTCAACCGCAAGGACACCGGCGGCAACAACGTCTTCGAGGGCGGCTTCCTCGGGCTGGACAACGTCGGGCCGTTCGACCGCTCGGCGGCGCTGCCGGTCGCCGGTGTGCTGGAGCAGTCCGACGGCACCGGCTGGATGGGCATGTACGCGCTCAACCTGCTGGACATGGCGATCGTGCTCGCCGAACACGACCGGACCTGGGTGGACACCGCCACCAAGTTCTTCGAGCACTTCGCCTACATCGCCGCCGCCGCGTACGAGCAGGGGTTGTGGGACGACGAGGACGCCTTCTTCTACGACGTGCTGCGCCTCGCCGACGGCACGAAGGTGCCGCTGAAGGTCCGCTCCGTCGTCGGGCTGCTGCCGTTGGCCGCCACCACCCGGCTCACCGCCCGGACCCTGCACCGCCTGCCGGAGCTGGGCGCCCGGCTGCGCTGGTTCCTCACCAACCGCCCGGAGTACGCGCAGGTGATCGGCACCCGCCGACTGGGCCCCGACGGCCGGCAGCAGCGACTGCTGTCCATGGTCGGCCCGGAGCAGGTGGTCCGCCTGCTCGCCCGGATGCTCGACCCGGACGAGTTCCTCTCCGACTTCGGCCTTCGTACGCTGTCCCGCGCGCACCTGGACAAGCCGTTCTCGGTCACCCTCGGCGGGCAGGAGTTCTCCGTCGGCTACGAACCGGCCGAGTCGACCAGCGGACTGTTCGGGGGCAACTCGAACTGGCGCGGGCCGATCTGGATGCCGACGAACTTCCTGCTGATCAGCGCGCTGCGCGACTACGCGGCGTTCTTCGGCGACGACCTCCAGGTGGAGTACCCGACCCGCTCCGGGGTGAAGCACACCCTGGACGAGATCGCCGACGACCTCTCCGCCCGGCTGATCTCGCTCTTCACCCAGGACGACTGGGGTCGACGGCCGATCTACGGTGCCGCTCAGATGTTCCAGACCCACCCGGACTGGCGCGACCTGATCGCCTTCCCCGAGTACTTCCACGGCGACAACGGGGCCGGCCTGGGCGCCTGGCACCAGACCGGCTGGACAGCCCTGGTCGCCGACCTGATCCTCACGCTGCGCCGCTGACACCCGCCGCCCGCGCGTTCGCCCTGCATGATCGTGCTCGATCCAGGTTGTAGTGGTGTCGCTGACGCTGGGAGGCCACTCGATCCTGGATCGAGCACGATCATGCGGGCGGCGGGGCACCACTCAGCGGTTCGCCCGTTCGATACCTCGTCGGACGAGGCCGCTGATGCCGGGCAGGGTGATCGCCCGGATGGTCAGATCGCTCATCCAGACGTGGAATCGGCTGGGTGGCGCGTACTGGGCCATTCCTCGACGGGCGAGTGCCTGCCGTTTGCTGACCTCCGGGCGTAGCCCGGTCTCCCACTGGGCGAGTGCGGCGGGGAGGTCGTCGGCGTGCTGTCGCAGGGCGGCGCCGAGGTGGTCGGCGCCGGCCAGGGCGAGGGCCGCGCCGTGTCCGGCGAAGAGCGTCACGCACCACGCCGCGTCTCCGAGCAGGACGACGCGACCGGTGCTCCAGCGCGGCATGACCACCTGGCTGACGGCGTCGAAGTAGGCGCTGGCTGGGTCCTTCGCAAGGTGGTCGATCGCGTCGGGCACGCCACCCGACAGATCTCCGAACGCGGCCCGCAGCGCGTCGACCGGCCCGCGCCTCAGGTCGCCGGCGGGCTCCGCGCTGCGATAGGTGAAGAACGCCGATGACCGCCGCGGGCCCAGGTTGACGATCGCCGCGGTGCGGCCCGGACCGATGTACGTGGTGGCGGACGACTCGGGCACGCCAGGCACCGGGTGGGTCAGGGGGAAGGCGGCCACGAGGTACGGGAGGTCCACCCGGAAGTCGGGGCCGAACACGGCGGTACGGGTGGCCGAGTGCACCCCGTCGGCACCGACCAGCAGGTCGGCCTGCGCGATGGTGCCGTCGCTCAACTCCACGCGTACGTGGTCGGTGTGCTGGTCGACGGTGGTGACGGTGGTGCCGAAGCGGATGTCGACACGGTCTCGCACCGCTTCGAAGAGGCTGGATTCCAGGTCGCCGCGGAACACCGAGAGTGCCCGCTTGCCGAGTGCGGCCTCGGCGATGGCGGACGGCACTGTGAACTTGGGCCGTCCGTCGGCGTGGACCAGCACGGTGGTGAACAGCCCCAGGTCGGCGGCGGACAGCGCGGGGAGCAGGCCGAGGCGTTCGGCGGCGTCGTAGCCCGGCCCGATCAGGTTCACCATGTAGCCGCTGCTGCGCCGGGCCGGGGCCCGTTCGGCCACGAGAACCTGCCACCCGTCCCGGTGGAGTCGCAGGGCTGTGGCCAGCCCGGCTATCCCCGCACCCACGATCACCGCACGTTTCATCCAGCACCTCGCCGCCTAGAATGAGCATCTGCTCAAACTAGTATGAGCGACTGTTCATACCGGCGCAACCGGCGACGGCGCAACCGCCTAGACTTCAGCCATGCCGCGCGGAGTCGCCATCCCAGCGCTCAGACAGCAGCTCTTCGCTGCCGTCGAGCGGTTGATCGTGGAAGAGGGGCCGAGCCGGCTCACCGGCCGGGCCGTCACGCGCGAGGCCGGCGTCGCGACCGGCCTGCTCTACGCGCACTTCGCGAACTTCGACGATTTCCTGACCGGGTTCGCGGTCGATCGCGTCTTCCAGATCGCCGGCGAGGTGGCCGGCCTGCCGCAGCGCGCCGGGTCCGGCACGGTTGCCGACAATCTGCGTCAGGCCGTCCTCGCCACGCCGTTGGGCACGCTGACGGCGTTGGCCCGGCTGACCGCGTTCCGCCCGGAGTTGTCGGCGAACGTCGAGGCGGTCCTGGGTAGCGGTATGTCGGGGCTACGGGGGATCGAACGCGCGGTCGCCGACTATCTGGCCGCCGAGCAGAGCCGTGGGCGCGTGCCTGCCGACGCCGACACCGACGCACTGGCCCTGGCGGTGGTCAGCGTGCTGCACCACGTCGCGCTGACCGGCCACACCGACCCAGCGGCGGAGCACCGGATCCAGCGGGTGATCGGCGCGCTCACCGACGGTTTCCCCGCCGCCGCACCCTCCTGAGCGCCGCGCCGCGCCGGCAATCCCGCGCTGGGCCTCGCGTCCCGGCCCGAATCGTCGTGCGTCTCCGCAGCGCGGTCCGCGACGTCGTCGCGCGAGGACGGCGGGGCACGGTCGATCAGCCGGGCCGGGAGTGGGCTCGGGTCAGCCGGTGAAGGGCTCGGGGCCGAGGCGACCCCAGGCCACGAACGCGGCCACCGCGAGGTAGATCAGATTCAGCACGATGAACCTCGCCTCGCCGTAGCGCAGGTGGGTGATCATCGCGCCGATCATCAGCAGGACCCAGCAGATGGCGGTCACCGGCACCAGCACCGGTGCGATGTCCAGCACAGCGGGCAGGATGAGACCGACCGCGGCCAGGACTTCCAGGACTCCGAGGGTCTTGACGAAGCCCACGCTGGCGTCGCCGGTCCACCCTCCGCCGTTGGCCGCGGCCAACTTCTGCTTGGGTACGAACGTCTTGGTGATGCCGCCGGCCAGGGCGATTGTGGCCAACAGACCGGCCGCTATCCACAGTGCCAGGTTCATGAGTTTTCCTCCGTCTGGGGTCACACAGGAGACACCGCCGGCCGGTGCGCTGTGACAGCTCGTGAAGTGACGAGGAGCACGGACTCCCGGCGTCACAGAAGTCGGCAGGCCGGTGTCTGGTGGGCGACGTGGGTCGAGTTCGGCGAGACTGGAGGACGCATGGATGCGGAAGGCGGAATCGTGAGCGCGGACGGCCAGGGGGACCGGGCCGTCGACGCGTTCGTCAGTCACCGGAACCTGCTCTTCACCGTCGCGTACGAGATGCTCGGCTCGGCCGCCGACGCGGAGGACGTACTCCAGGAGACCTGGCTGCGGTGGGCGGACGCGGACCTCGCGACGGTGCGCGACCAGCGTGCCTACCTGGTCCGGATCGCCACCCGGCTGTCGCTCAACCGGCTGCGTGCGGTGGCCCGGCGCAGGGAGTCCTACGTCGGTTCCTGGTTACCGGAGCCGCTGCTGACGGCACCGGACGTCGCCGACGACGTCGAACTCGCCGAGAGCGTCTCGATGGCGATGCTGCTGGTGCTGGAGACGCTCGCGCCGACCGAGCGGGCGGTGTTCGTCCTCCGTGAGGTCTTCGACCTCGGGTACGACGAGATCGCCGAGGCGGTCGACAAGAGTCCGGCCGCGGTCCGTCAGATCGCCCACCGGGCGCGGGCTCATGTCGCCGCGCGCCGGCAGCGCGGGATGGTCTCCTCGGCGGACACCCGGCGGGCGTTGGACGCGTTCCGGCTGGCCGTCGAGACCGGTGACGTGCAGGGCCTGCTCGACGTCCTCGCGCCGGATGTCGTGCTCCTCGGCGACGGCGGCGGGATCAAGCAGGCCGTGCTGCGGCCTGTCGCCGGGGCCGACAAGGTGGCCCGTCTGCTGTGCAGCACACACGCCAGGACCGCGACCATGTCGCTGCACCACGCCCAGGTCAACGGTCACCCGGCGCTGATTCTGCGGCTCGACGGCGCGGTCGACACGGTCCTCGCGCTGCGGATCGACGACGGTCTCATCAGCGGGGTCTACGCGGTGCGTAACCCGGAGAAGTTGTCGCACATGCGAAGCGAAACGGCCCTGCGCCGCTGATCGCACTACAGGGCGCTCGCCAACCCGCCGGTCTTCGACCCGCTTTGACACGGACCCTAGTACGGGGGCGTGGGCGTCTCCGGCGACCGGTGGCGGGATCGTCGCGCGTCCGCTCCGGCGACGCCGAGCAGCACAACGGCGGCGACCGCGCCTGCGGTGAGCGGCCGGAGGTGCAGTGCTGCCGGGATCAGCAGGCCGAAGGCCAGCAGGGCGGCCAGCCGGGACCGGGAGACCCGACCGAAGACCTGGTATTCGAGCGCCGATCGTCCGGCGAGGAAGAGCACCGGGCCGCCGAAGATGGCGATGAGCCAGGTCGCCGGGAGGTGCCCGAGCGGCTCGGTGATGAACAGCTCGAAGCCGACGCCGGTGAGCACGATCCCCGCGATCATGACCATGTGGGCGAACGCCATGTCGGTCGCGAGCCGGGCCGGGTTACCGGAACGGTCGACGGCCGCGCCGAGCATTCCTCCCGCCACGTGGAAGTAGATCCGCCAGAGCAGGACGGTGCTCGCCAGCGCCAGGACGAACCCACCCGTCTGGTCGGTGTGGAACGCGCTGCCGCTGAAGGCTAGGCCGATGACGAAGATCGCCTCGCCGAGAGCGATGAGGAGGAACTGTTGGTACCGCTCGGCCAGGTGCTCGGCCGCGATCATCTGGACGCCGAGTCGTTGCGCGCCGAGTCGGGGGGTCGGCCAGCCGAAGTACAGCCCCGTGTAGTCGGTCAGCACGGCGAGGGTCCAGAGTGTCCCGCGAACCGTGCCGTCGTCGACCAGCCCGCCGAGGACCCAGAGCGGTGCGCTCAGGCCGAACCAGAACAGGATCCGGATGGACTGTTGGGGGTCCGGCCGGCCGTGCCCGGCGACGTGGAAGAACACCACTCGGCCGATCTGGAGGGTCACCAGGGTGATGGCGAAGAGGGAGGCCCGCGCGCCGAAGCCGTGCGGCACGGCGACGGCCATCGTCATGGCACCGACCAACGTCATGATGATGACGGTCTGGACGATCGGGGCGTCCGGGTCCAGCCAACTTGTCGACCAGACCGTCACCGACCAGATCGCCCACAGCGCCAGGAACAGCAGCAGAGCCTGGCCGAGGCCCGCGTACACGCCGTGCTGGCCGTCGGTGAAGTCGGCGATCAGCCGCGCCGAGATCCGGGTGAGGGCGAAGACGAAGACCAGGTCGAGGAAGAGCTCCAGAAAGGTGGCCCGCTGGCGGGTGGCTTCGCTGCGCAACAGTCTGTCGGGGGTGTTCCTCATCGGCTCCCCACGCGCCGGTGTCGCCGAACGACCACGTCCCCTCCCGTCGCGGTGATCTCCTCGCCTAACGAGCCAGGGGGCGGCTGTGGCACGTGGGGGAGCGAGGCGGCTCACCACAACAGTCACCAATCCGTCACCCGACCGCTACCGCAGGTGTGCGCCTCTACGCTCATGGACGTGCCCGGACCTGCCGAGAAGGCCGCTGAACAGGACCGGCGTGACCTCATCGTCACGGTCGCGCGAGAGTTGGCCGAGACGGAGGGCTGGGCGGGTGTGACCACTCGACGGCTCGCCGAACGAACCCAGATCGACATGGGCGACATCTATCGGCACTTCGCCGATCTGGAGGCGCTGATCGCCGCCGTCGCGGTGTGTGCCTTCGCCGATCTGGCCGCCGACCTCGCCGAGGCGCACGCGGAGACCGCCGGGAGCCCCGAGGGGGTCTGGCCGGCGGTCGCGACCGCGTACCTCGACTTCGCGTACACGAATCCCGAGGTCTATGACGCGATGCTCGCGCTGACCCCCGACCTGGCCCTCGGCGTGGATGGCGTGCCGGCCGCGCCGAGGGCGGTCTTCGCCGAGTTGCGGGCGGCCCTGACCCCGCTGGCCGAGGGGCGGGACCCGGACACCCTGGCCGAGGTGGGTTGGAGCCTGCTGCACGGCGTGGTGATGCTCACCCGCGGTGGCCGGCTGCGACCCGAGGGGCAGGAGGACCGCGAAGCGTTGATCGCGCAACGGTTGCTGCGGTGGCCCTGACCACGCTGGGCGGGAACCATCATGGATGTCGCCTCCGCAGGACGACGGCCGCGCCGCAACGGTTCACGAAAATCCGGAAGATCTCACATCGATCTCCCGCCTATCCTGTCTCTCGGCCTTGGGACGGTGGCACGGGGAGGGGATGGCATGACGATCGGCGTGGCGGCGCGACGGCAGGCACAGGTGTTGATCTTTGATGCGGACGACACGTTGTGGGAGAACAACGTCGTCTTCGAGCGGGTGATCGACGACTTCCTTGCCTGGCTGGACCACCCCACCCTGGATCGGGCCGAACTGCGGGCCGTCCTCGACGACATCGAGCGGGCCAACGCGGTGGCCCACGGGTACGGCAGCAAGGTCTTCCTGCGCAGCCTGGCGGAGTGCCTGGAGCGGCTGCGCGAGCGGCCGGCCACCGACTCCGAACGTCAGGAGATCGACCGGCTGGCGTTGGCCCTCGTCGAGCACCAGGTTGAGCTGATGCCGGGGGTGGCCGACGCGCTCGACGACTTGGCCGGCCGGCACGAGTTGCTGCTGCTCACCAAGGGCGATCGGGAGGAGCAGCAGCGCAAGTTGGACGCCTGCGGTCTGCTGCACCACTTCGGGGCCGCGCACATCGTCGCCGAGAAGAACGTCGACACGTACCGGTGGCTCACTCGGGAGCACGGCTTCGCGCCGGACGGCGCGTGGATGATCGGCAACTCCCCGAAGTCCGACATTCTGCCGGCGCGGGCCGCCGGATTGAACGCGGTGTTCATTCCGAACGCGAACACCTGGGTGCTGGAGGACGACGAACTGGACCCGACCGACGGCTTGGTGCTGCGGCTCGCCGCGTTCCGGGATCTGCTGCGCCACTTCTGACCGTACCGAAGCCAAACAGCGTCGGCGATCATGGTCGCGTTACGCCAATCTGCCCGATTTTCATCGTGGGATCAGTCCTGCCGCCGGTCGTCCGACGCGGCTTGTCCGGCCGGTCGGAGCGCACCTAACCTGGTTCGGCGCTCACGGCCCTTCGGGGTGTGTCGGGGGCGCGTCGGCGTTCGGCGGGTGAGCACCGTGGAGCTGAGTGCGAAGTGGCCGGCTCACCCCGTTCTGGCGCGTGGCGTCGTGCCACGCCCGCGCGGCGGGGTGCCGGAGCTGTCCGCTTCCCTGCCGGACGGCCGAGGGTCAGGGCCGGGTAGTTGCGGACCCGGTCCTGACCCGCCCGCGAATCGTTCGACCCTTACGGGCGGGGCAGACCCCGCGCCGGTTCGACTGTCAGGATGGCGGCATGAAGCGCAGATCTCTCCTACTCGGCGCGGCGGCGGGTCTGGCCGCCCCGGCCGTGCTCACCCCGGCTGCGCCCGCACTCGCGACGGACCGGCCGCTGCGGCCGGGCTGGGGCACGGCCCCGGCGCAGCGGCCCTGGCCGGGGTTGCAGCTACCGAGCCGGGCCAGCGCGTTGACCACGCTGCCGGTGGAGACGAAGCAGGTGATCATCGTCGGCGCCAGCAGCTACACCACCACCTACGCCACGCTGGAGGCGTACGTGCGGGTCCGGAACGGCTGGCAGCCGGCTTCGCCGTCGTTGCCCGCTCGGATCGGCTCGAAGGGCTTCAGCGACAACCACGTGGAGGGTGTGGCGACCACGCCGACCGGCGTCTACTCGATCGGCACCACCATGTACGGCATCGCGGCCAACCCGGGCGTGCGATTCCCCTACCACCGGCTGGTCAGTGGTGACTGGTGGAACGAGAACCCGTCGTCCGCGCGCTACAACACCTTCCAGCAGAGTGCGACCAACCCGGGCGGGGCCAGCGAGGCACTGTGGAAGGAGGTCCCCGCGTACACGCACTTCGCGGTGATCACCTACAACATGCCGCCGAACGTGCCGAAGCCGGTGCCGAACGCGGGCAGCGGGATCTTCCTGCACCAGTTCAGCACCAGCGCCGGCAACGCCACCGCTGGTTGCGTCTCCCTCGCCCACGATCACCTGGTCGACGTGCTCAACTGGCTGGACCCGGCGCTGTCGCCGCGCATCGTGCTCAGCCCGTACGCCCAGCTCAGCCGATACTGAGAGCCGTTGCGGCTCAGTCCGCCTCGCGCCGGACGATCGCCACCGCCACCCGGCAGAACTCGTCCATGTCCGGGTTGAACCCGGCAGCGATGTCGGGATGCAACCCGGAGCGGGTCTCCTCCAACAGTCGCTGGCAGACCTGCTCGACCGGTTCGCCGGCATAGCCGGAGCGGACCCGCTCGGTGGCCGCCTGAAGCGCCGAGGTCAGCTGCTCCTCCAGCGGGCCGCGCAGCTTCTGCTGCACGGGATCGAGCCCGCGGGGGTCGAGCGTGACATGTGGCTCCGACATCGGTGCTCCCTTCGTCGGCGTCCGCGATACCCCACCGCGAACGTCGGTCAAACCCCGGCCGGTACGGCGGCGACCCGCACCTGGTACGAGAACTCCTCCGCCGGCTCCTCGTGGTACGACAGCCGGCGGATCTGCCGGTCGTCGTCGTAGAGGGCGACGTCGACCAGCACGCCGAGGTGGGTGAGGCCGATGCTCGACACCCGCTTCTTGTCCTGCAACACCGCGCAGACGCCGCCGAGTAGGGTGCTGGCGTCGGACGTACGGTGCCCGGGCGGGCAGCGCAACACCAGGTCCACCTCGATCGGCCCGGGCAGCGGCGTCCAGCCGGTGCGCTGGGCCGCGGCGAGGGCGGCCTGGAGCAGGGTGCGGACCCTCGTCGCCTGCCGGTGCCCGGCGGCGAAGATGGACAACGCTTCGGTCTTGACCGGTGGCAGGCCGCTCACCTCGAACGTCAGGGCGAGAGCGCGGGTGTCCTGCACGACGGCACCTCCTCGTTGGGACGATCCTGCCGAACCGGGGGAGCGGCGGTGGGACGTTCCCGCGATTACCAACCGATCGGGCAGGCATGGGTCGGCCGGAGGCGTGTCGACGGCGGTGGCGAACGCGCCGGCTACGGCGCTAGGAAAACGCTAGCCGACGACGCCCGCGCTCGGTAGTCGGTCGTTCACCCGGTGGGGCGTGGTGCGAAGGCGCAGAACTCGTTGCCCTCGGGGTCGGCCAGCACCCACCACCAGTGCGCCTCGTCGAGCGGCTCCCGCAGCAGCGTCGCGCCCGCCGCGATCAGCGCCATCGGCTCCGGGTCGACCAGGTCGACGTCCCAGTGCAGCCGGTTCTTGACCGTCTTGGGCTCGGCCACCCCGACGAACACCCAGTACTCCCACGGGAACCCGGCCGCGCCGGCCACCGACGAGGTGCTCGCCTCGTGCTCGACGGTGCCGCCGACCACCCCGGCCCACCAGGTCGCCTGCGCCGCCGGGTCGGTCGAGTCCACCACCAGCTCGAACGGGCCTGGTCGGGTGCCGTCACGGGCCGGGAACGCGCAGAACTCGTTGCCCTCCGGGTCGTCGAGCACCCACCAGGACGCCTCGCCGCCCGGTTCGCGGACCAGCCGTGCGCCATCCGCGAGCAACGCCGCCGGGTCCGCGTCGGCCAACCGCAGATCCAGGTGTACGCGGGTCTTGCCGACCCGAGGCTCGGGCACCTTGTTCACCCAGATCGACTCGGCGTTGGAGCGCGCGGAGCGCGGGTCCACCCGGGTGTCGTCGTCACCGGCATCGGCCACGTCACCGTCGAGCATGCGGGCCCAGAAGGCGCCGAGTGCGAGTGGGTTGGTGGCGTCCAGGCAGAGATCCTTGAAGCGCGCAATCATGGCCCCAGCATGCCTGACCCGGGTTTGACCCGGGTTTGACCCGGGTCTGACCCGGGTCTGACCGCGATCTTGCACATTCTGTCCCGACGTAGGGGGCATTCCACGCTTTTCGGCGACCGAAACTGCAAGATCGGCGCGGGCGGGCGGTCGGGGCATGTCTACTTCGGAGAAGCCCTCGCGTGAGGGCTTCTCCGGGTTTCGCGTTCAGTGTTGCTTGACGAAACCGACGAACGCCTTCCAGGCCGTCGGGTCGACGTGCAGGGTGCCGCCGTCGCGGTCCTTGGTGTCGCGCACCAGCACCACGCTCGGCAGGTTGTCGGCGACCTCGACGCAGGCTCCGCCGTTGCCACCGGACCGGGTCGACTTGCGCCACTGGGGGGTCAGCATGCCCATGACTTCGCCACTTCCTTGATCAGGTCGATTGACTGCCGGCGGGGGAGCGCCTCGTTCCGCACGATTTCCCATGTCTTCGCCAGCTTAGCGACGTCGGTTGGCGCATCGACGATCTGCGCGGTGAGCTGGTTGTCGGCATAGGTCACGCGCTCGCCGTCCGGCATCTCGGCGATGATGAACTGGCCGCCCATTCCCAGGTACATCCCAGCATCCGTCGGGACGATGTGCACCTGGATATGCTCCGCCGCCGTCAACTGGGCGAGGTGCTCGCACTGCTCGACCATGAGGCCCGGCTGGTCGAGCACCGGCCGGCGCAGCACCGCCTCGTCCAGGACGGCGATGAGCTGCGGTGGGCGCGGGCGGTGCAGGATCGCCTGGCGTTCCAGCCGGGAGGCGACGATGCGGTCCACGTCCTCGGCGTCGAACCGGCCACCGGCCAGCGTCGCGCGAGCGTACCGCTCGGTCTGGAGCAGGCCCGGCACGTAGGCCAACTCGAACCAGCGCAGCGTGGTCGCCTCCCGCTCGAACTCGATCCACTCGCGCAGCCAGGCCGGCTCGGCGTCGAGCCGGGCCAACCCGTCCAGCATGCGCAGGAAGCGCCCGCCGGTGTGGTGGTGGGTGTCGACAGCCCTCATGTACTCCTTCGTGGGCGGTCGCCCGCCGGTCTCCACCGAGCTGACGTGTGAACCCGAATAACCGATGCCCCTGCCGAAGTCGTCCTGACTGAGCCCAGTTTCCGCCCGGAGCAGACGCAACTCCTCCAGCACGTAGTCGGTGACAGTCCCCATCGATTCCCCAACCTTCGCTCAGTCTGGCTCGGCGTGTCCCTCATGAATGCTCACCTGGACCGCTGAGCTGCACGGATGGCGCGAGCACGTATCGACGGTAGTCGCGTCATCACCAGACTGTCACCAGTGGCGGGTCCGCTGGTGGCCGGAATGGCGGCGGTGGGCCCTGCACCCGGGGTCGCTCCCGTCTCCCCCTTGCGGGAGCGACCCCATCCCCGCCCCCGAGGAGGTCGATGTGCTCACCCCGATGGACCAGCAGCCCTCGGCGCGGTGGCGGTGATGGTGGTCCGGCCGCCCGTCCCGCACGTCGCCATGCGCCCGCTGTGGCGGTGCCGCAACTGTGGCACCGAGTGGCCCTGCCAGCCGGCCAAGCTCGCCCTGCTGACGGAGTACCGGACCAGCCGGACCGCACTGCTGATCTATCTGGGCACTCTGATGCACGAGGCGACGAACCAGCTCACCCAACTCCACCCGGATCATCCGCCGACCCGGATGACCGAGCGCTTCCTCTCCTGGGCCAGGGCCCGGAGTTGACGCTCGGCCGCCGTCGTTCATCGCGGAAAGTGGATCAGCGGCAACCCGTCGGAGAACCGTCAAGCGGGCTTGACTCTGGTGGCGTCCGGGTGCGAGGTGTCGGAGTCGGTCCGGCCCTCGCGCAGTGACAAGCGACGCGCCAGCAGCGTGGCGCCCGCGAGCGCGGCCAGCACGATGGCCATCTCCGCGATCACCACCGGCGGTGCCGCGCTGTAGTCGGTGGCCCAGGCGAAGCCGACAGTGATCGGCGTGATGACGATGCCGGCCGCCGGCACGAGGATGCTCATCAACCGAGCCGTCCGCCGGATGTCGGGCAGGTCGCGGAGCCGGGTCCGTACCGCGATGACCGCTCCCGTGACGACCACGGCGGCCGGTATGCCGTAGTAGACGGCGACGGCGAGCTGGACCGGTACGTCGATCGAGCGGGGGATGTCGACCATGCGGACGAAGGCCGGGTAGGCCGCCATCAGGAGGCCGTAGCCGAGCACGACACCGAGCGTCGCGCCGATCAGCGCGGTGCCGAGAATGCGGCCGTAGTCGCCACGCACCCGTCGGACGCCAGCCTCGTCGGCGAGCCGCCGCGCGAAGCCGGACACGTCACCGCCGATCAACTGCTCGGGGTCGCCCCCGTCGGCGGCCGCGGCTCGCAGGTCGAGGCGCAGGTCCGCGGCGAGTGCCGCCCGATCGGCCGAGCCGACCCCGTACCCGCGCCACGCCTGGTCGGCTTCGCCCAGCAGGCGGTCGATGGTGTCCATGGGTCAACTCCTCGTGGGGTTGTGGTCGAGCGGGCAGAGAACGGCGTCGACGGTGTCGGTGAAGCGGTTCCACTGTTTCTGCCAGGCATCCAGGTGGATCCGACCGGACCCGGTCAGCGCGTAGACCTTTCGGGGCGGGCCGGTCGGGCTGACCTGCTGTTCGTGAGCGACAAGGCCAAGTCGGCGCATGCGAGTCAGCAGGGGATAGATGGTGCCGTAGCTGATGGCGCCGAAGCCGGCCGTCTCCATTCGCCGAACCAGCTCGTAGCCGTGCGCCGGCTCGCGTGCCAGCAGCGCCAGCAGGCACATGTCCAGCGCGCCCCGCAGGAGTTGGGTCTGGCGGTCGTTGTCGTCGAAGGACTGGCTCTCCGCCGCTACCATGCGACACATACTACCTTGCTATTCGGCGTCACGATATACCGAACTGAACTTCCGCTGTGACAGCCAGGTTTCGCGACTTCCCGGGTGGGGCAGAGTAGCCGCTACAGAGCGTTCGCGCCGGAGTTTTCGCAGCTCACCGGCTCGAGATCGTCTCGCCGTGCGCCGGGGCACGGATGCCCTCCCCGGTCTTCGCCGAGGAGAGGGGGAGAGCGATGACGGACCCCGAGACGGCTCGACACCGACGCCGGCCGGCTGTTCGGCTGGGCGCGGCGGCCGCCGCGCTGGCACTCGTCGCACCGCTGGCCGCGTGCGGCGCGGACGACGCTGGCGGCCCACCCACGATCAACCTGTACTACCCGCCCGAGCAGAACCTGCAGAAGGTCGTCGACGACTGCAACGCGCAGGCCCAGGGACGGTACGAAATCGCCTACCGGGTGCTGCCCCGGCAGGCCGACGACCAGCGGGTGCAGATGGTGCGCCGGCTGGCCGCCGAGGACAGCGGGATGGATCTGCTCGGCCTGGACGTCACCTGGACCCAGGAGTTCGCCAGCGCCGACTGGATCCGCGAGTGGACCGGCCAGGACAAGGCCGAGGTCGAGCAGGGCACCCTCGCCGGGCCGTTGGACACCGCCCGGTACGAGGACAAGCTGTACGCAGCGCCGAAGAACACCAACGTCCAGTTGCTCTGGTACCGCAAGGACCTGGTGCCGCAGCCGCCGACCACCTGGGAACAGATGATCAGCGCTGCCCAGCAGCTCAAGGACCAGGGCAAGCCGTACCAGGTGCTCACCATGGGCGCGCAGTACGAGGGTCTGGTCGTCCTCTACAACACCCTGGCCGAAAGCGCCGGCGGGAAGATCCTCAGCGACGACGGCAAGAAGGCCGTGATGGACGAGGGCACGGTCCGGGCGTTGGAGCAGCTGAAGAAGTTCGCCACGTCGGGCGTGACCTCGCCGTCGTTCAGCAACGCCACCGAGGACCCGGTTCGGCTGGAGTTCCAGTCCGGTGCGGGCGCGTTCCAGGTGAACTGGCCGTTCGTCTACCCGGCTCTTCAGGAGGCGAACCCGGAGCTGGCCAAACAGGTCGGCTGGGCTCGGATTCCGGGCATCGACGAAGGCACCCCCAGCAAGGTCACCATCGGTGGGGTCAACCTGGCGGTCAGCTCCTACTCCAAGCACCCGGAGCAGTCCTTCGAGGCGGCCCGGTGCATCCGCAGCGCCGAGCACCAGAAGTTCTCCGCCATCAACGACGGCGTGCCACCGACCATCGAGGCGGTCTTCGACGACCCGGAGATGACCGAGGCGTACCCGATGAAGGACACCATCCTGGAGGAGTTGAAGGAACCGGCGACGCGTCCGCTGACCCCCGCCTACCAGAGCATCTCCACAGTGATGTCGGCGATCCTGTCGCCACCGTCCGGGATCCGCCCGCAGCAGACCGCCGACGAGCTGCGCGGCGCCATCGCCGACGCCCTCCAGTCCAAGGGGGTCCTGCCGTGAGTATCAACGCCACGCCGACCGGCGCCGAAGTCGCCGCCGAGGAAACCCAGCGGCCCGCCTCCGTACCGAAGCAACGCGGCAGCCGTCGCAAGCCCCCGTTGAGCGAGAACAAGAAGGCCGAACGCCGGCTCGGTCTGCTGCTCTGCGCGCCGGCCGCGCTGGTCATGATCGCGGTGACCGCGTACCCGATCATCTACTCGGTCTGGCTGTCGTTGCAGCGCTTCGACCTGCGCTTCCCCGACCAGCGTGAGTTCATCGGGCTGGAGAACTACGTCACCGTGCTCACCAACGAGTTCTGGTGGACCGCCTTCGGGGTGACAACGCTGATCACGGTGGTCACCGTCGCCGTCGAGCTGGTGCTCGGCATGGGCCTGGCGATCATCATGCACCGCACCATCGTCGGGCGCGGCCTGGTCCGGACCTCGGCGCTGATCCCGTACGGGATCGTCACAGTGGTCGCCGCGTTCTCCTGGCGGTACGCCTGGACGCCCGGCACCGGCTACCTGGCCGACCTGTTCAGCGACGGCGCGCCGCTCACCGAACGGGCCAGCTCCCTGGCGATCATCATGCTGGCGGAGATCTGGAAGACCACCCCGTTCATGGCGCTGCTGCTGATGGCCGGCCTGGCACTGGTCCCGGAGGACCTGCTCAAGGCGGCCTCCACCGACGGCGCGACCGCCTGGCAGAAGTTCACCAAGGTGATGCTGCCGGTGATGAAGCCGGCGATCCTGGTCGCGTTGCTGTTCCGCACCCTGGACGCGTTCCGGGTCTTCGACAACATCTTCGTGTTGACCGCCGGAGGCAACGAGACGTCGTCGGTGTCGATGCTCGCCTACAACAACCTGATCCGGGGCCTCAACCTCGGCATCGGTTCGACGATGTCGGTGCTGATCTTCATCACCGTGGCGATCATCGCGTTCATCTTCGTGAAGCTGTTCGGCACCGCTGCCCCGGGCAGCGACGACGGGGAGAGGCGCTGACATGGCTGTCGAAACCACTACCAGGGCAAAGCTGCGCTGGGGTCTGCTCGACGTCCTCGTGGTCGTCTTCGCGCTGGTCCCGGTGCTGTGGATCGCGTCGCTGTCGTTCAAGACGCCGGCCACCCTCACCGACGGGAACTTCATCCCCCGGGAGTGGACGCTGGACAACTACCGGACCATCTTCGACACCGACCAGTTCGTCCGGGCGCTGGTCAACTCGATCGGCATCGCGCTGATCGCCACGCTGATCGCGGTGGTGCTCGGCGCGATGGCCGCGTACGCGATCAGCCGGCTGGACTTCCCCGGTAAGAAGCTGCTGGTCGGCGTCTCCCTGCTGATCGCGATGTTCCCACAGGTGTCACTGGTGTCGCCGCTGTTCGAGATCGAGCGTCAGCTCAAGATCTTCGACACCTGGCTGGGGCTGATCCTGCCGTACATCACCTTCGCACTGCCGCTGGCGATCTACACGCTGTCGGCGTTCTTCAAGCAGATCCCGTGGGATCTGGAGAAGGCCGCGAAGATGGACGGCGCCACCCAGGGGCAGGCGTTCCGGCGGGTGATCGCGCCACTGGCCGCGCCCGGACTGTTCACCACGGCGATCCTGGTTTTCATCTTCTGCTGGAACGACTTCCTGTTCGCCATCTCGCTGACCTCGACCGAGCGGTCCCGCACGGTGCCGGCCGCGTTGTCGTTCTTCACCGGCGCGTCGCAGTTCGAGGACCCCACCGGGGCGATCTGTGCCGCCGCCGTGGTGATCACCGTTCCGATCATCCTGTTCGTTCTCTTCTTCCAGCGTCGCATCGTGTCCGGGCTGACCTCCGGCGCGGTAAAGGGATAGGTGGGTAGTCATGGCTGACATCGTGCTGGACAAGGTGAGCAAGAGCTTCCCGGACGGGACCGTCGCCGTGCAGGACGTCGACCTGGAGATCGCCGACGGCGAGTTCGTGATCCTGGTCGGGCCCTCGGGCTGCGGCAAGTCCACCACCCTCAACATGATCGCCGGGCTGGAGGACATCAGCTCAGGTGAGCTGCGCATCGCCGGGCAGCGGGTCAACGACAAGGCCCCCCGGGACCGGGACATCGCCATGGTGTTCCAGTCGTACGCGCTGTACCCGAACATGACCGTGCGGGAGAACATGGCGTTCCCGCTGCGGCTGGCGAAACTCGACAAGGAGACCATCGACCGCAAGGTCGACGAGGCGGCGAAGGTGCTGGAGCTGACCTCGCTGCTGGACCGCAAGCCGGCCAACCTCTCCGGTGGCCAGCGTCAGCGGGTGGCGATGGGCCGGGCGATCGTCCGCCAGCCGAAGGCGTTCCTGATGGACGAGCCGTTGTCCAACCTCGACGCCAAGCTGCGGGTGCAGATGCGCACCGTCGTGTCCCGCCTGCAGAAGCAGCTCGGCACCACCACCGTCTACGTCACCCACGACCAGACCGAGGCGATGACCCTCGGCGACCGCGTGGTGATCATGCGCGGGGGCGCGGTGCAGCAGGTCGGGCCGCCGCAGGAGCTGTACGACCACCCGAAGAACCTCTTCGTGGCCGGCTTCATCGGCTCGCCGTCGATGAACTTCCTGCACGCCGCAGTGCAGGACGGCGAGCTGCACACCGCCCTGGGGACGGTGCCGATCGGTGACCGGGTCCGCCGGGAGTTGGAGGCGGCCGACGCGCCCCGCGAGCTGATCCTCGGCATCCGGCCCGAGCACTTCGAGGACGCCGAACTGGTCGACGACGACACCCGTCGGCGGGGCATGGAGTTCGAGGCGCCGGTGGACATCGTCGAGTCGATGGGCTCGGACAAGTACGTCTACTTCACCGTCGAGGGTGAGAAGGCCAGCGCCGCCGAGCTGGAGGAGCTGGCCGCCGACGCGGGCGCCGCCGACTTCGCCGGTGCCGGGGGCAACCTGGTGACCCGGTTGTCCGCCGAGTCCCCGGTCGCCGAGGGGCAGACGCGGCGGGTCTGGTTCAACCTGGAGAAGATCCACCTGTTCGACCCGGCCAACGGCCGCAACCTGACCCTGCACGAGGGTCGAGCCGCCGGCGCGCTCGCCGACTGACAGCCCCGATCGCGCCGATCTTGCACTTTCGGTCGTCGATACAGGTGGAATGCCCCTTGTGTCGGGACAGGAAGTGCAAGATCGGCGGGGCGGGGGCGGGGGCGCGGGGGCGGGGCGGGGCGGGGGCGGGCGTGGCAGGGTGGTCGCAGGTCGCGTCGTGAAGCGGGGGACACATGAACCGACGATTGGCCGCGCTGGCCAACGCGCACGGTGTTTCCACCTGGTACGAGGATTGGCGGCACCGCCGCGTCGAGGTGGCACCGGAAACCGTGGTGGGTGTGCTGGGGCTGCTCGGCGTGGACGCCACCAGCCCGTCGGCGATCGCCGACGCGCTCGCCGCCGCCCGCGCGGTCGACCGGAGCGCCCTGCCGGAGACGGTCGTGCTCACCCACGGGCGCAGCCGGGCACTGCCCGGCCCGGGGGTGGTGACCCTGGAGGACGGTGGCCGTCGCGCGGTCGACGGTGAGCTGCCGGCGGACCTGCCGCTGGGTTGGCACCGGCTGGCCTGCGCCGACCGGGAGGTGACCCTGGTGGTGGTGCCGCGCCGACTGCCGGTGCCGCCGTCGAGCTGGGGGTGGATGCTCCAGCTCTACGCGCTGACCTCGGAGCGCTCCTGGGGCATGGGAGACCTCGGTGACCTCGCCGAGTTCACCGGGTGGGCCGGTGACACCGGGGCCGGGCTGGTGCTGCTCAACCCGCTGCACGCGGTCGGGCCGGCGCATCCGGTGGCCACCTCACCGTATTCGCCCGCCAGTCGACGCTTCGTCAATCCGCTCTACCTGCGGGTCAGCGACACCGCCGCGTACCGGGCGGCCGACCCGGCCACCCGTGCGGTGGTCGACGCGTTGCGTCCCGACCGGGGGCCCCTGATCGACTACGACGAGGTGTGGGCCGCCAAGCGGCGCGCCCTGGAGTTGCTGCATCCGTACGCCCAGCCGGTGGATCTTGCCGCGGACCCGGCGCTGACCAGCTTCGCCACCTGGTGCGCGCTCGCCGAGCGGCACGGCAACGACTGGCGTGCCTGGCCGGCGGAGCTGCACCACCCGGACGCCCCCGCGGTCGCCGAGCAGCGTCGGCGCCTCGCCGACCGGGTCTGCTTCCACGCCTGGCTGCAACACCTCTGCGACGAGCAGCTCGACGCCGTCACGGCGGCGGCCCGCTCGGCGGGGATGCCGGTCGGTGTCGTGCACGACCTGGCCGTCGGCATCGACCCGGGCGGCGCGGACGGGTGGCAGCTCGCCGACGTGCTGGCCCAGGGCGTGCGGGTCGGCGCGCCACCGGACGACTTCAACCAGCTCGGCCAGGACTGGGGGCTCGCCGCGTGGCGCCCGGACCGACTCGCCGCCACCGGCTACGCCGCCTACCGGGACATGCTGCGCCGCGTCCTGCGGCACGCCGGCGGCCTGCGGGTCGACCACGTCGCCGGCCTGTGGCGACTGTGGTGGGTGCCGCCGGGCGGCGGCGCGGCCGAGGGCACCTACGTGCGCTACGACGCGGAGGCGATGCTCGGCATCCTCGCGTTGGAGGCGTACCGGGCCGGCGCGGTGGTGGTCGGTGAGGATCTCGGCACGGTCCAACCGGCGGTGACCCGGGGGTTGCGGGGGCGCAACATGCTCGGCTCGACAGTGCTGTGGTTCGCACGCGACGAGGCCGGTGACTTCGTCCCGCCGGCCCGGTGGCCGCGCAACGCCCTCGCCACCATCTCCACGCACGACCTGCCCACCGCGCCGGGCTTCCTGACCGGTGAGCACGTGCGGGTGCGTGACGAGTTGAAGCTGCTCGGCACCGACGTGGCGGTGGAGCGGGCCCGCGCCGCCGCCGATCGGGACCGGCTGCTCACGATGTTGCGCGCCGAGAACCTGCTGCCCGAGCCGACGCCGCAGCTACCGACCGTGACTGTCGCCTCCGGGGGTGCAGAGCAAAGGACGGATGCCGATCCGGCGCCGTCCGATGCGGCTGCGACACCTGACGACGGCGAGGTGGTGGTGGCGATGCACGCCGCGCTCGCGGCCAGCCCGACCCGGTTGGTCGGCGTCTCCCTCTACGACGTGCTGGGCGAGGTGCGCCAACCCAACATGCCGGGCACCGTGGACGAGTACCCGAACTGGCGACTGCCGCTGCCGGCCAGCGTGGCGCAGATCCGCGCGGACCCCCGGGTGACCCGGATCGTCGACCTGCTCAGCGCCGCCCGCCCACGACCGGCCGACCCCGGCACCGCCGAAGCACTGACGCCGCCGGGTCAGGTCAGCCAGTCGAAGCGGGCCGGCAACCCGAGGAAGTCGGCGTAGCGCCCGAGCGCCTGCTCCACCCGGGCCCGCGCGGCGGCGTCGAGCGTGGTGAGCGGCTGGACCGTCACGGTGACCGCGGTCCGGCCGACCTTGCGCTTCCACACACCCACCACCCGACCGGCGCGGACCACTGTGGCCTGGAAGATGCCGTTGTTGCCCGGCACCACGGCCGCCTGGTGGGCGGGGTCGAGCATCAACGTGCGGTCCCGGAAGCCGAGCAGATACTCGTCGAAGCCGGGCAGCGCCAACACGTCGTCCGGCGCGGTGCGTGGCGCGTCGGCCAGGGCCGCGTCGACGTACATCGGAGTGCCGTCGACGCGTACCGTGCTCAGCGCGTCGTCGGCGGCGGCAAGGCCGCGCCGGGCGTCGGTCAGGGTGAGGCCGCTCCACCCTGCGAACTCGCGGTCGGTGACCGGGCCGTGCCCGCGAACGTAACGGTGGGCGAGCAGGGCCAGCGCCTCGTCCCGCTCCAGCCGGTGGGACGTGGGTGCCCACTCGTCGAGCAGGGCGAAGGTCTGCTCGGTGCCGACGTTCGGCGCCACGCAGGTCACGCCGCGAACGCTCGCATACCACAGCAGGTGGTAGCCACGTTGCCCGTCGGTGCCCAGGCCGGCCGCCCGCAGGGTGGCCAGGCACTGCGCGCGGGTGAGCCGACCACCGCCGGCCAACGCGGTGCCGAGCACCTCCACCGCCCGATCCGCGTCGGCCTCGGTGAGCCCGAGCTGCGCCCGCCGGGTCGCCGCGCCGGCCAGGGATCGTACGCCGGTCAGCTCCAGCATCCAGCGGGCGTCGGCGGACGGGACGAGGTGCACGGTGCCCCGCATCGGCCAGGTCCGCAGCGCCTCACGCCGCTCCAACGCCGCCTGCACGTCGGCCGCGCTGCGACCGGGTAGCCGGGCGCCCAGCGACCACAGCCCGCTGGCCAGATCCTGTGCCTGCATCGCGCCGAACCACTCGACCACCTCGGCGACGGTGCCGGGTCGGGTGCTCGGGTGTGGGCGCAGCAGCAGGCTGGTCATCCGCAGCGCCAGCGCGTCGGCCGCGCTGAGGTCGACAGGCATCGGCAGCCCTTCCCGAGGAAAAGACCCAGTTTAGGGAGCCGTCCGCACCGCCAGGGCACCCCGGCCGGTACGCGGGCCGACAGCCGCAGCACCGCGCGCGGCAGCACGTTCGCGCGCTGGGCAGGTACGCGCGAACTCAGTCGATGAGGTCGAGGCCGGTCAGGTCCGCCGACAGAGCCCAGAGGCGGGCTGCCGCGCTGTCGTCGGTGGGGCTGGCGGCGTCGGTGCGGCGACAGTCCACGCAGTAATCGCCGCCGTTCGCGTCGAGGTGAGGTGACGTGGCGGCCCAGACCTGGGTGGCCGCGCCCTGCTCGACGGTCTTGAACAGACCCGGAGCGGAATTCCCGTCCGCGTCGATCCAGCCCGCGGTGACCATCTCCTCGACTGCGAGGTGTCGTTGCAGAGGAGTGCGGATCCAGCCGGGGTTCACGGAGAAGGCCCGGACGCCGTGCGGTCTGCCGAGCAGGTCGAGGTGACGGGCGAACAGGACGTTCGCGAGCTTGGACTGGGTGTAGGCCTCCCACTTGTCGTAGCCGCGCTCGAACTGCACGTCGTCCCACCGGATTCGCCACGCCGGGTCGCGGCCGGAGGCGACCGCGACGACACGAGCCGTTCCGGCAGCGGTGAGCGCAGGCCACAGCAGGTTCGCCAGCGCGTAGTGACCGAGGTGGTTGATCGCGAACTGCGCCTCCCAGCCGGGTCCCACCCGTGTCTCCGCGCACGCCATGACGCCGGCACTCGCGATCAGGATGTCGAGGGCTGGATGCCTGCTGAGGAATCGTTCGGCGAATGCACGGACGGAGGCGAGGTCGGCGAGATCGAACTGGTCGACCTCGATCTCGACTCCGGCCGTGTCGGCGAGCGCCCGCTGCGCCACGTCCGGCCGGAGAGCTGGGACGACGACCCGGGCCCCGGCCTGGGCGAGCGCGAGGGTGGTGGCGAGACCGAGGCCGGAGTAGCCGCCCGTGACGACTGCGGTCTTGCCGGTGAGGTCGATTCCGGTGAGGACGTCTCCGGTCGTGCTGTGGGCACCGAACGTGGTGTGGGTCGTGTCGCTGGTCATGCCGCGGACGCTAGATGCTAGACCGAGGTCTAGGTCAACGGGTTACCGTCGACGCCATGGCGGACGAGGGCTTGAGCATCGGGCAGGTGGCGCGGCGCACCGGATTGAGTGTGCACACCCTGCGGCTCTACGAGCGTGAGGGTCTGCTGGCCAGCGAGGTGCGGCGTGACGGGTCGGGCAGGCGCGTCTACAGCGCCTGGGACGTCGAGTGGCTGGCGAACTGCGTCAAGTTCCGGGCCTCCGGAATGCCGCTCACGACGATCAGCCGCCTGGCCCAGCTCGTTCGCGCGGGCAGCGGCAACGAGGCGGAACGGCTCGAACTGCTCCGCGCACACCAGCGCCACATCACCGAGCAGTTCGCGCAGCTGCGCGACTGCCTCGACCTCATCAACGTCAAGGTGGCCAGCTACGAACGACACCTCAGCGCCGGCGCCTCCGGCGATCCCTGGCACCAGCAACGCCCGCCCGCACCGGAAGAGCACCGGATCGACGGGGCATAACGGGACGCGCACGGGGGATGCGGCGGCCGGAAGTGCGCGCGTCGCGCGTGCGGAAGGGAGCGTCATGACTGCCGCAAATGAGCCGGCGCGGGGCGCCGGCGTGACGGCCGGATCCCGCGGCCATCGTGGGGACACCCGCGCGAAGACGAGCGCCGCGGCCACCTTCGCCCTGGTGTTCGGAGTGGCCGGTCTGTTCAGCGTGTTGACGGCGATCCTCGCCTGGCTGGGGCTGATACTCGGCATCATCGGGATCATCCTCGGCATCGTCGGCCTCAAGATGGCTCGCCGACCCGGGGTCACCGGTCGTGGCGTGTCGATCGGCGGCCTGGTGCTCAGCATCCTGGCCGTGCTGATCGGCCTCGGTCTGGCCGCGGGCATCACCACGTTCGTCAACAACGAGAATGCGGTGGACCGCCTGCAGACCCAGGTCGACAAGCTGCGCGACAAGCTCGACTGACCCGCGCGTGCCGGTCTGGGCCGGCCCCGCCACCCGTCCCGGCCGGCCACAGTAGGGTGGGCGGCGTGCTCCGCCAGGTCACCGCGATCCGTTACGTCACCCCGCTCCGCGAGGGTGGGTCGCTGCCGGGCGTGGTGGAGGCCGACGACCTCGGCACCTACGTGGCGAAGTTCCGAGGCGCCGGGCAGGGGCCCAAGGCGCTGATCGCCGAGGTGATCTGCGGTGAGCTGGCGCGCCGGCTGGGGTTGCGGGTGCCGCCGCTGGTGGTCCTCGACATCGACCCGGTGATCGGGCGGGCCGAGCCCGACCAGGAGGTGCAGGAGCTGCTGCGCAGCAGCGGCGGCGCCAACCTCGGGATGGACTTTCTGCCCGGGGCGCTGGGCTTCGACCCGATGGCGCACCCCGTCGACCCGGCGCTGGCCTCCCGGGTGCTCTGGTTCGACGCGTACGTGGAGAACGTCGACCGGAGTTGGCGCAACCCGAACCTGCTCGTCTGGCACCGGGAGCTGTGGCTGATCGACCACGGCGCCTCGCTGTACTTCCACCACAACTGGCCGCGCGCCGAGGCCTCTGTGCACCGGGCCTACCGTGCGGAGGACCACGTGCTGGCCCCGTACGCGTCGCGGCTGGCCGAGGCCGACGCCGAGCTGGCCCCCCAGGTCACCCCGGAACTCCTCACCGAGGTGCTCGCCCTGGTGCCGGGGGAGTGGTTGACCGCCGCCGACTTCGAGACGGCCGACGCGGCGCGCGACGCGTACCTGGATCACCTGTCCCGCCGGGTCGCCCGCACGGCCGACTGGCTGCCATCGGGGAGCGGGGCATGAGGCAACCCTTCGAGTACGCGCTGATCCGGCTCGTGCCCCGCATCGAGCGCGGTGAGCAGATCAACGTCGGGGTGTTGCTCTACTGCCAGCAGCGCGACTTCCTGGCCGCGCGGACGCACCTGGACGCCGACCGGGTTCGCGCGCTGGCGCCCGACGTCGACCTGCCGGCGGTGGCCGCGGTGCTCGACTCCTGGGACCGGACCTGCTCCGGTGACGGGCCGGCGACCCGGATGCGGCTCGGTGAGCGGTTCCACTGGCTGGCCGCGCCGCGCAGCACGATGATCCAGACGGGGCCGGTGCACACCGGTCTCACCGTCGACCCGGCGGCCGAGCTGGACCGGCTGATGGCGACCCTGGTCCGCTGAGCCGGAGCGGGGCGCGGGAGCTGGTGATCGTCCCCTGATCGCGCTACGCCAGCGCCGTTGCCGGCGGAGCGCGATCCCCCGTTCAGGTGCCCGGTGCGGGGCGGCGGCTCGATCCCGCCGGCACCGATGGCATCAGGATCGCGGTCCGCGCGCGACGTCGGGCCGGAACGACCGGGAAGTTGCGGAAAACTTGAGCCGGCGGGCCGGAAACCGGGAGCGCCGGGGCTGTCGTTAGAGCGCGTCCGCAGCGGGTAGTCGCGGGAGCTGATCCGAGACGAGAAGGGGACACTCTGATGGCTGCCCAGACCAAGGTAGCGGTGATCTACTACAGCGCCACCGGCATCACCTACCAGATGGCGCAGGCCGTGTGTGAGGCCGCCGGGGACGCCGGTGCCGACGTGCGCCTGCGCAAGGTGCGCGAGTTGGCGCCGGACGAGGCGATCCGCTCCAACTCCGGCTGGCAGGCGCACCGCCTGGAGACCCAGGACGTGCCCGAGGCGATGGTCGACGACCTGGCCTGGGCCGACGTGGTGATCCTCGGCGCGCCGACCCGGTACGGCATGGTCGCGGCGCAGCTGAAGCAGTTCATCGACACCACCGGCCCGCTGTGGGCCCAGGGCGCGCTGGCCAACAAGGTCTACTCCGCCTTCACCTCGACGGCGACCTCGCACGGGGGTCAGGAGACCACGCTGACCTCGCTCTTCAACGTCTTCTACCACTGGGGCGGTGTGGTGGTCACCCCCGGTTACACCGACACCAGCCAGTTCATCGCCGGCAACCCGTACGGCCCCTCGCACACCAGCAACAACGGGGAGATCGCCCCGGACGCCGTGGTGCTCGAGGCCTGCGCGCTGACCGCCCGGCGCGCCGTGCAGATGGGTGCCGCGCTGAAGGCGGGCCTGGCCGGCTGACGGACGAGGGCGACCGGCGGCGCGGGCGGGGGCTCTCGGCCCGTCCGCGCCGCCGATCCATCCAGCCCTACCCCCGGGCCAGGGCGATCATTTGCCTCCGCGTGTCGCGGACAGCTCGTCCGGGCGCGACGCGGGCAGCAGTTCGGTCAACAGCTCGCTGAGCACGGCGAGCCCGTCTGGGCTGAGCACCGACTCCGCGTGGAACTGCACCCCGGCGAAGCCGCGTCCCCGCAGGGCGTGCACCGCGCCGTCGTCCGGGTCCCGGGCCAGCTCCACCGGCCCGTACGCGGTGGTCAGCCGGTCGGCCTCGCAGCGGGCGGTGAACGTCGAGTAGAACCCGACCCGGCGGGTCCGGCCGAACAGCGGCACCTCCCGCTGCAACCCCTGGTAGGGCGCGTCCCGGCGGTGCAGCGTCAGCCCCAGCAGCCCGGCCAGCACCTGATGGCCGAGGCAGACCGCGAGGGTGGGACGGCCGGTGGTCAGCAGCCCGGTCAGCAGCTTCCGCAGCGCCAGCATCTTCGGCTCGTCCGCGCTGCCCGGGTCGCCCGGTCCAGGACCGGCGACCACCAGGTCGTAGTCGTCGACCGGGCCGCTCGCGTGCCAGGGGCGGGTGGTCACCGCGAGTCCCAACGCGCTCAGTTGATGCGCCAGCATTCCGGTGAAGGTGTCCTCGGCGTCCACGATCAACACCCGGCGGCCGACCAGGCCGGGCAGTCCGGGCGCGTCCGGTGAGCGCTGATCGAGCCAGAACCGCGCCAGCGGTGCGTTGCGGGCGGCCAGCGCGTCGCGTACCGCCGGGTCGTCGGCCAGCCGCGCGACCGGCCCGCGGTCGCCGACGGACGCCGCCGGCCCGAGGCCGAGCGCGGCCAGCACCCCGGCGGCCTTGGCGTGCGTCTCGGCCACCTCGCCGGCCGCCGTGGAGTGCCGGACCAGGGTCGCGCCGACCGGCACCCGCAGTCGGCCGGTGGGGGCGATCTCGGCGGTCCGGATCAGGATCGGGGCGTCGAGTGTCTGCCGGCCGGCCTCGTCGTGGCCGAGCAGCGCCAGTACGCCCCCGTAGTAGCCCCGGCCCCGGCGTTCGTGCCGGGCGATCACCCGGCAGGCGTTCTCGATCGGGCTGCCGGTGACGGTGGGGGCGAACATCGTCTCGCGCAGCACCTCCCGCACGTCGCGGGTGCCCCGCCCGGCGAGCAGGTACTCGGTGTGCGCCAGGTGCGACATCTCCTTCAGGTACGGGCCGATCACCTGCCCGCCGTGCTCGGCGACGGTGGCCATCATCTTCAGCTCCTCGTCGAGCACCATGTACAGCTCTTCGGTCTCCTTCGGGTCGGCGAGGAAGCGCAGCAGGGCCGCCCGGTCCGCGACGCCACCGGGGCAGCGGAAGGTGCCGCTGATCGGGTTCATCATCACCAGTCCGTCGTCGACGCTGACGTGGCGCTCCGGGCTGGCGCCGACCAGCGTCCGGGTGCCGGTGTGCACCACGAACGTCCAGTACGCGCCGCGTTCGGCGACCAGCAGCCGGCGCAGTGCGGCCAGCGCGGCCCCCAGCGGCGGGCCCTGCACGGTGGCGTGCAGGGCGCGGTGGATGACGAAGTTCGCGCCCTCACCGCGGCCGATCTCCTCGGACAGCACCCGCTGCACGGTCCGCGCGTACTCCTCGTCGCTGACGTCGAACCCGGCGTCGGTGGTGTGCACCGGTTCGTCGGGCAGCGCGGCGAGGGCGTCGGTCAGGGTGATCCGCTGGTGCTCGCGGACCTGGAGGAACTCCAGCGGGGCGGCGTCGTCGACGCAGGCGAAGCCGCGCTCGGTGATCTGCCGGTACGGCACCAGGGCCAGCGTCCGGGCCCCGGGCGGGCCCGCCGGCAGTGGGAGGTCGGTGAGCTCTTCGACGGTGTCGACCGGGCCGGTGAACAGGTCCAGTTCGTCCGCGCCCTCGCGGCGCAGCAGCGCGAAGGGGCCGGGGTCGACGCCGTGCGCGACGGCGGCGAGCAGGTCGGTCAGGTGGGTCATTGGAGTCTCCGTTGGGCTGGGTGCCGCCGTTGGGCGGCCCTCCGGCCGGGGAGATCCGGCGACCGCCTCGATGGCGGCCGCGTGGATGGAGCTACGCGCGGGAGATGGCCGCCGGGTCGGCGGGCCACCAACTGGTCAACTGCGCGAGCATGTGATCCACCCTACGCGCCCGTCGCCCCGCTGGCACGGGGTAACTTGACCGGCGATGAACATTCTCGCGCTCGACCTGGGCACCTCCTCGGTACGCGGGCTGGTGCTGGACGCGGACACCCAGCCGCTGCCCGGCGCTCTGGCCCGCCGCAAGGTCGACCTCGCCATCGGCGACGACGGCACCGGCACGCTGTCCGGTCCGGACTATCTGGCGAGCCTGGTCGAGTGCCTGGACGAGCTGGCCGACTCGGGGCACCTGCACGACGTCGGCCTGGTGGCGGTCTCCGCCCAGTGGCACTCGGTGCTCCCGCTGGACCGCGACGGCGCACCCATGGGCCCGGTGGTCACCTGGCTGGACACCCGGCCCGCCCCGGTCGGGCGCACCGCCGGCCCGGCCGACCCGGACGGCTTCCACCAGCGCACCGGCTGCTGGTGGCACCGCTCGTACTGGTCCATGCGGTTGCCCTGGCTGCGCCAGCAGTCGGGCACCCCGATCGCCCGGTTCGTCGGTCTGCCCGAGTACGTGCTGGGCGAGCTGCTCGACACCGCGCCCATGTCGATCTCCCAGGCCTCCGGGACCGGTCTGCTGGACCTGCGTACCCTGCGCTGGGACGAGGAGGCGCTGACGCTGGCCGAGGCACGACCGGAGGAGCTGCCGCCGCTGGGCGAGCTGGACTGGCACGGCCGGCTCCGGGTCGACCTGGCCCGTCGGTGGCCGCAGTTGGCGCAGGCCCGGTGGACGCCGCCGGTGGGCGACGGTGGGGCGTCGAACGTCGGCTCCGGCTGCGTCGACCCGAGCCGGGCCGCCGTCACCGTGGGCACCTCCGCGGCCGTACGGCTGATGCAGCGGATCCCGGCCGGCGAACCGATGCCCCGCCTGCCCGAACGGTTGTGGCGGTACCGGGTCGACCACGACCACGTGGTGACCGGGGCCGCGTACGCCAACGGCGGCAACCTCTTCGCCTGGGCGGACCGGGAGCTGCGGTTGCCCCGGGGCGCCGAGCTGGACGCGGCGCTGGCGCTGGTGCCGACGGGCGGTGGCCGGCCGGCGGATCCCCGCTTCGGTGGCGACCGGGCGCCCGGGCTGGCGCCGGCGGGCAGCGGTGAGCTGCGCGGTCTGAGCTTCAGCACCACCTCGGTCGACATCCTGGCCGGGCTGATGCAGGGGTTGTGTGAGCTGGTCGCCGAGGACCTCGGGGTGCTGGAGTCCACCATCGACAAACCGGTCGGTGTGGTGCTGGGCGGCGGCGCGGTCGCCGCCTCGGTGTGGTGGCGGCAGGCCTTCGCGACCGCGCTCGCACCGCGACCGGTGTCGCATCAACGCAACCCGGAGATCGGCGCCACCGGTGCCGCGTTGGTGGCGCTGGGGCGCTTCGATGACGCGATCGGGCTCGCCGACATCGGCCGGACGGACGAGCTGGTTTTACCGACCACGGCAGGACGTTCCCACCCGCAGTATCCTTCCTGAACCTCGGCCTCGCCCGGGCCGTTGACAGCGGTACCGAGCCTGGTTGGATGGACTGCGCTCCCCCGACCGCGGTGGACGCGGTAGGACGGAGGAGGCAGGGTGGCGGCAGGTCCCGACCCGGCGAACGGCGCGGTGTCGAACCATCGCCGACGCCGCTTCGATGTCCGAGTCGTTCCGCATCGACGGCGGTCGCCGTTCCGGCTGCGCGACTGGCGGATGAGCACGAAGCTCGCCACCGTGCTGCTGGTGCCGTCGATGGCGTTCCTCCTGCTCGCCGGGGTGCAGACCAGCACCCTGGTGGGGCGGACGACGGCGTTGAACGACTTCTCCAGTCAGGTCGGCATCGGACGGCAGATCACCGCCGCCGTGCACCAGCTCCAGCAGGAGCGGGACCGCTCGGCGGGGGAGCTGGGTGAGCTGCGTAAGGGTGGTGACCGGCAGGCCGCCGCGAACGACCTGAAGCCGTTGCAGGAGGCCACCGACAAGGCCATCGTGGACCTCAGCCGGGCCGCCGAGCCGTTGGCGGACGCGGACGCGTCCTGGCGGGTGGCCTTCTCCGAGGCGCTGGAGGCGTACGACCAGGTGGTCGACATCCGCGCGGCGATTCCGCCGGCGGTGCTCAGCAGCGAGACCATCCTGAGCAACTACCACCGGGCCGTCGGGGCGTTGCTCGACCTGCTCGCCGAACCGACGCCGGGGCAGAACCAGCCGGCGTTGAACGACGCGGTGCTGCGCTACGTCCAGTTGGCCCGGGTCAAGGAGCTTTCCTCCCGGGTGCGGGCCCAGCTCTACGCCGCCGCCCGCGTCGGTGCGTACGGCACCGAGGACCGGGTGATCCTCGCCGACCTGCGCGGTCAGCAACTCACCGCGCTCGGTGCGTTCCGGGTGGCCGCGACCAGTGAGCAGATCCGCCGCTACGACGAGACATCGGTGTCGGCGGGTTTCCTGGTCGCCACCGGGTTGGAGGAGCGCAGCCTGTCCTCCGGCGCCGCGTCGCCGCAGGTGCTGCCGTCGGAGCAGTGGTGGTCGGCCAGCCAGCAGCGTCAGGAGCTGCTGCGTCAGCTTGAGGCGGGTGTGCTCGACGACGCCGTACGGCAGGCCGAGGAGGCCAGCGACGATCAGCTCCGGACGACCCTGCTGGTCGTCGGCGGGGTGGTCACGGTCCTGCTGGCCGCCCTGCTGATCTCGTTGCTCATCGGGCGGTCGGTCGCCCGGTCGATGCGGCTGCTGCGCAGCCAGGCACTGCGGATCGCCCAGGTCGAGTTGCCGGACGCCCTGGACCGACTGAAGACCGTCACCGGTGGGGTGCCGCGCATCGATGTCGCGCCGGCGGTGGTCCGCTCACTCGACGAGATCGGCGAGTTGGCCGAGGCGTTCGTGGCGGTGCACCGCAGCGCGGTCACCGTCGCCGTCGAGCAGGCGATGATGCGGCGCAACGTCAACGCGATGTTCGTCAACCTGGCCCGCCGTAGCCAGGTGCTGGTGGAGCGTCAGTTGGAGCTGCTGGACGACCTGGAGCGCGAGGAGAGCGACCCGGACCAGCTGGAGAACCTGTTCAAGCTCGATCACCTGGCTGCCCGGATGCGCCGTAACGACGAGAGCCTGCTGGTGCTCGCCGGCACCGACTCCACCCGCCGGTGGAACCGGCCGGTCGGGCTCGGTGCGGTGCTGCTGGCCGCCGCCGCGGAGATCGAGCAGTACCAGCGGGTCCGGATCGAGTCGGTGGCCAACGTGCACGTGGTCGGGCACGCCGTCGGCGAGTTGGTGCACCTGCTGGCCGAGCTGCTGGAGAACGCCACGGCCTTCTCCCGTCCGGACACCGTCGTGGTGGTGACCGCCCGGCTCGAGGCGGGGGGTGCGCTGATCGAGATCGTCGACCGGGGTCTGGGTATGAGCCCGACCGCGTTGGTGCAGGCGAACGAGGTGCTGGCCAGCCCTCCGGCCGCGGACGTCGCGGCGGTGGAACGGATGGGGCTCTTCGTGGTCAGTCACCTGGCGGCCCGGTTGGGCGTCCGCGTGCGGTTGGAGGGCGGCGAGGACGGCCTGGTCGCCCGGCTCGCCCTGCCCGCGGTGCTGCTGGCGCCGCCGGGCAGTGTGGAGCTGGACGCGCCCCCGTCGGCGCGGATGCTGGCGGCGGGCGCGGCGCGGGGGCTGGTTCCGCAGTCCGGGGCAGGCCGGCAGGCAGCTGGCCCGATGCTGAACGGCGCGGTGCGGGACCTGCCGGTGGCCGGCCGCCCGCCGGGCGTCGGCGTGCCGCGTCAGGGCCGCCCGGTGCCGGTACGCGCCGAGGACGTGTTGACCCCCGCCGCTGATCGCGGTGCCGGCGGGGGCTGGTATTCGCGGCAGGGCCCGACCGCGCCGGTGGTGCCCGCTGCGGCGGCGCCACCGCAGATCCCGGTGACCGCCGGCACCAATGAGCGGGGATTGCCGGTGCGGGTGCCCATGGCGCAGTTGAGCGCGGTCACCCGTTCGGCACAACCGATGACGGCACCGACCCGCACCGACCCGGACCCGGAGGCGGTCGGCGGCATGCTCTCGCGGCTCTACAGCGGAGTACGGCGCGCCGAGGCTGAGGACACCACCGAGATACCCGTGCCACCGTCCGGGGGGCACGACGAAGGGGGACGACGACAGTGACGACGTTGAGCCAGGAGGCGCGTGACCTGAGCTGGCTGGTGAGCGCGTTCGCGGAGCGGGTGCCGGGTGTGGCGCACGCGGTGGTGGTCTCCTCTGACGGGCTGCTGGTGGCGATCTCCGATCACCTGCCGCGTGACAACGCGGACAAGCTCGCCGCGGTGACCTCCGGGCTGATGAGTATCACCGCGGGCGCAGCCTCGATGTTCGACGGCGATGTCGTCAAGCAGACGGTGGTCGAGATGGGCCGTGGCTACTTCCTGGTGATGCAGATCCGCGACGGTTCGATTCTGGCCACGCTGGCCGCCGGTGACGCGGACATCGGCGTGGTGGGCTACGAGATGGCCCGGTTGGCCAAGCAGGCGGGGGAGATGCTCACCCCGGCCCTGCGGGCGGAGTTGCAGCAGGCGCTGCCCCGCTGAGTGAGCCGGCCGAGGCCCGGACGGTCACGGCTCACCCGAGCCGAGCCGTCCGGGCCCGGCCGTCCGGGTGGCGGCGCGGTCAGAAGCCGCCGTCGGCGATGACGGAGCGGTACCAGGTGGCGGAGTTCTTGAGCACCCGGCGCTGGGTGGCGTAGTCGACGTAGACCAGGCCCCAGCGCTGGTCGTAGCCCTGGTCCCACTCGAAGTTGTCCAGCAGTGACCAGACGTGGAAGCTCTCCAGCGGCACTCCGTCGGCGATGGCCCGGTGCGCGGCGGTGAGGTGGTCGCGCAGGAAGTTGATCCGGCCGGCGTCCTGGACGGTGTCGTCCGCGCCGAGGGTGTCCGGTGTGGGCAGCCCGTTCTCGGTGATGGTGAGCGGGATCGGCCCGTATTCACGGGTGATCCGGGTCAACAGGTCGTACATCCCCTCGGGGTAGATCTGCTGCCATTCGGCCTCGGAGGTCGCCCAGCGGTGCGCGGTGCCGCCGTCGCCGGTGACGTAGATCGGGGTGTAGTACTGCACGGCCAGCAGGTCGACCGGTGCGGAGATGGTCTTCAGGTCGCCGTCGCGGATGCCCTGGACCATCCGGCTCTGCGGGCCCAGGTCGGCCAGCAGGTCCTCCGGGTAGCTGCCCTTGAGCAGGGAGTCGAGGTAGAGGCGGTTCTCGTAGGCGTCGTAGAGGTGGGCGGCCGCGGCAGCCTGCGGGGAGTCGTCGGCGGGGTAGCAGGGGTGCAGGTTGAGCGCGGGGCCGATGCGGCTGTCGCTGCCGGTGGCCCGCAGCGCGGCGACGGCGAACCCGTGGGCGAGTTGCAGGTGGTGGGCGACCAGGTAGGCGGCGTCCGGGTCCTGCCGCCCGGGGGCGTGGTGGCCGGTGAGGTAGCCGTTCTGCACCACGGTCTTGGGTTCGTTGATGGTGAGCCAGGCCGGCACCCGGTCGCCGAGGGCGCGGAAGACCACGTCGGCGTAGTCGGCGAAGCGGTGGGCGGTGTCGCGTGACTCCCACCCGCCGGCGTCCTGGAGCGCCTGCGGGAGGTCCCAGTGGAACAGGGTGGCCATCGGGGTGATTCCGCGCTCGTGCAGGCCGTCGAGGAGGCGGCGGTAGAAGTCGAGGCCGCGTTGGTTGGGGGTGCCGGTGCCGTCGGGCTGGATCCGGGGCCAGGAGATGGAGAAGCGGTAGCTGCGCAACCCGAGGTCGCGCATGAGGTCGAGGTCCTCGGCGTAGCGGTGGTAGTGGTCGATGGCCACGTCGCCGGTGTCGCCGTTGCGGGTGCGCCCTGGGACGCGGCTGAAGGTGTCCCAGACCGACTCGCCGCGCCCGTCCTCCTTGGTGGCGCCCTCGATCTGGTAGGCGGAGGTGGCCGCGCCCCAGCCGAAGTTGTCCGGGAAGCGCAGCGGGCCGGCGGGCCCGATAGGTATCGACATGGATTCTCCTCATGGATACGGGGCCACCGCCGAAGGATTCGGGAGCGCTCCCATGATAGGGCAGACGCTGCCGGCCGGTCAGCCGGCCGTCAGGACGGCCAGCGCTGGCGGGTGGGAGGCGGGTGTGTGGCCCCGGGCAGCGAACGAGGCCGTCCGGGCGGCGCGGCGCGCCTGTCCCGTCGGCCTCTTTTCCTATCGTGTACGGGGGTTTAGTGTGGGGACGGGGGAGGGCAACCCCCGTCCCCACCGTAACTGCACACACACGGGCGGAATTTGGGTCCTGCCGTGCGTGTCGCGCGGGAGCCGGGCCACGCGAGTGGCTCTGGTTCCACCTCCCTCCCTGTGGCGGGACGATGGCTGACGACGGCGTCCGGGCTGGCCCGTCGTCGGCCCTCGGTCTGGTTCCCTGGGCTCGTCAGGAACGACCCCAGCGATCTTCTTGTTGGAACCTTGTCGATGGAAGCGCTCCCATCGACCGATGTTGCGACTGTAACGCCCGTCACGCCTTTGTGAAAGACCCAAAACGAGATCGAAACAAGGAGCTGATCCAGCGCTCCGTGCGCTTGTTGTGGGAGCGCTTCCATGGCACACTGTCGATTCGACGCGACAGGAGCCACATCGCGTAGTGCGGGTCCACCGAGGGCAACCGGCAGCACCAGCTCCGGTCACGGTCACCCGAGCGCAGCCGGCGGGACCCCCTCCCGTGCGGGCCGCACGCCCTACCCCGGCCGGGCCCGGGGAAGACCACCTTCCCGGCGCCTCGACATCCCCGCGGACCACCACCACCGTCGCGGGCAGGCGCCTCGCCGGGGACCATCCCGGCCTGGTCCGAGGAGACACCGCGCACATGAGACAACTGGCTATACGCCGGCGCGTGGCGCTCGCCGCCGCCGCGCTGCTCGCCATCGGCGGGGTGACCCTGCCTGCCGGCGCCGCACAGGCCGCACCCGCCTGCGACGTGGTCTACGCGACCAACGACTGGAACACCGGCTTCACCGCGAACGTCACCATCAAGAACCTGGGTGACCCGGTGAGCAACTGGACGCTCAAGTGGACCTTCCCGACCAGCGGTCAGCGGGTCACCCAGGGCTGGTCGGCCAGGTTCAGCCAGACCGGCAGCGAGGTCACCGCGACCAACGAGTCGTACAACGGCAACCTTGCCACCGGGGCCTCCACCACCATCGGCTTCAACGGCGCCCACACGGGCAGCAACCCGAAGCCCACCGCGTTCACCCTGAACGGCACCCCCTGCAACGGCACCCCGGCCAACCAGCCGCCGACGGTCTCGCTCGGCCTGCCGTCCGGGCCGTTCACCGCGCCGGCCGACGTGCCGCTGACCGCCACCGCCAGTGACCCGGACGGGACGATCAGCAAGGTCGAGTTCTACCGCAACGGCCTGCTGATCAACACCGACACCTCCGCCCCGTACGCGTACACCCAGGAGGACCTGCCGGCCGGCAGCTACACCGTCCAGGCCAAGGCGTACGACAACGCCAACGGCATCGGGGTCGACGAGAAGGCGTTCACCGTCGGCACCGCCACCGGCCCGACCCTGATCGCCACTCCGTCAGCGGTGAGCGTCAACGAGGGTGGCACCGCCACCTTCAACCTGAAGCTCAGCGCCGCCCCGACGGCCAACGTGCCGGTCACCCTCACCCGCACCGGTGACACCGACGTCACGGTCTCGCCGGCCACCGCCACGCTGACCCCGAGCAACTGGAACACCGGGGTCACCGTCACGGTCGCCGCGGCGGAGGACACCGACACCGTCGGCGGCGCCGCCACCATCACCGCCTCCGCCACCGGTCTGGCTTCGCTGGCGGTCAGCGCCACCGAGATCGACAACGACACCCCCGGCGGAGACAACGCCTACACCGCGAAGTTCCTCGAGCAATACGGCAAGATCAAGAACTCGGGCTACTTCAGCCCCGAGGGCGTGCCGTACCACTCGGTGGAGACGCTGATCGTCGAGGCGCCCGACCACGGCCACGAGACCACCTCGGAGGCGTTCAGCTTCTGGCTCTGGCTGGAGGCCTACTACGGCAAGGTCACCCAGAACTGGGCCCCGTTCAACAACGCCTGGACGGTGATGGAAAAGTACATCATCCCCACGCACGCCGACCAGCCGACCGCCGGCTCCGCCGGCACCCCGCAGTACGCCGCGGAGTACAACCTGCCCAGCCAGTACCCCTCGGCGCTGAACCCGAACGTCCCGGTCGGTCAGGACCCGCTGCGCTCGGAGTTGCAGTCCACCTACGGCACCGGCGACATCTACGGCATGCACTGGCTGATGGACGTCGACAACACCTACGGCTTCGGCCGCTGCGGTGACGGCACCACCAAGCCGGCCTACATCAACACCTTCCAGCGGGGCACCCAGGAGTCGGTGTGGGAGACCGTTCCGCAGCCCTCCTGCGACACCTTCAAGCACGGCGGTCAGTACGGCTACCTCGACCTGTTCGTCAAGGACACCGGCGCCCCCGCCAAGCAGTGGAAGTACACCAACGCCCCGGACGCCGACGCCCGCGCCGTGCAGGCCGCGTACTGGGCGCTGACCTGGTCCAAGGCGCAGAACAAGCAGGCCGACGTCGCCGCCACCATCGCCAAGGCCGCCAAGATGGGCGACTACCTGCGGTACGCGATGTTCGACAAGTACTTCAAGAAGATCGGCAACTGCGTCGGGGCCAGCACCTGCCCCGCCGGCAGCGGCAAGGACTCGGCGCACTACCTGCTGTCCTGGTACTACGCCTGGGGTGGTGCGTACGACGCCAGCCAGAACTGGTCCTGGCGGATCGGCTCCAGCCACAACCACTTCGGCTACCAGAACCCGTTCGCGGCCTGGGCGCTGACCAACACCCCGGAGCTCAAGCCGCAGTCGTCGACCGCGGTCGCCGACTGGACCAAGAGCTTCGAGCGGCAGCTGGAGTTCTACACCTGGTTGCAGTCCGCCGAGGGCGGCATCGCCGGTGGCGCCACCAACAGCTGGGACGGTAGCTACGCCCAGCCGCCGGCCGGCACCAGCACCTTCTACGGCATGTTCTACGACGTCGACCCGGTCTACAACGACCCGCCGTCGAACCAGTGGTTCGGTATGCAGGCCTGGTCGATGCAGCGCATCGCCGAGCTGTACCAGCAGACCGGCAACGCGAAGGCCAAGGCGTTGCTGGACAAGTGGGTGCCCTGGGCGATCGCCAACACCACCCTCGGCACCAACTGGTCGATCCCGTCGGACATGGCGTGGACCGGTCAGCCGACCACCTGGAACCCGTCCAACCCGCAGCCCAACACCGGCCTGCACGTCGAGGTCATCAGCAAGGGTCAGGACGTCGGTGTCACCGCCGCCTACGCCCGGATCCTGATCGCGTACGCGGCCAAGTCGGGCAACGTGGCGGCGAAGGACACCGCCAAGGGGCTGCTCGACGCGCTGTCGGCCGCCAGCGACGCCAAGGGTGTCTCCACCACCGAGAAGCGTGGCGACTACCGGCGCTTCGACGACGTCTACAACGCGTCCACCGGGCAGGGCCTCTATGTCCCGTCAGGTTGGACCGGGAAGATGCCGAACGGCGACACCATCGCCGCCGGCAAGAGCTTCCTCGACATCCGGTCCTTCTACAAGAACGACCCGGACTGGCCCAAGGTGCAGGCGTACCTGGACGGTGGTGCGGAGCCGAGCTTCAACTACCACCGGTTCTGGGCGCAGGCTGACGTCGCCATGGCGTACGCCGACTACGGCAGCATGTTCCCGAACGGCTGAGACGACCCGGGGTGGGTGGCGTGGACCGCCCACCCCGGGCTCCGGCCCGGGTCCGGGGAACGACGGACCGGGGCTGGCGGGACGGCCTGACACCCACGGTCAGGCCGGGGTGGGCCGGCCATCTGGCCGACGCAGCGGATCGGCTGGCCCACCCCACCGCCCGGACTGGAGCCAGCCGCAAAAAAGCCCAGAAATTCGGGCCCTCGCGGGATCACACCGAGGTCCGTGACGGAGTAACGTACGTCACCGGAGAGGCCGCTCCCCCCGTGGCGGCCTCTCCACTTTTTTGCCCCGGGTCCGGCCGCTTCTCTGCCCCGAGTCCGGCCGCGCGGGGCCGCTCAGCGAGGTGGCGCGACCGGGTGACGCAGCCCCGGGTGCCCGGCCGGCAGCGAGCGCCGCAGCACCACCCAGCTCAGCGCCAGCGCCGCGGCGACCAGCGGCCAGGTCAGGGCCACCCGGGCCACCACCAGCGCGAGCACCTGCCCGCTCAGATAGAGCGGCACGAACACGACGAGCCGCAGCAGGTAGGTCGCCGTCCACACCCAACTGGCCCGGCCGTAGCCGCGCAGCAGCGCCGGGTCACGCCGCCACCCGGCCCGTTGGCCCAGCACCGCGCCGACCAGCACACCGAGCAGTGGCCACCGCACCACGATGCTGACCGTCCACGCCAGAGCGCTCGCGGCGTTCGACAGCACCTGGATCAGGAAGAAGTTCTCGGCCCGGCCGGTGCGCACCGCGATCAACGCCGCGACGCAGACGGCCAGCAGCCCGATCAGCACCGAGCGCGGCCGGTCACCCCGGCGCAGCCGTACGCCGGCCACCACCGCGCCCACGGCCAGCGCCGCGCCGACCCCGCCCCACAGCGACTCGCCGCCCAGCACCCAGCCCACCGCGAACGCCAACGGCGGCAGGGTGGCGTCGATGGCGCCGCGCCGCCCGCCCAGCAGATCCGTCAGCGACTCGGCCCGCGCCGGCCCACCCGGACCGGTGTCGGCGCCGGCCCGCACCGGCCCTGCCGACCCCGGGTTGTCGCCTTCACGCTGCTCCGGACCGGGCTCGGCCGAGCCGGTGTCGCGCTCCGGTGTTCCGCTCACCACCGCCTCCTCGCCTCCGGCACAACCTAACGGCGATTGGCGGCGGGCCACCGGTCGGACCGCCGACACCTGCCGCTACGGTGTGCGGATGCGCGCGACGGCACGGGGTTGGACCGCTGTCTGGTTGGTCGTACTGGCCCTCGTCCAGGCGGCCGCCTTCCTCGCCGTGTGGCGGGTGGCCGTGCACCTTGAGATCGGTCAGTGGGTGGACACGGTTGCCCTCACCGGCAATCGGATCGGGCAGGACACCATCGACGGTCCGGTCGACCGGATCCTCAACGCGATGTCGGTGGTCTCGCTGCTGGCCGCCACCGCGATGATCGGGTTCATCGCGCTGATCCGGGGGCGGATCGCCCTGGCGATCACCGCGACCCTGCTGATCGCCGGAGCGAACGTCACCACCCAACTGCTCAAGTACGGGCTGAGCCGGCCCGACTACGGTGTCGACCCGGAACGTGCCGCGGTGGGCAACAGCCTCCCGAGCGGGCACGCCACGGTGGCCGCCTCGGTGGCGGTCGCGCTGATGCTCGTGCTGCCGCGCAAGGTGCGGGCCGTCGGCGCCTTCATCGGTGCCGGCTACGCCGCCGTCGCCGGAGTCGCCACCCTCTCCGCCGGCTGGCATCGGCCCAGCGACGCGGTCGCCGCGTACCTGGTGGTGGGTGTGTGGGCGGCGTTGGCCGGGTTGCTGCTGCTGGTCACCCAGCGGGAGCAGGCCGAGATCGCCCCGGGCGACGCGCACCGGGTCGCGGCGCTGGTGCTCGGGCTCGGTGGTGTGCTCGCCCTGGTGGCCTGCGGGCTCTCCCTGTCCTGGCTGCTCGACCTGCGCGACACCGGGCCGGAGGAGCTGGCCCGCCGCCCTCTGTTCGTCGGGTACGCGGGCAGCGCCGCCGGGATCGCCGGCACGATGGCGGTGGTGATGGCGTTGGCGCTCACCGTCGTGCACCGGCTGGTGCCCAGGGTCAAGGGCTGAGCGGGCATCAGGAGGATCCGCGGATGATCGGGAACCGGGATGCCCGCAGCCTGCGCGACCTCGTCCGCGTGGCGTTCTCCGCCGAGTGCACGCAGCTCACTGAGATCCTGGCCGAGTTGGTCGACGCCGACCTCGACCGACCCACCGACTGCCCGCCGTGGACCGTCCGGGAGTTGATCGCCCACATCCGCACCGGAGTGGGCCGGCTGGCCGACATGCTCGCTGCGCCGGCCCCGCCACGCCCCGAGGTGGACGCCGCGGGCTACTTCGGCAGGGCGAAGTTCACCGCGCAGGTGGACGCCGACCGGATCGCCGGTGGGCGGCAGGACGCGCTACAGGTGGGCCGAGCAGCGCTGGCGACCGAGTTGGACCGGGCCTGGCGGACCACCGACGTGGCGGTCGCCGCCGCGCCGACCGATCGGGTGGTACGCACCCGGCACGGCGACGCAATGCTCCTCACCGAATTCCTGCGGACCCGGGTCGTCGAGGTGGGTGTGCACGGTCTGGACCTGGCCGCCGCGCTGGGCCGGCCGCCATGGCTCACCCCGCAGGCGTCTGCGGTGATCGCCGACCTGCTCACCGGCGGGAAACCGACACCGGCCGGGCTGCGTTGGGACGAGCTGACCCTGATCCGCAAGACCACCGGCCGAGCGGCGTTGACCGCCCCGGAACAGGCCGCGATCGCCGCCGCCGGCTTCCGCTGGCTAGCCTTCGGCCGCTGACCCCGGTCGCGGCCGGCACCGGCCGTGGCGGGTCAGCTCGCGGCGCGGGGTGCGGGGACGTGTGGGGCGACACCGCGCAGGTGCGTCAACACCACCGGGTCGATCCGCCCCGGCACGAGCCGCTCCTCCAGGTTCTCCAACCCGGCCCAGGAGATCAACGCCGCCTCCGTACCGTCCTGGTGCACCGAGTGGCCCAGCGCGCCGAGCAGTGCCGCCACCTCGTCGGCGACCGCGCCGCTCAGGTCGAGCAGGGTGGCCGGGTCGGGCCGGCCGAACAGCATGGTGTGCACAGTGAGCAGGCGACCCAGCTCGGCCACCGGGTTCGGGTGGTCGTCCACGCGCAGGTCCACCACCACGTCGCTGGTGCCGCCGTACCCGCCGCCGCGCTCCACCACGAGCAGGCCGGCGCTCTGGCGGCCACGCCGGTCGCCGCCGGCCTCGTCGCCGGCGCGCAGCGCGGCGACCAGACGCTCGGCGAAGGGCAGCGCCGTTCCCGCCAGCCAGGCTTCGCCGAGGGCGTCGACGACCTCCGGGCCGGTGAGCACGTTGCCCTGCGCGGCCCAGCCGTCGCCGGTCCGCCCGCCGGCCCACGGGTGACAGGCCGGCCCGGTCCAGCTGGCGCCCGAGCCGGTGGCCCCCACGACGCCGAGCTGGCGGTGCTCCCGCTCGGGGTCGGCGGCGATCAGCCCGGCCACCACGTCGGCGGCGGCCACTCCGGTGCGCAGCAGGGTGAGGCCCTGCGGGCGGTAGGCGAGGTTGACGTGCGCCTGGGTGGCCAGCGCGCCCACCTCGGCGGCGGCGGCCGGCACCAACGCCCCGGCGGCGAGGAACTTGCTGGCGACGGCCACGCCGTGCAAACGGCCGTCGGCGGAGCGGGCGACGAGCGAGAAGGTCACCGGCCGAGAGTAGCCGTCCGCGCCGGCGCGACGTCGGCCCGCGACGCTCAGAACGGTGGCGCGGCGGCCTCCGGTGGGGCGCCGTGGGCACGACGGGCGTCGGCCACCGCGATCCCGGCCAGCACCAGCGCCCCGACCGCGGTCGCGATCACACCGGGCAGGTACAGCAGCGGCACCGACGCCGCCACCAACACCGTGACGGCGATCCATCGGGACGGGGAGACCCGCCCGAACACCTCGTACTCCAGGCGAGCCCGGCCGGCCAGGAACAGGGCCGGTCCGCCGAGCACCATGGCCAGCCACGGCGCCGGGATCCGCTCCAGCGGATGGTCGATGATCAGCTCGTACCCGATCGCGGTGGCGGCGAGACCGATCACCATCAGCAGGTGGGTGTCGGCCGCCGACCGGCCGATGTTGGCGGGGTGGCGGGCCTTCATCACCGCCTCACCCAGGATCCGCCCGGCGCGCTGCACGTAGATGCGCCACAGCATGATCGAGGTGGCCAGCGCCAGCGCGAACGCCCAGGCGTGCCCCATCTCGTACGGCACCTTGCTGTACGCGAAACCCGCCACCAGGATCGTCTCGCCAAGCGCGACGAGGAAAAACTGCTGGTACCGCTCGGCCAGGTGCTCCCCGGCGATCTCCCACTTGGAGATCGTCGAACGACCCAGGCCGGGCACCGGCCAGCCGCAGCGGGCGGCCAGGTACTCGATGGCCAGCGCCGCCGCCCAGAGCAGCACCTGCACGTTGGTGGACAGCATCGCTCCGCTGATCCAGAGCACCCCGCTGACGGCGAAGATCACCGCCATCCGCACCTTCAGCCGGCGGTACCGGTGCGGTCCCAGCGCGATCGACAGGATCACCGGCCGGGTCACCTGCGCGATGACGTACGCCACCGCGAACATCAGCGCCGTCTCGCTGAACGCCCGGGGGATCGCGACCCCCATCAGCATGCTGCACACCAACGCGGTGATCACCACGGTCTGCAGCGGCACCCGGTACGGGTCGTACCGGCTGGTCGTCCACGCGGTTCCCTGCCAGACCGCCCAGAGCGCGAGCAGCAACAGCAACGTCTTGCCGCTGCCGGTGATCGTTCCCCAGCCGTGCTCCCGGCCCGGTTCCTCGGTCAGGTCCTCGAACGCGCGCGCCGAGATCCGGGTGAGCGCGAAGACGAATACCAGGTCGAAGAAGAGTTCCAGGAACGTCGCCCGGCCGGGCGTGGCCGCCGCCGGGACTGGCTCCAGGTGTCCCGCCGCCCTGGAACCCATGGTCAGCGGCCTGCGCCGTCGGTCCGGTCCACCTCGAAGGAGTAGCACCTCCCACCTGCGCATACGGCCGGAAACCGGCGATTCTGCCCAACCCGGGGATCTTGCTCGGGCCGGCGTCAACGGGCACGATCAACCGGTGACGAATCGATGGGGCATGACGGTGCCGCTGGGCGGAATCGCGCTGGCGCAGCACGACGCGGCCTACGCGGCTCTCGACCGGGCCGGGTTCACCGACGTCTGGTCGTCCGAGGTCGCCGGGACCGACGCGTTCACCCCGCTGGCGCTCGCCGCGGCCTGGCAGCCGGGGCTGCGGCTCGGCACCGCGATCACGCCGGTCTTCACCCGGGGCCCCGGGTTGCTGGCGATGAGCGCGGCGGCGCTGGCAGAGGCCGCGCCGGGCCGGTTCTCGCTCGGCATCGGCGCGTCCTCACCCGTGCTGGTACGGGACTGGAACGCGGTGCCGTTCGACGAGCCGTTCCGCCGCACCCGCGACGTGCTGCGTTTCCTGCGGGCCGCGCTGGCCGGCGAGACCGTGGACGAGGCCTACGACACGTTCACCGTCCGCCGGTTCACGCTGGAACGACCGCCCGCGGTGCCACCGCCGATCCTGCTCGCCGCGCTGCGCCCAGGGATGCTCCGACTGGCCGGCGCGGAAGCCGACGGGGTCATCCTCAACTGGCTCAGCGCCGACGACGTGCCGCGTGCCCTGGCCGAGCTGGGCGAGCGCCGCACCGGCTTCGAGGTCGCGGCCCGGATCTTCGTCTGCCCCACCGAGGACGCCGCGTACGCCCGGGCGCTGGGCCGTCGGCTCATCACCAGCTACCTCACTGTCCCGGCGTACGCCGATTTCCACCGTTGGCTCGGCCGCGACGAGGCGCTCGCGCCCATGTGGGCGGCCTGGGCCGCCGGTGACCGGCGTGGCGCCAGCGCGGCGGTGCCCGACGAGGTGGTCGACGCGCTGGTGCTGCACGGCTCACCGGAGCGGTGCCGCGCCGAGGTGCGCCGCTACGCCGACAACGGGGTCGACGTGCCGATCGTCGCGCTGCTGCCCACCCCCGAGGTCACCGCCGGCGGCGCGACCGCGCTGCTCAGCCTCATCGCCCAATTGGGCACCAACTCCGTGGAGGCGTCCGCGTGAACCTCACCGACCGGATCGTGGTGGTCACCGGCGGAGCCGGCGGCATCGGCGCGGCGCTGTCGCGCCGGTTCGCCGCCGAGGGCGCCGCCGCCGTGGTGGTCGCCGACCTGGACGCCGACGCGGCCGACGCGGTGGCCGAGGGGATCGGCCCGGTCGCGCACGCCATCGCCCTCGACGTCACCGACGAGGAGCAGGTCCGCGACCTGGTCGCCGACACCGAGGAGCGGTACGGCCGGATCGACCTGTTCTGCGCCAACGCCGGGGTGACCACCGGCGGGGGAGTGGAGGTCGACGACGCCGGCTGGGACCGTTCCTGGCGGGTCAACGTGCTGGCCCACGTCTACTCGGCCCGCGCGGTGCTGCCCGGAATGCTGGCCCGGGGCGGCGGGCACCTGCTGCACACCTGCTCCGCGGCCGGTGTGCTGACGGCTGTGGGCGACGCCGCGTACACCGCGACGAAGCACGCCTCGGTGGGGTTCGCGGAGTGGCTGGCCATCACCTATCGGGACCGGGGCATCCGGGTCAGCGCGCTCTGCCCGCAGGGGGTGGACACCCCGATGCTCGCCGACGGGCTCGCCGACGGTCACCTGGGCGCCCGGGTGGTCGCCGCGTCCGGTGCGGTGCTCACCCCGGACCAGGTCGCCGACGCGGCCATCGCCGGGCTGGCCGAGGAACGGTTCCTGATCCTGCCGCACCCCGAGGTCGCCGACTACGCGCGCCGCCGCGCCGAGGACCCGGACGGCTGGCAGGCCGGCATGCGCAAACTCGTCCGCCGGCTGACCGCCTGAAACCCGCTACCGCGCCGGAACGCGCCCGACGGCCAGGAGATGGGCGCTGGAGCTGATCAGCGCCGGCTCGCTGCTGTAGAGCCGGGCCAGGTCCAACGCCGCGGCGAAGACGACGTCCCGCGCCGGCCCGTTCGCCGCCGCCTCCGCCGCCGTCCAGGCCGGGCCCTCGACCCCGTGTACGACGACATCGGTCAGCCCTGCGGCTGAGCACTCGTCGGTGATCTCCTCGACCCGGTGGAAGTAGGCGTGGGTGAAGCCGATCCGCGGATCGTTGACGCCGTCGCTCAGTAGCGCCCTGGCCTCGTCGAGCAGCCTCTCGTCGAGTCGTCCGGTGGCCGCGAAGTCCAACGGGCCGGCGAAGCGGGAGATGACGGCGGCCACGACGAGACCGCCGGGGCGGGTGACCCGGACCGCCTCGCGGAGGGCCTGTAGCCGGTCGGCGCGGCGTACCAGGTGGTAGAGCGGGCCCAGCAGCAGCGCGGCGTCATACCCACCGTCGGCGTCGGGAAGCGCACGCGCGTCGCCCACCTGTGCCTCGACCGGAGGGTGCCCGTCGCGGGCCTGCGCGACGTGGCTGGGCACCAGGTCGACGAGGCGGACCTCGTAGCCGGCGAGGACGAGGGCCCGCGCGTACTCGCCGGTGCCCCCACCGATGTCCAGCACCCGGGCGCCTGGACCGGGTAGGAGATCCCCCAGGAGCTGCGTCGTGCGGATCCATTCCAGTCGCGCCTGCGGGCGGGCGGTGAGCCGCCGGTCCTCGCGGTAGTGCTGCGTGTAGTAGTCGACGATGTCGCTCGAATGCTGATCCACGCTCTGATGCTCGTAGTTGGGCAACCCCCGCGCCAGCGTGTTTCGCCCCCGCCCCCGCCCCCGCCCCCGCCCCCGCCCCCGCCCCCGCCCCCCGGAGGGCCATCGCTGACCCTGCCGTCGGTGATCAAGAAGTTTGTGTCAGAAGTAGGCCCGCAGCCGACGCAAAGCTCTTGATCACCGCGGGGAGCGGCGGGCGTGGCGCAGGGGAGTGGGGTGCATGGACCAGAGCAGGCGGCGCCACCAGGGGCGGGCGGAGCGGAGGGTGGTCACGTAGGCGGTGGCCACCTCAGCGGCGCGAGCCGCCTGGTCGGGTGTTGCGGCGCCGGGCGCGAAGCCCACCTGGTTGAGCAGGGCGGCCAGTTCGTCGACGGCCGGGCTGGACGCGTCTGCCTGCGCCGTGCCGCTGGGCGCGACAGCGCCCGGGTCACCGACCGCGCCACCTCCTGTCCGGCCCAGGCGGGCGTCGGCGAGGGTTCGGCGGGCGTGCCCGGCGATCTCGGTGGCGGCCAGGTCGTCTCCGACCGGTCTCCCGGCCAGCCGGAGCGCGTCGGTGACCTCCCGCCAGGCGCCGGCGATGCGCTGGCCGGGGTCGCCCCGCACGAGCCGGCTGCGGGTGAGGGAGCGGCGCATCGCCAGCAGGGTGAGCAGGAGTGCCCCCACCACCAGCAGCAGGCTGGCGCTGCCGCCGGCGACCAGCACCGGCGTGGAGACCCCGTCGTTGCCGGGCGGGGCGTCGGCGGCGGTCGCCGGGTCCGGTGAGGCGCTGGGCTCGGCGGTCGGTGCCGGCGCCTCCGAGGGCGGCGGGTCCTCCGGGGTCGGGCGGAAGTCCTCCTCCACCGGTCGCGGCTCGTTGTCGGGGCGGGGCAGCGGGTCGAACGACACCCAACCCAGCCCGTCGAAGAGCACCTCCGGCCAGGCGTACGCGTCACCGGCCAGCACCGGGCCCTGCCCGCTGGTCCGGAAGCCCACCACCACCCGCGTGGGCAGCCCGGAGAGCCGGCCGAGGACCGCGAACGCCGCCGCGAACTGCTCCGAGGTGCCCTCCTGCCCGCCGCCGTTGCGCGGCCCGAACAGGAAGAAACCCAGGTTCGGGTACGCGTGCCCGCTCGGGGCGTCCGCCACCACCCGGTAGTGCTCGGCCAGGAACTGCTCGATCGCCGACGCGCGCGCGAACGGGGCGCCGTTTTCCTCGGCGAGTTGGGTGGCCAGCCGGCGCATCGGGTCGGGCACCCCGTCCGCGACCCGCAGCACCCGGGCCACCTCGTCGCCGGCGGGCACGTTCGCGCTGGCCAACAGGTTCGAGTCGGGGCGTTCCTCGGCGGAGGTCACCGTGTACCGCAGCCCCGGCGTCAGCCCTTCCGGCCGGATCAGCGTCCCGCTCGCCGGGTCGTACGCCACCCGTGCCCCACTGACCTCCCGGGGCGTCGCCACGGCGGGCAGCAGCCGACCGCTCAACTCGGCCACGCTGATCTGCTGCCGGACCGTCTGCACCGTGCTGTCCCGGGCCGCGGTCGCGGCCGGCAGGATCCGCCCGGCGTTGCGGTACGTCGCGCCGACCCGCCAGGTCACCCCGTCGTAGTCGCTGAGCACCGCCAACCGGATCCGCACACTGCGCGTGGCGTCCGCCGCCGGGTCGGCCTCGGGCGGGGCGTCGGCGGGCGGTGCGGCGGGGCGTTGCGTGCTCACGTCGAGGAGCTTCTGCTCCGGGTGCAGAGCCCAGCCGGAGATCCGGATCAACGGGTTCTCGTCGAGCGTCTGCACCTGCGGCGGCTCCACGTACCGGCGTGGGTCCACCGGCCGGCCGTCGACCTGCTCCGCGACGACCGGACCGAGCAATGCCACCAGCCCGACCACCAGGGCCACCCCGAGTGCCGCGCTGGTGGCCAGCCGCAGTCGCACCGCCGCGCGTACCCGAGGGGTCAGCTCGGCGGTCGGATCGCCGCCGCCGGGCGCGGTCCGGGTGGGGGTGGCCAGGCCGAGGGCCGCGACCGCGACGAACGCCAGGGTCGACCCCAGCGCCGGTTCGGCGTTCGGGCCGACCACGTAGAGGGCGGCGGCGTAGAGCCCCGCCGCCGGCAGGTAACCCAGCAGCACCCGGCCGGTGCGCAGCGCCACCTCCGCGCCGGTCAGCCCGGCCAGCCAGGCCGCGACGACCGGCACCAGCACCGTGTCCGGTGTGGGCTCCACCGGGATCATCGCGGTGAGCAGCCGGGGGATGCCGTTACGGGCGGCGTCCGCGGTGACCTCCAGCAGGCCGCCGGGCAACTCGGCGCGGGTGGCGGCCAGCCGCAGCGACCACAGTGTCCATCCGGCCATCGCGGCCACCGACACCGGCGCCACCAGCCAGGACGGCACCCGCCGGGCGGCCACGCTGACCAGCACCGAACCCGCCGCCGCGCCGACGACCAGCCAGGTCAGCAGGCCACCGGCGTACACCCGGCCGAGCACGACCCCGGCGAGCGCCGTCAGCCCGATCAGCGCCAGCGGCAGGACCGCCGCCCGCAGCACCCGTACGGCGCCCGTCACCACCGGCGTACCCCGTCCCACTCGGCGGCGAACTGCGCGCCGTCCGCCGCGTCGACGACCACCAGGCCGGCGGCGCCCGGCGGCGTCGGCTCGGCCGCGCCGAACACCCCGACCACCACCGACGGGTACGCCCCGCGCAGCGCCCCGACGTGCCCCAGCTCGTCGCGGCCACCCGGCCCGGTCAGGAAGATCAACGTGTCGCCGAGCCGGTCCTGCCGCAGCCGGGTGGTGGCCGCCCGCACCGCGTCACCGGCGGCGGACAGGTCGGCGGCAGCGAGCCGGTCCAGCGGCCCGAGCGCGCCGTCGGCCTCGCCGTCGGGCGTCGTGACCTCCGCCGGCTCCGCGTCGGCCAACAGCAACAGCACCGGCAGGTCGGCGCGGTGCGCGGCGGTGACGATCGACGCCGCCGCCTCGCAGGCCGACTCGAACGACTCCGCCACACCGCCGACCCGCTGCGGGTGCGCGGCGATGCGGTTGTCCAGCAGGACGACCAGGCGCGGCAGGCTGGTGTCCACGTTCTCCCGCACCATCAGCTCACCCACCCGGGCGCTGGTGCGCCAGTGCACCCGGCGCAGCTCGTCGCCGACCACGTACTCCCGCAGCGAGTCGAACGTGATCGACCCGTGCGGGACCCCGTCCACCCGGCCGTCGAGGCTGCGTCCCGCGCCCCGGGGCACCGCCGTCAGCGGATGGATCCGGGGGTGCACCCAGACCGGCACCGCCGCGCCGTACGGGCGGGCCAGCGCCACCAACCCCAGCGGGTCGCGCCGGGTCACCCGCAGCGGACCGACCGGCACCACCCCACGACGGTCGGTCGGCACGTCGTAGCGGACCTCGGTGTCCCGGCCGGGCCGCAGGCGCAGCACGGGCACCGGCACAGTCCGCTGCCCGCACCGGTCCTCGGCCAGCAGGTTCGCCGAGCGCAGCCGCCCGGTGTTGCGCACGGTCAACGTCATGCTCGCCGGCTCGCCGCGCGCAACCCGGTCCGGGTCCGCGCGGCGGGTCACCGTCAGCCGGGGCCGCCAGGCCGCGACCAGCGCGGCGTAGCCGACGGCCGCGCCGGCCGCCGCGCCGAGCAGCGTCAACTCGGGGTACGCGAACCGGAAACCCACCCCTGACAGCACCACGGCGGCAACGAGCAGCCCGACCCCACGGGCGGTGATCCCCATCGCGCTGCTGCCGGTCAGCCCTGCACCGGAGCGGGTTGCCCCGACGGCAGCGGCACCGGCACCGAGGCGACGGCCTGGCGCAGCACCTCCGCAGGGGTCATCCCGCGCACCTGGGCGTCCGGGGTGAGCAGCAGCCGATGCGCGAACACCGCCTCGACGAGCGCCTTCAGATCCTCCGGCATGATCCAGCCCCGCCCGTCGATGAGCGCATACGCGCACGCCGCGCGGGTCAACGCGATCACGCCCCGGGGGCTGACCCCGACGCGTACCTGCGGGTGGGTGCGGGTGGCCGCGGCCAACCGGACCGCGTACGCGTAGAGCGGCTCGGCGATGTGCACCCGGCGGGCCATCCGGACCATCTCGCCGACGGTGGCGGTGTCGGTGACCGGCGCGAGCGCCTCGGGGGACCGCACGGTCGCCCCGCGCAGCACCTCGACCTCGACGGCCTCGTCCGGGTACCCGACGGAGAGCTTCACCAGGAAACGATCCAACTGCGCCTCGGGCAGCCGGTAGGTGCCGTCCATCTCCACCGGGTTCTGGGTGGCGACCACCAGGAACGGCGACGGCACCGGGTGCCGGACCCCGTCCACCGTGACCGTCCGTTCCTCCATCACCTCCAGCAGCGCCGACTGGGTCTTCGGCGACGCCCGGTTGATCTCGTCGGCGATGACGATGTTGGCGAAGACCGGCCCCGGATGGAACTCGAAGTCCCGGGTCGCCTGGTTGAAGATCGTCACGCCGGACACGTCCGAGGGGAGCAGGTCGGGTGTGAACTGGATGCGCCGCCACTCGCCCTTCACCGTGGCGGCGATGGCCCGTGCCAGGGTCGTCTTACCGACCCCGGGCACGTCCTCCAGCAGCACGTGACCCTGGGCGAAGAGCGCGGTCAGTGCCAGCCGCACCACCTGCGGCTTGCCGAGCACCACCGCGTTGACGTTCTCGGCCAGCCGGGCGGCCAGGGCGGCGAAGCCCTGCACCTCCGGCTGAGTGAGCGGCTCGTGGGTGTTCACGGTCGGTGGTGCTCCTCGCCTGGTGTTTCAGCAGGTGGGCAGGACCTTGATGTCATCGCCGCCCTCCAGGTTGAGCCAGGCCCAGGGGATGTAGTTCTTCCCCTTGAACTCGACCTGCACCCACCAGTTGCTCTGCTTCTGGTTGTTGTAGATCCACGAGTCGACGTTCTCGCCCGACTTCTTGCAGTACGCCTTGAGCCGGCTGCCGGGCTTGGCCCAGCCGGCCTGCTGGTCGTTGTCCTGCCGCGTGACCTTGAAGACCTCGTTGCCGTTGCGACCGTCGACTTCCTTGTCGCAGTAGGTCCGCTGGTCACCGTCGGGCCCGTTGTTGCAGGTCGCGATCCCGAACATCGGCTGGGTTGCCTGCGCCTTCTTCGCGGTGCCCTTGCCGGCGGCGTTGCTCGCCGTCACCGTGAACGTGTAGTCGGTGCCCGGCGTCAGGCCCGTCATCGTGATGCTGGAGCACGCCCCGGTCTTCGCCGGTTCGCCCGTCGTGGTCAGCGTGCAGGTGGCCTGACCGCCACCGGCGTCCACTGTGAAGGTGACCGTCGCCCCGGTGGCCGTCGACGACGAGCCGGTCACCGTGACCCGTGGCTCGGCCACCGTGCGGGCGGTGGCGGTGGCCTCCGGGCCCGGCCCCGCCTCGTTGACCGCCTTCACCTTCACCGTGACGTTCTGGCCGTTGCCCAGCCCGGTGACGGTCGTGCGGGTGTCGGTCACCTCGCTCACCCGCCCACCGACGTCCACCAGGTACTTCGTCACCGGCCGACCGTTGGCCTCGGCCGGCGCCCACTGCACCGTCACCGCGCCCGGCTGGTTGGCGACGGTGCCGGCGCGCAGGTCGAGCGGCCGACCGGGCGCGGCGAAGGGCACCACCGTGTTGCTGACCGGGGAAGCCGCCGACCCGGCGCCCTTGCTGTTGACCGCCACCACCGTGAACGCGTACTGGGTGCCGAACTCCAGCTCACCGGCGGGCACCACCAGCTCCGTCCTGGTCGACTCGCCGGCCGGCGCGTTCGTCCCCGCCGAACTGGCCGTCACCGCGTACCTCGCGATGGTGTTGCCCTGCCCGTTCGCCGCCGGCCACTTGACCAGCACCGTGCCGTCCGGCCGTTCCTGCGCGGTGACGCTCGCCGGTGGGTCGGGCACCGCGGCGGTCGGCGTCACCGGGTTGCTGTTGCGCGGTGGGCCGTCGCCCTTGGCGTTGACGGCGTGCACCGCGAACCGGTACGTCTCGCCGTTGGTCAGGCCCTTGACCTCCACCGCACGCTGGTTGGCGCCCACCTCCAGGCGCTGCCCGGCGCCCTGCACCACGTACTTGATGATCTCGGCGCCGTTGGCGGCGGCCGGGCGCCAACTCACCCGCGCCTGGGCGTTGCCGGCGGCGGCGGTGACGCTGCGCGGCGCGCTCGGCTTGCCCACCCGCGGCTTCTTCGGCGGAGGCGGCGGTGGGGGAACCGGCGGCGGGTCACCGCCGAGCACGTCGTTGGCGTACTTGTTGACCTCGCGCACCTGGTGCTTGTCGTCCACGACCCGGGCGGTCGCCGAGTCGGGGGAGTTGATGAACAGGTGGTTCTCCCGGACCTCCAGCTCCAGCGGCCCGTTGGCCCGCCCGCGGATGGTCTCGACCAGCTGACCCGCCGCGTCGAAGGAGTAGATGGTGCCGGTGGCCTCGTCGGCGCAGTAGAACCGGTTCGCCCAGGCCACCGCCGGGCTGAGCCGATCCCCCTCACCCGGCACGGTGAACCCGCTCTCCTGCCCACCGTCACCCACCAGCAGCACCCGCCGATCGGCGGTCACCGTGACCGGCACCCGTGGGCCGCTGGTGCGCGCGGGCAGCGCCGCCGGGCCGGACAGCGTCAGCGCCGTCGGGTGCACCTCACCGCCCTGCACCCGCACCAGCTTCCCGGCCGTCCGGTCGAGCACCGCCACCCCGTCGTCCAGGGTGGAGACGACCAGCTCGTGGCTGGCGTCGGCGACGTCGTACGACTCGACCCGCTGCGGGCTGAGCCCGGCACTGGCTGTCGCCGGCGCGGACGGCAGCTTGGCCGCGGTGATCGCCGAGACGGTGCCCTGGCTGGGCACCGCGATCCAGAGCCGACCCTTACCGTCGAAGGTGCCGCCGGTGATGCCCGGCGGATAGCGCACCGGCTCGCCGACCGGGGTCAACGATCGCGGGTCGAGCTGCCGGACGATGCCCTGCACGGCGTCGACGACGAACGCCGCGTCCTCGTGCAGGGCGACACTCACGCCCAGGCCAGGGGTGGTCCGGGTGGTCGCGCTGAGCTGGAGGGTGGCCAGATCCAGGGAGCTGACCTGCCCGGTCTGCAGGTCGCGCAGGATCAGCAGCCGGTCGGTCTGGGTGATCTGCATCGGATGCTGCCGGGCAGCGGGGATCTCGGTGCGGGTGTCCACCCGGGCGGTGACCCCGTTGACCCGGGCCAGCTCGCTGCGCGCCGCGCTCCACAGCCAGGAACTCGCGTCGTAGTTGGCCACCGCGTTGTCCGCCGCGCCCAACCCGAGGACGGTCAGCCCCATGGCGGCCAACAGCGCGGCCACCGTGCCGACGGTCACCAGCCCGCCGCGCAGCCGGGACCGGGAGCGGGGGGCCTCGGACTGTACGGCGTCGTCGATGCTGGCCACAGCCGGCTGCCTCCCCTGAGTCGTGGCAGGTGGCGCGCCTTCCGGCGACCCCTCCCCTGAGCCGGGTGCCATCATATGGCGCTGGTGGTGGCGGGGGAACCCGCACCGTCACCCCTGTGGATACCGAGCGTGTGCGTTGTGGACGTCCAGCTCAGCCCGGTTTCCGCTCGACTCGGCGCGGTTTCGGCTCGACTCAGCGCGGCGACGGTCGGCCGGAGGGCTCCTCGCTTTGTGTGGCTCGGCGCTCCCGCGCGGTGCAGACCTGCCCGGAAGTCGCAAAGCTGTCAGTGGAGTAGACCGCCAACACGGTGAAACAGTGATCCACTCGGGAGTTCAACCCGTTGACCGTGTAGCTGGTCCGGCCCGGGTCCACGGTGGCGATCACGCCCAGGGCCTGCCCGGCCCTGCCCGCGGCGACCATGAACGGCACCGCGCCACCGGTCGGGTCCGTCCAGGTCAACGTGATCGTGGTCGAATCGTCGCGCAGCTCCAGGTCGCCCGGCGGAAGCCCGGCCGTCGTCGGTGCCGCCGCCGTCGGCGCGGTCCCGGTCGGCGGCGGATCGTCGCGGGTCAGCATCACCGCACCCAGGCCGGCCACCGCCACGACGGCCACCCCGGCCGCCACGACCGCACCTATCAGCGCCGCCCGGTTCCGGCCCGTCGACCCACCCTCATCGGCGTACGCCGGCCGGTACGCGTCCGGCGCCGGGTGGTACTGCTGACCCGGGTACGGCGCGTGGTGCTGGTCCTGGGTCGGGTACGGCGCCTGGGGCGGCTGGTGGTGGTACTGCTGGGCCGGTGGCGGTGCGGCCGGCGGCGCCAGCGTCGGGTCGGCGCTGACGGACGGGGGCCAGGCCGGCTGTGCAGCGGGGTTCGGCTGCGCGGCGCTGGGGCTTGCCGGGGCGAGGCTCGGGTTTACCTGGGCGAGGCTCGGGTTTGCCTGGGCGGTGGGGTTCGCCTGCGCGGCGGCGGGCCAGCCCGGACTGGTCTCAACTTTGGTCGGGCCGCCCTGCGCCGGTATGGACGGCAACACCACGGTCTGGTCGGACAACGCGCCAGGGGTCCGCTGAGTGGGCGCCACCGGGGCGTCGAGGATGCCCAGGCCGGAGTCACCGTCCGCACCGGTACCGCCCGCGTCCATCATGGTCCGCCCGGCCGCCGGGGCCTGTCCGGCGGTGGCGGCCTGCGCAGCGGTAGTGGTCTGGGCGGGGGAGGCGGCGTCTGGATTTGGCAAGGGCTGCGGTGGGGCGCTGCTGCTCCAGGGCGGTGCGGTCAACCCCCAGGGCGGCACGGGTGGTGCGCTCACCGGAGGCGCGGAGACGGGTGGTCCGTAGGGCGGCCCCGAGACGGGCGGCCCGAAACCGGGTGGTGCGGACACCGGGTAGGTGTGCCCGGGTGGTGCGGACACGGGTTGGCCGTAGCCGGGAGGCCCGGACACGGGTTGGCCGTAGCCGGGCGGTGCGGACACCGGGTAGCTCTGCCCGGGGGGTGCGGACACGGGTTGGCCGTAGCCGGGCGGTCCGGACACGGGGTAGCCCTGACCGGGGGGTGCGGAGACGGGCTGACCGGGTGGTCCGGAGATGGTTGGGCCATAGCCGGGTGGTGCGGAGACCGGGTACGGCTGGGCCGGTGGTCCCGAGACCGGGTACGGCTGGCTGGGGGGAGCGGAGATCGGGGGCGGGGTCACCGGGGGTGCGCTGATGGGCTGGGCCGGTGGTCCGCTCACCGGGTACGCCGGCCCCGGGTGGGCAACGGCCGGGGAAGGGCTGCCCGATGATGTCGCCTCGGTGCCGGACACGTTGTGCGATTCGCTCGGCGTGGTCGGCTGGGTGGCGGCTCGGGCGGCCTCGTCGGCGAGCAGCGGCTCGATCTGCCGTACCCGGATCGTGGGGTTGTCCCAGCGGGGTGCCGGCACGGCCGGTGTTGCCGGCGGGGCGGTCGGGGTCGACGGCGGGGGGACCACCGGCGGGGTCGCGTGGCCACCAACCCGTTGACGCGGTGCCACGGCCGGGCCGGACGGCGGTCGGTCTGGTGACCGCTGCCCGGCCGGCGTCGTCGGCTGGCCTTCAGCCCTCGGCCGGGGCATCGGGCCGGCAGCCGGCCGGGACGGTCCGGGCGGTTGCTCATCCGGGCGTTGACGGCGTGGCATCGCACGCTCGGGTGGTTGTTCATCGGTGCGCGGAAGTGGTGGATGCGCGTTCGTGGGGGGTTGCCCGCTGACGCCCGAGCCGAGCGACATCGCATTCGCCGCCAGTGGCGCGTCGGCCCGCGGGCGGGGCGGCGTCGCGGGTCGGGGTGCGGCCGCCGGCGGGCCGGGCTGCGCTGGCGCGATCGAGGGAACTGCCGGCTGAACGGGCGTCGCCCGAGGAACTGGGACCGGTGCCGGGGTGGCGTGGCCGGGCGACGTGGGTGTGGCTGGTGCGCGTACCCCTGGAGGGGTTTGTCGGGGCGTGGCCGGCGGTTGCGGCGCCCAGGGTGAGACGGTGTTGGCGGAGGGCCGCATCGCGGCGAGGGTCGCCAGCGACAGGGTCGGGCCGGAGAGCGCCGACCGGGCACCGGGCTCGGTCACCGGGCCGACCGGGACCGGACCGGGCTTCGGCGCGGGGTGCTGCTCGCCCGGCGTCGACGGGGGTGGGCCGAGGTAGTCGCGGGCTGCGCGTACCGCCGGGTGGTTCTCCCCCAGCGCAGCGGGACCGGCGGTGGCGACGCGGGTGTAGTTGCGGCGGGCCTCGTGCCGGTTGCCGAGCTCCTCCGCCACCTCGGCGAGCTCGAATGCGAGCGCGAGCATCAGCGGGTCGGAGTGCTCCCAGCGCCGCTCGCCCGCCGCGAACGCCTCCTCCAACACCCGGCGGGCTGCGAGCGGGTCGTCCCCCTCGCGGTGCAGCCGTGCCAGCAGGTGTGTGGTGTGCAGCACCTCGGGATGGTCGTCACCGTACGGCGGGGGAGCGGATTCGACGGCCTCCGCGAGCAGTTGCCGGGCGGCGCTGAGGTCGCCCGCGGCGCGCAGGGCGAGGGCTCGGTGCTGGGCGGCTGCCAAGGGGGAGGGATGGGACACGTGGCAATGCTGCCGTCAGAGGGCCGCCGGACGCTACCCGGACACGCCCCGACGGTGTGTCGGCGCGGCCGTTTGAGGCGGCTTGAGCAGCGGCGAGAGCGCCGGGAGAGAGGCGCCGGAAGGCGATGTGCATGATCCACCGGCGGCGTGTACAGTAACTCCCCGTGCGGCCCGCTGTGCCGACCACCGGATGAAAGATCATCTGGTCGGCGAGGTAGGCTGAACGTGTAGGTCCGGGTGGCGGAATGGCAGACGCGCTAGCTTGAGGTGCTAGTACCCGTATAGGGTGTGGGGGTTCAAGTCCCCCCTCGGACACATCATTACCACATATTGATCATGATCCGCGCAGGTTGGCCTGCGCGGATCTTTCTGTGGTTGGTGTGCAATGCTCCTGGTCGCAGACGATGGTGATCTTCCTCTTGTGCAGGAGTGCGACCAGGTCACGTGGAGTCTGGATCCCGCTGGGCAGGCGGGGATGGTCGGCGAGTCTTGCGATGATGTGGTCTTCCCTGACGTAGAGGATCTTGCGTCGACGGTCGGTGGGCTGTTGAGTGCTGGTGTGGCCGTGGCGGCATCGGTAACCGGGGCGTTGGTTGATCCAGTGAGATTCCAATCTTCGGCCGCATAGTCCGCAGCGCAGTAGGCCGGTGAAGAGGTAGCGGCGGGTGGTGCCGTCGTGGGCGCTCCGGTGGGAGCGGATGGCCTGGACGGCGACGAAGTCCTGCTCACTGACCAGCGCGGTGTGGGCCCGTTGCGTGGAGACCACCCAGTCCACGGTCGGGTTCCGCCGGATCGGTTCTCGCTGCGAGCGGCTAGCGTCGGCGTCGGTGTGCGCGGGTTGCCGGTTCCAGACCTGCCGACCCGTGTAACGAGGGTTGGCGAGGATCGCCGCGACCGTTCGCAGGGTCCACCGGTCGCCACTGCGGTGTGGATTGCGGTCGGGATCGACGCCCGACGGGCACGGTATCCCGGCGTGGTTGAGGGCGCGCGCCATGCTGGCGAGACTCTGGCCGTCCAGGCGTTGGGCGAACATCCACCGCACGTGTCCGGCCGTGGCCGGATCCGGTTCGAGGCGTTGAAGCCGGCGACCCCAGCGCGCCTGGGCGGCGTTCGGATGGGGGCCGGCGTCCGCGAGTCGGTAGCCGTAGGGCGGCCGGCCTCCGAGATACCGTCCCTGCTCCCGCGCTTGGGCCCGCATCGCCGTGACGACCCGGAACCGGGCGCGCTGCACCTCACGTTTCGACTGGGCGCCCAGCATCATGATCAGCGCCTGGTGGGTCGGATCATGGTGATCGACAGGCCCGTCCGTCTCGGGCAGCCACAGCTGCACAGCGTGCTGTTCGAGCACCGGCGCCAGGTGCTGCAGCTGATTGGCGGAGAACGCCCGCTCGTACTCGCCGACCACAATCGCGTCGAACCCGCGATCTGGGTCGTCGAGCGCGGCCAGCAGCGCGGCGGCCTGCGGGCGCTGCCGCCAACCGCGGCGGCGAGAGCAGCCGACATCGAAGTACTCGGCGACGATCACGCCGTGAGCGGCGACGAGTTCAGTGGCGCAGTCCCGTTGCCAGTGCCGGGAGGTCACCCGGTCCTGGTGCTCGGCGGTCGACATCCGACCGTAGAACGCAAACCGCAGACCACCCCGCCGTTCGGTAGGCAGCTGCGGGTCGGCCCGCGGCTGCCCGTTGAGCCATCGAGTCAGGGGATCCTCGAGATCGTCACGCTGGTTGTCCGACACGCCGATATTTCTACGAAGGATCTTCGCAGTCGAGTCGGACAAGCAGTCCGCTCGCGCTGGTCGAAGGACTGTCGGGCCGCTTGGTGGCAGTCGGTCTGTGCACTGTGTTGGCATACCGAGCATCCGCTCGACCGACGGGGACAATGCGTGACGCGCGGTTAGCGGCCTATCCGCGCACGTCAGCCGGCGGTGCGCGAGCTCTCTCCGAAAATCTCGCCGAGGTGATACCTGGCTTTGTTGAGATTCAGCGTCGCAGCGACTGACCAGTCCTCATCCACGATCAGACGCGCCAGGCGCAGACGTGCGCGAGGGGTCAAAGCAGCACTAGCGTGGGACATGAAGGCCTCCTGGTTGGCGGAGCGGTTCCTCGACAGCTCCACTCCGCAACCGGAGGCCTTCACCTACCTACGACATCAAACCGTGTCGTCACACAACCTCAACCAACCTCCCCGGACAGCACACCTAGACGAGTAAGTCCTAACTCAAGACGGGCTGTGGCCTGCGGCGAAGGGCGCGGTCATCCACTTTGGTCGCCCGCCATCTCGATGTGCTGGTGAGCGGTATACCTCAGAGGTATGAATATGACTCTGAGGTATACCGCTTACGACCGTGTCTGCCCCCACGGAGGTGACCGAGGGTCACCTCCGGCCGCCGGCTGCGCGCACCGCCCCAGCAAGGGTTAGGAATTACTCGTCTAGTACTCCAGCCGCACTTGATGGAGTTGGAGTCTTCGCTGGTAGTGGGCTGTTTTGGCGCGGTACTGGTGTCGGCGTCGCCATCGTGACCATCGATGGATGTGGTCGATGGGTCGGGTGGTGGTGATCAGGTGTGCCAGGAGACGTCGGACCTCGCCGAGGGTGAGCGGAATGAGGCCGTCCTGGTCGGGTTCGGTGCCCCCTTTTTGGCGTGGGCGGCCGTGACGGCGAGGTAGGCGTGGGCGCACAGAACGAGTGTTATGTGGCGGTACCACGCGTCGTAGCGACGCACCTGGTAGTGATCCAGGCCGACTTCGGTCTTGGCGGTCTGGAAGCACTCCTCGATCGCCCACCGGGTTCCGGCGATGCGGATGAGGGTCTCGTCGCTGGTGTCGGCGGGGCCGAAGCACAGGTAGTAGGCCAGGTCGGTGGGGTTGGTGATGCTGCGGCGGATCAGCAGCCAGTGGCCGTGCCCGTGGATGGTGCCGGGTAGGGAGGCTACCGCCCAGTCGTAGAGTCGCGGTCCTTTGGCGCCGGCGCCGCAACTGCGCCGCTTCCACGCCAGGGCCGGCGCGTTGGCGGCGAGGACGTCCGGGCGGGAACTGCCAGTCGTGGTCGGGATCCGTTGGTTGCGGGGCACGGCAAGCACGTAGCCCATCCGGTGCTGCTGCAGGCAGGTGCGGAACTTGGAGTCCTGTCCGTAGGCCTCGTCCGCGGTGACCCACCTCGCCGGCAGGCCGGCGGTGATGGCGCGTTCGAGCATCCGCAGGGCCAGTGCGGGTTTCGTGGCGAACCCGATGTTCGCTGCGATGCCGGCCTCCTCGCGGCGGGCGGGGTCATCGCACCAGCCGCGGGGCAGATACAACTCCCGGTCAATCAGCGTGCGCCCGGCCGGGCTGGCATAGGCCAGGAACACTCCGAGCTGGCAGTTCTCCGTCCGCCCGGCAGTGCCCGAGTACTGACGCTGCACCCCGGCGGACTTGATGCCCTTCTTCAGGAAACCGGTCTCGTCGACGATCAGCACCCCGTCGCCGTGACCGAGGTGCTCAGACACGTAAGCGAACAGGTCATCGCGGACCGCGTCCGGGTCCCACGCCGACCGGTTGAGCAGCCGCTGCATCCGATCCGGCGTCGCATCGCCGGCAGCCTCGGCCAAGGTCCAACCATTCTTGCTGGCCAGGGGCGACAACAACCCCACCAGGTAGGTCAGCGCCTGCCGGCGCGGCTCCGCGCGCCCGAACCGGTGCGCGAACCGCGCCAGCAGATCATCCAGACCCGCCCGCCAGCCCACAATCTCATCGATCAACACAAGCACGGGAGCCTGCCCGCCCTGCCACTGACCACAACAGACAGACGGTGCGACCCCGCAACCCACCCGCCGACTAACATCGACATTCGCAGCTACGCCGCAGGCTCAACTACAACGTCGATCATGTCGCTGAGCTGCCGAAACTCCAGATCAGGCAACTGCGGCTGGAGTACTAGCTAGTTCGCGGAGCGCCGGTCGCGGTGCCGGTAAACTGCCTACACCACTGCCTCCGGTGGCGGTACGCGGTCCCTAGCGTGGGTTTGTCACACGTTCGAACTACGGAGGAGGCAGCCAATGACGACCAACCCCTTTGACGACTCGGATGGCCGGTACGTCGTGCTCGCGAACGACGAGGGTCAGCACTCACTGTGGCCGGAGCACTTGGACGTACCGGCCGGCTGGGCGGTCGTGCGAGAGTCAGGCAGCAAGCAGGAGTGCCTCGACTACGTGGAGACTCATTGGACCGACCTCCGGCCAAAGTCGCTGATCAAGGCGATGAACGGCTGACCTCGACGCCCGGACGACAGCGAACTCTTTGCAGAGGACCGTTGGCGGTCTAAAGTGACCGAATGGAGCCTTCGCCAGAGCGGCGGGTCAAGCGCCACGGAGTCCCAGCCCAAAGGACCGATCGTCGCCTCGACGCGCATAGCCTGCGCGGCCTCGCGCACCCGTTGCGTCTGCGAATCCTGGATATCCTGCGGCTCCAGGGCTCCTCGAACTCGACCCGCCTGGCCAAGCAGGTCGGCGAGAGTACGGGAACGGTGAGCTGGCATCTACGGCAGCTAGCTCAGCACGGCTTCATCGAGGAGGATCCCGGGCTCCGCAGCAAGCGCGAGCGCTGGTGGCGGGCCCAGGCCAGGACCGGGGTTTTCGACACCGAGGACCTGGGCGAGGAGTCGGCCGGGCGCGAGGCGGTTGTGGACCTACTGCAGGAAGTCGTGCACTGGAGTTTCGACCGGGTCGCCCGTCACCTGCGCAGCGACCTGCCGGGCGAGTGGCGGAACGCGGGAAACATCTCTGAATGGACCGAGCTGCGCCTCACCGCCAAACAGATGACCGCACTCACCGAGGAGCTGATTCAGACAGTGGAACGTTACCTGCCGACGTCCAGCGACGCGCCGGCCTCGGATTCCCTGCCCGTCGTCGTGCAACTGCAGGTGTTCCCGGCCCCTCCCGAAGCAGAAGCCCGATGAGCGCGCTGCGGCCGTCCGCCCGCCCGGGCGGGCTTCTTCGCCGCCATCCAGGCTTCCGATTGCTGTGGATCGGTGAAGTCGCGGGAAAGCTCGGCTCGTCGGCCACCAGCGTTATCATGCCGCTGGCGGCGATCTCGACGCTGCACGCCACGACATTCCAGGTCAGCCTGCTGGTGGTGGCCGTGTGGCTGCCGTGGGTGGTCATCGGTCTGCCCGCCGGCGCCTGGGTGGACCGGCTATCGAAGCGCCGGGTCATGATATGGGCCGCCGCCATCTCGCTCGCTCTGTTCCTGAGCGTCCAGGTGGCCGCGTGGACCGGCCTATTCTCCTACTGGTGGCTGCTCGGCGTCTCGCTGCTGACCGGGGTGGCTTCGGTGTTCTTCCAGGTCGCCTACACCGCCTACCTGCCGTCCCTGGTCGCCAGCGAGGATCTGACCGAGGGCAACGCCAAGCTCCAGGGCAGCGCGTCCGCCGCGCAGATCGTGGGCCTGGGCTGCGGCGGTCTGTTCATCCAAGCGGCCGGACCGGTCAACGGGCTGCTCCTCAACGCCGCCACGTTCGCGATCAGCCTCGCCTGCCTGCTCGGCATCCGGCACCGCGAAGCGCACCCGGAGAAGCCGAAGCGCACCCGTCGCCCCATGGTCACGGAGATCCGGGAAGGCCTGCAACTCGTCGCTCGTGACTCCTGGTTCCGGTCCTTCACCATTGCCGGTGCCGCCGCCAACCTGTTCCTGGTGGGCTACCAGACCATCCTCCCCGTCTTTCTGGTCAATGACGTCGGTCTCAGCGGGGGGATGGTCGGCACTCTGGTAGCCGCCACCAGCGCGGGTGGAATCATCGGCGCGTTCGCCGCCCGACGGGTCTCCAACATGATCGGCTCCGCCCGGGCGATCCTCTTCTTCGCCGTCCTGGTCACGCTGCCGATCCTGCTGATCCCCCTCACCGCCCGCGGACCAGGTGTCCTGCTCTTGGTCATAGGAGGGCTGAGCGCTGCGGCGGGCGTCGTCGCGAACAACATCATCAAGACCGGCTTCATCCAGCGTTACTGCCCCCGCGACCTCCTCGGGCGGCTCACCGCCAGCACCTCCTTCCTGAACATGGGCGCCGTCCCCGTCGGCGCGCTGATCGGTGGTGCGCTCGCCACTGCGGTTGGGACCCGCACCGCCCTGTGGATCCTTGTCGGCGGAGTACCGGCCGCTGGCCTCATTCTCCTGTTCTCGCCCATCCGCAACCGGCGCGACCTGCCGGAGCAGACATCCGACCAAGACCGCTTGGACAACGGATACGTTCGCACCGCGGACGTAACTGGATAGGTGCCTAACCCAGGTGGTGCGGAATCTCTGCTGGTCGGGATCCACGGGTCGCCGACGGCGGCATGGCTGAGCCCACCTAGCATGCCGATGCCTTGCCAGGTGGCGGTGGTGGCCGCTGTGTAGGTGCAGAGCGCGACGAGGTGTTTGGCTCTGGTGAAGCTGCGCATTGCCGCCGGAGACTTTGATCGGTAGTTTCGGCACGCCGATGGCCTGCTCGGACGGATTGTTCTCGACTCGAACGGGGCGGAGGGTTGGTGACGAAGCGTAGGTAGTCGTCGCGGCGGTCGCCGAGCCGGTTAACCGGCGTGCGTTTACGCTTCGGCTTGATGGGTCGACCGGCACGGCGGCGGCGCTGCGCTGTTCACACCGGCAGGCCAGCGTGATTCAGCTGATGCTGGGCCACCGCAGGTACGGCTTCGGGGTGTCGATCACCTGCCGGCGCGCCATCGGGATCTTCGCGAAGGTCAGCACGTTCACGCTGCTCAACGCCTCGATCAGGCCGTGGGTTCGGGCCGCGGTGGGGTCATAAACGGCGCCGGGCCGAGCGGCCTACGCTCAGACCAGTCGCCCGGCGGCGTCGGCGAGGATCTGCACCTTCACGCCGTGGCGCTTGCTTGGCGGAGTAGTAGGACCGCTGGTCGGCGACCCGGTCGATCGGGATCAGCATCCCGTCGAGGCTGGCCTACGCCAGCCGATCGGCTCGGCGCATCGCGGCGGTGAGGTCGTCGGCGTAGGCGGCGAGCAGGTCGACGGCCTCGCGCAATAGCGCCACACGGTGCTCATGAACCATTCGGCGGCAACCTTACCAATGCGTAGAAAAACTACAACGCCCCGATCAACCGGCTCCTGCCGCGGGCGAACGCGACATTGAGCCTTTTCCAAGCTGATCTTGCAGCTCAGGGCAGGTGCGGCGAACCCGGAGATCGATGAGGGTGAGGCTCCAGGCAAGACAGCAGCCGACCAAGATCCGATGCCCCGACCGGGAGCCTCGCCTGTGCTGTCTTACCCCTCCACGATCCCGCTGTCCAACCGCACCCTGAACCATCTCGCTGACCTCATCCGCCAGCACCGCAACCAGCATCGATCCCGGGGGCGACGCCTCGACCCGGGCCGGCAGGCGCTGCTCGCTTTGGCCCACCTGCGTAACGGTGACACCTACACCCGACTCGCCGTCGGCGTCGCCTGGCGCTACGTACAGGAAGCGATCGCGCTGCTTGCAGCGGTCGCCGAGGACCTGGCCACGGCGATGCGGCGCATCCGGCAACTGGCGTACGCGATCCCGGACGGCACGCTGATTCCGGTCGACCACGTGGCAGACCAGAAGCCGTACCACTCCGGCAAGCACAAGCGCCATGGCGTGAACGTGCAGGTCATCGCCGACGCCGCCGGCCAGCCCGTCTGGGCCTCACCGGCACTGCCGGGCTCGGCGCACGACCTCACCCCCGCCCGCATCCACGGCATCATCGACGCGCTGACCAGCGCGGACGTGATGACCTTCGCCGATAAGGACTACCAGGGCGCCCGGGGCAGCGTGCGCACGCCGTTCAAGCGGCGCCGCTCCGGCCGAAGCTGTCGCGCCGGCAAAAGGCGGTCAACCGGGCGCACGCGAGGATCCGAGCCCCCGGCGAACGGGCCATCGCCACGCTGAAGACCTGGAAGACCCTGGCCAAGCTGCGCTGCTGCCCGCGCCGCGCCACCGCGATCGTCCAGGCCATCCTCGTCCTGCACCACGTCGAAGCCAACCGCTACGCACGATGAAAATGGCTCAGTGCCTACCTGAAGAACTGGAGAATCTTCAAAAGCAGTACCACCCGGAGCATGATCGACTTCACCGACGCGCTACACACCGTCACCGCCGTGGAGATCTTCAGAGCCTGCGCAGCGGGTTTGAATGGCCCTCCAGAACCCGTATGTCGACTACTTTGCCGGATCGGCCTCACTGACCGATCCGGCGATTATTCGATCCAGCAATTCAGTCCGCTGAACAGGCAGTTGAGAGGCGGTTGCGTCGATCTTGCTTGACGATCGACGTTGCGAGTTTGAGACTATTCAAACGCAACTAGATCGTGTCTGAGACAAGACATGGATTCCTTGGTGGGGAGCGATTGATGAAAAGCAGTGACACCAGAGAAATCGCCGCAGACTTGGCCGCGAATGCCGCTCTCCTAGAGATTGCCGAGAATCTGCGCCTGTCGCCACTCCTCGACCGAGGAAGGCCGTTCACCCTGGCGGAGGCGACGGCAGCTGCCGGCGTCCCCGAGGCCCGCGCTCTGTCGTTCCTGAACGCCATGGTCGCCGCCGGGCTGGTGGAGCGCCAGGCTGAGGCCGGACCGTTCTCGCCCTGCACGGACTTGGCCGTCCGGCGGTACGAGGCGGGTTACCTCTCTTGGTCGCTGAACGCGAACCGTCCATACATCGACCATGCTGCGGAGTTCCTGCAGGATGACGAGGCAGCCGGCCGGCAGTACCAGCGCGACGGCCGCCGCGTCGCGGTCTCATCGCGGTGGATCGGCACGTACGGTTTCTATCCTGGCGTGGTTTCGGAGATCCTCAACCGCAAGCCGCAGCGCATCGTCGACCTCGGCGCCGGCGCAGGCGCGTTGTTGATCCACCTGCTGGCCGAGCTCCCCAGCTGCACCGGCGTGGCCTTGGACCTCAGTTCCGGAGCGTGCGAGGAGACCGAGCTGGCCGGCCGCCGGGCGCATCTGCAGGAACGGCTCACAGTGGTCAACCGGTCCGTCGAGTCACTTGTCGACGATCCTGGCCCGGTCGACGGCGCGGACGTCATCCACGCCGGCTTCGTGATGCACGACATTGTGCAGGATCCCGAGGTCTTCGGCAGCGTCCTGGCCAGATGCCGGGAACGCATCGCCGAGGAGGGCTGCATGGTCATCACCGATGCCGTGCCGTACGTGGACGGTCCTGGACAGCGTGCCTTCAGCGCCCTCTTCACCTACCTCCACGAGAGCTCGATGGGGGTGCGGCTGCCGTCCGAGGACCAGTGGCGTTCCCTGTTCCAACGGGCCGGATTCTCGCAGGTGACTAGCAAACCCCTGGGGATGCCTGGCAGCCGCCTGTTCGTGGCTACGAAATGACCGCGAAGGACGCCGTGCGCATGGCCACAGCCCTGCACGAGGCACGAAATAGACGCGTGCCGATCCCTCCCTTAACCGACGCTGACCCCAGCCTCGATGCGGTTGACGGTTACGCCGTACAGCGGGAGCTCACCGAACTGCTGGGCGCCGACGGCGAGGAGATCGTCGGATACAAGGCGGGGCTCACCTCCGCCTCCATGCAGGAGATGTTCGGAGTTCACACCCCGGACTACGGCCCCGTGTTCGGCTCGTCCGTCCACGCCGACGGCGCTGCCCTCGCTCGCGACCAGTTCATCGCGCCGAAGGTGGAAGCCGAAATCGTCTTTCGCCTCGCCAGTCCGTTGAGCGGTCCGGGCGTCACGGTGGAGCAGGCGCGCGAGGCGATCGGAGAGGTCATGGCCGGCCTCGAGGTCGTCGACTCCCGGATCGAGAACTGGCGCATCCGGCTCGCCGACACGATCGCCGACCTCGCCTCGAACGGTGCGGCCGTACTGGGGCGTCCAATCCCGGCCCGGCCGGACGTGGACTATCAGGGCGTACGCCTGTCCTTTCACCAAAACGGTGAGCTCATCGCGACCGGCGAGGGGGCCGCCGCCCTGGGTGATCCGGTGGCGGTCGTGGCGTTGCTGGCGAACCTGCTGGGCGAGAATGGCGTCACGCTGGAGGCCGGACACCTGATCATGACCGGTGCGCTGCACGCCGCTGTCCCGCTGACCCCCGGCGACACCTACACCGCCGAGTTCGATCAGCTGGGCCCGGTCACCCTGCACGTCGACGAAGCGTAGCCATGGCCTGGACAGAAAGGCGGCCTGAACGATGAAACCAGAACGACGGCTGTCCGTCGGGGTGCTAGGAGCCGGGCTCATCGGCGTCGACCTTGCGGTCAAGGTCGTGCGCTCGGACTGCCTGGACCTGCGCCTCGTGGCCGGCCGGACTGCCGAAAGCTCGGGTCTCCAACAGGCGGCCCGGCTGGGCCTGCCGACTGCGAGCCACGGCATACGTTCGCTGGTCGAACTCGAGGAACCACTCGACGTTGTGTTCGACGCGAGCAACGCCATCTTTCACGCCGAACACGCGGAGGCGCTGGCTCCCCTCGGCACCGTACTCGTCGATCTGACGCCCAGCCGGATCGGGCGCATGGTCGTCCCCACCGTCAACGGCGCGGACATACTCGAGGAACAACTCGGTCAGCCGGGAAGCCGACACCGCATCTCTTCATCGAAGTCAAAGAGGTCAACCTTCGCGGCTCCCCGCCTGGCGGTTGCGGCTCTAGTTCTCGAAGCCCTAAGGAGCCAGCGATGAGAGCCCGCCGCATCGACCCACCCCCTTTGGGTCGTTCGCGCTGCTGCCGGTGTCACCAAACGATCACTCTGGGCCGGTCTCGTGGCCGAGGTGGAGCCAGAAGCGCAGGCCCGGCTCATGCCATCAATCGAGGCAGTGGACGTGGACGACGATGTGCTGTGGCTGACCGCCCGTGTCTCGGTGTAGGACCTCAAGCTCGATTCGGTGCCGGTCCTCTGAGACGGGGTCGTCCTTCTCGCCGGCCAGGCAGGTTGGATAGGTGCCGTCGTTGTGCAGTGTCCCGCTCACGTCCTGCCAGCTTTCGGCGATGACTGAGTAGATCGTGTCGCCATCGAGAGGGCCCCGTAGGGCCCCGTCCTCCTCAAAGGCGATGGACCTGGTCTGGTCGTTCGACCAGGTGACCGTCCCAACGAGCAGCTCCGGCTTGGCGGCGTGCGGATCGTCGGCAAGCTTGGCCGCCCCGAAGCCGCCGACCAGCCCTACGGCGACCAGCGCTAGGGAGAACGCAATCGTTGCGAGGCGACGATTTGGCGGGGTAGCGAACGCAGCTTGCAGCGCGTCGGCGGATGCCACTGGCATGCCTGCAAGGTACGCGATCGGCGCCCACAGGGCTGACCCAAAGCGCACTCTCATGTCGCTGGTCGGGCGCCCGCCTTTGCGTATCGGTCAGGAACGCGCGGCGCTGGCCTTGAGGCTCCGCAGCTGTTCGACCTTGCGCTCGGCGTCCTGCCGTGAGTACGAGCCGAGCGCCGACAGCGGCATGGCGTCGTCGCCGAGATGGAGGACGGGAGCGTAGAGCGGCAAGCCTCCCCGTAGGTCGATCTGTACACAGTCGACCGACTGGATCGCGCTCCACGCTGTGACCTGGTCACGGCTGTCGAAGCTGCGGACACGGACACCCTCGCCGCCGATTACCACGCCGAGTCGAAGAGCCCGCCAGATCCCGGCCATGCCGCTCGTGACGAGTAGGCATCCCAGCACGATGCCGAACCAGTCGCGCTCGGCCAGTACGTCCCCGGAGGTGAAGTACGTGACGCCCAGCAGGGTCCATACAGCGAAGATCACGACTAGGACCCGAATCTGGATGCGTGGCCTGATGACGATGCGGTGCATGGCGGAACATGCTACGGAGGAGCCCGTCCCGCCAACGGCGCGTAGTCCAGTGCAACTGCGGCGTTGGGCCGTCGGACCAACGGATCGAGGTCGAGGTCAGGTGTACGGATCTGCCGCTGGTCGTGAAGGCGTGTGCATCACTGTCGGTGTTCGGCTACCCAGTGGGCGAGGCCGCGGCCGGGGACAGCGACGAAGCGGAATCCCCGGATTCCCGGCGGCGGCATAGTCGTGACTGTGAACGCCTCGTACTGATCGTCCGGCTCGACGACGAGGACTGCGTCGTCGGCGAAGGTCAGAGTCAGCCGACTGTCCTTGCGGATCTTGGCGGCCGTGATTTGAGCTTGGTGCCGGTCGAGCAACGGTGCCAGACCTGCTGACGTCGAGGGGTCGAACCGGCTTTCCGCGCCGGGTGCGCCGTAGGAGAACTCAGTTTCGATGCGGATCTCGATCCACGACTCGACTATGAGCGTGAATGCAAAGTCGATCCGCAGCTGAGTCACGACGCCGCCGCCGACCGGTAGCAGCCACTTACCGGTCTGCTCGATCAGCCCGGTCGGTTCTCCGCGCATGGTCATGGGACCCATGCTTCCCTGGATCCTGCAGGTCCTCGCCGAGTATCCGGATCTGCCACGGCGGGCCCAGACCACGAACATGTTCCGGTTGCCGAGGGCGGTAGGCGGTAGGCGGTACGGGATCATGTGGGGATGGGCAGTGTCGTGGAGGTGCGGAGCCCGGTCGACGTCACGCAGCTCCGCGCCCGGCTGGGCGATGCGGATGTCGTCCAGTTCAGTGAGCCGCTCATCGAGGCGGGGTATCGGTCGGTGGCCGCGCTCCTGGTGGATCATCCGATGGTCCCGCTGCGGGTCTACGGGTTCGATGACGACCTTGCGACGCTGCGGTTCCTGCGCTGGTTTCCACATGTTCGCCGGTTCAGTGTCGCGGGCCTGTGGCACCTGACCGATCTGGCCCCGTTGGATCAGTTGAGCGCTGATGTGGAGTTCCTTGACATCGGCGAGACCCGCAGACCTCTCGACCTAGCTCCTGTTGCCCAGTTTCGTCGGCTTCGCCGGCTGAGGATCGTTGAGCACCGGCGTGGGCTTCCCGAGCTGCTGCACGCCAACCCGGGTCTGCGGGACCTGTCGCTGTGGCGGCTCCCCGTCGACCACGTCCTGCCCATCATTGCCTTGCCACACCTGCAGGCCTTGGCGCTGACGCTCGGCTCGTTGACGAACAGCGAATGGCTCACCCAGATCCCCACACTTCGCTACCTGGCACTGCGCCAGGTGCGAAAGCTCAGCGACCTCACCCCGGTGACACGGTTGCGCGCGCTGCAGTGGCTGTGGCTGGAAACGCTCACCGTCGACCGGCTTCCGGACTTCGGCTCCAGCATCATGCTGACGCGCGCCGAATGCCTCGGGATGCGTCACCTCCGACATCCGGCAGCCCTCCAGGGCCTCGCCGCGGCACCGCAGTTGCGGGAACTCCTGGTTGCAGCGCCGCATCTGCCCGTCAACGCGGTCGTCCCCTTCGTTGGTCACCCGACACTCGAACGCGCCGAGATCGTGCTGGGAAGCCAACAGCGCGACCGCGACGCCGATGACCTTCTGCGGCTGCCACCACCACGTCCGGACACGCAGTTCGCCGCGATGCACGAGCTGACCCGCATCCTGTAACCCGGGCCCCTGCACGTCGGCGGTGACCTGCCCGCTCGGGCAGCCCCGCAGTTCCTGCACCGACCAGCAAGGCCCGGAGAGGGCGCGGCGAGCTGAAGGCTTCCGGCACCACCGGATCGGTAACTGGTGTAGTCAGCTGAGACAGCAATGCCATGCGGTGGTGCCCTAACCAGCACATCCGCTGTGACGACCACTTCGGCGAGCCCGAAGAGTTCAACCCAGCGACTAGACTTGTGCGAGCCCCAGAGTTGCGCTGAGCGCCATCGGCGGTGGGGCAATGGGTCGTGTCGCCCCTCGGACACGAACCATAACCCCACGGTGCGCGCTGAGATCCACTGCGGCGCGCACCGTTTGCGTTTCGCTCTGGCAGGTGAGTCGGAGTCCGAGTTGCCGGTAGACCTCGGCCTTGTCGGCCGGGTCGGCGTCGCGGAGCACGGCGGTGATGTCGCCGAGCGCGTTCACCAGGGTCGTGATTTCTGCTCGGCTCATCCTGCGTGGGGCGGTGCCCACACTCGTGTGGAGATCCGCTTCAGCCCGCGCACGTTCGGCCTGGGTCTGCGCGATCCAGCCGGTGACCACCGCTGGGTCGGCTCCAGCGTCGAGGGTGGCCCGGTAGCGCTCCAGCTTGGCGTCGCATTCGGTGATGATCGTCTGTGCTGCTGGGGCGGTTGCGGGCGGATGTTCCAAGGGCTGAGCGTCGGCCATCGCGGTGATCGTGTGTTCGATGCGGTGGGGTGCGAAGGCGGAGGCCAGCCAGGTGTCGATCGGGTCGGTGAGGGCATCCTCGCGCAGGTACACGTTGCTGGGATGCTCAACTTGGTTGGCGAGGGCGTATTCCTGCGGGAAGCGGCAGCGGTAGTAGGCGTCGCCGTGGTTGTACTGGCCCTGCATGCGTCGGTCGCAGGCGGCGCAGTAGATCATGCCCCGGAAGACGTACGGGTTGCGGGTGCGCTGCCGGACGTGCTGTCCGCCGGCTCCTCGTCCGCGTCGTTGCAGTATCGCTTGGGCCTGCTCGAAGGTCGCGTCGTCGATGAGTGGCTCATGGGTGATGTCCTTGGAGACCACCCATTTGTCGCGGGCGTTCCAGCGCATGACGCCGGTGTGACCCATTGCCACGTCGTTGACGTCGAGCAGTACTTCGTCGGTGCGTTGCTTGTTCCACACCTGCCGCCCTGTGTAGCGGGGGTTGGTGAGGATGACGCGGACGGCGCTCTTGGACCAGGCGATGCCGCTACGGTGCCGGTTGCGGGCCCGGTCGTGTGCGGATGGGCAAGGCACGTGGTTGGCGGTAAGTCCCTCGGCGATGGCGAAGAGGCCGATACCGGCGAGGAACTCGGCGAAGATCTGCCGGACGATTGGAGCGGTCTGTTCGTCCGGAGTAAGGCCCTTGAGGTGTTTGCCGTCGGCGGCCTTTGCGGGGTTGGGGTGGGGTCCAAGATCGCGGAGTGTGTAGCCGTAAGGTTGGCGAAGTGGTCACCGCGCCCGAAGTACTCACCGACGCCGGACAGAGGCGAAGGCTTTGGCCTGTGGTGATTCGGTCGAGCGGTGTGGCGTGACCTCCCAGTAGAGGTCGAAGTGGTCAGGGCTTGCCGCTCCCGGGATGACTGGCGCTGGCCGCCGTCTCGGTTGCCTAAGGCCATGTCTGTAGGCGTGCTGCCAGACCGGCTGGAAGGCGTCTGAGCCGGCGCAGCGTCGGCGGCGCGACCCGCTGTCACTGGCCGCACTGGACGCGGCGGTTCGCCGGGCCGTGGCCGCCGGTTTCGCCGGCGAGCGGCAGCGCCTCGCATCCGCGGAAAACGCGGAGCAGATCGCTGCCCTGATCCGCCGGGATCGCAAGACCCTTGTGGCGGCGATGGCCGCCGAGGTGAGGGAGAGGCGATGGGCTGCAGCTGCGGCACCGTGCTCTTTATGTCCTACGAGGACGGACGCCAGGGCAGCGAGTTCGCGTCGAGCTGCGAGCCGCCATAGGTCTCTCTGACCGCGCCTGAAGCGCCGGACCTCAAGAATCTCGAGTGCTATGCGCACACTCTCGGGAGAGGTTCACCCGGGGCGAATCCTCTCCACTCCGTGCTGGTTGGGGGTCCTACCATGCTGCAGATGTATTCGACGGGCTCGACGTAGTGGGCGGGGTGCCAGAGCCGTATCGTCGTGTCCATGCTCGCGGTGGCGACGGTTGAGCTGTCGGGGCTGAAGGCAACTGCCACGACTGCCGCGGTGTGGCCGGTCAACGGCGTGCTCACCGGTTGCCAGGTGGCTGTGGTCCACAGCCGTAAGGTCCTGTCGTCGCCGGCAGTGGCCAGGAGCCTGCCGTCCGGGCTGAACGTCATGGCGGTCACGGCACCGGTATGTCCGGTGAGCGGAGCGCCAACAGCCTGACGTGTGATCGGATCCCACAGTCGGACCGTCCCGTCCGATCCCGCGGACGCGAGCAGTCTCCCGTCAGGACTGAACGCCACAGTGGTCGCTTCGTTCGTATCCCCGGTGAGCGGAGCGCCAACAGCCTGACGTGTGATCGGATCCCACAGTCGGACCGTCCCGTCCGATCCCGCGGACGCGAGCAGTCTCCCGTCAGGACT
>NZ_JBIALC010000010.1:0-40082 GCF_042873195.1 Micromonospora arida | reverse complement strand
GGACTAAATGTCACCGACAAGATTCTATCTACGTGATTGGGCAAAGGTATGTTGATTGGGTCAGTGCCGGTCAGGGAAACGAGATGTAAGCCGCTACTCCTCGCGACGGCCAAAAGCTTCCGGTCAGGGCTGAACGCGATGGGGCCGGAATCGAATCCCGGCGGTAGCTGGGTGGGCTTGCCCATCCGGATGCCGGTAGCGGTGTCGAACACCTGGACTTTGTCGCTCGTCAGGATGGCCAGTAGGAGACCATCGGGGCTGATTGCTATTTGATGGATGTCATTCGTCAGGACTCTGTCCGGGCGGAGCATGGTTTCATAGTGGCTTGTAGTGTCTCCGGTCTGCCGTCCACCATTGCTGTCGCGGCTCAATGGACGCCGGAGTCGCACTGCCTCCTCGCCCAGATCAGCGCTCAGAAGTTTCCCGTCAGCGCTGAAGCCCAGGGAGTTGGCCAAGTACGAGGTGTTGGCCAGCGGGCCTGCGGCTGGATCGAGAGTGGCTGGATTCCACAATCGCACTGTCTTGTCGTCGCTTGCTGTTGCCAAAAGCGCACCGTCTGGGCTGAACGCTGCCGCCCTGATGGTGTCCGTATGGCCCGACAAGGAACCATCCAGGGGCGTCTGGGTGGCGGTATCCCACACATGGGCCGTGTTGTCGGTGGCGGCGGTTATCAGGAATTTGCCGTCCGGACTGAGCGCCATCGGCGGGTACTGGTTCACATGACGGTTAAACGGCTTGCCGAGACGTTCTCTTTTCGATATGTCCCACAGCTGCACGTGGCCGTCGCCAGCTACAACGGCTAGGCGGTCACCTTTTGGGCTGAACCACGCTGATTGGTATACTTCGGCTGAGTGCGTAACAATCTCATCACGAGGCTCTTTCGTGTGATCCGGCACCGAAACAAGGACTTTTCCACTGCTACGCGGAACGGCTAACAATCTTCCGTCAGAGCCGAACACCACCGCGATGTACGCCGACTCTTCCTTTGACACCCAACGGAAGCGACCGGTGGACACGTCCCAAAGCTGGCCCCTGGAACTGCTGGTGGTCGCTAGAAGCCTGCCGTCCGGGCTGAACGACATCGTGGTGATCCTTCCTCCTTCCGGAGCGCCGCGAGGAATATCAGCGACATCACCGGTGGCAAGGTTCCACAACTTGGTGTCGCCCCCGAAGCCGGCGGCGCTGGCCAGAAATCTTCCATCTGGACTGAACGCCATGGCGTAGATCCGCTCACTGTGACCGGTCATGGGTTCGCCGACGGGACGACGGGTGGCGACGTCCCACAGTCGAATCGTGCCGTCGCGACCGCCCGCGGCGATCTGCCTTCCATCAGGGCTGAACACCACGGAGTAGACCGGCGAGACGTGACCGATGAGAGTGGAGCTCTGCTCGGTGATGAGTGAATTCATGCTACTGCGAGCCTCGTCGGTCGGAGCGACGGCCCACGCCGACAACGCGAGTCGCCGGGCCGTCGCCGGGTCATCCTGGTGGATGCTTTGACTCTGCGCCGCGAGTTGGCGGGACAGTGCCACAGCGCGTTGACGGTCGGCGTTCACCGCGTAGGTGACCGAGGCGACAGCTCCGATACAGGCAGCCAGGGCAAGAGTGACCAGGCCCGCCGTGATGGACTGCCGAATCCTGCTGCTCCGTCTCGCATGGCGGTCGCTGGCTGCGAGGAAGCTCTGCTCCGCAAGGGTCAAGGCAAGGCGCGGGCCGGCAACCGCGCTCCAATCCGCGGTGGCACGGCGCACCATGGCGAGTTGGGCTCCGCGATAGAGGAATGAGGCATCGTGGTCGCGTGCCTGCCAGGTGGCCGCATCCTGTCGGAGTTGCGCGTGGATGAGCCGATCGTTGCGATCGCCCTCCAGCCACTTGCGCAACCGAGGCCAGGCGAGCAACACCACGTCGTGGGCGATTTCAATCGACTCGACGTTGGCGACGACAAGCCGCTTCGCCGTGAAGGCGTCGAGTACGGCCTCCACCCGTCCACGGTGCTTTGCATCGGCAACGACGACAAACAGTTCCGCACGGGCGAGCTGTCGCCGGGCCGGTGCCCCGTCGGCGCCGACGGTGGTCATCCGCTCGAACAGCTGCTGAGTGATTTCCCGCTCCGGTCCGGTCAGACGGTTGTATACGTCCTCCGCGCTTGTCGCGATGACCTCGCTCACTCCTCCGGTGGCACCGTATCCGCGGCGAGTGAGCCGGTTGGACTTACACCGTTGCCATGTCAGCAGCATGGTCTGGGACAGCAACGGCAACGCTCCGGTGGCGATCTGAGCGGCTTCGGGCAGGGTGCGCAACTCCGCCAGGATCTCCTCGGGCAGACCGTCCTCCACCTGAACTCCGCAGGCCACGGCCGGACCGGTGATCGCACGCCGTAACTCCGGCACGCTCATCGGCCCGACCACGAACTGGCCGTCCTGTAACACGGGAACCAGCTCGGGATACACGGCGCACCGGTCGAGGAAATCACCGCGGATGGTCAGCAGTACCAGACCGGGTGGATGGCCCGTCGCGGAATCCGCCGTGGCGATGGCCACCAGGGCATCGATGTATGCCTGTCGGCGCTCCTGCGCGTCGCCTGGGTCGTTGGCGAGCGTGAACAGCTCTTCGAACTGGTCCACGACGAGCACGAGTCGGCCACCCGCCCGGCATGCCTCCCGGCGCTCGACGGGTAACCGGGCCGCGTGCGCCAGCACCGCCTGTCGGGCCAATAGCCGCGCCTCCGTCGGCCGCTGGCTGATCGTAAGGCGAAGCGACGCGGCGTCCACCCCGGCAAGCGTGGCCAGCTGGATCACCAGCTCGTCGATCGCTGCCATGCCGGGCGTGATGATCAGACGAGGCCAGTCCGTCGAGCCCGCCACGGCCAACTGACCCCGGGCGATTGCAGGCATCAGTCCGGCACGTACCAGGGACGACTTTCCTGCCCCAGAGGCGCCGGTCACCACAAGCATCCCGACACCGGACAGCCGTTGCTCCACTCGCCCGGTCAGCTCGGCGGTCAGGCGCTCCCGCCCATAGAACACGCCCGCCTGGTCCTCCTGGAACGGCCACAGACCACGGTACGGGGGCTGATCCCCGTCAACGACGCGGTCAGTGTCCTGCTGGGGGCGGGTCCGCTGCTCGATGACCTGGAGCCCATCCCGGATCAGCCGCAACTGGGCGCCGTGCCGGAGGTGGTGGTCGCGGTCATCGCGGCGATCGGCAGCCTGCCGATGAAGGTCACTTTGGAGCCGAGCGGTGAGTGCGCGTACATCGCCGACCATGAGACCGAACTCCGCTAGGTCCTTGGCCAGGCCCTCAAGGCCGGCGACAAACTCCGCGTGCTGATCCTGACCGAGACCGACTGCCGTGGCCGCCACGCTCTGCAGTGCGGTGATCTCACGTAGCGCCGCAGCGGTCTCACCCTCATCCCGCCCACCCGTGCCGCCATCGACATTGCCCGTGCCCGTTGAGGGGTCGCGCCGGGTGCCGGTGGTCGTGCTTGCAGGACGTTTCCGCGCGTCCTGGGTGCCCGCTTGTGGTCGGGCGTCCATGATCCGATCCCACGCCTCAGCCCACTGGCGTACCTGCGCTGCGTCAACTCCGAGGGCGACCACCAGGCGATCCAGCACGTCGGCCGGCATCAGCGTCCGTCCGGTCAGATAGTTCGCCAGACTGCTCTTCGGTATGCCGCTGGCCACCTCGAGATCCTGCAGCGAAAGACGTACCTTGCCACGGTGGCGAGCGGCGTTGATACGTAGCCGGTTCAGCTCGTCCAAGAGATCCTGCAAAGTGCGCACCGCAGCAAGGTCGTGCGGCGCAGTAGCATCGTCGGACACGAATGCAAGTTTCGTCCACCGATCCGTGGCAGGACAAGCTTTCTTGGCGGCGGCTCACCCTGGCGTGACGTTCGCGCACGGAGCAGGCCGACGGTTTTGGGGCACCCGATGGCAGTGTCCTGTTCCGGCGGGGGCGAGTTCGCGGTACGCGTACGGCAGCAGGCGGGAGCTTGGTTTGCGCAGGGCCTGTCAGCGTCGAAGGCTGCACGGGGCTGCGGGCTCGAAGACTGGTATGGCTCGCGGAAATGATAGCGGGCCGACGATGAGGACGTGTGGCGTCGCGACCAGTCCCAGGCGACGCCTCGGTTGAGGGTCAGGCCTCGATAATGGACGTCCATGGACGTCCAGGTTTCCTGGTGACGGGTTCTGCCCATGGCACGGTCGTGAGATCACGGTCGGGCCTGACAGGTGAGCAGCCGGCACTTCTGACTCATCGGGTCCGTCTACGGCCGGCATCCGAGTCGACCAGTTGGAGCTGTCATGTCACATTTCGGCGGTCGTTCACCACCTGTCGCCGCACCCAGTCCGAATGGAGCTCACCAAGGTTGACCCCAAAGGACAGCGCCGGGCATTTAGCGAATCTTCCGGCAACCTACGACAGGTGGCATACTTGCTTTCCATACAGAAATCGGGGGATCTTTTAATGCAACTCAGCAAATCCCTATCGGCGCGATTGGCCGCCATCGCGGTGGCGATTACCACCGCCTTGGCGCTCACCGTCGCATCGGCGCCGGCCGCGTCGGCAGGTCCCGCAGCCTCATTCGAGGCCCAGTCGTGTCAGTCGGAGAGCCGGGCCCTGTGGTACTACTACTGGAACTCGGCCCGCACGGAGATTCTCGACTGGCACCGACTGTGTAGCGGAGGTTACAGCCTGAACTCAAAGGGCTACGGGCTATCCACAGGCAGTTGGTCCGGATTCGTGAAGTTCGCCGACGGGGGAAGACTCCTGTTCTGCCCCTGGGAGGACTGGCCCTTCGACTCGTCATGGCCCAACGTCGTCCGGATCGAGATCTCTGCATCACATTCCTCCCACTGCCCCTAGCCACTCAACCTCCTACCATGGGTAGCGCCCGGCGCACTTGTCCGGCGGAATGCCTCACGTGAGAAAAGGCAACACGGCCCCGCGTTCCCCGGAGGAAGGCGGGGCCGCTTCTCGTGTTGCCGGCGCAGCATCCGGGCGACGGGCGCCGGGAAATGCGCCATCGCGCGGAGGATCGCGGCCACGAGCAGCCTCGGCCGTCTCCAACGGTTGCAGCGCCGCCAGGCCGCTAGGTGAGGGCGTCCTCGCGCAGGTAGACGTTGCGGGGGTGTTCGACCTCGTTGGCCAGGGCGTATTCCTGGGGGAAACGGCAGCGGTAGTAGGCGGCGCCGTGGTTGTACTGGCCTTGCATGCGTCGCTGACAGACGGCGCAGTAGATCATTCCCCGGAAGACGTAGGGGTTGCGGGCGCGGCGTTGGCGCTCCTGACGGTCGACTGCTTTTGCGCGCCATGATTAGTGGAAGCGGGCTCGGGGCGCTCCGGCAGTTCATCGGGCGCGGGGGCGTAGGAGCCGCTGCTGTGCCCCTCCGAATTGAGGTAGGTGGTAGAGGTGCTGGCGGTCTAGCCAATTTCACTCCATCTGGGGCCGAGGCTGAATTCGTGTTCGACGCAGGCTCCCGACGACTGCTCACCGGCGACGTATCAAGTGAAGGTCTGAGCGGCAGCCCGCATCAACAGTTGGCACGGTCTCTCGGAGCGAGTGAAGATACTGTTTTAGGCGGCACTATCTTCCGTGACAACGGTAGACTTGTCTTCACTGAAAACAGCGGCCACTACGGGCACCGCTGGACGGACGCGACGCGTCAACAATTTCAAAGTTCTTTTGAGCGATCAGGGTATCGACTTCGAATATAGGCCGTGGGGTTAATGGACAACTGGAAGCCGGTCATCTATCGAGGTGACGGGGCGTGGATCGGCCGGATGAAGAGCGGCGAACTCGGTGTAGGAACGGAGGAAGAGGTGCGGGCGAGCCTGAAGGCGGCTGGCCTGAGGCCGATGTGGCCTTTCATGGAGAGAGGGCTGGAGGAATTCCGCGCTGAGTTTGGCCTACGCTGGGGCGAGTTACGTACACCGGAGTTCCCCAAACTTGATCAATTGATTGCCGCAACGATAGGGACGGCATGGCGCTCAGGCAGTGAATATTGGATGATCCTTTCTGCGAGGTGGCTTGTCGAGGGTGGTCAGGTGGCGCAATTTGAGCGTTCCTTATTGGTCGAGACGCGGGCGGAGATGCTTGCGTCGGATTTGGTAAGAGAAAAAGTGCGGTCGTCGATATGGTGATTTGCGGGTTAGGCTAAGGGACGTCTCGTAACTGGGTGAAGGCGTTGCCTGGCGCGGGGCGGTGGTCAGCCGGTGAGGATGATGTTGTGGAGGTTGGCGATGCCGGAAGTGGCGTCGGCTAACGTGCGGGCGGCGCGGCGGTAGTCGCGCAGGATCTTGAAGCACTTCATCCTGGCCAGGGCGTGTTCGACCCCCGCTCGGACGGTCCGGTGTTCGACGTTGAGGGCTTCCTTCCAATCCGGCAGGTTGTTGCCGTCAGACGGCTTGCGGTACGGCATCATCACCTCGGGGTTGCCGCGGTAGCCGCCGTCGGCCATCACCGGCCGCCCGTCCAACTTCTGGTCGATGCCCGAGCTGCGGTAGACGATGGTGTCGTTGCGGTTGCCGGCTACAGGGTCGCCGACGGCGATGACCAGGCGAGTGCTGGCGTCGATGGCGACCTGCAGGTTCGTCGAGTACCGGTAGTTCTTGCTCCGGGCGGCCAGGCGGTGATCGCGGGTCGGGACCAGCGTCCCGTCGACGATCGCGATCTGCTCGACCGGCCGCTTGCGCACCGGCGCCAGGGCCAGCAGCGGGCCGAGGGTGTCGATGACCCGATGCGCCGCGGAGTGCGACACCCCGAACAGCGGACCGATCTGGCGCATCGTCAGGTTCGTACGCCAGTACGCGGCCACCAGCAACACCCGATCCGGCAGGTCGAGGGCCCACTGCCGACCCGGCCGGCCGTCGGCGATGCCGTCACCGCCACGTTCGGCGACCAGCCGGACCAGCGTGCGGAACTGGGCGGGCTGCAGCCCGGTGAACGGGAAGATCCACTCGGGGTGTGCTGCGGTGATCACCTGCACCCAGGAATCCTGCCCGACCATCCTCAACAGACAGGCGCCAGGGTTACGAGACGTCCCTTAGCGGTGCGTCCGGGTTGCCGTCGTCGTTGCCGTCACGGATGCGAACATATGCACTCCGGTCGATTCGCGTCGTTTGACCGTCGACAGGGCTTGGAGGAGAACTTTCGGTGGCGCGCTGCATGGCGGTGCGCCGGCGATCCCCGGAAGCAACTGCTGAGGGGTGGTTGGCGAAGGGATCGTCCGGGCCTCCGCTCCGTGAGCCTACCTATCCGGGTTGGTGAGTCCGCCCAGATGGGCGTGCACGCGAGGCCGTAGGCCATAGCGCGTGCGCGAGACCCGGCTTCGGCCGGGCCGTCTTGATTCTGTATAGCGGATTTGAGCCCAACTTCGATCTTGGGCTACTCAGTCTTGGCCGGCTGCCGCAGATTCGGTCAGTACGCACACCGTAAGACGCGCAGGCCTCCGGCGGCAGAGGAAGCGGGTGCGTTCAGACCTGGCCGCGCCCTGGGTAGGCCCCCCGTTTACCCCCCCGAAAACCCCCGGCTGAGGTTGACAACCAGTGATAAAAAGCGACCACTGCTTGTTCGTGTCTGTGCAGTTCAGTGCCCATGTCTGATAAGTCAATGACAATGCCCTGATGGCTACGGGCGGTAACAAGGGGTCGTCGGTTCAAATCCGGCCGTCCGACAGCTTAAACCTTGACCAGTGGAAACCCTGGTCAAGGTTTTAAGTTTGCCTATGGGGTTTTGAACCGCCCCCGGAAACTCCCCATCTACCGGGGTCGGCAACCAGGTTCGTCGTTCAAGGGGGACGATGGGAACCGGTTCTTCGCCCGCACCTGAAGTGAGGCTGGTCCGTCAGGCCGGCAGCAGACACTACGAGCTGTCTGCCAGGATGCCGCGCAAATGACCAGCATCGGCGTCAACGGCTGCCGACGTGGCCAGCGCCAGGAAGCTCAGGGACCCGTCAGCCACTGTCGAAATCGGTCGCGATATCGCTCAATGCGATCCGGTTTGGCCCGCCGGTCTTGGTGATGAGGCTGGAGACGTGCCGCTCCACCGTGCGCGGTGACAGGTGTAGTCGCTCGGCGATTTCGCGATTGCTCAGCCGGCCGGTGAGCAGCTGCAGCACCTCCCACTCCCGTACCGTCACGCCCGCCGCCCGCAGCTCGGGTGGGATCTCTGCGGCACCGCGCCGACGTTGGGTGACCCGCGCGCCAGCTTGGCGCAGCAGCGTGCGACACGCCACGGCGACCGGCGTGACCTTCGCCTGGTGGAAGTAGTTTTCGGCGGCACGCAGCCACTCCACGGGGGTGCCCCAGCCATCGGCGAGCGCCGACTCGGCGACCAGCCGCAGGGCGAGGTGTCGCCCCATCGCGTACAGCGCGCCGACCTCCATGGCCTCGGCCAGGGTGGCGGTCGCGGCGTCGTGCTGACCCGCGCGGCCAAGCAGGACCGCCCGGGCGAAGAGAGCGAACTGTCGGTCCCACCGGAGCTGGCTCGCCGGTGTGCCCACGATCGCCTCGTACGCCGAAAAGCTGACCTCGCCGGCCATCGCCCGCAACAGCAACTGGAGGCCGAGCCGTCCACCGAGGTGGAACACGGTCGGGTTCGTCTCCTCCGCCCGTACCGCCAGGGACAGCTCGTCCAGCGCCCGCGGGCGGTTCTCCTCCAGCAGCGCGCAGAACGTGCCGGCCAGCCCGTGGACCCGCTGTGTGTGCAGGCTCTCGTCACCGCCCCAGCGCCGGAACTCGGCGAGCGCGTCCTGCATCTCCACCCGCCGGCCCTGGTGGGCGGCGAGCACCGCGCTGAGCAGCAGCACGTACTGGGTGGTCTCCATCAGCTTCAGGCGGGTCGTCGCGGTGAGGACCTGGTCGATCAGGTTCTGTGCGGCCGGGTACTCGCCGCGCATGATCAGGTGCAGCGCGATGCTCGCCTCGGCCTGCTGGCGGGCAGTCACCGCCCCGGCTCGCAGCGCTCGTTCCCGGGCTTGTTCCAGCCGGTCCAGTGTGCCGTGTAGCAACGCGTCGTCGTTGCCGAGCCGGATCAGCGCGTGGACCTCCCAGATCGGCAGGCCGTGCTCGGCGGCGATGGACCGTGCCTGCTCCAGGCAGCGGGTAGCCTCGGCCGGGTCGCGATGCCGGACGAGCGCACCGAGCAACTGCCAGGCCTGACAGGCCACCACCGGCAGCGGCACGGCGGCGCCGACCGTGGCGGCCCGGCGGGCCAGGGTCTCGGCGACCTCCATCTGGTCCCGCCCTGGCGTGTCCAGGGCCAGGTGTGCGGCGACGACGTCGATCGGGGCTTCGTCCTCCGCCGCGGGGTCCGGGCCGAGCAGCTCACGGGCAATCTCCACCTGGGCCAGCGCGTCGGTCAGCTCCCCGGCCAACACCGCGGTCCAGGCCAGCCGGGTGTGCAGCCTGGCCTGCCGTCGAGCGGGGAGACCGGCCACCTGGTCCGGACTGTTGACCAGCTCCAGTGCCCGCCGGACCAGGCCAGCCTCGCCGAGGGACTGCAGGAGTGTCTCCAGGGTGTCGGCGCGGGCCTCGGCCGGCCCGTCGGCCTGGAGCTCCCAGGCCCTGTCGAGGAGTGCGACGGCCGAGGTGGCGGCACCCTGCGCGAGGGCCCTCCGGCCGGCTTCGCCAAAGAGTCGACCGGCCAACAGGGCGTCGCCGGTCTCGACGCGCAGGGTGGCGGAGATCTGGCACCACTCACCGGGCAACTCCGGGTGGACCTTCGCGACGGCCTCGGCGACGGTGTGGGCCAACTCCCGCCGGGTGGCCGGCTCGACCAGGGCGAGCAGAGACTCGCGGGTAACGCGGTGCCGGAAGGTGTACCAGTCGGTCAACTGGTCGTCCGGTGCCACCAGCTGGGCGACGATGTCGCCGTGCAGATGGTTGAACAGGTCGCGGTCGCTGAGCCCTGTCGCCGACTGCACCACGGCCACCGAGAAGCGTTGCCCGATCAGGGCGCCGCAGGACAGCAGCTCCCGGGCCTGCGGGCTCAGCTTCTCGATCCGGTGCGCCATGCTTCTGGCGAAGGCGGTGGGCAGCGTGGTGGGCGCCTCTGGAGTGACGAGCCACCCCTGTGGACCGTGCCGGAGCAATCCGTTCTCCACCATCGCCGCGAGGATCTCCTCGATGAGGAACGGGTTGCCGCCGCTGCCGCCCCAGAGCAGCTCGGCCGCGGCCGTGGGCAGCTCATCCGCCGCCACGCCGAGGCATGCCCCGGCCATGGCGCGCAGGTCCTCGGGCCCGAGACCGCCCAACTCGATCACGGTGCACCGGCCGCGGCGGGCTGCTGCCCGAGCGACCTCCAGCGCGGGGGAGTCGTCCGCCCGGAGGACGCCGACCAGCAGGGTGGGCTGCTGGTCGAGGTTGTCGATCAGGTATTCGACCACCATGAGCGTCTCGGCGTCGGCGTCCTGGAGATCGTCCAGGACCATCAGGCAACCGCGGTCCTGGCCGGCGAGACCGGTCAGCCGGAGCACCGCCTCGGCCAGGATCACCACCGATCCGGTCTCCTGGTCGGCGGGAGGGGTGCCCCAGTCGGGCACCAACCGGCCGAGGATCGGCCCGTACGGGCCGAGCGCCGCGATGTCCACAGTGGACGATCGGAGCAGGGAGAGCACCGCCTCGGTGAGCGGGCGCAGCGGCACTCCGGTGCCGAGTGCGCTGGCCCGCCCCCGCAGCAGACTCATTTCGGCGGTGTAGGCGGACTCGGCGGCCGCCGCGGCGAGCCGCGACTTGCCGACGCCGGCCTCTCCGACGATGAAGACCGCGCCCCCGCGCCCGACGCGGGCAGCCTCGATCATGCCGATCAGCACACCGAATTCCGCATCTCGGCCGACCAGGACGCGTGATCGTTGCACGGCGGCAACGATAGCGAGGCACTTCATCGATGACCAGGGTCAGACAGCAGGCGCACCGAGCCTGGCGGGATTATCGTCCGACCGGACTGATCGCCGCGCTGACCGGGTGGTTTCCGCCCAGGGTCACAGAGCGAAGGTGGGGCAGCAGGTGGTGAGCGGGGCGGCGGCGTCGACGGTTCCGGCGTCGCCAGCGACAAGGTGTCCCACCAGGAGGCCCACCGGAATGGCCAGACCGGCCAGGGCCGCCGTACGCAGGCCGAAGGCCACCATCGGGCTGACCTTTGGCTCCCCGGCGGGGTTCGGGTCCTCAAAGTGGGCGGTCTCGACGTGGGTGACGTCGGCGGTGAGCTGTTGAGACATCATTGTTCTTCTCTCCTCGTGGTGAACGGGTTGGTGAGCGACAGCCAGTCGGGTCCGGTTGGCTGTGGGGTGGGTTCCAGGAGCAACGCGGACGGAATCCGTGCGGCCAGGGCGGAGCGCAGCAGTCCGTAGCCGATGCCGGCGAGGCCGGTCAGCAGTCCCGGTGTGAGCACTCCGTCGGGTGTGCCGCAGTAGCGCGTCTGCCATTGCAGGGAGTTGAGGAGCAGGGTGGTCCGCTGCCGTAGCGCGGCGGCGGCCGCAGGGCCAGCCGACCCCGCGGCCAGCACGGTCAGCGCCTCACCGATACCGGACTCGCCGTGGCAGATACTCAGGTCGCGGGACAGCGGCCGATCGGCCAAGCGCCGGACGAGGTGAGCCAGCGCGTCCGGGTCTGTGGTGGGCGAGGTGCCCGCCTCGTGTCGACCGGCGAGGGCGAGTGCCAGGCCGGCGGTGCCGGTACACCACCCGGACGACCTGGTCGGGGTCTGCCGGGCGTGCCGCAGGGCTTTGTCTGCCGCGTCCGCATGCTGCGGTGAGCCGCCGCCGACGTCGACGAACCGTTGCAGGGCGTACGCGATGCCGGCCGTGCCATCGGCGAAGCCAGCCGGACTGGCGGGGTGATCGGACACGGTCGTACCGGCCAGCTGGTCGGCGCAGGTCCGGGCCAGCGCCGCCGCCCGATCGAGACCCAGCTCGGCGTGGATCGATGTCATCGCGGCCAGGCAGCCGGCCCTGCCGGTGGCCCAGTCGTCGGTGGTGGAGCCGGCGACCGCGACCTCGGCGAGTTCGACAGCCGTGTCGACCCACCGACCGATCTCCGGGTCGTCGAGCAGCACGGCCAACCGAGCCAGCCCGTAGGCCAGTCCGCCGAGGCCGTGCAGCCCGCCACAGCCGATCGCCCTGACCAGCTCGGGTCGATCCGAGAGCAGACGCAGTAGCCCCGGCGTCGCGGCGACCGCCCGACGGGCCACGTCGCCGTAGCGGGCCACGCCGCTGATGTGAGCGAGCTGGCCGAGGAAGAGCGCCACGCCGAGGTACCCGTTGGCCAGGCCGGCCCCCATCGGGAGCAGCAGCCACTGCCGGTTGTCGACGAGCTCCAGGCCGAGCCAGTTCACGCGGTCCCGGCCCGGTGCGCCACGGGCGACGATCTGGTCGGCGATCGCACAGGCTGCCGAGACCAGCCGTTCGGGTGGGGCGGCGATTCCGTGCGACGCACCCTCCATTGGCGCCGTGTCGCCATGCGCGCCGACCGGCCGGCGGGTGGCCAGGCTGGCCATGATGACCCACTCCTGGTCCTGCCGGTCGGCCTCGCCGAGCCCGGCGATCCGGTCCAGTGCCGCGTCGACGCCGCTGCGGTACAGCGGCACCGCGGTCGGCTCCCCGTCGGCTGCCAGCTGGGGGCTGTCGGCCCGGGCGTGGAAGTACGGCACGTCACCGCGCCACAGGGCCGCGATCTCGTGGCGGGCGAACATTGGGTCGCCGGGCAGTGTGGTCCGGCCGCAGAGCCGCCCGAGGAAGCGGTCCCGGTCCAGACCGTCGCGCAGCAGGCTCGGATGGGTGGCCTCGTCGAGCAGCGTCCGGTAGGCCCAGGTAGGCCGCACGACGAGTCGCACCGTCATGGCCGACGACGCCTTGACCAGCTGGGCGAAGTCCCCGCGATGGGCCTCGATTGCTTCGTAGCCGAGCCGGAAACCCGCCAGCATCGCCGCCTCGTGGTCCTCCGGATCGATCACCCGGTCGCCGAGCCGGGGCCGGTTCGAGGCACCGTCGAAGGTGGACGCGCGACGTACCAGGCGCATCTGGTCTGTGCCCGGGTCCGCCCAGTCGATCTGACTGACCGGGCTCTGCCGGCCCTCGTCGCCGCCGGCGCCGGACAGGTCCATGATGCCCTGCTCACCGACGACGATCAGCGGCAGCAACGCGGTTCGGTGCACCGAGGCGGCGAGCAGGTCGGCGGCTGGATCGCCGCTCTGGGTTGCGGGCCGCCAACTGGGGCTGAACAACGTCTCGGCGTCGATGGCGACGGGGTCCTCGCCGCTGGCGATCACGTTCTCGTAGTGCAGATCGGTGGTGTTGAGGGCGTGGGCGAGCGCCAGCAGCGCACCCTGTCGTCGATAGAAGCGGTCCGCGCCGTCCGGGTCGGCCAGCGGTGCCGCGGTCACGAACTCGGTCCAGCCGTACTCCGGACGGACCAGGCAGGCGGCCGTCCGCATGCCGACGGTGGGCACCATCCGGTTCATCCAGCCGACGAAGGCCGCCAACCGGTCGTCGTAGGTGAGATCCCGGGGCTTGTAGACCAACCGCCGGCCGTCGGCGAACTGGACCACGGTGGTGGTCCGGCCGGCCCGGTGCGGGTCACCCCGCCTGTCGTCGACGGCCACCAGTGGGCCGGGGTCCACGCCGCCCAGGAGGTTGTCGACCAGGCAGTCCCGGTCGGCGGTGTACCGGGCGAGCAGCTCCAGCATCGCGTCGGTGGCGTGCGCGGTGGCCTGCCCAAGCAGCCTGGCCAGGACCGGAAGATCGGTGAACAGCGCAGCCAGCCCTGCCGGGGTGGCAAGCTGGCGGACGAAGCCGATGAATCGGGCGCGACTGTCGGCACCCTGGAGGAGGCCGGCGATCCTGCGGCGGTGCAGCTCCTCGACGAAGGTACGGGCGGCCAGCGCGGCCAGACGCCGTTCCAGGGCGGCCCCCAACGCGGCGTCCAGCGCGCCCAGGTCGACCTGGGCGTCGGTCACCGGGCCGGAGCCCCGGCGGAAGCGAGCCCTCGCCTCGTCGACCAACGGGCGCAACGGCAGGGCGAACGCCGCCCTCCAGTCCGCTGGGACCGGCACCGACGGAGGCGGTGCGGCGGCGTGCACCGCGGACTCGATCAGGACCGCCCAGGGCGGTGGGTCGACTCGCGCGGCGAGGTGCTCGTCGTCCTCGGCGAGGAAGGTGAGCAACCGGTCCTCGTCGACGCCCAGCTCGCCCAGCCGGACGTCCAGCTCCGGCCCACGGTCGGCCCGCCACAGATCCAGCCGCGACCGTGCGTGCCCGAACCGCTCGCTGTCCACCGGGTCGGTGCCGCCGCCGGCGGTCACCCGCTCGTGCAGCGCCAGGCCCCGCATCCACCAGCCGCGGCGGAGTCGGGGCGACTCGGCCGGAGCGAGGCTGGGTGGGCCGTCGACGTCCGTGGTGTTCATCGAGTTGAGGGTGCCAAGCGACGACGGGTATCTCATGCGTGGGATCCACCCAAATTCTTGTCGGTCCGGCTGGTCGCCGCAGTTTGCGCACTGTCCGGTGCGGTCCGGACGACAGTCGGTGATGACCGCCCGGAGGGTGGGGACCGGAGGCCGGTGTCGGTGGTGTGGCGACAACACGCGGGTGCGGACGACGGAACTTGGGTGGCGGGCACAGATGTGTCGATGCGCGGCGGTGGTCGACTCTCCGACTGTTCGTTGGGCTGACCCGATCGGAGCGACTGTGGAGTTTCGCGTACTGGGGCCGGTGAGCGCCTGGCGCGACGGCGGCGAGGTCCCGCTGGACGGCGCCAAGCAGCGCACCGTCCTGGCTGTCCTGTTGCTCGCCCGAGGGCGAACAGTCTCCGACACGCGTCTCTGCCAGCTGCTGTGGGACGAGAAGCCGCCGGCGACATTCGCCGCCCAGCTCTACAACTACGTCTCCCGGCTGCGGAAGTATCTCGGCGACGACGTGGAGATCGTCCGGCAGTGGTCCGGGTACCTGCTGCGGATGCGCGACAGCCGACTCGACATCGAGGAGTTCGAACGGCTGGCCGGACTGGGTCGGGACGCACTGCGCTCCGGCCGGCACGAGGAGGCCGCGCGGGACCTGCACGAGGCGCTCGCGCTGTGGAGCGGAGCGACGCTCAGCAACGTCACCGACCACCTCATCGAGGCGGAGTCGCCCCGGATGGCCGAGGTGCGGATGGCGGCCCTGGAGGATCGCATCACGGCCGACCTGATGCTGGGCCGACAGGCCGACCTGGTGGTGGAACTGAGCGATCTGGTCGCCGCGCAGCCGCTGCACGAGTTGCTGCGCAGCCATCTGATCACGGCGCTGCTGCGATGTGACCGCCAGGCCGACGCGCTGGCCGTCTACCACCAGGGCCGGCGGGTCCTCGCCGACGAGTTGGGTGCCGATCCGGGCCTGGCCCTCGCCGAGGCGTACCAGACGGTGCTGGCCGGCCCCGGGACGCCCGACGCCGCTGTCGCACCGCGGCCCGGACCGGGCTGGCGCGACGTCCGACCGGCGATGCTGCCGCCCGGGGCGCAGGACTTCTGCGGCCGGAAGCAGGAGCTGCGGGCGCTGGCCGGGCTGCTCGCCGAGACGTCGCCGTCCGCTCCGCAACGGACGCTGCTGACCGGGATGGCCGGCGTCGGCAAGTCGGCGCTGGCGCTGCGGGCCGCGCACCTGTGCAGCAGCGACTTCCCGGACGGGCAGCTCTACGCCGACCTCGGCGGCACCCGGGGCAACGCCATCGACCCGGGCGACGTGCTGGGCTGGTTCCTCCGGAGCCTCGGCAATGCCGAGGAGGCCATCCCGAGGCGCCTCGACGAACGCGAGTGCCTCTACCGCAGCCAGTTGGCCGGCCGGCGGGTCCTGGTGGTACTCGACAACTCTGCCAGCTATCCGCAGGTCCGCCCGCTGTTGCCCGGTGACCCGTCCTGTCGGGTGATCCTGACCTGTCGTGGCCGCCTCTCCGAGTTGCCCGGTGTCACCCGCGTCGAGGTGGGCATCCTCGACCCGGCGCAGGCGCTGGAGCTGTTCGCCACGATCGTCGGCTCGCCGCGGGTGGCCGCCGAGCCCGGTGCCGCACACCGGATCGTGCAGCTGTGTGGGCGGCTCTCGATCGGCATCCGGGTGGCTGCGGCGCGACTCATCGCTCGGCCGCACTGGTCTCTGGGCTACCTCGCGCAGCGGCTGGCCGACGAACGGTTCCGTCTCAACGAACTACGGCTGGGGACGCTGGACGTGCGGGCCCGCATCGAGGGCAGCTACCAGGAACTGGAGGTCGAGAGCCAGGTCGCGCTGCGCCGGCTGGCACTGCTGAAGACTGCCGACTTCCCGATCGGCGCCGCCGCCCGGGTGCTCGGCGTGACGCCCCGGGTGGGGGAGGAGGTGGCCGAGAGCCTGGTCGACGCCCGGCTGCTGGAAATCGCGGGCTCGGACGGCGGGCGGCGGCAGCGACACCGCTTCCACGACCTGGTGCGGGTCTTCGCGCGGGAGAAGGCCGACCCGGTGGACCACCGCGTGGTGACCGCCCGATCGGCGTTGCCGGTGTAGCCGCGCCTGCGCCTCCGCGCGCTCCCGGCGTATGGAGAAGATATAGCCGGTGCCAGCACGGTCAGTGAGTGACCATCCTGATCCCGCCCGAGTGCGCGACCAACGCGCGGATCGACCTCGACCACGCCAGCGGGGACGAGATCGTCGGCCGAGTTCGGCCCGACCGGGACGACCCGGTCTTCGCCGGGCACTATCCCGGCTTCCCCCTGCTGCCCGGTGTCTACATCGTCGAGTATGTGCACCGCGCCGTCCTCGCGGCGATGCCGTCGGAGATCCTCGCCGAGCTGGTGTCCTGCCGGTTCCTCCGAACGATCGATCTCGACGACGAGCTGGTCATCACCATCCGGCGCGACGGCGGGCTACGCCGGGGCACGGTCGCCGTGTCCGGTGTACCAGCCGCCGAGGTGGTGTTGCGCTATCAGGAAGGAAACCCTTGATGCTCGACCGCGACGACATTCGACGGCTCATCCCGCACCGACCACCGATGCTCCTGGTCGACGGAGTCAGCGAACTGGTACCCCGAAGTCGGCTGGTGGGCAGTTACACGGTGACCGGGACCCGGCCGCTGCCGACCGTGCTGCTGTTGGAGTCGTGGGGCCAGGCGGCATTGGTGCTGATCAGGCACGACCGGCCGATGCCCACCGTACTGACCGACGGAGTGCCGATCGCGGGTGCGTTCGAGGGGATCCGCTTCGGCCGGCCGGTGCTGCCCGGTGAGACGGTCGAGCACCGGGTCGAGCTGATCCGGCTGATCGCCGACACGGGTTTCGTGCGGGGCGAGAGCGTGGTCGGTACCGAGGTGGTCATGCAGGTCGGTCGTCTGGTCGGCGCGGTACGCCCGGCCGCTGCGCTTCGCCCCGCCGTCCCGGCCGGGGTCCCCGACGTCAAGGAGTCGACATGAGTGACATTCGACGACCGGTCGCCCTCGTCAGTGGCGGATCCCGAGGGATCGGTCGGGCCGTGGTCCGGCAGCTCGCCGCAGACGGGTACGACGTGGCTTTCTGTTATCAGAGCAACCGGGAGGCCGCCGAGAAGGTGGCCGCAGAGGCGCTGGAGACCGGTGCCCGGGTGCTGGCCCGGCAGGTGGACGTCGCCGATGCCGCGCAGGTGCGCGACTTCGTCACGGGGGCGGAGCAGGACCTGGGCGAGATCGCGGCACTGGTGACTGTCGCCGGGATCATCCGTGACCGGCCGTTGGCGATGATGGCCGACGAGGACTGGCAGTCGGTGATCGACGTCAACCTCGGGGGTGTCCACAACGTGTGCCGGGCGGCGATCCGCCGGATGATGCGGCGTCGTGGTGGCGCCATCGTCACGGTGTCCTCGGTGGCCGGCATCACCGGCAGCCCGGGCCAGACCAACTACTCGGCCTCGAAGGCCGGCATCATCGGCTTCACGAAGGCGCTGTCGAAGGAGGTCGGCTCGTACGGGATCCGGGTCAACGCCGTGGCCCCGGGCTTCATCGAGACCGACATGCTGAACGACCTGCCGGCCGGCCTGGCCGTGGGCGTCCAGCAGCGGACCGCCCTCGGCCGGCTGGGCCAGGCGGAGGAGATCGCCCCGGTGGTGACGTTCCTGCTGTCGGAGCGGGCCTCCTACCTGACCGGGCAGGTCGTCACAGTTGACGGTGGTCTGACGTTCTGACCCGCTGCGCCGCGAGCCGGGTCCGCATGGCCTCCAGGCGGACCTGGCTCGCCTGCGTCCGGGCCCGACGCGCCGTGATCCGGGGATAGGCCGTGCCGAGCAACCGGGTGAGCAGGTCGACCCGTCGCGCGTCCGCCCCGACGATGATCTTCACCCGGTTGCGCCGGACCCCGCGCAGGATGAGCCGTGCGGCCTGCTCGGCCGAGGTCGTCGCCTCGCGGGCGAAACGCTCCCGGATCCCGCCGTAGCCGAGCCCTTTCGCTGCCCGGGCGTTGCTGAAGATGTCGGTCCGCACCTTGCCCGGGTAGACGCAGCTGACCTTCACCGGCACGTCGCCGACCCGCATCTCCTGCAACACCGCCTCGGTGAAACCCCGGACGGCGAACTTGGCCGCGTTGTACGCGCTCTGCGCAGGCGCCGCGGTCAACCCGTACATGCTGGAGATGTTCACCAGGTGGCCCTGGGACGCGACGAGTAGCGGCAGGAACGCCCGGGTGCCGTGCACCACGCCCCAGAAGTCGACGTCCAGCACCCACCGCATGTCGTCCCACTCGGCCTCGGTGATCGAGGCCAGCAGGGTCACCCCGGCGTTGTTGATCACCAGATCGGCACCGCCGAAGTCGGCGCGTACCTCCTTGGCGTGGGCCTGCACCGCCAGCCTGTCGGTGACGTCCAACCGGTAGGTGCGGACCTCGGCTCCCCGCTCGGCGCAGCTCGCCGCGGTCTGCGCCAGACCCTCCTCCGCCGCGTCGGACAGGGCCAACCGAGCGCCCTGGGCGGCCAGTTCGACCGCCAGTGCCCGGCCGATGCCCGAACCGGCTCCGGTGACGACCGCGACCTTTGCTCGGAACTCCTCCATGCGCGCTCCCTCGGAATCGGCGTGCCCGCCTGCGGCGACACACGTCCGCCGAACGGTCCGGTGCCGGGCTATCTCTTTTCCATACCGGGCGCGATGTAGAGAAGTTATGAGAGCCCCGCCGAACACTGCCTCCGGACGGTGCCACCAGGACGCCGACCAGGCGTGGTGCGGAGGAGGCGATGGCACAGATGACAGGTGCGGCAATCACCGGGCTCGGGGCGTACCGGCCGAGCAGGCTGATCACCAACGAGGAGATCGCCGAGGAAGCCGGGGTGACTCCGGAGTGGATCGAGGAGCGGACCGGCATCCGGTCGCGCTACCGGTCCGGGCCGGAGGAATCCGTGACAATGATGGCCGCCGAGGCCGGCGGGAAGGCGTTGGCCATGGCGAACGTCGACCCGGCCGACGTGGACCTGGTCATCCTCGCCTCGGCGACGAAGAAGGACCGCATCCCGGGCGGGGCGCCCGAGGTGGCCAGCCGTATCGGCATCACCGCCACCGGCGCGTTCGACCTGAACGCAGCCTGCGCCGGCTTCGCCTACTCGATCGGCATCGCGGCCAACGAGATCCGGATGGGCAGCGCCCGCAACGTGCTGGTCGTCGGAGCGGAACAACTGAGCAGGTTCATCGACCCGGAGGACCCGGCGACGTACGTCATCTTCGGTGACGGTGCGGGTGCCGCGGTGGTCTCCCCCGCGGAGGTCGACGGCATCAGCCCGACAGTGTGGGGCAGCGACGGCGCGCGGTCCGACATCCTCGGCACCAAGTGGGACGCCAACGGCCGCGAGTTCGCCAAGATGGACGGCCCCCTGGTCTACCGGTGGTCGACCAAGAACGTGCCGAGGGTGGCCCGCAAGGTGTGCGCCCTGGCCGGTGTCGAGCTCTCGGACATCGACTGGTTCGTGCCGCACCAGGCGAACCTCCGCATCGTCGACCAGTTGGCCGAGATCCTCCAGATCCCGGACGAGAAGGTCGCCAAGGACATCATCGACACCGGCAACACCTCAGCCGCGTCGGTGCCGCTGGCGCTCAGCCGTCTGTACGAGAGCGGTCAGACCACCCCCGGCGACCGCGTGATGCTGCTGGGCTTCGGGGCGGGACTGGCCTACGCCGGTCAGCTCATCCGGATGCCCTGACCACTCCGATCACGACCCCTTCCTTCGAAAGGACAAGCACCATGACGCTGACCGTGAACCAGGTGTCCCTCGACGTCGTATCGCTCACCCGCAAGCTGATGACCGAGAACGTCGACCGGGAGATCAACGTCGGCGACACCTTCGTCGAGCTCGGTCTGGACAGCCTCAAGCTCGTCGACCTGCTCGCCGCCGTGGAGACCCACTTCGACATCGAGGTGCCGGACGAGATGGTCGGCAGCTTCGCCAAGGTCCAGGATCTCAGCGACTTCGTCCTCTCCGCCCGGTCTGCGGTGTGACCGAGGACGTCCGGGAGTTGTCGGTAGGGCAGCGGGCGCTGTGGCTGGTCCATCGGCTGGCCCCGGACAGCCCGGCCAGCAACGTGGTCCACGGGCTGCACGTCGAACCCCTGCTCGACCCGGACGTGGTACGCCGGGCGGTGGCGGCGGTGCGATCGCGCCACGACCTGCTCCGGTCCCGGTTCGTGCAGACCGAGCATGGGCCGGTGCGGGTCGTCGATCCCGACCTCGGGTGCGAGGTCGAGGTCCACGATGTTCCCGACCTGGACGACGACGGGCTGTTGCGCCGCTGCCAGGAGTTCGGCGACCGGCCGCTCCGGCTCGAGCGGGACGGTCCGATGCGGGTGGCGCTGCTGCGGCGGCGTACCGACTGCGTGCTGGTGGTGGTCATCCACCACATCGCCACCGACTTCCACTCGCAGCGGATCGTCTGGCAGGAGTTGGACGCCGCGTACGGGGCGTTGCAGGCCGGGCGGCCGGTGGAGTTGCCGCCGGTCTCCGGCAGCTACGACGACTTCCTGGCCCGGGAGCGGGCGGCGCTGGCCGGCGAGCGCGGCGAGCGGCTGCGCGCGTACTGGGATCGGGTCTGCGACGGTGCCACGGCGGCCACCCTTCCGACCGACCGGCCTCGTCCGCCGGTGCGTTCGTTCCGTGGCGGCGCGTTCAGCCAGGAACTCCCGGACGACCTCGCCGCCCGGCTGCGGGAGACCGCGGCGGCGGCCGGGGTGACGCCGTACGCGGTCGTGCTCGCCGCGTTCCAGGCGACGATGTACCGCTACACCGGTCTGGGGGAGTTCACCGTCGGTTGTCCGGCGTCGCTGCGCCGGGGAAGGGCGCTGCGCGGGGTGGTCGGCATGTTGATCAACACGATCGCGTTGCGGGGGTCGTTCGACGCGGACACCACGTTCGCCACGGCGATCACCGCGGCCGGCCGACAGTTGACCGACGCCGTGGCCCACGCCGCCTACCCGTTCCCGCTGCTCCGATCGGGCCGACGTAACCAGGATCCGCCGGTGCGGGTGACCGTCACCCTGCTGGCTCACCAGCACGGCGACAACTACACAAGCCAGCGGCACGCGTTCGCCGGGCACCAGATCCGGCTGCTGGACATCCCGTACGACGAGGGCCAGTTCGACCTGTCGACGACCCTCACCCAGTACCAGGACGGCCGGCTCCAGGCGGAGTTCGGTTACGACACCGACCTGTTCGACGAGGCGACCGTGCAGCGGCTGGCCGGGCACTTCCTCCAGATGCTGCGGGTTGCCTGCACGACGCCGGAGACGGTGGTGTCCCAGGCGCCGATGGTCGACGAGGCGGAACTGCGCGAACTCCTGGCGCTCGGCACCTCATAGACCGGCGCGGCGTGGTCCCGTGGCGCCTCTGGTGCCACCGGGACGGTGTGCCCGCCGTACGGGCCGGGTCCGGCCGGCGCGACCCCCGTCGCCGGCCGGGTCCAGGCCCGGCGCTGACCGCCCGAGCACCGGTATAGGGCCGGTATAGCGCCGATTGACAACGTCGTGGCGTTGGTAGATCACTTGTGGAGGGAGGAACGGTGCGCGAGGGCATCCTCTCGACGGTCGGGAACACACCGCTGGTACAGCTGGTCCGGTTGTTTCCGGAGTTCCCCTCCCGATTGTTCGTGAAGCTCGAACGGTTCAATCCCGGCGGCAGCATCAAGGACCGCACCGCGCTGAGCATGTTGCGCGCCAAGGTCGAATCCGGGGAGCTGGTGCCTGGCCGATCGGTTGTCGTCGAGTCCAGCTCGGGCAATCTGGCCATCGGCCTCGCGCAGTTCTGCGCGTATTACGCGATCCGGTTCATCTGCGTGGTCGACCCGAAGACCACCCGGCAGAACCTCGCGATCCTGACCGCGTACCACGCGGAGATCGAGATGGTCGAGCACCCCGACCCGGTCACCGGCGAATACCTGCCGGCCCGGCAGCGCCGCGTCCGCGAGCTGTGCGAGCAGGTCCCGTACGCCTACCGGCCGGACCAGTACGCCAACCCGCTCAACGCCGCGGCGCAACGGCAGACGATGGCCGAGATCGTGACCGCGCTCGACGGGCAGATCGACTATCTGTTCTGTTCCACCGGCACCTGCGGGACGCTGGTCGGCTGCGTCGGCTACCTGCGGGAGCAGGGGCTGTCCACGCGGGTGGTGGCGGTGGACGCGGTCGGCAGTGCCATCTTCGGCGACGAGCCGGCGGTCCGGTTGATCCCCGGGCACGGCGCCTCGATCGTGCCGCCCCTGGCCGCCGATGCCACACCCGACGAGATCATGCACGTCTCCGACCTGGACTGCGTGGTCGGTTGCCGGCTGCTGCTGCACCGGGAGGCCATCCTCGCCGGCGGGTCGTCCGGCGCCACCGTGGCCGCGCTACGCCGACGGATGGCGGACATCCCGGCGGGCTCCACCGCCGTGCTGATCCTTCCCGACAACGGCGACCGCTACCTCGACACTATCTATTCCGATCAATGGGTTTCCGGGCACTTCGGGGAGATCACCCACCTGTGGAAGGACGCCACGTGCTGATCATCGGTCGGGCTGTTGTGCGGGACATCCTCGACGGCGACGACGCCCGGGTGGTGGATCTGATCCGCCACGCGTACCTGCTGCACGAGCAGGGCCGTACGAGCCTGCCGCACTCGGTCTTCCTGCGCTTCCCGCAGCGACCCCGCGACCGCATCATCGGCCTGCCCGCCTACCTCGGCGGCGACCCGCCGGTGAGCGGCATCAAGTGGATCTCCTCCTTCCCCGGCAACCTGGCCATGGGCCTGGAACGGGCCAGCGCGGCGATCCTGCTGAACTCGATGCGTACCGGCCACCCGGTGGCCCTGGTCGAGGGTTCGGTCATCTCGGCCCGACGTACCGCGGCGAGCGCCGCGCTCGCGGCCGGCCTGCTCACCGCGGACCGCCGCCCCGACGGCCTGGCCCTGATCGGCTGCGGGCTGATCAACCAGCAGGTGCTGCGGTTCGTGGCGGGCACTCTCGCCGCGCCGCCGGCGCTGACGGTATTCGACACCGACCGGCGCCGGGCCGAGGCGTTCGCCGAGACCGCCCGAACCCTGCTGCCGGGAATGCCGACGACGCTGGCCGGGACCGCCGAGGAGGCGATGGCCGCGCACCGGCTGGTCTCGATCGCCACCACCGCCACCGAGCCCCACCTCGACCTGGCCGCCTGCCGGCCCGGCGCGGTGGTGCTGCACCTGTCCCTGCGCGACCTGCTCCCCGAAGGGCTGCTGGCGGCGCGCAACGTGGTCGACGACGCCGATCACGCCTGCCGTGAGGGCACCTCGTTGCAGTTGGCCGAGCAGCTCACCGGTGGCCGGGACTTCATTCACGCCACCATCGGCGCGCTGGCCGGCGGCGAGGTGCGACTGCCCGCCGACGACGTGCCAGTGGTGGTGTCCCCGTTCGGCCTGGGCGTGCTGGACCTCGTGCTCGCCGAACACGTCCGCGCCACCGCCGACCAGCGAAGCCTGGGCGTACGCGTTGACGACTTCCTACCCGTGGGGGACGCCACCGGGGCGTTCGCCGGATCTCTCTGAAGGAGTGGCAATGACCGACAACCGCAGCTACCGCGTGGTGCTCAACGACGAGGAGCAGTACTCGGTCTGGTGGACCGACCGGGACCTGCCCGCCGGCTGGCGTGCCGAGGGCACCGAGGGCAGCCGCGACGAATGCCTGGCCCGGATCGACGAGATCTGGACCGACATGCGGCCGCTGAGCCTGCGCCAGCGCATGGAGTCCCAGGCCACGGCCTGACCACCTGATCCGATCCCACGCCCGCGCCCGGTCCCCCGGAGGAGCACCATGAGTATCGTTCCGCCAGCGGCGACCGCAGCCGCAGCCGCCACCCAGGGGGCGGGCACCCTGTCCGAGCTGATCGCCCGGCAGGCCGCGCTCACCCCCAGCGCCATCGCGGTGAGCGGCGAGTCCGAGCGGTTGGACTACGCCGGACTGGACCGGCGGGCCAATCAACTCGGTCGGTACCTGGCCGAGCTGGGCGTCGGCCCGGAATCGCTTGTCGCGGTCAACCTGGACCGCGGCGTCGACCTCGTGGTCGCGCTGCTGGGAGTGTGGCGCGCCGGTGCCGCGTACCTGCCGCTGGACCCGACCCACCCCGCCGAGCGCCGGCGGCGTCTCCTCGCCGGCAGCGGGGCGGCGGTGCTGCTCACCCGTGACGCGCTGCGCGACGAGGCGACGCCCTGTCGCGTGGTCTGCCTGGACACCGACCGGGCGCGGATCGCGGCCTGCACGGACACCCCCGCGGTGCCGTCACCCGACCCGGACTCGGTGGCGTACGCCATCTACACCTCCGGGTCCACCGGCGAACCCAAGGGAGTGCTGATCACCCATCGCGGTATCGGCAACCGGGTGACCTGGACGATCCGGGAGCACGGCCTGGGCCCCGGCGACCGGGTGTTGCAGAAGACCTCGGTCAGTTTCGACGCGGCGGGCTGGGAGTTCTTCGCCCCGCTGGCCAGTGGCGGCACCGTGGTGCTCGCCCCGGATGGGGCACACCGGGATCCCGCCGCCCTCGTCGCGGCGGTCGTCCGGCACGGGATCACCGTCCTGCAGGGAGTGCCGTCGGTGTTCGGTCGGCTGGTCGACCAGCCCGGTTGGGCCGACTGCACCAGCCTGCGGCTGATCTTCTCGGCGGGTGAGCCGTTGCACGCCGACCTGTGCCGGCGGCTGACGGTCACGCCCGAGGTGCGGGTGTGGAACACCTACGGCCCCACCGAGTGCGCCATCGACGTGACCGCCCACCCGGTGGACCCGGCCCAGCCGGCCGGACCGGTGCCGATCGGGCGCCCGCTGCCCGGCGTCCGCGTCCAGGTCCTCGACGCCGACCGTCGGCCGGTGCCGGTGGGTGTGGTCGGCGAGCTCTACATCGGTGGGGCCAACCTGGGCCGGGGCTATCTGCACCGGCCGGACCTGACCGCCGAACGGTTCGTGCCCGACGAGTACGGGCCGCCCGGCGAGCGCCTCTACCGCACCGGCGACCAGGTCCGGTGGCGCGCCGACCGGAGCCTGGAGTTCGTCGGTCGGACCGATCACCAACTCAAGGTCAACGGGGTACGGATCGAGCCGGCCGAGGTGGAGGCGGTGCTCGCCGCGCACCCGGACGTCCAGTCGGCGGTGGTGGTGGGGCACACCGACCCGGCCGGTCGCCGGCAGCTCGCCGCGTACGTCGCCGGTCGCCGGTCACTAGACCCGGCGGCCCTGCGCGCGTTCTGCGTCGGTCGACTGCCCGAGGCGCTGGTGCCGGCCGTGTTCCAGCCGGTGGCGGAGTTCCCGCTCACCGCCAGCGGCAAGATCGACCGGTCCGCCCTGCCGGCGATCGACCCTCTCGACCGCCCGGCGCTCCGGTCGCCGCGGACCGCCGCCGAACAGACTGTCGCGGCCATCTGGCGGGACCTGCTCGGCGTCGACGAGGTCGGCGTCGACGACGACTTCTACCAGCTCGGCGGCTCCTCACTGGTGACGCTGGCGCTGGAGAGCCGGCTCAGCGGGGCGGGCGGCGCGGTGACGCTGCGCGACCTGCTCACCCACACCACCGTGGCCGCACAGGCCCGGCTGGTGGAGGCGGCCACCCCGGCGGCTCCACCGGTGCTGCCCGTGGGACGTGACCAGCCGCTGCCGCTCTCCGCCGCCCAGCACCGGCTCTGGATGCTCGACCAGCTCGACCCGCGCAGCAAGGAGTGGGTCGTCCCCGTGCACGTACGGCTGCCCGCCGCCATCCACCCCGACCACGTCCGGGTGGCCCTGCACGCGATCGAGGCACGGCACGAGCCGTTGCGCACCCGCTACCTGGTCGTCGACGGCGTGGCCCGCCAGCAGGTCGTACCGCCGGGAGATGTCGACCTGGAGGTGCGCGACGTCAGCCACGGCGGGTTGGCCGAACTGATCACCGACCAGCTCGGCCGGGGTTTCGACCTGCACACCGGTCCGCTGTGGCGGGCCGGGCTCGCCGTCGCCGCCGGCCGGGATCACCTGCTGGTGCTGGCCGTGCACCACATCGCGTCCGACGCCGGCAGCGCCGACGTCCTCGAACGGGACCTGCGGGAGCTGTGCGACGCCGCCGCGCAGGGACGGCCGGCCGACCTGGCAAATCTGCGGGTGCAGTACGCCGACTACGCGGTCTGGCAGCAGCGGCACCTCACCGACGAGGTCGTCGGGCGGGAGCTGGCGTACTGGCGGGAGACGCTGGCCGGGATGCCCCAGCTGGAGTTGCCGCTGGACCGTCCGCGTCCGGCCCGGCGGGACGCGCAGGGCAGGATGCTCGGCTTCACCGTCGACGCGGAGGTCGCGGGCGCCCTGACCGAGGTGGGCCGGCGCTGCGCGGCCAGCCCGTTCATGACCCTGCTCACCGGCTTCGCCACGCTTCTCGCCCGCTATACCGGGCAGTGGGACGTGCCGATCGGCACCCCCACCTCCGGGCACCGGCCCACCGAGCTGGACCAGGCGGCCGGGATCTTCCTCAACCCGGTGGTGCTGCGCTGCACCCTGGACCCGGCGTCCGGCTTCACTCAGGCGGTCAGGCGAGTCCGCGACCGTACCGTCGCTGCCCTGGCCCACCAGGACCTGCCCTTCGACCGCGTGGTGTACGACCTGGTCGGCGAGCGGGACCTGTCCCGCACCCCCCTCTACCAGGTGGCGCTGAACTACCAGGCGGGCGGGATCACCGGCCGGGTGGCCGACGACCCGATCACGATCGAGGCGCTGCGGCAGGCGTCCACAGTGGCCAAGACCGACCTGACCGTGCACCTGTGGCCGCAACCGGACGGTTCCCTCGCCGGCGCCGTGGAGTACGCCACCGCGCTGTTCGACGACGCGACCGTGCGACGACTGGCCGACCACTTCGTCCGGCTGCTGCGCGCCGCCGCCGACGAGCCGGACGCCCGCCTGGACCAGCTCGACCCGTTCTCGGCCGAGGAGCGGCAGCGCCTGCTGCACGAGTGGAACGGGCCGACGGTGCCCCGGCCGGCCACCACAGTGGTCGACCTGTTCGAGGCGCGCCGCGCGGCGACACCGCAGGCCGTGGCGTTGCGCCACGGCGACGCGCGCACCAGCTACGCCGAGTTGGACGACCGGGCCAACCAGTTCGCCAACCATCTGCGCCGCTCCGACGCCGGGTCGGGCGCGACAATCGCTGTACTGCTGGCGCGGGGACCGGACCTGGTCGCCGCGATTCTCGGGTGCTGGAAGGCGGGTGCCGCCTGCCTCCCGCTGGATCCGTCGTACCCGGCCGAGCGGATCGGCTACCTGCTCGACACCGCCGGCGTCGGCCTCGCCATCACCGACTCGCGGTACGCCGACCGGTTCGGGGTGCCCACCCTCCAGGTGGACACCCACCGGCTGATGGTCAGCGCCGAACCGCACACCGCGCCGGCCCACGATCTCGACCCGGCGCAGACGGCGTGCGTGCTGTTCACCTCCGGATCGACCGGCCGCCCCAAGGGGGTGCTGCTCTCCCACGCGGCGGTGACGAACTTCCTGGCCTGCGCCACCGAGACCGAGGCGCTCGGCGACCGGGGAGGCCGCCCGGCCGGCGGAGGGGCTCCGCTGTTCTCCACCATCGCCTTCGACCTGTCGATCTCCAACCTGTGGGGGCCGCTGGTGGCCGGCCAGCCGGTGACCCTGCTTCCGCAGGAGTTCGACCTCACCCAACTCGGCGCGCTGCTGCTGACCGCCGGCCCGTACGACCGGTTCATCATGACGCCCCCGCACTTGGAGTTGCTGGCGGCGCAGGTCGACGCCGCGCAGGCGCAGCGGCTGGCCGGTCAGCTCTGGGTGGCCGGTGGGGTGCTGCGCGGGTCGGTGGCGAACCAGTGGCTCGACAGGCTTGGCCCCGGCGGCCTGATCAACTCCTATGGTCCGACCGAGACCACCGTGATCATGTCGGCGTACCCGGTCGTCGCACCACAGACCAGCGAGATCGTGTCGATCGGCCGGCCGATGGCGAACACCGTGGTGCGGATCCTGGACGACGCGATGCGGCTGCTGCCGGTCGGCGCCGTCGGCGAGCTGTACATCGGCGGCGAGTGCCTGGCCACCGGCTACGTCGGGCGGCCCGGGCTGACCGCCGACCGCTTCGTGCCCGACCCCTTCGGCCCGCCGGGCGCCCGCCTCTACCGCAGCGGCGACCTGGGCCACTGGCGACCCGACGGCACGATGGCCTTCGTCGGTCGGGCGGACGACCAGGTCAAGGTTCGCGGCTACCGGATCGAACCCGGCGAGATCAGCGCCGTCGTCGCCCAACATCCCCGGGTACGCGACTGCGTGGTCCTCGCCCACCAGGACCGCCTGGTCGCCTTTTACGTCGGCGAGGCCACCGACCTGGCCGCGTACTGCGCCCGGCAGTTGCCCGACTTCATGGTGCCGAGTCTCTTCGTGCCGGTGGAGCGGATCCCGCTCAACGCCAACGGCAAGGTCGACCGGGACGCGCTGCGCAACCGGCTCGACGCGGCGCTCGCCGACGGCGCCGCCGACCCCACCGAATTCGTCGCGCCGCAGAACGTGGTCGAGAAGCGGGTCGCCGCGATCTGGGCGGAACTGCTCGACGGGCGTATCGGCGCCACCACCGACTTCTTCCTCCTGGGCGGCCACTCGGTGCTCGCCGCCCGGCTGATCGCCGGGCTGCAGGAGGAATTCGACCTCGACCTGCCGATCCGGCTGGTGTTCGAGCACCCGACGGTGCGCGCCCAGGCGATCGCCATCGAAGACCTGATCCGGGCGGAGGTCGACGCGCTGGACGCCGCCGACCTCACCCACGACCTTTCGCGATCCGAGGAGTCCCCGGCATGACCAGCATCGCCAACGAGCCGAACCTGCGTGAAGAACTCGTCCAGCGTCGCCTGGCCGGCCGTCGTACCGGCCGCCGGGACCGGATCCCGACCGTCGACCGGTCCGGGGAACTGCCGCTGTCGTACGGCCAGCAGCAGATGTGGTTCCTCAACCGGATGGACCCCACCAGCGCCGAGTACCTCGTCTCCTCCGCGCTGCGGCTGCACGGCCCGCTGGACGCCGACGCGCTGGGCCGTGCACTCGACGCCCTGGTCGCCCGGCACGAGATTCTTCGCACCCGCTACGCCCTCGCCGGCACCTCTCCGGTCCAGGTGATCGACCCGCCGGCGCACCGCGACCTGCCGGTGGTGGACCTGACCGACCGGCCCCGCGCCGAGCGGGCGGCGGCGCTCGACGCGGTGCTCGCCGACGTCTCGCTGACCGGGTTCGACCTGGCCGAGGAGTGGCCGGTGCGGGCCGTGCTGGTCCGGCTGGACACCGACGAGCACGTCCTGGCCCTGGTGCTGCACCACATCGCCTGTGACGCGCCGTCGGTCGCGGTGCTCACCGGGGAGCTGGCCGAGGTGTACGCCGCCCTGCGGGCCGGCGTCGAGCCCTGGTTGCCGGTGCCCCCCGTGCAGTACGCCGACTTCGCCGCCTGGCAGCGCGGCCGGTCGCGCGCCGACTCGGTGGCCCGGTCGCTCGACTACTGGCGCGATCAGCTCGCCGGGCTGACGCCGGTGGAGCTGCCGGCCGACCGGACCCGGCCGAAGAGCCGGGACTGGCGGGGCTCGTCGGTGCCGTTCACCCTGAGCGCCGATCTGTCCGCCGCGCTGCGCGGCGTCGCCCGCGACGCCGGCACCACCGTCTTCATCACCCTGCTCAGCGCCTTCCAGGTGCTGCTGTCGCGCTACACCGGCCGGACCGACCTCGCCGTGGGTACGGTGTCGTCCGCGCGCAGCCGCGCGGAGCTGCACAACCTCGTCGGGTACGGCATCGACAACCTGGTGCTGCGGGCACGGTGGAGCGGCGACCCCTCGTTCGCCGCCCTGCTGGCGCAGACCCGGGACACCGTGCTGGGCGCGTTCGACCACACCGACGCCCCGTTCGCGCTGCTGGCCGACGAGCTGGAGCCGGAGCGGGATCTGTCCCGTACCCCGCTCTACCAGGTCGCGTTCACCCTCCAGAGCGAGCCGCCCACCACCGACTGGCCCGGCGACCTGCGCGTGGAGCCGGTCGAGCTGCCCCTGCGCACGTCCAAGGTGGACCTCACGCTGCACATGATGGAGGGCGCCGACGGCGGGCTGCGCGGCCGGATCGAGTACGCCACCGCACTGTTCGACCCAGCCACCGTCGAGCGCGCCGCCGACCACCTGGTGCGGCTCCTGGAGCAGGTGACGGCGGACCCGACGGCCCGACTGTCCGACCTGGCCATCCTCGGTGCCGCCGAGCTGGCCGTGGTGACCCGGGGGCCGGTCACCGCAGACCCGGTCACCGGCACCGTGCACGGCGTCTTCGAGGCGATGGCGGCCACCCACCCCCACGCTCCTGCGGTGACGGCGGGCGACACCACCCGCAGCTACGCCGAGCTGAACGCCGACGCCAACCGGCTCGCCCACTGGCTGCGCGGCCACGGTGCCGGTCCGGAGCGGCTGGTCGCTGTGCAGCTCGACCACTGCCCCGAACTGGTACCGGCCCTGCTCGGCGTGCTCAAGTCCGGCGCGGCGTACCTGCCCCTCGACCCGGCCTCGCCGGACGAACGCCTCGACTTCATGATCAACGACGCCGGGGCGGAGATCGTGCTGACCACCACCGCCCACCGCGACCGGTTCGCCGACTTCGGTGGGACAGTGGTCCTGCTGGACGACCCGGACCTCGTCGCCGAGCTGGCCGCCCAGCCGACCGTCGACCCGGCCGTGCCCATGGACGTCGACAACCTCTGCTACGTCATCTACACCTCGGGCTCCACCGGCCGCCCCAAGGGTGTCGCGGTGGCCCACCGGCAGGTGCTGCGCCTGCTGACCGTCACCGCCGCCGACTACCGGTTCGGCCCGGACGACGTGTGGACCCTGCTGCACTCGTACGCCTTCGACTTCTCCGTCTGGGAGATCTGGGGCTGCCTGCTGCACGGTGGTCGACTGCTCGTGGTGCCCCGCGAGCTGGCCCGATCTCCGCAGGACCTGCTCGACGAGCTGATCGCACAGCGGGTCACGGTGCTCTGCCAGACGCCCACGGCGTTCCGCGCGCTGGTCCGGCTCGCGGCCGACGGCGACGACCGGATCGACCGGCTCGCCCTGCGGGTGGTGACCTTCGGCGGCGAGAAACTGGACTTCGCCGACCTGGCACCGTGGGTGGCCAGCCGTGGCGTGGACGCACCGCACCTGATCAACATGTACGGGATCACCGAGACCACCGTGCACACCACGTACCACCGGGTCACCGCCGACGAGGTGGGCGGCACGGCCAGCCTGATCGGCGTACCGCTGTCGGACCTCACCGTCCACCTGCTCGACGCCGACGGTCGACCGGTGCCGATCGGTGTGCCCGGCGAGATCCACGTGGGTGGCCCGGGTGTCGCCCGCGGCTACCTCGGTCGCGCCGAACTCACCGCGCAGCGGTTCGTGCCGGACCCGTGGGGGCCGCCCGGTTCGCGGCTCTACCGCAGCGGCGACCTCGCCCGCCGGTACGCCGACGGACGGCTGGAGTTCGTCGGACGCATCGACCACCAGGTCAAGATCCGTGGCTACCGGGTGGAGCTGGGCGAGATCGAGGCGGCCCTGACCGTCCTGCCCGGCGTCCGGGACGCGGTCGTGGTACTGCGCGAGGACAACCCGGGCGACCAGCGGCTGACCGCCTATCTGGTGGCCGACGACACCTCGACGCTGCTGCGCCCCTCACAGCTGCGTACGGCGCTCGGCCGGACGCTGCCGGACTACATGATCCCGGTGGCGTTCATGCCGCTGCCCCGGATCCCGCTGACCGTCAACGGCAAGCTCGACCAGGCCGCGCTGCCCGCCCCGGGCCGTTCGGTGGCCGCCGTCGACCGCCCGTACGTGGCCCCGCGCACCACTGTGGAGCAGCAGCTCGCCGACATCTGGACCGCCACCCTCGGGCTGGACCGGGTCGGTGTGCAGGACGGCTTCTTCGATCTCGGCGGCGACTCCATCCGCGCGGTGGCACTGGCCGGCGCGTTGCGTGAGGCGTCCTTCGACGTCGAGGTCCGGGACATCTTCGAGCGGCGTACCGTCGCCGAGCTGGCCGAACTGCTCACCGCACGGCCGGCCGCCGAGCCGGAGCCTGCGGTCGCCCCGTTCGAGCTGGTCGGCGAGGCGGACCGGGCCGCGCTGCCCGCCGGCCTGGTGGACGCCTACCCGTGCACCCAGGGTCAGCTCGGCATGCTTGTCGAGCTGCTGTCCGACACCGAGCAGAACCCGTACCACAACGTGACCAGCTACCGGGTCCGTGGCGAAGGGGAGTTCTCCCTGGACGCGCTGCGTGCCGCCGCGGCACTGCTGGTGCGCCGCCACGAGGTGCTGCGTACCTCGTTCGACCTGACCAGCTATTCGGTGCCCATGCAGCTGGTGCACGCCACCGCCGAGCTGGCCGTCACGCACGACCACAGCCCTGCCGCAGAGCGGGCCGAGCTGGACCGGGAGCTGCGCGAGCACATCGCGGTCGAGCGGGCCCGTCTGTTCGACCTCGATCGCCCGTCGCTGCTGCGGCTGCACGCCAGGACCTGCGCCGACGGCAGTTGGTGGCTCACCATCACCGAGTGCCACCCGATCCTGGACGGGTGGAGCTACCACTCGCTGATCATGGAGCTGGTCCGCGCGTACCAGCAGATCCGGGCCGGAGAGCCGCTGTCGCCGCGGCCCATCCCGTCGGTGCGCTTCGCCGACGCCGTCGCTGCCGAACGGCGGTCGGTCGCCGGTGACGCCGACCGGGCGTACTGGCGTGGTGTCCTGACCGGTCGGGCCCGTCACGACCTGCCCACCGGCTGGGGTGACCCCGAGGCACCGGAGGGGGCCAAGCACGAGCACTGGGTGCCGGTGCAGGACCTCGAATCCGCGCTGCGCGACCTGGCCCGACGCCTCGGCGTGCCGTTCAAGTCGATCATGCTGGCTGCACACCTCAAGGTGATGAGCCAGCTCACCGGCGCGGAGCGGTTCTACACCGGCCTGGTCTGCAACATTCGGCCCGAGGCAGCCGGCGCCGACCAGGTGTACGGCATGCACCTCAACACCGTGCCGGTCGGCTACGACGGTCCGGCCGCCACCTGGGACGAGCTGATCCAGCGGACCTTCGACGCCGAGGTGGAGCTGTGGCCGCACCGGCGCTACCCGCTGTCCACCCTGCAGCGGGAGGTCGGCGAGGACGCCCGCATGCTCGACGTGCGGTTCAGCTTCCACGACTTCCACCAGATCGACGCCGCCGACATCGACTACGCCGAGTCCATCGACGACAGCCCCACCGAGTTCCCGCTCGGCGTGTTCAGCCGGCTCGGCTTCCTCACCCTGCAGGCCAGCCAGCGGCACGTCGGCCACGACGCCCTGCGCCGCCTGGGCGCCATGTATCGCGTGGTGTTGGAGGGGATGGTGGCGGATTCTGGTGGGGACGCGCGGGTGGTGTGTCTGCCGGCCGGTGAGGTGTCGGTGGTGTTGGCCGATGGTGACGGCGCGGTGGAGCCGGTGTCGGGGTCGGTCCTTCAGTGGTTCGAGCAGCAGGTTTCCCGGGTGCCGTCGGGCGAGGCGGTGAACGGTGTGCCGTTCGCCGAGTTGGACGCGCGGGCTGTGGCGTTGGGGTCGTGGTTGGCCTCGCGGGGTGTCCGTCGGGGTTCGGTGGTGGGGGTGTTGCTGGATCGGGGTGTCGATCTGGTGGCGGCGCTGCTGGGGGTGTGGAAGGCGGGGGCGGCGTTCGTGCCGCTGGACCCGTCGTATCCGGTGGGTCGGGTCGAGGCCATGTTGGCCGATGCGGGCGCGTCGGTGCTTGTGACGTCGTCGGGGCACGTGGACCGCTGCCCCGAAGGCGTGGAGGTGCTGACCGTCGACTCTGTGCCGCGGGTGGAGTCGGTGGTGTTGCCGGGTGTGGTGGATCTGGATGATTTGGCGTATGTGATTTTCACGTCGGGTTCGACGGGTCGGCCGAAGGGTGTGCAGGTTACGCATCGGGGTTTGGCGAATCATGTTCGTTGGGCGTCGGTGGAGTTGGCTGGTCATGGTTCGGCGGGGTCGGCGGTGTTTTCGTCGGTGGCTTTTGATTTGCAGGTGCCGAATGTGTGGGCTCCGTTGGTGGTGGGTCAGCGGGTGTTCATGGTGGATCAGGATTTGGATTTGGCGGAGTTGGGGGAGTCGTTGTCGGCGGCTGCTCCGTTTAGTTTTGTGAAGTTGACGCCGGGTCATTTGGAGATTCTGGGTCGGCAGTTGTCGGATGAGTTGTTGGCGGGTTTGGCGCCGGTGGTGGTGGTTGCGGGTGAGGGTTTGCCTGCGGCGTTGGCTAATCGGTGGTTGGGCATTGTGGGTGCGGGGAATCTGATCAATGAGTACGGGCCGACGGAGGCGTCGGTGGGTACGTGTGTTTTCCCGGTGCGGGTGGAGCAGACGTTGCCGGTGGTGCCGATTGGTCGGGCGTTGCCGGGTATGCGGATGTTCGTGCTTGATTCGTTCATGAATCTGGTGCCGTTGGGTGTGGTTGGTGAGTTGTTTGTTGGTGGTGTGGGTGTTGCTCGGGGGTATGTGGGTCAGTCGGGGTTGACGGCGGATCGGTTTGTGCCGGATCCGTTCGCCTCGGATGGGTCGCGGTTGTATCGGACGGGGGATCTGGTTCGTCGGTTGGCCGATGGTGCGGTGGAGTTCGTCGGCCGGGTCGATCACCAGGTGAAGGTCCGTGGTTACCGCATCGAGTTGGGCGAGATCGAATCGGTGATCGGCTCGGTGGCCGGGGTGCGTGATGTGGTGGCGCTGGTGCACGGCGACGAGTCCCGGCTGCTGGCGTTCTACGTGCCGGCCAGCCCGGACGTCGAACTGGCGGCCCGGGTGCGGCAGGAGTGCGCCAGTCGACTGCCGGAGTACATGATCCCGGCGGACCTCGTGGCGGTGGAGTCCATCCCGCTGAACGCCAATGGCAAGGTCGACCGGGCCGCCCTGGCCGCCTCGGTGACCGGTGGTGGGCGGGTGCACGTGGCCCCGCGTACCCACCTGGAGCGGCAGCTCGCGGACATCTGGGCGCAGGTGCTGAACCTGGAGACGGTGAGCGTCGACGACAGCTTCTTCGACCTCGGCGGTCACTCGATCAGCGCCATCGCTCTCGTCGGCGCACTGCGTACGGCCGGGATCCCCGCCTCGGTGCGCGACATCTTCCTGCACCGGACCGTCGCCGCGCTCGCCGCGAACCTCGAAGCGGAGCAGACCCCCGTCGAGCCGGCGTTCCAGCCGGTGGTCCCGTTCGCGCTACTCGACGACGCCGACCGGGCGGCGCTGCCCGCCGGCCTCGCCGACGCGTACCCCATCGCCCAGGTCCAGCTCGGCATGCTCGTCAAGACGATGACCGACACCGAGCGGCACACGTACCACAACGTGTCGGCCTTCCCGATCCACGACGAGCAGCCGCTGGTCCTCGACGCGCTGCGCCGCGCCGTGCAGACGGTCGTCGACCGGCACGAGATCCTGCGTACGTCGTTCGACCTGAACGGCTACTCGGTGCCGCTGCAACTCGTGCACGCCGAGGTGCCGATCGAGGTCACCGAGCTGGACCTGCGTGGCCCGGACACCGAGGCCCGGATGAGCGCCTTCATGGCCGCCGAACGGGCCAACCCGTTCGCGCCGGATGAGGTCCCGCAGATACGCGTCGCCGGTGCGATCGGCGAGGGCAACGCCTGGTGGTTCGTCCTGACCATGTCGCACGGCATCCTCGAAGGCTGGAGCCACCACTCCCTGCTCATGGAAATCCTCGACAACTACCGGCGGCTGCGGGACACCGGTGCTCCGGTGCCCGTCGACGCGTTGCCGGTGCGCTACGCCGACTTCGTCGCCGCGGAACTGGCCGCGCTGACCTCCGCCGAGGACGAGGCGTACTGGCGGGGTGTCGTCGAGCACCCGCGCTTCGCGTTGCCTGCCGGGTGGGGCGCCCCCGACTCCGACCCCCAGTTCCAGTGCGGCACCCGGGTGCCGCTGCACGACCTGATCGACGGGCTCCGAGACCTGGCCAGCAGCACCGGCACCGCGCTGAAGAGCGTGCTGCTGGCCGCGCACCTGAAGGTGATGAGCCAGCTCACCGGCGAACTCGTCTTCACCAGCGGCCTGGTCTGCCACGGGCGGCCCGAGGCGACCGGCGCGGACCGGGTGTACGGCATGCACCTGAACACGCTGCCGATCGTGCACCGTGGCCCGGCTGCCACCTGGGCGGAGCTGATCCGGCAGACCTTTGACGCCGAGCTGGAGCTGTGGCCGCACCGGCACTACCCGCTGCCGTCGGTGCAGCGGTTCACCGACGGCGCCCGACCCATCGAGATCCTCTTCAACTACCTCGACTTCGCGCAGGTCGACACCGAGCGGGTCGGCTTCGACGACGCCGTCTACGAGGCGTCCAGTGAGTTCGACCTGCACGTCTCCACGCTGGACGGCACGCTCAGCATCCTCAGCGACCCCCACGTCGTCAGCTACCCCAACGTGCTGCGCCTGGGCGCCATGTACCGGGCGGTGCTGGAGGCCATGGTGGCGGACCCGGGTGGGGACGCGCGGGTGGTGTGTCTGCCGGCCGGTGAGGTGTCGGTGGTGTTGGCCGATGGTGACGGCGCGGTGGAGCCCGTGTCGGAGTCGGTGCTGGCGGCTGTTGAGCGCCAGGTCACGGCGGTGCCGTCGGGTGAGGCCGTCAACGGTGGGACCTTCGCGGAGCTGGATGCGCGGGCCGTGGTGCTGGGGTCGTGGTTGGCCTCGCGGGGTGTCCGTCGGGGTTCGGTGGTGGGGGTGCTGCTGGACCGGAGTGTTGATCTGGTGGCGGCGCTGCTGGGGGTGTGGAAGGCGGGGGCGGCGTTCGTGCCGCTGGACCCGTCGTATCCGGCCGGTCGGATCGCCTCGATGCTGGCCGATGCCGGTGTGTCTCGTGTGGTGACCTCGGCGCGTTACGCGGATCGGTTCGCGCCCGGCGTGGAGGTGCTGACCGTCGACTCTGTGCCGCAGGTGGGGTCGGTGGTGTTGCCGGGTGTGGTGGATCTGGATGATTTGGCGTATGTGATTTTCACGTCGGGTTCGACGGGTCGGCCGAAGGGTGTGCAGGTTACGCATCGGGGTTTGGCGAATCATGTTCGTTGGGCGTCGGTGGAGTTGGCTGGTCATGGTTCGGCGGGGTCGGCGGTGTTTTCGTCGGTGGCTTTTGATTTGCAGGTGCCGAATGTGTGGGCTCCGTTGGTGGTGGGTCAGCGGGTGTTCATGGTGGATCAGGATTTGGATTTGGCGGAGTTGGGGGAGTCGTTGTCGGCGGCTGCTCCGTTTAGTTTTGTGAAGTTGACGCCGGGTCATTTGGAGATTCTGGGTCGGCAGTTGTCGGATGAGTTGTTGGCGGGTTTGGCGCCGGTGGTGGTGGTTGCGGGTGAGGGTTTGCCTGCGGCGTTGGCTAATCGGTGGTTGGGCATTGTGGGTGCGGGGAATCTGATCAATGAGTACGGGCCGACGGAGGCGTCGGTGGGTACGTGTGTTTTCCCGGTGCGGGTGGAGCAGACGTTGCCGGTGGTGCCGATTGGTCGGGCGTTGCCGGGTATGCGGATGTTCGTGCTTGATTCGTTCATGAATCTGGTGCCGTTGGGTGTGGTTGGTGAGTTGTTTGTTGGTGGTGTGGGTGTTGCTCGGGGGTATGTGGGTCAGTCGGGGTTGACGGCGGATCGGTTTGTGCCGGATCCGTTCGCCTCGGATGGGTCGCGGTTGTATCGGACGGGGGATCTGGTTCGTCGGTTGGCCGATGGTGCGGTGGAGTTCGTCGGCCGGGTCGATCACCAGGTGAAGGTCCGTGGTTACCGCATCGAGTTGGGCGAGATCGAATCGGTGATCGGCTCGGTGGCCGGCGTCCGCGAGACGGTGGCCCTGATCGATCCGGAAGAGGCGCGGCTGCTCGCCTTCTACGTCCCCGAAGGACCGGACGCCGATCTGGCCGCCCGGGTGCGGCAGGAATGCGCCAGTCGACTGCCCGAATACATGATCCCGGCGGACCTCGTGCCGGTGGAGTCCATCCCCCTGAACGCCAACGGCAAGGTCGACCGGGCCGCCCTCGCCGCGTCGGTCGGAGCATCCGGCCGGGTGCACGTGGCTCCCCGCACCGAACTCGAGCAGCAGCTCGCGGAGATCTGGGCACGCGTGCTGACCCTCGACACGGTCAGCGTCGTGGACAGCTTCTTCGACCTCGGCGGCGACTCACTACGCGCGGTGGCCCTGGTCGGCGCCCTCCGGGGAGCCGGCTTCCCCGTTGGCGTCCGAGACGTCTTCGTGCACCGCACCGTTGCCGCGCTCGCCGCGCACCTGACGGCCAAGGACGCCGCCGAGGTCGCACCGGAGTTCCAGCCGGTCGCCCCGTTCGCGCTGCTCGACGACGCCGACCGGGCAGCCCTGCCCGCCGGCCTCACCGACGCGTACCCCATCGCCCAGGTGCAACTCGGCATGCTGGTGGAGATCCAGAAGGACCCGACGCGGTCGCTGTACCACATCGTCCGCTGCTTCCGGGTGCACAGCCGCCAGCCCTTCTCGGCCGAAGCGCTCACGTCGGCGGTGCACGACATCGTCGACCGGCACGAAACCCTGCGTACGTCGTTCGACCCGCACACCTACTCGGTGCCGCTGCAACTCGTGCACGCCCAGGCCCCCGTCGACGTACGGATCCTGCGCCTGGATGAGGAGCGGGCCGAGGCGCACCTGCGCGGCTACGTCGAGGCCGAGCGGGCCCGACCGTTCGACGCCGAGCACCCCGCCCCGCTGCTGCGGGTCAGCGCTCACGTCGGCGCCGACGGCGGATGGTGGCTCACCGTGGCGATCAGCCACCTGGTGACCGGCGGCTGGGACCTGAACGCCCTGCTGGCCGAGCTGCTCAGCTGCTACGAGCGGCGCTGTGTGGGCATGGCGCCGGAGGCGCCGGAGCCGACCGCGGTCCGGTACGCCGACTTCGTTGCCGGCGAGCGGGCGGCGCTCGCCTCGGAGGGCGACGAGGCGTACTGGCGGGAGATCACTTCCGAGTACGCCAGGTTCGTTCCGCCGTCGGGCTGGGGCGAGGCGTCCGCGACTCCCGGGACGGTGCTGCGGCACCGGATCAGCTACCAGGACCTCGACCCACGGATCCGCGCCCTGGCCTCGACGCTCGAGGTGTCACCCAAGGCTGTTCTGCATGCGGCTCATTTGAAGGTGATGAGTCAGTTGACTGATGAGCGGCGTTTTTACACGGGGTTGGTGTGTGATGCGCGGCCGGAGGTGCGGGGTGCGGAGCGTGTGCATGGGATGTACATCAATGTGTTGCCGTTTGGTCATGAGCGGGGTGGGGGTTCGTGGGGTGATCTGGTGCGGTCGGTGTTCGACGGTGAGGTGCGGTTGTGGCCGCATCGGCGTTTTCCGTTGCCGGCGGTGCGCAGGCTGACGGGTGCCGACACGCACCCGATCGACGTCGTCTTTGACTACACCGAATTCCGGCGTGCCAACACCGACAGCGAGGAGCAGGTCGGCTTCGAAGCCGTCGCCGGTGAAGGTGGCACCGAGTTCGCCCTCCAGGTCACCGCGGCCAGCGGATTCCTCGACCTCGTGGCTGATGGGCGGGTGTTTGGCGGGGCGGGGTTGGTGCGGTTGGCGGGGATGTTCCGGGTGGTGTTGGAGTCGATGCTGGCGGATTGGG
>NZ_JBIALC010000009.1:0-274686 GCF_042873195.1 Micromonospora arida | reverse complement strand
CGGACCTACATCAGCCTCACCCGAACAACCTGATCAACAACACCTGACACATCTATCGGGACTTCCCCTTGACACATGTCTCGGGACAGCACAGTCCGGCCGGAACGGTAACTGTCCAAGATCTCGTCGCGGCGCCGGTCAAGCGATGGTGCAGGGGGTGTTGTTGACGGTGATGGCGGTCGGTTTCGGGTTGGCGCCGCTGTACGTCCCGTTGAAGCCGAAGCTCACCGACGCGCCCGCCGCGATCGTGCCGTTGTAGGACAGGTTCGTGGCGGTGACCGCCGCGCCGCTCTGGCTGATCGCCGCCGACCAGCCCTGACTGACGCTCTGCCCGCCGGGGAAGCTGAACCGTAGGGTCCAGCCGTTGATCGCGGTGGTACCGGTGTTGGTGATCGACACGTTGGCGGTGAAGCCGCCGCCCCAGTCGGTGGTGGCGTACCCCACCGTGCAGGTGCCGCCGACCGGCGGGGCCGCGGTGGTCACCGCGACCGGCGTGGACGCCGCGGAGGTGTTGCCCGCCGCGTCCACGGCCACCACGTAGAACTGGTACGCCGTCGAGGCGGTCAGTCCGGACACCGCCTGGGTGGTGCCGGTCGGCGAGCCGACCAGCACGTCGGTGGTGCCGGCCTCGCGGTAGACCCGGTAACCGGTGACGCCCACGTTGTCGGTCGACGGGGTCCAGGCCAGTGTGAGCCCGGTGGCGGTGACGGCCGAGGCGACCGGCGTGCCGGGGGTGCTCGGCGCTGTGGTGTCGGCGGTGCCGGCCGGTGGCGTGGTCACGCTGAGCTTCGGCGAGGCGGCCGACTCGTTGCCCGCGCCGTCGCGCGCCACGATGGTGTACTCGAACGTCCGCTCCGGCAGCAGCGTGGTGATGGTGATCGAGTTCTCGGTGACCCGTCGGGTCGCCACCACGTCGTTACCGACCATGAACTCGCGGACGTCGTACCCGGCGAGGCCGCTGCCGCCGCTGTCGGTGGACGGCGCCCAGGTCAGGGTGACAGTGCGGGGGCCGAGGTTGGACGCCACGGGAGTACCCGGGACGGTCGGCTTGGTGGTGTCCGGTACGACCGGGCCCGGCTCCTCGCCCCAGACGCGGGTGGCGCCGGAGTAGAGCGGCACCTTCCGGTTGGGCCCGGCGGTGGCCTGGTACGACGGGTCGTTGGTCGGGTCCCAGGTGCCGCCCTCCGGCACACCGACCTTGAACTGGACCTCCATCCGGTGCTGCGACTGACCCGCCGGGGCGATGGTGTACCCGGCGCAGTCCACCTCGACGTACCAGATGTCGCCGCTGAACTGCTTGGCCGTGGTCGGGGACGGGCAGCCCTGGGTGTAGCCGGCGGTGACCTGCACCGGGCCGGTGCCGTCGGGCCGGAAGTAGTAGCGGAACCGGCCGTCGGTCAGCGCGCGGGCCGGGAACGCGGACTTGTTGTAGACCATCACCTTGAGCCCGGTGGCCCGAGGTTCGGCCTGCGTCACGGTGGTCTCCACGGTCAGCTCGTCGATGTCGGGCGTCTCGGCGACCGGGAAGTTCGCCAGCGGGGTGCCGCCGTACTCGGAGGTCAGCCGGACCAGCGCGGACGTGAAGCCGGCGTTGTAGTCGGTGGCCACCTCGTTCATCACGTAGTCCGAGCGGCTGTCGCTGTACGCGTCGTTGGCCGAGGACGGGCCGCCGACCAGCGCGCCGTAGAGGGTGTGCCGGGTCTCGACAGGCACGGTCTGGCTGTCCCACCAGGAGCCGTGCGCGGTGCGGTGGTGCGGGTTCTTCGGTGCGTTGGCGCCGAACCCGATGACGTAGCTGGAGTTGCGGGGGTTGTCGCCGAGCGCGTAGTTGATCTGCCGGACGGCGAAGTCGTGGTAGCGCGCCTTGCGGGTGGTGTCGGTGGTCTTGTCGCTGTAGACCAGCGCGGCGAACGAGGTGTTCGCGGCGTAGCGCAGCGCGCCCCAGGAGTCCAGCACCGCCATCCCGCCCGGCGAGTACGGCACCCGCTGCCCGTTCACCCCGACGGTCCAGTAGTCCAGCCACCGATTGGCGTCGTCGACGTACTTCTGCTTGCCGGTCAGGTTGGCCAGCAGCACGTACGCGCCGAACTGCTTGTTGTCCCAGGCGATGGTCCACTTGTAGGAGCGGGTCGTCGTCTGGTTCTCGGTGCCGAGCTTGTCGTACTCACTCTCGGCCTTGGCCAGGTAGCTGGCCTCGCCGGTGGCCCGGTGCAGCCAGATCGCGGCCCAGACCAGCTCGTCCTGCCAGCCGCTCCACGAGCGGTAGAAGCTCGTGGCGTCGGTGATGCACTCGTGGTACGCCTTCCGCACCGTGTCGGCGAAGGTGTAGAGCTGCCGGGCATGCCCGAGCAGCTTGTCGGCGTAGGTCGCGTCGGTGGGCCGGAACACCATCGACGACGCGGCCATCGCGGCCGCCGTCTCCCCCGCCAGGTCCGCGCCGCCACAGCTCGCATCGATCTTGTACGCGGGCCGCGCCATCGGCATCACCTCGGCCGGGCCCCACCACTTGTGGTCGTCGTCGCCCTTGCCGACCTGTCCGTAGAGGACGTTGGCCGACGGGTGCGCCTTGATGAAGTAGTCGTTGACGAAGCGCAGGTTGTTGAGCAGGTGCGGCAGTTGCCCGGAGGCGGTGTAGCCGCTGCGGTACTCGACCGCGCCCCAGGCGAGCATGGTGGCGCTGAACGCCATCGGGAAACCGAACTTGACGTGGTCGCCGGCGTCGTACCAGCCGCCGGTGAGGTCCACACCCGCGCTGGCGCCGTCGGTGAGCGCGCTGTCTCCGCGCCAGGAGACCCGGTTCCAGTCGGGCAGTCGACCGGACTGCTGCGCCTCGTAGAAGAGCAGCGACTTCTGCAACGCCTCGGCGTAGTTGTAGGTCGCCGCCGGCGCGGCGGCGGCGGCGGCGGGCCCGGACGGTGGCGCGGTCACCGCGAGGGACGCGCCGGTGAGCAGCGCGACACCGAGGGCCAGCAGCCGCCGCGGCCAGGGCTGGTCGGCGGCCGGCGACCGGCCGGGCTGGCCGCTGAACGGCCGGGTCAGGTGGCGCATGGCGGACTCCTGTCGGAGGCGCCGCCGGTGGTCGCACCGACGCGGGACGGCGTACGGGCGGCACGGCCACCGGCGACAGCGGGGGTGGCGGTGTGACCACGGGCCGTGGAAGCGCTCCCATGGATAACCGACAATGTAATGGGCGGGTCGCTGGTTGGGAAGCCTGCCGATCAGGGTCGACGCGAGCGGCGGTCCTTCCGTACTCGCGAGTAACCATTGCGGACCATCTCACAGCATCGATGCTTCTCGATGCATGAATGACGTTTGCGCAGCTCACGACCGGAGCTTCCGCGAAGACTTTCGCACCCCTCGAGCGCTCCGGCGGCCAGCCAGACAAACGTACTGTTGCTGACCCACTACGAAGCGCGAGACAGTACCGCTCACCAGCGGTGCCGTCGACGCCGCCGCTCCCTGGTCAACCCTGAGGAGAAGCGATGGCACTACGACTCGCAGACGACACCGCCTGGACCGACGTCCTGGCCCGCGCGGTGGCAGCCACCCCGGAGGCGTTCGGCGCCGAGGTCGATGGCGTCCCCACCCTGCACAACCTGGTCGAGGGCGAATGGCGGGCGGTCGGCCAGCCCGCACCGGTCCGCACCCCGGTGGACAACACCGTCCTCATCAACCTGCCCCGGGTCGACGCGACCACCGCGCGCGCCGCGGTCGCCCACGCCGCCGCCGCGCACCGGGCCTGGGCCCAGACCCCGCTGACCGACCGCAAGGCCCGGGTCGCCGAGGCCCTGGACTCGCTCACCGCCCACCGCGACCTGCTCGCCCTGCTGCTGGTGTGGGAGATCGGCAAGCCGTGGCGGCTGGCCTGCGCCGACGTGGACCGGGCGCTCGACGGCGTCCGCTGGTACGCGGGCGAGATCGATCGGATGCTCGCCGACGGCCGCGAGCCGCTGCCCGGCCCGGTCAGCAACATCGCGTCGTGGAACTACCCGATGAGCGTGCTGGTGCACGCCGAACTGGTGCAGCTCCTGGCCGGCAACGCGGTCATCGCCAAGACCCCGTCCCAGGGCGGCGCGGTGTGCCTGACCGTCGCGCACGCGCTGATGCGCCGGGCCGGGCTGCCCGCCACGCTCGTCTCCGGCAGCGGCGGGGAGCTGTCCGAGGTGCTGGTCCGGGCACCCGAGATCGGCGCGGTGGCGTTCGTCGGCGGCCGGTCCAACGGCGGCAAGGTGGCCGCCGCGCTGCTCGACAGCGACAAGCGGCACTTCATCGAGCAGGAGGGTCTCAACGCCTGGGGCATCTGGAACTTCTCCCAGTGGGACCTGCTCGCCACGCACCTCAGGAAGGGCTTCGAGTACGGCAAGCAGCGCTGCACCGCGTACCCCCGGTTCGTGGTGCAACGCGACCTCGTCGACGAGTTCCTCGACATGTACCTGCCGGTCGTCCGCTCGGTCCGCTTCGGTCACCCGCTCGCCGTCGGCGACGACTGGGCCGCCGGTGACCCGCTGCCCGAGCTGGACTTCGGTCCGCTGATCAGCGCCACCAAGGCCGACGAGCTCCGCCGCACCGTCGACGAGGCCGTCCGTGGCGGCGCGATCCCCCTGCACCGGGGCAAACTCGCCGGCGCGCCATTCCTTCCCGGGCAGGACACCTCGGCGTACGTGGCGCCATCGGTGCTGCTCGCCCCGCCCGGACGGTCCCGGCTGATGCACGCCGAGCCGTTCGGGCCGGTCGACACGATCGTCGTGGTGGACACCACGGACGAGCTGCTGGCCGCGATGAACGCCTCCAACGGCGCGCTGGTGGCCTCGCTGGCCTGCGACGACACCGACGAGGCCGGCAAGCTCGCCGTGGACCTGCAGGCGTTCAAGGTGGGCATCAACAAACCGCGCTCACGCGGTGACCGGGACGAGCCGTTCGGCGGCCGGGGCGCCTCCTGGAAGGGCGCGTTCGTCGGCGGCGATCTACTGGTGCAGGCCGTCACCGTCGGCGGAGACAGCCGGCTCTACGGCAACTTCCCCGCCTACAGCAGCTACCCCACCACCTGACGACCCGGCCCCTTGTGGACGCTCGCCGCGCGCAAGGGGCCCTCGTCGGCGCGTACCGTCGGGAAATGGCATTGATCGCGCAGGTCTCCCTCGGCGTGTCCGACGCCGAGCGGGCAGGAACGTTCTGGGCCGCGGCCCTCGGCTACCGTCGCCGCGAGCCCCGATTCACGGGCGACGAGTGGATCGTGCTGGAGCCGCCGCCGGGGGTGTCGGGCGCGGCCCTCGCGATGGACCTCAGCGAGAGCCCCGTGCGGGAGTTCCCCCGGCTCCACCTGGATCTGGACGCCGGCGACCGACCCCTCGACGAGGAACTCGACCGACTGCTCGCCCTCGGCGCGCGGATCGTCGACTGGCGGGACTATCCCACCGATCCACACCCGACCGAACCGCCGTACGTGGTGCTCGCCGACCCGGAGGGCAACCGGTTCTGCGTCTCGGGCCGCCGCGAGCCGTCCCGGCCCTGAACAGGGCCCTGGGGTCAGCTCTCATGAAACAGGCTTAGACACCCGGCGTGGAGAACGCGCCCTCCCGGTCCGCCCTGGCGGCCACGGCGAGCGGGACGGTGAGGGTGAGCAGCCCGCCGTCGCGCTCCGCCGCAGCGGGCCGGCCCAGCCGGTGCAGCGTACGCAGCATCGGGTCGTTGGTGGCCTGCACGTGCAGCACCAGCGCCGCGTACCCGGACCGGTCGGCGTGCTGGACCACCCGGCGCAGCAGCGCCGAGCCGAGCCCACGCCGCTGCCAGTCGTCCCGCACCAGCAGCGCCACCTCGGCCTCGTCGCCCTCGCCGAGCAGGTTCGCCATGGCGAGCACCGACTCGGCCGTGCCGTCGGAGCCGGTGGTGCTGGCGATCAGCGTCACCCCTCGGCTCGGCTCCAGCAGTCGACGCAGGCGGGCCGGCTGCGGCAGCGACGCCCCGCCCAGGTAACGCCGCTGCCGGCTACGCGGTGAGCACGCCTCGTGCAGCTCCACCACGCCGGGCAGATCGTGGGCGCTGGCCGGCCGGACGGCCACCTCCGCGCCGTCGGGCAGCACCAGGGTGACCTGCTCGGCGGCCCGGCGCGCCACGGTGGCGGCCAGCTCGACCAGGGCCTGCGCCCGCGCGTACTCCGCCGGGGTGAAGTCGGGCGCGGCCCGGCGCAGCGCGAACGAACCGCCCGCCGGGTCCGCCAACAGCATGTCGGCCCCGGTGATCCCCCGTTCGCCGCCGACCGCCGCTGGTCGCCAGGTGACGACGTCGGCAGCGAGCAGGGTCCGCAACGCCTCACCCGTCGCGTCCGGGTCACGCACCAGCCGGTTGGCCAGCCCGAGCACCCGGGTCGGCTGGTCGGCCAGACCACGCGCCTCGCTGCGCGCCACCCAGCAGTCCCGGCCCCGACCACGCTCGACGGCGGCGATCAGCGCGGCCTCGTCGAGCGCGTCCGGCGCGTCGACCAGGAAATCGTCCACCGCGCCCTGCTCGGTGGGCTGCACCTGCACGGTGAGGATGTTGACCCCACGCAGCGCGAGGCTCGCCGTGAGCACCGACAGGTAACCCGGTCGGTCGTCCACTGTCGCTCGGATCCGCCACAACGTCATGGTTGGCTCCCTTCCCCGGGTACCACCCTCGTCCCCCGCTGTTGCCGCCCGATTGCCCGGCGGTGACGGGTTGCGCTCAGGAGGTCGACCCCGCGCGGCGGGTCACCGGATCCGCCGCTACGCGAAACGGCCGCGGTAGCCGATGGGGCCCTCCCCGACCCGCTGGTAGGTGCCCAGGAACCCACCGACGCCGAAGGCGATCGTGCCGTTGTTGCCGCGCAGGTCCCGCCAGGCCAACCTGGTGACCGGGCAGCCGCGCACCTCCACCGCGAGGAGCAGGTCACCCGAGCGGTGCCAGCCACCGGCCCAGCCCTCCTCGGTGTCGAAGCGCCACGCCTCCTTGGCGACGGTGCGGCGCCCGGTCAGCCGGCCACGGAACTCCGTCGGCTCTCCACCCTGCTGCCGCCGCCAGCCGTAGAAGGCCCGCTGTCGCTTCTCGAACGTGATCGCGTACTCGGCGCCGGACGTGTCGGCCCACGCCACCTGGTCGAGGACGGACTGCTCGCCCCGATCGACGAAGATGGTGACCTCGCCGGCGTCGCTCGCGTACCGCAGCACCGGCTTGGCGATCGCCTGCCGGACGAGGGACAGGCCCGCCTGGTCGTGCGCGTTCATCGGGTCGACCGTGACTCGGTAGAGCCACAGCATGCTGCGGGCGTCGACGCCGCTCGCGATCCGCATCGTGTTCCGGCCGGGCACCAACTCCTCGGCCGGGACGGCGAAGACCAGCCGTTGCGGAAGCCCACCACCGTTCGGGATACGCAGCTGATCGGCCAGCGGCCGGCCGTTGAGGTGAACGGTGAGCGGGGCGTACCCGGGGCCTCCGGCCAGCATCGACACGAGCGCCACCAGGGTGACGCAGGCCTCCCGGACCACCGCCGGGTCGGGCACGTCGAACTCGAACTCGACCGACCCGCCGGCGTTGATCGCCAGGTGGTCGTCCGCCGCCGAGGACCGGTGCGTGCCGGTGATCTCGACGTTGCCGAGGCGGGGCGGCTCGGTACCGAAGTCCGCGTAGGTGGGTGCCATCTGGATCCCCGGCCGCCGCCGGGGCACCGGCGGGGGCGGCAGCTTGGCGTCCGCCTCGTAGCCCCGCGGCGCACCGGACGGGACGCGACCGCCGCCCTCGGCGGTCTTCGCGCGATATCCATCAGTGGAGATGTCCATCCGAGGAGGCTAGATCAATCAGGTCCGGCCCCTGCGGACCGCCCGGTCGACGGGTGGCGCCTCAGGGATTGGCGCTGACCGGGGGCGCGCCCACCAGGTCCAGCCGGTCACCGAGGATCACCGTGCTGGCCCGGACGAGCTGGGTGAGCCGGTCCACCTCGGTGCTGTGGAACGCGGCAGCGGAGAGGGTCTCGGTGCGGTCGCGGGCAACCACCAGCACCAGGCCCGCCCGGCCGAACGGCGCGATCGCGTGGTGGGTGCCGTCGGGCGTGGTCATCGACCGACCGCGCAGCGGGGTCACCTCCGGCAGCCGCAGGGGCACGGGGGTACGCCAGCTCGCGTGCCCCACTGTCGCCCCACCGCCTCCGGTCCGCGAGGCCCAGTCGACCGGCACCACGGCGGCCACGGCCCAGTCGGCTGCCAGCAGCCCCGGCACCGCGTCGACCAGGGTGGCAAGCCCGTCGGCGGGGTTGGCCGCGACCTGGGCCAACAGCTCCGCATCCTGGCCGGTGGTGGTGGGCGCGCCGATCGCCCGCCACACGCCGTCCACCCGCACGCCCGGTATCGCCGCGAGGCCAGCCAGCAGCCGCTCCACCCGCGCCGCGCCCGGCCAGACGACAGTGAAGTCGTCCACCGCGCGCCCTCCGAGTCGTTCGAGGACCACCACCTGGACGATGTCCGCCCCGGAGACGCCCAAGGTGCGGGCGACCTGACCGAGGGTGCCCGGACGGTCCGGCAGGGTGACCCGAACTCGCAGCAACATATCTGTCCCTCCGCTCGGCGGGCCGGCGAGAGAGCGGCCGGCAGGCTGACCCCAGCCTGGTAGTTGACCATTTCGTCCCTGTTGCAGGGGCATGTCCCGAGCGGAAATTCTGACCTTGACAACGTGAGCGGGCTGCCATCAACTAGTCGGATGAGCGATCCGGCCGTCGACGCGTCACGGCCGGGGGCCGTTCCCGTCTCCCCGGCAGGGCTGGACCTGGACAGACTCGCCGACCATCTGGCGCAGCACCGACCCGAGCTGGCCATCGGGCCGCTGCGTGCCACGCTGATCGCGGGCGGCAAGTCCAACCTCACCTACCTGCTGCGTCTCGGCGACCGCGAGGTGGTGCTGCGCCGCCCACCGCTGGGCCACGTGCTGGCGACCGCGCACGACATGGGCCGCGAGTTCCGGGTCATCTCCGCGCTGGCACCGACCGATGTGCCGGTCCCGGGCGCGCTGCTGCTCTGCACCGACCCCGAGGTGATCGGCGCGCCGTTCTACCTGATGGAGCGGATGCCCGGCGAGGTGTTCCGCACCCGCTCGCAGACCGACCCGCTGGGCGACGAACGACGCCGGGCCCTCGCCATGGCGATGATGGACACGCTCGCCGCGCTGCACAGCGTCGAGCCGTCCAGCGTCGGGTTGGCTGACTTCGGCCGCCCCGAGGGCTACCTCGCCCGGCAGGTCCGCCGCTGGGCCGGGCAGCTCGACCGCTCCCGCAGCCGTGATCTGCCTGGTATCGACGAACTGCGTGACCTGCTCGCGGCGACCGCCCCGGAGGGCGCGAACGCCGGCCGGATCGTGCACGGCGACTACCGGCTGGACAACCTCCTCGCCTCGGCCGACCCGGTCGCCGTGCACGCGGTGCTCGACTGGGAGATGGCCACCCTCGGCGACCCCCTCGCCGACCTGGGGCTGCTGCTGACGTACTGGGACGTGCTCGGCGGCAGCGACACCGCCGCGGGCAACCCCGTCGCCGACGGGCTCGGCCCGCGCGCCGGCTTCCCCACCGGCAGCGAGCTGATCGACAGGTACGCCGGCCGCAGCGATGTCGACGTCGGTCCGCTGCACTGGCACGTGGCGTTGGGCTGTTTCAAGCTCGCGGTGATCTGCGAGGGCATCCACTACCGCCACACGCTCGGGCAGACGCTCGGCGAGGGCTTCGACCGGATCGGCGAGATGGTGGCACCGCTGGTCGCGCACGGGCTGACCGCCGCCAGGGAGCGGTGATGGACTTCTCATACGACAGCCGGACCGAGGAGCTGCGCGACGAGCTGACCCGGTTCCTAACCGAGCACGTCTACCCGGCCGAGGCCGTGCACGCCGAGCAGGTGGCCGCCGGGGACCCGTGGTCGCGTACCCCGGTGTTGGGCGAACTGAAGGCGGAGGCCCGCAAGCGCGGCCTGTGGAACCTCTTCCTGCCCGACCCGCGCTACGGCGCCGGCCTGACCAACCTCCAGTACGCCCCCCTGGCCGAGCTGACCGGGCGCAGCCCACACCTCGCGCCGGAGGCGGTCAACTGCGCGGCACCGGACACCGGCAACATGGAGCTGCTGGCCGAGTTCGGGTCGGAGGCGCAGCAGCAGCGCTGGCTGATGCCGCTGCTGGAGGGTGAGATCCGCTCGGCGTTCTGCATGACCGAGCCGGACGTCGCGTCCTCCGACGCCACCAACATCGCCACCCGGATCACGCGCGACGGCGACGAGTACGTGATCAACGGGCGGAAGTGGTGGTCGTCCGGGGCCATGGACCCGCGCTGCGAGATCTTCATCGTGATGGGCAAGACCGACCCCACCGCCGACCGGCACCGCCAGCAGAGCATGGTGCTGGTCCCCCGGGACACCCCCGGGGTGACAGTGCGCCGAGGCATGACCGTCTTCGGCTACACCGACGGTTCCCACGGTGGGCACGCCGAGATCGACTTCACCGACGTCCGGGTGCCCGCAGAGAATCTGATCGGCGCCGAGGGCACCGGCTTCGCCATCGCCCAGGCCCGGCTGGGGCCCGGCCGGATTCACCACTGCATGCGGCTGATCGGGATGGCCGAACGGGCCTTGGAGCTGCTCTGCCGCCGCGCGAACGAACGGATCGCGTTCGGCCGACCGCTGGCCGAGCAGGGCGTGGTCCGGGAGTGGATCGCCGAGTCCCGGGTCCGCATCGAGCAGGCCCGGCTGCTGGTGCTCAAGACGGCCTGGCTGATGGACACCGTCGGCAACAAGGGCGCGCACACCGAGATCCAGGCCATCAAGATCGGCACGCCGGCGATGGCGGAATGGGTGATCGACAAGGCCATCCAGGCCTACGGCGGCGCCGGTGTCAGCCAGGACACGCCACTGGCCGCCCTCTGGGCGCAGACCCGCACCCTGCGCCTCGCCGACGGTCCCGACGAGGTGCACCGCAACTCCCTGGCCAAGCGCGAACTCCGCCGCTGGGCCCCCACCCCCGCCTGACCGCCGGGCACCAACCCTGCACCACTCACTCACCCACTCACCCACCCACCCGCGCACGCCCACCGCACCGGCCCCGCACGCCCACCGCACCGGCCCCGCGCCCCGCACGCCCACCACACGCCCCCGCACGCCGCACGCCCGCCCCCGCACGCCCCCGCCCGCCGCACGCCCGCCCGCCGCACGCCTCGCCCGCACGCCGGCGCGCGCCCCCGCACGCTCCGACACCTGAAGATCGCGCTCGATCCTGGATGTAGTGGTGTGCGGTCGCCGGGAGGCCACTCGATCCAGGATCGAGCACGATCTTGCCCTGTCGGCCTTCTTGATCATGAGGTTGGCGAGCCGGGATGCCGGAAATGTCCAGGCCAACCCCATGATCGACGCGCGCTGTGCGGGCGCGCGCTGTGCGGGCGCGCGCTGTGCGGGTTCCGGGGGGGGTTAGGCGGAGGCTCGGTGGACCAGTTGGGTGTCCAGGAGGATGTGGGAGGCGGGTAGCTCCTCGCCACGGATCCGGGCCACCAGCAGGCGGGCCATCTGCCGGCCCATCTCCTCCACCGGCTGGAAGACAGTGGTCAGCGGCGGTTCGGCCTGTCGGGCGATGGTCGCGTCGTCGAAGCCGATCACCGCGACGTCCTCGGGCACACGGCGGCCGGCCTCGCGCAGGGTACGCAGCGCACCGAACGCCATCAGGTCGGAGGCGACGAAGACCGCGTCCAGGTCCGGGCAGGCGTCCAGCAGGCGACGCATGGCGGCCGCGCCGCTGCCCTCGCTGAAGTCGCCGTACGCGATCAGGTCGGGGTTGACACCGGCCCCGGTGGCCTTGACCGCGTCGGTGTAGCCGGTCAGCCGGGCCAGGCCGGCACCCATGTCCTGCGGACCGGCGATGGTGGCGACGCGTCGCCGGCCCTGTCTCGCCAGGTACTCCACCGCCTGCCGGGCCCCGCCAACGTTGTCCACGTCGACAAACCAGGCCGGTTGGGCGCCCGGTTGCAGCATCCGGGCGGGCCGACCGCCGAGCACGGCGGGAAGGCCGCGCTCCTCCAGCAGCGTCGGCAGCGGGTCGGAGTCGTGCAACGACAGCAGCAGTACGCCGTCGACGTGCTGGTTGGTGAGGTGGTGCTCGACGCGCTCCCGTTCCACCGGCGACTGGGCCATGGCCAGCCAGAGCTGCATCGGCGTCTCCAGCAGCCCGGAGCTGATCCCCCGCACGATCGCGGCGAAGAACGGCTCGGTGAAGACACGCTCGCCGGATTCGGACACCACCAGCGCGACGGAGTCCGTCCGCTGGGTGACGAGCGCACGGGCGGCCCGGTTCGGCACGTACCCCAGCTCTGCGATGGCCTGTTGGACCGCGGCCCGGGCTTCAGGGCTGACCTGGGGCGAGCCGTTGACCACGCGGGAGACCGTGCCCCGACCGACGCCGGCACGCGCCGCGACCGCGTCGAGGGTCGGGCGCCCGAGCGACCGGGTGCGCTGCGTTGTCATCGTCTGCTCCTCCGACGGCGGGCGGACCCGGCGCCACCTGCGAGAGGTGGACGCCGGGGCCGTCCTGATGGCTGGCCCGAGCCTATTGTGCGGCCAGACCGTTGCGCCGGATCACCGAGGCGTACCACTTGGCGCTGGACTTGGGGGTGCGGACCTGGCTGTCGTAGTCGACGTGGATCATGCCGAACCGCTTGGTGTAACCCCAGGCCCATTCGAAATTATCCATCAGCGACCAGGCAAAGTATCCCCGCAGAGGCACTCCGGCGTCGATCGCCTCGTGGGCGGCGCGCAGGTGGGCGTCGAAGTAGGCCAGCCGGTCGACGTCGTCGACCTGCCCGTCGACCACCGAGTCGACGAACGCGGAGCCGTTTTCGGTGACGTACAGGGGCAGGTCGGTGTAGCCGTTCACCCGGCGCAGCGTCTCGGTCAGACCCGGGGCGTCGATCTCCCAGCCCATGTCGGTGACCGGGACGCCGCGGGTGACGAACCGGACGTCCTCGCTGCCCGGCCAGCACGAGGGGGCCGGGTCGGCCTCCACGCCCTCGACCGGCGCGGCGACCACGTGCCGGCTGTAGTAGTTGACCCCGACCAGGTCCAGCGGCGTGGAGATGGTCGCCAGGTCGCCGTCGCGCACGTGCTCGAAGTCGGTCACCGTGCTGAGGTCGGCCACCAGGTCCTCCGGGTACGACCCGCGCAGCAGCGGGTCCAGGAAGAACCGGTTGGCCAACCCGTCGATCCGCCGGGCGGCGTCGGAGTCGGCGGGACTGTCACTGGCCGGGTCGACCGGGTAGAGGTTGACGGTCACGCCCACCTCGGCGGCCGGCCGGGCGGCCCGCAGTGCCTGCACGGCCAGGCCGTGACCGAGCATCAGGTGGTGTCCGGCGCGCACCGCGTCCGCTCCGTTGGTGCGGCCGGGGGCGTGCACGCCGGAGCCGTAGCCGAGGAACGCGGAGCACCACGGCTCGTTCAGCGTGGTCCAGTAGCGCACCCGGTCACCGAGCGCGTCGGCCACCAGGGTCGTGTAGTCGGCGAAGCGGGCCGCGGTGTCCCGGGCCGGCCAGCCGCCGGCGTCTTCCAACGGCTGCGGCAGGTCCCAGTGGTAGAGGGTGAGCCACGGCTCGATGCCGTTGGCCAGCAGCTCGTCCACCAGTCGCCGGTAGAAGTCCAGGCCGCCCGGGTTGGCCGCGCCGGTGCCGCCGGGCTGCACCCGGGACCAGGAGACCGAGAAACGGTACGACTTGAGGCCCAGCTCGGCCATCAGCGCGACGTCCTCGCCGAGGCGGTGGTAGTGGTCGCACGCCACATCGCCGGTGTGCCCGGAGAGGACCCGGCCCTCGGTGTGGCTGAAGGTGTCCCAGATCGACGGGGTGCGGCCGTCCACGGCCGCCGCCCCTTCGATCTGGTATGCCGCCGTCGCGGCCCCCCAGAGGAATCCGGGTGGAAAGGTCAGCCCGGGGCGCTCGTCGAGGACGTCGACGGCGGGTGGGCTGGCGGGGTTGCTCACGACTTGACGGCACCTTCCATGATCCCGCCGATGATCTGGCGGCCGAACACGAGAAAGACGATTACCAGGGGGATGGTGCCGATCGCCGTGGCGGCGAACACCTGGGAGTAGTCGGTGTAGTAGGCGTACGAGAGGAAGGAGAGCGAGACCTGCAGGGTCGGGTTCTCCGGGGTGAGGATGGCGTACGGCCAGAGGAACGAGTTCCAGGTCTCCATGAAGGTCAGCAGACCGAGGACGCCGGCGGCGGGACGCAGCGCGGGCAGCACGATGCTCCAGTAGATCCGGAACGTGCTCGCGCCGTCGACGCGGCCGGCCTCGATCAGCTCGTCGGAGATCGCCTGGCTGGCGTACTGCCGCATCATGAACACGCCGAATGCGGTGACCAGGAACGGCACGGTGACCGCGTAGAGGGTGTCGTACCACCCCAGGTCCTGCATCATGCCCCAGAGCGGGATGAGCCCCATCTGGGTCGGGATCATCATGGTGACGATGATCGCCAGCAGGAGGGCGTTGCTGCCGCGGAACTTCAGCTTGGCGAAGGCGAACCCGGCCAGCGAACCGGTGAGCACCACCGAGACGGTGACCACCGAGGAGACGATGATCGAGTTCATCATGCCGGTGAGGAAGTTGGCGGCGTCGTTGTCGAGCACCCGCCCGAAGTTGTCACCGAACGCGCCACCGGGGGTCAACGGCGGCGGTACGTCGTTGATGTTGTCCAGGCTGCGAGTGCCGATCACCAGCATGTAGTAGAACGGGTAGATCGACAGCAGCGCCGCCAGGACGAGCGCCAGGTAGGTCAGCGGGCTGGTGCGCCACAGGCGCTGGGAAGCCGAGATCATCGATCTCTCCTCACTTCGCCGAGCGGCGGACGAGTAGGAAGTTGAACAGCGACACCACGATGATGATCATGAAGATCGCCCAGGCGACCGCGGCTCCGTAGCCGGCGGTGTTCAGGTTCACGATGCCCATCTCGTACATGTACATGGCCAGCGTCTGGAACTCCCGCTGGTTGCCACCGATGATGTTGCCGTTGCCGAAGAGCAGGGGCTCGGTGAAGAGCTGCATGCCGCCGATCGTGGACAGGATGACCACGAAGATGAAGGTGGGCTTGAGCATGGGCAGGGTGATCTGCCAGAACTGTCGCCACGGACCGGCACCGTCGATCTCCGCGGCCTCGTAGAGGTCCTTCGGGATCGCCTGCATGCCGGCGAGCAGGATCAGGGTGTTGTACCCCGTCCACCGCCAGTTGACCATGGAGGAGATGGCCGTCCAGGAACTCCACCGGTGGCCGTCCCAGTCGACCGGGTCGACACCGACGAAGCTGAGCAGCCAGTTGAACAGGCCGAACTCCCGCTGGAACAACATCCCGAAGACGATCGCGACCGCGGCCACCGACACCACGTTCGGCATGAAGATGGCCATCCGGAAGAAGGTCTTGGCGCGCAGGAGGCTCCGGTTGAGCAGGTTCGCCAGGAAGAGGGCGAGCAACAACTGTGGGATGGTCGACAGGGCGAAGATGCCGAACGTGTTGACCAGCGCGTTCCAGAAGTACTCGTCGGACACCAGCCGGGTGTAGTTGTCGAAGCCGATGAACGTGTGCTCGCCGATCATGTCCCAGTCGTGCAGCGACATCCAGGCGGTACGCAGCATCGGGTACAGCCCGAATACGCCGAAGATCAGGAAGAACGGGGCGATGTAGAGGTACGGCGAGTACTTGACATCGAGGCGGTTGAGTAACCTTCCCCGGCGACGTCGGCGATCGACGTCGGGAGAAGGCGGTGCTGCTGGCGACGGCCGTGCCGTCGTGGCCGACAGGCTCATGCGAATTTCCTTTTCCGGCGAGGCCCGGGGGCCCTCGCGCAGGGCGCTACGCGGAGGGGACCGGCCGGTGGCGTCCGGGAAACCCCGAACGCCACCGGCAGGGAATCACTCAGAAGGCACCCTGAGTCTTGGCATCCTTCGTGAACTGCTCCCAGGCCTTGGCCTTGTCGGCCTGCCCGTTCTCGAACGCCCGCAGGGCCGGCTCGAGCGCGTTCTCCTTCACCGCCTGGTGCTTCGGACCCAGGTGGATCGGCTGGATCTTGGCGACGCTCTCCCCGAAGATCTTGCCGGTCGGCGCGTTGCTGAAGTACTCGTTGGTGTAGCTGAGGAAGGCCTCGTTCTTCAGCGCCTCGAGGTTGGTGGGCAGCGGGCCCTTGAGCTTGAAGGCCTCCACCTGGCTCTTGGCGTTGGTCAGGTACTCGGCGAGCTTCGCCGCCTCCTTCGGGTACTTGCTCTGCGCCGGAACCGCGAGCCACGAGCCGCCCCAGTTACCGCCGCCACCCGGCACGGACGCGACATCCCACTTGCCCTTGTTGGCCGGGCCGGAGTTGTCCGACACGATGCCGAGCATCCAGGACGGGCAGAAGGTGGCCGCGAAGGTGCCCTGCTTGAAGCCACCCGACCACTCCGGCGACCAGGTCGACGCCTTGGCGGAGATGTCCGCCATCGAGGTGGCGGTGTCCCACGCGTTCTTCACCGCGGGGCTGGTGTCCGCGATGATGTTGTCTTCCTTGTCGTAGAACAGATCACCGTTGCCCTGGAAGAGCACACCGTTGGAGACGGCGGTGATCGAGTCGATGAACGCCTTGCCGCCGCTGCCCTGCTTGTACTTCAGACCGGCGTCGTGGAAGCCCTTCCAGTCCGGCCAGAGCGCCGACACCTGGTCGCGCTCGGTGGGCAGGCCGGCCGCCTGGAACAGGTCCTTGCGGTAGCAGACGGCGAGGCTGCCGACGTCGGTCGGCAGGCCGATCAGCCGGCCGTCCGGCGCCTTGCCCAGCTCCCACTTCCAGGGCAGGTATTCCTTGGAGTGGTCGGTAACCAGCGGGCTGAGGTCGGCCCAGTTGCGCGCGTTGGGCTTGAACTCGTTGAGGATGCCCTCTTCCAGGGCGGTGACGTCCGCCGCGCCCTTGCCGGTGGCCAGGTAGCGGACCAGCTTCGGCCGGTACTCACCGAGCTGTGCGGTCTTGCGCAGCTCGACCTTGATGCCGGTGTCCTTCTCGTACTGCTTGACGAGATCGTCGTAGCCCATCTCGCCGAAGGTGTCGACGACCAGCTTGGCCGGCTTCTCGCCGGCCGCTGGCTTGTCGTCGTCGTTGCCGCAGGCCGCGAGACCGCCGATTGCGGTGATCGCGGCCAGGGCAGCGGCCGCCAGGCGGGTACGCCGCGTGGTGACACTCATGCGCTGACCCCTCTTTCCGGTGGTGAGGCTGGTGGTTGTGGTGGGGGGTGTCTCATCGCGCCAGGCCGGGGATGCGTGAGTGACCCATGCCACCTCCGGGAGCGCTCCCATGAGATTGCCGACAGGTAACGGGAGTGTCAATAGGGCGATGGGAGCGTTCCCAGATCGTTATCGCTGACCACTCCCACCCCCGCCCCGCCACACCCCCGCCACACCCCCGCCACACCCCCGCCCCGCCCCGCCCCCGGCGATCAAGAGGTTTCGGTCAGAAAACGGAGCCCTGCTGACGCAAACTTCTTGATCAACAACGCAGGGGCCGGGGGCGGGGGCGGGTTAGCAGAAGTGGCGGAGGAGGGTGGTTGCGCGGGTGGGGTCGAAGCGGGACGGGTCGAAGGTCGGACCCGCCCAGTCACGCAGGATCGCCTGACGAGGGCTGGCGAGGTCGGCCGGGGCGGTCTGGTCGTCCAGGGCCTCCACGAGCGCCTGGTAGCCCAACTGCCCGCCGACACCCTCCGGCGGGCAGGCCCGCTCGCCGGCCAGGCAGACCGGGTACCGCTCGTCGGGGTCGGCCGTCAACGCGTCCTCCACGACCAGGTCGTGCTCCCACCAGTCGCCGAAGTCGTACGTGTAGGAGAACCGGCTGCCCTTGCCGAGCACCGCGTCGAGCCGCACGTCCAGCTCGTCGTGCAACGCCAACTCCCCGTCCGGGTCCGGCTCGCCGTACTGCACCGCGTCGATCTCGAAGGAGTGCAGGTGGCAGTCCCGCCAACCCATCGCGTGCTGCACCACTCGGTGCAGCCGGTCCAGCGTGTAGCCGGCCGGCACGAGCACCCGACGCCACACCGGCGGGCGGGTCCCGGCGAGAGACATCTTCAGCTGGAAGATCTGACGCGACATGCTGTCCTGTCCTCCCGCGGCTTAGGCTGCGAGCATGATCTGCCGAGCGTGCCGGGCCCGGCGACACGACGACTGCCCGGGCCGGAACTGGTGCGACTGCCAGCACCGTACCGCCGAACCCACCCCTCCGGTCACCGGTCCGGCCGGCGAATGACCGTCGGAATTCCGATCCGACGGCTCTGGCCCGAGCCGTCGACGCAGCCGCTCGACGACGCCGCGCTGACCGCCCTCTACGGCCGCGCCGCCAAGCCCCGCCTGCGGATGAACTTCGTGGCCAGCCTGGACGGCGCGGTCACCGTGGACGGCTACTCCGCCGGGCTCTCCGGCGAGCCGGACAAGCGGGTGTTCGGCCTGCTGCGGATGGTCTGCGACGCACTGGTCGTGGCCGCCGGCACACTCCGCCACGAGGAGTACCGGGCGGTCCGGCTCAACGAGCGCCGCCGCGCCTGGCGCCGTGCCAACGGGCTGGCCGAGTACCCGACGCTGGTGGTCGTCTCCGGTTCGCTCGACCTGAACCCGGCGCAGGCCGCCTTCGCCGACGCGCCGACCCGCCCGGTGGTGCTCACCCACGCCGACGCCGATCCGCCGCCCGGGCTGACCGACGTCGCCGACGTGCTGCGCTGCGGCGCCGAGCGGGTCGACCTGGCCGCCGGTCTCGCCGAGCTGCACCGCCGCGGGCTCACCCAACTGCTCTGTGAGGGCGGCCCACACCTGTTCGGCGCGCTCACCGCCGCCGACCTGGTGGACGAGCTGTGCCTCACCGTCTCGCCGCTGCTGGCCGGGCCCGGCCCCGGCCGAATCACCGCCGGCGACGCCGCACCACCCCGGCACCTGCCACTGCGCCACGTGCTCGCCGCCGAGGACGGCGTCCTCCTGCTCCGCCACGCCCGTCCGTGAGATCTCAGTCGATGAGCACCGCCCCGGGAGCCCACGGGATCTGGTATCGCCGGCCGTCCTCGGTGCTCGCCCAGACCTGCACCTCTTCGTACGGCTCGGCGGCGACCACCTCGACCACCGCGCCCCGCGGCGCCGCGCCGAGCGGATGCGGCACGCCGTTGGCGACGACCTCGACGGTACGCCCCTGAGGCGCCTGGACCAGGACGTAGAGCCGGCTCCCGGAGCGACGGGCCACGGCAACGCCCAGCCCACTGCCGGCGGATCGGACAGCCGCGCAGACCACGTCACCGTCGACGCAGGCCAGGTCGTACGAGAGGTGGTCGAGCAACCGGCGCGGTTCGCCCACGTCCGGGGCGGTCAGGACCTCGACAGCCTGTCCCCCGGCGGCCCGCTCCTCGGCGCGTGGTTCGCGCCGGATCAGCACGAGCGTCTCCGTACCGACCCGGCCGACAGCCACGACCTGCGCCTCCGTCACCGGTCGACCGTCGGGGCCGACGATCCCGGCCGGAACCCCGGCAGCGGCGATCGGCCCGGCGCCCCCGCCCTCGCTACCGGCCGGCCCCAGGTGCGGGAGCAGCAGTGCCCCGGCGGCGACCACCACGGCCACCATGCCGGCCGAGAGCAGCAGACGCCGACGGCGACGCGCCCGGCTTCCCGTGACGACCCGTTGGGCGAGACCGGGTGGCAGCTCCACGGTCGCGACGGCGTGGTCGAGCAGGGCGGCCACCTCGTGGTCACGCATGGTTCTCCTCCGCGAGGTCGAGGTCGAGTGGGGGAACACCGGCCGCCTCAAGTCGCACCCGCAGGCGGTGCAGACCACGGGAAGCCTGGCTCTTCACCGAGCCCACAGAACAGTCCAGTTCGGCCGCAGCCTCCGCCTCGGAGAAGCCAAGCCAGTACCGGACCACCACCACCGCCCGCATCCGCGGTGGAAGCTCCCGCAGTGCCGTCAGCAGCAACTCCCGGTCGTCGACCCGGGTCATCTCATCCTGCTGCGGTACCACGTCCGGAAGACCGGCGACCCGACGCCGGTTCCACGGTGAGCGCCACCGGCTGACCAACCTGTTGGTCATCGCGCGACGCAGGTAGGCCTCCGGCTGCCGTTGCCGGACCACCTGCCAGCGCGGGTACGCCTGCTCCAGCACCTCCTGCAGCAGGTCCTCGGCGTCCGCCCGCTGCCCGGTGATCAGTACGGCGAAGCGGAGCAGTCGCGGGCCGCTCGTCGCGACGAAGGCGCCGAAGTCGTCATTCATACGTGCTCCATGCCTAGGTAACGCGACCGGTGCCCCGGGAGTTGAGTCCGACCTCGCGCGGTGCACGCCAACACGACTCCCGCCCACCTCATGCGCTCGGTCGAGCACCCAGCGTCATGAGTGTGACGGCGCATGGTGTCGTCCGACGCGTCGCGTGGCGACCTGTCGTACTCCTCGGGCAGGATGCAGGGCATGCGCGCCGACCGTGATGCCCGAGCGACCCGAGTCGCCCGATGACCGACGTCGACCTCGACAGCCCTGGCGAGGCGGTCGGGCGGGTGCTGGGCACCGCCGACGCCACCCCGTTGCAGTTCTGGACGGCCGTGGCGCCCGGCAGTTACCTCCAGCTCGACGACGTGGTGGTCACGCGACGGGAGCTGCCGGACCGGGAGCCGGTGACGATCGCCGGGGTGGTCACCCAGGTCCGCGCGCGCCACGAGGGCGCCCAGTTCGAGTCCGACGTGTTCGCCATCGCTGACGGCACGCTGCCCGCCCAGGTGCAGGAGGCGGCCGAGGTCACCACCACCCGCGTCGATCCGGAGCTCTACGTGCCGCCGACTCCGGGCGCGGTGGTGCACCGGGCCGAGGGTGACGCCCGGGCGCGCGCGCTGCACTTCGACCGGATGGAGCGGCGCATCCCGATGGGGATGGGTCGCGACGGGGTGCCGGTCTACCTCAACGCCGACTTCCTCGACGGCAGTCGGGGCGCGCACGTCTCGATCTCCGGCATCTCCGGGGTGGCCACCAAGACCAGCTTCGCCACCTTCCTGCTCTACTCGGTGTTCCGCTCCGGGGTGCTGGGCGGCGACGCGGTCAACGCCAAGGCGCTGATCTTCAACGTCAAGGGTGAGGATCTGCTCTTCCTGGACCACCCCAACACCCGCCTCGACGAGCCCACCCGCGCGGCGTACGCGAAGCTCGGGTTGAGCGCCGGCGCCTTCCCCGACGTGCGGGTGTACGCCCCACCGCGGGTCGGCGACTCGGCCGGCACGCCGGATGTGAGCAGCCGGCTCACCGGGGTGGACGCGTTCTACTGGACGCTGAGCGAGTTCTGCACCGACCGCCTGCTGCCGTATGTCTTCGCCGACGCCGACGACGAGCGCCAGCAGTACACGATGGTGGTCCACTCGGTGGCCGCGCACCTGGCCCGTTACGCCCAGCCCGCCGACGGCGGGGTGAGCATCGACGGGGTCCGCCTCGGCTCCTACGGCGATCTGGTCGACCACATCGTCGATCAGCTCAACGACGACGAGACCCGCTCGGACTGGGCGGGCAGCGCGGTGGGGCTGGGCACCGTCAACGCGTTCGCCCGGCGGTTGATCGGCAGCAAGAAGGACCTGGCCCGGCTGATCCGTGGCGACCTCGCCACCCGCCGCCCCCACTCGATCAACACGAGCGAGTCGGCCCAGGTCACTGTGGTTGACCTGCACAACCTTCCCGACCGCGCGCAGCGGTTCGTGGTGGGTGTGACGCTCAAGAGCGAGTTCGAGCGCAAGGAGAAGTCCGGCACCGCCAAGCCGCTGCTCTTCGTCGTCCTCGACGAGCTCAACAAGTACGCCCCCCGGGAGGGCTCCTCGCCGATCAAGGAGGTCCTGCTCGACATCGCCGAGCGGGGCCGCTCGCTCGGGGTGATCCTGATCGGCGCGCAGCAGACGGCGAGCGAGGTGGAGCGGCGGATCGTCACCAACTCGGCGATCCGGGTGGTCGGCCGGCTCGACCCGGCCGAGGCGTCCCGCCCGGAGTACGGCTTCCTGCCGCCCGCGCAGCGCCAGCGGGCGTTGCTGGCCAAGCCGGGCACCATGTTCGTCAACCAGCCGGACATCCCGGTGCCGCTCTGCCTGGAGTTCCCGTTCCCGGCCTGGGCCACCCGGGTCTCCGAGGCGGGCCGGGCACCATCGGAGACGCTGCGCTCGATCACCCAGTCCGCCGACCCGTTCGCCGTGGTGGGCTCCGGTGGCGGCACCGACGACGACATCCCGTTCTAGCTAGGGGCCGGCACAGCCATGAAGATCCTGCACACCTCCGACTGGCACGTGGGAAAGGTGCTCAAGGGGCAGTCCCGGGCCGACGAGCACAAGGCCGTGCTGGCCGGGGTGATCGAGATCGCCCGTGCCGAACAGCCGGATCTGGTGATCGTCGCCGGTGACCTCTACGACACCGCCGCGCCCAGCTCGGAGGCGACCCGCCTGGTCACCAGGGCGTTGACGGCGCTACGGCGGACCGGCGCGGACGTGGTGGCGATCGGCGGCAACCACGACAACGGCCCGGCGCTGGACGCGCTGCGCCCGTGGGCCGATGCCGCCGGCATCACCCTGCGGGGCGGGGTGCGGGAAAACCCGGACGAGCACGTCATCGACGGCACCACCGCCGGTGGCGAGCGGTGGCGGTTGGCCGCGTTGCCGTTCCTGTCCCAGCGGTACGCGGTGCGCGCGTTGGAGATGTACGAGCTGACCGCCGCGGAGACCAACCAGACGTACGCCGACCACCTGGGCCGGGTGCTGGGGCGACTGACCGAGGGTTTCACCGAACCGGACCGGGTGCACCTGGTCACCGCGCATCTGACGGTGACCGGCGCGGCCACCGGTGGTGGCGAGCGCGACGCGCACACCGTGTTGGGCTACGCCGTTCCGGCCACCGTCTTCCCGGCCACCGCGCACTACGTGGCGCTGGGTCACCTGCACCGGGCGCAGCGGGTCGCGGGCCCCTGCCCGGTGAGGTACAGCGGCAGTCCCCTCGCTGTGGACTTCGGTGAGCAGGAGAACATCCCCTCGGTGACGATGGTCGAGGTGACGGCCAGCACCGCCGCCCGGGTGCGGGAGGTGCCGGTGACGGCGGCGAGCGCGCTGCGCACGGTGCGGGGCACCCTGGCCCAGCTCGCCGAGATCGAGGCACCGGACGCGTGGCTGCGGGTGTACGTGCGGGAGCAGCCCCGCGCCGGCCTGCGCGAGGAAATTCAGGAGCTGCTCCCCCGGGCCCTGGAGATCCGGATCGACCCGGAGCTGTTGGCCGCGCCGGGGAGCGGCGCTCGCATCGCCCAGCGTTCGGGGCGTTCGCCCCGGGAGTTGTTCGCCGACTACCTGGACAGCCGGGGCCACGCCGACGAGGGTGTCCGGGAGCTCTTCGACGAGCTTTTCGAGGAGGTCGAGCACTGATGCGTCCGATGCGGTTGGACATGGCCGGGTTCACGGTCTTCCGGGACGAGACCACAGTCGACTTCACCGACGCCGACTTCTTCGCGCTGATCGGCCCGACCGGTTCGGGCAAGTCGACAGTGCTGGACGCGATCTGCTTCGCCCTCTACGGCATGGTGCCCCGCTGGGGTGGCGCCCGAGGGTTGGCGAACGCGCTCGCGCCGTCGGCGACCGAGGCGCGGGTGCGGTTGGTCTTCGAGTCCGGCGGCGCCCGTTACGTGGCGACCCGGGTGGTCCGCCGGGACGGCCGGGGCAACGTGAAGACCGCGAACGCCGGGTTGCAGCTGATGCCGGCCGGCTTCGACGTGACAAAACTGGACACCGGGTTGAGCCCGGACGACCTCGGCGAGGTGGTGGCCGGCACTCCCGCCGAGATGGAGCAGGCGGTGCTGGAGGCGGTCGGGCTGCCGTACGAGCAGTTCACCAGCTGTGTGGTGCTGCCACAGGGGCAGTTCGCCGACTTCCTGCACGCCAAGCCGGCGACGCGGCAACAGATCCTGGTCAACCTGCTGGGCCTCGGCGTCTACGAGGACGTGCAGAAGAAGGCGACGGCGCGCGCCGCGCAGGCAGAGGCCCGGCTGGAGGCGGTCGACCAGGTGCTCGCCGGGTTGACCGGCGTGGACGACGAGGCGTTGGCCGAGGCCGACGCCCGGGTGGAGCGGATGGCCGAGCTGGCGGCCGCGGTGGCCGAGGCGGTGCCGGAGCTGGCGGCTGCCCGGGTCACCGCACGGGAGGCCGCGGGGGCACTGACCGCGCTGGACGACGAGCTGACCGTGCTGACCGGGGTGCGTGCGCCCGCTGGGGTAGCCGAGGTCGCTCGCGCGGTCGCCGCGGCGCGGGCCGACGCCGAGGCCGCGGCGAACGGGGTGTCGCTGGCCGAGGAGCGGGAGGACAAGCTGCGCGGCGAGCTGGCCGCCGCCGGTGACGAGAGCGCGCTGCGACTGCAACTGCGGGCGTACGACGATCGGGATCGGCTGTCCGGCGAGGCCGACACGGTCCGGGCGACGGTGCGCGCGGCGAATGAGGAGCATGCCGCCGCGGTGGCGGCGTTGGCCGCCGCACGGGTGGCCGCCGAGCGGGCCGACGCCGAGCTGGAGGCGGCCTTCCGGGCGCACGAGGAGGCGAAGGCCACCGACCTGGCGGTGAGCCTGCGGGTGCACCTGCATGCCGGTGCGGCGTGCCCGGTGTGCGAGCAGCCGGTGGCCGAGGTGCCCGCGGTGCCGGCCGATTCGGCGGTGGCCGCCGCGACGGCGGCGGGCAAGGCCGCGCGGGCAGCTACCAAGGCCGCGCAGGCGACCGTTCAGGAGCGGGACACGGCGGCGCGGGAGCTGGAGCGGCTGCTGGTGCAGGCGCGAGCCAGGCAGGAGCAGATGGAGACCCGGCTGGCCGAGCTGGACGGGCAGCTCTCCGGCGCGGCCGAGCCGGCCGTGCTGCGGCGGGAGTTGGCCGAGCACGCCCGGTTGCGGCGCGCGCTGGAGGAGGCGGCAACCGCGGTCCGGGCCGGCCGCGAGACCGCTCGGCAGGCTCGGGCCGGGGTGGACGCCGCCGAGGAGCGGCTGCGGGCGGCGTGGCGGGCCTTCGACACCGCCCGTGACGGGTTGGCCCGGTTCGGCCCACCGGCGACCGACCGGGACGACGTGGCTGCCGCGTGGGCGGCGCTGACCGGTTGGGCGACCACCGAGGCGGACCGCCGCCGTGCCGAGCGGGCCGGTCGGGCCGCCGCCGTGGCGGAGGCCGAGTCGGTGGCCGACGGGGTGCAGCGGGCCATCGCGGGCATCTTCGCCGCCGCCGACGTGCCGGTCGGGGACGACCCGGTGCACGCGGCGACAGTGGCGGTGGAGCGGGCCGACGCCGACCGGCGGCGGCTGCACGAGCGTCGCGAGCAGGCCGGGACGTTGCGCGAGCAGCGGGCGGGGCACGAGCGGGAGGCGCAGGTGGCGCGTGCGCTCGCCGGGCACCTGCGGGCCAACAACTTCGAGCGGTGGTTGCTGGCCGAGGCGTTGGACCTGCTGGTCGACGGCGCGTCGGGGATCCTGCGGGAGTTGTCCTCCGGGCAGTACGAGCTGGTGCACGACAAGGGCGAGTTCGTGGTGGTCGACCACCACGACGCGGGGCTGCGTCGCGGCGTGCGCACCCTCTCCGGGGGTGAGACGTTCCAGGCGTCGCTGGCGCTGGCGTTGGCGCTCTCCGAGCAGTTGGCGGGGATGTCCACCACGGCGGCGAGCCTGGAGTCGATCGTCCTGGACGAGGGTTTCGGCACGCTCGACGCCGCCACCCTGGACACGGTGGCGGCGACACTGGAAAACCTGGCGGCCCGGGGCGATCGGATGGTCGGGGTGGTCACCCACGTGCCGGCGTTGGCCGAGCGGATCCCGGTCCGCTTCGAGGTGCGCAAGGATGCCCGGTCCGCGCGCGTGGAGCGGACGGGCCGGTGAGTGACGCCGCGTTCTTCGTGGATTCGTGGGATCCGGCGTACGGGGCGTCCTTCGAGGCGTCCGCCGCCGGGCCGGCCGCGCCGAGCAGCGCCCAGGTCGACGCGGATGTGGAGTTGCCCGCCGTGGACTGGCGGGCGATCGGGGTACGCCCCGGGGTGCGGGCACCCGACGTGGTGTTGCTGGTCGACGGGGTTCGCCGCATCGACGCGAGCATCTGGACGGCGGAGACCGACGGCCTGTCGTTCCCCGGGTTGGCCGCCTCGTACGCGGCCGGGGTGGTCCGGTGTGACCTGGGGCGGGGTGCGGCGCAGTTGGCGGGCACCCGGGTCGGTCGGGGCCTGTTCACCGCGAGCCCGTCGGCGCAGGATGTGGTGGCGGGTGCGATCCGTTACCCGGTGCACCGGGTGGGTGGCACCGGTGAGCTGGCGAAGCTGCCGGCCGCCGTGCAGGGCCCGCTGACCGCGTTGGAGGTGGCGGTGTCCGACGCCGCCCGCGTCGACGGTGACCTGTTGGTGGTGGACGGCCCGCTGCGCAGTCGTCGGCAGTTGCCGCGCACCCTGGGCTACATCAAGACGCAGCACAGTCAGTACCTGGATGCCCGGCTGACCGCGGTGGTGACGGGTATGGCGTCGGGTGAGCGCTCCCCGGTGTTCCGGCTCGGCACCGCCTGGGGTGGTTGGTCGTGGTATTTGCGGCTGCCGGTGGCGATCGGCGCGCCGTGGGCGGGCGTCGTTCGGGTGGAGTGCTCCGCCGACCTGCCCGTCGAGGCGGCGATCGAGCTGGCCGACCTGTCGCTGGTGACCCTGCCGCGCTTCGCTTCCACCCCGTACAAGGATCCGCGGGCCCCGCAGAACCTGATCCCGATCGCCGGCCTGGAGCGCCGGCTGCGGGCCCTGCTCGGCGATTCCCGGCTGCTGCACCGTGCGTTGACCGCCGCGGCCCGCGCCGCCCGATGAGCGCGGACACTGGTTCCGATGGGGCGTAAGCGGGCGGGTGACCGGGTGGTCGAGCAGGTGGACACCGGGCTGGCGGAGCTCGTCCCGGCTCCGGACCGGGCCGGCTCGTGGACGCTGCTGCTGGACGGCGCGCCGCAGTCGCACGTCGACCTGACCGATCCCACCCACCTCGAGTTCGAGTACGTGCGGCGGTTGGCCGCCGCCGTGGACCTGATCGCACCAGCCGGTGAGCCGCTGCGGGTGCTGCATCTGGGCGGCGGCGCGCTGACCCTGCCCCGGTACGTCTCCGCCACCCGACCCGGGTCGACCCAGCGGGTGGCCGAGGTGGACGGTGCGTTGGTGGAGCTGGTCCGTCGGGCGTTGCCGTGGCCGTCCGACGCCCGGTTGCGGGTCCGGGTGGAGGACGCCCGGGCGGTGCTGGCGTCCACCCGGGAGGCCAGCTACGACGTGGTGGTCGCCGACGTGTTCGCCGGTGCGCGTACGCCGGCCCACCTCACGTCGGTGGAGTACGCCGCCGAGGTGGCCCGGGTGCTCCGCCCCGCTGGTTGGTACCTGGCGAACCTCGCCGACGGCCCGCCGCTGCGGCACGCCCGTGGGCAGGTCGCCACTGTCCGATCGGTGCTGCCGCAGGCCTGTCTGGTCGGGGACGCGGCGGTGCTGCGTGGGCGCCGGTACGGGAATCTGGTGCTGGTCGCCGGACGGTCCACACCACCGGTGCCGGAGCTGACCAGACGCGCTGCCGGCGACTGGTTCCCCGGCCGGGTGGTGGCCGGCGACGAGCTGGACCGCTTCGTCGGTGGCGCGCAGGTCGTGCGGGACGCCGACGCGACCGGCTCCGATCCACCACCGCCAGGGCTGTTCTCGGTACGGCGCTGACCGTCCACTCGACAGCGGCGGGGAAGTTTTTTCGTCGTTTGTTGATCCGCCGGGGCGGGCGTTGCGTACCACCGGGCGGCCCACCTCGTGGGCCGGCGTTGGTCACGGACATCCCGGAGGTCTGCATGCACGCGGTGGCGGCCGGTTGGCATGGCGACGCGGTACGCGCTGACTGGTTGTCGGCGCGACCCTCGTCACGGTCAACCTCGTCTGCCCGAGGGGTCGACGCGCGGGCGACGCCTCGCCAGAATGGTCCGGTGACGCCGCGACCGGCGCCCGGGCGCCATCAGGCGACGACAACCGAGGCCAGCCACTCCGACCAGTTGATCCGTCAGCTCTATGCCGAACACGCCGGCCCGTTGCTGATGTTCGTCATGCGTCTCACCGGGGGGGACCGGCAGCGCGCGGAGGACATCGTCCAGGAGACGCTGCTGCGGGCCTGGCGCAACGCGCACCGCCTGGGCACCCAGGGCCAGGGTTCGCTGCGGCCGTGGTTGGTCACGGTGGCCCGCCGCATAGCCATCGACGAGCACCGCAGCCAGGAGGCCCGGCCGCCGGAGACGTACGACCGGGACCTCACCGCGTTCGCCGAGGCGGACAGCACCGACCGGGTGCTACGCACCATGACGGTGGCGGACGCGCTGCGTACGCTCAGTCAGTCGCACCGGGAGATCCTGATCTCGACGTACTTCCGGGGGCGGACGGTGCCGGAGGCCGCCGAGGAGTTGGGCCTGCCGCTCGGCACCGCCAAGTCGAGGGTCTACTACGCGCTGCGCGCGCTGCGCACGGCTCTGCAGGAGCGGGGGGTGACAGAATGAGCCGGCCGGACCACATGGACGTCGCGGCGTACGCGCTCGGTGTGCTCGACGAGCAGGACACTGAGCGGTTCGAGGAGCATCTCGCCACCTGCTGGGCGTGCGCGGCCGAGTTGGAGACGATGGTGCCGGTCGTCGGGCTGCTCTCCGACATCGACGGCGAGACGATGATGGCGCTGGAGCAGACGGCGACCGACCCGGCACTGCTGGACCGGACACTCGGCGCGGTCCGGGCCGACCGGCGGCGTACCCGGTTTCGTCACATGCTCGCGACGGCCGCCGCGGTGGTGGTCTTCGGCGGTTTGACCGGGTACGGCTTCGTCAGCGTGACCGGCAGCGAGCAACCGCCGGGAGTGCTCGCCGGGTCGACCCCGAGCGCGCCCAACGACCCGCCGACGAGCGTGCCGACGGCCGCGCCGAGCGGCCCGGGTGTGGGCGGCACCGAGGTGGAGGGCGACCAGGTCGAGGCGACCGACCCGACCACCGGTGTGCAGACCACCATGTTCCTGGTGACCAAGGACTACGGCACCCGGATCAATTTCAGCCTGCGGAAGCTGCCCGGCCCACGCGTCTGCCGACTGGTGGTGGTACGCAAGAACGCCACCACCGAGGTCATCTCGACCTGGTCGGTCCCGGAGGGCGGCTATGGCACCAACAACCGGCCGCAGGGTCTCGAACTGAGCGCCTCGACGTCGGCTCTGCCGAAGGACATCAAGCAGCTCCAGGTGCAGTCGGTGGATGCCAACGGCGTGGCGAGTCCGCTGGTCACCGTACCCATGTAAGCGCGCCTACCGCATCGGCGCCGGTCATTGTCACAATGACCGGCGCCGATCTGTCGTCACACAAAGGGTCCCTCGCGGGGGCGTACGCACGGCGGCCGAAAACGGTTCAATCGGTTTACGTGAAATTGACCACTGTTACTACTTCAACCTTGACAGCCCGCCCGCCGTACCTATGGGTGAACTGTCAAGAATGAGGAGGGCACGTGGCACAGATGAAGCGGACCGTCATCGTCGCGAGCGCGATGGTCGCACTAACGGCCTGCGCTCCCGCAGGTTACGACGGGGCGAACTCGAGCGCGGCCGAGCCGGTCGCCGTCGCCGCGGCCGAGCCCACCGCGACGGTTGAACCTGAGGCCTCGGCCTCCCCGGAGGCGCCCGCCGCCGACGCCCCGCCCGCGGACGTCGACCTGACCGAGAAGTTGGTCGGCAAGAGTGTCGCCCGGATGGGCAAGGTCGTGACCGACCAGGACGGCTGGATCCTGTACCGCTTCGACAAGGACACCGCCGACCCGCCGTCGTCGAACTGTGTCGACAAGTGCGCCGAGGTGTGGCCTCCGGCACTGACCGACGGCAACCCGGAGCTCACCGGCGTCTCGGACGACAAGGTCGGCAGCGTGACCCGGCAGGACGGCACCCGTCAGCTCACCGTCGGCGGCTGGCCGGTCTACCGCTACATCGGTGACAAGAAGCCCGGCCAGTGGAAGGGCCAGGCTGTCGGTGGCACCTGGTTCGTGGTCCAGCCGGACGGCAAGAAGAACCTGAGCTGCCTGCCCAAGGGCACGCCGAAGGCGGTCGCACCGCCGGCGGACAGCGGCTCGAACGACGCTGGCGGCTCGGGCTACTCGTACTGAGCCTGGTCGCCCACGAGGGCACGGTGGTCGGTCGTCGCCGGGGAGGGCGCGACCGGCCACCGTCGTGCTGAGGGACCTTCGGGGATCAGCGGCATCAGCCGTCCCAACGGCGGCGCCAACGTTCGGCAACAGGAGGGCACCGCCCACCGCCCTCGTTCCGGTACTCTTCCGGCCGCCGCGGCTGCGCGGCGACCCACGGAGGGAACCAATCTTGACCACACTCATCGCCCTCTTCGTGGCCGTCGTGCCCGGGGCGCTGCTCGGTTTCGCCCTTCCGCCGGGGCGGTACCGCTGGGTTGCCTGGGCGGCCGCCCCCGCCCTGACCCTCGGCCTGATCGCGCTGGCGATGGCCTGGCTGCCCGCGCTCGGGCTGCCCGACAGCGCCTCGGCGGTGCTCGTCGCGGAGCTGCTCGTGGCCGGCGCCGCGGTCGCGCTCTCCCGGCTGCTCTCCCGACGCAAGGCCGCTGACCAGCAGCCAACCGCCGAGCGCGACGCCGACGACACCAACGGCGACCACCGCCGCTCAAAGGTGTCGCGCTTCCGGATCCGGCCGGTCCGGCCGGTCCTGCCGCGCCGCGCCGACCTGATCGCCGTCGCCGTGCCGTCGGCGGTGAGCCTGGCGTACGGCTGGGCGATGGTAGGGAGACTCGTCGCCACTCCCGGCTGGGACGCGATGAACCACGGGTACATGGCGAGGCGCATTCTGGACACGAACAGCGTCGACATTCCCTCGGTGTGCAGTTCGGGTTCGACCGACACGGTCACCTCCTGCGAGTTCTATCCGCTGGCGGAGAACGTCGCCTGGGCGCAGGCGACCCACCTGTCCGGCGGGTTGCTGAGCACGACGATGACCGCGTGGGCGATCGTCATCGGGCCGCTCGCCCTGGTGGCCGGCATCTACGCCGCCGTCCGGATCCTCCGCGGGGGACCGGTGATCGCGGCCGCCGCCGCCACCGCTCCGGCCTTCCTCGGCCCGATGTGGACCTCACTGATCACCGGTCGGGTCAACGAGCAGACCGCTCCCTGTCTGGCCGGTGGCGTCGCCCTGCTGCTCGCACTCTCCCTGCGCGGCCCACATCCGGTACGGCTCGGCCTGCTGGCCGGCCTCGGGGGCGCCGGCATCGTGATGATGCACTCGTACGACGTCCTCTTCGTCGGCGTGCTCGCGCTCGGTTTCCTCCTGGTGGTGCCGGGGGCCCTGACCTGGCGCCGCAGCGGGGCGGGCATCGGCGCGGCGGCGGTCGCGGGCCTCGTCCCGATCCTGCCCCTGATCGGCGTCATCCTGGGCGCCGGCGGTGAGCGGATCACCGAGCCGCCCGAACTGCTCGGCCAGTGGGGCAAGGCGATCGAATACTGGGTCACCGATCCGCAACGCTACGTGCTGTGGGGCTTCCCGGGGCCGGGCAACAACACCCAGCTCGACGGGCTGGCCGTTCAGGTCGGCGTCTGGATCGTCATCGCCTGCCTGCTCGCGTCTCCCCTGTCGCTGGTGCTGCCGCAGGTGCGCTGGGCCCGCCCGTGGTTGCTGGCCGGCGTCCTGTTCACGCTCCTGGGGATCTGGACCGTCGCGTCGGGCTCGTCGGCCGCACAGGCCCTGGCCGGCCTCTGGTACGGCGACGCCGAACGACCCCGTTCGATGATCTTCCCGGTGTACGGGGTGCTCACAGTGGCGGGCGCGACCGTCATCGGGTTGGGAGTCCAGTGGCTGCTCGTGCGGTTCGTCGCCCGTGCCGGGACGCTGCGCGGATCCGCTGTCCCCGCAGCGGTCGCGGCCTCGGTCGTGGTGGCGAGTCTGGCGTCGCTCGCCCTGGTGCCCGACACGTGGCGCCCGCTGCGGAAGACGATGGTGCAGCGGGCGCCGGTCGGGCAGGAGTACACCCGGACTTTCGAGTGGCTGGCCGAGCACACGCCGCCGGGCAAGGTGGTCGCGTACGACCGGCACCGGCAGTTCATGTCCTGGGCCCACGCCGACTACGGCGTCCCGACGCTGTTCGGGATCCCACCGCTGGAGAAGGTGGGCCGGGACAACTACACGGACCGGTGGCGGGCGTTCACCTGGTTGGTCAACCAGAAGGGGCCGAAGAACCAGGGCTGCACGGTACGCCGGTTCGGTATCGAGTACGTCGTGGTGGGCGGCCGCGACTACAAGGGCTGGCAGGCGAACTACAAGCAGAAGCGGCTCGACGACAGCAAACGGGTGACCCTGGTCCACCGGGAGGGCCACGTGCGGATCTACCAGGTCACCGATGCGGGGCGGGCCTGTTCGTCCGCGCAGTGACATTTCGCCGTCGGCACCGACGGTACGTCGTGAATGGTAAATGCACTATTTGTCGGATGTAATCCGAACGGACAGTTACCCCGAGGTGAGGAGAGGGTGTTCCGGTGGAGATCGCACTGATACCTTTCCGCTGCGCGACCGGCGAGGTGAGGCGGCCGCCCATGCGGCATGCCCGCACAGGCGATGGGACGACGCCGACCGCTCGCCGGTCGACGACAGGAAACGGGGGCAAGGCGTGGAACGCAGGGTGATCGTTGCCCTTCCGCGGTCGGAACGGAGTGGCCCGGCCCGCCCGCGCCGCCGGATCGCGAGGGACGCGCGTACGCGTCGGAACGGCGGTCGAGCATGATGCTGCGCCCCCACCGGGTGGTGCCGAAGGCGTACCGGGACAAGCTCATCCAGCTCGTGCCGCCTCAGCGGCAGCTCTGGCTCGTCCGTCGGTTGACCCAGGTCACCGCCGCCCGCCGATCCCGGACCGCGCCCGGTGAGGTGCGTCAGGTCCGGGATGTCGACGGCCACCGGGTGCAGGCACGGGTGGTGGAGGAGGCGACGCCGCTGGCCCTCCGGCAGCGCAACCTGGACCTGGTCACCCGGGCGTTCGACAAGGCCGGGATCGACGGTTTCCACGTGCGGCACGCCGACGACCTGCGCAGCGCGATCGCCGTGCCGCGCAAGCACCGGGTGAAGGTGCTCAAGGTGCTCGCCCGGGCCACATCGGCCGACGGGGTCACCCTGCGTTTCGTCGACTCCGGCCGCCGCGAGGTCAGCGCCAGCCACCGTGACGCCATCGCGCAGGTCTTCCACGCGGTCACCGACCCCTTCGGTCACACCGTCCTCGGCAGCGCCTTCGCCTGCGAGGTCGAGTTCTGGCGCACGGTCTCGCCGCAGGAGAAGCCCGAGGCGGACCTCGTAGCGCCGCGCGGCAACCAGGTCGCCACTGCCGTACCGGAGACGGGCGAAACGATCCGCGTCCCGGCGTCCCAGCTCAGCCGCTTCGTGCCGGCCGGTGGGCCGGCCACCTACCGCACCCGTTCCGAGTTCGCCGGCCTGGGCCACGAGCACATCACCTTCCCGATCGACCTCGTCTACACCTGGGTCGACGGTGACGACAGCGACTGGCAGGCCCGGAAGAACGCGGCCCTGCGCGAGCACGGGCAGGCCGAGATCAATCTGGTCGGCGCGCACTCCTCCCGCTACGCCAGCCGCGACGAGCTGCGGTATTCACTGCGCTCCGTGGTGTCGTTCGCGCCGTGGGTCCGGCAGATCTACCTGGTGACCGACGATCAGGTCCCGCCGTGGCTGGACGTCGAGCACCCGACCGTGCGGGTGGTGCGCCACCGAGAGATCTTCGGTGACACCGGCCAGCTGCCGACCTTCAACTCGCACGCCATCGAGTCCCGGTTGCACCTCATCCCGGGCCTCAGCGAGCACTTCATCTACGTCAACGACGACATGTTCTTCGGGCGCCCGCTGCTCCCCACCACGTTCTTCCACGCCAACGGCATCGCGAAGTTCTTTCCGTCGCCGGCCCAGTTGGACGTCGGCCCGGCGACCGTCTACGACGCACCGGTGACCGCGGCCGGCAAGAACAACCGCCGGCACATCGAGGAACGGTTCGGACGCACCATCACGCAGAAGATGCGGCACGTCCCCTACCCGCTGCGCAGAAGCGTGCTGGAGGACATCGAGCGGCACCTGCCGGCCGAGGTGGTGGGCACCGCCGGGCATCAGTTCCGGCATCCGAAAGATCTCTCGATCCCGTCCTCGTTGCAGCACTACTGGTCGTTCTTCTCCGGTCAGGCGGTGCCCGGGTCGATCCGCTACACGTACGCCGACCTGGCCGACCCGTCCACCCCGGTGAAGCTGGCCAACCTGCTGGCCCGGCGGCACTGTGACGTGTTCTGCCTCAACGACACCGACTCGGGCGAGGTCCTCCTCTCCGAGCAACTCGCCATGCTGACCGACTTCCTTTCGGCGTACTTCCCATTCCGGGCGCCGTTCGAGCTCACAGCCGAGGTCGAGGCGGAGCGGGCGAGGATGACGGCGACGGCGCGGGCCGCGACGTACCTTCCGGAGGCCGCCGTGGTCGCCGGTGAGCAGGCCCTTGCGGCGGGCGGGGCCGACGGGACGACCGACGAACCCGAGTGGGTCCGGTGAACCCGGCCAACCGGATGGCACAACCCCGCCTGCTTCAGGCGATGCACGGTGCCCGCCGTCGCGCCGGTCTGGTCACCGACCGGCTCGTCGAGCGGGTCACCCGCCTGCGGCACGACCCGGTGGCTGGGCTGCCGTCGGCCGACTGCGACTTCTTCGCCGTCCTCGACGGGCGCACGCTGCACGTGCACGCGGTGCTGCCGGCCGACACCGAACCGACCGACCGGGCCGCAATCTTCTTCGTCCGCGACGGCGAAACGCTCCGCTGCCCGGCGAGGGTCGGGCGGGAGGCCGGTCGGCTCGCCGTGGAGGCGGTGGCCCGTCTCGGTGACTCCACCGACGAGATTGCGCTGGGCAAAGGCACCTGGTCGATGGGGCTCGCGGTGGACGCCGGCCCGGCGGGTGAACGTCGCTTCTCCCTGACGGTCGAGGAGACCCCGGACCGGGACGGACCGACAGTGGGCAACCCGCCGCACCCGGTGTCCGGCTGGTCGTACCGGCCGGGGCGCAGCGGCGACGGGCTCGCACAGCTCACCGTCACCGGCGCGCGCGCCAGGGCCGAGGTGGTCCAGCTCGCGACCGGCCACGCTGAGGCCCGGATCCGGGCCCGGCTCGTCGGCGTACGGGCGCAGGACGCTCCGGCGATCGTCTTCACGCCGCGGGGCGGTGGCACCGACGTGGTCGTGCCCATCACGCTGGTCGGCGACGACTTCGAGTTCGTCGTACCCCTCGCCGACCTGGCGCCGGACCAGCTGGGCGAGGAGGTCATCTGGGAAGCGTGGGTGCGCACCTCCGCCACCCGCGTGGTCCGGCTCGGTCGGTTCCTGCACGACCTCACCGACCCGCGTACGGTCCTCCGCGTCAGCCGGGCCGTTCTGCCGCTCGACGGCGACCAGTTCGCTGGTTACCGCCCGTACTACACCCCAGCCGGCAATTTGGCGGTGGCCTGCCTCCGCTTCACACGTTTCACGGGGACCCCGAGTTGAAGATCACATTTCTCCTGCTGACCGCAGATGCCATGGGCGGCACGGAGCGCGCCATCCTCACGCAGGCCGACCACCTCGCGCGACGTCACACGGTCGAAGTGATCAGCGTCTACCGCACCAGCGACGAGGGCTTCTTCCAGGCCGACGAGCGGGTACGGATGCGGTACCTCGTCGACCTGACCGGCCCGGCCCCGCGGCCGATCCGCCCGACGAACGTCGACGACGAGGCGTACGCGGCGCTGTACCGCAGCCCGAGCCGGTTGATGCCGGCCCGGTGGGAGAAGCAGGGCAGCCGCCTGGCCGACCTGGAGATCGACCGGGCGCTGCGGTCGCTCGACACCGACGTGCTCGTCTCCTCCTCGCCGGCGCTGATGGCCATGGCCACCACACTGGCGCCGCCCTCCGTGGTCACGGTGCACCAGGAGCACCGGCCGTCGCAGTTGCGGGGCGGAACCGGCGAGCCGCTGTTCCAGTTCGCCCCGCGACTGGACGCGCTGGTGGTGCTGACCGACCGCACCCGGGACTGGTTCGTCGACACCTTCGCCTCGTCCTGCCCGCGGATCGAGGTCATCCAGAACAGCATCCCCGACGGGTTCCGTCCTCGGTCCACCCTCCGCAACCCGGTGGTGAGCGTGGCGGGCCGGATGGTGCCGGAGAAGCGCATCGACCACGCCATCCGCGCCTTCCGCACAGTCGCCGACACGTACCCGGAGTGGACGCTGCGGATCTTCGGCGACGGCCCGCTGCTCGGGGAGATGCGCGGCCTCGCCGCCGACCTCGGCCTGAGCGACAACGTGCAGGTGCTCGGACCGACCAACCGGATGGTCGAGGAGTGGTCGAAGACCAGTATCGCGCTGCTCTCCTCGCGCGACGGTGAGGCACTGCCGTTGGTGCTGCTGGAGGCGTTCGCGGCCGGCGTGCCGGCGGTGGCGTACGACATCCAGACCGGCCCGGCCGAGATCATCACCCACGGCGCGAATGGCTTCCTGGTCAGCTCGGGCGACATCGACGGTCTGGCCGACGCGATGATGAAGCTCATCGCGGATGATCGGCTGCGGGAGGACTTCGGTGCCAGTGCCCTGCGCGCCGCCGAGGACTACCGCATCGACCCGATCATGCACCGCTGGGAACAGCTCTACGCGGACCTGATCGCGGGGCGGGCCGAGGGCGAGCAGGCGCGTGCCGACCGGCTCGCGGCGTGGATCGGGCGCACCGGCGGAGCCGGCTTCGCTCCCGCCGCTCCCCGTCCCGCTCATGTCACGAGCGGGTTGGACGTGGCGACCGTCGAGGCGCGCATCCAGGAGACCGTCTCTGGGCTGGTCCGCTCCGGCGGTCGCCTCAGCATCGTCCGGGACAACCTGACACCCGCCGACGCCGCCCACGAAAACTTCACAGCGGTGACCGATCTCCTCTGGCGCCATGGCATCTCCTACTGGGTGGCGCGCGACCACGGCGTCCGATACCGGGTGGTGGTCGCCCCGGAGCATCGTGACGCGGTCTTCGCCGCCTTCGCGGAGGAGTTCTCCGCCGCGCCCTTCTACGCCGAGACCCTCACCACGGGCGCCAAGGTCACGGCCGTGACCCTCGCCGCGTGCCTCACCAGCGAGAGTCAGGCCGCCGAGGCCATCGGCCTGCGGCTGTTCCGGCCGGTGGTGTCGTCGTCGCGGACCCTCCGGTACGGGCCAGCGCTCGGCTGTGACGTCGAGTTCTGGACCCCGTCCCAGGACGGCTCGGCGCTGGTCGCCACTCGTCCCACGCTGGTCGGCCCCAGCGTCCCGGTGGCGGCCATGACACCGGCCACCCTGACCGTGCGGGGTCGGGAGCATCCCACCATCGAGCCCTTCACCCACCGACTCGTATCCGATCTGGACTTCCCGGTCGACGTCGTCTACACCTGGGTGGACGGCGACGACCCGCAGTGGCGCGCGGCCAAGGACCGGGTCCTCGCGGAGCTGGGGCGGGAGCCACTCGCTGCGGCGGACGGATCAGCTCGTTTCCGGGACCGCGACGAACTGCGCTACTCGCTGCGCTCCATCGACATGTACGCGCCGTGGGTCCGCAACATCTACGTGGTGACGGCGGGGCAGACCCCGACCTGGCTCGACACCGACCACCCCCGGGTCTCCGTCGTCGACCACCGCGAGCTGTTCGGGGGACGCGGCACCCTGCCGACGTTCAACTCACACGCCATCGAGTCGCAACTGCACCACATCGACGGCCTCGCCGAGCACTTCATCTACTTCAACGACGACTTCTTCCTGGGCCGCCCGGTCCGGCAGACGCTGTTCTTCGACCCGACCGGCCTGGCGAAGTTCTTCCTGTCGCCGACACCGATCCCGATGCTCGACGTCGCCGCGGAGGACGACTACAACTTCAGCGCGGCCAAGAACAACCGCCAGCTGATCCGGAGCGCGTTCGGTCGTACGCTGACCCATGGCCTGCTGCACGCGCCATACGCGATGACCCGCAGCGTCGCCAACGACCTGGATCGACAGTTCCCCGACGACGTGAAGCTCACCGCCACGTCCCAGCTACGGTCCCACTCGGACGTCTCGGTCGCGTCCTCGCTGCACCACTACGTCGGCTACCTCACCGGGCGGTCCGTGCCGGGCAGCATCCGGATGAGCTACGTCAACACCGGCGAGCCGTCGGAGCACCCGCAGCTGACCCAGATCATGACGACCCGGAGCTACGACTCGTTCTGCCTGAACGACACTCACCACGGTCACCTGGACGCGGCGGAGCAGGGCCGGATCGTCATGACCTTCCTCGAGAGCTACTTCCCCGTGGCCAGTCAGTTCGAGCGAGGCAGCATCCGCAACCGGGCCCGCTGAGCGGAGCCCTGTCGAGGTTCCCGCTCAGCGGGAACCTCGACTTCGGGTCTACCGCGGCGGCAGGTCTGGTCCCGGGCGGGGATCCTCCGTCTGGTGCGCGGCATGCCGGCCGGAGGCGATGCGGCCCGAGGGTAGCGTCGGCGCGTCCAGCCGCGGTCCTACCCGGGGTTTGTGCACCACTGCCGAGTCCGCATGCCGGCCGACCCGAAGTGCGGGGGTCGTCGGCGCGTCCAACTGCCTACCGCGCCGGTCGGCGCCGCGAGCCTGTCGCCACAGGTCGGTGGCCCCGAGCTTCCGGCGTTCGGCGATCACGTCGTCGGGCAGCTCGAACGGGGCCGGGAAGGGCAGGTAGCGCGGCAGGAAGTCGGCCAGCATGCTCTCCTGCTCCTGGAACGTATTCGGGTCCGAGTCGGTGTCGTTGAGGCAGAAGACGTCACGGTGCCGACGAGCGAGCAGCTCGGTGAGGCGGGCGGGCGTCGAGGGGTGACCGAGGTCGGCGTACTCGTACTCGATGTCCCCGGGGACCGCCTGTGCGGTCAGGTACGCCCAGTACTGGTGCAGCGACGACGGGATCGAGAGGTCGCCGTAGTGGCGGAAGCGGTGCTGGGCGGTCGCCGTCACGTCCGCCTGCAGAGTGACCTCGATCTGGCGCATGATGCTGCGCCGGAGTGCGAACGGCGTGTGCTTCATCTTCTGGGTGATCGTGACGCCGAACTGCCGCTGGATGTGCCGGCGGTTGTTCTTTCCGGCAGCCTTCACCGGCGCGTCGGTCGGCTTCGCCTCACCCAGCCCGAACTGCGCCGGTGACAGGAAGAACTTCGCGATCCCGTTGGCGTGGAAGAAGTGCGTCGGCAGCAGTGGCCGGCCCAGGAAGACGTCGTCGTTGAGGTAGAGGAAGTGTTCGGCCAGACCGTCGATGCGATGCAGCCGGGCCTCGATGGCGTGGGAGTTGAACGACGACTGACCGCCGAGGTCGGCGAAGAGCTCGGCGTGCGACACGACGGTGACCATCGGGTGGGTCGGGTCGAGCCAGCTGGGCAACTGACTGTCGGTGATCAGGAATATCCGGCGTAGCCACGGTGCGAAGCTGTGCAGCGAACGCATCGAATACCGCAGCTCGTCGCGGTTGTGGTAGCGCGACGTGTTCGCCGCGATCGCGTGCAGCGGACCATCGGGGGTGCCGAGTGCTGCCATCTTCCGCTTCAACCACTCCGGGTCCGAACCGTCCACCCAGGTGTACACGGCGTCGATCGGAAAGCCCACCCGGTCGGGGGCGCGAACGGTGAGATCCCGCCGGGTGCGGTACGTGTGGTCGTCCGCCTCGGGCACGAAGTGGCTGAGCAGCGCGGCGGCGACCCGGACCGGCTCCGCCCCCACGGGCGCCTCGTCGATCACCGCGTTGTGCCGGGGGGCGCGGACCACGTCGTCGTGTCGCGTCCAGAACTCGACCTCGCAGGCGAACTGCGCGCCGAGAACCACACCCGCTCGGGCGTCGGTCGTCGGGAACCAGATCTGGAACACCTCTGCCGGCGCCGCCTCCGGCTGATCTCGGCCAGGCAGCACCTCGACGACCCGGACGTGCGCGCCCTCCAGCGCGGGCGCCGACCGTACCAGCCGACTGACGGCGGCACGGTGGTCGTCGAGAACCGCCACCGAGCTGCGGAGGAAGTCATCGTTACGCAGGCAGTGGTAGTCGATTCCGGCCGACTCCAGGGCGGTCGTGACCGCCGTCAGGTTGCGGTGCCACACCTCCAACGGCGTGGCCGTGGCGACCACCTCGGCCCGGGTACGGACCCCGCCGTCAGGCACCGCCACCCGGGCACCCAGCGGGTGGACAGTGCCGCCCCCGCGCGGCCCGGAGAGGGTACGCACGACCCCCAGCCGTCGGTGCGCGGGAAGCAGGTTGACCAGTCGGCGCCGCACAGGTGGGGGCAGCGCGCGGTAGATCCGTAGGGCGATCATGCGGGTGGCCGTTCTGACCGGACGTTCACTCGCGCAGCCATCACCGCATGCCTTTCCACAGCTCCCCGTTACGCTGCGCGACGAGCTGGGCAGGGTCGAGGCGCATGCAGCTACTGCCGCGGATCACCGACCACCACCCAACCCCGGGCCTGCCCGTTCCGGACGGGTATAGCCACCGCAGGTGAGCCCGTAGCAGCATCTTCACCTACTGGTCACCAAACAACCACACGACCGATGTCCCGCCCACCGACAATCGTCACATATGATAGTCTTGCACTATTTCGCCCAATTAATTCTGTCCGTTCGGATGGCACGAATGCGGCACAACGGTGGACCGATGATGTCTTCCCGCTGCTGCCGGATCCGGCCGCGCACCGGTATACCGGCTACCAGTGCCGCCTCGGTGCCTGGCACAGTGGCGGGGTGACCGCCACGGAGCCCGCCGCGACCAGGGTGCTGCACCCGCCGGTCGGCTACCGGCTCACCGCCTCGGTCCGCGCGCTCACCTTCAGCCCGTACGACCCGTGCGCCCGGGTGGCGGCCGGCACCTTCTGGTGGGCCACCCGCACCCCCGACGGTCCGGCGACGCTCGCGCTGCGACCGGCTGGCGGCGAGTTGCTCGCCGAGGGGTACGGGCCCGGCGCCGAGCACGTCCTCGCCCGCGCCGACGCGATCGCCGGGCTGCGCGACGACCTGACCGGCTTCACCGAACTGGCTGCGGCGCACCCGTTGGTCGCCCGGCTCGCCCGGGAGCACCGGGGCCTCCGGATGCCCGCCACCGGGGAGGTCTTCCCCCGACTGCTGCGCGCGGTCTTCGAGCAGAAGGTCACCGGCAAGGAGGCCTACCGGGCGTACGCGGCGATGGTGCGGCACTTCCGGGAGCCGGCTCCCGGCCCGTTGCAGCCGCTGCTCCTGCCGCCGGAGGCAGCCACCGTGGCCGCGGCCCCGTACTGGGTGTTCCACCCGTTCGGGGTGGAGCAGCGCCGAGCCGACACGCTCCGGCGCGCCGCCGCGATGGCCGACCGCCTGGAGCGCAGCACCGACGCCAACGACGCCACCCGCCGGCTGACCGCGATCCCCGGCATCGGGCCGTGGACGGCCGCCGAGGTGGTCCGGATCGCGTACGGGGACCCGGACGCGGTCAGCGTCGGCGACTACCACATCCCGAACACGGTGGCCTGGGCGCTCGCCGGCGAACCGCGTGGCGACGACACCCGGATGATGGCCCTGCTGGAGCCGTTCAGAGGTCACCGGGGCCGGGTGTGTCTGCTGTTGGAGGCGGCCGGCATCCGGGCTCCGAAGTACGGCCCGCGCGCCCCGATCCGCTCGTTCGCCCGCTTCTGAGTCTCGCCGGCGCCACGGCGGTCAGCGACCGGCGCAGAGCCGACGCAGGGTACGGCCGAGCCACCAGGCGTACGCGTGCTGCACGGCCCGAACCGCCGGCCCTCCAGTGCGGGTGAACCAGCGGTCCGGGAGGCTGAACGCGCGGACCTCGAACCAGACCGCGCCGGTGTCGTCGCGGACGACCTCGAACGCCTCCTCACCCCGCTCCGGGTGCCCGGGCAGGGTGCCGTAGCCGAAACCGGCGAGCGTGGGCGAGTCCACGCTCCAGACCACCTGGCACGGCCCCCAGAGGCGGGCCGGGCCGACGCCGAGGCCGGCGGTCACCAGCACACCGTCGGTGGCCCGCGGCGCGTCGGTGCGCATCCGGACGCCGGCGGCACGGTGCAGCCGCCAGCTCAGCACCGCGTCGGCGGCGGTGTCGAAGCAGCCGCCGGGCAACGGATACCGGTGGCGCAGGTGGTGGTACCCGCCAGGCAGCGGCCCGCGCCGGGTCGACCCCACCTCCGGGTACGTCAGCTCGGCCACCGTTGCCCCCTCGACCTCGACCGGACACGGGCCAGGGTACGGCCGGTGCGGTCGGGTCGCCCGTCGATGGCCACGGCGGCTGTGGTGTGCTGCCCGGATGAACGCAGAGGCGAGCATCGTCCCGGCCGGTGTCGTGGACGCCGGCGAGATCCTCACCGTGCAGCGGGCCGCGTACCTCAGCGAGGCGCAGCACTACACCGATCCGTTCCTGCCTCCGCTGACCGAGACGTTGGACGAGGTCGCGGCGGTGCTGGCCGGCCCGAGCATCGTGCTCGCCGCCCGGTTGGGCCACCGGCTGGTCGGTTCGGTGCGGGCCCACCTGGACGGGGACACCGCGCACGTCGGCCGCCTCTCGGTCGCCCCGGACCAGCAGGGGCGGGGTGTAGGGGCGCAACTGCTCACCGCCGTCGAGCGGGCCTGCGCCGGCCGGGCGGCCCGGTTCACCCTGTTCACCGGCGCGGACAGCGCGCGCAACCTGCGGCTGTACCAGCGGCACGGCTACCGGATCGTCGCGCACCGCCCGGACCCGAACGGCATCTCGTTGGCCGTGCTGGAGAAGCCGGCCGTCAGCCCCGCTCGCAGCGACGCCTGAGCCCGTCGGCCTCCATCCGCACGTAGCGGCGGAACAGCCCGCCGTACAGCCAGCCGATCAGGCCGGCCAGCGGGCCGGACTGGTTGATGACCAGCTCGACGCGGGTACGCCCGTCGGGCAGCGGCAGCAGCCGGTGCTCCCCCGTGGTCCGCACACCCGGCGCGTCGGAGGCCCAGACGAACTCCCGCCGCTCGGTCAGCTCGGTGACCCGCCACACCGCCGGCCGCAGCTTCGGCTGGGTCAGTCGTGCGGTGGCGCCGACGGTCAGCGGCCCCGGCTCCCCCCGCTCGGCCCGGGTCACCGAGGCCGTCCATTCGGGCCAGCGGGGCACGTCGACCAGCACCGCCCAGACCTGCTCGGCATCCGCGGCGATCTCGGTGTCGGCCTCGAACCGCATGTCGTCTCCTCCCCGGCGGCACCGTTCGGCACCGCCAGGGATCCGGACGAGGCCGCCGGGAGCATTGTGACACCGAGGCTCGATCCCGTCCGTCCCTCCTCAGTGGAGGCGGACCGGGCCTGGCACCCGCTGGTTCCCGGCCGCGCACACCGCACGCCGCCGCCGCGCGCGGATCAGGCGGCCTCGCGCAGGTCGGCCAGGGTGAGCGGGGTACGCCGCCGCAGCAGCTCCTCCAGCTCGGGTACCGAGCCGACCTCGCCGAGCACGTTCCGGCCGCCGCCGAACCGCTCCGGGTAGCGGCGGGTCAGCCGGAAGCGGTAGCGGCCCCGGATCAGCTCGACGCTCACCCGCCACCGCCCGCAGCAGTCACAGACCCACTCGGACACCTCGCGAAAGTAGCTCCGACCTGGGGTTATTCGATTCGCCCGGCGGGGACGAGCGGCGCGTAGGCGGACACGCCGCCCCGCCATCCACGGTGATCTGCCTCACGACTGTCGGCACCGTCTGATTGACTGGTCGGCGTGGACCTGCCGATCAACCCGCCGGTCGAGCCGATGCTGGCCAAGAGCGTTCCCAAACTGCCCACCACGCCCGGGGTGACCTACGAGCCCAAGTGGGACGGGTTCCGGTGCATCGTGTTCCGCGACGGCGACGAGGTCGAGTTGGCCAGCCGGGGCGGCAAGTCGATGACCCGCTACTTCCCCGAGGTGGTCGAGCAGGCCCGCCGGCAGCTGCCGGAGCGGTGCGCGGTCGACGGGGAGTTGATCGTGATTCGGCGCGACGGGCCGAGCGGCCAGCCCCGGCTGGATTTCGAGCTGCTGGCCCAGCGGGTCCACCCGGCCGCGTCCCGGGTGAAGATGCTGGCCGAGACCACCCCGGCCGACTTCGTCGCGTTCGACCTGCTGGCGATCGGTGACGAGGCCCTGCTCGACCAGCCCTACCCGCGCCGCCGGGAGCGGCTGGTGGAAGCGCTGGCCGGGGTGCGCCCGCCGGTGCACGTCACCCAGGTCACCACCGACCCGGACACCGCGCGGCGCTGGTTCGACGTCTTCGAGGGCGCCGGGCTGGACGGTTTGATCGTCAAGCCGGCCGACCTGCCGTACGAGCCGGGCAAGCGACTGATGTTCAAGGTCAAGCATGCCCGCACCGCGGACGCGGTGGTGGCCGGCTTCCGCTGGCACAAGTCCGGCCCGGTGGTGGGCTCGCTGCTGCTCGGCCTGTACGACGACGACGGGGTCCTGCACCACGTGGGCGTGAGCGCGTCGTTCAGCATGGCCCGCCGCGCCGAGTTGCTCGACGAGCTGGCGCCCTATCGGGACACCGGCGGCGAGCACCCGTGGGTGCACGGCGACCACGAGCGTGGCCAACGCATCCCGGGTGGGGTCAGCCGGTGGACCGGCACGAAGAACCTGGAGTGGGAGCCGGTGCGCCCCGAGTTGGTGGTCGAGGTGGGCTACGACGCCATGGAGGGCGAACGGTTCCGGCACACCGCCCAGTTCGTTCGGTGGCGCCCGGACCGCGACCCCCGATCCTGCCGCTACGACCAGCTCGACCGGCCGATCCGCTTCGACGTGGACCAGGTGCTGCGCGGCGACCCGACGGCCACCGTGGACCGAGCCGCCACCGGCTCGGCGTAGCCTGGCCGTCGACCCGATTCCGGAGGACCACGTGACCCGCACCGCCGACCAGCCTCGAATGGCGACCAGCCGCCGGGTCCGTCGCACTCTGGCCGCCTTCGGCGTCGCCGCGCTACTCACCGCCGGTTGCACGCTGCCGGCGTTCGCACCGCGCACCGAGGTGGAGGGCGCGGCCGCCCCGACCGGCAGCGCACCGAACTGGCGGCCCTGCCCGGAGGTGCCCGACGAGTTGGTCGGGCGGGGCGCACCGAACATGCGCTACGAGTGCACCCGGATCGCGGTGCCCCGCGACTGGGGCACCGGCGGCGGGGCGAGCGCCGGCCCGGGTGCCGGGCAGACCTTCGAGATCGCCCTGCTGCGCGCCCGGTCCACCAAGCAGCGCGACCGGGTGGGCTCGTTGGTGATCAACCCGGGCGGCCCAGGCGGTTCCGGTGTCGACACCGCCGTCTACCTCTCGTTCGGCCCCCAGTTCGGCGGGTTGCCGGCCTCGATCACCGAGCGCTTCGACATCGTCGGCTTCGACCCGCGCGGGGTTTCCCGGTCCAGCCCGGTGAAGTGCATCTCCGACGCCGACCTGGACGCCAGCTTCGGCTTCGACCCGGATCCGGCGAGCCAGTCGGCATTCGACGGCTTCGTCGGCCTGAGCCAGCGGATCGGGCGCGGTTGCGGCGACCGCTACGGCGACCAGTTGCCGTTGTACGGCACCGAGCAGGCCGCCCGCGACATGGACGCGGTTCGCGCCGCGGTGGGCGACGACAAGCTCACCTACCTGGGCTACTCGTACGGCACCCTGCTCGGTGCCACGTACGCCCAGCTCTACCCACAGCGGGTGCGGGCGCTGGTGCTCGACGGTGCGGTCGATCCGCAGCAGCGGCTGGTCGAGGGCTCGGAGAGCCAGGCCCGTGGCTTCGAACGGGCCTTCACCAACTTCACCCGCTGGTGCGCGGCGAACGCCGGCCGCTGCCCGATCGCCCCGGACGCCCGCGCCGCGGTCACCTCGGCCATCGACAAGGCCAAGGTCTCCCCGGTACGCGGCGCCGACGGGCGGGAGGCCACCGCCGGCTGGGTGTTCTACGCCGTCATCTCCTCGCTCTACACCGAATCCGGCTGGCAGGAGCTGGCCCAGGCGATCGAGAAGCTCGCCGAGGGCGACCCGAAGGACGTGTTCCGGCTCGCCGACGCGTACGCCGGCCGGGAGGACGACGGGCACTACTCGAACCTGTTCGACGCCAACCTGGCCATCAACTGCGCCGACGAGACGGAGAAGCCGAGCCGGGAGCAGATCCGACAGTTGCAGTCCGAGTGGCGCGGGAAATACCCGTTGTTCGGGCCGGCGTTGGCGGTCGGCATGCTGAGCTGCGTCGAGTGGCCGGGCGGGCGTGACCCGTACCCGACCGGGAAGGCGAACGGCGCGCCGCCGATCGTGGTGGTCGGCACCACCGGCGACCCGGCGACGCCGTACGAGCAGACGCCGCGGCTCGCGTCGATGCTGGGTGTCGGTCGGGTGCTGACCTGGGAGGGCGAGGGGCACACCGCCTACCCGCAGACGTCCTGCATCACCAACGCGGTCGACGCCTACCTGATCGACCTGACCGTGCCACCGGAGGGGCAGCGCTGCCCGGCCCGCTGACGGGCTGGGTGGGCGGCAGTGGGGGCAGATTGATCCCCTGCCGGGTGGCCAACTCCTCCAGCAGCGCCCGCATCCGGCGCACGTCGGCTTTGAGCTGCTCCTGCTCCTCATGCTCGAAGGCGTCGTCGTCGACGATGAGCCGGCTCGCGAAGTGCGCGGTGATCAGCGGGATGACCAGCAGCACCATGGTCGAGATGAGCAGCGCGGCCAGTGTGCGGCCCGCCCAGGTGGTCGGCGAGATGTCGCCGTATCCGACGGTGGAGGCGGTCACCACCGCCCACCAGACGGCGTCGGCCGGGCTGCGCTGCTCGACCTCCCCGTAGATGACCCCGGCCACCACGATCATCAACAGGTACGAGGTGATCAGCGTGCGGGGCGAGTTCGCGAACCACACCAACGCCCGGTATATCCAGCGGAACGGCAGTAGCACTAGCTCCATGCCGCCCCATGCTGCCCCTCGTCCGCAACCGACACAGACCCATTCACCGGTTTCGGTGTGCCAGGATCGCCAGCATGAGCGACGTGATCTACCGGGAGGCGGTCCGGGCCGACCTGCCCGCCGTCATCGCCCTGCTCGCCGACGACGTCCTGGGCAAGGCGCGCGACTTCACCGAGGTCGACGATGCGTACGAGAGGGCGTTCACGGCCATCGACGCGGACCCGCGTAACCAGCTGATCGTGGCCGAGCAGGCCGGCGAACTGGTCGGCTGCCTGCAGATCACCTACATCCCCGGCCTGGGCCGGCACGGCAGCGAGCGCTCGCTGATCGAGTCGGTCCGGGTCCGCTCCGACCGGCGTGGCCAGGGGCTGGGCCGACAGCTGATGACCTGGGCGGTCGACCAGGCTCGCGAGCGTGGCTGCGCGCTGGTGCAGCTCACCACCGACAAGACCCGCGAGGACGCGCACCGCTTCTACCTGGGCCTCGGCTTCGTGGCCAGCCACGAGGGCATGAAGCTCGCGCTCTGACCCGGCGTCGCGTTCGCCCGGCGGGGTAGTGGGAGTCGCCCAGCCCACCCGCCTCCCACCCGCCGCAGGCGGGAGGCGTGGGACAGCGTCGGGCAGCAGTTCGCTGGCCGTCAGCCGTCGACCAGGCGGCCGTCGCGCAGGACGAGCACCCGGTCGGCGAGGTCGATCAGGGCCGGGTCGTGCGTGGCCACCAGGGCCGTCATACCGCGGGCGTGCACCACCGCGCGCAGCAGGTCCATGATGGACCGGCCGGTCTCCGAGTCGAGCTGACCGGTTGGCTCGTCGGCGATGAGCAGGTCCGGCTCGTTGGCCAACGCCCGGGCCACCGCGACCCGCTGCTGCTGGCCACCGGAGAGTTCGTACGGGCGCTGTGCGGCGTGCCCGCCCAGGCCGACCAGTTCCAGCAGCACCGCGACGCGCTCCTCCCGCTCCGCGGCCGGCACCTGCGCCAGCCGCAACGGCACGCCCACGTTCTCGGCGGCGGAGAGGATCGGCACCAGCCCGAAGGTCTGGAACACGAACCCGACGGTGCCCCGGCGCAGCCGCAGCAGCTCCGTCTCCCCGGCCGAGGTCACCTCATGCCCGGCCACCACCACCTGACCGCTGTCCGGCCGGTCCAGCCCACCGATCAGGTTCAGCAGCGTCGTCTTGCCGGCCCCGGACCGACCTCGGATGGCAACCAGCTCGCCCCGGTTGGCAGTGAACGACACGTCCCGCACCGCGTGCACGGCGTGCTCACCCCGGCCGAAGGTCCGGCTGACCCCGCTGACCCGGACCACCTCGTCGGGGCCCGCCGGGGCAGCACCGCCGAGACCGGCCGCCCCGGTCACCACTACGTTCTGCCGGCTCATGCCCGCGCCCCCCGCTCGTCCGAGGCCCGGTTGCCGGGCCGTACCTGCACATGGTCCGGCTCCAGGTCGAGCCGGACCCGCTCCTTCAGCGAGAGCGCGTCGACGAAGGCGGCGGGCAGCTGCATCCGCCCGTTGCGGTCCAGCACCGCGTACTCCTCGCTGACCAGCTCGGTGTTGCCGTCCGCGTCGGTCCGCGCGGTCCGGCGTACCTCGGAGGCGGTCCGGCCGTCGCGGATCGCGACGGTCCGGCGGACCTGTGTGGCCACGGCGTGGTCGTGGGTGACGACCACGATGGTCACGCCCAGTTCCGCGTTGATGGTGCGCAGCGCCCCGAAGACCTCCGCGCCGGTCGCCTCGTCCAGCTCACCGGTCGGCTCGTCGGCGAAGAGCACCTCCGGGTCGTTGGCCACCGCCACCGCCACCGCGACCCGCTGCTGTTCGCCACCGCTGAGCTGCCCGGGCCGCCGGTCGGCGCAGTAGCCCACACCGACCAGGTCGAGCAGTTCCCGGGCCCGCTCCCGGCGGGCCCTGCGGCTGCGCTTGCCGGCCAACTGCATCGGCAGCTCGACGTTCTCCAGGGCGCTGAGGTACGGCAGCAGGTTGCGGCCGGTCTGCTGCCAGACGAACCCGACCAGCTGCCGGCGGTAGCTCAGCCGTCGCTTCGCGGAGAGCGAGAGCAGGTCGTAGTCGGCCACCCGCGCGATACCGGCGGTCGGGGTGTCCAGGCCGGAGAGGATGTTGAGCAGGGTCGACTTGCCCGAACCGGAGGCACCGACGATCGCCACCAGCTCACCCCGGTCGATGACCAGGTCGAGCCCCTGCAGGGCGACCACCTCCACCCCCTCGGTCTTGAAGATGCGCACCAGGCCGTCGCAGACGATGTGCCCGCGTAGGCGGTCCTGCCCGCCGGCCCGCTCGGCGGCGCGAAGCGCGGCCCGCTGTTGCAGGGCGGCCAGGTCAGGCACCAGTGGAGTCTGGGCGGTAGCGGTCATCTCAGCTCTCCTCTCCGAGCCGAAGCACCTCTCCGAGGCGCAACCGGCGGTTGTTCAGGGCCTCGACGGCGACCGCGAAGCCGAGGGCGACCGCCCCGAGCGCGAGCACAGCGGCGACCAGGCTGGGCTCGAAAGCCACCCGGACCGGCACACCACTGGTGAACGCGGACAGGCCGAGCACCGGGTTGAGCAGCAGGGGCAGCACCGCACCGACCAGCGCGCCGGTCAGCACCGACACCGCGACCAGCGGGGTCAACTCGACCAGCAGCAGCCCTCGCCACTGCCGGCGGGACAGGCCGAGGGTGCGCAGCCGGGACAGCACCTGGCCCCGGGCACGCGCCCCGGCCAGCACGGTGAACGCGATGGCCAACAGCCCGAGCACGGTGCCGCCGGCGGCGCCGGCCACGAAACCGAAGGCCAGCACCCCGTTCGCCCCGCCCTCGCCAAGGTCACGGCGGACGTCCGCCCGGGTGTCGACCGTGACCCCGATCATCCGTTCCCGACCGGTGACCGTGCCGTCCCGCTGGTAGCGCTCCTGCCCCTGGTCGCCGGCGACGCGCAGCGCCTCGGCGTCCAGCGAGTCCCCGGCGATCAGCAGGCTGGTCGGCACCGGGATGGTGGTACGCGTCGGCAGGGCCTGCCAGGGCAGGATCACGAACCGGCTGGTGTTCGCCGCCAGCAACGGGAAACGGTCCTGGGTGCCGGCCACCCGGAACTCGTACCGCTGGCCCTGCACCGAGATGAAGGCCGAGTCGTCCAGCCCGGCCTTCGTCAGGTCCGCGGCGACCGCCGGTGAGACGATCGCCGGCAGCGGACCCGAGCCGGGCGCGGCGGTGCGCAGCGCGGCCGGAACCGGGAGGTCCACCTCGGATTCGCGGGCGACGGTGTCCAACCCCGAGCCGTCGACCAGCAGCACGTCCGTCTGCTCGATGAAGGCGTCGGTGCCGACCTCGTCGGACGCAAACCGCTCATCGTCCTGGTACAGCACCCGGGTAACGGCCCGGACCCCCGGCAGACGGCCCAGCTCGTCGACGGTGTCGGGTGCGAAGCGCTCCCCGCGGATCACCGCGTCGGCGGGCACGATCTGCGCGGCGGCCCGCTCCCGGCTCGCGTCGACGCCGGCGGCCACGACCGCGCAGAACGCCGCGGTGCCGATCGCCAGTACCACCACGACCAGCGGGGCGGCGACCGCCGCTCGGCCGGCGCGGGCCGTGCCGAGGAAGGCCACGCTGCCCCGGGTCCGCGCGGCCAGCCGGCTGACCAGCAACAACGGCCAGGGGTACGCGCGCAGCGCCAGCACCGCCGCCGCGATCGCGAGGAGCACCGGCACCGACACGAGCAGCGGGTCCACCTCGCCGAGGGTCAGGCCACGCCGACGCAGCAGCACCGCGGCGAGCCCGGCCAGGAGCAGCAGGGAGACCTCGACGGTGAGCCGACGGGCCGACGGGCGCACCCGGATCAGGTCCCGGCGCCCCGCTCCGCCGGCCGGTACGGCCAGTGTCGCCAACGGCAGGGCCAGCGTGACCAGCACGGTCACGCCGATGACGTACGGGGTGGTCGGATCCGGGGCACCGGGGACCAGGGTGCCCAGCCACCAGCCCAGCACGGCGGCGACCGGCACCACCAGCACCGACTCGGCGAGGCTGCGCCGGGCACCGGCGGTGGCCCCGCCGCCACGGGCGCGCAGCAACGCGAACTCCGAGCGACGTCGTCTGATGGCGAGACCGGCTGCGAGCACGATGAGCCCCGCCAGGGTGGCCAGGACGCCGGCCGCGATCACCGCGAGCAACGTCCGGACGGCGTTGATCTGAGCGGCGAACGCGCGCAACGGAACGTCGGCGCCCTGGGTCAGGGTGAGCCCCGTCGGCTGGTTGCGCTGCATCACCTGAAGGCCGTCGATGAGCTGGTCCAGCTCACGTGCGTCGATCCGGTCGACGCCCAGTCGGTACCGCCAGTTGGACTGGATCGGCCAGCCCTCGGCGGCCCGCTTGTTGAGGGGCGACTGCGCGACGACGCCGACGATGACGAACGGCTGGCCATCGCCCTGCGGTTCGATGATCCGCAGCAGCTGTGGCAGCCCGTCCCAGATGCCGTTGGCGCGGTCGACGGGGCGGAACAGCCCGGTCACCACCAACGGGGCACCGTCGGTGAGTCTGCCCTTGTCGTCGGTGTTGCCGATGCGCAGTTGGCTGCCGGCGCGCAGGTTGAGCTTGCCGGCCACGTCGACGTCGAGCGCCACCTCGATCGGCCGGTCGGGAACGTAGGTCTCGCTCGGCCACGCCCCTTCGACGAGGGTGCTCGCGCCTTGTATGTCGGGCATGGCCCGCAGGCCCATGTCGACCAGCAGGTTGCGGGCCGCCAGGTCCGGTCCGACCACGCGGGCCGCTGCGGTCTCGACGCTGTACCACCGCTCGGTCACTGCCGAACGCACCGGCGGCGGCATCTCCGCGGCCAGGGCGTCGAACCGTTCGGCGGCGTCGCCCATCGCCGTCCGGCGCGACGTCGCGGACTCAACGCTGGTGGTGTACGAGATGTCCCGGCGCGCGGCCGGCTCGCTGTTGAGCTGTGCTCGCAGCCCCTGTTCGGCGAGCCGGTTGACCAGCCGGGGCACTCCACTGATCAGCAGCGTGACCACCAGGGTCAGCACCGCCAGCAGCAGGAACTGCCCCCCGTACGCCCGGACCCGCCGGACGGCCGCCCCGACGCTCATCGTTCTCCCCCGATTCGCAGCTGCACCGCCGCCACCCGCTGACGGATGCCGGTGGCGATGAACGCGCTGAAGGCGAGCGCCGCCAGCAGCAGACCGACCGCGGTCAGGCCGATCGGCACCCAGGGCAGCACGAACGCCGCCGGGGGTGTCGGCCGGCCGGCGGCCGGGGTGAGGATGACCAGTGGGGCCATCGTCGCGCTGACCGCGGTGCCGAGTAACAACCCGACGCCCACGCCGATGCCGGCGAGGAACGTCTGTTCGGCGAGCAGCGCCCGGGCCATCAGCCGGGGCGTGGCGCCGAGGGTGTGCAGGACCGCGAACTCGCCGAGCCGACGCCGGGCGGTGGCCCAGACGTCCACCATCAGGCCGACGAGAGCGAGGAGCACCGCGCCGAGCGCGGCGGCGAGCATTCCGGTACGCGAGCCGCGCCAGTACGGGTCGTCGGCGGCCGCCTCGATGGCCGCCTCCCGGTTGAGCACCGTGACGCCGGGTAGCGCTCTGGCCGCCTGGGCAGCGGCGTTCGCGTCGCTGGCCCCGACCCACCACTCCGGTACGGGTCGCACCGCGCCGCTGCTCCGGATCATCGCGTCGACCGCGACCGGCAGGTCCAGCAGGACGCCCTCGCCGGTGGTGGCCGGCACGGAGTCCAGCTCGCCGACCAGGTGCACCGGCAGCGTCGCCCCGGAGAGGGTCAGGTCGACGGTGTCGCCGATGCGCAGGCTCAGCGCGTTGATGACCCCAGGGGTCATCAACACCGGTATGGGCTTGTTGTCTCCGCCCGGCACGACAGTGAACCGGGTGGGTGGCTGGTACCTGAACTGCCCGCCGGGGATCACGTCGACCGAGCGGGCTGCGGCGAACCCGGCGCCGGTGGTCCGTACCGGCATTGGCTGCATCCCGGGGGCGGTCACGACCCAGTCGCCGCCCAGTTCGGCCGGTTGCTTCGTGCCGTCGGCCTTGACCACCGTCAGCCCGTCCACCTGGAGCTCGTAGGAGTTGCCGGCGGCCAACCCACCGTCGGCCTCGAAGCCGACCAGCCGCAGCCGCGCCCCGCTCAGGTCGGGCAGTGGCGCGGTGAACGGGGTGGCCCGGCCGTCGCCGTCGGCGTTGGCCGCCGGCAGCCGCCGGGCAAGCCCGTCAGGGGTGGTGACCAGCAGCGTCACCGCGACCTTCACCGACCGGGCGGCGTTGCTCACCGGGGTACGGATCGTGCCGGTGATCTCGCGCGCCCCGGCGGGCAGTTCGACGCCGGCGGGCTCTCCCCGCGCGTCGACCATCTTCCGGTACTGCTCCGCCGCCGATCCGTCGCCGAGGCGGTCGGCGAGCCGGACGACGCCCGGGGCGCTGGCTGGGTCGACACCGATCACGGTCGCCGGCAGGTTCTCCCGCCCGACCCGGATCTCGTCGCGCCACGCCGGCAGTACCCGGTCCACGCTCGGCAGCGCGGCGAGTTCACCGGCCCGGGTCGGTGGGGCGCCCCCGGTCCGTTCGGTCACCCGGAGGTCGGCGCCGACCGTGTGGCCGGCCTGTTCGACCTGGGACCGCTCGCCGGTGCTGATCAGCGACCAGGCCAGGGTGCTGCCGCCGACGGCGAGGGCGAGCAGCAGCACCGGGCCGGCGTGGGGACGACGGCCGGCCTGCCACATGCCGAACATGGTGGCGGTCCAGGGGCGTCGGTCGACGAACCGCTCCGCGAACCGGGTGAGCGGCGGGAGCACCCGCAACGCCAGCACGGCACCGGCCAGCACACCGAGCGTCGGGGCGGCGATCAGCAGCGGGTCGAGCCCGAGCTGGCCACCCGAACCGGCCAGCGGGGACGCGTACCGGCGCAGCTGCACCCAGGCGAGCACGGCGAGCGCAACGAGCACCAGGTCGACGCTGGCGCGTTGGACGCTCGCGGCCCGGTTCGGCCGGGATCGGGCCGCCATGTCGGCGACGTACGTCCCGGCGCCACGCAGCGCCGGAAGGACCATGGCGACGAGGCAGCCGGCCGCGGTGGCCGCTGCCGCCGCCCAGACCAGGGTGGTGTTGCCGCCGGCGGTGTAAAGGTCACCCGACCCGCCGGGTCGGATGTACCGCAACGCCTCACCGGCGATCAGCGGACCGAGCACGGCGGCCGGGGCGACCACCAGGGTCGCCTCACGGGCGGCCAGGCCGGCCAACTGCCGACGGGCGGCGCCGCGGGCGCGCAGCAGTGCGGTCTGTGGGCGGCGGTCCTCGTGCAGCAGTGCGGCGACCAGCACCAGCGCATACCCGGCGAGCACCAGGATGAGCAGCAGCGGGGTGGCCAGCGACGAGCGACCCACCAGGTCGGCGCGACCGATCCGGTCCAGCAACTGCGGCATCTTGGTCACCGTCTGCCCGGAGCTGCCCAGTTGGGCGGCCTCGGGCACGGCCGAGACCGCCTCGGTGAGGGCTTTCCGAACGGCGGGCAGGTCGGCGGTGTCGACGGCACCGAGGTCCGGTTGGGCCAGCCAGGACGCCGACACCGAGCCCGGGAAGGTGGCCACGAAGTCGGCCGGGTCGAGTGTGAACGGCCCGTAGGAGGTGCCGGAACTGGCACTGCCCGCCCCCACGCCGGGGGCCAGCAGCCAGTACGCGGCCGACGGGTCGCGGGGCCGCCAGGTGCCGGCGAGCACCAACTCCCCGCGTCGTTCGGTGGCCCGGTCGCGTACCGGGACGCGCTCGCCGACGGCCAGGCCGAGGGCGCCGGCGACCCGCTCGGGCAGGCTCACCTGGACGGGGTTCGCTCCGGGGCTGGGCCAGGCTCCGCTGGTCAGCTCCGCGTGGCTGGCGAGGTCGGGGAGCGTGGCCAGGTTCGCGAAGACCGGTTCGTCGGCCGTACGCGGGATCTGCCCGAGGTCGCCGGTCAGCTCCCGGCCGGTGCCGTAACGGGCGGCCGTGACACTGACCGGGACGCCGCCGAGCCCGGTGGCGAACTCGGCTCGGACCGCCTTGTCCCGGGTTGCGAACTCGGCCGCGTCCCGCCCACCCGAGCCGCTGACCAGAAGGCCGCGTTCCTCGGCGGGCGAGGCGGCGACCAGTGCCCGCTGCCCGGCGTCCACCGCCCGACGGTTGTAGTCGGACAGCCCCGTGACCAACGCGACGGCGACGAGGGCAGCGATCACCGCCGCAACCAGCAACCCTCGCGCCTCGCGGGCCCGCCTCCACACCAGCTTCATCCGACGCCTCCCCTGGCCCTGGCGGGCCGACGACCATCAAGACAGGCCACCTACCGGGAAAGGTTCGCGCCCGTTACATGATCGTTATTACCGAGAGTCTGTCGGGGCGGGACGGCTAGTTGCGGCCTCGAAGGTTGCGGATGCCGAAAACCACCGCGCAGAGCACCAGCATGACGCCGATGAGCTGCAGTCCCGGGGAGTCGTCGGCCCCGCCGAGCACCACGACGGTGGTGCCGAGCGCTACCGAGAGGACGACGCCGACGATCAGGACGTATCTCATGGCGTTTCCTCCTCGACCCATTCCAACAGGTCTCCGGGTTGGCAGTCGAGGACTCGGCACATCGCTTCGAGGGTGCTGAAGCGGACCGCCTTGGCGCGGCCGTTCTTGAGCACCGCCACGTTGGCGGGGGTGAGCCCGACGCGCTCGGCGAACTCGCCGACGCTCATCTTGCGCTTGGCCAACTCGACGTCGATGCGGACGACGATGGGCATCAGATCACCGCTTCCATGTCGGTCCGCAGGGTGGTGGCCTGCCGCAACAGCGCCCGCATCACCACCATGAGGAGCCCCAGCACGCTGACGCCGACCGTCAGCAGGAACAGCAGCAGCGGCAGCCCCGGGTCGTCCGCGTTGAACCCGACCCAGAGGAAGACCGCCACCAGCACCACCCACGCGGCGGCGATGGCCCAGACGATCGCGTCCACCCACTTGAGAGATGCCTCGGTGAAGATGCGGTCGCTCTTGACCAGGCTGAGCAGCTTCCAGGTCGCGACGATGACGACCTGGACGCACAGCACCCAGAACACCGCAACGATCGTGGCCGGCCAGCGGAGGTAGGCGTCCTCCGGGGACTCCTGGGCCATGTACGCGAACTGCCCGGGCAGCGAGAGGGTCTGGAACACGACCAGGACCCCGAACAGCACCACGAGGAAGACTCTGAGAGCGGCAACCGCTCGATGCTCCGTAACCATGCATCGAGTTTCGCTCGTTACCTATCGAAAGTCAATCGGTCTGTCGCGCCTCCACTGCGCCGCACCGGCAGCCGCCCTCCCGAACCGGCGCGCCGCCGGGGCGCCACAGGACGGCTCACGCGGCAGCGGTCAGCTCGGCAAGGATCGTATAGAGCCGGGCAGCCGCCGACTGGTCGAACTCCGGTCGCGTGAGGGGGACCGGCGCGCCGCGCCGCAGCGCAGTCAGCCGAGCGGCCGGCGGCTCGGCCAGCAAGGCAGCCAGGAGAGTGGCCGCGCTAGCGGTGGAGGATCCGAGGAGCGCGGCGGACGCCCCTACGAGGGCGCGCATCGGTTGGCGGAGTTGACGGTGCATACCGCTGTCGACAAACAGCGGGTTGTACAGCACGTATCGGATGGGGCTGTGCGGGTTGTGCGCGGCGAAGCCGGCGCCGAGGAGGTCGTTGGCGCGCGCGCCCTGCATCGTCGCCTTGAACATGGTGTACCCGCTGGCCAACTGCAGATCGTTCCAGTGGATTCGGCCGGCCCGGATTCCGCCGGTGCCGCTGAGGTTGAGGATGACCGGTGTCTGAGCACGTTCCAATGCCGGGCGGAGCCGTTCGGCGAGCAGATAGCGCCCGAGGACGTAGATCGCGAAGGTCTGTTCGAAGCCCTCACTGGTGACGATCCGCCGCTGGTCGAAGCGCCCTGCCGCCAGTACCAACACGTCGATCTTGTCCGGTAACCGGTCTGCCAGTGCGGAGGTCTCCCGGACCGAGGTGAGGTCGGCGTCGGCACTGCCGATCGCGACCACCCGATCTCCGGCCCGCCGCAGTTCGTCGGCAAGGGCACCGCCGATGCCACGTGTCCCGCCCGCAATCACCACTGTGCGCATACTTCATCGTTGGCTTTTGTCGGCCCACTCGAAAGAAGGCACATCGATGTCACCGGCACTGCAGCTACCCGTGACCCTCGCCCACCGCGCGGCGTGTCCCGCAACCGACGTGCTGCGTCGCGTAGGCGAGAAGTGGAGTGTTCTCGTTCTCGCGGTGCTCCGCGAACGCCCCCGTGGCTTCAACGAACTCGACCGCACCATTCACGGTCTGAGCCGACGCATCCTCACCCGCACCCTGCGCACCCTGGAGAGCGACGGGCTGATCAGCCGTCATCAGACACCGCAGCGTGTCGAATATGCGCTCACCGACCTGAGCCGCTCACTCCTGCCACTGGTCATCGCCGTCGGCGAATGGGCAGTCGCGCACGCCCCAGACATCGAGCGGGCACGAACTCGGATGCCTGGGCCGGCAGCGAGCACGACGGTCCGTTGACCTCAGGGTGAGTTCGGCAGCTTGACGAGTTTCGCTCGTTACCTATCGAAAGTCAATCGGTTGTCTCGGTCGCGGCTGCCTGGTCGTGGAAGCGTCGGCTCGGGTGCCGGCTTCGCCTTCTGGGGGTAGAACGTCTCGTGACGGGCCAGCATGGCGACGAATTCACCGATCTTGCGCTCGCGGGTCTCCGCCCGTTTGACCGCGTTGAGGCGGTGGATGAGGGCGAACCGGTTGGCCTTGGTGAGCACGTCCAGCATGGCCTGGGCGGCGGGCTCGGCGGCGATGGCGGCGAGCAGGTCGGCCGGCACCTCCGCCTCCGACGGCGGGGCGTAGGCGGCCGCCCACCGCCCGTCCGACTTCGCGGCGTCCACCGCGGCGCGGCCCGCCGGCAGAATCCGCCCCTGCTCCTCCAACCGGGCAACGTTGGCGACGTTGCGTTGGGACCAGACACTACGGGGCCGACGTGGGGTGAACCGGATCCAGGACGACTCCTCATCCCGCTTACGGGCCTGACCGTCGATCCAGCCGACGCACAGGGCCTCGTCGACCGCCTGCTGCCAGGTCAGCGTCGTGACCGTGCCACCCTTTCTGGTCAGCGCGAGCCAGACGCCGGGCGACGTGGCGTGGTTGGCCGACAACCAGGCGCGTAACGCGTCGGCGTCCGCGACGATCAGCTCAGCCAGCTCGGCGCTCGTCATGCGGGCAAGCTATCCGCCGGGTCTGACAGCCGGTGACCTCCGTGGGACTCGATCAACGCGTCCACGACGGCCGCGGCGTCGGCGTCCGCCACGTCCGATGGGTACTCCGGCAGCAGGTCGTCCCAGGCGATCAGCCACGACCCGAACAACTGAGCCTGCCCCTCGGGCCGAGCGAAGAACCAGACGTGCAGGTGAGCGCCGCCATCCCCGAAGCGGTGGACGTGCGCCCGCGAGACGTGCGGCAGCGCCTGGATGTGACGAACGATCCGGGTGCTCAACAGCCCAAGCTCGGCAGCCAGCTCGTCAGGGAGATCCTCCATGTCGTGGTGATCGAGCGGCAACAGCATGAGCGCCAGCGGGACGCCCACGCCCGGGATTCGGATCAACCGCCAACGCTCGTTGAACCAGATCCCTTCGTCCCGGTTGCGGCAGGTATCGCAGTCCGCCGGGTCCTCGCCGTGCCGTGCCGGCTCCGGCAGCACCGGAGGCCGTAGCGGCGACACTCGAAGTCCGTCCGGCTCGAACGGACTGATCTCCCACCCGGTCATCCGCGCCAGGGGAAGGCGGCGCTCGTCGTCCGCGGCGGCGACCGCGCGGTCGTAGAACTCGTCCGGTCGTAAGGCCATGCGGCACAGACTAGTACGACAAGATCCACAGTGGTCGACGGCAGATCGTCACCGAGCGGCAGACCGCCGAGGGCCCGCCCCACACCCCAGCAGCCTTCCCGCCTGGTCGATGCCGTTCCGCCTACGTCCGTCGGTGGTGGTTGCGGCGCGGGAGCTGGTCGGGATCGAGCCAGGCCGCACCCGCCATCGACGCAGCGGGGCGGTCACGGGCCGTCGGGGGTGCGCTTGGCGCGGCTCGGCTGGACCCGCTTGGGCTCGCCGGGCATCTTCGGGTGGTCCGGCGGGTACGGCAGGTCGCCCTGGCCGGCGGCGGCGTCGCGCTCGGCCCACTCCAGCAGCGGGGTGATGTCCCACGGTGCGTCGTCGATGCCGGCGTGCGGATCACCTCGCTCGGCGAGCCGGGCCGGCACGGTGCGCAGGTCGAAGTCGTCCGGGTCGACGTCGGGTAGCTCGTCCCAACTGACCGGGGTCGAGACGGTGGCCCGCGCGTTGGCCCGCAGCGAGTACGCGCAGGCGATCGTGCGGTCGCGCGCCATCTGGTTGAAGTCGACGAAGACCCGGGTGCCGCGCTCCTCCTTCCACCAGGCGGTGGTGACCAGGTCGGGGTTGCGGCGCTCCACCTCCCGGGCCAGCGCGATGGTGGCCCGGCGCACCTCGGTGAACGTCCAGCGGGGTTGGATGCGCAGGTAGACGTGCACGCCCCGGCCGCCGGAGGTCTTCGGCCAACCGGTCGCGCCCAGCTCGTCGAGGAGCGCGCGGACCTCGCCGGCGGCCCGCGCCGCGTCGGCGAAGTCGGTGCCGGGCTGCGGGTCCAGGTCGATGCGCAGCTCGTCGGGGCGGTCGACGTCGGCGGCCCGCACGGGCCACGGGTGGAAGACGATCGTGCCCATCTGCGCCGCCCAGGCCACGTGCGCCAGATCGGCCGGGCAGAGCTCCGCCGCGTTCCGCCCGCTCGGGAAGGTGATCTGCGCGGTCGTCACCCAGGGCGGCACCCCACGGGTGGGCACCCGCTTCTGGAAGAACGCCTCGCCTTCGACGCCCTCGGGGAAGCGTTGCAGGGTGGTCGGTCGGTCCCGCAGGGCGCGCATGATCCCGTCGCCGACCGCGAGGTAGTAGTGGAAGACGTCCGCCTTGGTGAACCCCCGCTGGGGGAAGATCACCCGGTCCGGACTGCTCAGCCGAACGGTGTGCCCGGCCACCTCGACCTCGGCGGCCGCAGCCTTGGTGCCACCCATCCCGCGACCTTATGCCACGCCCCCGACGTTCGACGTACCGTTGAGGGGTGAGTCTTGACGACAACGAGCTGCCCCGTACCGACGAAGAGTGGCGGGTCCGACTGACCCCCGAGGAGTTCCACGTCCTGCGGGAGGCCGGCACCGAACGCCCGTGGACGGGCGAGTACGTGGACACGAAGACCCAGGGGGTCTACCACTGTCGCGCCTGCGGGCTGGAGCTGTTCTCCAGCGATACGAAGTTCGACTCGCACTGCGGCTGGCCGAGCTTCGACGACGCCATCCCGGGCCGGGTCAAGGAGATCGAGGACCGCACCCTCGGCATGGCACGTACGGAGATCCGCTGCGCCCGCTGCGACAGTCACCTCGGGCACGTCTTCCACGGCGAGGGCTTCACCCCGAAGGACACCCGGCACTGCGTCAACTCGGTCTCCATCAAGCTGGAACCCCGCTGACCCGGGCACCCAGGGCGTGACCGCGTGACCGCGCTCAGGGCGTACCCGTACCCCTGAGCAGCTCGACCTCGGCGGTCCGGGACTGCTCGATCCGCCGGGCCAGGTCGCGGACCCGCTCGTTGCGGCCGACGCCGACGTGGGATCGGGCCAGGTCGGCGGCCGATCGCTGGTGGTCGGCGAGCACGTCGCGCAGCACTCGGTCGACGTCCGCGTCCGGCGCGGTCCGCAGCCGGTCGAGCGCGGCGTCGTCGCCGTGCCCGTCGTGGTGGTGTGCGGTCGCGCTGGCACCCGGCCCGGTCGTGGGCAACCAGCCGCGCATGGCGGCCAGTTCGTCGGCCTCGGTCGCCTCGACGGCGGCGGCCAGGGTGCGCAGCGCGTCGTCGCGCACCCGGTCCCGGGCCAGCCGGACGATCTGCAGTGTGCGTTCGCTGTGCCCGACCATGGTGCTCAGGAACACCACGTCGATCCCGCTCATCGCGTCCGCCTCGATCGCGGACCCGGCACCCGCCGACCCGGCCGCCGCCGACCCGGCCGGGGACGCGGGGGCCGGCTGCGGCAGGGTCGACGGGCTCGACGTGGGCGGTCCGGCGCAGGCTCCGGTGAGCAGCAGAGCCGCAACGAGGGACGCCAGCGGGGTACGGCGGGGCATGCCGGTTGCTCCGTTCACGCGAGAGCGGCGACACGGGTGCGACCATGGGGCCGCACCCGTGCGGTCAGACCTGGAGCCAGAGCGCCGGTACGTTCGGCGGCTCCCAGCCCGGGATCGCGGTGTGCGCCTGCCGGCAGCGGTACGTCGCTCCGCCGTAGGTGACCTGGTCGCCGACCTGGTACGCCCGACCCGTCGTCCAACTGCCGCCCGGCGCGGGCGGAGTCGTCGGCGTGGTGGTCGGGGTGGGCCGTGGGGTGGGTGAGGTGGTGGGGGTGGGCGTCGGGGTCGACCCTCCGCCGCCGATCTGCACGTCGATGCAGGAGTAGAAGGCGTTCGCCGTGTCGGAGATGTTCCACACCGCGAGGATCTTCTGTCGGCCGGAGAAGCCGCCGAGATTGACGTTGTGCGACACCGTTGCGCCCGGCTGCTGGCCGTTGCCGTTGACCACGCCGACCCGGGTGTTGCCGATCCAGTACTCCCAGTTGCTGGTGGCGTGCCGGGCAGTGTTCACCCAGGTGAAGGTCAGCGAGCTGCCCACCGAGGTGGCCGGCCAGCCCCGACTGTCGTCGTTGAGGACGGCGAACTGGGCGATTCCGGCATTGCAGCTACGCAGGCCCTTGGGCCCTTCGACGCTCTGCGGCTCGTACTTGATCTGCCCGCAGTCGGGCACCCTGCCCTGCGCGCAGAGCGCCTGCCGGCTCGGTGGGGCGGAGACGTAGCCGTGCGCCTGGGCGGGGGCGGCAACGGTGAGGGTGGCGGCGACGGCGCCCGCCGCCACCAGCGGGACGGTGATTCTTCGACGCATGGGGACAGCTCCTTCTCCAGGGTCCGGTGGGTGCCCTCAACGTAATTTAAACATTGTTAACAGTAAAGACTCTCATCGATAAATCCATAGATGACGGCAGTTTTCTTCGCAGAGCTGGAGCAGGCTGTCCCGGTCGTCGACCTGGTCGGCCGACCCGTCGTCCAACCAGACGCCGCCGGTGCCGAGGTAACGGCCTCCGGGGGTTGCGGCGGTTCACCCGGCACGACGGGCAACACGCCGACGCCGACACGCCGCCCGCCGTGGCCAGGCGTCGACGTTCCGCCCCACGTCGGCGCCGCCTGAGGGATTCTGTAGGCACTTGTCCATTTAACGGAGGTTTTCGGTGGCAACCTGCGAGGTCTGCGGCAACGACTACTGGATGGCGTTCGAGGTGCACACCGTCAGCGGCGACGTGCACACCTTCGACTCGTTCGAGTGCGCGATCCAGCGCATGGCACCGATCTGCGAGCACTGCCAGGTCAAAATCGTCGGGCACGGCGTCGAGGTCAACGGCCGTTTCTTCTGCTGCGCACACTGCGCCCGCGCCGTCGAGGGCGCGGTGGGCGCCGAGATCCGCGACGCCGTCGGCGCCCGCCCGGCCTGACCGCGCCCGCCCGCCCGGCCTGACCGCGCCCACCCGGCCGCGGGCCAACCGGACCACCACGCTGGGGTACGGTCGTCGCCATGCGGCCGTTCCTGGGCGTCCTGCCCCCGCCGCGCTCCTGAGCGGAGCGCCGCGCCTCTCGCCGACCGGGTGACCTGACCCCGCTCGGCCACCCTGTCGTACGCGCTCCGTCGACGTCGTCCCCGTCAACGGCTCACCCTTCGGAGCGCTCCCGTGTCCACGACCCGCACCGCGCTGCCGGCCGCCTTGGCCGCCAGCCACGCCGCCCGCAGCGGCCTGATCCAGATCACCGTCACCGGGGTGCTGTGGGGCACCACCGGTGTGGCGGTGCAACTCCTGCGCGAGAACACCGGGCTCAGCCCGGTGAGCATCGGCTTCCACCGCCTCGCCATCGCCGCGCTCGTGCTGTTGGCGTGCACCGCCGGCCGGCTCCGCACGATCGTGACCACCCTGCGTGCCGCACCCGTACCGCTGCTGCTCACCGGCGTCGGCCTCGGCCTCTACCAGGCGCTCTACTTCGCCGCCGTGGCCTGGGCCGGAGTCAGCGTGGCCACCATCGTCAGCCTGGGCCTGGCACCGGTGCTCGCCGCGGCCTGGGAGTCGGCGCACGCCCGCCGGCTCCCCGGCCCGCTGCGACTCGGCACGCTGGTTGCGGCTTTGGCCGGCCTCGTCCTGATCACCGCCGCCACCGAGCACCCCGGCGCGGCGGCGCCCGCCCCGCTGCTCGGCCTGCTCGCGGCAGCCGGCTCCGGCCTCGGGTACGCGGCTACCACCCTGGTCAGCCGTCGGGTGTCGCAGCGCACCGCGCCCATGACGCTGACCACCATCTCCACCACGGTCGGCGCGCTGACCCTGGCACCGTTCGCCCTGGTCGCCGGGGTCAGCGTGCCGGTACGCCTCGACACCCTGGCGCTGCTGCTGCACCTCGGTGTGGTCACCACGGCCGTCGCGTACGCGTTGTTCTACGCCGGGCTGCGCACCACCACGGGCAGCGTCGCGGCAGTGCTGACCCTGCTCGAACCGCTCACCGCCGCGGCGCTGGCGGTGGCGCTGCTGCGCGAACCGCTCCCCCTGCCGGTGATCGTCGGCGGTGTCCTGCTGCTCACCGCCGTGGCCGCCACCTACCTCGCACCCGACCGGGCGGATCTCCGGTGAACCCGCCCGACCTACCATCGGTGGATGCCCCAGCAGACCACCGAACTACGGACGGCCTCCTTCGCCGACCTGAACGCCCGCACCCTCCACGACCTGCTCAAACTGCGCATCGACGTGTTCGTGGTGGAGCAGAACTGCCCGTACCCGGAGCTGGACGGGCGGGACGTCGAGCCGGGCACCCGGCACGTCTGGCTCACCGACGGCGGCGCGCCGCTTGCGTACCTGCGGATTCTGGCCGACCCGGACGGTGTCGCCCGGATCGGTCGGGTCGTGGTGGCCCCGGCGGCGCGTGGCGGCGGACACGCCGGCCGGCTGATGACGGCGGCGCTGGAGGTGGTGGGCAACCGACAGTGCGTGCTGGACGCCCAGTCGCACCTGGTCGCGTTCTACGCCCGGCACGGCTTCGCGGAGAGCGGCCCCGAGTACGTCGAGGACGGCATCCCGCACACCCCGATGCGGCGCGATGCCATTGACGGTTGACGATCGAGCTGGCATGGTGCCGGGTAGAGCCGTCGCGGGAGCCAGCGACCAGGCACGGGAGTGGGCAACTCCCGGCGATCCGGGTGTCGACGTCCGACCTCATCCCCCCGGGGGCTCCATGTCTTTCACCCGATCACGACGCGTGCTCTGGTTGTTCGCCATCATGGCGACCATCACGCTCCTGTTGACGACCGCACTGACCACCATGCTGCCCAAGTCCGCTTCGGCGCATGGTTCGGTCGTCGACCCGGCGTCCCGTAACTACAGCTGCTGGCAACGCTGGGGCAGCGACTTCCAGAACCCTCGGATGGCCACCGAGGACCCGATGTGCTGGCAGGCCTGGCAGGCCGACCCGGCCGCCATGTGGAACTGGAACGGCCTGTTCCGCGAGGGCGTGGGCGGCAACCACCAGGCCGCCGTCCCCGACGGCCAACTGTGCAGTGGCGGACGCACGCAGAGCCCCCGCTACAACGCGTTGGACACCATCGGCGCCTGGAAGACCACAGCGGTGTCGAACAACTTCCGGCTCCGCTTCTTCGACCAGGCCAGTCACGGCGCCGACTACATCCGGGTGTACGTGACGAAGCAGGGCTTCAACTCCGCCACCCAACCGCTCGGCTGGGGCAACCTGGAGTTGGCCGGCCAGATCGGTAACACCCCGGCCTCCCAGTGGGACCCGGACACCGGCGGTGTCTCGATCCAGATCCCGGTGAACGCACCGGGACGCACCGGACGGCACATCGTCTACACCGTCTGGCAGGCCAGCCACCTGGACCAGTCGTACTACCTGTGCAGCGACGTCGACTTCGGCGGCGGGTCGACCACCCCACCGCCCACCACGCCCCCGCCGACGACACCGCCGCCCACCACCCCACCGCCGACCACGCCCCCGCCGACCACCCCGCCGCCGGCCGGTGCCTGCACGGCGACGTACCAGGTCACCGGTCAGTGGTCCGGTGGCTTCCAGGCCGACGTGAAGGTGACCGCGGGCGGTTCACCGACCCGCGGCTGGTCGGTGAGCTGGAACTACGGCAACGGCCAGCAGGTCACCTCGTCGTGGAACGCGACGGTCAGCACCAACGGCACGCTGGTCACCGCACGTAACGCCAACCACAACGGCACGCTTGCCGCCGGAGCGAGCACCACGTTCGGTTTCCTCGGCTCGTGGAACGGCAGCAACCCGGTTCCGCTGGTCTCCTGTACGACGACCAGTTGATCCCCGTCCGGCGCCGCACCCGGGCGGGGGTGCGGCGCCGGACGGCGGAAAATGTGGTGGTGCCCGGCGATCCGCGGGGGGCACCATCTCCGCATGATCGACATCTTGGTGCTCACCCCCGACGACTGGCCCACCTGGCGGGAGCTGCGGCTGGCCGCCCTCGCCGAGGCACCGGAAGCGTTCGGCTCACGGCTCGCCGACTGGCAGGGCGACGGCGATCGCGAGCAGCGCTGGCGCGACCGGTTGAGCATCCCCGGCTCACTCCACCTGGTGGCCGTCCTGGCCGGGCGTCCGGTTGGGATGTCGAGCGGCGTACCCACGTCGGACCCGCTCATGGTGGACCTGATCTCGATGTGGGTGCACCCCGACGCTCGCGGCAGCGGTGTCGGCGACCGCCTGGTGAACGAGGTGGCGCGCTGGGCCCAGGAGCGTGGCGCCGAGCGGCTACGCCTCTCCGTCAGGACGGACAACGCGCGCGCCAAGTCCCTCTACCACCGCGCTGGCTTCCGCCTGACCGACGAGCCAGGTGACCTGATGCCCGACGGCGTACGCCGAGAACAGATCATGCTCCGCCCCCTCCAACCACCACACCTCACCCCGTCACGCTGAGCGAGACGCTCCGTCACCCTCCATGCCGCCTCCCCAACCCCGTGCCGGCTCGTCCAACCCCCGCGCCCCTCGTCGATCACGGAGTTGTGGTGGTCGACAAAGCGCCCACGGATTCCCAAAACAGGCACCACAACTCCGTGATCGACGAGTCCAGGCAGCCAGCGCGGCGATCTTGCACTTTCGGTTGCCAGATCGCGCCCTATGCCCCTTTCGTCGGGACAGAAAGTGCAAGATCGCGGGGGCGGGGCGGGGCGGGGGCGAGCGGAAGGCTGGGGGCGGAGGGCCCGTCAGACCAGGCAGTTGACGATTTCGGCTACCGAACGGCGGCGGCCGGTGTAGAACGGGACCTCTTCGCGGACGTGCCGGCGGGCGCTGGAGGCGCGCAGGTCCCGCATCAGGTCAACGATCCGGTGCAGTTCGTCGGCCTCGAAGGCGAGCATCCACTCGTAGTCGCCGAGCGCGAACGAGGCGACCGTGTTGGCCCGTACGTCCGGGTAGCCGCGGGCCAACTTGCCGTGCTCGGCCAGCATCTCGCGCCGCTCGGCGTCGGGCAGGAGGTACCACTCGTAGGAGCGGATGAACGGGTACACACAGATGTAGGGGCGAGCCTCCTCACCGGCCAGGAACGCCGGGATGTGGCTCTTGTTGAACTCGGCCGGCCGGTGCAGCGCCATCTGCGACCACACCGGGGTCAGCGCCCGGCCCAGCGTGGTGCGGCGGAACCGCAGGTAAGCGTCCTGGAGCGCGTCGCTGGACGCGGAGTGCCACCAGATCATCACGTCCGCGTCGGCGCGCAGCCCGGAGACGTCGTACACGCCCCGGATCACGACGTCCTTGCCGGCCAGCTCCTCGAAGAGGGACACCACCTCGCCGGTGACGTTGTCCCGCAGCGACGGCAGCGGGGAACTGGCCCGGAACACCGACCACATGGTGTAGCGGATGCTTTCGTTCAGCTCCCGCAACCGGGCCGCGTTGGTCTGCTCGGTCATCTCGCCGATCCTCCCAGTGCTGTGATGATCTCTTCGGCCGCCGTCTCGCCGGAGCGGACGCAGACCGGAATGCCGACGCCGTCGTAGCCGGCGCCGGCGAGGACCAGGGTGGGGTGCGCTGCCCGCAGCGCTGTCCGCGCGGCGCCGAGCCGGTCGGCGTGCCCTGGCGCGTACTGCGGCAGCGCACCGCCCCACCGCTGCACGTGCCCGTCGACCGGGGCGGGTAGCGGGGTGCCGAGCACCGCCGACAGCTCCCGGTGCACGGTGGCCGCCAGGTCCGTGTCGGGGCGCTGAAGGTGCGCCTCCTCGCCGTACCGGCCCACCGAGGCGCGCACCAGGGCCAACCCGTCGGGCCGGCGCAGGTGCCCCCACTTGGTGGTGAAGAAGGTCGCCGCCTTGATCAGTAGACCCTCGGTACTCGGCACCAGGAAGCCGGACAGCTCGGGCAGTCGCGGCTGCGGCAACGCCATGGTGACCAGTGCGACGCTCGCGTAGTCCAGCGCGCCGACGCCCGCTGCCACCGCCGGCGCGGGGCCGGCGAGCAGCCGCGCCGCCGGGCGCGCCGGCACCGCAAGCACCACGGCGTCCACGTCCACCAGCTCGGGGTCACGGGTCGGGCCGACGGTGAGCCGCCAGCCGGTGCCGGTGGGGGTCAACTCGCGCACGGCGGCGTCCCGCCGTACCGTCGCGCCGCTGGCCGTCACCGCCGCCTCGATCAGGGTGCTCAGCCCACCGGCGAGGGTGCCGAAGACCGGGGCGCCGGGCGCACGCGGCGCGGCGGCCTGCGCGGCCCGGACCGCGCCGACCAGGGTGTGCTCCACCCGGGCCGTGCGGGCCAGCGCCGGCATCGTCGTGACCAGGGAAAGATCGTCGGCGCGGCCGGCGTACACGCCGCCCAGCATCGGGTCGACCAGCCGCTCGACCACCTCGTTGCCGAAGCGGGACCGGACCAGCGCGCCCACCGAGACGTCCGCGTCCGGCCCGACCAGCGGCCGACCGCCGTCGGTGTCGGCGTCCGCGGCCGGGCGGGCGACCGTGGCCACCCGATCCAGATCCCCGGGTACGCCCACCAGGGTGCCGCCCGGGATGGGGCGCAGCCCTCCGTCGATGACCAGCGCGGCCCGCCCCACGGTGGGGTGCACGATCTTCTCGGCCAATCCGAGCCGGCGGGCCAACGCCACCGCCGCGCTCTCGGCGCCGGTCGGGTCGCGCATCAGGAACGACTCCGCGCCGAACTCCACCGGCTGACCAGCCAGTTCCCCGGAGCGCAACTTCCCGCCCAGCACGCCGGACTGCTCGTACACCGTGATCTCGGTGCCGGCGGGTGCGCGGTCGCGCAGGCGGACCGCGGCGGCCAGGCCGGCGATCCCGCCGCCGACCACCGCCACCCGCCAGGGCTGCCGCATTCCCGGTCAGCCCTGGTCGGCTCGGCGGCTGGACAGCTCGTGCACCAGCGCGACCACCCGGGTCAGCACCTCCGGGTCGGTCTCCGGCAGCACCCCGTGGCCGAGGTTGAACACGTGCCCGGGGGCCGCCCGGCCCTGCTCCAGGATGCGGCGCACCTCGGCCTCGACGACGGGCCACGGCGCGAGCAGGACGCACGGGTCCAGGTTGCCCTGCACCGCCTTGTCCGCGCCGATCCGGCCGGTGGCCACGTCCAGCGGCGTACGCCAGTCGACGCCGACCACGTCGGCCCCGGCCTCGCCCATCGCGCCGAGCAGCTCGGCGGTGCCCACCCCGAAGTGGATCCGGGGCACCCCGGCGGGCGACCGCTCCGGCTCGGCGCGTCTGTCGCCGCGCCCCGACCCGGAGCAGTCATCGACCAGCCCGCTCAGCACGGTGGTCGAGTGCGGCAACACGAAACGGCGGTAGTCGGCCTCGGAGAGCGCGCCGGCCCACGAGTCGAACAGCTGCACGGCGGAGACGCCGGCCTCGATCTGCACCCGCAGGAAGGCCAACGTCACCTCGGCCAGCCGGGCACAGAGCGCGTGCCACAGCTCGGGGTCGCCGTACATCAGGGCCTTGGTCTTCGCGTGGGTGCGCGACGGCCCGCCCTCGACCAGGTAGCTGGCCAGCGTGAACGGCGCGCCGGCGAAACCGATCAGCGGGGTGTCGCCCAGCTCGACCACCAACTGCCGGACGGCCTCGTCGACGTACGAGACGTCGTCGCGGGTGATCCGGCGGATCCGTTCCACGTCGGCGGCGGTGCGGATCGGCTCGGCCACCACCGGGCCGGTGCCCGGCACGATGTCCAGGTCGATCCCGGCGGCGGCGACGGGCACCACGATGTCGCTGAACAGGATCGCCGCGTCCACGCCGTGCCGGCGCACCGGCTGGAGGGTGATCTCGGTGACGAGCTCCGGGCGCCGGCAGGACTCCAGCATCGGCACGCTCGCCCGGATCTCCCGGTACTCCGGGAGGGAGCGGCCGGCCTGGCGCATGAACCAGACCGGGGTGTGCGGGACGGGCCGACGTCGGCAGGCCCGGATGAAGGGCGAGTCGGCCGGTCCGCCGGGGCGGGAATCTCCGTCTCGGGCGACAGTGCCCGTGGTGTCCGTGGTCATCGCCGCAATCGTGCCACGCCGGCCACCCCCAATCGGGTGGGGGTGAGAGGAAGGGCACCGTTCCTTACGCCCGGCGCCCTTCACGAGCGTCGGCGCGCCGTCGAAGCGGGCGACGGGCGGCGGCATAGGCTGCCGACATGGCCCCCCCGATCGCCCTCCCGGAGACGTTCGCCCGAGCGGTCGCCGGGCTGCGGTCGGCCGCCCCGCGGCCGGAGATCACCCTGGAGGAGGTCGGCGCGCCCCAGCGGCTGGCCCCGTACACGTTCGCGCTCGCCGCGACCGTGCTGCGCGACGACGACGAGGTGGCGACCGGCCGGCTGATCCTGCTGCACAACCCGGTCGGGCACGAGGCGTGGCAGGGCACCCTGCGGCTGGTCACCTACGTGACCGCCGAGTTGGAGGTCGATCTGGCCGCCGACCCGCTGCTGCCCGGGGTCGGCTGGACGTGGCTGACCGACGCGTTGGACGCCCAGGACGCCGGCCACCGGGCGATCGGCGGAACGGTGACGCAGACCATGTCGACCCGGTTCGGCGATCTCGCCGGGCCACCGACCATCGGTGACATCGAGATCCGCGCGTCCTGGACGCCGATCGACGACGACCTGACCCCACACCTGCACGGCTGGTGCGCGTTGCTCGCCTCCACCGCCGGTCTCCCCCCACCCGGCGTCACCGCCCTCTCCGATCGCCGCCCGGCCGGCGCAGCCTGACGTTCGGCCCTCGGGAGGACACTTTGCGGACACCTGATCGACACACGCCGGACCGGCTGCACCCGCCGGATCTCCGCGCGCACTAGGGTTGGCAGGTGACCGACGAACCACCCCTGCGCCGTCGGCCCACCGAAGAACTTCCGGGAAACGCACCCCAGCACCCGCCGTCGGCCCAGCCGCAGCCGGCGGGCGAGGGGGCCGACCCGACCGACGGTGGGCCCGTTCCGCTGATCGCACCGCGTGACGGCACCCCCGATCCGGTGGCCACCCCGGCCGAGCTTGCCGAGGTCGTGGCCCGCTTCGCGGCGGGCACCGGCCCGGTCGCCCTGGACGCCGAGCGGGCTTCCGGCTACCGCTACAGCCAGCGCGCGTACCTGGTGCAACTGCGCCGGGCCGGTGCGGGCACGGCGCTGATCGACCCGCTGCCCCTGCCCGACCTCAGCGCGCTGGACGCGGTGATCGGTGAGGCGGAGTGGGTCCTCCACGCGGCCAGCCAGGATCTGCCCTGCCTGGCCGAGGTGGGGTTGCGTCCACGCCGACTGTTCGACACCGAGCTGGCGGCTCGGCTGGCCGGCTTCGAACGCGTCGGGCTGGCCGCGCTCACCGAGCAGCTGCTCGGGTTCACCCTGGAGAAGCACCACTCGGCGGCCGACTGGTCGAGCCGACCGCTGCCAGAGTCGTGGTTGACGTACGCCGCCCTCGACGTGGAGATGCTCACCGACCTGCGCGACGCGCTGGACGCCGAGTTGACCCGCCAGGGCAAGTCGGCCTGGGCCGCGGAGGAGTTCGCCGCCCTGGTCCGCACCGGGGCACGTCCGCCCCGGGTCCGGGCGGAGCCGTGGCGGCGTACCTCCGGCATCCACCGGCTGCGGGGGGCGCGGGCCCAGGCCCGGGTCCGCTCGATGTGGTACGCCCGGGACCAGATCGCGGCCCGGCGGGACGCCGCTCCCGGTCGGGTGTTGCCCGACTCGGCGATCATCGCCGCGGCGGAACTGGACCCGAAGGACGAGAAGACCCTGCTGACCCTCCCCGGCTTCGGTGGTCGGTCGGTCCGTCGGCTGGCCCGCACCTGGCTCGCCGCGCTCGACGACGCCCGGCAACTGCCGGAGGATTCCCTGCCGGTCTCGCCGGCCGTGGAGGGCCCGCCTCCGCCGCACCGATGGGCCGAGCGGGACCCGGTGGCGGCCGGTCGGCTGGCCCGCTGCCGGGAGGTCGTGATCCGCATCGCCGGTGAGCACGACCTTCCGCCGGAAAACCTGATCACTCCGGATTCGATCCGCCGGGTGGCCTGGACCCCGCCGGAGGAGATCACCGAGGCGTCGGTCGCGGAGACCCTGCGCGGCCTCAATGCCCGCGAGTGGCAGATCGGCCTCCTCGCCCCCGACCTGACCGAAGCCCTGACCCCACCAACCCCAACCCCCTAACCCCACCCACCCCCCACCCCCCCCCCACCCCCCCCCCGAGCCCGGGTGATCATGAGGTTGACGGGCCTTTGGGAGATCCACAGCCCCGTCAACCTCATGATCGTCGGAGGCTGGACGAGCGGGGGTGTGCGGTTGGTGGTTGTGGAGTGGTGGGTGTGGGGTGGGCCACAGGCGGGGGTGGGGACGCGGTTGGTTACTGGCGAGTAGCATTCGAGGGAAACGTGCCCGTGTCGGCGACCCTTGTCCGGTCCGGCGTGCCGCCCGGCGCGAAGGCCGAACCACGGTCGATTAGGAGGCTCAAGTGCCCCGTGAAGTTCGCGACGTCGTCTTCGTCGACGGCGTCCGTACCCCGTTCGGCAAGGCGGGTGGCATGTACGCCAACACCCGCGCCGACGACCTGGTGATCCGCTGCATCCGGGAACTGCTGCGCCGCAACCCGCAGCTGCCCCCGGAGCGGGTCGAGGAGGTCGCCATCGCGGCCACCACCCAGATCGGCGACCAGGGCCTCACCATCGGCCGCACCGCCGCCCTGCTGGCCGGGCTGCCCAAGACCGTTCCCGGCTTCGCCATCGACCGCATGTGCGCGGGGGCGATGACCGCGGTCACCACCGTGGCCAGCGGCATCGCCATGGGCGCGTACGACATCGCCATCGCTGGTGGCGTCGAGCACATGGGCCGCCACCCGATGGGTGAGGGCGTCGACCCCAACCCGCGCATCGTCGCGGAGAAGCTGGTCGACCCGTCCGCGCTGGTGATGGGCTCCACCGCGGAGAACCTGCACGACCTGGTTCCGCACATCACCAAGGCACGCACCGACGCGTTCGCGCTCGCCTCGCAGCAGAAGACCGCCAAGGCGTACGCCAACGGCAAGCTCCAGGACGACCTGGTGCCAGTGGCCATCCGCGACGCGGAGGGTGGCTGGGGTCTGGCAGGAGTGGACGAGGCCCCGCGGGACACCTCGCTGGAGAAGCTCGCCACCCTGAAGACCCCGTTCCGCCCGCACGGCAAGGTCACCGCGGGCAACGCGGCCGGTCTGAACGACGGTGCCACCGCGAGCCTGCTGGCCGACGAGGCAACCGCCCGCGAGCTGGGCCTGCCGGTCGCCATGCGGCTGGTGTCGTTCGGCTTCGTCGGAGTCGAGCCGGAGGTGATGGGCATCGGCCCCATCCCGTCGACGGAGAAGGCGCTGCGCCTCGCCGGGCTCAGCATCGACGACATCGGCCTGTTCGAGCTGAACGAGGCGTTCGCCGTGCAGGTGCTCGCCTTCCTCGACCACTTCGGCATCGCCGACGACGACGCGCGGGTCAACCCGTGGGGCGGCGCGATCGCCATCGGCCACCCCCTCGCGTCCTCCGGCGTGCGGCTGATGACGCAGTTGGCCCGCCAGTTCGCCGAGCACCCCGAGGTCCGCTACGGCCTCACGGCGATGTGCATCGGCATCGGCATGGGCGGCACGGTCATCTGGGAGAACCCGCACTGGACGGAGGGCAACAAGTGAGCGCGCTCGCCGCACCGAACGAGGTCGTCACCCGGGCGCTGCTGCGCCAGGTGAACGTGCCGGGGCTGGACCGGCCCGCCGCCCTGATCACGCTGGACAACGGCTTCGACCACACCAAGCCGAACACCTTCGGCCCGGGTGGGCTGGCCAGCCTGGACGAGGCGATCACCGCCGCGCTCGCCGCCGACCCGGCGTTCATCGCGGTCACCGGCAAGCCGTACATCTTCTGCGTGGGCGCGGACATCGTCGGCCTGCCGCAGCTCGCCGACCGCGAGCAGGCGCTGGAGATCGGCCGGCTCGGCCACCGGGTCTTCGCCCGGCTCAAGGACAGCACCGTCCCCACCTTCGCGTTCGTCAACGGCGCGGCGATGGGCGGTGGCCTGGAGCTGGCGCTGCACTGCCACTACCGGACGCTCTCCGGCGGCGCGGCGGCCCTCGCGCTGCCCGAGGTCTCCCTCGGTCTGGTGCCCGGCTGGGGCGGCACCCAGTTGCTGCCGAACCTGATCGGCATCCCCGCCGCGACCCAGGTGATCATCCAGAACCCGCTGATGCAGAACAAGATGCTCAAGCCCAAGCAGGCGGCCGAGCTGGGCATCGCGGACGTCCTGTTGGAGCCTGCGGACTTCCTGGAGCGGTCCCTGGAGTGGGCTGCCGGCGTGGTCCGGGGTCAGGTCACCGTGACCCGGCCCGAGGTCGACAAGGACATGTGGGCGGGCGTGCTCTACTTCGCCCGGGAGACGCTGAACCAGCGGCTGCACGGCGCGGTCCCGGCCGCCTACAAGGCGCTCGACCTGCTGGAGACGGCGAAGGACGGCGACTTCGCCGCCGGCACCGCCGCCGAGGACGAGGCACTCGCGGACCTGGTCTTCTCCGAGGAGCTGCGCAGCGGGCTGTACGCGTTCGACCTGGTGCAGCGGCGGGCCAAGCGCCCGGCCGGCGCACCGGACAAGGGCCTGGCCCGCACGATCACCAAGGTCGGCATCGTCGGCGCGGGTCTGATGGCCAGCCAGCTGGCGCTGCTGTTCGCCCGCCGCCTCCAGGTGCCGGTGGTGATGTCCGACCTCGACCAGTCCCGGGTGGACAAGGGCGTCGGCTACGTGCACACCCAGATCGAGAAGGCCGTCACCAAGGGCCGGATGGACAAGGGCACCGCCGCCAAGCTGTACGGCCTGGTCAGCGGCACGGTCGACAAGAGCGCCTTCGCCGACGCGGACTTCGTCATCGAGGCGGTCTTCGAGGACCTGGGCGTCAAGAAGCAGGTCTGGGCCGAGTTGGAGAAGATCGTCTCCCCGGAGGCGGTGCTCGCGACCAACACCAGCTCGCTGTCGATCACCGAGATGGCCGCCGAGTTGGAGCACCCGGAGCGGGTGGTCGGCTTCCACTTCTTCAACCCGGTGGCGGTGCTGCCGCTGCTGGAGATCGTCCGGGGCGAGCGCACCGACGACGTCACCCTGGCCACCGCGTTCGCGGTGGGCAAGCAGCTCAAGAAGTCGAGCGTGCTGGTCAAGGACGCTCCGGCGTTCGTGGTGAACCGGCTGCTCACCCGCTTCCTGGGCACCGTCTTCGCCGCCGTCGACCAGGGCACCCCGCTGGACGTGGCCAACAGCGCACTGGACCCGCTGGGCCTGCCGATGCGCCCGTTGGCCCTGCTCCAGCTGGTCGGGCCGGCCGTCGCGTACCACGTGGGCGGCACCCTGCACGCCGCGTACCCGGACCGGTTCGGGGTCAGCGAGAACCTCAAGCGGATCGCCGACTCGGGCCAACCGATCGTGGTCGACGACCAGGTCAACGACGAGGTGGCCAAGCTGCTCGTCGTTGGTGACCAGCCGCTGACCGCCGAGCAGGTACGCCAGAACGCCCTCGACGCGCTCGCGCAGGAGATCCGGCTGATGCTGGACGAGGGTGTGGTCGCCGAGGCGCAGGACATCGACCTGTGCATGATCCTGGGCGCCGGCTGGCCGTTCCACCTGGGCGGCGTCACGCCGTACCTGGATCGGACCGGCACCTCCGAGCGGGTGACCGGCCAGCGGTTCCTGCCGCGCGGTGCGGCGAGCCTGCCGGCCTGACCGATCGCAGCACCACCGTCGCGGTGGTCGGACCGTCCCTGTTGGACGGACCGGCCACCGCGACCGTTTGTGATCAGGCGGCAGCAGGATGGGGTTTCCGCGGGGACGACGGCGGGCGCCACGCCGGGTTAGGATCACGCGTTTTGCACCCCCATCTTGGAGCTGACTGATGTCCCAGCCGCCGGCCAATCCCTACGGCCCGCCGCACGATTCCCCCGACCCGTCGCAGCAGTCGGGCGGCTGGCCGCCGCCGCAGCAGCAGGGACACCCACAGCAGCCCGGTGGTTTCCCACCCGCGCAATCGGGCTTCCCGCCCGCGCAGCCCGGTTTCCCGCCGGCCCAGCCTGGTTTCCCGTCCGCGCAGCCGGGTCAGCCGTACGGTGACCCGAACCTGGCCGGCGGTCCTCCCCCGGCGAAGAAGTCGAACGTCGGCAAGATCGTGCTGATCGTGTTGGCAGTGGTGCTGGTGCTCTGCGTCGGCGGCGCGGCGATCATCTGGGCCGTCGCCAAGGGGCCGGTGAACGAAGCGCTGGACGCCAGCAAGACCCGGGTCGTCGCGCCGGCCACCCTCGCCGGCCGGCCGAAGCTCACCAACCCGGAGCTCCAGACGGCCGCCGAGCAGGCGGTCAGCGGGATGAAGACGGCGGCGGGGAACGAGACGAGCACGGTCGCCGCCTTCTACGGCGACCCGACCAAGCAGGACCTCGTCATGATCACGGGCGTGTCCGGGTTGCTGTCGGACCCGAAGAAGGAGCTCGACGCCTATGTGGACGGCCTGTCCAAGCAGCTGACGGTGAACAAGATGACGGCCGTCGACGCCGGCCCGCTGGGCGGTGAGGCGCGCTGCGGCGACGGCAAGGCCGACACCGTGCCGCTGGGCATCTGCGTCTGGGCCGACCGGGGCAGCCTGGGCATGGTGGTGATGTACTTCAAGTCCGCCGACCAGGCGAAGACCGAGTTCACCGCGATCCGGGGCCAGGTCGAGCAGCAGTCCTGATCCGTACGCGACCGGGGCCCCGGCCACCCTCGGGTGGCCGGGGCCCCTGCTGCTCTCCTGAAGCTCGCCGACCGGCTGCGGTCGGCACGGCAGCCACTCCCCGGGCCGGGGATACTTTGCTCTTGCGCTAAGTGTCAACTCCAGCAACACTTAGCCGCATGGCACAGTATTCGGCGCAGCTCGACGGCGTGTTCGTCGCCCTCGCTGACCCGACCCGGCGCTGGGTCATCCGACGCCTCGGCCGCGGTCCGACAAGCGTCGGCGACCTCGCCCGCGAACTTCCGATGACCCTCCCCTCGTTCATGAAGCACGTGCGGACGCTGGAGTCGAACGGACTGATCCACACGACCAAGTCCGGCCGGGTGCGCACCTGCGTGCTCAACCGCGAGCGCCTCGCCGTCGTCGACGACTGGCTTGCGGAGCAGCGCCGGATCTGGGAAGAGCGCACGGATCGCCTGGAACGCCTCGTCACCGATGAGCAGGAGAACCAGCAATGAATCCCGACCTCGACCTGACCATGGCGCGGGTCATCCGCGCCCCTCGCGCCGCCGTGTGGGGCGCCTGGACCGACCCGTCCCGCTTCGAGAAGTGGTGGATACCGGCGCCGGCCCTGTGCCGCGTCGATCGCTTGGACGCCCGGCCCGGTGGCGCGCTCGTGACCCGACTGAGCGAGGACGGGGTGGAGTTCGTCAGGCACCTCGACGCGTGCTTCCTCGTCGTCGACGACCTCGAACGGATCGTGTTCACCAACGTGATCGACAGCGCCTGGCGGCCCGCGAACCCCACCCCGGTTCCGATGACGGCGGAGATCACCATGAAGGACCATCCGGACGGCACGGACTACCGGATCATCGTCCGCCACGGTGATCCCGCCGCTCGTGACCTTCACGAGAAGATCGGCTTCGCGGACGGCTGGGGCTCGGTCACCGAACAACTCGCCGGGCTCGCCGAGAGCCAGGGGGCGCTGTGAAGATCGTCCTTACCCAGTTCGTCACTCTCGACGGCGTCAGCCAGGGTCCCGGCTCGCCGACCGAGGACACGAGCGACGACTTCACCCGGGGCGGCTGGCTCGTGCCCTACCTGGATGAAGTCTTCGTCCGCCGGACTTCGGACTGGTTGGGTCTTGCCGACGGTCTGCTGCTCGGACGGCGGACCTACGAGGCGTTCGCTCGCGACTGGCCGCAGATCACCGACCCGGACGATCCGTTCACCGAACGGATGAACTCACTACCGAAGTACGTCGTGACCAACACCTTCGCGGACGGTAGCTGGCACCCGACGACCGTGCTCCACGGCGACCCGATCCACACCGTCGGGGAGCTCAGGACTCAGCCAGGACGGGAGCTCCAGATCCACGGGAGCGCACGACTTGGCAAGGCTCTGTTGTCGGCCGGCCTCGTCGACACACTCCGACTCGTCGTGGCCCCCACCGTGGCCGGCTCCGGGCGGCGGCTGCTCGACCAGCCGAGCGCATCCGTCGGCCTCCGACTGGTGCACCACGAGGCGACGGCGAAGGGTCTGCTCCTGCTCGAGTACGAGCATGTCGGCGCCGCCCCGGTGGCGGAATACGAGGGCATGACAGCCTTCGTCTAGTCACCGCGCTACGACACGGCCAACGCCGGAATCTCGCGGGCAAGTCCTGCCCCAGCAGCGTGGCACGGGGCCCCGGCCACCCGAGGGTGGCCGGGCCCCGTGCCGTACGTCGACGGTCAGGCCGGTTCGGCAACCGCTGCCGCGGCTCGCGCCGCCGCTGCCGCCGCCCGCTCGGCCGCGTTGCCGAGCACGCAGAACTCGTTGCCCTCCGGGTCGGCGAGCACCACCCAACCACCACCGGTCGGGCCGACGTGGTCGGCGACGAGCGTCGCACCGATGCCGAGCAGTCGCTCGACCTCCTCGGCCCGGGTCCGGTCGGCGGGTTGCAGGTCCAGGTGCAGTCGGTTCTTCACCGTTTTGCCCTCGGGTACCGCGATGAACAGCACCTCCGGGCCACCCGGCGGCAGGAGCATCGCCTCCGGGTCGCCGGGGAAGTCGTCGGGCTGCCGTGGGCAGTCGAAGACCTGCGCCCAGAAGCCGGCGAGCGCGTACGTGTCGGAACAGTCGATGCTGATGTTGTGGATCGTCGAACTCACAGTGGTCCTCCACGGTGGTGACGTGGTGCGGCCCGTGTACCCGGCGCACCACGCAGGAACTGGTTCCCCATCGAGTGGGCGATCAGCGCCCTACCCGTGCGGGGGCGCTCCGCCTCCGGGACGTCAGCCGACGCTGACCCGGGGCGCGGAGCCGAGATTGGTGGACATCGACGCACCCCCTTCCCTCTCGAGCTGACGACGCGATCTTGCCACCGGGCCAGCGGGGCGCGCAACCCCGATCAGCCGGCGGCGGAAACCGTTCCGGGCACGGCCGGGGCGTCCGACGACGGCAGAGTGACAGTCACCTCCAGGCCACCGCCGGGCTGCGCGACCACCCGTACGGTGCCGCCGTGCGCGGCGCAGACCGCCCGGACGATGGACAGCCCCAGGCCGGAGCCACGGGCTCCGGTGCGTTCGCGGCCACCACGGCGGAACGGCTCGAACAACCCCGGCACGTCGGCCTGGTCCACCTCGAACCCGGTGTTCCCCACCACCAGCCAGGACCGGTCACCGTCGGTGCCGGTACGCACCCAGAGCCGACCGTGCAGGTGGTTGTAGCGCACCGCGTTCTCGATCAGGTTTCCGGCCAGCCGGTCGAGCAGCCCCGGGTCACCGACGACAGGCGCGGACTCCAGCGACGTCTGCACCCGCAGGCCGATCCGTTCCACCTCGCGGCGCATCGCCGACAGCGCGTTGGCGGTGCCCGCGGCGAGGTCACACTCGGTACGCCGGCCCAACTGCCGCCCGGCCTGCGCCTCGCTGCGGGCCAGCACCAGCAGCGCGTCCACCAGGCCGTTGGCCCGCTCGGAAGCGTCGCGCACAACTGTCGCCATCCGGCGGTACTCGGCGGTGTCCGCGTCGTCGTCGCTGAGCGTAACGTCGATCTCCGTCCGCATCACGGCGAGCGGGGTACGCAGCTCGTGCGAGGCGTTCGCCACGAAACGCTTCTGGGCCTCGAAGGCGGACGCGATCCGGTCCAGCATGGCGTCGAACGTCTTGGCCAACTCGGCCACCTCGTCGTCGGCGCCCGAGTAGCCGATCCGCTGGTCCAGGGTCGCCTCACCGAGCCGCTGGGCGGTCGCCGTGACCTGGTGCAGTGGGCGCAGGGCCCGACCGGCCACCGCGTACGCGCCGGCCACCCCGACCACGCTGATCGCCAGCAGCGCGACCAGGCCCTTGGCCAGCAGCTCCCCGGAGGCGGCGTCGACCAACTGCCGCTGCCACTCGGCGGCGTCCATCTGCCGGCCGTCGGAGAGCAGCACGATCGTGCCGGGCACCAACTCGTCGGTGGGACGCAACGCGTCGCGGACCAGCAGCCAGGCCAGCAACACCAGGATCGCTCCCGCCCCGATCAGCAGCACCCCGTTGAGCAGGGTCAGCCGCAGCCGCAGGGTGGGTCGCAGCCGGCGGCTCATGCGCCCACCTCGGCGGTGCGATAGCCCGCCCCGACCACGGTCTCGATCAACGGCGGGTCACCGAGCTTCCTGCGCAACGTCATCACGGTGACCCGGACGATGGTGGTGAACGGGTCGGTGTTCGCGTCCCAGACCCGTTCCAGCAGCTCCTCACTGGAGACCACCGCGCCACGCGCCTTGAGCAGCTCGGAGAGCACCCCGAACTCCTTGTTGGTGAGGTCCACCGGCAGCCCGGCGCGGGTGGCCACCCGGCGGGCCGGGTCGAGCACCAGGTCGGCCAGTTCGAGCACCGGAGGCGCGGCCGGGGTGGCCCGCCGGCCCAGCGCCTGCACCCGGGCGACCAACTCGTCGAAGGCGAACGGTTTGGGCAGGTAGTCGTCCGCGCCGAGCTGCAACCCCTCCACCCGGTCGGCGACAGTGCCGCTGGCGGTGAGCATCAGCACCCGGGTCAACGCGCCGGAGGCCGCCAGGTCGGCGCAGATCTGGTCACCGTGCACACCCGGCAGGTCGCGGTCGAGCACCACCACGTCGTACCGGGTGACGAACGCCGCCTCGTGGCCGGCGTCGCCGTCGTACGCCACGTCGACCGCCATCCCCCGCTTGCGCAACCCGCGTGCGATCGCGTCGGCGAGGTTGCGCTCGTCCTCGACCACCAGTACCCGCATCCCGGCCTCCTCGCTGCTGACCACCGACAACCTAGTGCCGGCCGGCAACCATCGTCCCTCGCCGTCCGTGCCGGCCGGCGTTGCGGGCGACCGCGGCGTACGCGATGCTGGCCGGCGGCACCGAACGACGGACGGACTGGCATGACCACTGCGGCACCACCCACCCGACGGGACATCGCCTACCAGGGTTTCCACCTGCCGGCCGACACGAGCAGCGGCAGCGGCGACGGCCTGCTCGCCAGCGGTCGAGGGCTGGTCCTCGACGGCGTCGCCGAACGGGGCACCTGGACGTCGCCGCCGGTACGGGTCGGCTTCGCCGTCGCCGAGGTGGTGCCGTCCTGGACGGCCGACACCCCGGACGGCTGCTGGATCGAGGTCGACCTGCGCGGTTGGCACGACGACGCGCCCAGCACCGACTGGTACCGGCTGGCCCGCTGGGCCGCCGGCGACGGCACCGTACGGCGCACCTCGCTGCCCGGACAGCGTGACAGTGCCGCCCGGGTCGACACCGACACCCTGATCGTGACCGGCGCGACGGCCACCGGTTGGCAGGCGCGGGTGACCTTGTGCCGGCCCGCCGGCAGCCCGACCGGGCCGGTGCTGCGCAGCATCGGCGCGGTCGCCACCGGCCCCACGATCGCCAACCAGGGGTACGCGGGGGAGCCCGTCCCGTCCGCTGCCTGGGGCCGGGTCCTGGACGTGCCCCGCTACTCGCAGCGCCTGCACGCCGGCCAGTACCCGCAGTGGGGCGGTGGCGGGGACTCCTGGTGCAGCCCCACCTGCACCTCGATGGTGCTCGCCTACTGGGGCGCCGAGCCGACGCCGGACCGCTACGCCTGGGTGGAGCCGTCCGGCCCGCGTCCGGTGGTGGTGCACGCCGCCCGGCACTGCTACGACCACGCGTACGCCGGGGCCGGCAACTGGCCGTTCAACACCGCGTACGCCGGTCTGCACGGGGTGGACGCGTTCGTCACCCGGCTGCGGTCGCTGGTCGAGGCGGAGGAGTTCGTCGCCGCCGGCATCCCCCTGATCGTCTCCGCCGCGTTCCGGGCCGACGAGGTGCCGGGGCTCGGGTACGACACCGGTGGGCACCTGATGGTCCTGGTCGGCTTCAGCGGCGACGGCGACCCGGTGCTCAACGACCCGTACGCCCCGGACGACGACGCTGTCCGTCGCACAGTGCCCCGGCAGGCGTTCGAGGCGGTCTGGCAACGGGGAAGCCGTGGGGTGGCGTACGTGCTGCGACCCGCGTCGGTGCCGCTGCCCCCGCCACCCGCCCAGGCCAACTGGTGATCAGTCGGTCAGTTTCCAGAGCTGGTACCCGCCGGCCGCACTGCACACCAGGTAGCCGGTGATCGCCTGACACTCCCCGGTGGCGTCGGGCAGCACGTCCACGATGCGCACCTCTCCGGCGCCGACGTCCAACTCGCCGACGATCACCCCTGCGTCGGGGTGCCGCCGTATGCCGACCAACCGACCGCCGGGACCGAGTTGGTACAGCTCCCACCGGCCCAGGTCGGCCAGTTGCCGGCCGGTCAGCGCATCGAGCACGACGTACTGCTCCGACGGACCGATCCCGCTGATGTTGGCCATCAGCCGGCCGTCGGTCGGCCAGGCCCACCCCCACTGGGTGCTGCTCCAGCGCACCTCGCCGGTTGCCGGGTCGAGCGCCTGCAGTTCGTTGTTGCCGGTGCGCACACACAGGACGGGGCCGCAGTCCAGCGCGAAGTCGACGTGCACCCTGGCCCGGGTCCAGCGGGGCTTGAGCTGGTCCAGCTCGTACGCGGTGACAGTGCCCGAGCCTCTGTCGATGGCCAGCAGCAGGTCCTTTGTCAGGTCCAGGCCGATCCGACCGCCGTCGGGTGGGCGCAGGTCGGCGCGGGCCAGCACCGCGCCGGTGATCGCGTCGCGTACCTCGACCGGCCCATCCACCTGGCTGAGCACCACCCGGTCCACCCCGCGGTCGGTGCCCCGCACAGTCGTCTCGGGGCTGGTGCCGGAGAGCTGCCAGCGCACGGTGCCGCAGCACGGATCGACCGCGCGCAGAGTGGACGGTAAGGTCTCGCCGCCGCTACGCAGCAGCACATTGCCGTCGGTCAGCTTGGAGACGGTGCCCGGCTGCTGCCACCGGTACGCCCCGGTCGCCCGGTCCAGCGCGACGGTGATTGTGTCCCGACCCTCCGGGCCGATCTCGTAGCCGGTGGCCAGCAGCATCCCGGCCAGTGGCGTCATCCCCCAGTACCTGGCCTCCGCCGACAGCGGCGCCTGCCAGACCGGCTCGCCGCCGGGTAACCGATAGGCGGCCACCCGCGCCCGTCGGGTCGCGGTGTTGGTCGGCTCCAGGACCAGGAGGAGGTCACCGTCGACCATGACGTCGGACCCGGACCGGACCGGCAGCGTCACCGGGGCCGGCCGGGCTGGTGTGACGACGGAGCCGGCGAGCGTGACGAGCGCGAGCACCACGACCAGCGCCAAGCGCAGCGGACGACCATGAGCGCGGGGCGGGCGGGGCACCGGGTCCGGGTCCGGGTCGTGCCGCAGCTCACCGAGGTCGATCACCGGCCCGGTCATCGCGTCAACCGCCACAGCGCGGTGGTGCCGTCGAGGCGCTGGCAGAGCAGGACCGGCAGGGACGCCTGGCAGCTGCCGGCGATGCCCGGCAGCACGTCGACGATCCGCGTCCGACCGGCCACCAGGTCCAGTTCGGCGACGACCATCCGACCGTCGTCACCCCGCCGCACACCGACCAGCGGATCGTCCGGCCCCAGCACCGGCATCAGACTCCACACGCCCAGTTCGATTCGTACCTGCCCGGTGGCCGCGTCCCGCACCGCGTACCCCTGGCCGGGCCGGGCCATCAGCAGCCGACCGTACCGGACGTCGGCCAGGACGTCCTGGCCCGGTTCCGACCACCGCACCGAGCCGGTGGCCGGGTCGAGCACCTGGAGGCCACCGGTCTGCGGTACCGCACAGAGCAGGCCACCGCATTCGAGCACATGCGACACCAACGTCACCTCCGCCGTCCACCGTGGCTCCAACTCGGCCAGCCCGAAGCTCACCAGCCGGGTGCTGCCCGGCGGAACGAGCAGCAGCAGGTCGTCGACGATCTGCACCCGCTGGTACGCCGACCGGTCCCCGGGCAGCGTGTCGATGCTGCGCAGCAGCTGGCCGGTGCCGGCGTCGTGCACCTGCACCTCGCCGGTCGGTTGCAGGAGCACGAACCGGTCGACCTGCCCCTCGGAAGTGAGGTGGTAGGTGGGGCTGGCGGCCGGCGGGATCGGCACCGACCAGAGCACCAGGCCAGTGCCGGGCTCAACCCCGCTCATCGCGCCCGACCCGCCCTCCCGGCCGTTGGTCACCATCAGGACACCGCCGGGCGTCGGCTGGGCAGCACCGGGATGCTGCCAGCGCTGCCTGCCCGTCGCGGTGTCGAAGGCGGTGGTCTGGAACAGCCGGTTCGGGGCGTTGACCGCCAGCGCCAGCACCAACCCCCGCTCGACCCGGACGTCGAGGTAGTCACCCGTGCGGGCCAGCGGCGCCTGCCACCGCCGCCGCACCCCGACGCCGGTCGGTGCCGGCTGGGCGTACGCGGTCAGGTACCGCTCCCCGTCGGGTGTCGGCGGATCGACCACGTAGACGGCGTCGCCGGCCAGATACGCGGTGGCCATCCGCGACGCCGGCACCACGCTCACCGTACTCTGCGGTTGCGGCGCGGCACCGGCCAGCATCACCAGGCTGAGCACCAGCACAGTCGCGCTGTGCAGCGGGCGACCGACGGCGCGCGGGCGGCGAACCGGAGGTGCCGACACGGGCTCGTCCCGGATCTCGCCCAGCTCGATGATCGACAAGGACCGTCCTTCCGTCACCAGGTAAGGCTGGCCGACGAGTCACCGTCCGGCAAACCGACCGTCAGCGCACCGGCCCGGCAAAAGTGACGGAACCCCGCCTGTACGATGGCGCGTCGTGGCTGTGCCGGTGGTAGACCCTTCGCTGAATCCCGTGACCGACGCCGACCCGGCCGAGGCCGAGTCGACACGGCGGCCTCGACGCCGTCCGGCCCGAGCCGATCTGTTGGCCCTCGGAGCCTATGTGCTGCTGGGCGTCTTCGTCTGCCTCAACTACTGGGGTGACGTCAACGGCCGGGTCTCCTCGCACCTGCCCACCGATCACAGTTGGTTCGAGTGGCTGTTCGCGCACGGCGAGTACTCGGTACGGCACCTGGAGAACCCGCTGTTCACGGCCCGTCAGAACGCCCCGGACGGGGTGAACATGATGGCCAACACCTCGCTGCTCGGGGTGACCCTGCCGCTGGCCCCGCTGACCATGCTGCTCGGCCCCCAGGTGATGTACTCGCTCTACCTGGGCGCGGCGCTGGCTGCCACCGCCGGCACCGGTTACTGGATGCTCTCCCGCCACCTGGTGCGCTCCCGAGCGGCGGCGTTCGTGGGCGGCGCGTTCCTCGGCTTCGCGCCGGGAATCATCCACCACGCCAACGGCCAACCGAACTTCGTCTCCAACTTCCTGCTCCCGCTGATCGTGGTGCGGGTGCTGACCCTGGGTGAGCCGGGCCGGTGGCGCCGCAACGGTCTCGTGCTCGGTGCGCTGGTGGCGTACCAGATCTTCATCAACGAGGAGATGCTGCTGCTCACCGCGCTGGCCTGCCTGGTCATCGTGCTGGCGTACGCCGTGCAGCGGCCGCGGGCCACCCGGGCCGCCGCCGGCACGTTCCTGGCCGGGCTCGGGGTCGCCGGCGGACTGGCCCTGGTGCTCACCGCGTACCCGATCTGGTTCCAGTTCAACGGGCCGCAGTCCTACCGGGGCCTGCAGGGCGGCGTGTTCCACAACTGGGGCGAGGACCTGGTCGCCTTCGTCACCTTCGCCCGGGACACCTGGGCCGGTGACCCGGCAGTGGAGAAGACGATCGGTCTGACCGAGCAGAACACCTGGTTCGGTTGGCCGCTGGTGCTGCTCTCGGTGGTGGCTCTGGTGCTGCTCGTACGCCGCTCGCTGGCCGCCCGGATCGCCGCGGTGCTCATCGTGGTGTTCAGCGTGGCCGCGATCGGGCCGTGGGTGCGCTTCAACGGTGTGGAGACCGGTGTGCGCGGCCCGTGGTCGTACGTGTCGGACGATCTGCCGCTGGTCGAGATGATGATGCCGACCCGGTTGACGCTGGTGGTCGCCGCCGCGGTGGGCGTACTGCTCGCGTTGACCTGGGACGCCGCGCACCGCCAGGGGCGCCCGGTGGCCGACCGGCCGCGGGTGCCGGCCCAGCGCGCCGCCGAAGGGGCCCCGGCTGTTTCCCCCGAGCCCGCCGAGCCGGTCGCGTCGCGCCGTCGGTGGCTGCGCCCGGTGGGGTACGCGGCGGTCGCCCTCGCCGTGCTGCCGCTCTTCCCCCGCCCGCTGCCCGCCCAGCAGATCGACCCACCGCCGCACTTCATCACGGCGGGCGGTTGGCGGCCGTACGTGCCGGCGGGTCGAACCCTGGTGCCGGTGCCGATCCCGAGCAACGTGCACGGTCTGCCGACGCTGCGGTGGAGTGCGCTGACCGGGCAGGAGTTTCCCGTTCCGGGCGGCTACTTCATCGGCCCGAACGAGCTGGGTGAGGGGGTCTTCGGTGCGCCGAACCGACCGACCAGCTCCCTCATCTACTCCACCATGGACACCGGCACCGTTCCGGAGCTGACCGACGAAAACCGCCGCCAGGCCGTCGAGGACCTGCGGTTCTGGCGGGCGTCGGTGGTGGTGCTCGGGGCGCACCCCCGCGAGGCGGTGCTCCGTGAGCTGGTCACCGCCCTGCTGGGGTCGCCGCAGCGGGTCGACGACGTCTGGGTGTGGGACGTACGCGCCCTGGTGGGTTAGTTAGCCGACCCGGTCCCGGACGTCCCACAACCATCCGCCGTCGACCGGTCGGCCCGGGCCGAGCAGGTCGTCGACGGTTCGGCGGACCGGGTCACCGTGCTCCAGGTGCCCGAGTACGACCACCGCGGCACGCCAGTGCCGCAGGTCCTCGACGGCCTGGCGGCGGTCGGCGTCGCCGAGCACCGGCACCACGCCGGTCTCGGCCACCTGCCCCAACAGCACCGACGTGGGCCGGTCCGGCGCACCCCAGCGGGCCGCCGGGTCGTCCTGGCCGCTGGGGCCGATGAAGTAACCGCCCGGCGCGGCGAACGCCAGACCGGTACGGGCGGACCAGAGCATCACCGGGCTGCGCCCGGCACCGGTGACCGGGGGCACCGCGACCACCGTCCGACCGGGCGGCACCAGCGGACGCCAGCCACCGGCGGCGAGAAACGCCGGCACCGGCGCGACCGGCACCACGCGGATCGGCGTCGGAATCAGGGGCAGCAACGCGGCGGCGACCGCGCCGGCCCACAGCAGCCGCACCGGTAGGCCCGACGCCACGTTCGGCCCACGCGCGGCCCGGACCCGGTCCAGGGACAGGGCCACCAACACACCCAGCACCGGTACGCAGACCAGCGCGAACCGGGCCGGCACCGCGAGATCGAGCAACGGCAGCCCGCCGACCAGCCGGTACGGCCCCGGAATGCCGGTGGCCTCACCGTCCACCCGCAGCTCGCCGCCGAGCGAGAGCAGGGCGAAGACCACGCCGCAGGCGGCCAGTGCCGGGACCAGCGGTCGTCGCCACTGCCAGATCACGATCACCACAGCGAGCACCAGCAGGCCCGGGCCGAAGAACGAGTTCTCCTCGGTCGGATTCGGCGAGAGCAACCCCGGCAGCCAGTCGTCACCCAGCACGGTCTGCCGGGCCGACGCGGTGAACGAAGCGACGTCCAGTTGGAAACCCTGCGTGGCGAACGCCATCCCGGAGTAGTGCTGCGGGCCGTGGAACTGGAACCACAGCGGGTACGCCAACGGCACCGCCGCCACGCCGGCCGCCACCGCGAGTCGACCGAAGAGCGCCGGCGCCAGCCGCCGTGCGGCCGCCCGGTCGGCGAGCGCGTAACCCAATGCGAAGACGCCGGCCGCGAGCACAAGGAAGACCAGCACCTCCTCGCCGATGAAAACCTGCCAGACGAGCAGCAGTCCCAGGCCGACGCCGGGCCGCCACACGCCGTGTCGCCTCGTCTCCGAGGCCGGCCGGAACACCAGGGCGAGGATCGCTGGCACCAGGAACTGGGCGGCGATGTGCAGGTGGGCGCCGGCCTGAGCGATCATGCCCGGGGCGAAGCCACAGATCAGTCCACCCACCGCGGCCGGGGCCCGGGTGCCGACCAGCCGGCGGCGCAGCAGCACGTACCAGGCGACAGCGGTCCCGGCGAGGCAGCAGACGACCGCCACGCAGAACGCCACCTGCGAGCCGAAGAGCACTGTGACCGGGGTGAGCGGGACACCCAGGCCGAGCACCGAGGTGTTCGCCATCAGGTTGACCCCGTCGGGCGCGTTCAACCCGGTGCTGAAGAGCGGGTTCTCCCCCTCGACCACGGCATGCGCCGCGTGGGCCAGCATCCACTCGAAGAGAATCTGGTCACCCGCCTGGTGGAACAGCCGCCACGGGTGACCCCACTGCCCGCTGGTCACCAGCACGGCGAGGCCCAGATAGCCGGCCACCACCAGCGCGTCCCGCAGCCAGGCCGAGCGGTCCGCGCCGACCGTCGCCGGGGGCGAGATGTTCGGGGACGTCGTCCCGGTGGTCATCAGACCGAACGGTCGGTGAGCGTCCGGACGTCCCAGACCCAGACATCCAACTCCTGGCGGCCCGGGCCGACCAGCTCCTCGACCGTACGTCGCAGCGGCTCGGCGTTCTGCTGCCGCACCGGCAACACCAGGATCGCCGCCCGCCAGTGCCGCAGCTCGTCGGCGAAGCGCCGACGCTGCCGGTCGTCCAGCTTGGGCGTTCGGCCGGTGGTCGCCACCTCCTCCAGCATCTGCCCCACCCCACTGGGACGACCGCCGAACCGGCCCGCGTCACCGGTGTTGCCGTTGCGGGGCGCGAGGAAGTAACCGCCGGGGATCTTGAAGTCGAGGTTGGTGGCCGCCGCCCAGCGCATGCCGTGCGTGTTGCCCATGCTGGGCACCGGGATCGGCACCAGCGTCTGGTCCGGCCCGACGTACGCCCGCCACCGGTCCGCCGTGATGAAGTCCGGCACCGGCGGCCGGGAGACCATCCGCAGCGGCATCGGTGCGATCGGCAGCAGCGCGAAGGCCAGGCCCGCTGCGGTCAGCACCCGGACGGTACGGCGGTCGGCCGGGCGTAGCGCCCAGGCCCGCTCGACGGCGAGCGCCAGCAGCAGACCGATCACCACGCTGGTGATGAGCCCGAACCGGGTCGGCACCACCGCGTCCAGCAGCGGCAGGTGGACCAACCACTGCCACGGCCCGGTGATCAGCTCGCGGTCCCACCAGGAGACCCGCTCGCCGAGGGAGAGCACGGCGAAGAACACGCCGGTCACCGCGAGCGCCCTAACGATCAACTCCCGGCGCAGCCAGACCACGATGCCGATGGCCAGCATCGACAGGCTCCAGCCGAAGAAGGCGTTCTCCTCGGAGTAGTTCGGCGCCAGGTTGATGTTGGCTCGCTGGTTGCCGCCGAGGGTGGGCGAGCCGGGGGCGAAGAAGGCGGCGATGTCGTTGCCGTAGTCCTTCACCGCGTCGCTGAGCCCGTGGTAGGCCATCGGCCCGGCGAACTGCACGTAGAGCGGGTACGCCAGCAGCGCCCCGGCCAGCACCGCGCAGGTCACCACGCCGACGCCCAGGGGTCGCCACGCCGCCCGCCAACGGGCCGGCTCCTGGGCCAGCACCGCCAGCAGGAAGACGCCGCAGGCCAGCGCCGTGAAGAGCAGGATCTCCTCGTTGATGAACGCCTGAGCGGTGACCAGCAGGGCGAGCAGGGCCCCGTCCCGAACCGGTTTTGCGGAGCGGGTGAGCACCAGCACCCGCCACACGATGAACGGCAGCAGGAACTGGCTGATGATGTTCGGGTGCCAACTGGCGTGCGAGAGCATCGCGGGCGAGAACCCGCAGAACCAGCCACCGACCGCCGCCGCGAGCGGGGTACGCACCAGGTGGCGGGAGAGCATCAGGTACCAGGCCATGGCGGTGCCGGCGAGACCGAGCGTGACCAGCACCACGAAGGAGACCGCCGGCCCGAAGAGCAGCGTCACCGGGACCATCGGGATGCCCAGCGCCAACACGGCCGTGTTGGCCATCAGGTTGACGCCGTCGGGGTAGTTGAACTGCTCGGTGAAGAACGGGTATTCGCCGTGCAGCACCACGCGTACCGAATGGGCGAGGAAGAACTGCACCTGCGCCGGGTCACCGGTGTAGAGCGAGGCCACCCGACCGGACGGGTCCAGCCAGATCCGGCTGGTCACCCAGAGTGCGGCGAGCAGGAACAACCCGCCCACCGCCAGGTGCTGCCGACGCCGAGTCCACCGACGCCACCGCGCCCGCGTCGGCACCGCGCTCTCGGCCGGCGCTCCGGGCTCGGCCAGCGTTTCGGGCTCGGCCGGCGCTGTGGGCTCGGCCGGCGCTACGGGGCTGGCCGGCGCCGTGGTGGGGGCAGCCAACGCGGGCGGGCCGGCGAAGAGGCCGGCCGGTGTGCGGTAGTTCACCAGCTCGGCGGAGTCGGCTGCCGCCTCCGGGTGCGGCGCGGGCAGGGCGCGGGACTCGGCAGGCGTCACAGTCGGCGGAGTCTACCGGAGCAACCAAAACGCCCTGAACCGCCGGTGGTGTCCATTGTGGTGGTTCGGTTGCCGGCCAACTGAGGCGCCGCATCGGACATCTCGTACTATGGCGCTTTCCGACAGCGACGGCGAGGCGATCGGGGGCGGGCCAGGTGACTCCAGGCCGTCGGTACGGCAGGGCGCTTCCCGTCCTGCTGAGCGCGCTGCTGGCCGGCACGGCCTGCGGTCCGGTAGCCGAACGGAAGCCGCAGGACCTCCGGGTCGGGTACGACAGCCTGGATGGCACCCTCGCCGTCTGGCCGCCCCGCGGCGACCTCGCCGGGGACGCCACCGCGACGGCAGCGGTCACCGCGGCGGTCCGGGGCTGGCGGTCGCCGGCCGACGACCGCGCGCACCTGCCCTCGTCAGGCATCCTCTTCTCCGGTCGGGTCGACGGCGCCCCGGTGGCGCTGGTGGCCGCCGACGTGCCCGGCGAAAGCGCGTCCTGGCTGCTGCAACTGACTCGCGAGGGCGACCGGTACGCGGTGACCCGCGCCACCGAGTACACCGATCCGGGTTACCTCGTCTACTCCGACGTGCTGCCGGTGCAGACGGCCGGTGGCCGGCGTTACCTGGTCTCGGCCCGGGTGCAGCGTCTCCTCGGGCCACAGGACCGGACGTTGACCATCGCGGATGGTCTCAGCGCACCGGTCGACGTACCGTCCTGCACGGCAGTCGGCGTGACCGCGACCCTGCGAACCACGGAGTCGCTCCCCCGTGGGCGGGCCGCCGACCGGCTGCTCGACCTCGGCACCGGCACCGTCGACCCGCGCTACCCGTTGGTCCGCGACGAGTCCGGCACGGGCCGGCGGGCGCTCACCGGCCTGGACACCTGCGTGCTGTCCGGCGATCGGGGCCCCTTCGGCAGCATCCCGCGCCGGATCGGGGACCGGGACGCCCCACGCTCGGTGCCGACGTCCTGGCCGATGGCGAAGCTCACCGTGCGCTCGCTCGGCGAAGTGGCCCTCGGCGGCGGCGAGCCGGCCGAGTTGCAGCAGCTCAGCTGGGACACCGACGCCGGCGCGATGACGGCGGTGATCTATCGACCGGCCGACGGGAGCGCGCCCGTCGTCTCACCCGCCGACCGGGCCACCCCGTTGCAGGCGTACCAGCTGCCGGTGCCCGGTCAGCCGCTGGTGGTGCTGAGCTGGCGGGCCACCCGGGACAGTTCCCTGTCCGTTCCGCCGGGCACTCCCCTGCTGGTCGAGCGCCCCGGCCTGGTGGTCATCCCCACCCCGTCCCGCTCCCAGACCTACAGCCTCGCCAACACCGACAAAACCCACTACCGCTCAATCTCCCCCCGCTAGCCCCACCCCCACCCCGCGCGATCTTGCACTTTCTGTGCCGACAAATCGGCACTCAAGGCGCATCACGGCAACCGGAAGTGCAAGATCGGCGAAGGCCGGGCGGAGGCAGGGCCGGGAGGTCGTGGCTGGGGTGGATATGCGACGGCGGGCGTCCCTCGGGACGCCCGCCGTCTTTCGTTCTCGTCAGTTCTGTGCGGCCGCGTCGCTGGGGGTGAGGCGGTCCGGGGTGGCGTCCAGGCCGGAGATCCAACCGGTGACGTTGCGGGCCACGTCCTGAGCGGTCAGACCCAGGTCGGCGAGGATCTGCGCGCGGGTGCCGTGCGGGTGCCAGTCGGCCGGCACACCCAGGTCCTTGAGCGGCACCCGGACGTCGGCGTCGCGCATCGCCTGGGCGAGCGCGTCGCCCACCCCGCCGACCCGGACGCCGTCCTCGACGCTGACCACGAGCCGGTGGCGGGCGGCCAGGTCGACCAGCTCCGCCGGGACGGGACGCACCCAGCGGGGATCGACGACGGTGACCCCGTAGCCCTGCTCGGCGACCCGGGCGGCCACCTCCATGCCCAACTGGCCGAAGGAGCCGACGGCGACGAGCAGCACGTCCGTACGGGCGGACTCCGCCAGCACGTCGACCGGGCCGACCCGGCGCAGCGCCGGTAGGTCCGCGGCGACCGCACCGGTCGGGAACCGCACCACGGTCGGGCCGTTGTCGACGGCCATCGCCTCGCGCAGCTCCTCACGCAGGGTGGCGGCGTCGCGGGGAGCGGCGATCCGCAGCCCCGGCACCACCCCGAAGACCGACATGTCCCAGATGCCGTAGTGGCTGGGCCCGTCCGGGCCGGTGATGCCCGCCCGGTCCAGCACGAAGGTCACCGGCAGCTTGTGCATCGCCACGTCCAGCAGGACCTGGTCGAAGGCGCGGTTGAGGAAGGTGGCGTAGACCGCCACCACCGGGTGCAGACCACCGAGCGCCAACCCGGCCGCCGAGGTGGCCGCGTGCTGCTCGGCGATGCCCACGTCGTACACCCGCTCGGGGTACTTGCGGGCGAGCTTGGCGATGCCGGTCGGCTCGGCCATGGCGGCGGTGATGCCCACCACGTCCGGGCGCTCGTCGGCGATGGCCAGCAGCTCGTCGGCGAAGACGTGCGTCCACTTCACCGACGGGGCGGCCAGCAGCGCGCCGGTCTCCACGTCGAAGGCGCTGCCGGGGCCGTGCAGGCAGTCCGCCTCGTCCTCCTCGGCGGGACGGTAGCCGTAGCCCTTGCGGGTGACCGCGTGCACGATGACCGGGCCGCCGAAGTTCTTGGCCGCGCGCAGCGCCGCCTCGACCGCCGTCACGTCGTGCCCGTCCACCGGGCCCACGTACTTGATGCCCAGGTCCTCGAACATGGCCTGCGGGGCGACCGCGTCCTTGATGCCCTTCTTGACCGCGTGCAGCACCTCGTACATCGGCTTGCCGACCAGCGGCGTGGAGCCGAGGGCGTCCTTGACGGTGTCGAGGACCTTCTCGTAGCCCGGGTTGAGCCGCAGCGAGGAGAGGTGGTCGGCCAGCCCGCCGATGGTCGGCGAGTAGGACCGGCCGTTGTCGTTGACCACGATCACGAGCGAGTTGCCGGCGGTGGCGATGTTGTTCAGCGCCTCCCAGCACATGCCGCCGGTCAGCGCGCCGTCACCGACCACGGCCACGACGCTGCGCGCCTCGCCCCGCAGGGCGTACGCCTTGGCGAGGCCGTCGGCGTAGGAGAGCGCGGTGGAAGCGTGCGAGTTCTCGATGAGGTCGTGCTCGCTCTCCGCCTGGCTGGGGTAGCCGGAGAGGCCACCGCGCTGGCGGAGCTTGTCGAAGCCGGCCTGACGCCCGGTAAGGATCTTGTGTACGTACGCCTGGTGGCCGGTGTCGAACAGAAGCCGGTCCCGGGGTGAGTCGAAGACGCGATGCATGGCGAGCGTCAGCTCGACCACACCGAGGTTGGGCCCGACGTGCCCGCCGGTACGGGAGACCTTGGTGATCAGGAAGTCCCGGATCTCGGCGGCGAGGACGTCCAGTTCCTCGCCAGACATCCGCTTGACGTCCTGCGGACCGCGAACCGTCCCCAGCAGCCGGCCGTGGTTGGCCGTGTCCTCTTCAACACTCATGAACGGAGAGTCTATCGGCCCCCCGGTACTCCGCAGCCCGGCCCGAGCCCCACGCACCCGGGCCGGGCGGGGTGTGGGCAGCTGAGCCCCCGGTCAGGCGCTGCCACAGCCGACGCGGGGTGTTCTACCGCGCGTCCGGCGGAAGCAGCAGCCCGACCTGCTCGACGTGCTGCGTCATCGGGAAGAGATCGAATCCGCGCAGCGCCGCCAGCCGCCAACCGAGGTCGGCGAAGGTACGCACGTCCCGGGCGAACGCCGCCGGGTCACAGGCCACGTACGCGACCGCCCGCGGGCCGGCGGCGGCCAGCGCGCGGACCACCGGGGCGCCGGCCCCGGAGCGCGGCGGGTCGAGCACCACCACGTCGACCGGGCCGGTGATTCGTCGGCGGGCCAGCGCGGTCTCCACCCGGGCCGACACCACCTCGACGCTGGGCAGGTCGGCGAGGTTCTCCCGGGCGGCGGCGACACCCTGCGCCGCCGCTTCGACCAGGGTCACCCGGCCGGTCGCGCCGACCCGTGCGGCCAGCCCGGCGGCGAACAACCCAGCGCCGCCGTAGAGGTCCCAGGCGACCTCGCCCGGCTGCGGGTCCAGCAACTCCAACACGGCCGTGGAGAGGGCGTCTGCGGCGGCCGGGTGTACCTGCCAGAACGCGGACGCGGGCAGCGTCCAGTCCCGTCCGGCGGCGACCTCGCGGACCTCGGTCGGGCCGCTGACCGGGGCGGGCACCCCATCGCGGATCTCCGTGACGGTGACGTCTCCGCCGGTGCTGGCGACGGTCTCCACCGCCTCGGCGGCCGGCCAGCGCGCACCGGCGGGGGTGAGCACCGGCAGCTGCTGGATGGCCGGGTGGGCGATCCGGCAGCGGTCGATCGGCACCACCTCGTGCGAGCGGTGCTTGAGCAGGCCGGCCCGGTCGGCGGCGTCGACCGCGTAACGGACTCGGGAGCGCCAGCCGAGCAGCCCACCGGGCAACGCCTCGACCCGGACGCCGAGCCGGTCCAGCTCGACGTCGGTCAGCCCACCGAGGCGCACCAACTGCTCGCGGACCACTGCGGTCTTCCAGGCAAGCTGCGCGGCCGGTGCGACGTGCTGGAGGTCGCAGCCCCCGCAGGCACCCGGCTTCGCGTACGGGCAGGGCGGCTCGACCCGGTCCGGTGAGGGCTCCAGCACGGTCACCGCGTCGGCCCGGACGAACCCCCGGTGCACCTCGGTGACCTCGGCGATGACCCGTTCACCGGGCAGCGCGTGCCGGACGAAGACCACCTGCCCGTCCACCCGGGCGACACAGTGCCCGCCGGGGGCGACGGCGTCGACGGTCAGCTCGACCCGGTCGGTCTCGGCCAGCCCCCGCTCGAACGCCGATGAGGCCGACGCCGACGGCGTCCTGGGTGTCGCGGTCCGCGGACCGCCCGGCTCAGTCACGACTGTTCCCCATCGTTGCGCTGTTCTCGGGCCCGCCCTCGCCGGGCGGCGCGGCCACCGGCGGCGTGGCGACCAGTGGTGGCACGGCGCTGCGGGGCCCCCGCGCCGGTGTCCGGGACAGCGTGGCGTCCAGCCGGTCCAGGTTCTTGCTCGCTGTCGACGCGAGCTGCCACGGCACGCTGACCACCATCACACCCGGTTCGAAGAGCAGCCGGCCCTTGAGGCGCAGGGCGCTCTGGTTGTGCAGCAGGTTCTCCCACCAACGGCCGACCACGTACTCCGGGATGAACACGGTGACCACGTCCCGGGGCGACTTGCGGCGGGTGGAGGCGACGAAGTCCAGGATCGGGCGGGTGATCTCCCGGTACGGCGAGTCGATCACGGTGAGCGGGATCGCCATCTCCCGTCGCTCCCAGTCGGCCTGCAGGTCCCGGGTGTCCTTCTCGTCCACGTTGACGGTCACCGCGGTGAGCGTGTCCGGCCGGGTGGCGCGGGCGTAGGCGATGGCCCGCAGCGTCGGCTGGTGCACCTTGCTGACCAGCACGATCGCGTGGTTGCGGGCGGGCAGCACGGCCCGGCCCTCGTCCGGTGGGGTCAGCTCGACGGCGATCCGGTCGTAGTGCCGGCGGATCGCCAGCATCAGCACGTAGATCACCGCCATCGCCGCGATCGCGATCCACGCGCCGAGTAGGAACTTGGTGATCAGGACGATCACCAGCACCGCACCGGTCAGGCCCGCGCCGAACGTGTTGATCGCCCGGGAGCGGTGCATCCGGCGACGTGCCTCCGGGTCCCGCTCGGTGCGTAGGTGCCGGTTCCAGTGCCGGATCATGCCGACCTGGGAGACGGTGAACGAGACGAAGACGCCGACGATGTAGAGCTGGATCAGCTTCGTCACCTCGGCCTGGAAGCCCACGATCAGCACGATCGCGAAGAGGGCCAGGAAGGTGATGCCGTTGGAGAAGGCCAGCCGGTCGCCCCGGGTGTGGAACTGGCGGGGCAGGTAGCGGTCCTGGGCGAGGATCGAGCCGAGCACCGGGAAGCCGTTGAACGCGGTGTTCGCCGCGAGGAACAGGATCAGGGCGGTCACCCCGGCCAGCACGTAGAGCAGGATCGACCCGGAACCGAAGACCGTCTCGCCGAGTTGGGTGGTGACCGTCTTCTGCACGTACCCCTCGGGGCCGGAGACGATCTGGAGGTTCGGATCCTCGACGAACTGGAGGTGGGTGAGCCGGGCCAGCCAGATGATCCCGACCAGCATGCTCACCGAGATGGTGCCGAGCAGCAGCAGGGTGGTGGCGGCGTTGCGGCTCTTCGGCGCCTTGAACGCCGGCACCCCGTTGGAGATCGCCTCCACGCCGGTGAGCGCGGCGGCGCCCGAGCTGAACGTCCGCAGCAGCAGGAAGACCAGCGCGAAACCGGTCACGCTGTGCTCGGCCTGGATCACCAGGTCGGCGCTCGGTGCGCGAAGCTCGTCGCCCAGCACGAAGACCCGGAACAGCCCGGTGAGCAGCATCCCGAGCATCACGATCACGAAGCCGTAGGTGGGGATGGCGAACGCCGTGCCCGACTCGCGCAGCCCGCGCAGGTTGACCGCGGTGAGCAGGACCACCGCGCTCACCGCGATGAGGACCTTGTGGGTGGCCACGAACGGCACCACCGAGCCGAGGTTGGCCACTCCGGAGGAGACCGACACCGCCACCGTGAGCACGTAGTCGACCAGCAACGCGCTGGCCACCCCGACGCCGAACTTCGGCCCCAGGTTGACTGTGGCCACCTCGTAGTCGCCGCCGCCGGAGGGGTAGGCGTGCACGTTCTGCCGGTAGCTCGCCACCACGGTGAGCATGACCACGACCACGGCCAGCGCGATCCACGGCGAGAAGAAGTACGCGGACGCACCGGCGATGGAGAGGGTCAGCAGGATCTCGTCGGGCGCGTACGCGACGCTGGACAGCGCGTCGGACGCGAACACGGGCAGCGCGATGCGCTTCGGCAGGAGGGTGTGCTGGAGCCGGTCGGACCGGAACGGTCGACCGAGGAGAAGCCGCTTCAGCAGCGAGGTGGGACTGGCCACGAACGCCAAGAGTACGACCACCACGGCGGGGGCGCGGGGGTGGGCGATCACCGCTGCTCGCGACGGCGGGGTACGGTCGGTCCCCGCTCGCGACCGGGACGTGGCAGGCTCGCACTCGAAGGCCACCGGCAGCGGAAGTGGTACGCACCTTGGGAGGGACAGCGTGCACGTCGTGATCATGGGATGTGGTCGGGTCGGGTCGACCCTCGCCCACAGCCTGGAGTCCCGAGGGCACTCGGTGGCGGTGATCGACCAGGACGCCGACGCCTTCCGCCGGCTCGGCCCCGACTTCGCCGGGATCACGGTGACCGGGGCCGGTTTCGACGGCGAGGTGCTCCGCCAGGCCGGCATCGAGCGCGCGGATGCCTTCGCGGCGGTGTCGAGCGGCGACAACTCCAACATCATCTCGGCCCGGTTGGCCCGCGAGACGTTCGGCGTGTCCCGGGTCGCCGCCCGCATCTACGACCAGCGCCGGGCGCAGGTCTACGAGCGGCTGGGCATCCCCACCGTGGCGACAGTGCGGTGGACGGCGGACCGGATGCTGCGACACCTGGTGCCGGAGGGCAACGTGGAGATCTTCCGCGACCCGACGAGCACGGTGTCGATCGTCGAGGTGCCCGTACACAAGGACTGGATCGGCCGACCGGTGCGGACGCTGGAGGACGCGACCGGGGCACGGGTGGCCTACCTGATCCGCTTCGGCATCGGCACGCTGCCCACCGGCTCCACCGTCATGCAGGAGGGCGACCAGGTTTTCATGCTGGTCAGCGATGACATCGTGGCGACGGTCACGTCGGTGGCGGCGACGCCGCCGGAAGGAGGGCACTGAGCCATGCGGGTCGCCATCGCGGGCGCGGGCAACGTGGGCCGCTCGATCGCCCAGGAGCTGATCGACAACGGCCACCAGGTGATGCTGATCGAGCGCCAACCCAAGATGCTGCGCCCGGACCGGGTGCCGGCCGCCGAGTGGGTGCTGGCCGACGCGTGCGAGCTGAGCAGCCTGGAGGAGGCCGACGTCGCCGGCTGCGACGTGGTGGTCGCGGCGACCGGCGACGACAAGACCAACCTGGTGCTGTCGCTGCTGGCCAAGACCGAGTTCGCGGTGCCCCGGGTGGTCGCCCGGGTCAACCGGGCCGAGAACGAGTGGTTGTTCACCGAGCAGTGGGGCGTGGACGTCGCGGTGAGCAAGCCGCGGGTGATGGCCGCGCTCGTCGAGGAGGCGGTCACCGTCGGCGACCTGGTCCGGCTGATGACCTTCCGGCAGGGCGAGGCGAACCTCGTCGAGATCACGCTGCCGCCGACCGCCCCCTACGTCGGCCAGCCGATCCACGCCGTGCCGCTGCCCCGCGACTCCGCCCTGGTGGCGATCCTGCGCGGCAAGCGGGTCCTGGTGCCCAGCCCGGACGACCCGATCGAGGCCGGCGACGAGCTGATCTTCGTCTGCACCGCCGAGGTGGAGGACGAGGTCCGCGCGGTGATCCTCGGGCCGGACAGCGTCGAACGGACCCGCAGCTCACGCTGACCCCGACGGGCGCGCTGCGCGATCCGGGTGGCCCGGCCTCGCTCAGGCGCTGGGCAGCGGGGCCGGCGGCGACTCCCGGGTGACCCGGCGCACCGTCCAGACCGTGATCAGCAACAGCAGCGCGTACGGCGGGTAGCCCAGCGCCAGCCGGGCCACACCCAGGGCGGTGTCCTGGTGGGCCAGGTAGAGCCCGGCCTGCACGCCCACCTTGGCCAGCCAGACCACGCCCCAGAGCACGGTCAGTTGGGTGAAGGTGCGCACCAGCTTCGGGTCGGACCGCCACTCCGAACGGCCCTTGGCCACCAACACCGACCAGATCCAGCCGACGAGGGGCTGCCGGATCACGGCCGAGATCAGCAGGGCGACGCCGTAGCCGATGCCGTAGAGGATGCCGGGAAGGTAGAAGTCACGCTCGTCGCCGGTGCGCCACGCGATGGCCGCGCCGACGCCGACACCGAAGAGCCCGTTGACGGCGTGCCGGATCGGCCGACGCTGAGCCAGCCGCAGCCCGGCGATCAGCACGGCGACCGCGATCGACGCGATCACCGCCGGCCGCAGCTCGCCGATGATGTTGGCGACGACGAACACCACGACCGGGATGCTCGACTCGACCAGCCCACGCCAGCCGCCGAGCTGGTCGGCCATCTGCTCGGCGATCGTCGGCAGCGGCTCCTCGCCCTGAGGGTCGGTATCCGGCTGTGCCGCCCGGTCCTGTCCCGTCGTCATCGCCGGCCTTCCGTCCGCAGTGCCGTCACTTGGGCAAGTCCAGCTCGTAGTAGGGGTTGTAGATGACCTTGCGGTCGTCGCGCACGGCCACCCGCCCACGGGCGGTCAGGTGCCGGCCCGGCTCGATCCCGGCGATGTGCCGGCGCCCCAGCCAGACCAGGGTCACCACGTCACTGCCGTCGTACAGGTCGGCCTCAAGGGTCGGCAGATTGGTGCGCGGCGTGTAGACCACCGTGCGCAGCCGACCGGCGACCGAGACCAGCTGACCCCGGGAGCACTGCTGGGCGGGGATTCCGCCGCACTCGGCGCTCTCCCGACGCAGCTCCTGCGCGTCGATCTCGGCCTCGCTGGCGGTGAACCTCTGCAGGATGCGCCGCAGCGACACCCGGCCCTCGTCGGTCATCATGACCTCCGCGTCACCCTCTCCACGCTCGCCGTCCCCGGCCGGACCCGGCGGCGCCGGAACCGTGCCGCCAGCGTACGCCGACGGGGCTGGTTCCGGCGGGCCGGTGCGCGCGGGTCAGACCTGCCGCGGCGCGGCGGCGGCGTCGCCCGCCTCGGCCTCGGCCTCGGCCTGCTCGGCGACCTCCCGGGGCAGCCGCAGCGGCAGCGGCTCGCGGACCGGCTTCGCCTCCTGCCCACGGTCGACCACCAGGCCGTCCAGGCACTCGACGAGCGGCCCGGCCATGGCCGGGTCGACGGCCACCGGACCCTGGAACACGCCCCGGACCATCCAGCGCGGCCCGTCGATTCCGACGAACCGCAGGTTCGTCGGGCCGTCCGGGGTATTCACCTGGGCGTGCAGCTCCGGGCCGTACTCGCCGGCGACCTCCTGCGCGCTCGCGCCGTCGCGGAGCAGCGACTGCCGGATCTCCTCGCGCACCTCGTCCCAGATCCCCTCGGACCGGGGGGCGGCGAAGACGCCCAACTGGAGCGCGTTGTCACCGTGCACCAGCACCACCTGCTGGACCACACCCTGCGGGTCGGCCTGCACCCGCACCTCGACGTCGGCGATCGCCGGGATGTGCAGGCTGCCCAGGTCGAGTCGCTGCACGTCGTCGTAGCTCTCGGAGATGTCGTACGGGCCGCGCTCCAGCGTCGGCGTCGCATCGCCCTGGTCCGGGACCTGGGTGGCCCGCTCGTCACGGGTCTGCCGCTCCGCATCGGCCCGCTTTCGGGAGAAGATCACTGCGCCTGCCCTCCGCTGTTCACACTCACCCTGCCACCTCTTCCGTCTGCCCGCGGCCCGGCTCGCTCGGCCGCCGCTCGACCCGGTCCTGGCCCGTCGGCGACGGCACCAGCCCGGCGTGCCCACCGGTGGACCCGTGCCCACCGGTCCCGCGCCGGGACGCGGGCAGCTCGACCACCGGCTCGAACCGCGCCCGCGCGACCTGCTGGACCACGAGCTGCGCGATCCGATCGCCGCGGGAGATCTTCGCCGGCACATCCCGATCATGATTGATCAGGTTGACCAGGATCTCACCCCGGTAGCCGGCGTCGACCGTACCGGGCGCGTTGAGCACCGTCACGCCGAGCCTGGCCGCCAGACCGGAGCGGGGATGGACCAGGCCCACGTACCCCTCCGGCAGCGCGATGGCCACGCCGGTGGGCACCAGGGCACGGCCGCCGGGTGGCAGCTCCACGTCCGCGGCCGCCACCAGGTCGGCCCCGGCATCGCCGGGATGGGCGTACGTGGGCAACGGCAGCTCCGGGTCGAGCAGCTGCACGGGCACGGGTACGACGTCGGTCACGGGTCCCCTCTTCCGTCCGGTTCGCGGGGTGACCCTGCCATCCTGCCGGTTCGTCGACCTGCCGTGCGCCGTACCCTCGCAGGAGTGAGCATGTCGCCCTCCCCGTCCGCCGATCAGCCTCCGGTCGCCGCCCGCTCGGCATACACCGAGCGGCTGAATCTGCCCTGGTGGCTGTGGCTGGCCGGGCTGGTGGCCGCCGCGTTGCTGGCCGTCGAGATCTGGATGGGCGCCTCCGGCGTCCGCGCCTGGCTGCCGTTCGCCGTGCTGGTGCCGCTCACCGCAGTCGGGCTGTGGTGGCTGGGCCGGATCCGGGTCGGGGTGGCCGACGCCGAGCTGCGGGTGGACGACGCCCGCCTGCCGGTCCGTTTCGTGGCCGACGTGGTGCCACTGGACGTGGCCGGCCGACGTGAGGTTCTCGGCGTCGGCGCGGACCCGCTCGCCTTCGTGGTGCAGCGACCCTGGATCGGCGGCGCCGTGCAGGTGGTCCTCGACGATCCAGCGGATCCGACCCCGTTCTGGGTGGTGAGCACCCGCCACCCGGTCGAGCTGGCCGAGGCGGTGCTGACCGCCCGGGACGCCCTGGCGGCTACCCATCCGACGGCGGGCGAGCCGCCGGGCTGACCCGACGCCGAAGGGCCGCTCAGGTGCCGGTCGGTGGGCCCGGTAGGGCCGCCGGTGGCGCGGGCCGGGCGATGCCCCGCCGGCGCAGGTCCACTTGGAGTTGGTCGGCCATCTGCTGGGTGGCCCGGCGGTTGAGGAAGCTGGCCACCGCCGCTCCGGTCAGGAACGGCCCGAGCGTGGTGAGGTTGCGACCGAAGCGCCGCAGCAGCATGTCCCGCAACTCTTTGCGTGCGGCGGTGCCGAGCACCGCTCCCACTCCCACGCCGGGCACCATCGGGTTGACGCCGCGTTGAGTGGCCCAGGAGTGCACCAGCGCGACCGCCCGTTGGCTGCCGACGGCCGGTAGTGCCACGCCGTGGATCTCGTGCAGCTCGCCGACGAGTTTCAGCTCCACCGCCACCACGGCCACGGTCTCGGCGGCGAGCAGCACCGGCGCGGAGAGCAGGGTCGGGGCCACCGTCCACTCGACAGCGGCGACGCCCCCACCGGCCGCGCCGACCGCCGCGGTGGTCCTCGACGCGTTGCGGATGAGCCGGTCGGCCAGGGCGGCGTCGTCCAGGCCGGGGAAGTGCTGGCGCAGCGTGTCCAGGTCCCGTACCGGCACGTGTGGGGCGATCTCGGTGACGGTGTCGACCATCCACCGCACGGCGGCGCGCGGCTTGAACAGGTCGGAGATTCCCCGGGCACGGGCCTGCCCGACCATCCGGGTCAGGAGTTGACGGCGTCGGGCCGGCGCGATGTCGTCCGCGGTCAACGCCGCGACGGTGGCACCGAAGTCGTCCGTGGCGCCGGTGGCACCGAGGTCGTCCGTGCCACGGGCGGCACCGAGGTCATCCGTGCCACGGGTGGCGCCGAGGCCGTCCGTGCCGCCGTCGGTGGTGCCGCCTCGATCGCTCATCGGACCTCCCGGTGCTGTGGCTACCCGCTACGAGTCAAGCAGGTACCCACCGCTGCCGCATGCCTACACCGGCAGCGGCGACCTCGTTCAGGAGGCCGCCGCCGGTGTTGTTGTGGCTGTCAGACGCACTCGCGGCAGATCAACTCGCCGTTACGCTCGACCGCCAGCTGGCTACGGTGGTGGACCAGGAAGCAGCGGGCGCACCGGAACTCGTCCTGCTGCATCGGAAGCACCTTGACCGTGAGCTCCTCGTCGGCCAGATCGGCACCGGGCAGCTCGAAGCTCTCGGCCACCTCGGCCTCGTCGACGTCCACCGCGCCCGACTGTGAGTCGACGCGCCGTGCCTTGAGCTCTTCCAGGCTGTCCTCGCCGAGGTCGACCTCGTCGCGACGCGGGGCGTCGTAGTCGGTGGCCATCGGTTTCACTCTCCCATATCGATGTTGTCGCTTCCGGTTGTAACGCCGGACGACGCTGTTTCGGTTCCGTTGGCCGGCCACCACTTGTGTCGGGCACCCGACCCGAGGACCGAACGGGTCGAGCTCGCCGGGGCGACTCCCCTGCGAGCGCGGAACCTTACCCCCCCTTGGGCGAGGCATGTATACCGCCCTTGCGGCTGAGATGTACGCCCCCGCACGCGAAGTTGTTCCCAATGTGATTCAGGCGACACGAAGATAGGGGTAGTAGTACCCGGTTCGCGGTCGGCGCGCCGGCATGTCGGGCTGTTTCCACGCGACGGCCGGACAACCGTTAACCTCAGCGGCGTATTCGACGGCCGGCGGCCTGAGCGATCGTTCCCGGCCGCCACCACCCACTGAGGTCCGGGGAGTGCCCTGATGAGTTTTGCGCGCGTGCGAGCACTCGTCGTCGTCGGCCTGCTGGCGATCATCGCCCTGGTCTTCGTCGTCGTGGCCGTGGTCCGCGACAGCCAGGGCAACGTGGGCACCGCGGCGGGTTGCCCCGAGGGCTGGCCGTTGGCGGATCTGACCCTGCGCGAGCGCAAAGACGTCAAGATCAACGTGTTCAATGCCACGGATCAGCCCGGCCTCGCCCACACCGTCGCCGACGAGTTCAGCAACCGACAGTTCCAGGTCAAGAAGACCGGGAACGAGAAGAAGGTCAACAGCGTCGCGTTGCTGCGGTACGGCCCGAAGGGCGTCGGGTCCGCACACCTGCTCCAGGCGTACTTCCTCAACAACGCCACCCCGGGCTACGACCCGAAGCGCACCGACGACACCGTGGACGTGGTGCTGGGCAACAACTTCCAGCAGCTCGCCACCACGACCGAGGTCAACCAGTCGCTCGGCGACTCGGGTCCGCCCGAGGCTCCCAAGGGCTCCTGCCCGTCCCCACCCGCCAAGTGACGGCGTAACCGGCCCACCGCAGCACCAGGTCGGCGACCGGCACCGACCTGGCCCGCCGACCAGAGGCAGCCGCTCAAGGGCCGGAACCGGCCGCTCAGAGGCTCGAACCACCCGCCCAGAAGGCCGGAGCCGGCCGCTCAGAGGGCCGGCCGGCCTGGTCCGCCGGTCAGGGACCGCCGGCGGCGTCCAGCGCGGCCAGCCGGTCGTGCAGCGGCGCGAAGAGCGCGGGCGGGGCCGCGACCACCAGATCCGGCCCTGGCGGCCGACCGGCCAGGCCGGCGACCCGAACCCCCGCCTCGGCGGCCACCAGCCCGCCAGCCGCCAGATCCCAGGCCGCAAGACCCTTCTCGAAGTACGCGTCGAGCCGCCCCTCGGCGACCAGGCAGAGGTCCAGCGCCGCGGCGCCGAGCCGGCGGATGTCCCGTACGTGTGCGATCAGCCCGGCCACCACCTGCGCCTGGTGCGCCCGACGGCCGGCGTCGTAGCCGAAGCCCGTGCCGACCAGCGCCTGCCCCAGATCGACCTCGCCGGAGCAACGCAGCCGGACACCGTCGCGCCAGGCTCCACCGCCGGCTGTGGCGGTCCATTGCTCGCCGGTGCTCACGTTGCGCACCACGCCGGCAACCACCACCCCGTCCACCTCGGCGGCCAGCGAGACCGCGGAGTGCGGCAGCCCGTACAGGTAGTTCACCGTGCCGTCGATCGGGTCGACGATCCAGCGCACACCGCTGCGCGTCGCGCCGGAAGCTCCCTCGCCGTACTCCTCGCCCAGCACCGAGTCGTCCGGGCGCAGCGCGGCCAACGCGTCGAGGATCTGCCGCTCCACCGCCCGGTCGGCGGCGGTGACCACGTCGGTGACAGTGCTCTTGGTGGCGGCGACGACGACCCCCTCGGCGCGCATCCGGTACGCGGTGTCCGCCGCGTCCCGAGCCACCTCCACAGCGATGGTCAACAGCTCCGACGGTGTCGTGGCCGAGTTGGTCATGATTCGCCTCTTTCCGCACTCCGGGTGCATGGGGGTGGGTGAAACTTCCGACCCCGGCTTCCGAAGATCATCGTTCCCGACGCCGCACGACGGCACCAGACCAGGATCTTCTGGCGCCTGGAATCCGCTACGAGGTGAGCGCACCCGCACGCCCTCGCAGCTTGAGCGGCCGACCTCCGCCAATATGCCCCTTTCGGTTGGTAATGTCGGTTAAGTGCTTACCGCCCCGTCCATGCTCGGCTCACAACCGTTGCCCAACCGCGACCTGGTGGGGACGCCACCGGCCGGACCGACAGCGACCTCGGTGATCCACACCCGCACCCTCGCAACCGCGAGGTTGACCTCGTACTGCCTGCTCAAACGGCAGTTTGGACACGATCTGCGCGCCACCGGGCTCGACGACGGAAGCCCTTCGCCGGCCGCGTGGCTATCATTACCGCGAAGCCCATATCTCCACCCCACCGACGGTCCCCACCGGCGGTACGCGGTGCGGAGCAGGATGATCGCCGCAGACGGCGTTACAATTCACCCCTGCCCACGCGGCACGGACCGCCGAAGACCGGCCGGACCGTGACGCGAGGGTCCCTCAACCACATCGCCCGGCACGGTAACCCTCGCTGCGCTGGACGAACCCGCCGTGCCCGCTCTTCGCCTCCGGAAGGTCATTCGTGACAGAACCCCGCCAGCCCGGCGCCGACGTTCGCTCGCTCACCGACACCCTGATCGCCCACGCGCAGAGCGCCGGTAATCAGCTCACGTCGGCTCAGCTCGCGCGCACCGTCGAGTCCGCCGAGGTGACTCCGGCCCAGGCCAAGAAGATCCTGCGGGCGCTCTCCGAGGCGGGAGTGACCGTCGTGGTGGACGGCTCGGCGAGCACCCGGCGCCGCGTCGCCGCGGCCCGCTCGACCACGCCAGCGTCCCGGGCGACCACCGCCAAGACCACCAAGAAGGCCGCCGCGCCGGCACCGAAGCAGGCGCCCGCCGGCGACGACGCCCCGGCGACGTCGGCCCCGCGCAAGGTGGCCGCCCGCAAGGCGACCGGCACCGCCGCCGAGGCCGCCACGGCGACGCCAGCGAAGGCGACCAAGTCGACCCGAGCCACCAAGGCGACGGTGGCCGCGGCAGCCGGAGCCAAGCCGACCAAGGCTGGCGGCAAGGCCAAGGGCGAGGGCGCTGAGGGCGAGATCGACCCGGAGGAGCTGGCCGCCGCGATCGAGGACGTGGTGGTCGAGGAGCCGGCCGAGCTGGCCCAGGCCGCCGAGACCGACGCCGCCGCCTCCGCGACCGACAACGACTTCGAGTGGGACGACGAGGAGTCCGAGGCCCTCAAGCAGGCGCGACGCGACGCCGAGCTGACCGCCTCCGCCGACTCCGTCCGGGCGTACCTGAAGCAGATCGGCAAGGTTCCGCTGCTCAACGCCGAGCAGGAGGTGGAGCTGGCCAAGCGGATCGAGGCCGGGCTCTACGCCGCCGAGCGGCTGCGGGCTGCCGACGAGGGCGAGGAGAAGCTCGTCCGGGAGATGGTCCGTGACCTGGGCTGGATCTCCCGCGACGGCGAGCGGGCCAAGAACCACCTCCTGGAGGCGAACCTCCGACTGGTGGTGTCGCTGGCCAAGCGCTACACGGGCCGAGGCATGGCCTTCCTCGACCTGATCCAGGAGGGCAACCTCGGTCTGATCCGGGCCGTGGAGAAGTTCGACTACACCAAGGGCTACAAGTTCTCCACGTACGCCACCTGGTGGATCCGACAGGCCATCACCCGCGCCATGGCCGACCAGGCCCGCACCATCCGCATCCCCGTGCACATGGTCGAGGTCATCAACAAGCTCGGCCGCATACAGCGTGAGCTGCTCCAGGACCTGGGCCGCGAGCCCACTCCGGAGGAGCTGGCCAAGGAGATGGACATCACACCCGAGAAGGTGCTGGAGATCCAGCAGTACGCCCGGGAGCCCATCTCACTGGACCAGACCATCGGCGACGAGGGCGACAGCCAACTCGGCGACTTCATCGAGGACTCCGAGGCCGTGGTCGCGGTCGACGCGGTCTCGTTCTCGCTCCTGCAGGACCAGCTCCAGCAGGTGCTGCAGACGCTCTCCGAGCGTGAGGCGGGTGTGGTACGCCTGCGCTTCGGCCTGACCGACGGCCAACCGCGGACGCTCGACGAGATCGGCCAGGTCTACGGGGTGACCCGGGAGCGGATCCGGCAGATCGAGTCCAAGACGATGTCCAAGCTGCGTCACCCGTCCCGGTCGCAGGTCCTCCGGGACTACCTGGACTGAGCGGGTTTCGTCAACCGAACGTGTCGTTTTGACCACCTGGTGTGCAACACCAGATGGTGATCGTCCGGATGCACGAATGTGATCGTTGACGTGGCACCCTGGGTGCACGGCACACTGTCCCTTCCAGGTGTGACCTCGGTCCCCCGCGGGCACACAGGGAAGGCAGTGCCTAGTAAGGGTGTTGCACGATAGGTGAGCAACGACCGAAGAGATTGTTCATCGGTGACGACCAGAGGAGGAAGGCGATGACCCCGACCCTCACGCCGCCGCCCGAGACGGTGGCGCCCCCAGCCGCCGATGAACGGTGCGACCGCTGCAATGCTGCCGGGAAGCTCCGGATCACTCTGGCGGGTGGGAGCGAGTTGGTGTTCTGCGGGCACCACGCGAACAAGTACGCGGAGGATCTCGTGAAGATCACCGAGCGGTTCGCAACGGAGCCCGATTTCAGCTGGCGTGGCGCCGATCTGATGGCGAACTAAATCCGCAAACCGACATAGCTGACCGGAGGCACCCCGAGGGTGCCTCCGGTCAGCTTTTTCTGTCCGTACGCCCAGCGCCCAGCGCCCAGCGCCCAGCGCCCAGCGCCCAGCGCCCAGCGCCCAGCGCCCAGCGCCCAGCGCCCAGCGCCCAGCGCCCAGCGCCAAGATCGTGCTCGAACCAGGATGTAGTGGCCTCACCGACGCACCGATGCCACTACATCCGGGATATTGCGCGATCTTGACCGAGACACCCCGTAGAGGGCATCCCGGGCGTCCCGGGCAGGCAATCCTCGGCGCCCCAGCCAGCCGGCTGCGGCTGGGCAGCCTCGAGCTGGGCAGATCTAGAGTGTCTGCACGGTGGCGATGCGTTCCTCAAGTTGCTCGATGGTGGCCTGGGCGCTCGGCGGCCCGCCGCAGAGCCGGCGCAGCTCGGCATGGATCTTGCCGTGCGGCTGACCGGTGCGGTGGTGTCGGGCGGCCACCAGGGCGTTCAGTTGGCGCCGGAGCGCCACGCGACGCTGGGCGGCGCTCATGGGTGCGGGTGGCGCTGCGGTGGGCGCAGCGGCCGGCTGAGCGCCCCCGTCGGCCGTACGACGGCGTTGGGCGGCGAGCTGTGCGGCCTGTCGCTTGGTCAGCAGCAGCGAAACCTGGTCGGCGGTGAGCAGACCGGGCAGGCCGAGGTATTCCTCTTCCTCGGGAGTGCCGGCCTGGGCCGCGGTGCCGAACGACGCGCCGTCGAAGATCACCTGGTCGAGCTCGGCGGTGGCCGAGAGCGCGGCGAACCGCTTCTCCAGCTCCCCGCTGGCCTGGTCGTCGCGCTGGGCGCGTTCCAACAGGTCGTCGTCGAAACCGTCGGCTTCCTTGGGTTTACCGAGTACGTGGTCGCGCTCGGTCTCCATCTCGCTGGCCAACCCGAGCAGGTGCGGCACGCTGGGCAGGAACACCGACGCGGTCTCCCCGGGCCGGCGGGCCCGCACGAAGCGGCCGATCGCCTGGGCGAAGTAGAGCGGCGTGCTGGCGCTGGTGGCGTAGACCCCGACCGCCAGTCGCGGGATGTCGACCCCCTCGGACACCATCCGCACCGCGACCAGCCACCGCTGGTCGGACGCCGCGAACGTCGCGATCCGGGCGGACGCGCCCTGGTCGTCGGAGAGCACCACGGCGGCCTTCTCGCCGGTCACCTGCTCGATCAGCTTGGCGTACGAACGGGCGGTCTGCTGGTCGGTGGCGATGATCAGACCACCGGCGTCGGCCATGCCCGCGTTGCGCAGCACGGTGAGTCGGGCGTCGGCGGCCCGCAGCACCTGTGGCATCCAGTCGCCGGCCGGGTCCAGGGCGGTACGCCACGCCTGGGCCACCAGGTCCTGGGTCATCGGCTCGCCCAGCCGGGCCGCCAGCTCCTCCCCCGCGTTGGTACGCCATCGGGTCTCCCCGGAGTACGCCAGGAAGAGCACCGGCCGGACCACGCCGTCGCGCAGCGCGTCGGAGTAGCCGTACACCGAGTCGGCGCGGGAGCGCAGCAGCCCGTCCCCACCCCGCTCGTAGCTGACGAACGGGATCGGGTTGTCGTCGGAGCGGAAGGGCGTCCCGGTGAGCATCAGCCGGCGTACGGCGGGTTCGAAGGCGTTCTTCACCCCGTCGCCCCAGGACCGGGAGTCGCCGGCGTGGTGGATCTCGTCGAGGATGACCAGGGTGCGCCGGGTCATGGTGCGTCGCCGGTGCACCTGCGGGGCCATCCCCACCTGCGCGTAGGTGACCACCGCGCCGTGGAAGTCGGCCGCGGAGTGCAGGTCGGCGTTGCGGAAGGCGGCATCGAGTTGGATGCCCACCCGGGCCGCCGCGTCTGCCCACTGGTTTTTCAGGTGCTCGGTCGGAGCGACCACGGTGACCGCCTCCACGGTGCCGTCACCGAGCAACTCCGCCGCGATCCGCAGGGCGAAGGTGGTCTTGCCGGCGCCGGGCGTGGCGACCGCGGTGAAGTCGTCGCTACGGCGACGCAGGTACTCCACCATCGCCTTGCGCTGCCAGGCGCGCAGCGCCGGGAACGTCTCGAGCACCGGCGTCCGGGCTGCCACGCGAAGCTCCTCTCCGACCGCACGATGGCGGACCCCGGGCGAGGGCCACGAGGATCCGCCGCCCATGAAAACGCCTCCGCGCAGAAGCTGCCGCGAAGGCCGACTCAGCATAACCAGCACGGGCCGTCGGGCCCAGGCGACGCCACGCTGGTCACAATCCGGCACCTGACCGAACAGCGGCCCGACCGTCTCACCACTCCCGGTCGGTGCGGGGATCCGCCCCGTCGGCGCGCGGCGGGCGCAGCGTGGCCACCGGCGCGGACCAGCGTCGACGCAGCGCGATCAGGCGCAGTCCGAAGACCAGGACGGCGGCGGCGGTGAGCGGGGCGGGCCCGGTTTTCCCGGTGACGTACAGCAGCACCACCAGAACCGAACCGGCCAGTGCGGCCAGCGCGTAGATCTCCCGGCGCAGCACGACCGGAATCTCGGCGGTGAGCAGGTCGCGGCCCAGCCCGCCGCCGATCGCGGTGAGCATGCCGATCAGGCAGGCCCCGACGGCCGGCACCCGGGCGTCGAGCGCCTTGAGCGTGCCGGTGACGGTGAACAGCGCAAGGCCGGCCGCGTCCAGCACCAGCACGGTGGTGCGCAGTCGGACCAGTTGCGGGTGCAGCCAGAAGACGGCGAGCGCGGTGATCGCGGCGGTGGCCGCGTACCGCCAGTCGGCGAAGGCCAGCGGCGGCACCTCGTCGATGACCAGGTCCCGGAGGATCCCACCGCCGAGGGCGGCCACGAAGCCGACGAACGCGACACCGAACAGGTCCAGTCGCTTGGCCACCGCCGCCGAGGCCCCGGACGCGGCGAACACCGCCACCCCGGTCAGGTCGGCGAGGAGCAGGGCGGTGGAGGTGGTCACCGCCGCAGGCTACGTCGCCGGCTGAAGCACCGGCCGAGGTTCACTCGCGGTACGAGTCGTAGATCTCCTTGCACTTGGGGCAGACCGGCGAACCCGGCTTGGCCGCCTTGGTGACCGGGAAGGTCTCGCCGCAGAGAGCGACGACGAAAGTGCCCATGACGGCGCTCTCGGCGATCTTCTCCTTGCGGACGTAGTGGAACATCTCGGGACCGGTATCCGCGTCCTTCAGCTCCGGACGCTCGAGAACCTCTGTGCTCACGTCTGCACCTCCGACCGACAAGTTTGGCAGGTCATCATGGCCGGGTCCACTTGAGGCCGGCCGAGGCCCCACCCCGTACGGTGCCTGTGTGACTGACTTTCGCATCAGCTACGGCACCGAGGTCGCCGAAGCCCAGCGCGACGGCCGGCCCGTCGTCGCGCTGGAGAGCACCATCGTCTCGCACGGTCTGCCCCGACCGGAGAACCTGCGGGTGGCCAGGGAGATCGAGCGAACCGTTCGGGACGCCGGGGCCGTTCCGGCGACGATCGGCATGATCGCCGGCGAGCTGGTGGTCGGCCTGGACGACGCGCAGCTGACCCGGCTGGCCACCGTCGACGGGGTGACGAAGCTCTCCGTCCGCGACCTCGCGGTGGCTGCCGCGACCGGCGCGGACGGCGCGACCACGGTGGCCGCGACCAGCGCGGTGGCCGCTGCCGCCGGCATCGGCGTGTTCGCCACCGGCGGGCTGGGTGGGGTGCACCGGGAGGCCGCGCACACCTTCGACGAGTCGGCGGACCTGGTCACCCTGGCGCAGACCCCGATCGCGGTGGTCTGCGCCGGGGTCAAGTCGATCCTCGACGTGGGCGCGACGCTGGAGCGCCTGGAGACCCTCGGGGTCGCGGTGGTCGGTTACCGCACCCGCCGGTTCCCCGGCTTCTACCTCACCGACGCCGGCTTCGACCTGGACTGGTCGGTGGACTCGCCGGAGCAGGTCGCCGCCGTGCTCGCCGCCCGGGACGAGCACGCCGTGCACACCGGCGGGATGCTCATCGCCAACCCGCTGCCGGTCGACGAGCAGCTCGACCCGGACCTGCACGACCGGACGCTCACCGAGGGCCTGGCCCTGCTGGAGCGGGACGGGATCACCGGAAAGGCCGTCACCCCGTACCTGCTCGCGCACTTCCACTCGGCCACCGAGGGCGCGAGCCTGGCGGTGAACGTGCGGATCATCCTGCGCAACGCCGACCTGGCCGCCCGGATCGCGGTCGCCTCGGTGGCCCGCGGCACCGCCGTCCCGGCATGACCCGACCGGCCCGGGTGGTCGTCGTCGGGGACGTGATCACCGATGTGGTCGCCGTGCTGTCCGGGCCGCTCGCGGCCGGCTCGGACACCGGGGCCGCGATCAGTCTCGGCGGTGGCGGTCAGGCGGCCAATACCGCCGCCTGGATCGCCGCACAGCGGGTGGACGTCACGCTCGTCGGCGCCGTCGGTGACGACGACGCCGGGCGGGACCGGGTGGCCGAGCTGGAGCGGGCGGGCGTCGACTGCGCCATCGAGCGGATCGAGGGCGCCCCGACCGGCACGGTCATCGTGCTGGCCGCCGACGACGAGCGCACCATGGTCAGCCAGCGGGGCGCGAACCTGCGGCTGAGCGCCGCGCACGTCGAGCAGGCCCTCGCGGCGGCCCCCGACGCTGGGCATCTGCACCTGTCCGCGTACACCCTGTTGGACGCGGAGTCGCGCGGCGCGGGGCTGCGGGCGTTGGCCGCCGCCCGCGAGCGCGGGCTCACCATCAGCGTCGACGCGGCCTCCGCGGCGCCGCTGCGGCGGGTCGGCGCGGCGGCGTTCCTGGGTTGGGTACGCGACATCGACCTGCTCCTGGTCAACGCGGACGAGGCGACGGTGCTGGCCGGCGGGCTGGACCCGGCGGCGCAGGGGCGGGCGCTGTCGGCGACGGCTCGGCGGGTGGTGGTGAAGCGCGGCGCGGCCGGCGCGGTCTGGGTGGACCGCACCACGCCGGTCTGCGTGGCTCCGGCCAGCCGGGTGGCGGTGGTGGACGTCACGGGCGCGGGCGACGCCTTCGCGGCCGGCCTGCTCACCGCGTGGCTCGCCGGTGCCACCCCGACCGCGGCACTGAGCCGCGCCACCGACCTGGGTGCGCTCGCCGTCTCCACCGCTGGGGCTCGGCCACAGGCGTAGCGGCCGGCGTACGGTCACCGGGCACAGCGCGGCCGTGACGGATCGAACCCTGGCCCGTTCGCGGTCAGGGTTCGACGTCGATGACCTTGTGTGGGCGCTCCTCGGCGGTGAGGCTCATCGGCGGGGTGTCGTCGGTGTGCCGGCGGTGGAACCGGTTGGCCAGCCGGTGCTCTTCCTTCGGCGGCCGGTCGTTGGCCAGCAGCACGGCCAGCCAGGGGATGAGCACCATGCCGAGGGCGCACAACGGCAGCCAGAGCCAGAGCAGTGGGGCGTTCGCACCGACCAGGATCGCGCCGGCGATGATGCAGGCCACCCGGATGCCCATCATCAGGACGTAGCGGCGCTGACGGCTGTTGAGCTGATCGCCCTGGCTGCGCGAGGCGTCAGTGATCAGAATCGGCTGGTACGCCTGACGCTTCACCATGGACCTCCTCGAGGGGGTTACGCCTCATCCTGTCACCGCAGGTCCGTGATCAGCGAACTTCGAGTCATCCGGCTTCGTGTTACGCACGTGGTACGCTCCGCGATGTGGGCAGCAGGTTCAGCTTCACCGACGAGGCGTTGGCCAACCTGAGGGTCTACGACGTCACACCCGGGGAAGTCTGGGAGGCGCTGCACAGCGCCCGACGGGTCATCCGTCATCTGGGTGACGACGTGATGGTGGTCTACGCCGTCGGCCGTCGGGGCCGCCGGCTGGCGGTGCTGCTCGCCGAGGCCGATGGCACCGACAACGACTGGGACATTCTTTCCGCCCGCGAGTTGAGCGACGTCGAGTCCAAGCGCTACGACGAGGCCGTGCGGAGATCTCGGTAGATGAGGAGGCCGTGACGATGCACCGTAACGACGCGACCAAGCAGTTCCACGGCGGCGGCGAGCGAATCGCCGAGCTGATCGACGAGAGCCCGGCGGCGGAGCTGCCAACCCCCGACAGCGACGTGCCGATGGTGAGCCGCTCGGTGCGGCTGCCACTGGACACCTACGAGCGGGTTCGCGCCGCCGCCGACGCCCGGGGCATCGGGGTCACCACGCTGATGCGCCAGTGGATCGAGGCCGGCCTGGCCGACCTGGACGACTCGGCGACCGTCTCGCTGGCCGACGTCCGGCGCGCGCTGGCCTCACTGGCGCACCCCACCGCCGCCTGAGCAGACGGCTCAGCCGCCGGTCGCCTTCGCCTTGGCCGCCGCCTTCATCTGCTGCTTGAACTCCCGCACCCGACGCAACGAATCGGCGTCGGTGACGTCGGCCACCGACCGGTACGCGCCCGGGTCGCCGTAGTCTCCGGCTGCCTTCCGCCAGTCCTGCGGGGTCACCCCGAACCGCTTGCCGAGCAGGGCCACGAAGATCTGTGCCTTCTGCTTGCCGAAGCCGGGCAGCGCGGCGACCCGGCGCAGCAGCTCCGGCCCGTCGGCGACCTCGGCCCAGAGCAACGCCGCGTCACCGTCGTAGCGCTCCACCAGCACCTGACAGACCTCCTGCACCCGGGCCGCCATGGCCTTGGGGAACCGGTGCAGGGCGGGCGGCTGGGCGAAGAGCGCGACCAGAGCCTCCGGGTCGTACCCGGCCAGCTCCGCCGCGTCCAGCTCATGGCCGAGCCGCTGCGCCAGCACGTACGGCGACGAGAACGCCTTCTCCATCGGCACCTGTTGATCGAGAACCATGCCGAGCAGCAGGGCCAGCGGGCTGCGCTCCAGCAGCCGGTTGGCCTCCGGGTCGATGGGCAGGACAAGCGTCATGCGGACCATCCTGCCTGGCGCACTGACCCGGGCGGACACCGACGCTCCGACGTCTACCGGCGGGTGACGCTGACCCGGGACCCAACGGAGGGCAGGATGTCGGGGTGGACGAACACGACATGCTGCTCTCCCCCGCCGGCGTCGACGCGCTGCGCAGCGCACTGACCCGGACCGGATTCACCAGTCACGGCATCGCCGAGCGGCTGGGAGCCCAGGCGACCGCGGCGGTCGCCCGCAACGACTACCGGGCCGCGCTGCTGGCCACCGGGGACGGCGACCCGCTCGGCACCCTGATCCGGGTGTTCATCTGCGCCCAGACCGAGTCGGAGGCGGCGGTGACCGCCGCGCTGGCGCCGCTGAGCCTGGCCGAGGCGCTGGCCGGCGGGCTGGTCGAGCGGTACGGCGACGGCCTGCGTGCCGGCATCGACCTGGAGCCGTACGGCGAGGACTGGTGGGTGCTCGCCGACGTGCCGGCCAGCGCCCGCCCGGGTCGCCCGTTGCACGCCGAGCACGTCCTCGGCGTCGGCGGGGCGACCCACACCCTGATCGGCGCGACCATGCGCCGGCCGGTCGACACCGCACTGGACCTGGGCACCGGCTCCGGCATCCAGGCCCTGCACCTGGGCACCCACGCCAGGTCGGTGACCGCCACCGACCTCTCCGAGCGGGCGCTGCGCTTCGCCGCGACCACCGCCGCCCTCAACGGTCAGGACTGGGAGCTGCTCCGCGGCGACATGGTCGCCCCGGTGGCCGGTCGGCGGTTCGACCTGGTGGTGAGCAACCCACCGTTCGTGGTCGGTCCGGGCACGACCACGCACGTGTACCGCGACTCCGGCCGGGTCGGTGACGCGATCGGCGCCGAGCTGGCCGCCGCCGCCCCGGGCCTGCTCACCGAGGGCGGCACCATGCAGTACCTGGCGAACTGGGTGCACGTCGCAGGCGAGGAGTGGGACGAGCGGGTGGCCGGCTGGTTCGCCGGGACCGGCCTGGACGCCTGGGTGATCCAGCGCGAGGTGGCCGACCCGATGGCGTACGTCGACCTGTGGCTCACCGACGTCGGCGAGACCGCCGACCCGCAGCGGATGGCCGTCTGGCTGGACTGGTTCGACGCTCACAAGGTGGAGGGCATCGGCTTCGGCATCGTGTCACTGCGTCGCAGCGGGCACTCCGACCCGGTGGTCCGGGTGGAGGATCTGCGCCAGCGGGTGCAGCCACCGCTGGGCGACCAGGTCGCCGCCTGGTTCGACCGCCAGGACTTTCTCCGGGTACGCGACACCGAGGCGTTGCTCGCCGAGCGCTACCGGGCCGCCGAGGGCCTCCAACTGCGCCAGGAGGCCACCATGGGCGACGAGGGCTGGGGGGTGGACCGGCAGGTCCTCGCGATGCCGCACGGCCTGCGCTGGACCGAGGAGATCGACCCGCTGGTGCTGGCGCTGGTCGGCGGCGCCGACGGCCGGCTGCCGCTGCGTGACCAGCTCGCCCTGCTCGCCGCCGCGCACGACGTCGAGCCCGACGAGATGGCCGAGGCGGCCGGCCCGATCGTGGCGCACCTGGTGGAGCGCGGCTTCATCGAGCCGGTGAGCGCCTGATGCGGGCGGTGGTGCAGACCGTCGGGCAGGCCAGCGTGACGGTGGACGGGGAGGTGGTCGGTGCCATCGAGAACGGCCTGCTGGTGCTGCTCGGCGTGACCCACACCGACACCGCGGAGACCGCTCAGACGATGGCCCGCAAGGTGCACGAGGTACGCATCCTGGACGGTGAGCGGTCCGCCGCCGACACCGGCGCGCCGATCCTGGTGGTCAGCCAGTTCACCCTCTACGGCGACGTCCGCAAGGGCCGCCGACCGAGCTGGACCGCCGCCGCCCCCGCCGAGGTCGCCGAGCCACTGGTGACAGCGGTGGTCGACGCCCTACGCGAACGAGGAGCGAAGGTGGAGACCGGCCGCTTCCGCACCCACATGCTGGTCGAGAGCACCAACATCGGCCCCCAAACCCTCCTCCTGGACCTCTAACCCACCCCACCCCACCCCACCCACCCCACCCACCCCCACCCCACCCCAGCCCGGTTGATCATGAGGTTGACGGGCCTTTTGAAGATCGAATCGCCGGCCAACCTCATGATCAGCGGGGGCGGCCGGTGGGGGGTGGGCGTGAGGGTGGGGGTGGGAGGTAGTTGGGGTTAGGAGAAGAGGCCTCGGCGGGTTAGGGACTGGCGGAGCCAGTTGTCGAGTTCGGCTGTCCAGTCGGTACGGTCGGCGGTGGCGTGGTCGACAGTGAACCGGCCGAAGGCGTCCCGCCCCTCGGTGAAGACACCGCCGCGCTTGTCGACCTCCAGCACCACCTGCATCTGCTGCGCGTCGGCGATGAAGGTGACCTCCAACTGGTTGATCGAGCGGGCGTACTGCGGCGCCGGGCTGAACTCGATCTCCTGGTAGAACGGCAACGTCTGGCGTACGCCGTAGATGTGACCACGCTCCACATCGGCGCGTGCGAACCGGAAGCCCAGCCGCAGCAGCGCGTCCAGCAGTCGCTCCTGCGCCGGCAGCGGGTGCACCGACACGGCGTCCAGGTCACCCTTGTCGACCGCGCGGGCGACCTCGAGCTCGGTACGCAGGCCCATCGTCATCCCGTGCAGGTGCTGCCCGTACAGCTCGGTGACCGGTGTCTCCCACGGCACGTCGAAGCGGAACGGAAGGTCGTAGCGCTGCCCCGGCTCCAGCCGGAACGCGCCGGTGACCTGCTGGCGGTGGAACTCCTGAGTGGTGTCGTAGTCGTTGTCGCCGCTCTCCACCTCGACCCGGGTGACCAGGCCGAGAGCGACGTGGTCGATGTCGACCTGGTGGTCGCCGCCCAGCACCTGGATCCGGCCCTCCATCTGGCCGCCCGGGCGGCAGTTCGCGTTGGCCAGCACCGTCTCCACCGACGGACCACCGACGCCCATCGCCTTCATGAGCCGCTTGAAGACCACACCGTCCTCCAACTGTCGTTTCCGGCCGACCAGAGGTGGCCGGCCGTCCGCAACGTAGCCGGGGCGGGCAACCACACACTCCGACGACACACCGCACCAGCGATCCGACGCAATTCCTGTCGGGTGCCCGATCGCCTCACTCCCGTTTTACGCCCTGCCCGCCAAGCTGTTGTTCACACCGGCACCACTGGGCCGGGAACACGGCACCGACGTGGAAGCGGGGAGAGACAGAGATGGTCCTTCAGATGACGGAACACCGGACGCGCCCGGCCACCACGCCCCTCACTGACGGGGCCCCCGAGGCCCTCGTCGACCTGGACGCCACCGACGAGCGCGGCATCTCCACCGACCTGGTCCGGGCCTACCTCAACGGAATCGGCCGGACGAAGCTGCTGACCGCCGCGCAGGAGGTCGACCTGGCCCGGCGCATCGAGGCTGGCCTGTTCGCCGACGAGAAGCTGGCCACCTGCACCCCGGTCTCCGCGGAGCTGCGAGCCGACCTGGAGCTGATCGTCGCGGAGGGCCGGGCGGCCAAGGACCACCTGTTGGAGGCGAACCTGCGGCTGGTGGTCAGCATCGCCAAGCGCTACACGGGCCGTGGCATGGCGTTTCTCGACCTGATCCAGGAGGGCAACCTCGGTCTGATCCGGGCGGTGGAGAAGTTCGACTACGCCAAGGGCTACAAGTTCTCCACGTACGCCACCTGGTGGATCCGACAGGCCATCACCCGCGCCATGGCCGACCAGGCCCGCACCATCCGCATCCCCGTGCACATGGTCGAGCAGGTCAACCGGATGGTTCGGGCCCGCCGCGAGCTGGCGGTGACGCTGGGCCGCGAGCCGACGGTCGCCGAGGTGGCCCGCGCACTGGAGATCCCCGAGATCCAGGTCATCGAGCTGATCTCCTACGACCGGGAACCGGTCAGCCTGGACCAGGCCGTCGGCGACGACGGTGAGAGCGCGCTCGGCGACTTCGTGGCCTCGGTGGACCCGCGCACCGAGCCGGGCGACGCCGCCGCCCAGGGCGAGCTGCGCAACGAGGTCAGCATCGTGCTCTCCACCCTGTCCCAGCGGGAACAGGCAGTCATCCGCCTCCGGTTCGGCCTGGACGACGGCCGCCAGCGCACCCTGGACGAGGTCGGCCGGGAGTTCGGCCTGTCCCGGGAGCGGATCCGGCAGATCGAGAAGGTGACGCTGCTGAAGCTGCGCGCCCCGGAGCGGGCCCAGCGCCTGGAGGCGTACGCCTGCTGACGCACCCGGTTCCCACGGAAGGCCCCGGCGGTTCGCCGGGGCCTTCCGTGCTGTCGGGGTGCTTGACGAAGACGCCCAATCACGATACAAACCAACTGGTTATAGAACCAGGAGGTTATAGGTGGCGGACACCGAGCTGTTGGATGCGACCTTCGCGGCGCTGGCCGACCCGACTCGGCGGGCCATCCTCGCCCGACTCGCGGCTGGGGAGGCGACCGTGACAGAGCTGGCAGCACCCTTCGCGATGAGCCAGCCGGCCATCTCCAAGCACCTCAGGGTGCTGGAACGCGCTGGCCTCGTCAGCCGGGGGCGGGACGCCCAGCGCCGTCCGTGCCGACTGGAGGCCCGCCCACTGCGCGATGCCACGGCCTGGCTCGCCAACTACCGCGACTACTGGGTGGAGAGCTACCAACGTCTCGACGTACTGCTCGACGAACTCCAGTCCGTCGACCACACCGGCACCGAGCGTCGGCCCGCCAGACCGAACGGAACGGGCGGTTGACCAACGTCGACGACCCGCTCGTCGTCCACACCCCGGGTGATCGGGAGATCGTGCTGAGTCGGCTGTTCGAGGCACCGGCGCGGCTGGTGTTCGCCGCCTTCACCCGACCCGAACTGCTGGCCCGGTGGTACGGCGCGCGCGGCTGGAGGCTGACGGAGTGCGACGTCGACCTGCGGATCGGTGGACGGTGGCGGTTCGTGTCGCAGGGCCCGGAGGGTGCCCGGATGGTCCAGGCCGGGGTCTACCGGCAGATCGAGCCACCACACCGGCTGGTCTGCACCGAACGCTTCGACGACCAGTCCTATCCGGGCGAGACGCTGGTCAGCCACGAGTTCTCCGAGGTGGCCGGGCGAACGACAGTCACCACCACGCTGCTCTACGCCACCGCAGAGGGGCGGAACATCGTGCTGCGCTATCCGATGGCGCGGGGCGTCGGGCAGAGCTTCACCCGACTGGCCGATCTGCTGCACTCAACAACGACGACAGAGGAAGAGCACTCATGAACTGGACACTCGAAGTGGTGATCGTGCCGGTCTCCGATGTGGAGCGGGCGAAGAAGTTCTACGCCGACCAGCTCGGCTTCACTGTGGATCACGACACGGTGATCAATGACGACGCGCGCATCGTCCAGCTGACGCCGCCCGGCTCGGGCTGCTCGATCGTGATCGGTAAGGGCGTCGTCCCGGAGATGCCGCCCGGCTCACTCAAGGGCCTGCAACTGGTGGTGCCCGACCTGAAGCGGGCCCACGAGGAGCTGGTCGGGCGGGGTGTGGAGGTCAGCGAGATCCAGGTGGTCGGTCAGAACCCCCGGCCGGTGCCGGATCCACTGGACAACGTCGGCTTCGTCTTCTTCGCCGACCCGGACGGCAACACCTGGGGCGTCCAGCAGATCTCCAGCCGCGCCTGACCGGGCACGCTCACAGGCGGCGGGGGCCGGTGTCCGGGCGGGCGACCACGCCACCCACCCCCACCTGCGCGTGCAGGACCGAGATGCCATCCGGGCGGGCGAGCACCGGGTTGAGGGTCAGCGAGCGCACCCGGGGCTGTTCGTCGGCGAGCTGACCCACCCGCAGCAGCAGATCGGCCAGGGCTGCCCGGTCGACCGGCGCGGCCCCCCGATGCCCGCGCAGCAGCGGCGCCGCCCGAGGCTCCTCGACCAGCTCGGCCGCGTCCCGGTCGGTCAGCGGCACCGCCCGCCAGGCCCGATCGCCGAGCAACTCGGTGGCGACCCCACCCAGGCCGAAGCCGACCACCGGCCCGAACGCGGGGTCTTCCACCACCTCCACCACACAGGCCACGCCGGGCGGGACCATCGGCTGGACCAGCGCGTCCGCGCCGAAGGTCGCCGCCAGGTCGGCGTACGCCCGGCGGAGGGTCGGCTCGTCGGGCAGGTCCAGCCGGACCGCGCCGAGGTCGAGCCGGTGCCGCAGCCCGGGGGCGGCCGCCTTGAGCGCCACCGGGAAGCCCAGCCGCGCCGCCGCGTCGACCGCGGCGTCGACCGAGTCGACGGACACCGAGGCCACCACGTCGATGCCGTACGCGGCCAGCAGCGCACCCGGGTCGGTGGCCTCGGCCCGGAGCGCGGCCTGCGCGGCAGCCCGATCGAGGTCGGGCAGCTCCGGTGCCACCCCGGGCGGGCGGCGAAGCCACTCGGCGTACCGGTGCGCGCGGGCGAGAGCGCGGACCGCCTCCTCCACGCCGCCGTACGCCGGCACCCCCGGTGGCAGCCGCCCGACCAGGAACGTCGCCACTGTCGGCTTGCCCAACGCGAGGGCGGCCGGCAGCGCGGCGGTGACGTCGGCGTCCACCTCGGTCAGTTGGCCGGGTAGCGGCGGGGCGAACACCACCACCAGGGCGTCCACCCGTTCGTCGGCGGCCGTCTCGGCGAGCGCGGCGGCGAACTCGGCGGCACCGGCGCTCGGCCCGACGTCGCGGGGATAACCGTCGGCCACGCTCAGGCCCTGCCCGACGCAGGCGGTCGCGGCAAGCCCGGTGAGAGCCGAGGAGTTGCCGACCACACCGACCCGGCCTCCGGCCGGCAACGGCTGGTTGGCCAGCAGCACACCCACGTCGAGCAACTCCGGCACGGTGTCCACCCGGATCACCCCGGACTGGGCGAAGAGCGCCGCCACCGCCACCTCGTCCGGCCCGGCGGCGTCACCGACCCCGGGCGGGCGGGCCGGCGAGGCGAGCGCGACGACCGGTTTGGCGCGGCCGATCCGCCGGGCCAACCGGGCGAACTTGCGCGGGTTCCCGAAGGTCTCCAGGTAGAGCATGATCACGTCGGTGCCAGGGTCGTCCTGCCAGTACTGCAGGAGGTCGTTGCCGGAGACGTCGGCCCGGTTGCCGGCCGAGACGAAGCTGGACAGCCCGAGGCCCCGCCGGTCCGCCTCGGCGAGCAGCGCCACGCCGAACGCACCCGACTGACTGAAGATGCCGACCCGGCCGGCCGGCGGCAGGGCCGGGGCGAGGGTGGCGTTCAGGCGTACCGTCGGGTCGGTGTTGGCCACGCCCAGGCAGTTCGGGCCGACGACCCGCATCCCGGCCGCGTGTGCCGCGCGGACCAGCGCCCGCTGGGTGGCCGCGCCCTCGCCGCCGGCCTCGGCGAAGCCGGCTGAGATGACCACCAGGCCGTGCACCCCCGCGGCGGCGGCGTCGGCGACCACCGCGGTCGCCGCCTCCGGTGGGACCGCCACCACCGCCAGGTCCACCGGCGTTCCGGCATCAACCGCCGACGGGTACGCGGGCAGGCCCGCCACTGTCGACGCGCTCGGATGCACCGGCACCACCGCACCGGTGAACCCGCCGTCGCGCAGGTGCCCGAGCACCGCCGCGCCGACGCCCTGGCCGGTGGCGCTGGCGCCGTAGACGACGATGCCGCGCGGGGCGAGCAGGCGGGCGATCGAGCGGGCCTCGGTCCGGTGTTCGCGGCCGCGCTGCACCTCCAGGCTGGCCTCGGTGGGTGCGATGGGGAAGCTCAGGTGCACCACGCCGTCGGCGTACTCGCGCTGGACCTGGTAGCCGAAGTCGGCGAAGACCCGCAGCATCGTCCCGTTGGCCGGCAGCACCTCCGCGACGAAGCTCATGATGTCGTTGCGGCGGGCCGCATCGGCCAGGTGCTCCATCAGCACCGAGCCGATCCCCCGCCCCTGGTAGGCGTCCTCCACCACGAAGGCCACCTCCGCCTCGGGGGCCTGCGGGCCGAGCCGCTCGTACCGGCCGACCGCGACGATCTGGTCGGCGGCCAGCACCACGAACGCCTCCCGGTCGTGGTGGTCCACGGTGACGAAACGGATCAGATCCCGCTCCGGGATGCGCGGGTACGGCGAGAAGTACCGCAGGTAGCGGGTGCGCTCGGAGAACCGGCTGTGCATCGCCACGATGCCCGGAGCGTCGGCCGGGTCGATAGGTCGCAACTGGACCGTGCTGCCATCGCTGAGCAGCACGTCGACCGGCTGGTCCACGGTCGTCACCGGAACGTCCTCCCCCGGCCCGGCTCAGTCCCGTGGATCGTGCGGGTCGAGCCCGAGCAGCGGGAAGACCGTCTTGCGGGTGGCCGCGATCGCCCGGTCCACCGCGTTCGGCTCGCCGGTTGGCTGCCACGGCTCGTACGACGGGTCGGCGTCGTCGGTCATCCGCAGCGGCACCTCCCGGCCCAGACTTCGGGAGGCGACCAGGTCCCGCCACGCGGGTGGGGTGAGCGTGGCCGGGTCGATCGGGTCACCGGTGGCCACGGCCAGCAGGTGACTCCAGGCCCGGGGCACCACCTCGACGAGCGCGTATCCGCCGCCGCCGGTGGCCACCCACCGGCCGTCGCACAGCTCGTCGGCGAGCGCCCGCATCGCCAGGTAGGTGGCCCGCTGCCCGTCCACCGTCAGGTTCAGGTCGGCGAGCGGATCCAACCGGTGCCCGTCGGCGCCACACTGGCTGACCAGCACCTGCGGCCGGAACGCGCGCAGCACCGACGGCACGATCGCGTGGAACGCGCGCTGCCAGCCGCGGTCGTCGACACCGGGCGGCAACGGCATGTTGACCGCGGTGCCCTGCGCACCCGGCCCACCCGTCTCGTCCGGGAAACCCGTGCCCGGGAAGAGCGCCAGCGGGGTCTCGTGCACGCTGACCGTCAGCACGCGCGGGTCGTTCCAGAAGATGTCCTGCACTCCGTCGCCGTGGTGCACGTCGACGTCCACGTACGCGATCCGCTCGGCGCCCAGGTCGAGCAGGCGGGCGATGGCCACCGCGGGGTCGTTGTAGACGCAGAAGCCGGAGGCTCGGGCGGACATCGCGTGGTGCAGCCCACCGGCCACGTTCACCGCCCGCCGGGCGTCGCCTCGCCAGACCGCCTCGGCTGCGGCCACCGTGGCGCCGGCGATGAGCGCGCTGGACTCGTGCATGCCCTCGAAGACCGGGTTGTCGGAGGTGCCCAGCCCGTACCCGGCGAAGAGCGGGTCGCGCGGCGCGTTGCGCACCGCGGCGAGGTAGGCCGGCGCGTGCACCCGGGTGAGCAGGGCATCGTCGGCGGGCTCCGGCTTGACCATCCGCACCCCGGGTCGATTCAGGATGCCCAGCTCGCGGGCGAGCGCGATGGTCAGCTCCACCCGGACCGGGTCGAGTGGATGGTCACCCATGTCGTAGGCGAGCAGCGACTCGTCCCACACCACAACCGTGTCGTCGGACATGAGCCCATCGTTGCACGAGGATCGGCGCCGGCCCACCGCACGCGCTGGTCAGCGGCCGGGTGTCGACCCGGAGGCGACCGGTCGGGCCGGGTCCGCCACCCAGTTGCTCCACGATCCAACGTAGAGCGCGGCGTCCGTGCGGCCGGCCAGGTGCAGCGCGAGCACCGCCTGGGCGGCGGTCACCCCCGAGCCGCAGTACGCCCCGACGGCCCGCGCCTCGGTCACCCCGGCGGCGGCGAACCGCTCGCTCAGCACCTCGGCGGCCAGGAAACGGCCGTCCGGCCCGACGTACTCCCCGGCGGGCAGGTTCGCCGCTCCCGGCACGTGCCCGGCTACCGGGTCGATCGGCTCGACCTCGCCCCGGTAGCGGGGCGCCGCCCGTACGTCGAGCAGCACGGCGTCGTCCGCGGCGGCCAGCGCGGCGGCCTGCCCGGCGTCGAGCACCGGGAGATCACCGGGACGCACCACGACGTCACCGGGGGGCGGGCCGGGCGCGTCGGTGGAGACGGGCCGGCCGGCGGCGACCCAGGCCGGGTAGCCGCCGTGCAGCAGGCGTACCGGCCGGTGACCCGCCCAGCGCAGCGTCCACCAGGCCCGCGCGGCGGCCATGCCGTCGCCGCCGTCGTACACCACCACGGGGTGACCGGCCCGGACGCCGGCGGCCCGCAGCGCGGCCTGCAACGCTGCCGGGTCGGGCAACGGGTGCCGGCCGCCGACGCCCGGCGCCCCACAGAGCGCGGTGTCCAGGTCGACGAAGACCGCCCCGGGCAGGTGGCCGGCGAGGTAGTCGTCGCGGCCGGGCGGGCCGACGAGCCGCCAGCGGACGTCGAGCAGGGTGGGCGGATCGACCTGGTCGAGCTCGGCGACCAGCCGATCGACCTCGACCAACGGCTCCTGGGTACCGGACATGGCGACCATCCAACACCATTGACGCAGAGGCCACGCGGTTCGCCGAAGGTCACCAGCCGTTCCCCGAGGTAACATCGTGCATCGGAGGGCCGCTGACCTTATGAAGTCTCACGACCTGGTCGACACGACCGAAATGTACCTGCGCACCATCCTCGAGTTGGAAGAAGAGGGGGTGCCACCGCTGCGTGCCCGGATCGCCGAAAGGCTGCAGCAGAGTGGCCCCACAGTGAGCCAGACCGTCGCCCGGATGGAGCGCGACGGCCTGCTCACCGTCGAGGGAGACCGGCACCTGACGCTCACCGCCCTGGGTCGCGGCAGCGCCGTGTCCGTGATGCGCAAGCACCGCCTCGCCGAACTGCTGCTGGTCAACGTCATCGGGATGCCCTACGAGGAGGCCCACGAGGAGGCCTGCCGCTGGGAGCACGTGATGAGCGACGCGGTGGAGAAGCGGGTCTACGACCTGCTCAACCGGCCGACCCGGTCCCCGTACGGCAACCCGATCCCCGGGCTTCAGGAGCTGGGTTCGCCGGCGGCGGAGACCACCGAGGCCGCCGAGGGCGAGCGCAACCTGGCCTTCCCCGGCCTCTCCGGGTCGGTCGTGGTGCGCCGCATCTGCGAGAGCGTGCAGAAGGACGCCGACGTGCTGCGCCAACTGCACGCCGCTGGTGTCGACCCGGGCGCCACGGTGACCGTGGCGCAGGAGCGCGACGGGGTGTCGATCGACCGCTCCGGTGACCGGGTGCGGCTGCCCCGCGAGGTCGCCTCCCGGGTCTTCGTCGCCGCCAACTGACCAATCGGGCACCCGGGCGTCACAACGCCCGGGTGTCCACCTTTTTCGCCAACGCGGTCAGGTCACCGGTCAGCTTCTCCACCGCCGAGCGCTCACTGCCACGGGGCGTGGTCCAGCTCACCGTGGCCAGCCGTCCGTCGCCGGCCAGCCAGCCCACCTCGGCGACCGGCCCGTGCCCGCTCGCCGCGGCGGTGGTCCGCTTGTACGCCTGCTGACCCAGCCCGGTGACCTTCGCCGCCTTGTCCGGCACCACGTCCGCGCCGAAGCTGGCCTTGTCGATAGTGGTCTCGGTCACGCTGAGCGTCAGCTCCGGCAGGGTGGCACCCGCGGCCCGCACCACACAGGTGTGGGTGTCGCCCTGCTCGCTGGCCGCCGCCACGTCGAAGCGGACCTTCACCACCTGCTCGATCACCGCGAAGTCCAGCAGGCGGCAGGCGCCGCCCGAGGAGGCCGCCGCCACGTCCACCGCGATCGGAACCGGCGGCGGCACCGCCGCCGGTTCCGCCTCGTCGGCACAGCCACTCACCAGCAGCCCGGCAAGCCCGGCGATCACGATCCGCCCGCGCACACTCCACCCTCTCGCCGACCGACGGCGGAAGGCGCCCGCCAGGTGTCCGTCGGACACCGTACGGGGTGTCGGTGTCGCGCGGAAGTCCTCGTCTACGCCTGTTCCGAGGGTGGATCATCCACGTACGGACAGTGCCGACAGCCGCGCCCGCAGCACGTGCCGCGGCGGGCCAGGAACCCGGCGCTGAGCACGAACAGCCCGCTCGCCGGGTCGAGGTAACCGGCCTCGCCGGCGGCCAGCGCGGCGGTGTGCGCGGCGAGGATCCGGGCCCGGTCGGGGTGTTCGGACGGCAGCCGGGACGGGTGCGGCTCGGTGAGCGGCCGGTCGGCCAGGGGTTTCGGCTCTCCGCTCACCGCAGCAGTCTAGGTACCGGTCGTGATCGGCCTCCCGCTGCCCCGACACCCGACATACCTCCGGCGTCGTCGCGGTGAGCGGTCGTTTCGTCGTACGGTCCGACGACGATCGGGTTCGACACCCGTCGACGCATACGGAGGGAAACGATGCGGAAGATCGTTGTGCAGATGAGTCTGTCGTTGGACGGGTTCTTCGAGGGCCCGGGCGGCGACATCGGCTGGCACCAGGTCGACGAGGAGTTGCACCAGCACTTCAACGACGTGATCGCCCCGATGGGCGGGTTCCTCAGCGGCCGGGTCAGCCACGAACTGATGGCAGCCTACTGGCCGACCGCCGATCAGGACCCGACCGCCACCGGCCCGGAGCGCGAGTTCGCCCGGATCTGGCGGGACATGCCGAAGATCGTCTACTCGCGCACCCTCGACCACGCCGACTGGAACGCCACTGTCGTGCACGAGGTCGACGTCGAGCAGGTCCGCAAGCTCACCGCCGAACCGGGCGGCGACCTGGCGCTCGGCGGGGCCGACCTGGCCGCGACGTTCGCCCGGCACGACCTGATCGACGAGTACCGGATCTACGTCCACCCGGTGTTGCTCGGTCGGGGCCGTCGACTCTTCCCCGACGCCGAGACCCCGGCCGGTCTGCGGCTGGTGGAGAGCCGGGTCTTCGGCAACGGCGTGGTCCTGCTCCGCCACGAGCGGGTCCGCTGACCGATGAGCGCGGCGGCTTGAGTCTCCACCGGGGGGAGACGCGAAGGTGGGGGCATGAGCGGGCAGACGTTTCACACGATCGGCGACCTGGCCCGACGGACCGGCCTGAGCGTCAAGACCATCCGGTACTACGCCGACAGCGGGGTCGTACCGCCGACGGACCGGAGCGCGGCCGGCTACCGGCGGTACGGCCCGGCGGCCGTGGCCCGGTTGGAGCTGGTCCGGACGCTGCGTGACCTGGGCCTGGACCTGGCCACCATCCGGCGGGTGGTGGATCACGAGGTACCCCTGCACGAGGTCGCCGCCGCGCACGCCGAGGCGTTGGCCGTGCAGATCCGGGTGCTGCGGCTGCGCCAGGCGGTGCTCACCGTCGCGGCCAGGCGTGGGTCGGGCCCGGGCGAGGTGGACGAGCTGCACCGGCTGGCCCAGCTCACCGACCGCGAACGCGGGCAGTTGGTGACCGACTTCCTGGACAGCGTCTTCGCCGGCCTCGGCGACCAGCCCGCATACCCGGGTGTGATCGTCTCGTTGACGCCGGAGCTTCCCGACGACCCCAGCACCGAGCAGATCGAGGCGTGGCTGGAGCTGGCCGAGTTGTGCCGGGACCCCGCGTTCCAGGCCCGGATGCGGCGGCTGGCGCGACAGCACGCCGCCGACCACGACGTCCCGGGGCTGCCCCGCCCGGACGCCGTCGCGGTGGTCCGGGACGCGGTGGCCCCCGCCCTCGCCGCTGGTCTCGACCCGGGCAGCCCGGACGCCGATCCGGTAATCGCAGCCGTCACCAACCGGTACGCGAGCCTGCACGGTCACTCCGACGAGGCCGACCTGCGTCGGCGGTTGCTCGAACGGCTGGTGCCGGCCAACGACCCGCGCCGGGACCGCTACCTCGACCTGTTGGCGGTGCTCAACGGCTGGCCCGCCGGCGATGCGACGGTTCCTGCTGTGGACTGGTTCATCCGGGCCCTGCGCCACCGGATGCCCGGGCCGGCTCGTTGAGCTGACCGCGTCGCAAGAGCGGCTTGGTGACGTCAGCCGAACCAGGTCAACGCCTGGCCGTGGCCTCTGGCCCAGGCGAGCGGCTTTCCGTCGAGCGCGAGGACGTTGTGCAGCACGTCGCTCGGCGGGTCGGGCAGCCCGTCGTACCGGAGCACCGCCGGCCCCTCGTTCGCCACCCAGTGCCCCGGCAGCTCGCGGACCAACCGGACGAACGCGTCTCGGCGCGGGGGCGGCACCTGATAGAGCACGGACGTGTGAAAGACCACCAGCGTCGCGTCGGTCGGCGCCCGCGCGGCCAGCGCCGACAGGTCGTCCACCAGGTCGCCGCGGACCAGCAGCGGCGGGTCGGCCGCGGCGACCGCCGCCGCGGCGCGCAGCCGGGCCCGCCGGTGGGCGTGCTCCGGCCAGATCAGAGCGTCCAACCAGGACACGTCGTCGGGGTCGGTCACGTCGAGCGGGTTGAGGTCCAGGCCGGCCCGCCACACCACCTGGGGTACGCGGGCCGGCGGCGCCAACCCGTCGGCCGCGCAGTCGAGGACCAGCTCACCGGAGCCGACCCGATGGTCGCCGTAGCGGTACGCGTAGCGGTCGGGGTAGAGGCAGAGCCCGGCCGAGGCGCCAACCTCCAGCAGGGCGAGGGGCTGCGGCAACGCGGCGAGCACCGGCAGCAGGACCGCGCACCGGCCCGCCTCGTTCGTCTGGGTCGCCCGGGTGCGCATCTGCGTCTCGATGGCCGGCCAGTGCGTCACCACGTAGTCGTGGAACGCGGCCGGGTCGTCGACCGGGCCGCCGAGCCAGCGAACGACGCCGAACAGCAGATTCGGCTGCCGCTTGGCCGGCGGAAGCCCGTCCAGCAGGGTGAGGAGATCGTCGTCGCGGGCGACGGCCTGCGACAGGCGCTCATACGTGGGCGACACTCCGCGCGCCTCGCGGCTGCCGAACTCGGCGTACGTCTCAGCGGTCGTCATGCCTCATCGTCGCAGCCCATTCCTCGGTAATTCAGCCCCCATTCCCGTGCGCTGGCTCACCCGCCTCGTAGAGTGCTGCGGCGGCCGGCTCGTTGAGCAGCAGCTCAGGCGGCCTGAGCAATGGAGGTACGTGTCGTGCGGGGTGACGGTGTCCGGGTACTGATCGTCGGTGGGGGTGTCGCCGGACTGGCGACGGTGGCGGCGCTGCGCGAGTGGGGCGCGACGATCGACGTGGTCGAGCGGGCGTCCGCGGCGACCGACTCCGGCACCGGGATCTACCTCACCGGCAACGCCGCCCGGATGCTCGACGTACTCGGTCTGGCCGAGCCGGTCGTCGACGTCGCCGTGGAGATCAGCCGGCAGCGCAGCGCCAACCAGCGCGGGCGTCGCCTCTTCGACATCGACGTGGCCGCGCTGTGGCAGGGCGTCGGGCCGTGCGTGTCGCTGCCCCGGGCGCAGCTGCACCGGGCGCTGCTCGACGGCGTCGGCGACGCCCCGATCCGCTGGGGCCGCCAACCGGTCGCGCTCGTGGCGGAGGGCGACCAGGTCGCCGTCGAGTTCGACGACGGTGCCACCGAACGGTACGACCTGGTGCTCGGCGCCGACGGAGTGAACTCGGCGGTCCGCCGGCTCGCCTTCGACGGTCAGGCGGCCCGCGACCTCGGCCAGTACGCGTACCGGTGGGTTGCTCCCCGCGTCGACGACGAGCCGGTCTGGTCGGTGCAGTTGGGGCGCGGCAGGCAGTTCCTGACCATCCCGATCAGCTCCGAGCAGACGTACTGCTACTACAACGACGGCCCGGTGGCCGACCGGCCCGGCTGGCGCGACGAGCTGGCCGCGACGTTCACCGAGCCGGTCACCACCATGCTCAAGGCCCTCGACTACGACGACAGCACCCTGCACGCCGGGCCGAACCAGGAGGTCGTCCTCGACTCCTGGTTCCGGGGGCCGGTGCTGCTGATCGGCGACGCCGCGCACGCCACCTCGCCGAACATGGCCCAGGGCGCGGCGATGGCCCTGGAGGACGCGGTCGTGCTCGCCTCGTCGTTGGCCACCGCCGGGTCCATTGCCGAGGCCCTGCGCGGGTACGAGGCGCGGCGACGCCCACGCACCGGATGGGTGCTCAGCCAGACCCACCGCCGCGACAAGGCCACCGGGCTCCCTCCCGCGCTGCGCGACCTGGTCATGCGCCGCCTCGGCGAGCAGATGTTCCGCTCGAACTACGGCCCGCTGTTCGCCCAGCCCTGACCGACCCGAGCCACGTCAGAGCACTCACGGCAACTGGCCCGGCCGGTCGACGATTGCGATCCGCAGGTGCGCGGCAGTCCAGAACAGCGACTCCTTGCCGTTGCGCACCAGGGAGTCACGGTTGCCGAGGAAGATGTGGGTGTTCCGGTCGAAGATCAAGTCGATGTTCGCACCGATGACGCCGGGCATCCGGATGGCTACCCCGTGTCGGCCGGCAGCGTCCGACACGTTGCCGGAGATGACTGTCGCTCCGGGCTCCCGTGCCAACAGTTCGAACAGCGCCGCCAGCGCGCGGGGCGGCACGTAGCCGTCGAGCATCGACCGGGCCGTGGTGTACGGCATGCTCTCGCCCCCGTAGACGGCCTTCTCGTCGGCTGCTTCGGGAAGGTGCAGGTCGACCGGGTTTTCCCGAAGGTATCGGAGCAGCGTTTCCGGATCGGTGGGTAGGTCGCCGTGGTACGCGGGCGGCGGGAACGCGTCGAGTTCCTTGTCGGGGTCGGCGGGATCGCCCATGCGGATCACCCTCAGCTCGCTCCACCCGTTCGGATCGTCTTCCGGTCGACTACGTCCCTGCGTGTGCGCGACTCCCCCGGCCGACTGCCACAGTTGCCTGCGCACCGTTCGGTAGGGGCCGCTGTCCGGCAGGTCCCGGATCGTCACCAGGTATTCCGTGAAGACGTACTGGTCGGGTCGGGCGGTGAGCTCCGGCTGCTGCCGGGCCGCGTCGGCCGCCAGATGGAAGATCTCCGACGCGCTGGCCGTCGGCGGCGGCTCGTCGCCCACCCTGATGGTCTGGACCGCCAACGCACCGGCGGTCAGCGTCACTGCGAGCCCGAACGCTCCGGCCAGGCGCCAACCGCGCAGGAACCGGGTACGGCGTCCGGCCGGATGGGTCGCTGACACCATCTCGGCCCGCCGGGTGACGTGTGCCGTCAGATCCCTGAGGAGCTGCTCCTCGAAACCCTGCGGCGACTGATCGATCTTGTTCATGGCGTCATCTCCGTCTCATCAAGCGAGGGTGGTGGTCGGACGGGCAAGCACGGCGCGTACGACGCGGCGGGCACGATGCAGGCGGACCCGAGCGGCGACCGGCGACACCCCGAGCACCGCCGCCGCCTCCGCGACGGTGAGGCCGTCCACGGCGACGAGTTCGACAAGCGTCCGGGTGCCCTCGGGCAGCTCGCTCAGCGCCCGATGGGTGCGGCGGGCCGCCGACTCGGCGTCGATCCGCTCCTCGATGCGGGCGATGTCATCGGGGCCCAGGTCCCGCCGTCCGGCCAGCCGGCCGGTCACCCGCAGCCGTTGGGCCGCTCGACGCCGCTCGTCGCCGATGACGTTGCGGGCCACCCCGTACAGCCAGCCGATCTGGCTACCCCGCTCCGGCCGGTAGCCGGCCGCCGACTCGATCACCGCCAGGAAGACGTCGGCGGTCAGGTCGGCGGCGAGGTGTGGGTCGTCCACCCGCCGTGCCACAAACCGACCCACCGCCTCCAGGTGCCGCCGGTAGAAGACCTCGAAGGCCACCGGATCGGCTCCGATGCCAGAAATGTCGTCATCGGCTCGGTTCGGCTCATTCACAGGCCGTCCTCCCTCGTAGCCTTCACACCCCTTCTTCGTAAGGCGGAGCACGAGTGTTACCGAACGGCCCGCCCCGGCGCCGGCGGCGGCGCTGCTGGCCCAACTGGGCAGCCACCCTGGTGATGCGGCATTATCGAACCACCGGCGACTGGCGGCACGGGGATGGTGGAACCATCGGGGAGCCTCTCGCGGGCGTCGACCGCCTGGGCGCCTGCGTCGAGGAACCGTCATGACCACGACCAGCGAATCCGCCGGGCACCACACCCCATCAGGCACGGCCCGACTTCTGCCGGGTGCACCCGTCGCCGAAGCCGTCCTGGCCGAGACCGCCGACGCTGCCGCCCGCCTGCGCAGCCGCGGCATCACACCGAGCCTCGCCACCATCCTCGTCGGCGACGACGACGCCAGCGCCGGCTACATCGCCATCAAGCAGCGTCAGGCCGCCGCGCTCGGGTTCGCCTCCCCGCACGTGCATCTGCCTGCCACCGCCAGCCAGGCCGAACTGCACCAGGCCATCGCCCGGTTCAACACTGATCCGGCCGTACACGGGCTGCTCGTGCAGTACCCCGTGCCGGGGCATCTGGACTACGACGCGGCGCTGCAGACCATCGACCCGGACAAGGACGTCGACGGCATGCATCCGCTGAACATGGGGCGTCTCGCCGTCGGCCTGCCCGGCCCGCTGCCCTGCACCCCCGCCGGCATCGAAGCCCTCCTGGCGTACTACGAGATCCCCGTCGCCGGTCGTGAGGTCGTGATCCTCGGCCGGGGCGCCACCCTGGGCCGGCCCCTGGCGATGCTGCTCGCCCAGAAGCGCCCGACCGCGAACGCCGCCGTCACCGTCGTACACACCGGTGTGCCGGACTGGGCCCGCTACACCCGCCGCGCCGACATCCTCGTCGCCGCCGCCGGCGTACCCGGGATCGTGAAGCCAGAGCACGTCAAGCCCGGCGCGGTCGTCATCGGCGCCGGCGTCCGCTACGACGGGCGGCGCCTCCTACCGGATGTGGACGAAGCGTGCGCCGAGGTCGCCGGCGCGATCACGCCCCGGGTCGGCGGAGTCGGCCCGACCACCGTCGCCATGCTGTTCCGCAATGCCGTGCGGGCCGCCGAACGCGCAAGCCAGTAGCCCGGTCATCGGACCCAGCCCAGGAAACGCTGGTGCCGCAGCCCGGATGCAGCGCCAAAAGCTGATCGCCGACCCGGTCCTGAGATTCAGCGGCCAGCCCTGGTCGAACTTCCTCTCGACCTGTGATGATCAGGTGATGAAAAGTAGGTAGGAGAAGGCCCCTGACACCTATTTTTCATCACCTGATCATGGCAACACCGGGCGGACCGCTACCTGGAAACGGCGCTGCCCCGACCTCCAGCAAGGAGACCGGGGCAGCGCCGCGTTTCGCGTACGTCAGCTGCAGCCGCTGGTGGAGCCGCAGCCCTCGCAGACGTAGCAGCTACCGGCGGGCCGCATCTTCGTACCGCAGGTGAAGCAGAGCGGCGCGTCGGCGGCCTTGCCGATCACGGCCTCCAGCAGTTCGGTGCTGGAACCCACGCTCGGCGCCGGCTTGGCGGCGGCCACGTCGGCCATCTCCTGGGCCGGCTGGGCGACAGCCTCCGGCTTGGCCGGGGTCTCCACCGGCGCGGACGATGCCATCGCGGTGAGCTCGGCGCCGGTGACGCCGGCGGCCTCCGCGTCGGCCTCGGCCCGCAGCTGCGCGGCCCGCTCCGAGGCGGTGAAGATGCCCAGCTCGGCGCGACGCTCGTAGGGCAGGAAGTCCAGCGCCAGGCGACGGAAGATGTAGTCCATCACCGAGGCCGCCATCCGCACGTCCGGGTCGTCGGTCATACCGGCCGGCTCGAAGCGCATGTTGGTGAACTTGCTGACGAACGTCTCCAGCGGCACGCCGTACTGCAGGCCGATGCTGATGGCCACCGAGAAGGCGTCCATCACGCCGGCCAGGGTCGAGCCCTGCTTGGACATCTTCAGGAAGACCTCACCGAGGCCGTCGTCCGGGTAGGACGACGCGGTCAGGTAGCCCTCGGCGCCACCGACGGAGAAGCTGACCGTCTCGGACGGGCGCTTCTTCGGCAGGCGCTTACGCACCGGCCGGTACTCGATGACCTTCTCGACCGCGGCCGGCGCGGCCGTTGCGGTCTCGACGGCGGCCGGCTCGGTGGCCTTGTTGGACTTGGCCACCGACAGCGGCTGACCGACCTTGCAGTTGTCCCGGTAGATCGCCAGCGCCTTGAGGCCGAGCTTCCAGCCCTCGAAGTAGATCTTCTCGACGTCCTCGACGGTGGCCGCCTCCGGCATGTTGACCGTCTTGGAGATGGCGCCGGAGACGAACGGCTGGATGGCCGCCATCATCCGAACGTGACCCATCGGGGCGATCGTCCGCTCCCCCATGGCGCAGTCGAAGACCGGGTAGTGCTCCGGCTTGAGGCCGGGGGCGTCCACCACGTGGCCGTGGTCGGCGATGTGCTCGACGATCGCCTCGACCTGCTCCTCGGGGTAGCCGAGGCTGCGCAGGGCGCGCGGCACCGTCTGGTTGACGATCTGCATCGAGCCGCCGCCGACCAGCTTCTTGAACTTGACCAGCGCCAGGTCCGGCTCCACGCCGGTCGTGTCGCAGTCCATCATGAAGCCGATCGTGCCGGTCGGGGCGAGGACGCTCGCCTGCGCGTTGCGCCAACCGAACTTGTCACCGATCTTGTTGCCCTGGGTCCACTGCTTGGTCGCCTCGCGGACGATCGCGGTGGCCACCGGGCTGGTCGGCTTGATCTCGTCGTTGGCCGCGGCGTGCTTGCGCATGACCCGCTTGTGCGGCTCGGCGTTGCGGGCGTAGCCGTCGTACGGCCCGACGACGCCGGCCAGCTCGGCCGAACGGCGGTAGGCGGTGCCGGTCATCAGCGACGTGATCGACGCGGCGACCGAGCGGCCCTGCTCCGAGTCGTACGGCAGGCCGGTGGCCATCAGCAGGGCGCCCAGGTTGGCGTAGCCGATGCCGAGCTGCCGGTAGGCGCGGGACGTCTCACCGATCTTCTCGGTCGGGAAGTCCGCGAAGCAGATCGAGATGTCCATCGCGGTGATGACGAACTCGACGGACTTGACGAACTTCTCCACCTCGAAGCCACCGTCGGCGCGGAGGAACTTCATCAGGTTGAGCGAGGCCAGGTTGCACGAGGAGTTGTCCAGGTGCAGGTACTCCGAGCACGGGTTCGACGCGGTGATCCGCCCGGTCTCCGGGCAGGTGTGCCAGTCGTTGATGGTGTCGTCGTACTGCAGGCCCGGGTCGGCGCACTCCCAGGCGGCCTGCGAGATGGTGCGGAACAGCTTCTTGGCGTCGACGGTGTCGATCACCGAGCCGTCCAGCCGGCCGCGCAGGTCGAAGCCCTTACCGTTCTCGACCGCCGACATGAACTCGTCGGAGACGCGGACCGAGTTGTTGGCGTTCTGGTACTGCACGCTGACGATGTCGGAGCCGCCGAGGTCCATGTCGAACCCGGCGTCACGCAGCGCGCGGATCTTGTCCTCCTCGCGCGCCTTCGTGACCACGAACTCTTCGATGTCCGGGTGGTCCACGTCGATGATGACCATCTTGGCCGCCCGGCGGGTCGCGCCGCCGGACTTGATGGTGCCGGCGGAGGCGTCCGCACCGCGCATGAAGCTGACCGGGCCGGAGGCGGTGCCGCCGGAGGAGAGCAGCTCACGGGACGAGCGGATGCGCGACAGGTTGACTCCGGAGCCGGAGCCGCCCTTGAAGATCAGCCCCTCCTCCTTGTACCAGTCGAGGATCGAGTCCATCGAGTCGTCGACGGCCAGGATGAAGCAGGCGCTGACCTGCTGCGGCGACGGCGTGCCGACGTTGAACCAGACCGGCGAGTTGAAGCTGAACACCTGGTTCAGCAGCATCCAGGTCAGCTCGTGCGCGAAGACCTCGGCGTCGGCAGGGCTGGCGAAGTAGCCGTACTCCTCACCCGCGGTGCGGTAGGTGGTGACCACCCGGTCGATCAGCTGCCTGAGCGACCACTCGCGCTCCGGGGTCCCCACCGCTCCCCGGAAGTACTTGGTGGTGACGATGTTCGCCGCGTTGACGCTCCACGACTCCGGGAACTCCACCCCACGCTGCTCGAAGTTGATCGAGCCGTCCCGCCAGTTCGTCATCACGACGTCACGGCGCTCCCAGGAGACCTCGTCGTACGGGTGGACCCCCTCGGTCGTCCACACCCGCTCGATCTTCAGCCCCGCGCCTGCCTTGTTTCGTGAACGGCTAGTTGTCACGCCGTCGCCCCCCTCGTCTGCGCGGTGCCCCACCGCGCGTCCCAATCTCTTGAAAAACTGTGAAGACTCAACTGGTACGGCCGGCGGTTTCCACCGCATCGGCCCGGTCCTGCTCCCGGGCTCGCGCCGCGGCCCGCAACGTCTCGATCTCGCGCTCGAAGTCGGCGAGCGAGTCGAACGAGCGGTAGACGCTGGCGAACCGCAGGTAGGCGATCTCGTCCAGGTCGCGTAGCGGACCCAGGATCGCCAGGCCCACGTCGTGGCTGGGGATCTCGGCGGCCCCCTTGGCCCGGACCGACTCCTCCACCCGCTGCGCGAGCAGCGCGAGGGAGTCGTCGTCCACCGGCCGGCCCTGGCACGCCTTACGCACCCCGCCGATGATCTTCGTGCGGCTGAACGGCTCGGTCACCCCGCTGCGCTTGACGACAGCGAGGACCGCCTCCTCGACGGTGGTGAACCGCTTGCCGCACTCCGGGCAGGACCGCCGCCGTCGGATGAGTTGGCCGTCGTCGGCTTCCCGCGAGTCGACCACCCGGGAGTCAGCGTGCCGGCAGTACGGACACCGCATCGCCCACCTCCAAATAATGATCAACTGCGAGCACACCGGACGCCCCCGGGCACGACTCACCGCGACGGTGCCATCCTCGGATGGCTCCCGCCGTGATCGACGTTACGGGAGTGCGGTCGGTAGTCAAACCCAACCTGTAGGCAACTTACGCCCGTGTCACTACTACATCTAGGGGTTGACCGTATGTCGCTGGGGAACCCGGGTCAAGTTGGCCGGCGTGTCCGGCGCGTCACGGACCATCCGGTCATCCACACACCGGACAACGCCCGAAGACCCAACGTCACGATGCCGCCCGGGTTACCGGCCAGCCGGCCGAACACGGCCGGAAAATGGTCCAGGATCGAACACCAGTGCTACCTGACGTACCATTTATCAGAACATCCGTACGACCGGAGCGCTTTTTCACCCCGACACGCCGGTGAGAGGTCGTACAGATGTTTGAAAATGACTGATCTCACCTATACGGTCATGAACAACGTGGCACCACCGCACGCACCACGAGCCGACGAGGCACCCAGCGCCGACCAGGGAGGACGGACGTGACCGAGGACCGGGCCAGCCGGCCGAAGAGCCCGCAGCAGATCACCGAGGCGGGCCCGCCGGCCACCCGACGCCGCAGCGCCGCGCGCAGCCGGACGGGTCAGCCCGCCGTGCGCCAGGTCACCCCGGTGGTCAGCGCCTTCCCCGACCCGGCGACAGTCGACCTGACCGCGCGCCAGCGGCGCATCCTGGAGTTCATCCGCACCTGGGTGGAACGCCACGGCTACCCGCCGAGCGTCCGCGAGATCGGCGAGGCGGTCGGCCTGGTGTCGCCGTCCAGCGTCGCCTACCAGCTCAAGGAGTTGGAGAAGAAGGGCTTCCTGCGCCGCGACCCGAACCGGCCGCGCGCGGTGGACGTCCGCGCCCCCAGCGAGGCGATCGACGACGAGCTGTCGAGGGCACAGCGGCCCACCCCGGCGTACGTGCCGATGCTCGGTCGGATCGCCGCCGGTGGGCCGATCCTCGCCGAGCAGGCCGTGGAGGACATCTTCCCGCTCCCCCGCGAGCTGGTGGGTGAGGGCGAGGTCTTCATGCTCCAGGTCAAGGGCGACTCGATGCTCGACGCGGCGATCTGCGACGGCGACTGGGTGGTCGTCCGGCAGCAGCCGACCGCCGACTCCGGCGAGATCGTGGCCGCCATGCTCGACGGCGAGGCGACCGTGAAGACCTACCGGCGGCGCGACGGGCACGTCTGGCTGATGCCACAGAACCCGGCCTTCGACCCGATCCCCGGCGACGACGCCACCATCATGGGCCGGGTCGTGGCGGTGCTCCGCCGGATCTGACCGATCGGCGGGTGGGCGCCAACAGCGCTCACCCACACCGCTCGTCAGGGCGGCTGAGCGCCCTCAGCGTCCGATCAGTAACGGTCGCCCCGGGGACCGCGACCGCCCCCGGGATACTGCCCGTACGGGTCTACCGGCGCGTCGTCGTCGTCGCGGCGGCGGCCGGGCCGCTGACCCCGGTAGTCGGGCTCCTGCCCTCCGCGCCGTGGCGGCTCCGCGCGACCGGGCTGACCGCCGTCGCCGCCGTACACGCCACCGCCGGGACGGCCACCGCCGCCGCCCTGCGGACGGCCACCGCCACTGGCCGGGGGACGGCCACCGCCACTGGCCGGGGGACGGCCACCGCCACTGGCCGGGGGACGGCCACCGCCACTGGCCGGGGGGCGACCGCCACCGCTGGCCGGGGGACGACCACCGCCGCCAGCCGGGGGACGGCCACCGCCGCCAGCCGGGGGACGACCGCCGCCGCCGTAGACGCCAGCACCGCCGCCGTCGGGTCGTGGCGCACCACCGTCAGCCGAGGCCGGCCGGCCGCCACCGCCGTACACGGCACCACCCGCCGGGGCCGGGCCACCGCGACCCGCACCACCCGCCGGGGCCGGGCCACCACGACCCGCACCACCGCCGTAGACCGCGCCGCCGGCCGGTGCGCCGCCTCCGTAGACACCACCCCTACGGTCATCGTCAGCCGGGAACCCGTCAACGGCGCGGCCACCGCGCGGGCCGAACGGCTCGCCGTCCGGCTCCGACGGGTCGGACGCGTCAGCGGTCGGCGGCCGACGGCGGGCGCGAACGATGCCGAAGATTCCGCCGGCGACCAACAGCAGGCCGATCAGCCCGACCGCCCCGACCATGTACGTGATGTCGTCGAGGCTCAGCCCGTCGGTCCACGATTTCGAGGCGGCCGGCTTGGCGCCGTCCTCGGGGGCCAGTGGCACGGCGGTCGACGTGGACGGGGTGTAGCCGAGGATGTCGACCGGCTCGTCTTCGGTGAACCGGCCCGCGTCGGAGACGGTGACGAACGACTTTCCGTCCGAGGTGTAGCTGATGGCCTCGCCGAAGGGGTCGGCCAGCGGCGTCACCCGCGGCTTGCCGGTGGTGAGCGCGCCCACGATGTCGCCACCGGTCACGTCGAACTCGAAGGCGTCCGCGTACGTGCGCAGGACCACCCGGGAGCCGTCCGGTGCCCGGGATGCGCCGGTGATGGCGATCCGGCCGAACGTGTTGAGGGTGTTCTCCGTCTGGGTCTTCGGCAGCGTGATCTCGCCGGCCTTACGCATCGGCACCGGCTCGGTGTCGCCGCTCCTGAGGGCCGCCGACGGCGTGTAGATCTCGGCCTTGCCGCTGGTCACCTTGGTGATGATCAGCGGTTTTCCGTCGTCGCCGATGAGCAACGCCTCAGCGTCGTGCGGTTTGGCCTCGGGGTAGGAGAGCCGGTGCAGCGTCGGCTCCTTGGCGCCGCTGACCGGCATCGACCAGAGCGCGACGCGGCTGCGGCGCTCCTTCGAGTCGGGGTTGTCACCGGTGTCGGCGATCCAGAGGGTGCGGCCGTCCTTGGACAGGGCGAGATCCTCGGTGTCGAACGGACCCTGCCCCGAGTAGCGGACCGGTTCCTTCGAGATCTTGCACTTGCTGTCGAGGAAGAACACCCGCTTGCGCGCCGCGACGTCGGTGCTGTCGTTGATGACGATGTAGCCACTCTTGGTGGCCACCAGCCCGGACAGCTCCCGTAGCCGCTCGTCGGTGATCGTGCATCGCTTCTGGCCAGGGTTCGCGGCGGGCGGCCCGGACGCCCCAGGGGCGGGAGCCGCTGCGGCGACTCCGGCGAGCGCCACGGTTGCCCCGAGCAGGCCGAGGGCAACCGTGATCGAGGAAACAACGCGGCGCATTCGGCCAGTGTCGCATGCCGCGCGTTTCCGGTGGATGACGCCGTGGCCGCTCAGGACCGGCTGCCGGCCGCCTGCCCTTGCCGCTCCACGTCGAAGGCCGTCAGCTCCGCCGCCAGCTCCGCGCCGACGCGGACGTGCAGCAGAGTGCCCTCCGGCAGGTGCGACGTGCTGAGCACCTCACCCGTGCGGTGCGCCCGAGCCACCAGGTCGCCCCGGTCGTACGGCAGCACGGCCCGGACCTCCACGGCCGGACTCGGCAGCCGGTCCTCGATCGCCGTGCGCAGCTCGTCCATGCCCCGCCCGGAGTGGGCGGACACGAAGATCGCGTCCGGCCAGAGCCGCTTGAGCCGCAGCAGAGTGTCCTCGTCGGCCGCGTCGGTCTTGTTGACCACCAACAGCTCGGGGAGCCGGTCCGCGCTGACCTCGGCAAGCACCGCGTGGACCGCCCGGACCTGCTCCTCCGGATCCGGGTGGGTGCCGTCCACGACGTGCACCACCAGATCTGCCTCCGCGACCTCCTCCAGCGTCGAGCGGAACGCCTCGACGATCTGGTGCGGAAGGTGTCGGACGAAGCCGACCGTGTCGGAGAGGGTGTAGAGCCGCCCGTCCGAGGCGGTGGCCTTGCGGGTCGTCGGGTCCAGCGTGGCGAACAGCGCGTTCTCCACCAGCACGCCCGCGCCGGTCAGGCGGTTGAGCAGGCTGGACTTGCCGGCGTTGGTGTAGCCGGCGATGGCGACCGCGGGAACGGCGTTGCGGGAACGCCGGGCGCGCTTGGTCACGCGTACCGTCTTCATGCTCTTGATCTCGCGACGCAGCCGGGAGATGCGGTGACGGATGCGCCGCCGGTCGGTCTCCAGCTTGGTCTCACCGGGACCACGAACACCCACACCGCCGCCGGCGCCACCACCCCGGCCGGAACCACCGGTCTGCCGGGAGAGCGTCTCACCCCAACCGCGCAGTCGGGGCAGCAGGTATTCGAGCTGCGCCAGCTCGACCTGCGCCTTACCTTCCTTGCTCTTGGCGTGCTGGGCGAAGATGTCGAGGATCAGCGCGGTGCGGTCGACGACCTTGACCTTGGTGCGCTGCTCCAGGTTGCGCAGCTGCGACGGGGACAGCTCACCGTCACAGATGACCGTGTCGGCGCCGGTGGAGAGCACCACCGCGCCAAGATCGTCGACCTTGCCTCGGCCGATGTACGTGGCCGGGTCGGGTCGGGTACGACGTTGGATGAGCCCTTCGAGCACCTGCGACCCGGCGGTCTCGGCCAGCGCGGCGAGCTCGGTCAGCGAGTTTTCCGCGTCGGTGACAGTGCCTTCGGTCCAGACGCCAACCAGGACGACCCGCTCCAGCCGCAGCTGGCGGTATTCCACCTCGGTGACGTCGGTGAGCTCGGTTGACAGGCCCGGGACGCGTCGGAGGGACTGCCGCTCCGACAGCTCCATCTCGCCGGTGGTGACGTCGTCGAGCTCGTCCTCGACGGGGACAAAGCTCTCCTGGTCTCGCAAGCGGTTCTCCTGTCCGTTTTGATAAGTAGAACGTAATCCTGACATGACACAACGCCGAACGCACCTGCTATATGCCCATGGTGAAGCTCGCCAAAAGTGGGGGCGATTGCTGGTCGGCCGCGACAACCCGGTAGAAATGCGGGCGGCGGCCGAGCGGCCGCACAGCCGTTACGGAGGGATCCCGTGGCCATCACCCGACTGCCCAGCGCCGGATTTTCGATCACCATCCGGATCGCCGTCACCGCGGACGCCTCCTCGATCGGCCGGCTCACCACCTCCGTCGGCGAGGCCGGGGCGATCGTCACGGCGCTGGACGTGGTGGACTCGGACCCGACCCACGTGATCGTCGACCTGACCTGCGACACCGCCGACGCCGGTCACGCCGACCAGGTGGTCGACGCGCTGACCGCGCTGGACGGCGTGGACGTGCGCAAGGTGTCGGACCGGACGTTCCTGCTGCACCTGGGCGGCAAGATCGAGGTGACCTCGAAGGTCGCGCTGCGCAACCGCGACGAGTTGTCCCGCGCGTACACCCCGGGGGTGGCCCGGGTCTGCATGGCGATCGCCGAGAACCCGGCCGACGCCCGGCGACTGACCATCAAGCGCAACACCGTCGCGGTGGTCAGCGACGGCTCGGCGGTGCTCGGCCTGGGCAACCTGGGCCCGGCCGCGTCGCTGCCGGTGATGGAGGGCAAGGCCGCGCTGTTCAAGCGCTTCGGCGGGGTGGACGCCTGGCCGGTGGTGCTGGACACCCAGGACACCGACGAGATCGTGCAGATCGTCAAGGCGATCGCGCCGGCCTACGGCGGCATCAACCTGGAGGACATCGCCGCGCCGCGCTGCTTCGAGATCGAGGCCCGGCTGCGCGAGGCGCTGGACATCCCGGTCTTCCACGACGATCAGCACGGCACCGCGATCTGCGTGCTGGCCGCGCTGACCAACGCGCTGCGGGTGGTGGGCAAGCGGCTCGAGGACGTCCGGGTGGTCGTCTCCGGATCCGGCGCGGCCGGCACCGCGATCATGAAGCTGCTGCTGCGCCAGGGCGTCGGCGACATCATCGCGTACGACCGGGAGGGCGCCCTGCACCGCGGGCAGACCGGGCTCAACTCGGCGTGGCAGTGGCTGGCGGAGAACACCAACAAGGAGAACTACTCCGGCGACCTGCCCGGCGCGATCCGCGGCGCCGACGTGTTCATCGGGGTCAGCGCGCCGAACCTGCTCACCGGCGACGACATCGCGCAGATGGCGAAGGACTCGATCGTCTTCGCCCTCGCGAACCCGGACCCGGAGGTCGACCCGCGGGAGGCGCGCAAGCACGCCGCAGTGGTCGCCACCGGCCGCTCGGACCAGCCGAACCAGATCAACAACGTGCTCGCGTTCCCCGGGGTGTTCCGCGGCATGCTGGACGCGCACGCCGAGGAGTTCACCGAGGAGATGGCCATCGCGGCCGCCCGGGCCATCGCGGACGTGGTCGGCGAAGACAAGATCAACCCGACGGTGATCGTGCCGAGCGTCTTCGACTCCCGGGTCGCCCCGGCGGTCGCCGCCGCCGTCCGCGCCGCTGCGAACAACCCGAGCCCGCTCCCGGCCGCCGACCCCGGCCCGGCGGACCTCCCCGAGATCGCGGCAAACGCCAGCGCCACCCCGTAAGGCGCGAACCGCCCACCGGCCACGCCGTTGATCAAGAGGTTTGCGTCAGGTTTCGCGTAGTCCCTGACGCAAACCTCTTGATCAACACGGGTGGGGGTGGGGGTGGGGGTGGGGGCGCTTTAGGGGTGGAGGGTTGTTGGGTTCAGTTCGCCGGTGGCTACCAGGACGGCGGGGCCGGAAAGCCAGCAGGAGTTCTCGGTGACCGTCACCGTCAGGCGGCCGCCGGGCACGTCGACCGCGACCACTCCGGTGTCCCGGCCGGCGTCGCGCAGCGCCACCGCGCCCACCGCGCAGGCACCGGTGCCGCAGGACAGCGTCTCGGCGCTGCCGCGCTCGTACACCCGCATCAGGGTGTGCTCGTCGGTGCCGTCGACCGGGTCGCCCGCCACGATGAACTCCACGTTCACCCCGCTCGGGAAGACCGACGGGTCGAACCCGGGCGCGACGGTCAGGTCCAACGCCGACAAATCCACGCCGGCCGGCAGCACGCAGACCAGGTGCGGGTTGCCGACGTCCACCACCGCACCGGTCAGGGTCAGTCCGCCGAGGGTGGCGGCGGAGCTGTCGTACACCTGGGGTCGGCGCATCTCGACGGACACGGTGTCGCCCTCGACCAGCGCGCGCACGACGCCGGCCCGGGTGGCCACCGGCAGCGCCGCGCCTGCGGGCGTGGCCAAGCCGGTGTCGAGCAGGTAGCGCACGAAGACCCGGGCGCCGTTGCCGCACATCTCGGCGAACGAGCCGTCGGCGTTCCAGTAGTCCATGAACCACTCGGCCTCGCCGGCCAGACCCGCGCCGTCCGGATGCTTGGCCGCGCGGACCACCCGCAGTACGCCGTCCGCGCCGATGCCCCGACGCCGGTCGCAGAGCGCCGCGACCAGCTCCGGAGTCAGCTCGAGCTGACCGTCCGGGTCGGGAAGGATGACGAAGTCGTTGCCGGTGCCGTGGCCCTTGGTGAACTCCACTCCCCCATCATCGCGCAGCCGCCGGCACCAGACGCAGGGCGGCCCCGATCAGGTCCGGGGTGGCCGAGTCCAGCCAGTGGATCCGCGGGTCCCGGCGGAACCAGGACCGCTGCCGCCGGACGAAACGCCGGGTGGCCCGGACCGTCTCGTCGTGCGCCTGCGCCTCGGTCAGCTCACCGGCGAGCAGGCGCAGCACCTGCTGGTAGCCGAGGGCCCGACTCGCCGTCCGCCCCTCGGGCAGGCCGCGCCCGACCAGCTCACGGGTCTCCGGCACCAGGCCGTCGGCCCACATCCGGTCGACCCGCAGCGCGATCCGCTCGTCCAGCAGGCCGGTGTCCAGGTCGACCCCGAGCTGCACGGACGGGTAGTACGGCGTGGGCTGCGGCAGCGAGGCGGCGAACGGCGCGCCGGTGAGCTCGATCACCTCCAGGGCCCGCACGATCCGCCGGCCGTTGCCGGGCAGGATGCTCTCGGCGGCGACCGGGTCGGCGGCACGCAACCGCGCGTACAGCGGGGCCGGGCCGACCTCGGCCAACTCCCGTTCCAGCCGCTCCCGCAGCGCTGCGTCCGTGCCGGGAAACTCGAAGCGCTCCAGCACCGCCCGCACGTACAGCCCGGAGCCACCGACCAGCAGCGGCACCCGCCCCCGGGACAGGATGTCGTCCACCGCCGCGCGGGCCAGTCGCTGGTACTCCGCGACGCTCGCCGGCTCGGTGACCTCCCAGATGTCCAGCAGGTGATGCGGCACCCCGTCCCGCTCGGCGAGGGTCAGCTTGGCGGTGCCGATGTCCATGCCCCGGTAGAGCTGCATCGAGTCGGCATTGACCACCTCGCCGTCCAGGGCGTGCGCCAACGCGATGCTCAGCGCAGATTTGCCGGCCGCGGTCGGGCCGACCACAGCGACGACCGTGCCCGTCACACCCGCTCCCAGGACGCTACGAAGTAGGCCACCCCGTAGGGGGCGGAGTCGTGCAGCAACTCGCCGCGCCACCCACCACCGGCCACGCGGGCCGCGCCGGCGAGCACCTGCCAGGGGGCGCGACCGGCGGCCTTCAGCTCCGTCGACACCACCGGGTCGAGGTCGAGCAGGGCGTCCAGGTCCGCGTCGGCCAGCGCCGCGGCAACCCCCTGGTCGTACGGGAGGGCGCGCGCGTCGTCGTACCCGGGTGCTTTCTCGCCCCGGCAGGCCGACCCGTCCCCGAGCACCAGCGACGCCACCCGGTCACCGGCGGCACCGACCTCGTCGGCGAGCGCGGCCAGCTCGGCCGGGCCGGCGTCGGCGGCCACCTGCACGGCGGTCACCTGCGGTCGAGTGTCGTGACGGGCCAGCAGCCACGCGCCGATGGTCAGGCTCAACGGCAGCACCGCACCCCGGTCCGGTCGGCCAGACACCAACGGCACGTCCAGGTCGACACCCCAGGGCTGGAGAGAACCACTCGCCGGGGTGCGGATCGGGCCGGTCACCGGGCCGGTGCCCACCAGCACCACAATGTCCGGATCGGTGGCCAACAGCCGGCGTACGGCGGTGTCACAGGCCGCCCGCAGATCGTCCAGCTCCGGGGCCGCGGAGCCGGCCACCTCGGGCACGAGCAGGGGCGGATGCGGGCAGACGGCGGCGGCGACCAGTGGCACCCGTCCACCGTAGCGGGAATCCCCGGTGCGTCTCCGCGCCGATCCGGTCATTCGGCCCCTAGGACACCGTATGGTCACGGTCGGCGATAGGCGCTCGACGCGGACCGGGTCGGACCTGTGACAATGCCGGAAGCAACTTGGCTGCGCCGTGGCGGCGACGGGGGATCGATCCCTCGACGCCGGGAGAACGAGGATGGGCACATGAGCGACTGGACTGCCTTCGGACGGGTGGACGCGGACGGCACCGTGTACGTCAAGACCACCGAGGGAGAGCGGGTGGTCGGATCCTGGCAGGCGGGAGCACCGGAGGAGGGCCTGGCGCACTTCGCCCGTCGCTTCGCCGACCTGGTGACCGAGGTGGACCTGACCGAGGCGCGACTCAAGTCGGGTGCGGCGGACGCCGGGCACTCGTTGAGCACGATCCGGCGGATCCGTGCCTCGCTGCCCGAGGCCAACGTGGTCGGCGACATCGACGCGCTGGCCACCCGCCTGGACAAGCTGGCGACCCTCGCCGAGGAGAAGGCCGGCGAAGCGCGCGCCGCCCGGGACGCCGCTCGCGGCGAGGCCCTGGCCCGCAAGACCGCGCTGGTCGAGGAGGCCGAGAAGCTGGCCGCCGAATCCACCGGGTGGAAGACCGCCGGGGACCGGCTCAAGGAGATCCTCGACGAGTGGAAGACCATCCGCGGCGTCGACAAGAAGGCCGACGGTGAGCTGTGGAAGCGGTTCGCCGCCGCCCGGGACGGCTTCACCCGCCGCCGCGGCGCCCACTTCGCCTCCCTGGACTCGCAGCGCAAGCAGGCCCAGACCGCCAAGGAGGAGTTGGTCGCCGAAGCGGAGAAGCTCGCGGACTCCACCGACTGGGCCGCCACCGCCAACCAGCTCAAGGACCTGATGACCCAGTGGAAGGCCGCTCCGCGCGCCTCCAAGGAGGCCGAGCAGAAGCTCTGGGAACGGTTCCGGGGTGCGCAGGACGCCTTCTTCAGCCGGCGCAGCGAGGTCTTCTCCGCACGGGACAACGAGCAGCGCGGCAACCTGGAGCGCAAGCAGGCCCTGCTCGCCGAGGCCGAGGCGTTGGACATCGACGCCGACCCGAAGGGCGCCCAGGCCAAGCTGCGGGAGATCCAGGCCCAGTGGCACGAGGCCGGCCGGGTGCCCCGCGAGGCGGCCGCCGGGCTGGAGCGTCGACTGCGCGTCATCGACGACAAGGTCCGTGACGTGATGGACTCGGCGTGGCGCCGCACCACCAAGGAGGACAACCCGCTGCTCGCCCAGATGCGGGCGCAGGTGGCGGAGGCCGAGGACCGGCTGGCCCGGGCGCAGAGCGCCGGGGACTCACGCCGGATCAAGGAGGCTGAGCAGGCCCTCGCCTCCAAGCGGCAGTTCCTCCAACTCGCCGAGCAGGCCGGCTGAGCTGACGACGTCCGGAGCCCCCGGTCCCGCTCGGGACCGGGGGCTCCCGCGTGTCCGCCCCCGCCCACGGCCCTCAAGGTCACGCTCGATCCAGGATGTAGTGGCCACCTGGCGGCCAGATACCACTACATCCATGTTCCAGCGCGATCATGCAGGGCACGCGACGGGGCGACGGGGCGACGGGGCGACGGGGCGACGGGGCGACGGGGCGACGGGGCGACGGGGCAGGTTGACGCATTGACGTGGGCTGATCAGAATGAGCGACGGAGCCAGGTAGGGCCACCGGCGCGAGGGCGACGAAGGCGGAACATCCGCCGTCGAGGGTCGCCGGTCAGCTTCCGCGAGTGAGCACGTCCGCGTGACATGGGCCGTCGCGCACTGTCCGCGTACCCCTGGGGACCGTGACGTGCGGACGGCCGCCCGCCGGCGTCGTTTCTGGACGGCGCCGGAACTCCGAAGTGGAGCTCGAATTGTTCCGTCCCAAAGCTCTCGGCGGCGCGCTCACCGCGCTCGTCACCGTCGCGGCTGGCGTGTTCCTCGCCGCCGCCGTCAGCACCAGCCCGGCCGTGGCCGCCGGCACAGGTACGGGTTATCTGCATACCAGTGGCAACCAGATCGTGGACAGCACCGGCGCGACGGTCCGGTTGACCGGCATCAACTGGTTCGGCATGGAGACCGACAACAAGACCTTCCACGGGCTGTGGTCGAACAACCCGTGGCGGGGACAGCTCGACACGATGGCCCGGCTGGGTTACAACACGTTGCGGGTGCCGTACTCGAACGACGCGCTGAAGCCGGGTGCGACCGCCAGTGGGATCAACGACTTCGTCAACCCGGACCTGATCGGGCTGTCGCCGTTGCAGATCCTGGACAAGGTGATCGACTACGCCGGCAGCAAGGGCATGCGGATCATCCTGGACCGGCACCGGCCGACGGCGGCCGGGCAGTCGCCGCTCTGGTACACGTCGACGGTTTCCGAGGCGACCTGGATCAACGACTGGAAGATGCTCGCCCAGCGGTACGCGGGCAACCCGACGGTGATCGGCGCGGACCTGCACAACGAGCCGCACGCGGAGGGCACCAACCCGGCGGCCACCGGCGCGTGCTGGGGTTGCGGCGACACCACCCGGGACTGGCGGCTCGCCGCCGAGCGGGCCGGCAACGCGGTCCTCGGCGTCCAGCCCAACTGGTTGATCTTCGTGGAGGGGGTGAGCTGCCCGAGTGGTGGCCTCTCCAACGTCTGGGACGGCGACACCAGCAACGACGAGGACTGCGGTTGGTGGGGTGGCAACCTGTCGAAGGCGGGTCAGTTCCCGGTCCGGCTGAACGTGGCCAACCGGTTGGTCTACTCGCCGCACGAGTACGCCACCTCGGTGTACCGGCAGACCTGGTTCGACGCCCCGGACTACCCGGCGAACATGCCGGCCATCTGGGACAAGTACTTCGGTTACCTCTACAAGCAGAACATCGCCCCGATCATGATGGGCGAGTTCGGCAGCACCCTGGTCGACCCGAAGGACAAGGTGTGGCTGGAGAAGCTGATGGCGTACACCGGGACCGGGGTGACCGGGATGTCCTTCACCTACTGGTCGTGGAACCCCAACTCGGGTGACACCGGCGGTATCGCGTTGGACGACTGGACCAACATCAACACCGCCAAGCAGGCGATCCTCCAGCCGTACCTGATCGCGCCGTCCGGTGGCGGCACCAGCGGGCCGCCGACCGGCGGGCCGACGGACCCGCCGACGGACCCGCCGGCCGGCGCCTGCACGGCCACCTACCGGCAGGTCAACGCCTGGCAGGGCGGCTTCCAGGGCGAGTTGACCGTGAAGAACACCGGCTCGGGCGCGGTGAACCCGTGGTCGGTCACCTGGAGTTGGCCGTCCGGGGTGACGTTGGGCAGTGGCTGGAACGCCACCGTCACGCAGTCCGGTACGACGGTCACCGCGGCAGCTCCCAGCCACGCTCCGTCCCTGCCGGCGGGCGGGTCGGTCACCGTGGGCTTCACCGCCAACGGCACGGCCAGCGCGCCGGGCACTGTGAAACTCAGCGGCACCAGCTGCTGATCCACCGGGCGGCCGGTGTGCTGCTGCCGGGACGGCCGGTGCGCAGCGCATCGGCCGTCCCGGCCATTTACATTCAGAGTCTTCTATGTTTTTATCGGGAAAGCGCTTGCCTCTTTGTCGGTGAGCGCGAGCGCGGGAGCCGCTTTCCTTCACGAACCTGCACTGGCGGGCCCGAGGACCACTGGTCCCGGCCGAGATTCGCCGCCCACGGGCATGGGCGTCGCGACACCTCCGTCCGCCTCACCGAAAGGAAGCAGCATGCGCACAGGACGGCGTCGAATGACGCTGATCGCCACCACGGCCGCAGCCACCGCCACCCTGGTCACCGCCGGGCTGTTGACCTCCGTGTCCGCCCAGGCGGCCGCCGGCTGCCAGGTGGCCTACTCGGTCGCCAGCCAGTGGCCGGGCGGATTCACCGGCAACGTCACCGTCACCAACCTCGGCGACCCGGTCTCCGGGTGGACGCTGCGCTGGTCGTACGGGGCCGGCCAGCAGGTCAGCCAGGCGTGGGGCGCCACCGCCTCGCAGAGCGGCAGCCAGGTCTCCGCGACCAACGTCGACTACAACGGCAACCTGGCGACCAACGCCAGCGCCACATTCGGCTTCAACGCGAGTTGGAACAACTCCAGCAACCCGGCTCCGAGCAGCTTCAGCCTGAACAACGTCGCCTGCACCGGCAGCACCACACCGACCACCCCACCGCCGACCACCCCACCGCCGTCCACCCCGCCACCGTCGAGCACTCCCCCGCCCGGCCAGCAGCCGTCGGCGCTGGTCGGCTGGGCCACCCAGAACGGCGGCACCACAGGTGGCGGCAACGCCGCCACGACCACCGTCAGCAACGCCTCGGGCCTCACCAGCGCGCTGAACGCGACAGGCGCCGCAGTCATCCGGGTGACCGGGACGATCACCTGCTCGGGGATGCTGCGGGTTCGGTCCAACAAGACCATCATCGGTAACTACGGGGCGACGATCGTCGGCTGCGGGTTCAACGTCAGCGGCGACCGCAACGTGATCATCCGCAACCTGACCTTCCGCAACTGGAACGACGACGCGATCAACGTGCAGGAGTCGGCCACCAACATCTGGATCGACCACAACAGCTTCAGCAACGGGTACGACGGCGCCGTCGACATCAAGCGCGGCTCGGACTTCGTCACCGTCTCGTGGAACCGGGTCTTCAGCCACGACAAGACCATGCTGCTCGGTCACAGCGACGACAACGCCAGCCAGGACGTCGGTCACCTGCGGGTGAGCTACCACCACAACTGGTTCGACGGCAGCAACCAGCGCAACCCCCGGGTGCGCTTCGGCAACCCGGTGCACGTGTACAACAACTACTACCGGGCCAACGGCGGCTACGGCGTGGCGTCCACCGAGAACGCCGGCGTGCTCGTCGAGGGCAACTACTTCGAGAACGTCGACGACCCGTACCACCTCGGTGAGGGGGACTCGGGGCCCGGCAGCCTGGTCGCCCGCAACAACCACTTCGTCAACTCGCCGACCGGCCAGACCGGCGGCAGCGTTGCCAGCATCCCGTACTCCTACCAGCTGGACACCGCGAGCAACGTCAAGTCCATCGTGACGGCGGGCGCCGGCGCCGGCAAGATCACCGTCTGACCGCGGAGGGGCCCCTCAGCGAGGGGCCCCTCCGTGCGGTCAGTGGGTGGCGCAGCCAGCGGCGGGGGCAGCCACGACCGGCGGTGCGCCGATCGTCGGCAGACCGAGCAACACCCCAGGTGTACGCGGGGAGCGACCCGCCTCGGCCGCGTCACCGGCCCGGGTGCGACGGTGCGCCACCGGCGCTCCGTCGGCGTTCAGGTGGTGCGGGGCGGCGTACGTGACTGTGGTGTGCACGATGTCGCCCGGCCGGATCTGACCGGCGAGGGACTCCCCGTCGGCGGTCTCGGTCGCGAAGTGCACCAGTCGACCGTCGCGGGCCCGACCGGACATCCGGCCGGTCCGCTCGTCCTTGCGGCCCTCGCCGACCGCGACCAGCACCTCGACGGTCTCACCGACGAGGCGCTTGTTCTCCGCCCAGGTGATCTCCTCGACGCATGCGATCAACCGCTCGTAGCGTTCCTGCACGACCTGCTTGGGCAGCTGATCGTCCATGGTCGCGGCGGGGGTGCCGGGCCGCTTCGAGTACTGGAAGGTGAAGGCCGAGGAGAACCGGGCCTCCCGGACCACGTCCAGGGTGCGCTGGAAGTCGGCCTCGGTCTCACCGGGGAAGCCGACGATGATGTCGGTGGTGATCGCCGCGTCCGGCATCGCCGAGCGGACCTTCTCGATGATCCCCAGGTAGCGCTCGGAGCGGTAGGACCGGCGCATCGCCCGGAGCACGTCGTCGGAGCCGGACTGCAACGGCATGTGCAGCGAGTGGCAGACGTTCGGCGTCTCGGCCATCGCGGCGATCACGTCGTCGGTGAAGTCCTTCGGGTGCGGGCTGGTGAAGCGCACGCGTTCCAACCCGTCGATGTCGCCGCAGGCGCGCAGCAGCTTGCCGAACGCGTACCGGTCACCGAATTCCACACCGTACGAGTTGACGTTCTGCCCGAGCAGGGTCACCTCCAGCACACCCTCGTCGACCAGCGCGCGCACCTCGGAGAGGATGTCGCCGGGGCGCCGGTCCTTCTCCTTGCCGCGCAGCGCCGGCACGATGCAGAACGTGCAGGTGTTGTTGCACCCCACCGAGATCGACACCCAGCCGGCGTACGTGGACTCGCGGCGGGTGGGCAGCGTGGACGGGAAGACGTCGAGGGACTCCAGGATCTCCACCTCGGCGGCGGCGTTGTGCCGGGCCCGCTCCAACAGCACCGGCAGCGCGCCGATGTTGTGGGTGCCGAAGACGACGTCCACCCAGGGGGCCTTGCGGACGATGTCGCCCCGATCCTTCTGGGCGAGGCAGCCGCCGACCGCGATCTGCATCCCGGGGTGCTTGTCCTTGACCGGGCGCAGACGACCGAGGTTGCCGTAGAGCCGGTTGTCCGCATTTTCCCGCACCGCGCAGGTGTTGAAGACCACGATGTCCGGGGTGTCGTCGCCAGCGGGTGCACGCTCGTATCCCGCCTGCTCAAGCAGGCCGGAGATGCGTTCGGAGTCGTGCACGTTCATCTGGCAGCCGTACGTGACGACGTTGTAGGTCCTAGCCACCCTGTTGGTGCCCCTTCCCCTCGGGCTACCAGGGTAGCGGCCCGGTCCGGGGGGACCTCCGACCGGCGTTGTCCCGTCCTGCGGCGTTGGCCCACCGCCCCACGGTGAGGGTCAACGGCGGGCAGTTCACTGCGGCACAGAACGTATTTCTGGGCGATTCGGGGTCTTCGCGGAACAGGCAACAGCCCCAGCGATGTCATCGTTGGTCGAGTAGCGCACCAACCGAGGAGGAACCCACATGTGCCGGAGCATCAAGACGCTGCGTGAGCCGTTCACCCCGCAGGTGACCGACGCGGACGTCGAGGCGGCAGCGTTGCAGTACGTCCGGAAGATCTCTGGCTTCCGGGCGCCCGCCGCGCACAACGCCGCCGCGTTCGACGCAGCGGTGGCCGCCGTGGCCGAGGCGACGCGCACCCTGCTCGACCAACTGGTGGTGCGGGGTGCCGGATCGGGCACCACCGACCGGTCGGCCACCGCCGCCAACTGACCACCGCTGACCGTCACGGCACCCGGCCGGGCCTGACCCTGAAGAGGGTCAGGCCGCGGCGAGCGCCGGAGCGACAGTGTCAGGCGCCCAGCGCGAGCGGTGGCACTGCGACCAGCCCCGACAACCCGGGTCACCCAGCGAGCAGAGCCGCAGCCTGCTGAGCACCTCACCGTCCTCAGTGTCCCGCACGTCGAAGTGCACCGGACGGACCGTGCCGTCCGGAGCGACGAGCAGGTGCCGGCCCGCGTCGAGCGTGTCGTCGCGCAACAGGCAGTTGCGGCCCAGCAATCGGGCCAGTGCGGCGATGCTCGCGTGCTCGGAGAGCTGCTCGGGCACGCCGTAGCAGTCCACCACCGTCGCGAACTCGCCCGGCGCCTGCCAGACGTCACACACCACCGCGTACGCCGGCAGCCGCGCCGGGTCGGCCACCGCCAGCGGCATCACCACCCGACCAAGCGCTTCCGCCAGCGCCGGGTAGACCTCCACGGGTTGAGCCCCGTCGATTCTCCAGTTCCACAGCTCGGTCATTCCGCCTCCTCGCTGCGTTCGTCTCCACCGGCCTCCGGATCGGGCCTTACACACGATGGTGGGGGGCATTTGACCCCAGCCGGGGGCAAGTTACCGGTCTGTGACCATTCCGGGCAAAATTTCCCTGAGCCGCATTGCTCGGAGTAGCGGGAAGGTGACAGTTTATCGGGTATGGTGCGCCATTCGCGCCACCGGCCACCGCGTGTCCCGCCGCAGGTCGACGGTCCCGGTCAGCGCAGGACGACCCGATGCTCCCCCCGTGGCAGCAGCTCGCCCACCACCGGAGCGCCGGGCACCTCGCCGGCGACCAGCAGGCCACCGGAGGTCTGCGCGTCGGCAAGCAGGAGCCGCTCCGCCTCGTCCGCCGCGCCGAAGTCGGTCCACGGGGTCACCCACTCCAGGTTGCGCCGGCTGCCGCCGCTGACGAACCCGTCGCGCAGCGCTTCCCGCGCGCCGGCCAGATAGGGCACCCGGGCGGTGTCGATGGCCACCGTGACCTGGCTGGCCCGGGCCAGCTTCGAGGCGTGCCCGAGCAGCCCGAACCCGGTCACGTCGGTGCCGCACCGGATGCCGGCGGCGACCGCCGCGCGGGCGGCCCCCCGATTGAGTGCGCTCATCGTGGCCACCGCCTCCGGAAAGCTCTCCCCGGTCGCCTTGTGCCGGGTGTTCAGCACACCCACCCCGAGCGGCTTGGTCAGCGACAACGGCACCCCGGCCCGCCCGGCGTCGAGGGTGATCAGCTCCTCCGGTTTGACCGTTCCGGTGACCGCGAGACCGTACTTCGGGCCGTCGTCGTCCACGCTGTGCCCGCCGGCCAGGTGACAGCCGGCCTCCCGCGCCACGTCCTGGCCGCCGCGCAGCACCTCACGGGCCAACTCCAGCGGAAGCACGTCGCGCGGCCAGCAGAGCAGGTTGAGCGCCACCAGCGGGGTGCCGCCCATCGCGTACACGTCGGAGAGCGCGTTGGCCGCGGCGATCCGACCCCAGTCGTACGCGTCGTCGACCACCGGGGTGAAGAAGTCGGCGGTGCTGACCAGGCCGGTCCGCTCATCCAGGCGCACCACCGCCGCGTCGTCGCCGTGGTCCAACCCGACCAGCAACTCGGCGGTGCCGGTCGCCGGGCCGAGACCGGCAACCATGATCTCCAGCTCGCCCGGCGGGATCTTGCAGGCGCAGCCACCGCCGCGGGCGTACTTGGTCAACCGTACGGGTTCGGTCATCCACCAATGATCGCGACAAGGCGCCACGATCGCCACCGCGACCACCCATCCGGTGACCAAAATCGGACGCCCGAGAACGATCGTGACCGGTGTTACCGCTCCGTGACCCGCTGGGTTGCGTTCTGCCACATCAGGCCGCCTACAGTGGCCGCACCGGGGGTCAACCGACCCCGATCCGGGAGACGACAGGGGACGGTGGACGACGTGACGACGGGCGAACCGCTCATCGTGCTGGACGCGGTCAACAAGTGGTTCGGGCCGCTGCACGTGCTGGACGACGTCTCACTGTCGGTGGGTCGGGGCGAGGTGGTCGTGGTGATCGGCCCGTCCGGCTCCGGCAAGTCGACGCTGTGCCGCACGATCAACCGACTGGAACCGATCAACTCGGGCACCATCACCTTCGACGGTCAGCCGCTGCCGGCCGAGGGCAAGCCCCTCGCGAAGCTGCGCAGCGAGGTGGGCATGGTCTTCCAGTCGTTCAACCTCTTCGCGCACAAGACCATCCTGGAGAACGTCACCCTCGGCCCGATCAAGGTCCGCAAGGAGAAGCCGACCGCCGCCCGCGAGCGCGGCCTGGCCCTGCTGGACCGGGTCGGCATCGCCAACCAGGCGGACAAGTTCCCGGCCCAGCTCTCCGGTGGCCAGCAGCAGCGGGCGGCCATCGCCCGGGCGCTGGCCATGCAGCCCAAGGCGATGCTCTTCGACGAGCCGACCAGCGCCCTGGACCCGGAGATGGTCGGCGAGGTGCTCGACGTGATGACCTCGCTGGCCAGCGACGGCATGACGATGGTCGTGGTGACCCACGAGATGGGCTTCGCCCGGCACGCGGCGAACCGGGTCATCTTCATGGCCGACGGGCAACTGGTCGAGGACGCCCCACCGGCGGAGTTCTTCGCGAACCCGCGCAGCGAGCGGGCCCGAGACTTCCTCTCCAAGATCCTCACGCACTAGGCGTCCGTAGTGGAGCGCGCCGTACTCGGTGGGCTCCGTTGAAGAAGGAGAAGAGTATGCGTATCAAGCGCGTTGCGGCAGTCGCCGCGGTCGCCGCTCTGGCGCTCGGCCTCACCGCCTGTGGTGGCGACGAGGGCGGGGACACCGGTGCTGGCAGCAAGTCCTTCACCGCCGGCAGCACCATGGAGAAGCTGAACAAGGCCCAGAAGATCAAGGTCGGCACCAAGTTCGACCAGCCCGGCTTCGGCCTGAAGGGCCTCTCCGGCAAGCCGGAGGGCTTCGACGTCGAGATCGCCAAGATCATCGTCAAGGAGCTCGGCATCCCCGAGGACAAGATCGAGTGGGTCGAGGCCCCCTCGAAGGTCCGCGAGGACGTGATCGTCAACGGCACTGTCGACCTGGTCGCCGCGACGTACACGATCAACGACAAGCGCAAGGAGCGGATCGCCTTCGCAGGCCCGTACTACGAGGCCGGCCAGAACATCATGGTCAAGAAGGACGACACCACCATCACCGGTCCGGACTCGTTCAAGGACGGCACCAAGAAGGTCTGCTCGGTCACCGGCTCGACGCCGTTCGAGGAGATCAAGAAGTACGTCAAGGACGTCGCCACCCAGTTGGTGCCCTTCGACACCTACGACAAGTGCCGGGACGCCCTCAAGAGCGGCCAGGTCGACGCCGTCACCACGGACAACGTGATCCTGCTCGGCTACATCGCCAAGGACGAGGCGTCGTTCAAGCTGGCCGGCAGCAACTTCACCAAGGAGCCGTACGGCATCGGGGTGAAGAAGGAGGACGCGGACTTCCGCAGCTTCATCAACGACACGCTGGACAAGGCCGTCTCCGACGGCAGCTGGAAGAAGGCCTGGGACAACACCGCCGGCAAGTTCGGCGCGGAACTGGGTTCGGCGCCCACCATCAACCGCTACTGATCTGATCCTTCGATCTGGAGGGTGGGGAGGAACACCGACCCGTGAACGTGCTCATCGACAAGTTCGACGTCTTTGCGGGTGGTTTCTGGCTCACCCTCCAGATCTGCATTCTCGCCGCGATCGGTGCCCTCGTCCTGGGCGCCATCGTTGCGGTGCTGCGCATCTCACCGGTGCCGCCGCTCCGCGCGCTCGGCACCGGCTACGTGAACGTCTTCCGCAACATGCCGTTGACAGTGGTGATGTTCTTCGCCGCGTTCGGCCTGCCGGCGCTCGGCTCCAACGCGGACTTCCTCCGCATCCCGGTGCTCGACTCGCTGTTCACCCGGCTCGGCACCGACCTGCCGTACTTCCGGTTCGCGCTGATCGCCCTGGTGCTCTACACCGCGGCGTTCGTCTGCGAGGCGCTGCGGTCCGGGGTGAACGCGGTGCCCGCCGGCCAGGCGGAGGCGGCGCGGTCGCTAGGCCTGACCTTCGGGCAGAACCTGCGCTACGTGGTGCTGCCACAGTCCTGGAAAGCCTCGATCGTCCCGCTCGGTTCCGTGATCATCGCGATGATCAAGAATTCGGCGCTGGCCGGCTTCTTCGGGGTTGCCGGTGACCTGTCGGCCACGGCCGACCAGCTCACCGGGGCCGAGGGCTACGCCTTCGTCCCGGTCGCCATCGGCATCTCGATCGGCTACCTGATCATGACCGTGCCGCTCGGCGCCCTGCTGGACCGGATCGAGAAGCGACAGGCGGTGGCCCGATGAGTCAGCAGACCAGCGTCCTCTACGACGTCCCTGGCCCCCGGCAGCGGCGGATCACCCTGATCAGCAGCCTCGTCGCCGGCGTGGTCCTGCTCGTCGGCGCATACTTCCTGATCTACCGGCCCCTGGACGAGAATGGCCAGCTCTCGATGGAGCTGTGGGGCCCGCTGATCGACCCCTCCAACGAGAACTTCTCCCAGGTGTGGGAGCGGATCGGCCTCGGTTTCAAGAACACCCTGCTCGCCGCAGCCCTGGCCATCGTGGCTTCACTGGCGGTCGGAACGCTGCTGGCCGTGCTGCGGATCCAGCTCAAGAGCCTGATCCGACGACGCTTCACCGGCGTGGCGACGCCGGTGGCGTACCTGCTGCGCGGGCTGAGCAGGGTGCTGTCGGCGGTCACCCGGGTCTGCGTCGAGGTGTTCCGCGGCCTGCCCGTCGTGCTCACCATCTTCTTCGTGGCTCGCGGTTTCCCCGAGTTCGGCCTCTACTTCGACAACTTCTGGTACCTGGTCATCGGCCTCACCATCTACAACTCGGTGGTGATCGGCGAGATCCTCCGCTCCGGCATGGAGGGGCTGCCCGGCGGTCAGGCGGAGGCCGCCGCCGCCATCGGGCTCTCGCCGGCGCAGACCACCCGGATGATCCTGCTGCCACAGGCATTCCGGGTCATGCTGCCGGCACTGATCAGCCAGCTGGTCGTGGTGCTCAAGGACACCTCGCTGGGGTTCATCATCAGCTACGAGGAGACCCTGAACATCGGCAAGCAGCTCATCGGCGTGCTGAGCAACCCGATCCAGGTCTACGTCGTGATCGCCGTGCTCTTCATCGTGGTGAACTACTCGCTGTCGAAGCTCGCCCAGTACGTCCAACGGCGGCTCGCCCGCGGCCGCAAGACCGCCGGCACCCCGGCACAGAACCCGCCGGCGGCTGCCCTGATCTCCCAGGCCGGGGGCGGGGGCGGCGGCGGCGGCGCCTGAGCACGCGACACCGACCAGAAGCCCGAAGGCCGCCCCGAGCAATCCGGGGCGGCCTTCGGGCTTCTGCCAGCGTCCGTTGCCGACGGCCGTCGGTCTGACTCAGCGGGCGATCTCGGTGACCCGGGACTCGCGGACCACTGTGACCCGGATCTGACCCGGATAGGTCAGCTCCTCCTCGATCTGCTTGGCCACGTCGCGGGCCAGCACCGCCGCCCCGATGTCGTCGACGTCGTCCGGCTTGACCATCACCCGGATCTCCCGGCCGGCCTGCATGGCGAAGACCTTGTCCACGCCGAGCTTGCCCGCCGCGATCTCCTCGATCCGTTCCAGCCGCTTGACGTACGCCTCCAGGCTCTCCCGGCGCGCGCCCGGCCGACCACCGGAGCAGGCGTCGGAAGCCTGGGTGAGCACGGCCTCAATGGTCTGCGGGGGCACCTCGTTGTGGTGCGCCTCGATGGCGTGCACCACGTCCTCGTGTTCGCCGTACTTGCGGGCCAGGTCCGCGCCGATGATGGCGTGGCTGCCTTCCACCTCGTGGGTGAGCGCCTTGCCGATGTCGTGCAGGAACGCCGACCGTTTGATGATCGGCACGTCCAACCGCAGCTCGGCGGCCATGATGCCGGCGATGTGGGCGGTCTCGACCAGGTGCTTGAGCACGTTCTGCCCGTACGAGGTGCGGTAGCGCAGCCGGCCGAGCAGGGTCACCAGCTCCGGGTGGATCTCGGTGATGCCGACCTCGACCAGGGCGTCCTCGGCGGCGCGGAGACAGAGTTGCTCCACCTCCTGCCGGGCCAGGTCGTAGACCTCCTCGATCCGGTGCGGGTGGATGCGCCCGTCCAGGACCAGCTTCTCCAGGGTCACCCGGCCCACCTCGCGACGGACCGGGTCGAAGCAGGAGAGCAGCACCGCCTCGGGGGTGTCGTCGATGATCAGGTTGACGCCGGTCACCGACTCGAAGGCGCGGATGTTGCGCCCCTCCCGGCCGATGATCCGCCCCTTCATCTCGTCACCGGGGAGGTGCAGGACGCTGACCACGCTCTCCGCGGTCTGCTCGCTGGCGACCCGCTGGATCGCGTCCACCACGATGTGTCTGGCGCGCTGCTCGGCCGTGTTGCGCGCGTCGGACTCGATGTCCCGTACGAGTAGCGCCGCTTCCCGCTTGGCCTGCGTCTCGATGGCGTCGACCAACTCCAGTCGGGCGGACTCGGCGGTGAGCCCGGCGACCCGCTCCAGCTCCCGGCGGCGCAGCTCCTCCGACTCGGTCAGCTCGGCCTCCCGCTGGGCGAGCGCGGCCTCCCGGGCGGCGAGGGCAGCCTTCGCGGCGGTGAGCTGTCGCTCCCGCTCGGCGGACCGCTCCACCTCCTCGGTGTGCATCCGCTCCCGCTCGTCCATCCGAGCTGCCCGACGTTCCACCTCGGCGGCCTGCTCCCGGGTGGTGGCGGCGAGCACCGCGACCTCCCGCTCGCCGCTGCGCCGGGCTGCCGTCCGCAACTGTTCGGCGTCCGCCTCGGCCTGCTTGTGGGCGCGCTCCAGAACGGTGTCCGCCTCGGCCCGGGCGTCGTCGAGGACCCGCCGCGCCTCGGCGCGGGCCGCCTTCGCCTCGGCCTTCGCCGCCGCCGCCTCGGTACGGGCCGCGGCGGCCGCTGACTTCGCCACGTCGATCGTGCTGTTCGCCTGGTCGGCCGCGGTCCGCAGGGCCGCGAGGGACTGCTCCTGGCGGTCCTTCTCGGCGATGAAGGCGGGATCCTCCGGGGCCGGCGCGGCGCCCATCCGGCGCAGTGTCCGGATGCCGACCAGCACGGCCCCGATCACCACCACCGCGAGGACGAGGACGGCCGCGAGGAGCACGAGGTCGAACGCGTTCATGCCGGGACCCCGTCGGGTCTACCGGTGAACCTGTGCCGCCGCCCCGCCATGGCCGCCTCCCCTAACGTCGAGACCGCAGCGACCGTGCCGGGGGCACACTCCTGCGGCTGTGGACGCCCGACCGGAGCGGCTGGCCGTGGGTAGCTTTCTCCGCCGGCGGTGCCCGTGGGCAGCGTCGGCGACCGGGTGCAGTTGTCGCAGCGTTCCGGACCGGCCTGTCCGGAACTGCCGCCAAAGGCCGCGGAGTCGGCCAAAGTGATGCTGTTCTGTTACGCGATCTATGTTGTGCGCTTAGCCTGCGCTGGTCGGGCAATGTGAGCCTGTATGGCGAGGCTAGGTCGCCGGGGGTGCTCCGGTCAAGGACTCATGATCAAACCCCCCGAACGGAGAGAAGTTGAACCATCACCGCGCGCTGATATCACGTCGGACAGGAAGGGACAAACTCCGCGAGGTGTGCTGCCCCCTGGACGCGTCAGGCCTGCTCAGTGCCGTCCAAGGGGTCGTCGGACGGGGCCGACGACCGAGCGAGGTGTGACCCAACCGTCTAACCGACGTCAGCTGGCGCCGACCGCCACCGCTGCCGCGACCAACGCCGCATTGTCCGCGGCGGGCGAGCCGTCCGGCATGTACAGGGTGTCCTCGAGCCCGATTCGGGTGTGCAGACCCCGGCGTACCGCCTCGGCGAGGACCGGCCAGGTCGCCGGCCCCTCGGCATGCAGCAGCACCGACGGCGCGTCCGCCGGCAGCGCGGCGAGAACCCGGGAGGCGTCGGCCAACGCGACCGCCACGTCCTCGGCCATGCACTCGACCAGAACCCGCCCGGCCGGCACCCGCCACCTCCGGTACGCCGCGACCGCGTCGAGCGTCCACAGCCCTGCCTCGACGAGCACACCACGCTCATGCAGGGCAGCCGCGACCGCCTCGGCGCCAGGCTCGTGCGCGTTGACCGAGGCGAAGTCGGGCAGCACCGGCCAGGCCCGGACGGCGGCCACCCGGGCAGCCGGATCCGGCACGATCCAAGCTCCGGTGCTCACCCCCACCGGCAGCCCCGGCCGGGCGGTACGGATCGCCGTCAGCGCGTCAGCGATCACCGCCGGCCGCAGCGACTCGACGCCGGCCTCGTCCCGGGGATGGACGTGCACGGCCGCGACCCCGAGCGCCGCGCAGCGGGCCGCATCGGCGGCAAGCTCCGCCGCCGTGAGCGGCACGGCCGGATGGGCCTCCCGGCCGTGCCCACCGTTCAGACATGCCTTCAACATCGTGCCCGCACCTCCATCGGAAGTCGCAGCGGACCGCTCACTCGACCAGACGGTTGTCACGCTCCAACTCGCCCTCGCCCTCGGCGTCGGCGAGCGCGTCGGCGTCGATCTGCTCGGCGAACTCGGCCGCCTCGGCGCTCTGCGCCGCCAGCGCGTCCTTCACCGCCCGGATGGCCACGCCAGGCGGGTAGCCCTTGCGGGCCAGCATGCCCACCAGCCGGCGGAAGACCGCGTCCGGCTCGCCTCGGGCGGTGCGCAGCTTGCGCTCCACGAGGCCACGGGCGGTGTCCGCCTCGGTCTCCTCGTCCAGCTCACCGAGCGCCTCGGTGGCCACCTCGCCGTCCACGCCCTTGCGGCGCAGCTCGTTGGCGAGCGCCCGGCGAGCGAGGCCGCGCCCGGCGTGCCGGCTGGACACCCAGGCCCGGGCAAACGCGGCGTCATCGATGATGCCGACCTCGTCGTACCGGTCGAGGACCTCGGCCGAGACCTCCTCGGAGATGCCCCGCTTGGCCAACGCCCCGGCCAGCTCGGCCCGGGTGCGGGGCCGGACGGCGAGCTGGCGCAGACAGATCTCGCGGGCCACCTCGGACTCGTCGCGCGGAGGGGCCGGAGACTCGACGGTGTCGGCCTCCTCGGACCGACCCCGGCGACCTCGCCGAGGGCGGGGCGCATCGGTGGCGTCGCCCGTACGAGGCGGACTGGCATCCCAGCCTCGCCCCGTACGAGCGCGTCGTCCTGCCATGGGTCAGCGACCGGTCAGAAGTCGACCGGCGGCAGCTCCGGGCCACCGGCGGCGTCACCCGCGCCGACCCCGACGCCAAGCTTCTCCAGGATCTTCTTCTCGATCTCGGCGGCCACGTCCGGGTTTTCCTTCAGGAACTCCCGGGCCTTCTCCTTGCCCTGGCCGAGCTGGTCGCCGTCGTACGTGTACCACGCTCCGGACTTGCGGATGATCGCCTGCTCCACGCCGACGTCGATCAGCGAGCCCTCACGCGAGATGCCCTTGCCGTACATGATGTCGAACTCGGCCTGCTTGAACGGCGCGGCGACCTTGTTCTTCACGACCTTGACCCGGGTGCGGTTACCGACCACGTCGGTGCCGTCCTTGAGGCTCTCGATGCGTCGCACGTCGAGCCGGACCGAGGCGTAGAACTTCAGCGCCCGACCACCGGTGGTGGTCTCCGGGCTGCCGAACATGACGCCGATCTTTTCCCGCAGCTGGTTGATGAAGATCGCCGTGGTGCCGGTGTTGCTGAGCACACCGGTGATCTTCCGGAGCGCCTGGCTCATCAGCCGGGCCTGGAGGCCGACGTGGCTGTCGCCCATCTCGCCCTCGATCTCGGCGCGCGGCACCAGGGCCGCCACCGAGTCGATCACGATGATGTCCAGAGCGCCGGAGCGGATCAGCATGTCCGCGATCTCCAGCGCCTGCTCGCCGGTGTCCGGCTGGGAGACCAGCATCGCGTCGGTGTCGACGCCGAGGGCCTTCGCGTACTCCGGGTCGAGCGCGTGCTCGGCGTCGATGAAGGCGGCGATGCCGCCGTTGCGCTGGGCGTTGGCCACCGCGTGCAGTGCCACCGTGGTCTTACCGCTGGACTCGGGGCCGTAGATCTCGACCACCCGGCCACGGGGCAGGCCGCCAATGCCGAGGGCCACGTCGAGCGCGATGGAGCCGGTCGGAATGATTGCGGTCTGGACGACCGGCCGGTCACCCAGCCGCATCACCGAGCCCTTGCCGAATTGCTTGTCAATCTGAGCGAGAGCAAGGTCGAGTGCCTTCTCCCGGTCAGGCCCTGCTGCCATGGTTGCCACCCCTGCCTTCGCCGGCGTCTTTGCTGAGCTTCGCGTCACGCGGACACGCTAGGCGCTAGGTCCGACAGAAAACCAGCCGACGGGCCGCGAGCTGTGGACGAGCACCCCGCTGTGGACAATAGCCGAACAGGTGTACGACTCGACAAGCGACACGCGGAACCGGCGAAAAGGCTGCTCAGCGTAGTCGAGCGGGCACCCGGTCGGGGTACGCGGCACAGACCGCCCGCCACACCACGTGTGTCTGCTCCCCCGATGCCAGGGCCTGCTCGATGGTCCGCCCACCGAGCTGGGACAGCACCTGATCGCGGGCGATGCTGGCCGCGTAGCCGGGCCCGAACGCCTCGTCCAACCGCGTCCAGAAGTCGGTCAGCCGCACAGTGATCAGCCCTCCTCGTCCGGTGCCCCGGTCGGCACCGGGCGCAACGCTAGCGCCACCAGGGGCGCCGCCGCGACCGCCGCGAGCAGGGTGAGCACGGGATATCCGGCGAATTGCATGACAAACCCGCTGACCACGGCGGCCCCGGCCCCGGCCAGCCCCATGATCAGGTCGGACAGCCCCTGGACGCTCGGCCGCACCTCGGCCGCCACCGACTCGGACAGCAGGGTCGAGCCGGCCACCATCGTCCCCGACCAGCCCAACCCGAGCAGGACCAGACCGACCGAGAGCCGAGGCGTGTGGTGCCCTGCGGTGCCGGCGACCGCACAGGCGGCCAGCAGCAGCCCGACCCCACCGAGGATCACCGCCCGTCGACCGAGCCGGTCGGTGAGCCAACCGACCACCGGGGAGAACGCGTACATGCCGGCGATGTGCAGGCTCAGCACGATGCCGACCAGCCGCAACACGTCGGCGTCGGCGTGCGACTCACCGAGCCGGACCGGAGTCATCGCCATCACCGCCACCATCACCAGGTGACCCACCGCCACGGCGGCGATGCCGAGTCGGGCGGCGGGCTGTCCGCGTACCACCGACCAGGCCGCACGCATCCCGGCGCCGCGCGGCGCGCGCACCTCGACCGGCGCGGCGGCCGGCGTCGCACCGCCACCTGCCGCCGGCGCCTCGGCCGCCACGGCGGTCGCCGTCGCATCGGCGGCCAGCGGCAGCTCGGCGACCGGTGCGTCGGCCGCCGCGAGCCGCCGCGCGGTGAGCAGCGGGTCGGGCCGGAGCAACCCGAGGAGTACGACGGCGGCCAGCACGAACGCGGCCGCGCTGAACGCGAACGGGCCGGCCAGCGGGGGCAACCCCCAGCCGGTGGTGACGCGGTCGGCCAGCGCGGCGAAGTTCGGCGCGGCCACCGCACCGATGGTGGTGGCCCAGACGATCAGGGAGAGCTGCCGCCCCCGTCGGGCCGGCTCGGCGAGGTCCACCGCCGTGTAGCGGGCCTGGAGGTTCGCCGCGGTGCCCCCGCCGAAGAGCAGCATGCCGAGGAAGAGCAGCGGCACCCAGCGGGTGGCAGCGGCCAGCACCACAAGCAGGCCACCGACGGCGCCGACCACGTACGCCAGCACCAGACCCGGCCGGCGACCGTGCCGCGCCATGATCCGGGTGACCGGTACGGCGAGCAGCGCGGCACCGACCACCCCGGCGCTCTGCGCGACACCGGCCACCGCGGTCCCGGCGATCCGTGCCGCGAGCAGCGCGCCCACGGCGATGCCGATGGTCACGCCGATCCCGCCGATGATCTGGGTGGTGAAGAGCAGCCGCAGGGTACGCCGCTGGATCGACGCGACGTCGGGTCGGGCGACGGTACGCGGCGCGGTCAGGTCGGTCGCCATCGGCGCTCCTGTCGGAAGGGAAGACTCATCCTCGCGCACCCGCACCGACCAGCGGCAGTGGGTTTTGCCGACAGCCGAACCGGTCGGTTCGAGCACGCCCCGTCGCGGGACCGTGCTGCACGGGGTGGATCTCTATCTGGTCCAGGATGGTCTGATCGCCGCCAAGGACGTGTTCAGCAAGATCACGGCGGGCCGCTGAGCCGCCCTACCCGCGCGATCCCGGTGTTTCCGCTGGGCTGGGCGCGGCCAGCAGGGATGCCAGCCGACGGATCCGGGTCAGGGTCCGCGCGGCGACGGCCACACTGACGGCGGCGACCACGCCGAAGATCACCGCGAAGCCCTCGTTGTCGGCGGCAAGGAGAGCGAGCAGGATCAGCCCGACGGAGATACCCACGATGGACAGCAGCGCCGCCCGCGTGGCCCGTCGCTGTCCGGCGAGGTAGCCGGGCAGGTCGGCCCGTACCGCGTCGTCCTCGGGCACGGTGCCGGTAAGCATCGCCTCGCGCAGCGCGGACCCCTCGGGATCCCGCCGGGCATTCTGCTGGCCCGCCATCCGCCTGCTCAGGTAGAGCGCCGGGCCGATCGAGACGGCGTTCAGCGCGGCACCCAGCACGGCTTCGTCAAGTGATTCCTGTCGGTCGAACAGCCAGCGCACCGGCAGCCCGATGAGCACCGTCATCGGCACCCAGTAGACGGCCATGAGCTGCAAGCCGGGCGCCCGCTCGAAGAACCGCTTCCATCTCCCGCGACGCCCGGCGGCCGCAGCGGGCGCACCGGCGCGACGCTCCTCGTTGTCAACGTCCATCGACCCCCGTTACCCACCCGCGCTATCGGCGACGCACTGTCAATCTTGGACAGTTTCCGTCAGCTGCGAACGGAAAGTGTCCAAGATCTGAAGAGGTCACGGCGGCGCGCAGGGTGCGTGGGGCGGTCGCCGGTCAGCCGGGCAGGGCGCGGGTGACGACGGTGAGGTCGGCGACCAGGCCCTCGTACGCCTTGTCCTGGTCGTCGGCCCGCAGGACGGCGGACGGATGGATGGTGGCCAGCAGCCGAGCCTGCGGCGCGTCGGCCCGCTTTCCGGCGTTGTCGACCGGCACCTGCTCGAAGTCCGCGGGGTGTTGGGCCGACTCCGGCCAGGGCAGCAGCTCGCCCCGCTGCCGGGTGACCCGGAAGGACGGGCCGAGCAGCGCCTTGGCGGCGGTCGCGCCGAGCACCACCACGACCTCCGGACGCAGCCGGGCGAACTCGGCGACCAACCAGGGGCGGCAGGCGGTGATGTGCACCTGGTCCGGGGTCTGGTGGATCCGCCGCTTGCCGCGCTGTTCAAAGCGAAAGTGCTTTACCGCATTTGTCAGGTAGAGGTGACCCGGGTCGAGCCCGGCGTCGTCGACCGCGCGGCGCAGCAGGCGACCGGCCGGACCGACGAAGGGCAGTCCCTTCTGGTCCTCCATGTCGCCTGGCTGCTCGCCGACGAGCACCACGCGGGCGCTCTCGTCGCCCCGGCCGAAGACCGTCTGCGAGGCGTCCCGGTACAGCTCGCAGCCCCGACAGCCGCCGGCGGCGGTGCGCAGGTCGTCGATGGTGTCGGCGTCGGGCGGGATGAACCGCTGGGCGCCCGGAGCACTCCCGGTCTGCTCGGCCATGCCGACTGTTATATACCCGTTCGATGCTCACCGCCGGATACGCCCCCGGCGCACCGGCCGCCTCGCGTCAGTACCCGTTGCCGCCCCCATCGCCGCCGGACGCGATCGCGATCAGCACGATGACGATGATGATGATCGCCACCGCCACCGCGATCCAGATCCCCTTACGAGCCCCACCAGAAGCCATGTCCCCCACCTCCGGGCGCCCGCATACCCGTCCCCGCCGTCCCGAATCCCCGCGATCTTGCACTTTCTGCGCAGACCAACCTCCACAGGCCCGACATTTCGCCAACCGAAACTGCAAGATCGCGGGGGCGGGGGTGGGGTGGGGGTGGGGTGGGGCGGGGTGGGGGTGGGGTGGGGGTGGGGGTGGGGGTGGGGGGTTAGGTGGGGAAGCCTTGGGAGGGGGGTGGGTTCTCGGCTTGGGCCAGGGCCGCCGCCAGGGGGGCCAGGTCGGCGGTGTCCAGGGAGCTGACGGTGATGCGCAGGGCCGGCGGGGCGGCGATGCGGTAGAGCGCGCCGGGGGCCACCGCCCAGCCGGCGTCGCGGAGCGCGGTCACCGTGCTGGTCTCGTCCGCGACCGGCAGCCAGACGTTGATGCCGCTGCGACCATGCGCGGTCAGGCCGTGCTCGGCCAGCGCGGCGAGCAGCCCTTCGCGGCGCTGCTCGTAGCTCTGCGCCGCCCGCTGCACCAACTCGGTGACGGCCGGGTCCCGCCACAGGGCGAGCACCAGGCGTTGCAGCACTGTGGAGACCCAGCCGGCCCCAACCCGGGTACGGCCGCTCACCCGGGCCACCGTCGTCTCGTCGCCGACCAGCACCGCCATCCGCAGGTCCGGGCCGAAGGGCTTGCTCACCGAACGGAGGAAGGCCCAACTCGCTGTCGCACCGGCGAGCGGGTGCAGGGGTACGCGGGCCAGTTCGGCCGCGTGGTCGTCCTCGATCAGCAGCAGGTCCCGGCGGCCGGCGAGCAGCGTCCGCAGCGCCTCGGCGCGGGCCGCGGAGACGGCGGCACCGGTCGGATTCTGCGCCCGGCTGGTGACGATCAGCGCCCGCGCTCCGGCGGCGAGCGCCGCGGCCACCCCGGCGACCAGCGGCCCCTCGTCGTCCACCGGTACGCCGATCGGGCACAGGCCGAGCGCGGCGACAAGGTCGAGCAGGTTAGCCCAGCCCGGGTCCTCGACCGCCACCGCGTCGCCGGGGCGCAGGTGGGCGCCGAGCAGCCGCTCGATGCCGTCCAGCGCACCGCCGGTGAGCGTCAACTCCCCGGCCGGTACGCCGTCGGCGCGCAGCCGGGCGCGGGCGGCCTCGGCCAGTTCGGGCAGCACTCCGGCATCGGAGTAGCCGACCGACGGGCCGTTCTCGGTGGCGAGCGCCGCCAGGTGCGGGCCCAGCGGGGGCAGCAGACGGGGGTCGGGTTCACCCCGGGACAGGTCTCGGGCGCCGGGCAACGGTGGGGGGCGCAGCGCGGAGCGGCGGGCGGCCACCGGCGGGCGGGGGCGCACCCGGGTGCCGTGCCGACCGGCGGTGGCGAGCAGACCACGTTGGCGTAGCTCCTGGTAGGCACGGGCGACGGTGGCGGGGCTGACCCCCAACTCGGCGGCGAGTGCCCGCACGGGCGGCAGGGCGGCCCCCGGTGACAGGGCGCCGGTACGGATGCCGGACTCGATGCTGGCCGAAATCTCGACGGCTGTCGTACCGGTGAGCTGATAGTGTGCTGACACAAATCAGAGATTGTACTAGAACAAAGGGGCGCGCGCATGTATCCACCCACCGCCCGGACCACACCCCACCGCTCCCGCGACAAGATGAGCTACGACCAGGCCGCCGCCCACGCCGTGCTCGACGAGGCGTACGACTGCGCACTCAGCTTCACCGTCGACGGCCAGCCACGGGTGCTGCCCACCCTGCACGTCCGCATCGGCGACACGCTCTACCTGCACGGCTCCACCGGCAGTCGGCCGCTGCTCGCCGCCCGGGGCGACGACGGGTTGCCGGTCTGCGTCGCGGTGACAGTGCTCGACGGGCTGGTCTACGCCCGTTCCCAGTTCCACCACAGCGCCAACTACCGCTCGGTCGTCGCGCACGGCACCGCCCGACTGGTCACCGACGAGCGGGAGAAGCTCGCCATGCTCACCGCGCTGGTCGAGAAGGTCGGCGCGGGACGCAGCACCGCCACCCGTCCGCCCAGCCGCCGCGAGTTGTCCGAGACCGCCGTACTGGCGCTGCCACTGCGCGAGGTGTCCGTCCGAGCCCGCACCGGCGGGGTCCGCGAGGACGAGGCCGACCTGCACCTGCCGCACTGGGCCGGCGTGCTGCCGCTGCGACTGACCGCCGGGGCACCCGAGCCGGACGCCGGGGTCACCGCGCCGCTGCCGGCGTACCTGCGGACGCCCCGCACGCCCTGGCACGACCCGGTGCCGCTGCACGGCGAGCACGTTCGGCTGGAGCCGCTGGACCTCGCGCACACCGACGAGCTGCACGCCGCCACCACGGACCCGGAGGTGTGGCGACACCTCAACGTCGCGCCGCCCACCGCGCCCGCCGAAACCGCCGAGGTGATCGGCACCGCCCTGGCCGCCCAGCACCGAGGCGAGCGGGTGGCCTGGGTGCAGCGGTGCGCGGCGACCGGGGCGGTGGTGGGCAGCACGTCCTACTACGAGATCGACCCGGAGCGGCGGGCGGTGGCGATCGGCTACACCTTCCTCGGCCGGCCCTGGTGGCGTACCGGGATCAACACCGAGGCGAAGTTGCTGCTGCTCGGCCGGGCCTTCGACGACCTGGGCGCGGTACGGGTCACCTGGCACACCGACATCCGCAACGTTCGCTCCCAGGCGGCCATCGAACGGCTCGGCGCGACCCGGGAAGGGGTGCTGCGGATGCACCGACAACGCCTGGACGGCTCCTGGCGGGACACCGTCCAGTACGCGATGACCGTCGACGAGTGGCCGAACGCACAGGCCAGGCTGCGGGAAAGACTTCTGCGGACGGCACCGGTGGCGTGATGATGGCGGGCGTGCTGGGGATCACCGACATCTGGACGTACGTGCTGGGCACCGTGGCCATCATCCTGCTGCCCGGGCCGAACTCACTCTTCGTGCTCTCGACCGCCGCCAAACGAGGCGTCGCGGTCGGCTACCGGGCCGCCGCGGGCGTGTTCGTCGGCGACGGGGTGCTGATGTTCCTCTCCGCCGCCGGGGTGGCGTCGTTGCTCAAGGCGTACCCGCCGCTGTTCCTGGTGATCAAGTACGCCGGCGCCGCGTACCTCGGTTATGTCGGGGTGACCATGCTGCTCGGCGCCGTGCGGCGCTGGCGCGACCGCAACGACCCGAGCACGCCGCGGCTCATCGACGCCGCGGAACCGGCGGCGATGCGCAGCCCGTTCCGCAAGGCGCTGGTGATCAGCCTGCTGAACCCGAAGGCGATCCTGTTCTTCATCTCGTTCTTCATCCAGTTCGTCGACCCCGGTTACGCCTGGCCGGCACTGTCGTTCCTGCTGCTCGGGCTGATCGCGCAGGTGACCAGCGCGCTCTACCTGACCGCGTTGATCTTCGCGGGCACCTTCCTGGCCGCCCAGTTCCGCCAACGCCGCCGCCTGGCGGCCGGTGGCACCACCGCCGTGGCCGCCCTCTTCCTGGCCTTCAGCCTCAAGCTGGCCACCGCCAGCGCCGGCTAGTCCGCCGCGATCTTGCACTTTCGGTCGTCGTAACGAACACTCTGAGCCGGTTTGTCGCCGCGAAAACTGCAAGATCGCGGGGGTGAGAGGGCGGGGCGCGGGGTCGGGGGTCAGGTGCCGTCGCCGCCGCCGGAGCCGCCTCCTCCTACGCCGGCGCCGCCGGCGGTGCCGCCGAGGCCGTAACCCGGTCGGATCGGCTCGTCGGGATGGCGGCTGACGTGGGCCGACCCCGTGATCTGCGCGGACCAGTCGGCCTGCGCGGCCGCGGCGGCGTGCCGGTTGATCGCCTGGCGGATCCAGCCGTCCACGGTGGCGACCCAGTCCCGCCGGTCGGCGTCCTGGTGCCAGATCCGGAACCTGCTGATGCTCTGGTGGGTGATTCCGGCCAGCGCCAGCCGGCGATCCATCCAGAGGATCGCCTCCAGGCCCGCCGAGTTGGTCACGAAGATCACCTCCAGCTCGGTGATCGGGCCGGCGTAGAGCGGCCCCACCCAGTAGCCCCAACGTTGGTGCAACGGCAGGGTGTGCTCCACCCCCGGCAACCCGCCCTGCTGCAACCCGGACTGGCGGATCATGAAACCGAGCGTGTCCAGCGCCGCCAGCACGTGCTGCTGGGTGGGGATCGGATGCACGAAGACCGGCACCATTGCCCCCTGGTCGAGGTCGGGGTCGAGCGACACCTCGGTCCGCAGGCCCATCCGCAGGCTCAGCAGCGGCACCCCACCGAAGGTGGTCACCGGGGTCTCCCACGGCAGCGGAAACGCGAAGTCGACAGCCCGCCGCCGGCCGGCCGGAACGACAAACCGGCCGGCGATGGGTAGTTGGTGAAACTGCATGAGACGGCGGGCCGCGGCCGGGTCTTCCGGCTCGACAGTGGTGACGAGGCCGAGCCGGATGTGCCGCACCAGCACGTCCTCCGGGCCGGCCGCGAGGGTCACCCGCCCAGGCAGGCGCAGGCCCGGGCGGGTACTCGGATTGGGCAGCGTGGTCTGCACGGAGAGCCCGGTGCCACCGGACTCCGGGGACACTCCCGTCAGCCGCACCGCGCGCCCCCTCCCGGGACGGGGCCCGGGAGGCCCCCACCAGGCGCGCCTACCCGGTCGGGGTCGGCTCAAGCCCGCCCGCGCCGAGCAGCGCTGCCGTGCCGAGGTTGACCCGGCCGCACTTCGTCAGTGCGACCGGGTCGACACGTCAGCGCATCCGACGCCCGCGCGGGACCGTGTCGGTCTCGTCGTCGAACTCCCCGATGACCTCCTCCAGGAGGTCCTCCAGGGCCACGAAGCCGATCGGCCGGGCCGGGCCACCGCCGTTGCGGACCAGCGCGAGCTGCGACTGCCGGGCCCGCATCGCCGCCACCGCCTCGGTGACCGAGGACGTCGCGGGCAGGGTGAACGCGGGGGTCATCAGCTCCCCGGCGACGGCGACCCGGCCGGTGGTGACCGCCCGTACCGCCTCCCGGACGTGCACGAGCCCGCACACGTCGCCCGCCTCGTCCAGTACGGCCAGCCGGGATCGGCCGCTGTCCCGGCTCACCTCTTCGATCCGCTCGGCCGGGTCGTTCCGGCGGACGGTGACCATGGTGGCGAACGGTTCCATCACCTGCGCCACCGACGTGCCCTGCAACTCCAGCATGCTGGTCAGCAGTTGGTGCTGCTCGGCACCGAGCAGCCCGTGCTCTCGGGACTGCTCCAGCAGGATCCGCAGCTCGTCCGGGCCGTGCACCTGGGCGAGCTGGTCCTGCTGGTTGACGCCGAACAGCCGCAGGATCGCGTTGGCCAGGGCGTTCAGCGCGGAGAGCACCGGCCGGGAAACCCGGGCGAAGGCGCGGAACGGCAACGCGAGCAGCGTCGCCGAGCGCTCCGCGTCGGTGATCGCCCACGACTTCGGTGCCATCTCCCCCACCACCAGGTGCAGGAAGGTCACCACCCCGAGGGCGAAGACCAGGGCGACCAGGTGACTGGCCGCGTCCGGTAGACCCACCGCGTGCAGCAGAGGGCTGAGCAGGTGCTCGATCGCCGGCTCGGCCAGCGCGCCGAGACCCAGGGTGCACAGCGTGATCCCGAGCTGCGCGCCGGCCAGCATCAGCGACAGCTCGCGGACGCCATCCAGCGCGGCCCGTGCCGCCCGGCCACCGTTCGCCGCCGCCTGCTCCAGGCGGTAGCGCTTGCTGGCCACCAGGGCGAACTCGGCGGCCACGAAGAACCCGTTCAGCGCCAGAAGGATCACCGAACTGAACAGTGCGATCCCGGGGCTCATGCGGTCACCTCGGGTTTGGTCAGCTGCAACCGCACCGAGTCGGCCACGTGCCGGTCCACGGCCAGCACCTCGACCAGCGCGCGGGGCTCCGCCTCGTTGTCCTCGGCATCCGCCCCCTCGGGTTGCAGGCTGATCTCCAACCGGTCACCGACCTCGGGCACCCGGCCCAGCTCCCGCATCACCAACCCGGACAGGGTGTCGTACTCGGGGGCCTCGGGCAGGGCGATGCCGGTGCTGTCGGCGACCTCGTCGATCCGCCAGCGGGCCGGCACCACCCAGGACCCGTCGTCCTGCCGGGCCGGTGCCCGCTCCGGTGGGTCGTCCTCGTCGCGGATCGGGCCGACCAGTTCCTCGGCGATGTCCTCCAGCGTGATCACGCCGGCGAAGCCGCCGTACTCGTCGACCACGCACGCCATCTGCCGGTGCCCGGACCGCAGGCGGTCGAGCACCGTGGGCAGGGGCAACGTCTCCGGTACGAGCAGCGGCGGCCCGGCCACCGCGCTCACCGGGGTGGTGGCCCGCTCTCCCGGGGGTACGCCGAGCACGTCGGCGATGCCGACGATGCCGAGCAGGTCGTCGACGCCATCCGCACCGCGTACCGGGAAGCGGGAGTGGCCGGTGTCCAGCAGCTCGACCACCCGGCTCACCGGTTCGTGCGCACGGACGGTGTGCACGTCGACGCGCGGCACCATGGCCTCGCCTGCGGTCAGCTCCCGGAAGTCCAGACCTCGGTCGAGCAGCGTGGACATCTCGGCGTCGAGGCTGCCCTCCTCGCGGGACTCGGCGATGATCTGTTCCAGGTCCGCCGGGGTGGCGCCGCTGGGCAGCTCCTCGATCGGCTCGATGCCGATGCGGCGCAGCAGCCGGACCGAGGCCCGGTCGAAGAGCCGGATCAGCGGCCCGGCGACGGCCAGGTAGATCAGGGTGGAGCGGCTCAGCGCCCGGGCCAGTTGCTCGGCCCGGGCGATGGCCAGGTTCTTCGGGGCCAGCTCACCGAGGACCATCTGCACGATGGTGGCGATGACCAGGGCCAACGCCACCGACAGCGGCAGGCTGACCGCCTCGCTGACGCCGGCCACGCCGAGCAGGTCGGCGAGGCCACCGCCCAGGTACGGCTCGGCGACGTAGCCGACCAGCAGCGCGGTGACGGTGATGCCCAGTTGGGCGCCGGAGAGCATGAAGGAGAGCCGGCTGGTGACGGTCAGGGCCCGGGCGGCCGCGGGGTCGCCGTCGTCGGCAAGCTGGCGCAGCTTGCCCCGGTCCACGGCGACGTAGCCGAACTCCTGCGCCACGAAGTAGCCGGTGGCGGCAGTGAGAACAGTGATGAGAAGGAGACCAACGACGATCAACACGGGTCGCTCAGGGCTCCCGGGGTCGTCGGTACGGGGATATGCCGGGCACGACCCGGCTGGCTACTGCTGCCCTCCTGGGCAGAAGAGTCGATCATTCCTTCATTTTATCGGCGCTGGCTGGGACTCCGCTGGGGGTGGGCCGAAGGAGCGAATCGTCCGGTTCAGCGGACGCCCGCGGTCGTCACGCCGGCCTCGCCGACCCATCACCTGATCCCCGTTCGGCCAGCTCGTCGGCGTCGAGCAGGCTCCGGTCGAGCCGCCCCGACCGGTACGCGGCCCGCCCGATCATCTGCGCCGCGACCGGCGCGGTCGCCAACTGGAAGACCGCCACCAGCAGGATCATGCCGAGGTCCGACGGGGACCGCAGCCGCAACGCGATGCCCAGCAGCAACAGGAGCACCCCGAGCACCTGCGGCTTGGTGGCCGCGTGCATCCGGGACAGCGCATCCGGGAAGCGCAGTACGCCGATCGCGGCGGCCAGGCCGAGCAGCGCGCCGGCCACCAGGCAACCGGCGCCGAGCCAGTTCGCGATGGTCGCGATCACTGCTGCTCCCGGACCGCGAAGCGGACCAGCGACACCGAGCCCACGAAGCCGAGCAGGGAGAGCACCACCAGCACGGGCAGGGTTGTCGCGTGCCGGTTGACCGCCGCCTCGGCACCCACCGCGGCGAGCATCGTGGCGAGCAGCATGTCCGCGGCGATGACCCGGTCCACCAGTGACGGGCCACGGTAGAGCCGCAGCAGAGCGAGCAGCGCGGTCACCGACAGCAGGACGGTGAGGACGACGGCGAGGAACGTGGTCACGAGCGGGTTCCCTTCGCGGACGGATCGGTCTCGATGCGGCGCAGTTCGGCGGCCGAGCCCACCGCGCGGACGATTCGCCGTTCGAGGGTGAGGGTGCGGTCCCGGGCCACCTCCAGGTCAGCCGGCCTGTGGGTGTCCAGGACGTGCAGGTAGAGCGTTCCGGAGTCCCGGTCCACCTCGAGGATCAGCGTGCCCGGCACCAGCGAGACCGCCTCGGCGGTGAGCGCCAGGTTCAGGTCGCTGGGCACCCGCAACTGGACCCCGATGATCGCCCCGCGCGGCCGGTAGCCGGGTTGCACGGCGATCCGGGCGACGTGCACGCTCGCGCTGACAAGTTCGACGACGAACCGGCCGGCGAAGACCAGCAGCGCCCAGGGCCGCAGTCGGCCGCCGAAGCTGACCGCCGGCAGCGGGTAGAACACCAGCACCGCGCCGCCCACCAGCAGGCCGCCGACCAGGTTGGCCCAGTTGACGTCGCCCCAGAGCAGGTTCCAGACCACCACCAGCCACCCGAGCGCCGCCACCTGGTCGCGCCAGCGCCCGAGCCGGCCGCGTCCCACCACGGCGGGGGCGTCGGGAGCCGGCTCAGGGGTGCCGGTCACGGCACACCACCCGGCAGCACGGCATGCACGTACGGGGTGCGCAGCCGCAGGTCGGCGGCCGCGTCCGAGGTGACGTCGAAGAGCGGACCGGCCAGCAGGGTCAGCGCCAGCCCGAGAGCGACCAGGGCAACGGTGGCCCCGGTCATCAGCCTCGGCAGCGGGACGGCCGCCTCGGTGGTGGCCAGCCGGGGCGCGCGCCAAAAGGCGATGTTCCACACCCGGGACGCCACATAGAGGGTGAGCAGGCTGGTCACCGTGCCCGCCGCCACCAGCACCCCGGGCAGCGGCCCGCCGACCGCCACCCCGGCCTGGAGCAGGCCGAGCTTGCCGAGGAAACCGGAGAACGGCGGCACCCCGGCGAGGTTCATGGCCGGGACGAAGAACAGCACACCGAGCAGCGGCGCCACCCGGGCCAGCCCACCGATGCGGCGCAGGTCGGTGCTGCCGGCGCGCTCCTCGACCAGACCGGCGACGAGGAACAGCGTGGTCTGGATGGTGATGTGGTGCACCACGTAGAAGATCGCGCCGGAGAGCCCGGCGACGGTGCTCAACGCCACCCCGAAGATCATGTAGCCGATGTGGCTGACCAGGGTGAACGAGAAGAGCCGCTTCAGATCGGACTGGGCCACCGCGCCGAGGATGCCGACCACCATGGTCAGACCGGCGACGACCATGAGCAACCTGTCCGCGTGCCCGCCGGGAAACAGCAACGTCTCGGTGCGGATGATCGCGTACACGCCCACCTTGGTGAGCAGACCCGCGAAGACGGCCGTGACCGGGGCCGGTGCGGTGGGATAGCTGTCCGGCAGCCAGGCCGACAGCGGAAAGACCGCCGCCTTGATCGCGAACGCCAGCAGCAGCATCAGCTCCAGGGCCAGTCGGACGCCGTCGGGCAGGTCGTCGAGGCGCTGGGCGAGCTGGGCGAGGTTGAGCGTGCCGGTGGCCGCGTACACCAGACCCACCGACGTCAGGAAGATCAGCGAGGAGAGAATGCTGACCACCACGTACGTCGACCCGGTCCGGATCCGGGTCTCGGTGCCCCCCAGGGTGATCAGCACGAAACTGGCGGCCAGCAGGATCTCGAACCCGACGAAGAGGTTGAACAGGTCACCGGCCAGGAACGCGTTGGTGACGCCGGCGGTGAGCACCAGGTACGTCGGGTGGAAGATCTCCACCGGCGTGGACTCGCTGGTCTCGCTGCGACCCTGGCCGATCGAGTAGAGCAGCACGCAGAGGGTCACCGCCGACGAGACCACCACCATCAGCGCGGCGAGCTGGTCGGCGACCAGCACGATGCCGACCGGTGCCGGCCACCCACCGACCGCCACCACCACCGGCCCGTGCCGGTACGCCTGCACGAGCAGCAGCAAAGCCACGATGAGAGTGCCGCCCAGGCAGAACACACTGATCGAACGCTGGAGTCGGGGCTTCCCGGCCAGCAGCAGCGTCAGTGCCGCACCGAGCAACGGCACCACCACCGGCAGCGGAACCAGCGCACCCATCACGCCTCCTCCCCGCGTCGGAGCCGACGGCGGGCGGGCTCGGGATCGACCTGCTCCGGGTCGCCGTCCGGGCCCTCCCCACCGTGATCGACAGCACCCACCTCGTTCCGCTCCGCCCGACGGATGATCTGCCGGTCCTCCAGGTCGTCGGGCACCTCGTCGTCGCCGGTGAGATACCAACTGCGGTACGCGACCGCGAGCAGGAACGCGGTGAACCCGAAGGTGATCACGATTGCGGTCAACACCATCGCCTGCGGCAGCGGATCACTCATCTGCCCCACCGCACCGGTGCCGACGATCGGTGCCCCACCCGAGCGCCCACCCAGCAGGATCAACAGGTTCACCCCGTTGCCGAGCAGGACCACCCCGAGCAGGATCCGGGTCAGGCTCCGCTCCAACAGCAGGATCACCCCACACCCGAACAGCACCGCGACGGCCAGCACCAGCACCAGCGTCGGCCGCGCACCGCTCGACGTCACTGTTTCGCCTCTGTTCGCGACTGCGGGGCTCGCAAACCCGGATCACTCCTCGCGCTCACGGAATCCACCGCTGTTCGCGACTGCGGGGCTCGCAAACCCGGCTCACTCCTCGCGCTCACGGAATCCACCGCTGTTCGCGACTGCGGGGCTCGCAAACCCGGCTCACTCCTCGCGCTCACGACCGGTCCCCCTTGTTGACGGCCAGACCACCCGTGGCCGTTCCGGTGGCCTCGATGTGCCGGTCCACCTCGGCGCCGAGGCTGCGCAGGATGTCCAGCACCAACCCGATCACGACCAGGTACACACCGATGTCGAAGAAGAGCGACGTGACCAGGTGGACGTCGCCGATCAGCGGCAGGGCCCGGTCGACCTTGGCGCTCTCCAGCACCGACCCGCCGAGCAGCAGCGCCACCAGGCCGGTGCCCACCGCCATGGCCAGCCCGGCGCCGAGGATCAGACCGGCACCGACCGGCGCCGCCTCGGTCAGCTCGTACCGGCCGCCGGCCAGATAGCGGACCACCAGGGCGAGACCCGCCACCAGACCGCCGGCGAAGCCACCGCCTGGCGCGTTGTGCCCGGAGAAGAGCAGGAAGAGGGAGAACAGCACCACGGTATGGAAGATCAGCCGGATGACCACCTCCAACACGATCGAGCGGCGCTCCTCGTAGAGGGTGGGACCGCCGCGCAGCCACACCGGCCGACCGTGTTCGACCACCCGCTGATCGGACTCCGGCCGGCGCGGTCGCGGCCCGGTCCGGGACCGCTCGAAGATCAGGCTGGCCACCCCGGTCGCGGCCACCACCAGCACCGACAGCTCGCCCATGGTGTCCCAGGCCCGGATGTCGACAAGGGTCACGTTGACCACGTTTCGGCCGTACCCCTCCAGCACCGCCAGGTCCGGGAAGGCCGCACTGATGTCCGGTGCCCGGCGGGCGCCGACGGCGGTGAGGGCCAGCCCGGCGGCCACCACGCCCACCGCCACCCCGATCGCCCGACGGACCCAGCGGGTACGCCGCAACGGACGGGCCGAGAACCGCTCCGGCAGGCGCCGCAGCACCAGCACGAAGACCGCGATCGTCGCGGTCTCCACCAGGAACTGGGTGAGCGCCAGGTCGGGCGCGCCGTGCAGGACGAAGAGCATCGCGGTGCCGTACCCGGTCATCCCCACCAGCAGCATCGCGGTCAGACGACGGCGGGCACCGACCGCCAGCACCGCAGCGACCGCGATCACCAGGACGACCACCGGTTGCAGCGCGCTGTCCCAGAGCGGAATCCGGGCCCGCCAGGGGCTCGCGGAGAGCATCGCCGCGCCGGGCACCAGCACCAGGGTGACAAGGATGACGCCCAGATACTGCGGCAGGGAACCGCGCTGGGTCGCGCCGGTGACCTCGATGGCCAGCCGGTCGAACCGGCCCACGACCCACTCGTACCCCTGGTTGCCCCTTACCGGTGACCGCAGCCGGGCCAGCACCGGGGCGAGTGGCCCGCGCAGGGCGAAGAGCAGGCCGCCGCCGACAAGCGCCAGCACGGACAGGCCGAGCGCCGGGGTCGGCCCGGACCAGAGCGCCAGGTGCGCGTCGACCCCACCGAGCAGATCGGCGTACGGGCGCAGCAGCTCGTCCAGCACACTCGCGGCCGGGCCGGCGAGCAGACCGACCCCGGCGAGCACCGCTGGCGGGACCAGCAGCGACGCGGCGATGGGGACCGGCTGGACCGGTTCCACCCCCGGCCGGTCGGCGAACGCGCCCCAGAGGAAGCGGGCGCTGTACGCGACGGTGAGCACCGTCCCGGCGACCAGGCCGGTGAGGAGCGCCGGCTGATCGGTGAACGCCCCGAACACGGCCTCCTTGGACACGAAGCCGACCAGCGGCGGCACCCCGGCCATCGACGCCGCGGCCAGCACCGCGACCACGAACAACGGCCGGGACCAGTGCCGCAGCCCGGACAGCTCGCGCAGGTCACGGGTGCCGGCACTGTGATCGATGATGCCGACGACCAGGAACAGCGCCGCCTTGAACAGTGCGTGCGCCAGGAGCATCGCGGTGCCGGCCAGCGCGGCGTCCGGTGTGCCCGAGCCGGTCACCGCCACCAGCAGGCCGAGCTGGCTGACTGTCCCGTACGCCAGCAGCAGCTTCAGATCGGTCTGCCGCAACGCGGCCCAACCGCCGAGCAGCATGGTGGCCACGCCGGCGATCTGCACCAGCGGTCGCCACGGACCGACCGTGGCGAGCGCCGGCGCGAGCAGCCCGACCAGGTAGACGCCGGCCTTGACCATGGCGGCGGCGTGCAGGTACGCGCTGACCGGCGTGGGTGCCGCCATCGCGGCCGGCAGCCACGAGCTGAACGGCAGCACCGCCGACTTGGACAGGGCACCGGCCAGGATCAGCAGCACGGCGCCCACCAGGTACCCGCCGCCGGGCAGCGGCTGCGTGCTGATCTCCGACCAGCGGTAGGTGCCGGCGTGCTGGCCCAGCATGATGAACCCGACAAGCATGGCGAGGCCGCCCAGCGTGGTGACGGTCAACGCCTGCGCCGCCGCCCAGCGGCTGGACCGCCGTTCGGTGCTGTGCCCGATCAGCAGGTACGAGAAGATCGTGGTCAGCTCCCAGCCGACGTAGAGCAGCAGCAGGTCGTCGGCGAAGACCAGGACGAGCATCGCGCCCGCGAAGGCGACCAGGACCGCGGCGAACTGCGCCAGCCCGGTGGAGCCGGCACTGAAGTAGCGGGCGCTGTAGACCAGCACCAGCGCGCCGACGCCGCCGATCAGCAGCGTCATCAGCCAGGACAGCGTGGTGAGGCGCAACGCGATGTCGAGACCCAACTGCCCGATCCACGGGTACGTCTCCACCACTGCCCCGCCGTCGCTGACGGCCGGTGTGCGGGCCAGCGCCCAGCAGAAGGCGGCAGCCGGCGCGAGCGCCAGCGGGTAGCACGCACGCGGACCCCACCAGCGGACTAGCAGGGGCGCGGCGAGGGCCGCCACAAGATGGAGGATGAGCAGTACCAGCACCTGCGCTCCCGATCGACATGGCCGACGCCCGTGGCAGCGGTGGCGCCTAGCAGCGATCAGACGCCAGTTCCTCCCCCGCCGGGCGGTTTTGCCAGAATTCGCCCCCCAAACCCCAATCCCCAACCCCAACCCGGACCGTTGATCAAGAGGTTTGCGTCATCCGCGCCCGCGTTCCTGACGCAAGCCTCTTGATCAACGCGGGAGGGGGGTGCGGCGTCGTCAGCGCAGCAGGGCGTTGTTGAGGGGTTGCGCGTCGTCGGGGGTGGGGCGGTCGCGGCGTAGCACGGCCAGCAGGTCGAGGCGGCCGAGTTGGCGGGCGACCCGGTCGACCACCCGCTCGGCGGCGGTCAGCGACCGCACCGACAACAGGCGGCCACGACTCTCGCGACGCAGCACGAAGTAGTGCACGGCAACGCGGACCTGACCCCGGTCGGCGGCGCTGGCCTGGGCGGTGCAGAGAACCATCTCGCGCAGGCAGTGGGCGAGGCGTTCGGCGAGCTCGAGCTCGGGGCCGTGCAGGCCTGCGCGGAGCGTGGCGAGGTGACTGTCGACCTTGCGAATCAGCACGTCGGTGCCCGGTTCGACGGTGCGCTGCTCGCCGGCCATCAAATCCCCTCACCCCGGTTCGCGTTGCGAGTGAAGTTACTTTATGTTGCTCCTTGGAATCAAGCAGTTAAGTGAGACTTAACGTATTAAGCGCACGTTCCACGCTTTTTACCTTTCGGAGGCCCATTCCGTCGTGGGTCGCTCGTGGATGTCGGACCGGCGGGGCACGATGGACCGGTGACCGGGGCAGACGCAGACGCCGGCGCGGTGCTGGCCGGGTTCGGTCCGGCCACCCGTGCCTGGTTCGACAACGCCTTCGCCGCCCCGACCGCCGCGCAGACCGGCGCCTGGCGATCGGTTGCCGCCGGCCGCAACGCGCTCGTGGTGGCACCCACCGGCTCGGGCAAGACGCTCGCGGCCTTTCTCTGGTCACTGGACCGACTCGCCCGCGAGCCAGCACCGGCCGAGGCCCGCCAGCGGTGCCGCGTGCTCTACGTCAGCCCGCTCAAGGCCCTCGCCGTCGACGTGGAGCGCAACCTGCGCGCCCCGCTGGCCGGCATCCGGCAGGCGGCCACCCGGCTGGGCGTCGCACCGCCCGACATCACCGTCGGCATGCGCACCGGCGACACGCCCGCCGACGAGCGACGAGCGTTCGCCCGCACCCCGCCGGACATCCTCATCACCACGCCCGAGTCGCTGTTCCTGCTGCTCACGTCCGCGGCTCGCGACTCGCTGCGCGGCGTCCAGACGGTGATCGTCGACGAGGTGCACGCGGTGGCCGGCAGCAAACGCGGCGCCCACCTCGCCCTCTCCCTCGAACGCCTCGACGAGTTGCTGCCCGCCCCGGCGCAGCGCATCGGCCTCTCCGCGACCGTCCGGCCGATCGACGCCTGCGCGCAGTTCCTCGGCGGCGCCCGCCCGGTCGACGTGGTCCAGCCGGCCACCCCGAAGACCATCGAGGTCAGCGTGGAGGTCCCGGTGGAGGACATGACCCGCCTGGACGAGCAGGAGCAGCCACCGGAGGACGACCTCGGCGGCCCCGGGCCGCGTAGGGCGTCGATCTGGCCGGCCGTGGAGGAGCGGGTCTTCACCCTCATCGGGCAGCACCGCTCGACCATCGTCTTCACCAACTCCCGGCGCAGTGCCGAGCGCCTCTGCGCCCGCCTCAACGAGCTGGCCGCCGAGGCGGTGGCCGCATCCGCGTCGGACAAGGGCGCGATCGGCGTACCGGAGGGGTTGCCGGCCGGCGACGACACGGCGGGCGACGACGGCACGGCGTCCGGCGCGCAGCGCTGGGGTGGCCCCGCCGGTCCGGTGCGCAACCGGCCGCCGGCCGAGGTGATGGCCCAGTCCGGCGCGGCCACCGGCGCGCCGCCCGTGATCGCCCGCGCCCACCACGGCAGCGTCTCCCGGGAGGAACGCAAGCACATCGAGGAGGCGCTCAAGTCGGGCCAGCTCCCGGCGGTGGTCGCCACCTCCAGCCTGGAGCTCGGCATCGACATGGGCGCGGTCGACCTGGTGGTGCAGATCGAGGCCCCGCCGAGCGTGGCCGCCGGCCTGCAACGGGTCGGTCGGGCCGGGCACCAGGTGGGCGCCGTCTCCCGGGGGGTGGTCTTCCCCAAGCACCGCGGCGACCTGCTCTCCTGCGCGGTGGTCGCCGAGCGGATGACCGACGGCGCGATCGAGGAGCTGCACTACCCGCGCAACCCACTGGACGTGCTGGCCCAGCAGATCGTCGCGATGGTGGCGCTGGAGCCGTGGGCGCTCGGCGACCTGGCCGTGCTGGTCCGCCGGGCCGCGCCCTTCGCCGAGTTGCCCGACTCGGCGCTGCACGCCGTGCTGGACATGCTCTCCGGCCGCTACCCGTCGACCGCCTTCGCCGAGCTGCGCCCCCGACTGGTCTGGGACCGGGCCGCCGACCTGCTCACCGGCCGCCCCGGCGCGCAGCGACTCGCGGTGACCAGCGGCGGCACCATTCCCGACCGGGGTCTGTTCGGGGTGTTCCTGGCCGGCGCCGAGCGGGCCGCCCGGGTCGGCGAGCTGGACGAGGAGATGGTCTACGAGTCCCGGGTCGGCGACGTCTTCCTGCTCGGCTCGTCCTCCTGGCGGATCGAGGAGATCACTCCGGACCGGGTACTGGTCTCGCCCGCCCCGGGGCAGGCCGCGCGCATGCCGTTCTGGAAGGGCGACCAGCTCGGTCGGCCGGTGGAGCTGGGCCGGGCCATCGGCGCCCGGGTGCGCACCCTGCTGCGCCAGACCGACGAGGCGGCTCTGACCGCGCTGCGCGACGGCGGGCTGGACGACTGGGCCGCCGGCAACCTGATGGCCTACCTGCGCGAGCAACGGCAGGCCACCCGCTCGCTGCCCGACGACCGCACGGTAGTGGTCGAGCGGTTCCGCGACGAGCTGGGTGACTGGCGGCTGGCCGTGCACAGCGTGCTCGGTGCCCGGGTCAACGGACCGTGGGCCCTCGCGGTGGGCCGCCGGCTGGCCGAACGGTACGGGGTGGACGCCCAGGTGATGCCCTCCGACGACGGCATCGTGGTGCGGCTTCCGGACACCGCCGACGAGCCCCCCGGCGCCGACGTGGTGGTCTTCGAGCCCGACGAGATCACCCAACTCGTGGAGGAGTCGGTCGGCACCTCCGCCCTCTTCGCCGCCCGCTTCCGGGAGTGCGCCGCCCGGTCCCTGCTGCTGCCGCGCCGCGACCCGCGCCGCCGCCAACCGCTCTGGCAGCAACGGCAACGCGCCGCGCAACTGCTCGACGTCGCCCGTGAGTACGCGGACTTCCCGGTCACCCTGGAGGCCGCCCGGGAGTGCCTCCAGGACGTCTTCGACCAGCCGGCGCTGGCCGGGCTGATGCGCGACCTGGCCACCCGCAAGGTGCGGTTGGTCGAGGTGGAGACCAGCGCGCCGTCGCCGTTCGCGCGGTCGCTGCTCTTCGGCTACGTCGGCGCGTTCCTCTACGAGGGCGACGCCCCGCTGGCCGAGCGCCGCGCCGCCGCACTCGCCCTCGACTCCACGCTCCTCGGCGAGCTGCTCGGCCGGGTCGACCTGCGGGAGTTGCTCGACCCGGCGGTGCTCAGCGAGACCGACCGGCAGCTGCGGTGGCTGACCGATCAGCGCCGCCCCCGCGACGCCGAGGACGTCGTCGAGCTGCTGCGGGTGCTCGGTGACCTGAGCGACGCCGAGTTGACCGAGCGGGGGGTGCCGGAGACGTGGCTCAGCGAGCTGGAGGCCACCCGCCGGGTGCTGCGGGTCCGGGTCGCGGGCGAGCAGCGCTGGGTGGGCGTCGAGGACGCCGCCCGCCTGCGCGACGCCCTCGGCGTGGCGCTGCCGATGGGAGTGGCCGAGGCGTACCTCGCCCCGGTGGCCGACCCGCTCGGTGACCTGGTGGCCCGCTACGCCCGCACCCACGGGCCGTTCGCCGCCGCCAGCTGCGCGGCCCGGTTCGGGCTCGGGGTGTTCGTCGTCGAGCAGGCGCTGCGCCGGCTCGGCGCCACCGGGCGGGTGGTCTCCGGGGAGTTCACCCCGGATTCGGCCGGCGCGCAGTGGTGCGACGCCGAGGTGCTGCGGATGCTGCGCCGCCGCTCCCTCGCCGCGCTGCGCCGGGAGATCGAGCCGGTGCCGCCCCGGGCCCTCGCCACGTTCCTGCCCCGCTGGCAGCAGGTCGGCTCGTCCGCCCGAGGTGTGGAGGCGCTCGCCGCCACTGTGGAGCAGTTGCAGGGCACGGCGGTGCCGGCGTCCGCGCTGGAGCGGTTGGTGCTGCCCGCCCGTGTCGCGGACTACTCCCCCGCCCAGCTCGACGAGCTGTGCGCGAGCGGGGAGGTGCTCTGGGCGGGGTCGGGCGCGATCTCCGGGGGCGACGGCTGGGTCACCCTGGCGTACGCGGACACCGCGCCGCTGCTGCTGCCACCGCCGGACGAGGCGTTGACCCGTACCCCACTGCACGACGCGGTGCTCGACGCGCTCGGCGACGGGCAGGCGCTGTTCTTCCGACCGCTGGCCGACCGGGTCGGCTCGACCGACGACGCCGCGTTGACCGCTGTGATCTGGGACCTGGTCTGGGCCGGGCACCTCAGCAACGACACCCTCGCCCCGCTGCGCGCAGTGCTCGGCGCTGGCGGCGCGCACCGCTCCCGGCCGTCCGCGCCCCGCACCCGTTACCGGCGGCCCGGTCGGGTGGCGCTGCCGACCCGGAATGGCCCGCCGACCGTCGCCGGCCGCTGGTCACGTCTCCCGGAGCGGGACCTCGACCCGACCCGGCGCGCCGCCGCGCTCGCCGACCTGCTGCTGGAGCGGCACGGGGTGGTCACCCGAGGCGCGGTGATGGCCGAGCAGGTGGTCGGCGGGTTCTCGGCGGTCTACCCGGTGCTGTCGGCGCTGGAGGAGCGCGGCGCGGCCCGCCGGGGTTACTTCGTCGAAGGGCTCGGGGCGGCGCAGTTCGCCGTACCCGGTGCGGTGGACCGGCTGCGCGCGCTGGCCGAGCCGACCGACGGAGCCCGGGGTCGGGGCGCGGTGGCCACCGTGCTCGCCGCGACCGACCCGGCCAACCCGTACGGTGCGGCGCTGCCCTGGCCGGAACGGGTGATCGACTCCGGCGACGGGGCCACCCCGGCGACCGGGCACCGGGCCGGTCGCAAGGCGGGCGCCCTGGTGGTGCAGGTCGGCGGTGACCTCGTCCTCTACGTTGAACGCGGCGGCCGGACGCTGCTCTCCTTCACCGACGACACCGACACGCTCGCCGCGGCCGGCAAGGCGCTCGCCGACGCCGTCCACTCCGGGGCGTTGGGCGCGATGTCGGTGGAGCGGGCCGACGGCGAGGCGGTGCACTCGTCGCCGCTGCGGGACGCGTTGACCGCCGCCGGCTTCCGGGCCACCCCCCGCGGCCTGCGCCTGCGCGGCTGACCCGCCAGCCAAGGCCGCGCCGAGGGCAATCCCGCACAGAGCCTGATGTCTGTGAGTCATCACGATGACTCACAGACATCACAGTCAAGAGAACGACATGCTTCGCACACGCCGACGGCTCAGCCCAGCCTGTCGAGGGCCTTCTCGTAGCCGGGGCGGTCGGCGGCCGGGGTCTTCGCCTCCAGGTAGTTCAGCACCACCGCGCCGCGCCGGTACGACTGGCCACCCCAGGTCTCCGCGATGTCACTGGCGCTGGTCTCGTCCGGGAAGACGTAGACGGTTACGGCGTCGGTGGCGATCAGCTCGGAACAGCCCAGGCCGAGGCCGTCCGGCCCGCAGTCGACCGAGCGATCCTTCGGGTGCGGCACCTTGAGGCCGGCGGCCCGGAAAGCGTCGATGACCTGCTTCGCGCCGGGCGCACTGGCCGGACGCTTGGGCAGCACCACCGGCGGCGGGCTGGCCGGCCGCCGCTGCGTCGTGCCCTGTGCGGCGGCGGAGGGCGGGGTCACGCCGTCGGCACTGGGTGCGGCTTGGGGCGTCGGCAGACCGGTCGGGGCCGCCTCGGACGAGACGGACGGGGTCGCGGTCGGGCTGCCGTCGTCGTCACTGCCACAACCGGCGCTCAGTGCGACGGCGACCAGCAGGATTCCGACTGCGGGGAGGTTCCGAGTTGTCACCAGGGCAGTCTGCCCAACGTCTTCCCGCGGCGGGAGGGGCCGGTCGGCCACTGCGCTGTCCCGTATCCGCCAGCACAACGCGCGGGTCCACGAGCCTGCGCGCATGTCCGCCGTGCCCTGGATCTCGCTGACCACCGACTGTCGCGGTCGCAGTCAACGGCGGGCGGCCCGGGACCTCCTCGCGGCCTCCCCGGGGGACCTCCTGCGGGTATCGGGCTGATGTTCGACTGTGGAATGCTTCTCCGGTGGGTGAGCATGTGGTTCCTGTGGGCTGTCCCTGCTGTGCATCCCGAACCGGCGGGGGGACGTGCCCCGTCTGTTTCTGGACCGACGACGGCCAGGCCGACGCCGACGCCGACGCCGTCCGCGGTGGCCCCAACGGCGACCTGAGCCTCACACACGCCCGTCTCAACTACGCCGTCTACGGTGCCAGCCACCCGCGCTACCAGGACATGGTGCGCACGGCTCGCCCCGACGAGCGCCCCTGACGTTGACGGGGCGCCCGACGGGGTGAGCGTGGCTCAGCAGACCGGCACGCTGCCGCCGTACACGCTGGAGATGTACGCGTGGCTGACGTACTGGCCACTGGCCAGACGGTTCCAGCGGGTGGTGGTCCGGAAGGGGCCGGCGACCGACTGACCGGTGACGTAGCACTGGATCGGCACGTGGGCCAGGCGGGCGGCGAGGCCCCGCGTCGCGGACGACGTGCTGGCCCCGGTGCGGATGTTGAGCGGCCCGTCACCGACCACCCCGCGAGGCCCGCCACCGGTCCACAGGTAGGCGACGTCCACCCAGGCGTTGGTGGTCAGCCGCAACCCGTCCCAGAACGTGCCGTCGGCCAGGTCGACGCCGGCCGGGTTGAGCACGGTCCGCCCGAACTGGTCCCGTCCGCCGTTGTAGCCGGACTGGTACGCGGCCTGCGCCTCGGGCCGGCCCTGCGGCAGGTTCTTCCAGTTCTCCCGGACCGATGAGGGGTTCCAGTAGTCGTCGCGGGTGTTCCACGGCCCGACGTCCCAGACCGGGGCGTACTCGCAGCGGGAGCCGCTGGTGGTGCAGACCCGCACGGTGTAGTCACCGGTGTTGAGCGGGGAGAGCCCTCGCCGCGACGGCAGCGCCGCGAAGTGGTCCCGAGGTTGCACGGTCCGGCCGTTGGCGGTCACCTCACCGACCAGCCCGATGCGGGTGGCGTACACCCGGTAGGTGCGGCCGGGTGTGGCGGCGGAGACGGCGGCGTTCGCGTCGGCGGTGAGCTGCACGCCCCGTACCGTCGCCGTGGCGCCGCCATCGAGGGCGGTGAGCACCACCCGGGTCTGCACCCGGGTGACCGGCCGGTCGAAGACCGCGCCGGCGGTGGCCGCCCGCCACTCCGTCCAGCCGGCGGCCCGCCAGCCGCGGACCTGCGCCTCCACGGTCGCCCGGGCCGGAACCGCGGCGTTGATCTCGGCGCGGACCCGGGTGGCCGGCCGGGCGAGGGTGCGGGGAGCGGTCACCAACATCCCCTCGGCGACCGCGCTGTGCGAGCTGCGGGCGCCGCGTCCGGTGGACCGGGTCTCCCGCAGGCGGAGGCCGGCGTCGGTACGCCGGACGTTGACATCGTCGCGGTCGACGATGGCGAGGTCCGCGCTCCACCGTTCGTCGCGGGGTGCGGCGGCGACGAGGGTGATCGGAGCGCCGCCGGACGCGGCCGGGGCAGGGCCGGTGGCGGGTAGGAGCGCTGCGGTGAGCAGGAGGGCGAGGGTGGCGATGAGGGCGACGGATGGGATACGACAACGCGGTCGCGTCATGGGCATTCTCCTCAGAACCCCCTGACCTTCGCATGTCAGGAGATCAGGAGGAACCTGAGTACAAATAGCGACACATGCGAATCTTGCTCGAAAGAGGGAGGATGGCAGGGTGCCCGAAGGCGACACCGTCTGGAACACCGCGCGCGTGCTGCACCGCGCGCTGGCCGGCGCGCGGATCACCGGCAGTGACTTCCGGGTTCCGCAGCTGGCGACCACGGACCTCACCGACTGGACCGTCCGCGAGTCGGCCAGCCGGGGCAAGCACCTGCTGCTGCGGCTCAACGCCCCGACCGGGGAGCACTGGACCCTGCACTCCCACCTGCGGATGGACGGCGCCTGGCGGGCGTACGCCCCGGGGGAACGCTGGAGCGGCCGGCCCGCGCACCTGATCCGGGCGGTGCTGCGCAGCCCCGGCGCTGTCGCGGTCGGCTACCACCTGCACGACCTGACCCTGGTGCCGACCGCCGAGGAGGACCAGCTGGTCGGCCACCTCGGCCCCGACCTGCTCGGCTCCGACTGGGACCCGGCCGAGGCGGTCCGTCGGCTCGCCGACCACCCGGAGCAGACCATCGGCGAGGCGCTGCTCGACCAGCGCAACCTGGCCGGCGTGGGCAACCTCTACAAGTGCGAGGTGCTGTTCCTGCGGGGCGTGTCACCGTGGACCCCGGTCGGCAAAGTGCCCGACCTGCCGGGCCTGGTGGCCCTCGCACAGCGGCTGCTCGCCGCCAACCGGGGCAGGTGGACGCAGAGCAGCACAGGCTCACTGCACCGGGGGCAGACCAGCTACGTGTACGGCCGCCGCGCCCAGCCCTGCCGCCGCTGCGGCACCGCGATCCGCAAGGAGGAGCTGGGCGAACGGGTCACCTACTGGTGCCCGGTCTGCCAGCCCGAGCGTCCGGGTCCGCCGTCATCCGGCTGACCAGGCTCTCGCCTGACGGGATCCATGGCAGAAACGGACGATTGGGTAATTCCTAACCGGCCGCCGGAGTCGCATGCTGCGGTTGAGTGCTCACCGACCGTCAGCAGAGTGCCAAGGTCCCCCACGCCGGGGTGGCGGACCTCGCGCCCCGAACCGGGGAGAGTCATGGCGATGTTCCGCAGACTCCGCTCCACCTTCTTCGAGCGGACCACCCGCGACACCGACGCCGACGGCCGGGCGGGGTCCGTGCCGGCCCCGCGTACCGCCGAGGAGGCCGTTGTCACGGCGAGCCTGGACCCGGCCGTCGTGCCCCGCTACTTCGGCCCGGTGCCGAACTTCGCCCACAGCCCCCGCCCGACGCGGGACCCCGACGGGCAGATGGTGGCCGGGACCGGGCTGCGCAAGTTCGTCGACCCACTGCCCCTCCCGGGCCAGCCCGGCAGCGGCGACCTCGGCAGCCACCTGCCGGTGGCGGTGCCGGACACCATCAGCTATCCGGGCTGCGACTACTACGAGATCGGCCTACAGGAGTACGCCCAGCGACTGCACCGGGACCTGCCGGTCACCCGGCTGCGCGGCTACCGGCAGCTCAACCCGGGCACCGACCCGGCCGGCCACAACACGGTGGCGCCTCCGGAGCGACCGTGGCACCTCGGGCCGATGATCCGCGCCCGTCGGGGTCGACCGGTCCGGGTGAAGTTCATCAACCAGCTCCCCACCGGTCGGTCCGGCGAGCTGTTCCTGCCGGTCGACGACACCGTCGAGGGGGCCGGCCTGGGCCCACTGGGCGGACCGGCGCCGTACCCGCAGAACAGGGCCGTGCTGCACCTGGCCGGGGCGCAGACCGGCTGGACCAGCGCGGGCAACCCGGGGCAGTGGATCACCCCGGCCGGGGAGATCACCCCGTACCCGACCGGGCCCGGCCTGGCCCACGTGCCGGACATGCCGGCGCCCGGAGCCGGCGCCACCACGCTCTACTTCCCGAACGAGCAGAGCGGCCGGCTGCTGTGGTTCCACGACAACACCCTCGGCCTGGCCCGGCTCACCGTCTACGGCGGACAGCTCGCGCTCTACCTGCTCACCGACCCGGCCGAGGACCAACTCGTCGCCGACGCGGTGCTGCCGGCCGACCAGGTGCCGTTGGTGATCGAGGACAAGACGTTCGTTCCGGACGACACCCAACTCGCCGCCGAGGACCCGACCTGGGACCGGGAACGCTGGGGCGCCCGGGGCAGCCTCTGGCACCCGCACGTCTACCAACCCCGGCAGAACCCGTACCGGTCCGGCGGACGCAACCCCACCGGTCGCTGGGACTACGGACCCTGGTCCCGAAACTCCACCTCGGACGACGCCCGCACCGACGGCTGGGTGCCGAACCCGTACCACGACCCGGTCGGCGCGCCGGACGAGCCGCCGCTGAACCCCGGCGTACCGCACCCGTCGGCCGTTCCCGAGGCGTACGGCGACACCCCGCTCGTCAACGGCGTCGCCTACCCGTACCTGGAGGTGCGGCCACGCACGTACCGGTTCCGGATCCTCAACGCCTGCCTGGACCGCAGCCTCAACCTCCAGCTCTACCGCGCCTGCTCGGACGCTGAAATGTGGACGGCCGACGGGGTGCTCGCCGACCCCGACGCCGGTGAGGTGCCGATGGTGCCCGCCGCGCGGGCGGCGGACCGTCCGGCGGGGTGGCCGACCGACGGACGCGACGGCGGTGTACCGGACCCGCGCACCGCCGGCCCGGAGTTCATCCAGATCGGCAACGAGGCCGGTCTCCTGCCTGCGCCCGTGGTGCTGCCGAACCAACCGATCGGCTACCGCTACGACCGGCTCGACCCGACCGTGCTGAACGTCGACGGACACACCCTGCTGCTCGCCCCGGGCGAACGGGCCGACGTGCTCGTCGACTTCTCCGCCGTGCCGCCGGGCAGCACGCTGATCCTGTACAACGACGCTCCCGCTCCGCTGCCCGCCTTCGACCCCCGCTACGACCAGCACACCGACGCCCCGGACCGCAGCGCCGAGGGCGGCCCACCCCCGACCGAACCGGGGTACGGCCCGAACACCCGCACGGTGCTCCAGTTCCGCGTCACCGGGACGCCCGAGTCGCCGTACGACCTGAGCCGGCTGCGCGATCGGCTGCCCCTGGCGTACGCGGCCAGCCAGCGCCCGCCGATCGTCCCGCAGCCGGCGTACGACCCGGCGTTCGGCACCCGGACCTCGGCGCAGACGACGGTGCCGGTGTACGCCACCACTGTGACGTTCACGCCGACGGCCGGCACCGGCCCGGTGACCCTGCCGATCGCGGTCAAGGCCGCACAGCAGATCTTCGAGCCCGACCACGGCCGGTCGGCGGGCCGGCTCGGCGTCGGACACCCGCACGCCGGGCCGCTCAACCCGACCACGCTGCCGCTCGGTGCGACCGACCCGGTCACCGAGGTGCTCTTCGCCACCGACCCCGCCGTGCCGGTGGGCGCCCCCACCGACGGCACGCAGCTCTGGCGGATCAGCGGCAACGTTCGGCAGACCGAGCCGTTGCACGTAGCCGGCTGCGACGTGCAGGTGATCAACCGGGTTGGCTGGGACGGCACGCTGCGACTCCCGCACGGCACGGAGCTGGGCTGGAAGGGAGTCATCCGGGTCAACCCCCGGGAGGACGTGGTGGTGGCGCTGCGCCCGGTCGCGCCGACCTTGCCGTTCAAGCTGGGAGACAGCGTCCGGCTGCTCGACCCGGGTCGCCCGGCCGGAGCGCGGACCGGGTCGACGCCGGTCAGCCCGATCGACGGGCGACCGGCCACGGTGGTCAACCAACTGGTCAACCTGGGCTGGGAGTACCGCTGGCACAGTCAGCTCGCCGGCCACCGCGACGGCGGGATGAGCCGGCCGCTGGTGCTGCGGGTGGCGCCGAAGGCGCCGACCGGGCTGACCGCCACACCGGCGCCCGGCACGGCCACCGCGCTACCCGCGATCGCGCTGGCCTGGACCAGCAACGGCGGGCGACCGCCCGCCACCAGCCACCTGCTGCAACGGGCCACCGACGCGACCTTCGGCGGCGAGGTCACCACGATCACCGTCGCGGCCGCCGCCACCCGCTACACCGACGCGACAGTCACCCCCGGGGTGACCTACCACTACCGGATCCGGGCGGAGAACGCGGTCAGCTACTCGTCCTGGTCGAACGGGGTACCCGCCTCGGTGCACCTGGCCGCGCCGAGCGGTCTGGTCGCGACGCTCCCGCCGGCCGCGCCGTTGCGGGTGGCGCTGCGCTGGACGAACCGCTCGTTCGCCACCGGCATCGACGTGCAGCGGGCCACCAACCCGACGTTCACCAGCGGCCCGTGCACCACGGCGATCGGAGTCGGCGACAACCACCTGGACGCGACAGTGGCACCGGACACCACGTACTACTACCGGGTGCGGACCACCTACCTGGGCTCCGCCTCGGCATGGTCGACGGTCGCCACGGTGACCTCACCACCCGCGCCGGGAACCCCCAGCGGGGTGAGCGCCACCGCCAGCGCACCGGGGCCGGACACCGCGACGGTGATCCTGGCCTGGGAGGCGAGCACACCCGGCGGTGCGGGGTCCGGGTTCATCGTGCAGCGAGCACTCGACCCTGCCTTCGAGCAGGAGACGGCCACCTTCACGGTGACCGGCCGCGGCTTCACCAACACGGGGCTGGCCCGGGGCGTCACGTACCACTACCGGATCCGGTCGTTCAACGTCGTCGGCACCTCGCCGTACACCGTGCCGGTCCTGGTGACAACACCACAGTGACCGGCCCGGGGTCCGCGCGGTCGCGGTGGGGTGCGTCGTCGGCGCGCGGCCTCTCGGGGCGTGCACCGTCAGCGCGTCGGCGCGCGCAGCGGGGTGCCTACGGCCCGCAGCTCGGCGAGGGCCCCGGCGACCCCGTGCAGCAGGTCGGTCGCCTCGGTGAGCCGGTCGGCGGCCGGGTGGGCGGTCTCCGGTCGGGAGTCCTCGGCCAGATAACCGGCGGCGGCGACCACCAGCCGTTCGTACGCCGCCACCCCGCCCTCCAGTTGGGCGGTCAGCGCGGCGTGCGCCTCGGCCAACGGCGGCCGGGCGTCGGCCGGGGCCAGCCGCAGCGCGCGTTCGACGCTGGCCACCCGCGCGGCCAGGTCGCGCAGCGAGCGGTCGGCGGCAGCGGCTTCCAGCACCGCCGGCTCGGCCAGCCCGGTGAGCCGTGGGGCCATCCCGGCCAGGGTGAGCGCCGCCCGGTCCAGTCGGGCCCACTGTTCTCCGGCGCTGGTGCCGCGCAGCGCGATCCGGGAGCGGACCCGGCGCACCTCGGCCAGCACGCCCGGGCCGACCGGCAGCCGCTCGACGGCGGCGATCAATCGGGCCCGCGAACGGGCCGCCGCCTCGGCCGGGTCGAGCGCGGGAGGCGCCGGCTGGGCGGCCAGGGCGCGCACGTCGATCCAGCGCCAGGCGGCGAGCGCCACCGCACTGCCCGCGGCACCGGCCCAGGCCGCGTCGGGCAGACCAAGGCCGGCGTACGGAGTCAGCACCACCGTTGCGCCGCCGAGCCCACCGGCCAGCACGCTCCACCGTCGGGCCGACCGGCGAAGCCCACCCAGCCTCCGGAAGTACCGTGTCCGCTCGTCTGCCACAGTGACCCCTTCGATCCGGTCGTTCAGCCGGCGGCGGTCGGGTCGCCGGTGCCCCGCTCGCGAGCCATGCTGGCGCGCAGCTCGTCCAGCCGGGCGGCGGCTGTCGGGTCGTTGGCCGGGCCGGTCTTCTCGGCCTGCGGCACGGCCGGTCGCTGGGCCGCGCCGCCGAGCTGCTCCCCCGCCATGCTGGACCGGATCTGCTCAAGCCGGGCGGAGCCGGCCGAGTCGATCGTGGCCTTCTGAATTTCCAACATACGGCCCTCGACGGAGTTGCCGGCCAGTTCGGCGCGACCCATCGCGTTCGCGTAGCGCCGCTCGATGCGGTCGCGCACCTCGTCCAGCGACGGGGTGGTGCCCGGCGCGGTCAGCGACGACATCGACTCCAGCGAGCGGGCCACCGTCTCCTGCATCTTGGCCTGCTCCAGCTGGCTGAGCAGCTTGGTGCGCTCGGCGAGCTTCTGCTGGAGGATCATCGAGTTGTTCTCGACCGCTCGGCGGGCCTGGGCGGCGGCGCCCAGCGCCTGGTCGTGCAGGGTCTTCAGGTCCTCGGTGGCCTGCTCGGCGGAGACGAGCTGGCTGGCCAGCGTCTGCGCGGACTGCTCGAACCGCACCGCCTCGGCCTCGTCGCCCTTGGCCCGGGCCTGGTCGGACAGCACCAGGGCCTGCCGGGCGTTGCCCTGCAACCGCTCGACCTCGGTCATCTGTCGAGACAGCTTCATCTCCAGCTGACGCTGGTTGCCGATCACCGCGGCAGCCTGCTGAACCAGCGCCTGGTGCTGCCGCTGGGCGTCCTCGATGGCCTGCTGGATCTGCACCTTCGGATCGGCATGTTCGTCGATCTTGGCACCGAAGAGCGCCATCAGGTAGTTCCAACCCTTGACGAACGGGTTCGCCATCTCCGCGGTATCCCCTCAGTAGCGTCGCTCCACCACCGTCGGACCGGCTGGACCGACCGACCGTGGACCGGCCGGTCTCCATCGTCCCAGCCGAACGCCAATGAGGCATCCGTACCGGGCGGTCGACAGCACCGGCGGCTCCTGCGAGCAACCCTACGCGGCCGGGGCCAGCTCGCCCATGGTCAACCGGATCGGCGGGCTCAGGCCGCGCAGACCACGTCCCGGTCGCGCTCGGTCGGGCGGACCCGGGTGCTGCGCAGGGTGGCCTTGAGCGGCGAGTCCTGGCGGACCGAGACAGCGACCTTGCCGTCGGAGGTGACCTGCCGGACACCCCGGTTGGTGCTCTTGGGCGCGGCGTCGGCCGGCTCGTCCTGCATCGAGACGAGCACCCCGGGCATCTGCTCGGCGAGCGCCACGGTGTCGCTCACCTCACGCAGCAGCTCGGACAGGCGAGCGCCGAGGGCGTCGCAGATCGCGGCGAGCAGCTCGCTCGACGGCTCCTTGTGCCCCCGCTCGATCTCGGAGAGGTAGCCGAGGCTGACGTTGGCGGCGGTGGAGACCTCACGCAGCGTGCGCTGCTGGCCCTGCCGGCGCGCTCGCAGTGCGTCACCGATCACCCGGCGTAGCAGGATCATCGCACCTCCCCCTGAGGGATACCTCGCGCCCGCCGCTGGGCGGTCGGTCGCGGCGGACCGCGCCGACCCCGAACGTCGGAGCCTTCCCGCAACCGTACCCGTTGCGGGCCCGGCCGACATCCCGCCCCGCCCGTCGGTTCGTCGGGACGGGCTCACCGGGGCCCGCCGCCGTCCCTGTTGCGTCGGCTCGGGTGGCTCCGACCGCTTTGGCGCCGGCTTCACGAGGTTGCGGCGGCGAGCCGCTCGGAGAGCAACCGCAGCGCCTCGACCACCGCCCCCGCTCGGACATGGTCCCGCCCGCTGCCCAGGTCGAGCTGGCGGACCTCGCCACCGTTCGGACCGGCGACCGCGACGTAGACCAGGCCCACGGGTTTCCCGTCCTGCGGCTCCGGGCCGGCGACCCCCGTGGTGGCCAGCCCCCAGTCCGCGCCGCACCGCTGCCGGCCACCCTCGGCGAGCGCCGCCGCCACGTCCGGGTCCACCGGCCCCCGCTCGGACAGCAGGTCATCCGGTACGCCAGCCAGGGTCGCCTTCAGCTCGGTGGCGTAGACCACGAGCCCACCCCGGTAGACCCCGCTGACCCCGGCGATGTTCACGATCGAAGCGGCGAGCGACCCACCGGTCAGCGATTCGACAGTGGCAAGGGTTTCGTGCCGTTCGGCCAGCCGGTGCACCACTCCCGCCGCCGCACTGCCCACCTCGACGCCGTCCACCTCAGCGCCATTCACCCCGGCGCCACTCGCCCCAGGACCACTCACCCCGGCACCGCCCGCCCCGCCACCGTTCACCGACACCCCAACCTCCGTCGCACAAACCAGTCCGTGCCCAGCCACCAATCCCCCACCCACCAATCCCCAACCCAACTACGACCCGACCGCGCCCAACCCGACCGCGCCCGACCCGACCGCGCCCGACCCCGTCGCGGCGATCATGGAGTTGGCGTCACGACACGCCGTCCCGACTGGCGCCAACTCCATGATCAACGGAGGTGGGGCCCGGGAGGGCCGGTGGGGGCGGGGGCGGGGGTGGGGTTAGCGGGGGCGGCGGAGGCGGAGGGCTTGGGCTATGTAGTCGAAACCGGTGGCGACCGTGACCAGGACGGCGGCGGCCATGATCCAGGGGCCGACGGCGGCGAGCGCGGCCGGCATCGGCCAGAGATACCAGGCGATGGCGAGAATCTGGAGCGCCGTCTTGACCTTGCCACCTCGACTGGCGGCGATGACGCCGTGCCGGATCACCCAGAACCGCAGCCCGGTGATGCCCAGCTCGCGGACGAGGATCAGCGCGGTCACCCACCAGGGCAGTTGGTCGTACCAGGAGAGCAGCACCAGCGCCGCGCCGGTGAGCGCCTTGTCGGCGATCGGGTCGGCCACCTTGCCAACCGAGGTGACCAGGCCGAAGCGGCGGGCGATCCAGCCGTCCACCAGGTCGGTCGCCGAGGCCACCGCGAAGATCAGGCAAGCCGCCATCCGCCAACCGGAGTGGGTCATCCCGGACACGATCACCGAGGCGGCGAAGACCGGCACCAGCACCAGCCGCAGGGCGGTCAACGCGTTTGCCGCGTTGACGACGGGCACCACGGCCACCACCCGGCCCGGCGTCGACTCCGTCGCCCCGGTCACCGCCGCACTCCGCTCGGGCCGCCGTGGCGTTCCCGGCACCGCACCACCTGGGTCCCCCGCTCCGCTCGGGCCCGCCGTCACCGTGCCGCGCCGGGCGCCGCCGAGATCATCTCATCCGGCACGGCGAGCAGGTCCACCCCTTCGGTGCCGGTCACCGTTGCGCGTACCAGATCGCCCGGACGCAGCGCGGCCAGGTCGACCCCGCCCTCGGCCGGGGCGACCAGGGTGGTGGAACCGTCCACCTCCGGCGCCTGGTGGGCCGCCCGACCCTCCACCACGCCGTCCTCGATCGAGTCGACCAGCACCTCGACGGTCGAGCCGAGTCGGTCCTCGGCCCGCTGCGAGCAGAGCTCGTCGGCGAGGGCGCTGAGCCGGTCGTAGCGCCGCTTGATCGTCGCGGCGGAGACCTTGCCGGGCAGGCCGGCGGCCTCGGTGCCGTCCTCGTCGCTGTAGTCGAACATGCCGATCGCGTCGAGTCGGGCCTCGGTCAGGAACCGGACCAGCTCGTCGACGTCGGCGCGGGTCTCGCCGGGGAAACCGACGATGAAGTTGCTCCGGGCGCCCGCGTCCGGAGCCAGGGCGCGGGCACCGGCCAGCAGCTCAAGGAACCGGTCGGTGGAGCCGAAACGCCGCATCCGGCGCAGCACCGGCTCGCTGGAGTGCTGGAACGACAGGTCGAAGTACGGTGCGACGCCCGGCGTGGTGGCGATCGCCTCGACCAGCCCGGGCCGGGTCTCGGCCGGCTGGAGGTAACTGGCCCGCACCCGGACGATGCCGGTCACCGCGGCGAGCTGCGGCAGCAGCTTCTCCAAGGCGCGCGGGTCACCCAGGTCCTTGCCGTACGAGGTGGAGTTCTCGCTGACCAGCACCAGCTCCCGTACGCCGCTCTTGGCCAGCCACTCCGCCTCGGCGAGCAGCTCGTCCGGGGTACGCGAGACGAAGGCCCCCCGGAAGGCCGGGATGGCACAGAACGCGCAGCGGCGGTCGCAGCCGCTGGCCAGCTTCAGCGAGGCCACCGGACCGGTGTCGAGCCGTCGGCGCAGCACCTGGCGCAGGTGCGCCGGGGTGTGCTCGTCGGTGTCGACGACGGTGCGCGTCACCGTGCCGTGGCCGGGCAGCGACACACCACTGTCTCGGCGCTGCACCGGGGTCAGCGGCAGCAGCTCCCGCCGGTCCCGTGGGGTGTGCGCGGTGATCTGCTCGCCGGCGACGACGGCGTTCAGCCGGGCGGCGATGTCGGGGTAGTCGTCGAAGCTCAGCACCGCCTGGGCCTCGGGCAGGCTGTCGGCCAACTCCCGGCCGTACCGCTCGGCCATGCAGCCTGCGGCGACCACCTTGGCGCCCGTTCCGGCGGCGGCGAGCAGGGTCTGGATCGAGTCCTGCTTGGCCTTCTCCACGAAACCGCAGGTGTTGACGACCACCACGTCGGCGCCCTCGCCGTCGGTGGTGACCTGCCAGCCGTCGGCGTGCAGGCGGGCGGCCAGCTCCTCCGAGTCGACCTCGTTGCGGGCACAGCCCAGGGTCAGCAGGGCGACGCGACGGCCCTCGGCGTGGTCAGCGGGAGAAGGAGAGGTGGCAGACACCATCCGAGGGTACCGGGCCGGCCGGGTGAGCCCACGCACGCGGGCTGCGGAGACGGTCGACACCATTCGGTCAGCCCCGTCCCGTCGGCCGGTCAGCGCGCCGCGGCGGCCACCCGGGTCAGCGCGTCGAGCAGGAACACCTCGGTGCCGGCCAGGCCGGTGGAGCAGAAGACGGAGATCTGGTCCGCGGTGGTCCGGCCGGGGACCGCGCCGGCCAGGACGCCGCCCAGGTCGCGCAACCGCCCGGCGTACGGGGGTGTGGCCGCGAGCATCGGCGGCTGGTAGTCCGCCGCCTGGGCCGGTGAATCGGTGACCAGCAGGTCGGCGGTGTCCAGCAGGTCGGTGCCGAACTCGCTGCGGTCGCGCTGCTTGAAACCGACCGCGTTGACGTGCGTTCCGGGGCTGAGGTCGGCGGCACAGAGCACCGGGGTCGGGCTGGTGGTCGCCAGCACCACCAGGTCCCGCCCGGCGACGGCCGAGCCCGGGTCTGCCACCGCACGGGCCGGCACGCCCAGTTCGGCACGGACCCGGGCGGCGAAGGCCTCCCGGCGAGCGGAGGAGCGGCTGTGCACCACCACCTCGCGCAACGGGCGGACCGCGGCGGCGGCCCAGACCTGGGTCCACGCCTGCCGGCCGGAGCCGATCACCCCGAGGGTGGCGGCGTCGGGACGTGCCAGCGCGTCGACCGCGAGGCCCCCCAACCCTCCGGTACGACGGGAGCCCAACTCCTCGCCGACCGCGACCGCCCGGATCGCCCCCGTCCGGGCGTCGTGCAGCACCACCAACTGCTCGCCCTGCGGGTGACCGAAGGTGTCGTACGAGCGGAAGCCGTACCACTCGCCGACCAGGTGCCCGGCGGTGAGCACCATCCGCCCGCCGCTCAGCGGTGCGGCGGCCCGGGGCGGCGCGATCAGGCGTCCCTCGTACGCGGCCAGGAGGGCGGCGCGCATGGCGTCGACCGTGGTGGCGGCGTCCAGCGCGGCGGCGACCTCGGGGTCGGCGTAGAGCATGGTCATGCTGGCGATACTGCAAGTTGAAGTCAGGTGGAGGTCAACGGACCGTGGCGGTGGTCACCGCCCGCCGCCGGGGTCGGTGCTAGCGTCGGCACCGGTGGCCGGATGCTCGTGGCCGCTCCGGACGAGTGGTGGGCGTACCCGGTCAGGCCAAGACGCCCCGCGTGACGTGCAGACTCGACTCGTCCCGGCGCGGCAGCCCCGGGCACTTCCGGTGAGGTGAACGATGGCCTGGCTCGTACTGGTGATCTCGGGACTGCTGGAGACGGCCTGGGCGATCGCCCTGGACCGCAGCGCCGGTTTCAGCCGGCTGATCCCGTCCGTGGTGTTCGTGGTGACCCTGCTGCTGAGCATGGCCGGGCTGTCGTACGCCCTGCGGGACATCCCCGTCGGCACCGGCTACGCGGTCTGGGTCGGTATCGGCGCGGTCGGCACCGCGCTGGTCGGAATGCTGGCGCTCGGCGAGTCGGCGAGCCTGCCGCGGATCCTCTGCCTCCTGCTGGTGGTCGCCGGCGTGATCGGTCTCAAGATCTTCCACTGAGGTGTCCCGTCGCCGGGCGTGGCCAGCGCCCACAGTGGGTATTGATCGATCCGTCACGACAGGCTCTCAACAGGAGGAAGACATGGCCGACATGCCGAGCACCGTTCGTCCCCGCAGCAACGCCGCCCGCATCATCACCATCGTGGGTTTCGTCTTCGCGGTCCTGGCCCTGCTGCTCAACCCGATCATCTTCGGCGTGCTCGGCGTCATCGCGGGCGTCGTCGGCGCGGTGCTCGGTGACAAGCCGCTGGGTTGGTACGCCGCCGCGGCCAGTGTCGTCGCCGCGATCCTCGGTCTGGTGGTCTTCGCCGCGCTGATGAACAACTGACCGCTCCCCAACGTCACGGGCCCGCCGGATTCCGGCGGGCCCGTCGTGCGTCCGGGGTCGGCGGGGGTCAGTCCCCGTCGCCGCGCAGGCCGGCCAGGACCTCGTCCAGCTCGTCCGGCTTGACCAGCACGTCGCGCGCCTTCGACCCCTCCGACGGCCCGACCACCCCCCGGGTCTCCATCAGGTCCATCAGGCGGCCCGCCTTGGCGAAACCGACCCGCAGCTTGCGTTGCAGCATCGAGGTCGAGCCGAACTGCGAGGTGACCACCAGCTCCACCGCCTGCACCAGCAGGTCCAGGTCGTCGCCGATGTCCTCGTCGATCTTCTTCTTGCTCTCCTGCGCCGGGGCCAGCACGTCCTTGCGGAACTCCGGCTCACGCTGGTCCTTGCAGAACTTCACCACGTCGGCGATCTCGCGCTCGGTGACCCAGGCGCCCTGGATCCGGACCGGCTTGGAGGCGCCCATCGGCAGGAAGAGCCCGTCACCACGGCCGAGCAGCTTCTCCGCGCCCGGTTGGTCGAGGATGACCCGGGAGTCCGCGAGGGAGGAGGTGGCGAACGCCAGCCGGGACGGCACGTTCGCCTTGATCAGACCGGTCACCACGTCGACCGACGGGCGCTGGGTGGCCAGCACCAGGTGGATGCCGGCGGCCCGGGCCAGCTGGGTGATCCGGACGACCGAATCCTCCACGTCGCGCGGCGCGACCATCATCAGGTCGGCGAGCTCGTCCACGATCACCAACAGGTACGGGTACGGACGCATCTCGCGTTCGCTGCCCGGCGGTGCCGTGATCTCGCCGTTGCGGACCTTGCGGTTGAAGTCGTCGATGTGCCGGACCCCGTTGGCGGCCAGGTCGTCGTAGCGCATGTCCATCTCGCGGACCACCCAGTCCAGCGAGTCCGCCGCCTTCTTCGCGTTGGTCACGATCGGGGTGACCAGGTGGGGAATGCCCTCGTAGCCGGTCATCTCGACCCGCTTCGGGTCGATCAGCAGCAGCCGCACCTCGTCCGGGGTGGCCCGGGTGAGGATGGACACCAGCAGGGTGTTGAGGCAGCTCGACTTGCCCGCGCCGGTGGCGCCGGCGATCAGGATGTGCGGCATCTTGGCGAGGTTGGCCACCACGTAGCCGCCCTCGATGTCCTTGCCCAGCGCGACGACCATCGGGTGGTGATCGCTGGTCGCCGCGCGCGAGCGCAGCACGTCGCCGAGGGCGACGTTCTCCGGGTCGGTGTTCGGGATCTCCACGCCGACGGCGCTCTTGCCCGGGATCGGGCTGAGGATCCGCACGTCCGGTGACTTCACCGCGTACGCGATGTTGCGCGACAGCTGGGTGATCCGCTCGACCTTGACGCCGTGCCCCAGCTCCACCTCGTAGCGGGTGACGGTCGGGCCACGGGTGAAGCCGGTGACCGCGGCGTCCACATCGAACTGGTCGAACACGCCGGTCAGCGCGGCGATCACCTCGTCGTTGGCCTTGCTGCGGGTCTTCGCGGCGGCCCCGGCGCTGAGCATGTTGGCCGGCGGCAGGGTGTAGTCCCCGGACAGCCCGGTCAACGCGAGCTGCTCGGCCCGGGTCGGGGCGGGCGAGTGCTCCGGCGGATCGACCGGCGGCTTGCGGCTCGCCGGCACCTTCCCCGGAGACTTGCGCGGCAGCACCATGGTCTCCTGGAGGTCCGCGCCGTCCAGGTCCTCGAAGTCGTCCGGGTCCAGTGGTGCGGGCATCCGCTTCGCCGGTCGCTTGCGCGCCGGCTTGGCGGCCACCTCGTCCGCCTCCTCATCCGCCTCCGGTGCGCCGACCAGCCCACCGGCGAGCAGACCCAGCCGCTCCGGGATCTTGTTGATCGGCGTCGCGGTCACCACGAGCAGGCCGAAGAGCAGCAGCAGGACGAGCAGCGGCACCGCCACCCAGGCGGTGACCGCCCGCTCCAGCAGTCCACCGACGCCCGCGCCGACCAGACCGCCGGCGAAGTCACGCTCCAGCGGGTCGGCCGGGTCCTGACCGATCTGGAGCAGCGCGGCGGTCGACACCAGCAGCGAACCCCAGCCGATCAACCCTCGGCCCCGGTGCTCCGGATCGGCCGGCTGACGCATCAGCCGCCACGCCCCGATCATCAGCAGCACCGGTACGACCACCGAGATCGCGCCCAGGAACAGCCGGACCGTGTCGGCCAGTCGCGCGCCCACCGGCCCCGCTCCGGACAGCCAGAGCGCCACGGCGCTGAGCAGGGCGAGCCCGAACATGAGCAGCCCGGCGCCGTCCCGGCGGTGCTCCGGGTCGAGGTCGCGGGCCGAGGCGGCCTGCCGGCCGGCGGCGCGCACCGCCCAGCCCATCCCGTGCGCCAGCCCCATCCACAATGCACCTACCGCACGGCCGACGTAGACCGCCGGGCCGGGCCGGGCCGGGGTGGTGCGACGTCGGACCGGTGCCCGGGTGGTCTTCTTCGCCGGTTGACGGGCACGACTGTTGGTGCCACCGCGCGGCGACGCGCCGCGCCGCCGGCTCGCCTGAGAGGTACGGCCCGCCATAGAGTCACGGTAACGGTGGGGCCGGGCAGATCCCCGCTTTTCCGGGTCGTGTCCGCGCGTCGTAACACGAACCCCACCGCCGGTCGTGATATCCGCCTCAGAAGGGATGCCCCATGGCGTCGCCGGAAATCGAAGGCGATCCGGACGATCCGCTGGCCGGGCACCCTGGCGCACTGCGTCCGCTGACCGGCGAACTGGTCGCTGCGGTGCTCGCCGCCCGCGGCCGGTCAGTCGGCCCGACCCCGGACGGCGACCTCGTCGGCCACTTCGACGACAACCTGATCTGGTTCCTCCGCGTCGGCGGGGACGGGGAGCTGCTCCAGATCCGCACCATGGTCGATCCGACCTTCGGCATCGAACGGGTGCCCGACCTGTACGCGTTCTGCAACTCCTGGAACCACGACCGGCTCTGGCCGAAGGCGTTCGTCCACGTCGCCGACGACGGGCGGGCCCGGGTGTACGGCGAGGTGATCACCGACCTGGAACGCGGCGTGACCCCACACCAGCTCGACCAACTGCTCGACTGTGGCATCTCCACCGGCTGCCAGCTGGCCGTGGCGGTCCGTCGACTACCCGGCGCGGTGCCGTCGTGACCGGCCGGGACGAGTTCACCGGCAGCCGTACCGGCACACCACCGACCGGCTCCGGCGACAGCCTCGCGCGGGGCTGCGTACCGGCGCTGGAGGCCGCGCTCACCGAGGCCCGGGACCTCCCCGACGGCCCGGCCCGGCAGGTGGCCCTGGAGCGGCTCGCCGAGCGCGCCGACGCGGCCGGCGACGTCCGGTCCGGGATGGACGCGCGGTTCGCGCTGATCGAGGCGTATCTGCTGCACGGGGAGCGGTGGCGTCTGGTCGAGCCGGTCCGGCGCAGCCGGGCCGCCGCCGACCACCGGCCCGACCTGCTCACCGAAACGGAGAACGGGCTGCTGCTGCGCTACCAGCGGTACGCGGTGGAGGCGCTGCTCGGCACCCCCCGGGTCGGGCTGGACCAGACCCGCTCCCTGCTGCACGACCTGGCCCACCGGGTCGGTGCCGATGGTCCGGACACACCGACAGTCGCGGAGCTGCACTGCCGGATCGCCGATCATCTGGGCGACGAGCCCACCGCCCGGCACTGGTACGAGCGATGGTCCGGAAAACGGCCGGGCCCCGCCGGCGGCTGCCCGGGCTGCGCCTCGGCCCGGCGTGCCGAGCTGCTGGCCGGCTGGGGCGAGTGGCATGCCGCGGTCAGCGAGCTCGGGGAGACCGACGGCGACCCGCAGTCCTGCACCGACCAGCCCGAGCGGGACCTGGTCGCCGGTCTACTGCCGGCACTGCGCACCGGCGAGCCGGCGCGGGCGGCGACGGCGCACGTGCGGGCGTACCGCCGGCACCGGCGGGAGCGCGCGGCGTTCCCCCACCTCGCCGCGCACCTGCGGTTCTGCGCGCTGGGCGGGCACCTGGAACGCGGACTGACCATCCTGGCCGAGCAGCTGCCCCGGTTGGACCGGCCGACCGACGATCTCGCCGCCATGGAGTTCGCCGCCGCCGGGGCACTGGTCTGCGGGCTGGCCGTGGAGACAGGGCTGGGCGGGCGGACGATGCCCCGGCCGGCGTACGGCGAGCGGACCGCCACCGAGTTGGACGTCGCCACGCTCGGGGCGCTGCTGCTCGGGGTGGCCAACGAGTTGGCCGGCAGCTTCGACGCGCGCAACGGCACGGGGCACCACTCCGGCCGGATGGCCGCCTGGCTGTCCGAACGCCCGCTCGCGGCACCGGTTCCGCTGCCCACAGACGACGAACCTGACGAGCCCGACGATCCCGACGAGCCCGACGCCGACCGGGCCGACGCCCAGGCCGAGCCCGATACCGAGGCCGATCCCGAGCTGGGCGACCGCGAGTTGTCCGCGCTCTCCCTCGGCATGATCACCGGGATCCTGGACGGGCGCGGCGACCGGTACCTGGTGGACGAGGGCGAGACCGTGGTCGGCCACTGGGAGGGGGCGGTGATCCAGTTCCGGCGGGCCGGTGAGCGCGGTGAGGTGCTGCACGCCCGCGCCATGGCCAACCGCCGGCTGCCGGCGGCCCGCCGCGCCGAGGCGTACGCCTTCTGCAACGCGTGGAACCACGACCGGCTGCTGCCCAAGGCGTACGCGCACGACCTCGGCGACGAGTTGGTGCTGGCCGGCGACGTGGCCACCGACCTGGCGCACGGGGTCGCCCCGGCGCAACTACGGGTCCTCATGGACGCCGCCATCGCCACCGGCATCGCGTACGCCGAGGCCGTCGCCGCGCTGCCCTGATTCGCCAGGGGCGCCAACGGTTGCAGTTGCCGCGCGACTGCACGACATCCGACAGCTCGCAACCGGGAGAACGGCACCGGGGTGATATCGCCGTCAGCCCACCGCAACCCCTCGGGAGTCGTCATGAACCGCCCGCTCCGGTCCGGCATTCTCGGTGCCGCCGTGCTCGTCCTGTCCGCCCTCGCCACCCCAACCGTTGCCGGTGCCACCCCTGCGAAGCCGACCGTCTCGCCGAGCACGACGGCCGGGAGCGCCGCGCCGACGATCCTGGCCCGGGCCGACATCGTCTTCCTCGGCGGCGACCCGTGGCACCCGTCGGGTTCGCTGGAGGTCAAAGTCGTCAACGAGGGTGGGACAGCGGCGAAGGGCTTCTTCGTGCTCCGCCTGCCACCGAATGCCGGCCTGACCGCGGGCGGCGACTGCCGGGCCGGCGACGGTGCGCCCAGGACCTGGGTCTGCGGCGGCGCGGAACTGCCCGCCGGAGGCGATCGGACGTACCGCCTGACGGTGACCTCATCGGCTGCACAGCCGGTCTTCGGCGTGACCGAGTGGGGTTCCGTTGCCGGTCAGGACGCCACTGGCCGCGCCGACCGACCCACCGACGTCCGGATCAACTGGCCAGACCGCACGACGCTGCGGCTACGGGCCACCGCCGGCCCGATCGTCGACGGTGCCGCGACCATCCGGGTCCGGGTCACGAACACCGGCACGTTCGACATCGGCGGGTACTCGTTGAACGTCGCCACTCCGGACGGGGTGCGGGTGACCGCACCGGGGTGCTCCGACAGCGGCCGGACGAACGGTGTGGGCTGCGAGATCCTGCGCGAGCGCCGCCTCGCGGACGGCGCCACGGACAGTTTCGACGTACGGGTGGCGGCCACCGGCGGGACGAAGAGCGTTCGGCTCTGGCTCGCGCCCACCAACCGGTACACCAACCCGGACACCTCGGTGACGCTCCGCCTGACCGGCGGCGGATCCGGCGGCGGGGCGGCCACCACCGCGCCACCGGCCGACCCGACCACGCCAGCGACCACGGCACCGGCCACGCCCGCCCCGGAGGCAACGGAACTGCCGCGCACCGGCACGACCACCATCGTGTACGGCCTGATCGGCGTGTCGCTGCTGACCCTCGGCGGCGGACTGCTGCTCCTGCGACGCAGGCTCCAGCGCGGCTGACCCGCGACGGCGAGCCCAATCGTGAAAACGGCGATGCCCGCCCGCACCTCGTGTGCGGACGGGCATCGTGACGCGTGCGGTCAGACCTCGACGACGGTGGGCACGATCATCGGCCGACGACGGTACTTGTCGTTGACCCACCGCCCCACGGTCCGCCGGACGATCTGCTGAAGCTGGTGCGGGTCGGTGATGCCGTCCGCCGCGGCCCGGTTGAGCGCCTCGGTGACCAACGGCACCACCGGGTTGAACGCCTCCGGGTCCTCGGAGAAGCCCTTCGCGGAGAGCGTCGGGCCGGCGACCACCTTGCCGGTGACCGAGTCGACCACCACGGTGGTGGCGATGAAACCGCCGTCACCGAGGATCCGCCGTTCGGTGAGCAGCGACTCGCTGACGTCACCGACGGCGAGGCCGTCCACGTAGACGTACCGGCTCTTCACGTGCCCCACCAGGCTGGCGCGGCCCTCGACAAGGTCGACCACGTCGCCGTCCTCGCAGATCACCACCCGGTCGGCGGCCACCCCGGACTCGATGCCGAGGCGGGCGTGGGCGCGCAGGTGACGCCACTCGCCGTGCACGGGCATCAGGTTGCTGGGCCGGACCACGTTGAGCAGGTAGAGCAGTTCCCCGGCGGGCGCGTGCCCGGAGACGTGCACCTTGGCCACGTCCTTGTGCACGACCACCGCGCCGGCCCGCGCGAGCCGGTTGATCACCCGGTAGACCGAGGTCTCGTTGCCGGGCACCAGTGAGGAGGCCAGCACGACGGTGTCACCGGGGGCGATGGTGATGTGCCGGTGGTCGCCGCTGGCCATCCGGCCCAGCGCGCTCATCGGCTCACCCTGGGAACCGGTGGACATCAACACGATCTGCTCCGGCGGCAGCGTGGTCGCCTCCTCGATCCCGATGACCAGGCCGGCCGGGATGTTGAGCAGGCCGAGGTCCCGGGCGATGCCCATGTTGCGGACCATGGACCGGCCGATCAGCGCGACCTTGCGGCCGTGCTCGGCGGCGGAGTCGAACACCTGCTGCACGCGGTGCACGTGCGAGGCGAACGAGGCCACGATGATCCGACCCTTGGCCTTCGCGAAGATCGAGTCGAGCACCGGGCCGATCTCCCGCTCCGGCGTGACGAAACCGGGGATCTCCGCGTTGGTGGAGTCGGACAGCAGCAGGTCGACACCTTCGGCGCCGAGCCGGGCGAAACCGGCCAGGTCGGTGATCCGGCCGTCCAGCGGCAGCTGGTCCATCTTGAAGTCGCCGGTGTGCAGCACCAGGCCGGCGGGGGTGCGGATGGCCACCGCGAGGGCGTCCGGGATCGAGTGGTTGACCGCGAAGAACTCACACTCGAACGGGCCGAGCCGCTCACGGCCGCCCTCCCGCACGGTCAGCGTGTACGGCTGGATCCGCCGCTCGGCCAACTTCGCCTCGACCAGGGCGAGGGTGAACTGTGAGCCGACCAGCGGGATGTCAGGCTTGTGGGCGAGCAGGTACGGCACCGCGCCGATGTGGTCCTCGTGACCGTGCGTCAGCACGATCGCCTGGACGTCGGCCAGCCGGTCCAGGATCGGACCGAAGTCGGGCAGGATCAAATCCACACCCGGCTGCTCGACGTCGGGGAACAACACCCCGCAGTCGACGATCAGCAACTTGCCGTCGTACTCGAAGACGGTCATGTTCCGACCGATGGCGCCGAGCCCGCCGAGCGGGATGATCCGCAGGCCACCTTCCGGCAGCGGCGGGGGCAGTTCCGCCTCGATGTGCGCCTCGGTCACGCGTCCACCTCATTCTGCGACGCCGTTACTCGACGTCCATCGTGTCGTTCGTTCATTCGGGCAGCTCCAGGCCCGCTGCCGCGAAGTCCGCGCGCAGCTGGGCGATCTCGTCGTCGGTGGCGTCCACGAGCGGGGGTCGCACCGGGCCGGCCGGCAGGCCCAGCGACGCCAGGCCCGCCTTCACCAGGATGGTGCCCTGGGTGCGGAAGATGCCGGTGAACAGCGGCAGCAGCCGCCGGTGCAGGGCCAGCGCGGTCGGCATGTCCCCCGCGTCGTACGCCTCGATCATCTGTGCGGTCAGCGCCCCGGTGAAGTGCGTCGAGGTGCCGACCAGGCCCACGCATCCGACGGCCAGCGCCGGCAGGGTGAGGGCGTCCTCGCCGCTGTAGAAGGCGAGGCTGGTCCGGCTGGTGACCCAGCTGGTGGCGGTCAGGTCGCTCTTGGCGTCCTTGACCGCGACGATCCGGCCGTGTTCGGCGAGCCGGACCAACGTCTCGGTGTCGATCGGCACGCCGGAGCGGTGCGGAATGTCGTACAGCATCACTGGCAGCCCGGTGGCGTCGGCCACCGCGGTGAAGTGTCGCAGCAACCCGCTCTGCGGCGGCTTGTTGTAGTACGGGGTGACCACCAGCAGGCCGTGCGCACCCGCCTTCTCGGCGGCGGCGGCCAGCTCGATGGTGTGCCGGGTGTCGTTGGTGCCGACGCCCGCGACCACCTTGGCGCGGTCACCGACGGCCTCCACCACGGCCCGGATCAGGTGTTCCTTCTCCGCCTCGGTGGTGGTCGGCGACTCGCCGGTGGTGCCATTGACCACCAGCGCGTCGTTTCCCTGCTCGTCGACCAGGTGGCTCGCCAGCCGGGCGGCGCCGTCGAGATCGAGGGAACCGTCTGGGGTGAGCGGGGTCACCATGGCTGTGAGCAGCCGGCCGAAGGGGCGGGACGCCGGTCGGGTCGCGGCGTCGAGGTGGTCGTGCGTCATACCCTCCAACCTAGCGGACGACCAGCCGAGGCCCGCCGGGGAAGGGCTCAGGACGCCTCGTGCGGGCTGGCCGCCACTTCGGTGCCGTCCGGCAGCGTGGTGATCGCGAAGTCGGCGAACACGTTCGGGGCGACCCCCTGGAGCTGGCGCAGGCACTCCACGGCCAGCTCACGGATCTCCACGTCGGCGTGCTCGGTGGCCCGCATCGCGATGAAGTGCCGCCAGGCCCGGTAGTTGCCGGAGACCACGATCCGGGTCTCGGTGGCGTTGGGCAGCACCGCCCGGGCCGCCTGCCGCGCCTGCTTGCGGCGCAGCGTCGGGTTCGGCTCGTCGGAGAAGCGCTGCTCGAGGCCCTCCAGCAACTCGGTGTACGCCCGAACGCTGGCCTCGGCGGCCTCCACGAACTTCTTGTGCAGCTCCGGGTCGTCGGCGATGACCGCCGGCTCGACCATGGCCGCGTCCCGCTCCGGGACGTAGCGCTGGGAGAGCTGGGAGTACGAAAAGTGCCGGTGCCGAATCAGCTCGTGGGTGAAGGAGCGGGACACCCCGGTGAAGTAGAAGGTGACCGACCCGTGCTCCAGCACGCTCAGGTGGCCCACCTCGAGGATGTGCGCCAGGTAGCCGGCATTGGTGGCGGTCGCCGGGTTCGGCTTCTTCCACGACTGGTAGCAGGCCCGACCGGCGAACTCGGCGAGCGCCTGGCCGCCATCCGCGTCGGTCGACCACGGCACGTCGTCCGGGGCCGCGAATTGGGTCCACGCGATCAACTTGACCTGGGGCTGCACCATGTCCGGCATTCCTGGGACTTTAGTGGTGGGGTGCCGCCCGGCCCAACTCAGGCGCGCCCCCTGCAATGTCGATCACTCAGACAGCCGCGGACCCGCCGACGACCAACGGCGTTGGCCGGGTCCGGGTCCAGGTCCGGGTCCGGGGTCCAGGGTCCGGGGTCCGGGGTCCAGGGTCCGGGGTCCGGGGTCCGGGGTCCAGGGTCCAGGGTCCGGGGTCCGGGGTCCGGGGTCCAGGGTCCAGGGTCCGGGGTCCGGGGTCCAGGGTCCGGGGTCCAGGTCCGGGGTCCAGGGTCCGGGGTCCAGATCCGGGGTCCAGGTCCGGGGTCCAGGTCCGGGCATCGTCATCGAGGCCGGGGCGGACAGTTCATTGGCGTCCTTTGGAGCTGAATCGTTGGCGACATCAGCCCCAGCGGATGGGCTCACCCACGCCGACGACCAAGGCCCGAGCTCCGCTCGGGCGCCCAAGACCCGAACAAACCGATCCGGCCCAAGCGACCCGGGCGGCCCGAGCGACCCGAGCGACCCGAGCGACCCGAGCGACCCGAGCGACCCGAGCGACCCGAGCGACCCGAGCGACCCGAGCGACCCGAGCGACCCGAGCGAGCCGAGCGAGCCGGGCCCGAGCGGCCCGAGCCCGAGCGGCCCGAGCCCGAACGGCCCGAACGGCCCGAACGGCCCAAGCGGCCCGAGCGGCTCGGCCGCAGCTTTCGCTCGCAAGATCGCGCAACACCATGGATGTAGTGGCATCCGTCGCGCCCGACCCCACTACATCCAGGATCGAGCGCGATCTTGGGGCGAAATGCGCCGTCCGCCGTCCGCCGCGGACGCGAGTGTGCGGCTGCCCACTGGATGATCGACTCGAGTTCCTGAAAGTCGTGGCATCCGGGTCGGGTGGATGGCCCGGTTTCCTGGATGTCGAGTCGATCATGGGTGCCGGAGGGGCCCCTGATGTCGTAAACGAATCAGCTCCAAAGGACGCCAAACAGCGCACGCTGGCCGAACCCCGCATCCGCATCGGCGGCGGCGCGTGGCCGACGCGGCGGCGGCGCGGCGGCAGCGCACCAGACAGCGGCGCGTCGGGCGACGGCGCGTTAGACAGCGGCGCGGTCGGGCGGCGGCGCGGTCGGGCGGCGGCGCGGTCGGGCGGCGGCGCGGTCAGACGTAGAGCGAGGTGAACGGCGCCCAGGGCAGGTTGCGTAGCACCGAGAAGGCCAGCCACGCGGCCAGGAAACCGCCGATGACCTTCGAGCTGATCCGCAGCTCGGGCAGTCGCCAACCGAACGCCTGGTTCCCCGCCCAGGCCACGAAGAGGTACGCGAGGAACGGCAGCGCGAAGACGAACAGGAAGTGGTGCCGGGCGGCGGCCGGGAGGTCGCCGTGCAGCACGTACCAGAGCGCGCGGGTGCCACCGCAGCCCGGGCAGTCCAGCCCGGTGGTCAACTTGAGCAGACAGGTGGGCGCGGCGTCCGGGTCGGCGTAGGTCGGGTTGCTGAGCAGCGCGTAGCTCATGCCGACGGCGACGCAGCCGACCGCGGCCAGCGGCACCGCCCAGCGCGGGGAACGTTCGTAGAGCCGCAGCACGAACCGGGTGAGCCGGTCCGGCTCAGGCGCCGGGTAGCCGCCCGGCGGGGTCGTCGGCCAAACCTCCGGACCCGCGCCACCGGGACCGAAGCCGGAGGGTGCGAAGCCGGCGGGACCCGCGCCACCGGGACCGAAGCCGGAGGGTGCGAAGCCGGCGGGACCCGCGCCACCGGGACCCACACCACCGGGAGCCGTGCCACCGGGAGCCGTGCCACCAGGAGCCGTGCCACCAGGAGCCGTGTCACCGGAATTGAAGCCACCTGGATCCGTGTCACCGTCGGCCGGCGCCGTGTGGACCACGCCCGGGGCGGGGTGCGGCTGGTCGACCGGTCCGGGTGCGCTCGTCACGCGCTCACGGTACACCGGACACGCCGGCCAACGCGGCGGTGAGCGGACCGGCCAGGTCGCCGGCCGTCGGCGGGGCCACCGCGTCCAGGCCGAGCCAGCCGGCGAGGCGGTACAGCTCGGCGGCGAGCGCGACGGCGGTCTCCCCCGGGTCGACGCCGGGTTCGAGCCAGGCGGCCGGCACCAGCAGCACCCCGGCCTTCCGATCGGCTTTCAGATCGACCCGGGCGGTGAGCCGATCGCCCTGCAGGAACGGCAACACGTAGTACCCGTAGACCCGCTGGGGCGCCGGGACGTAGATCTCGATCCGGTAGCTGAAGTCGAACAGTCGCTCGGTGCGGGCACGTTCCCAGATCAGCGGATCGAAGGGGCTGACCAGTGTGTTGCCCCGCACCCAGCGGGGCAACCGGGCGGACGTGTGCAGCCAGGCCGGCTGCCGCCAGCCCGCCACGGTGACCGGCACCAGCTCACCGGCCTCGGCCAGCTCTGCGACGGCCTGCCGGGCGCCGGCCAGCGGCAACCGGAAGTAGTCGCGCAGCTCCGGCTCGGCGGCCACCCCGAGGGACCGCGCGGCGAGGGCAACCAGCGTCCGGTACGCCTCGGCGTCGGTCGGGGTGGGCGCGGCCAGCACCGCCGCGGGCAGTACCCGCTCGGGCAGGTCGTAGCGGCGGGCGAAGGAGGTGCTGCGCTCGGCGGCGGCCACCTCCCCGGCCCAGAACAGGAACTCCAACGCCCGCTTGACCGCCGACCAGTTCCACCCCCAGTTGCCGGTTTCCCGGGGCGCGTCGTGCTCGATCTCGGCAGCGGTCAGCGGCCCCCGGGCGGCCACTTCGTCCCGGACCCAGGCGACCAGCTCCGGCTGCTCCTGGGCAATCCGCCGCATGCCGCCCCACGATTCGCTGTGCGCCCGGGCCATCCGCCAGCGCAGCATCGGGTGCAGCTCCACCGGGACCAGCGACGCCTCATGGCCCCAGTATTCGAACAGCTCGCGGGGGCGCCGGTAGGCGGCCTGGTCGAGCAACGTGGTCGGGTAGGGCCCGAGCCGGCTGTAGAGCGGCAGGTAGTGCGCCCGTTGCAGCACGTTGACCGAGTCCATCTGGATCAGCCCGACCCGGCCCAGCACGCGACGCAGGTGTCGGCGGGTGGGCACGCCCGTCGGCGCCGGGTCGGCGAAGCCCTGGGCGGATAGCGCCACGCGGCGGGCCTGGGCGAGCGAGAGTGATTCCGGTGCGGTCATCGTCGGCGACCTTAATTCATCGGTACGACGCCGGTGCGGGAAGCTGGACGTGACGACCAACGGGGCATAGAACGGTGCAATGCTGACCATCCGTCGGGAGGAACCGGACGACGCCGAGGCGGTCGCCCGGGTACACGTGCACGGCTGGCAGGCGGGCTACGCCGGCTTCATGCCGGACGAGGTGCTCGGGCGGCTCAACGTGGTGGCCTGGGCACAGCGTCGTCGCGACGTCGGCACCGCCGATCCGGAACACCCGTTCACCACACTGCTCGGCGAGATGGACGGGTTGGTCGTGGGTTTCACCACCTTCGGGCCGTACCGCCGCAACCAGGACCGGGACGACCTGGATCCGACGGTCGGCGAGGTGGTGGCGCTCTACGTGGAGCCGGCCCACTGGGGTGACGGGACCGCCGCGGCGCTGCTGGACGCCGCCCGGAGGGGGCTCACCGAGCGGGGCTGGGCCGGGTACCGGGCGTGGGTGCTGGCGGACAACCGGCGGGCCCGACGGTTCTGCGAGCGCGCCGGCCTGTCACCGGACGGTGAGCGGTCGACCTACCAGGTGCCGCTGGCCGGTGGGGGCCCGCCGGTCGGGCTGGTCGAGCTGCGGTACACCGGACGCCTCGACCGCTGACCCGTTCGGGGTCAGCCACCGGCGGATCGGCAGGAAAGCCAGCAGCGCCAGACTGACCCACACGTAGGCGTTACTGCCCAGGAAGCCGTCGACGCCGCTGAAGTCCTTCTCCCAGAGCCAGACGGTCCGGCTGATCAGCAGCGCGTACCCGATGGTCGCGGCGACCAGCAGGACCTGCCGTCGACGGCCGGCCGGCGCGGCCATCGCGTTGTCGACCAGCAGGATCAACGCGGGCAGCAGCCAGACCAGGTGGTGCACCCAGGTGACCGGGCTGACCAGGCACATCACCGCGCCGGTCAGCGCCAGGCCGGTCGCCTCGTCGCCGACCGCGACGGCGGCCCGGGAGCGCCAGGCCCAGAGCGCCAGGGTGCCCAGCACCAGCAGCAGCCACAGCAGGGTGCTCGGGTGCTCCGGGTCGAGCCGGGCGACCACCCCGCGCAGCGACTGGTTGGAGACGAAGGCCAGTTCGCCCACCCGCCCGGTGTTCCACAGGGCCTCGGTCCAGAACTCCCGGGACGCGTCCGGGAAGAGCGCGGCGGCCAGCAGCGAAACCCCGGCGGCCGTGCCGCCGGCGGTGAGCGCCGCCCGCCACCGCCCGGTCACCAACAGGTAGACGATGAACACGCCAGGGGTCAGTTTGATCGCGGTGGCGAGCCCGATGCCCACCCCGGCCCACCGGTTGCCGGCTGGCAGCAGCCGCAGCAGGTCCACCGCCACCAGGAAGAGCAGCAGCGTGTTGACCTGGCCGAAGTTGACGGTCTCCCGCATCGGTTCGAACGCGGCGGCCAGGCAGAGCGCCACGGCGAGGGCGAACCACCGGGTCCAGCCGGCACGGCGGGCGATCGGGTCGACCAGCCACCAGATCAGCACCATGGTGGTGGCCACGCTGGCGAGCACGCTCACCACGATCGCGGCCGTCCACGGCAGGTACGCCATCGGCAGCATGACCAGCGCGGCGAACGGCGGATAGGTGAAGCCGTACTGGGTGCCCGGCTTGAGGTAGTCGTAGATCTCCCCACCGTCGCGCACCCACCAGGTCAACGCGCCGTAGTAGACCTTCAGGTCGAAGAACCCGTGCCGGACGGCGGCGACGGCGAGGAACCCGGTGACCGCCGCGGCGAGCACCACCACCCCGACGACCTGCGCGGTCGTCCTGTTGGCACCCTGCGCCACCGTCGTCTCCCTCGCCCTGCGTAGGCTTCCGTCCCATGGCTCTCGGGTACGTCCGCCCGGCGCGTCCCGAGGACGCCGGCGAGATCGCACGCATCCAGCTCGCGACCTGGCGGGTCGCGTACCGCCGGATCCTGCCTCGGCATGTGCTCGACAACCTGGACGAGGCGTTCCTCGCCCGGCGGTGGAGCGCCGCGGTGCTGGAGCCGCCCTCGGGCGCGCACCGGGTGCTGGTCGCCGTCGAACAGGCCGAGCAATCGTATCTGGTGGGGTTCGCCGCCTCCGGCCCGGCCGACGGCGAGGCGTTGGCCCCGGGTGAGCCGGCCGACGCGCTCGGCCCGGACGTGGCGGCGGTGACCGACCTGCTGGTGGAGCCGCGATGGGGCCGGCGGGGGCACGGCAGTCGGCTGCTCGCCGCCGCCGTCGACCTGTGGCGCGAGGACGGGATGAGCCGGGCGGTGGCCTGGGCGTTCGACGGTGACGAGGCGACCCGCAAGTTCCTGACCAGCACCGGGTGGGAGCCCGACGGCGCGGCGCGGGCGCTGGACGTCGACGACATGCTGGTGCCCCAGGTGCGCCTGCACGTGGCCGTTCCGGCCGAGAAGGTCGAGTGACAGGGGCGGCGGCCCCGGGGTCGAGGCCGCCGCACCGACCCAGGTCAGCCCTTGTCGGCGCCGTCGTTGGCGTCGCGGACGAAGTACCGCTGGAACACCACGAAGATGATCGCCACCGGGATGGTGGCCAGTAGCGCGGCGCCGAGCTTGAGCGGGTACTGGGTGCCCTTGCCGAGCGATCCGCTGACCAGGTCGGCCAACCCGCGCGGCAGGGTGAACAGGTCCGGGTCCTGCACCGACACAAGGCTGTGCGGGAATTCGTTCCAGGACCCCTGGAACGACAGGATGGTGAGGGTGATCAGCGCCGGTTTCGCCATTGGCAGCACCACCGACCAGAAGGTACGGAAGATGCTCGCCCCGTCTATCCGGGCGGCCTCCTCGACACTCACCGGGATCGACTCGAAGAACTGTTTCATGATGAACACGCCCGCCGCGTCGGCCAGCAGCGGCACCACCAGCCCGGCGTAGCTGTTGTAGAGGCCGAGCTGGTTGAGCACCAGGAACTTCGGGATCAGTAGCACCACCCCGGGCACCGCCATCACCGCGATGACGGCGGCGAACAGCCCGCCGCGGCCCCGGAACCGCAGCCGGGCCAGCGCGTAGCCGGCGAGCGAGTCGAAGAAGACCCGGCCGATGGTGACGAGCACCGTCACCAGCAGCGAGTTGCCCAGCCACAGCGGGAAGTTGGTGCCGGCGAAGATCCGTTCGAAGCCGGCCAGCGTGAGCGGGTCCGGAAACGGTGACAGCGGGTTCGCCGCCGCGTCGGGCTCGGTCTTGAGCGCGTTGCCGATCTGGATGACGAACGGGTAGAGGAACACCAGCCCGAAGAAGACCAGCGTGGCGTACCCCAGAAAGCGGGTGGCCAGGGTGCGGGCCGCGCGCTGGTGTCGCCGCGCGGGCGCCGCCGCCGGGCGGTCGGTGAGCACGGCCATCTCAGGACCTTTCCGGTACGCGCCGACGCCACAGGCCGCGGCGCGGCCGGTCGGTGTCCCTCTCGGCCAGCGCCCGGCGCTGGATCAGGGTGAGGATGATGATGATCAGAAACAGGACGAAGGAGATTGCCGCGCCGGAGCCGTAGTCGAAGTCCCGGAAGGCGGTCCGGTACGACAGGTACGCCGGGGTGAGCGTGGTCTTGGCCGGGTCGCCCTGGCTCATCACGTACACCTGGTCGAAGACCTGCCAGGAGCCGATCATGCCGAGGGTGAGCACCAGGAAGGTGGTGGGCCTGATCATCGGCAGGGTGACGTGCCGGAAGCGCTGCCACCGGGACGCGCCGTCGAGGGTGCTCGCCTCGTCCAGCGTGACCGGCACGTTCTGCAGCCCGGCCAGGAACATCAGCATGAAGGTGCCGGAGGTGGTCCAGACGACCAACGTGATGATCGAGATCATCGCCACGCTCGGGCCGGCCAGCCAGTCCCACCAGGTCAGCCCGAACGGGCCGCTGTCGGCCAGTGCCGCCGGTGGCGAGTCGACGCCGACCGCGCCGAACAGCAGGTGAAGCACGCCCCGGGAGTCGGCGAACCACTCCGGACCGTCGATCCCGAGGAAACCGAGCAGCGCGTTCACCGCGCCGGAGTTGGCGAAGAGGAACAGGAACACCACGCTGATCGCGACCGAGCTGGTCACCGAGGGGAAGTAGAAGGCGCTGCGGAAGAAGCTCTTGCCCTTGAGCATCCGGTTGTTGACGACCAACGCCAGTCCGAGCGCGAGCACGGTCTGCGCCGGCACCACGATCGCCACGTAGTAGATGTTGTTGCGGATGCTGGTCATGAAGTCGCGGCGGGCCAGCCCGTCCTCCGTGAACAACTGGGTGTAGTTGTGCGCGCCGACGAACGGGACGTCGCCGGTGAACGGGCTGCCCTGGCCGTTCCAGTCGGTCAGGCTGACCCAGAGCGCCATCAGGATGGGCAGCAGCAGGAACAGCCCCAGAATGACGATCACCGGCGCGACGAAGAGCCAGCCGGCAAGGTTCTCGTTGCTCCGGATGCCGCCCCTGCGTCGGCGGGGGCCGGCCGGGCCCGCGGTCGCCGCGGCGGTCAGTGTCTCGGTTGCCATCTTCCCTCCCTCCCTCTCTCCGGCCGACGTGCGACGGGGGCCCCGGTGGTCGCCGGGGCCCCCGCCATCACCTCAGCTGCCGCCGAGCGCCGCCTTGGCGTTCTTGTCGAAGTTCTGCAGCACGGTCTTCGGGTCGCCGTTCGCCAGCCCCTGTAGACCGGTGTCGAGGTCCTTGAGGACGCTGTCCATCTTCGGGGCGTTCACCGGGCCCTGGGCGTACGCAGCGCCGTCGATGAACACCTTGTCCGCCGGGAAGGCGGCGGTGTACTGGTCACCGGCCGACTGGCGGGACGGCATGACACCGAACGCCTTCGCGAAGGTCATCTGCTGCTCGCCGCTGGTCATCGCCTCGACGAACTTGATCGCCTGATCCTTGTACTTGCTCTTCGCTGCGATGCCCCAGCACTGGGTGAAGGAGAGGGTGCCCTGCCCCTTGGGGCCGGCCGGCAGCGCCACGACCTTGTACTTCACGTTCGGGAAGTCGTTCTGCAGAGCACCCTTGATCCAGTTGCCCTCGATGGTCATCACGGCCTTGCCCTTGCCGAACGCCTCACCGGACCAGCCGGCGTCGAGCTGCTTCGGGTACTTGGCCAGGCCGGTGCCGAGCATGGTCTTGACGTATTGGAGGGCGGCGAGGTTCTCCGGGGTGTCGGCCGTGGGCTGCTTGCCGTCCTTGCTCACCAGCCAGCCGCCGTTCTGCACCATGAAGGCGCCGATCCGGTCCCGGGTGTCACCGAGGGCCAGCGGGACCTGCCCCTTGGCCTTGATCTTCTGGGCGACGGCGGTGAGCTGCTCCCAGGTCGTCGGCACGTCGGCGTCGGTCAACCCGGCTCTGGTCCACAGGTCGGTGTTGATCTGCAGGGCCAGGGTCGAGAAGTCCTTGGGCGCGCAGTAGACCTTGCCGTCGTACGTGAAGGCGCTGCGCAGGCTCTCGTAGAAGTCGCCAGAGTTGCTGATTTTGTCGCCGTACGGCTCCAGCGCGCCGACGCTGGCGTAGTTGGCGAACTGGGCCGCGTCCACATAGAAGACGTCCGGCGGGGTGCCGCCGGCGAGGGCCTGACCGAGCTGCTGGGTGAGGTCCTGCGCCGGGGTGACCGTCGCGGTGTTGCCGGAGCTGCTGGCCCACTTCGCGGCGGCGTCCTGCACGGCCTTGGTCTCGGCCTCGCCGGACGAGCCGATCAGGATCTGCAGGCTGGCCGGGCCGCTGGACTGGGCGGCGTCGCCGGAGGAGTCGTCGAAGCCGCTGCCGCAGGCGGCGGAGCCAAGGAGGGCGACGGCGGCGAGGCCGGCCACCGCTGCCCGGGTGATTGTTCGGGGTGCCATGGTTTCTCCTGGTGGGGGGTGGGACTACGCGGTGTGCCGCAGTGCCAACGAGGGCTGGAGCAGCACGGGGGTGGGGGTCTCGTGGTCGCCGTCGAGGACCCCGGTGAGCAGGTCCACGCAGCGGGCGGCGGCCTCGCCGAGCGGTTGGCTGACGCTGGTCAGCCCGACCGCTGCGGCCACCGGCGTGTCGTCGAAGCCGATCACCGACACGGGCGGGTCGACGCCGCGGATCGCCTGGAGGGCACCGAGGGCGAGTGAGTCGCTGGCGCAGACCACGGCGCTCGGTGCAACTGTGACGAGCAGGTCACGCATCAGGCGTTCGCCCTCGGCGATGCCGTCCTCGGTCTCCCGGTGCAGCCCGGTCGGGTCGACGCTGGCCGCACGCAGCGCGTCGTGCCAGCCGGCCCGCCGGTCGTCGCCGACGCCGGAGCCGACCGGCCAGCCGATGAAGGCGATCCGCCGGTGGCCGGCGTCGAGCAGACGCCGGGTGGCCTGGGCGGTGCCGGCCGCGCCGTCCACGTCCACCCAGGGGTGCGCGTCGAGCGCGTCCCATGGACGACCGAAGGTCACGAACGGCACGTCCCGGTCGGCGAGCCATTCGGTACGCGGGTCGCCGTGCTTGGTACCCACCAGCACGAACGCGTCCAACTCGTAGGTGCCGAGCAGGTCGCCGTAGGTGGCGATCTCCCGTTCGTCGTCGGTGGCGGTGTAGAGCAGCACCCGGTAGCCGGCGGCGTCGGCGGTCTCGGTGAGGCCGTGCAGGAAGCGGTCGAGCACGGAGCCGTTGATGCCGTCGCGGGTCGGTTCGATGCGGGCGGCGATGAGGCGGGACCGGCCGGTGCGCATCTGGCGGGCAGCCTGGTTCGCCCGGTAGCCGAGCGCGTTGATCACGTCCTGGACCCGCTGACGGGTCTCCTGCCGCACGATGTGCGGGCTGTTGAGGACGTTGGACACGGTCTGCCGGCTGACTCGGGCGTGCCGGGCCACCGTCGCGATGGTCACCTTTTCGGCCACTTAATCCCTCTCGCCATCTTGAACGATCCAATTTGGATAAGGCAGGATTGGATCGTTCAAGTTTCTGGAATGTTTCGCACTTTGCACCGCCAGGGGCGCGTTGTCAAGATGGCCGCCCCGCACCCCGAGGATCTGGAGCCACACCGTGATCGAACGCCAGCTGCAACCCCTCCTGCACGAGCTGGTCGGGGTGGTCTTCGCCCCGACCAGCGCGCTGGGGGACGCGACCGGGCAGATCCGCCCGTCCGGCGTCCAGGGCGTCTTCCACGCCGATGCCCGGGTGCTCTCCCGCGCCGAGCTGCGGGTCGACGAGCGGGAGCTCGAAGGGCTGGCCCGCGGCGACGACGGCCCGCACGGCGCACACTTCGTGGGCCTGGCCCGCTGGCTCGGTGACCCCACCCCCGACCCCACCGTCCGCGTCGACCGGCTCCGGCGGGCCACCCGCAACGGCCTCACCGAGGAGCTGCGGATCGTCTCCACCGCCACGATCGGCGTACGGGCCACCGTCTCCGTCGACCTCGGCTGCGACCTGGCACCCATCGAGGTCGTCAAGTCCGGTGGCGCCACCGACGCGCTGACGGCCACGACCGGTCAGCCCGGCACGCTCACCTGGGCGGGCTCCGGGATCACCGTCACCGTCACCGCGCCGGGCGCCGACGTGCTCGCCGACGGCGAGCGGGCCACCGCACCCCGACTGGCCTGGGCGGTCGACCTGCCACCCGCCGGAGAGACGGTGCTGCGCTGGCAGTTGACCGTCGACGACCCTCGCGCCGTCGTCGTCGGCCCGGCCGGCGAGCCCGAGTGGTCCCGACCCGAGGTGACCGCCGACGACCGACGGCTGATCCGGCTGCTCGACCGCAGCCTGGACGACCTGCGCGGCCTCCGACTGGCCGAGACCGGCGCACCCGGCGACGTGTTCCTCGGCGCCGGAGTGCCCTGGTTCCTCACCCTGTTCGGCCGGGACAGCCTCTGGGCCGCACGGATGATGCTGCCGCTCGGCACCGACCTGGCCGCCGGCACACTGCGCGTGCTCGCCCGGCGGCAGGGCACGCGGATCGACCCGACGACCGGCGAGGCCCCCGGCAAGATCCTGCACGAGCTGCGCCGCCACGCGTTCGCTCTGCCCGACAACGGCCTGCGCCTTCCACCGGCGTACTACGGCACCGTCGACGCCACCATGCTCTGGGTCAACCTGCTGCACGACGCGTGGCGTTGGGGGATGCCCGCCGAGCAGGTCGAGCCCCTGCTGCCGCACCTGGAGGCGGCGCTGCGCTGGATCGGCGAGCACGCCGACCCGGACGGTGACGGCCTGGTCGAGTACGTCGACACCACCGGGCACGGGCTGTCCAACCAGGGCTGGAAGGACTCCGGTGACGCCGTCCGCTTCCACGACGGGTCCCTGGCCACCGCGCCGATCGTGCTGGCCGAGGTGCAGGGGTACGCGCACGAGGCCGCCGTGAACGGCGCCGCCCTGCTGGACGCCTTCGGCCGACCGGGCGCCGACCGCTGGCGCGAGCACGCCGCCGCGCTGGTCGGCCGGTTCCGCAAGAGCTTCTGGGTCGACGGTCGCCACGGACCGCAACCAGCGCTGGCCCTCGACCGCGACAAGCGTCCGGTCGACTCGCTGACCAGCAACATCGGCCACCTGCTCGGCACCGGCCTGCTCGACCGCGACGAGGAGGCCCAGGTCGCGCACCTACTCACCACCGACACGATGGCCGCCGGCTTCGGGCTACGCACCATGTCCAGCGACGACGCCGGGTTCAGCCCGTTGTCGTACCACTGTGGCTCGATCTGGACCCACGACACCGCGATCGTGCTCGGTGGGCTGGCCCGCGCCGGGCACCGCGAGGCCGCGCTCGGTCTGGCCGACGGGCTGCTCAGCGCGGCCGAGGCGTTCGACTACCGGATGCCGGAGCTGTACGGCGGCGACGACCGGGCACAGGTGAACCGCCCGGTGCCGTACCCGGCCTCGTGCCGGCCGCAGGCGTGGGCCGCGGCGGGCACGGTGCTGCTGCTCCAGGCCGCCACCGGGCTCTACCCGGACGTGCCGGGCGGCACGGTCCGACTGGCCCCTCTGGCGGGAGCAGAGTTCGGTGCCGTGACGGTCGACGGCCTCCGTGTGGCCGACACCCCGGTGCATGTCACGGTCGACCGCACCGGCGAAGCCACCGTCACCAACCTCCCCACCCCGCTAACCCCAACCCCAACCCTCCCCACCCAACGCCGCCCAAAATCCCCAACCCGCCCCACCTAACCCACCCGCCCGGCCCCTCGCCGGTCGATCATGGAGTTGTGGTGGGCGACAGCTCCGTGTACGCCCTTTATGTGAGACACCACAACTCCATGATCGCCGCCGGCCCGGCCGGACGCCCCGGCGATCTTGCAGTTTCGGTTGCCGTTATGGGTGAGATGTTTTCTATGTCGCGACAGGAAGTGCTAGATCGCGGGGGTCAGGGGGTGAGTTCGGCGATCAGCTCTTCGTCGTCGATCGCCCCCGTGGGGTGAAAGCCCAGGGAGGTGTAGAGGGCCGCGGCTGGGGTGTTGTCGGGGTGGTACGACAGGCGGACCGGGGGGTTGCCGGCCTTGGCCGCCAGCCAGGGGGCCAGCGTATGCACGGTGGCCCTGCCGACGCCCTGGCCCTGCTCGGCGGCGTCGACCAGCATTCCGCCGATCCAGTGCGAACCGTCGTCGTCCACGCCCCACATGACGTGGCCGACGACTGTCTCGTCGGCGTACACGGCGAGGGAGTTCCACACTTCGGAGCGGGTGCTCAGCAGCAGATAGCGCGCGCCCAGCGCGGCCACGAAACGGCGTTGGTCGTCTCGCGGGGCGACGTCGGCCACCGCCCGCCAGTTGTCGTCGTCGACAGGCCGGAGCGTGACTTGCCGCCCGCGCCGGTCCAGGTGCCCTGCATTGATCATCCGACGGATGCTACCGGGCCCGCGGATCTTGGACACCTTCGTCAGCCCGCCCTGGGAACGAAAACCGTCCAAGATCTACGGTGCCGCGATGTGGAGGAGCGGACGAGCGGCCCGGTCAGTCGAGCAGGGCGTCCAGGCCGACGGTGAGGCCGGGGCGGTTGCGCACCGCGCGGACGGCCAGCAGCACACCCGGCATGAACGACACCCGGTCGTACGAGTCGTGCCGAATGGTCAGCGTCTCGCCGGTGCCGCCGAACAGCACCTCCTGGTGAGCGACCAGGCCGGTGGCGCGCACCGCGTGGACGCGTACCCCCTCGATGTCGGCGCCGCGCGCACCCGGCACCTCGTCCTTGGTGGCGTCCGGGACCGGGCCGAGGCCGGCCTCGGCGCGGGCCTGGGCGATCTGCCGGGCGGTGTGGGTGGCGGTGCCACTCGGGGCGTCCAGCTTGCGCGGGTGGTGCTGCTCGATGATCTCGACGGACTCGAAGTGTCGAGCGGCCCGCGCGGCGAACTGCATCATCAGCACCGCGCCGATGCCGAAGTTCGGAGCGATGACCACGCCAACTTCGGGCTTGTCGGCCAGCCAGCCACGCACCTGCTCCAGCCGCTGCTCGGTGAAGCCGGTCGTGCCGACCACCGCGCTGATGCCCTGCTCGATGCACCACTGGAGGTTGTCCATGACGACGTCCGGCGTGGTGAAGTCGACGACCACCTCGGCTGTGGAGACGGAGGAGCGGCTGTCGCCCTGGTCGACCGCCGCGGTCAGGGCGAGATCGTCGGCGGCGTCGACCGCCTTGCAGACCTCGATGCCCATCCGGCCGCGCGCACCAAACACGCCGACCCGCAGCTGCTGGGCCGGGGTCTTTCCCTGCTCGTCAGTCACGGGGCACAACCTATCCCAATCGGGACGGGCCCTTCCGGCCGGATCCGCTGTGCTCCACCGGCCGGGACGCCCGACCGGGGTGCCTCGGCCGAGCCGGGCCGCAGACCTCAGACCGTGAAGTCGCCGGCGCCGAACGGGCCCACCACGGCCAGCGACATCGGCCGGCTGAGCAGTTCGGCGGCGAGGTCGTTCACGTCCTCCACGGTGACCTCGTCGACCCGGCGGAGCAGCTCGTCGACCGGCATCAGGTCGCCGTAGAGCAGCTCACCCTTGGCCAGCCGGCTCATCCGCGAACCGGTGTCCTCCAGGCCGAGCACGAACGAGCCCTTGCTCATCCCCTTGCCCCGGGCCACCTCGGCCTCGGTCAACCCGTCGGCGGCCACCCGGGCCAGCTCGGCGCGGGTCAGGGCCAGCACCTCGTCCACCTTGCCCGGCGCGCAGCCGGCGTAGACGGCAAACAGGCCGGTGTCGGCGTACTGGCTGGCGTAGGAGTAGACCGAGTACGCGAGGCCGCGCTGCTCGCGGATCTCCTGGAACAGTCGGCTGGACATGCCGCCGCCGAGCACGTTGTTGAGCACCCCGAGGGCGAACCGCCGATCGTCGAGCCGGTCGATGCCGGGGCAGCCGAGGATGACGTGTGCCTGCTCGGTCTCCTTCGGCTCCACCAGGGTGGTCGCCGGCTTGGTGCGTACCGCCGGGGTCGCCGCGCGGTGCGGCGCCGGGCTGGCCGGGTCGCTGTCCAGCGGGGTGCCGCGCACGGCCTGACGGACCAGCTTGACCACCGCGGCATGGTCGAGGTTGCCGGCGGCGGCGATGACGATCTGCGGCGCGGTGTAGCGACCCCGGTAGAAGCTCTGGATCTGCCGCCGGGTCATCGGGGTGACGGTCTCCGCGGTGCCGGAGATCAGCCGGCCGAGCGGGTGATCGCCGTAGACGGCCTGGACGAAGAGGTCGTGCACCTCGTCACCCGGCTCGTCGTCGTGCATGGCGATCTCCTCCAGGATCACGCCACGCTCGGTCTCGACGTCGGCCGGCTCCAACAGCGAGTCGGCGACCAGGTCGCACATCACGTCGATCGCCAGCGGCAGGTCCTCGTCCAGCACGCGGGCGTAGTAGCAGGTGTATTCCTTCGTGGTGAAGGCGTTGGTCTCGCCACCCACCGCCTCGATCTGCGAGGAGATCTCCAGTGCGGTGCGCTTGTGCGTGCCCTTGAAGAGCAGGTGCTCGAGGAAGTGCGCGGCGCCGGCCTGCGGGCCGGTCTCGTCACGCGAGCCGACCGCCACCCAGATGCCGAACGAGACGCTGCGCATCGCCGGAATCGCCTCGGTGAGGACGCGCAGGCCGCTGGGCAGCACGGTACGACGTACCGTGCCGCCCAGCGGGTCGTCGCTGAGCGTCCGGGTCACCGCGCGGGCGGTGCCGCCGGAGCGGCCCGCCCCGGTGTCCCGAACTCGACTCGCTTGGCTGGCCCGCCAGCCGGGGGCCACCCCCCGTCGATCCGGTCGAAACGGCGCGCTGATGGCCCGACTCACGACTTGCTCCCGCTTCGACGAGGGGTGGGTGATGCGTTGTACGACGGTCAGCTGTGCCGGGTCCGACGGCGCGGACGCTCGCCGCCCTCGCCACCCTCGCCGCCGCCGTTGCCGCCCTCGCCGCCGCGCTCCGGGCCACGCCCGCCACGGTCGCCGCCACGCTCACGGTCGCCGCGGTCACGCGGAGCCCGGTCGCCACGGTCCCGACCAGCCGGCCGGTCGCCAGCGGCGGCCTCACCGGCGGCCGGAGCCTCGGTGCCCTCCGGGCGGACCTTGTCGAGGTAGATCTTGCCGCGGGCGTCGATGTCCGCAATCTCGACCTCGACCCGGTCACCGACGTTGAGGAAGTCCTCAACACGCTCGACCCGCTTGCCGTCGCCCACCTTGGAGATGTGCAGCAGGCCGTCACGGCCCGGCAGGAGCGAGATGAACGCGCCGAACGCGGCGGTCTTGACCACCGTGCCGAGGAACCGCTCGCCCTGCTTCGGCAGCGTCGGGTTGGCGATGCCGTTGATCCGGTCGACGGCCGCCTGGGCCGACGGGCCGTTGGTGGCGCCGACGTAGATCGTGCCGTCGTCCTCGATGGAGATCTCGGCGCCGGTCTCGTCCTGGATCGCGTTGATGGTCTGCCCCTTCGGGCCGATCACCATGCCGATCTTGTCCACCGGGATCTTGACGGTGGTGACCCGCGGCGCGTAGTCGGACATCTCGGCCGGAGCCTCGATCGCCGCCTTCATGACTCCGAGGATGATCTGCCGGGCCTCGTTCGCCTGCTGCAACGCGGCGGCCAGCACGTCCGACGGGATGCCGTTGAGCTTGGTGTCGAGCTGGAGCGCGGTGACGAACTCCGGCGTGCCGGCGACCTTGAAGTCCATGTCACCGAACGCGTCCTCGGCACCGAGGATGTCGGTCAGCGTCACGTACTGGGTCTTGCCGTCCACCTCGTCGGAGATGAGCCCCATCGCGATGCCGGCGACCGGCGCCTTCAGCGGGACACCCGCGGAGAGCAGACCCAGCGTCGAGGCGCAGACCGAACCCATCGAGGTGGAGCCGTTGGAGCCGAGCGCCTCCGACACCTGCCGGATGGCGTACGGGAACTCCTCGCGCGACGGCAGCACCGGGATCAGCGCGCGCTCGGCGAGGGCGCCGTGGCCGATCTCGCGACGCTTCGGCGAGCCGACCCGGCCGGTCTCACCGGTCGAGTACGGCGGGAAGTTGTAGTTGTGCATGTAGCGCTTGCGGTTCTCGGGGGACAGCGTGTCCACCATCTGCTCCATGCGGAGCATGTTCAGCGTGGTGACGCCCAGGATCTGGGTCTCGCCCCGCTCGAACAGCGCCGAACCGTGCACCCGGGGCAGCACGCCGACCTCGGCGGTCAGCGCCCGGATGTCGCGCGGGCCACGCCCGTCCATGCGGACCTGCTCGCGCAGCACGCGGTTGCGCACCTCGGACTTGGTCAGCGACCGGAAGGCAGCGCTGAGCTCCTTCTCGCGACCCTCGAACCGTGCGCCCAGCTCCTCGGCGACCCGGGCCTTGACCCGGTCCAGGGCCTCCTCGCGGTCGGCCTTGCCGGCGATGGTGATCGCCTCGGCCACGTCGCCGCGGGCCAGCTCGGAGACGGCGTCGTACACGTCGTCCTGGTAGTCCAGGAAGACCGGGAACTCGGTGACCGGCTTCGCGGCGACCTCGGCCAGCTCGCTCTGCGCGCGGCACAGCTCACGGATCGCCGGCTTCGCGGCCTCCAGGCCGCTGGCGACGACCTCCTCGGTCGGGGCGGTGGCACCGGCCGTGATGAGGGCGACGGCGTTCGGGGTGGCCTCGGCCTCGACCATCATGATCGCGACGTCGCCGTCCTCGAGCGTGCGGCCGGCCACGACCATGTCGAAGGTGGCGCGAGCCAGCTCCTCCAGGGTCGGGAAGGCGACCCACTGGCCGTCGATGTGGGCGACGCGGGTCGCCCCGATCGGGCCGGAGAACGGCAGGCCGGAGAGCTTGGTCGACATCGAGGCAGCGTTGATCGCCACGACGTCGTACGGGTGCTGCGGGTCGAGCGCGAGGATGGTCTCGACGACCTGGACCTCGTTGCGCAGGCCCTTGACGAAGGACGGGCGCAGCGGCCGGTCGATCAGCCGGCAGGTGAGGATCGCGTCCTCGCTGGGCCGACCCTCACGGCGGAAGAACGAGCCGGGGATGCGGCCCGCGGCGTACATCCGCTCCTCGACGTCGACGGTCAGCGGGAAGAAGTCGAACTGCTCCTTCGGGTGCTTACCGGCGGTCGTGGCGGAGAGAACGACCGTCTCGCCCAGCTGGGCGATGACGGAACCGGCGGCCTGGCGAGCCAGCCGACCGGTGGAGAAGGTGATCTCGCGGGTGCCGAAGGACCCGTTGTCGATCACGGCGGTGCGGGATTCGGTGCCGAGTTTGGTCTCGGTCATGTGCTGTCGTGCTCCTTCGCGTCGTGGGCCCACGACATCGGGGAGCTGCTCAGCCGGCCGGTCTTCGATCGAAGCGCCCGGGTGGCCGGCATGATGCCGGGGTTCCCGGGGGCCACTACCGGAGACCGGTACGCTGACCGGCTCCCTCTCGGGTGGTCGCGCGGCCCGTGTTTCTTCAGGTGGGACGCGGTACGGGGGAGCGGCCGTCCGGCCACTCCCCCGTCACGTCACCGGCGCAGACCGAGCCGCTCGATGAGCGACCGGTAGCGGGCAATGTCCTTCTTCTGGACGTAGTTGAGCAACCGACGGCGCCGGCCGACCAGCAGCAGCAGCCCACGGCGGCTGTGGTGGTCGTGCTTGTGCACCTTCAGGTGCTCGGTCAGCTCGGCGATCCGCTTGGTGAGGACCGCGACCTGGACCTCCGGCGAACCGGTGTCGCCCTCGGCGGTCGCGTACTCCGCGCGGATGCTGGCCTTGGCTTCCTGATCGAGCGCCATGTTCTCCCTGTTTCGATGGGTTGATCAAGTGGGTGTCCGTCGTCCCGATGGACCGGGAACGGACCGGTACCTCGCACCCGCGGCGTCGAGCAGGCACGCGAGGCCCCACGCCGGTCACCCGACGTCCCGGCAAGACTACCAGCACTCGCCGGTAACACCCGGCGAAGGGCCTCGGTGGCGGCCCGCCACCTCTCCACGATCAGCCCAGTACGCGTCGGGTGCGCTCGACGTCCTGATTCATCTGGGCGATCAACGGCTCGATCGAGTCGTACCGGATCTGACCACGCAGGTGCGCCACGAAGTCCAGGGCGAGCCGCTCGCCGTACAGGTCGCCGGAGAAGTCCAGCGCGTACGCCTCCACCCGCCGCTCCCGGCCGGAGAAGGTCGGGTTGGTGCCCACGGACACCGCCGCCAGCAGCGGCTCGTGCTGACCGCGGCGGATCAGCCGGGCCGCGTACACGCCGTCGGCGGGCACTGCCGCGTACCGGTGGCAGAGCAGGTTGGCGGTGGGGAAGCCCAGCTCCCGGCCCCGCTGGTCGCCGCGGACCACGACGCCCTCCACCCGGTGTGGGCGGCCCAGCGCGGCGGCCGCCGCGCCCACGTCACCCGCGTCGACACAGGACCGGATGTACGTGGAGGAGAAGACGGTGCCGGCCTCGGCGACCAGCGGGGCGCCCTCCACGCCGAAGCCGAACGTCTGACCCAGCCGTTCCAACAACGCCACGTCGCCGGCGGCCCGGTGCCCGAAGCGGAAGTTGCTGCCGACCACCACCAACGCCGCGTGCAGGTGCTCGACAAGGACGTCGTGCACGAACTGCTCGGCCGGCACCCGGGAGAACTCCGGGGTGAACGGGACCACGCAGAGCACGTCCACGCCGAGCGCCTCGATCAGTTCGGCCTTACGGGCCGGCTCGGTGAGCACCGCCGGGTGCGAACCGGGGCGGACCACCTCGGCCGGGTGCGGGTCGAAGGTGACCACCACCGACTGCACGCCCAACTCGCGGGCCCGGGCCACGGCGTGCCCGATCGTCGCCTGGTGCCCCTTGTGCACGCCGTCGAAGACGCCGATGGTGACCACCGAGCGTCCCCACCCGCCGGGCGCCGCGTCGTAGCCCCGCCACCGCTGCATGCCGTTCCTCTCTGCTGTCCCGCCGGCCGGCGGGTCGACACCGCCGGCTGCGGGCCGGCGGACCTGCGCTGCGCTGTCAGGCCGGTGCGAGCACGATCTCCGCGCGGGCCCGCCCGTCCCGCTCGCTGACGATAGCGATCAGGCCGCCGGCCGGCCCGAAGACGGCGTACGGCCCGGTGAGGCCGGCCGGGTCCAGTGGCCCACCGTGGGCGAGCACCCGGGCCTCGTCCGGCGTGGCCTCCCGGCGCGCGAAGAACCGGTCGGCCGCCGCGTCCAGTGGCAGGTTCACCACGTCCGGGGCGCGCTGCTCCAACTCGTCGAGCGTCGCCGCCTCGGCGAGGGTGAAGCCACCCACCGCGGTACGCCGCAGCGCCGTGAGGTGCCCGCCGACGCCGAGCGCCAGGCCGGCGTCCCGGGCGATGGCCCGGATGTACGTGCCGGAGGAGCAGGTCACATCCACGTCCACGTCGACCACGTCCGGCTCGGTGCGGCGGATCGCCAGCACCTCCAACCGGGAGATGGTGACCCGCCGCGCCGGCAGCTCGACGCTCTCCCCGTCGCGCACCCGCTTGTATGCCCGCTGCCCGTCGATCTTGATGGCGCTGACCGCGCTCGGCACCTGGTCGACCTCGCCGCTCAGCCCGGCCAGCGCCGACCGGATCGCGTCGTCGGTGACCTGCCCGGCCGGCACGGTGGCGGTGACGTCGCCCTCGGCGTCGTCGGTGACTGTGGTCTGGCCGAGCCGGATGGTGCCGGCGTAGCTCTTGCCCGCGCCGATCACGTAGGTCAGCAGCCGGGTGGCCCGTCCGACGCCGATCACCAGCACGCCGGTCGCCATCGGGTCGAGGGTGCCGCCGTGCCCGACCCGCCGGGTCTTCGCCAGTCGGCGGATGCGCGCCACCACGTCGTGCGACGTCATGCCGCCGGGCTTGTCGACCACGATCAGACCATCGGTGCTCACGTCGGCCAAGCCTGCCAGATGTGGCCGCCGCCCTCGGGGCCGCCCTGGTGACCGGCGCCTACTATCTGCTCGCGCTGGCCACCAGCGGCCAAAACTGACGGGGGAACCATGGACAGCACGTCGTCGAGCGAGCCCACACCGACGGACCCGGTCGACCCGCCACCGCCGCCCGCCGCGGTGGCGCAGGTCAACCCGGTGCAGCTACCGGATTGGCTACGGTCATCGCAGACCGAGCACCAGCCCATCGGGTGGGACCGGGTCCGCTTCTTCTCGGCCCGGCACAACGGGGCCCTGCTGCTCGGCCTCGGGCTGGTGATGGCACTGCTGATGGTCGTCGGCGGGGTGGTGTTGGTCGGTCGGGTCGCCGATGGTGTCCGTACGTCCGCCTCGGCGAGCCCCACACCGACCCCGACCCCGCCGGTGAGCAGGGTCGGCGAACCACGGGATCTGTTCGCCGGGTCGCCGGCGGCCTCCTTCGCGCCAGCCGAGGAGGCCGTGCGGATGCCTGCGGCCAAGAGCACCGGGCCGTTCACCGCGGCCCAGGTGCGGACCGCGCTGGAGTCGGTGCGCAAGGCACTGATCGAGAGCCGGGTCGACATCTCGATGTTCTCCGGGGATCCGGAGCCGTTCCTGGCGCTGCTCGCCCCGGACGCTCGCGAACGGCTCCGGGGAGACTTCACCAACGGCAGCTTCCTGCGGTACGCCACGAGGATGGCGTCACCGTCGGAGTGGGAGTTCGGCGTCCGCGCCGACGGCCGGGTCAGTTACCGGGCCACCATGCAGAACGGCGTCCGACTGCTGGAGGTCTCCACGGAGTTCGTCTGGGCGTACCCGTTCGACGTGGATCTGCGGGCGCCCGCCGGCGCGACAGTGGTGGCGCTACGCGACCAGGTGGTGTGGCAGGTGCCGCACCCGGACGACGTGCCGACCTCCGCCCGGGGCCTCTGGGTCAGCTCGGCGGAGGCCGTGACCTGGAACGCGGACTGCGCCCAACTCCGTGAGGGCTGGGTGCAGGAGCAGTTCTGGGTGGCCGATGTGCACCAGGACCGGATACCCGCGGGCGACCCGGGCACCATCTTCGACCTCGACGCGCCCGCGCCGACCACCACGCGCTGCTGACCGGCGGGCTCCGGCGACCGGTCAGCGGACCGCGCCGGTCACCGCCCACCTGCCGTTGCGCAGTCGCAGCAGTAGGGCGACCAGCCGGATCACCACGAACACTGTGAGCCCGGCCCAGATGCCGCCCAGCCCGAGGTTGAACGCGAACGCCAGCCAGATGGCCGGCAGGAAGCCACCGAGCGCCGCCACGATGGTGAGGTTGCGCAGGTAACGCACGTCGCCGGCGCCGATCAGCACCCCGTCGAGGGCGAACACCACCCCGGCCAGCGGCAGCATGACGACGAACCACGGCCAGGCCACCATGGCCTGCTCGCGTACCCCTTGGTCGGAGCTGAACCACGACGGCACCACGTCCGCGCCGGCGGCGGCGAGCAGCGCGAAGCCCACGCCGCAGACGCCGCCGAGCAGCCCGACCCGCCGGGCGAGCGCCCGTGCACCCGAATCGTCGCCGGCGCCGAGCGCGGCACCGACCAGGGACTGCGCGGCGATGGCGAGGGCGTCGAGCACCAGCGCGGTGAAGAACCAGAGTTGCAGGGCGATCTGGTGGGCGCCGACGGCGGCGGCGCCGAAGCGGGCGGCGACGGCGGTCGCGGACAGGAAGCTCGCCTGGAACGCCAGCCCACGGATCAGCAGGTCGCGGCTGAGCACCAGTTGTTGGCGGATCACGCGGGGTTGGGGTCGCAGCGACACCCGCTCGCCGACCAGGGCGGCGGCGAAGAGCACCCCGCAGAGCGTCTGCGCGACGACGTTCGCCACGGCCGAACCGACCAGACCCAGCCCGCCGGGGTAGACCAGCAGCGGGCAGAGCAGCGCGGAGAGCAGGTTGGGGCCGAGCACGAAGAACAGGGGGCGGCGAGTGTCCTGCACGCCGCGCAGCCAGCCGTTGCCGGCGGCGGCGAGGAGCAGGCCGGGAGCGCCGAGGGCCGCGATCCGCAACCACTGGGCGGCGGCGTCGGCGACCTCGCCACCACCACCGACGAGGGTACGCGCGAGCGCGCCACCGCCGACCTGCATGCCGACCGCGATCAGCAGACCGACACCGAACGCCAACCAGGACGACTGGACGCCCTCGGCGACCGCGGCAGCCCGGTCACCCGCGCCGAAGCGGCGGGCCGCGCGGCCGGTGGTGCCGTAGGCGACCACGGTGCCCACCCAGGCGGTGAGCGTCATGACAGTGCCGCCGACCGCGAGCGCGGCGAGCGGCACCCGGCCGAGGTGACCGACCACCGCGGTGTCGACCAGCACGTAGAGCGGCTCGGCGGCGAGCACCACGAGGGCCGGCAGCGCGAGCGCGGCGATCCGCCGGGGCGAGGCGGGTCGGTGAGCGGTGGTGGCGTGGTTCATCGCCGCCGATCCTGGCACGGCTGCGGTAAGGATCGCAATCCCACCGACTACTTACCTTCGCCGGTGGCGCCCGTCGACGGGTGGCCCCTCAGGCTCGTCCCAGCCCCCACGTGCAGCACCTGCCGGCGGGCAGTCGGGGCGTCGGCTTGTCGGGTCGGACGCTTTGGAGCTGATGTCGTAGACGAATCACGTCGTGATGTCACAGGTGATCTCGTGATGTCGCAGACGATGTCGTGATGTCGCAGACGATTCAGCTCCAAAGGCGAACCAGGAGCTGGCCGAACCTCCCGACCGCACCGGTCTGAGGGATCACCGTCGGAGGGGTCGGATCACTGACGCGTGTCCATCGACGTCTGCAGCGCGCGGCGGGCCTGCTCGCGGGCGTCGTCGGTGGTGGTCTCGGGCTTGGGCTTGTTCGGCATGGTGGCGCTCCTCTTCCCAGGGCGTGAGCCGCCGACACGCGGCGGCCCTCACGGGCGGTCCTGCTGAGGCCCCACGGCGGTCCGGGGTTACCGGAGCAGCCGACTGGGCAGCGTGAGCCCGGGTCGATCCGACCCTGGAGGGAGGCGGCACGGGGTGTGGCACCACCGCCCATGACCTGCACCGCTACGCGGCACCGGCCTTCTCCCAAGTTATCGTTCAGGTCCACATACTGCTTACGGTTCCCGCCATTTGGACGGTCGGCAGCCCAGCTCAGCGAGCCAGGAAGTGCCAGCCCAGCCACCACCAGAACCCGAACAGACCGATCCGGCCCACCGGCACCGGACCGACCTCGTAGCGCATCACGTAGGCACAGACCTCGCCCAGGGTGGGGATCCGTGACCCCTCCCGCCGGGCCATCCACTCGACCACCGCGAAGAGGATCAGCGCGGCGAGGAAGCCGCCGATCGCGAGCGCGCGCATCATCGCCGCACCAGCCCCCAGAAGGCGGACAACCAGGCGAACCAGACCGCCGACCGGGTCAGTTGATCCTCCAGGAGAGGATCGGCCAACCGGGAGAAGGTGGGGAAGTCGTCGCCGGCAGCCAGCACGAAGGTCACGCCCTCGAAGACCCCGAAGACCACCACCGGCACCGCCCACCAGGCCGCCCCCGGGCCCAGCCGGCGCGGCGCCGGCCGACGGGGCACCCGGTTGCTCAGACCGAGCCAGATCAGCACCCCGCCCGTTCCGAGGGTGAACAGATTCGCCTCGGTGGAGAAGGAAGCGAACCGGCCACCGACGAGCGACAGGCAGACGAGGACGGGAACGGAGACGGCGGGCCGGTCCCAGGCGCGGGGGGCCTCCACGGTGAGGTCGTGCGGCTGCTCCATCCCGCAATTCTTCCCGGTATCACGGAACGCGGGAAGACCAACACTCCCCGGAGCTGACCCTGATCTTCCGGACCGCCGGAACGATGGCGACCGAAGGGCGCGTCAGCCGATCAGCGCCGCGTCCAGCTGACCGCGGATCGACTCGACCACCTGCTCGACAGTGCCCCGACCGGTGAACCCGGCCGCGAACGTGTGCCCACCACCGCCCAGCGCTACCGCGACCCGGCTGACATCCACCGCGCCCTTGCTGCGCATCGACACCGCCCACTCGGCGGGCCTGGTCTGCTTCACCACACAGCTCACATCCGCCTCGGCGGTGCAGCGCACGGAGTCGATCAGAGCCTCCAGCACGTACGGCCGCTGGTCGTGCCGGGCCAGGTCATCGAGGGTGGCGAAGGTCCAGACCAGGCCCCGACCTCCGGCGGCGGCCGGCTCCAGTCGAGCCCGGCCGAGCACCTCACCGAAGAGGCGGACCGCGCCGAAGGGCCGGGTGTCGAAGACCCGCCGGGAGATGTCACCCGGCGAGATGCCGGTCGCCAGCAATCGGGCGGCCATCTGATGCACCTCCGGAGTGGTGGCCTCGAACCGGAACGAGCCGGTGTCCGTGGTCAGCGCCACGTAGAGGCACTCGGCGATGGCCGGATCCACCACCACCCCGAGCCGGGCCAACAGTTGTTCGGCCACGACCGACGTGGCCGCCGCACCCGGGTCGACCAGGTTGACACTGCCGAAACCGGGGTTGGAGGCGTGGTGGTCGAGCACCAGCGCCGCACCTGCCGACGACAACCGCCCGGCCAACTCGCCGAGACGTGACTCGCTCGCCGCGTCGAAGCAGATCACCAGATCGGGCGCCGGGTCGGCGGCGTCCGCCGGGACCAGCAGGTCCAGCCCGGGCAGCCCTCGGAACGGTTCCGGCAGCTCCGGCGGCCCGGGAAAGGTCGCCTGCACGTCGCGTACGCCGAACTGCCGCAGGCCCAGACCGAAGCCGAGCATGCTGCCCAACGCGTCGCCGTCCGGATTGATGTGGCAGATCAGGAGCACCCGGGCGGTCGGCGGGAGAGCCCGCACCAACGCCTCGGCCGCGGCCCAGTCCGCCTCGGCGGGGCCGAGCCCTGCTGCCCCGGCGAACGGGGCGCTGGCGGTGCTGGTCACCGCGTTTCCCCACCCCGCGGGGTCTCCTTGACGTCGGTGGCCTCGTCGGCCTCGTCCGTCTCGTCGGCCTCGTCGTCCACCCGGTACGGCTGGGCCTCGCCCGCGTACTTCGCCTGGGCGGCGAGCCGCTGCACCTCGGCGTCGGCGTTGCGGGCGGCGGCGAGCAGGTCGTCGATGTGCTTGACCTGGTCCTGCACGTCGTCGAGGACGAACGTGAGGGTTGGCGAGTGGCGCAGCCCGAGGGCCTTGCCGACCGTGCTGCGCAGCAGCCCCTTGGCGCTCTCCAGCGCCGCCGCGGTGTCCGCCTGGGCCACCGAGTCACCGAGCACCGTGTAGAAGACCGTCGCGTCACGCAGGTCAGCGGTAATCCGGGCATCAGTGATGGTGATCATCCCGAGCCGCGGGTCCTTGATCTGGCTCCGCACCACCGACGCGACCAGCTCACGCACCCGTTCCGCGTGCCGGCGTACCTTGGCCGGATCAGACATCTCGCCACCTCCACGGCGTCCTGCTTCCGGCCGAACCGGCGGCCCGCAGGCCGCCGGCCGACCGGCCAACATCTCGAACACTACCTTCGGGGCCGCTCCGGTCGCCCGGCACAGCCGGCACCATGGTCAGTCGTCGTCCACGCCGTAGAGCCGGCGTCGAACCGACAGCAACTCGACCTCGGGGCGATTGGCCACCAGGCGCTCACAGGAGTCGAGCACCTCGCGGACGTGCGCCGTCTCGGCGGCCACCACGGCCACCGCCAGCTGCGCTCGACCATGCAGGTCGAGCGCACCCACCTCGGCGGCCGACACCTCGAAGCGGCGCAGCGCCGCCACGATCGGCCGTACATATGATCTCTTGGCCTTGAGCGACCGTGAGTCGCCCGGCAGCAGCAGGTCGAAGACCGCGGTTCCGGTGAACATCGCCCCGGACGATACCGCCAACCCGCCCCGCATGATCAAGGGGTTTACGCCGAGTCGGCGTAAACCCCTTGATCAGCGTGTCACTGCCGGATCAGGAGCGAACCTTCTCCCGCATCTCGAAGGTCTCGATGACGTCGCCGACCTGGACGTTGTTGTAACCACCCAGGGTCAGACCGCACTCGAAGCCCTCGCGGACCTCGGTGGCGTCGTCCTTGAACCGCTTGAGCGAGGTGATCGTGAGGTTGTCCGCCACGACCGCCCCGTCCCGAAGCAGGCGAGCCTTCGCGTTGCGTCGGATGATGCCCGACCGGACGATGCAACCGGAGATGTTGCCGATCTTGGACGAGCGGAAGACATCGCGGATCTCCGCGCTGCCCAGCTCGGCCTCCTCGTACTCCGGCTTGAGCAGGCCCTTGAGCGCTGCCTCGATCTCCTCGATGGCCTGGTAGATGACGGTGTAGTACCGGATCTCCACGCCCTCGCGGTCGGCCATCTCACGGACCTTGTTCGAGGCCCGCACGTTGAAGCCGATGATCGTGACCGGCTCGGACGAGGCACTCGCGAGCATGACGTTGCTCTCGGTGATCGCGCCGACGCCCCGGTCGAGGACCTTGAGCTGGACCTCCTCGGGGATGTCGAGGTTGAACAGCGCGTCCTCCAGGGCCTCCACCGAACCGGAGACATCGCCCTTGAGGATGAGGTTGAGCGAGGTCTTCTCGCCCTCCTTGAGCTGCTCCATGAGCGTCTCGAGGGTGGCCCGACCACGGGAGTTGGCGAAGGACGCCGCCCGCCGCCGTGCCTGCCGCTGCTCGGCGATCTGCCGCACCGTGCGGTCGTCCGCCGCGGCCAGGAACGTGTCTCCCGCGCCGGGCGGCGCGGTCAGACCCAGCACCATGACCGGACGCGCCGGCCCAGCCTCGGAGAGCTGGTTGCCGTTCTCGTCGAGCATGGCCCGGACCCGGCCGTGCGCCCCACCGGCGACGATCGAGTCGCCCGCCCGCAGGGTGCCCTTCTGCACCAGCACCGTCGCCACCGCACCGCGGCCCTTGTCCAGGTGCGCCTCGATGGCCACACCCTGCGCCGGCCCGTCGATCGGAGCGGTCAGCTCCAGCGACGCGTCGGCGGTCAGCAGGACGGCCTCGAGCAGCTCCTCGATGCCGATGCCCGGCTTGGCTGCCACGTTGACGAACATGGTCTCGCCGCCGTACTCCTCGGCGACCAGGCCGTACTCGGTCAGCTGCTGGCGGACCTTGTCCGGGTTGGCGTCCGGCTTGTCGACCTTGTTGACCGCGACCACGATCGGCACATCGGCCGCCTTGGCGTGGTTCAACGCCTCGATGGTCTGCGGCATCACACCGTCGTCGGCCGCGACGACCAGGATCACGATGTCCGTGACCTGGGCGCCACGAGCACGCATGGCGGTGAACGCCTCGTGACCCGGGGTGTCGATGAAGGTGACCGCCCGGTCCTCGCCCTCGTGCGGGACGTGGACCTGGTAGGCACCGATGTGCTGGGTGATGCCACCCGCCTCACCGGCCACGACGTTCGCCTTACGGATGGCGTCGAGCAGCTTGGTCTTACCGTGGTCGACGTGACCCATGACGGTCACCACCGGCGCACGGCTGACCAGACGCTCCTCGGCCACCTCCGCGTCGAGGTCGATGTTGAACTGCGCGAGCAGCTCGCGGTCCTCGTCCTCCGGGCTGACGATCTGGATGTCGAAGCCCAGGTGCTCACCCAGCAGGTGCAGGGTGTCGTCAGAACACGACTGGGTCGCGGTCACCATCTCGCCCAGGTTGAACATCTCCTGGACCAGCGAACCCGGGTTGGCGTTGATCTTGTCCGCGAAGTCGGACAGCGAGGCGCCACGGGAGAGCCGGACGATCTGACCCTGACCCCGGGGAGCACCCGAGCTCATGGTCGGAGCCGACAGGTTGTCGAACTCCTGTCTGCGCTGCTTCTTGGACTTGCGACCGCGCGTCGGCCGACCACCCGGACGCCCGAAGGCACCCGCGGCGCCGCCGCCACGGCCACGACCGCCCGCACCCGGACGACCGCCGCCACCGGCCGGACCACCCGGACGGAAACCGCCACCGGGAGCACCCGCACCGCCGCCGGGACCGCCACGGTAGCCACCGCCACCGCCGGCACCCGCGCCGCCACCAGGGCCGCCGCGGTAACCGCCGCCACCGCCACCGGCGCCACCGCCGGGACCGCCACGGAAACCGCCGCCACCGCCACCGGGACGACCTGCGCCGCCACCGGGACGACCGGCGCCACCGGGACCGGGGCGACCGGCAGCCGGACGCTGGCTCGGCATGGACGCCGGGCTGGGCCGCGGCGGCATGGAGTTCGGGCTCGGCCGCGGCGGCATACCCGCCGGGCTGTTGGGCCGAGAGCCACCCGCACCGGCGGCCGGGGGCCGCTGCTGCTGGCCACCCTGGATGCCGAACGGGTTGTTACCGGCACCGCGCGCCGGCGGACGACCGCCCGGCCGGGCACCCGGACCGGGAGCCGGCGTGCTCGGACGAGCTGCCGGCGAACCGGGACGGGGCGGCATCGCCGCGGGACCCGGCCGAGGACCGGGCCGGTTACCGCCGTCTGCCGGAGGCTCCCGGCGAACGGGGTTGTCCCGCTGCTGCTGGCGGGCGGCCTGTGCGGCCTTGACCGCGGCCTCCTGCTCAGCCTTCAGCGCGGCGGCACGCGCCTCCGCGGCCGCCACCTCGATGTCGTGGGCACTCGCCGGCTTGGCGACCGGGGTCGCCGTCTGCGGGGCACCGGGAACCGGCCCCTTGGGCTTCGGACCGGGTGCCGGCGCGGCCGGCCGCCGAGGCGGCATCGGCCTGGCCGAGACCCGGGGCGCGCCCGGGGTCGGGGTTGGAGTCGGGGTCGGGTTCGAAGCCGGCGTCGACGCGGGCGCCGACGGGGCGGCCGGAGCCGGGGCTCCGGCGGACGCGACGAATGCGTTACGCAGCCGCCGGGCGACGGGCGCCTCGACGGTGCTGGACGCGGACTTCACGAACTCGCCCATTTCCTTCAGCTTGGCGAGAACGGTCTTACTCTCGACCCCGAGCTCTTTTGCAAGCTCGTGTACGCGGGCCTTGCCTGCCACTGCACTCCTCACTCCGAGGTCGTGCGGGCAGCACCCGCAGCGACCTCACTCGTGCACTTGAAGCCTGGTCATTTCAGGGACTTCATCGTGTGCTCATGTCGGTCGTCCTACCCTGCTAGCGACCCTCGCCCGGTCGGGCTGACCGGACGTAGTGGTTGGCGCATCGACGTGCTCCGCCAGCGCACCGTGGTCGAGGACCTCGGTGCTGCGCAGCGCACGCCCGAAGGCGCGGCGCCGCACCGCCAGCGCGAAGCAGGCCGGATCCGGGTGCATGTTCGCTCCCCGACCCGGCAGCCTGCGGCGCGGATCAGGCCGGAGACTGTGACCAGCCTCGTCCCTGACCGCGACGATCCGCAGCAATTCGCTGGCCGGCGCACGTTGCCGGCAACCCACACAGGTGCGCTCCGGCTGCGCGCGTCGTACCACTGGAGGAAGTCTACCCCTAGCTCCCCGAGATCGCGCCGCCCGGCTCCCGCACGTGATCAGTTACCCCACGCGCGGCCGGCGCCGCCTGCTCCGCATCGGACCGAATGTCGATCCGCCAACCGGTCAATCGGGCCGCGAGTCGGGCATTCTGCCCCTCCCGACCGATCGCCAGCGAGAGCTGGAAATCGGGAACGGTCACCCGGGCGGCCCGGTTGGCCAGGTCGACCACCTCGACCCGCAGCGCCTTGGCCGGCGACAACGCGTTGCCGACGAAGGTGCCCGGGTCGTCCGACCAGTCGATGATGTCGATCTTCTCACCGTGCAGTTCGCTCATCACGGCACGCACCCGCTGACCCATCGGGCCGATGCAGGCGCCCTTGGCGTTCACCCCGGGCACTGTGGAGCGGACGGCGATCTTCGTGCGATGGCCCGCCTCACGGGCGATCGCGCCGATCTCGACGGTGCCGTCGGCGATCTCCGGCACCTCCAGGGCGAAGAGCTTCTTGACCAGAGCCGGGTGCGACCGGGACAGGGTGATCTGCGGCCCGCGCATGCCCTTGGCCACGTGCACCACGACGCAGCGGACCCGCTCGCCGTGCGCGTACCGCTCGCCGGGCACCTGCTCGGACTGCGGCAGCACGCCCTCCAGCTTGCCCAGGTCGACGCTGACGATGCCCTTCTCGGTACGCGTCTCGTGCGCCTGCACCACGCCGGTGACCAGGTCACCCTCGCGGCCGACGTACTCGCCGAAGTGCACCTCGTCGGTGGCCTCCCGCAACCGCTGGAGGATCACCTGCTTGGCGGTCATGGCGGCGATCCGGCCGAAGTCGTGCGGGGTGTCGTCCCACTCCCGCACCAGGCTGCCGTCGGCATCCATCTCCTGCGCGTACACCAGGGCGGCGCCCGATCTGCGGTCGATCTCCACCCGGGCGTGCGGTTCGGCCCCGTCGGTGTGCCGGTAGGCGGTCAGCAACGCGGTCTCGATCGCCGCGAGAATCGTGTCGAACGGGATCTCCCGCTCGCGCTCGAGTGCGCGCAGCGCCGCGAGGTCGATGTTCACCTCTCCTCGTCCTCCACATCATCTTCGTCGTCGATGTCGTCTGAATCGTCGATCTCGTCGGAATCGTCCGCGTCGTCGACTTCGTCGTCCGGCTCACCCAGCTCGGCGAGCCGGGTGAACTCGACCTGCACGCGGCCCGGGCCCAGCTGGGCGTACGCCCAGGCGGCGCGGCCGTCGTCGGTCTCCAGGTGCACGCCCTCGTCGTCGGCCGCGACCACCCGGCCGGTCAGCTGACGGTCACCGGCGGGCTGCTCGCCCCGCTGGCCCGGCAGCGCGGCCGCGCCCCGGGCGGTGACCTTGACCAGTCGACCCACGTTGCGCCGCCAGTGGCGGGGCAGGGTAAGTGGCCGGTCGACGCCGGGCGAGCTGACTTCCAGCTGGTACTCGCCGGCGACGATGTCGCCACCGGTTTCCTCCGCGGCGTCCAGTGCGGCCGAGACCGCGCGGGAGACGTCAGCGACGGCGTCCAGGTCGATCCCGCCGTCGGTGTCCACCATCACCCGCACCACGTGCCGGCGGCCGGCCCGGGAAACCGACAGGTCCTCCAGGTCGTAGCCGGCGTCGTTGACCACCGGCTCGATCACGGCCCGCAGTCGGTCCCGCCGGGCGGCGAGGTCACCGCCGCGCGGGCCCGCAGCACCGCGGGGTCGACCCGTCGGCCTGGTGGCACGGCCACGCTGCGTCATCTCCGCACCCTCTCCCTGGTCGACGGGGACCGGTCGTCCCGCCATGCCGGCACGCCACCGGAGTGGACACGCCGGTGGTTGCGCAGAGCGTAACGCGCCTGCCCGGCGGCGGACCGGGCGGCGCACCGACGCCGGTGACCCCCGGACCGGCACGGATGGTGTTGACTTGGCCGGTGGGGATCGGCAGAACGACGCAGCGCGACCAAGCATCCGGACATTCCCGGCGAAAGCTCCTGAGTGCCGGGGCGCTGCTGGTGCTCGGCGGCGCCGTGACGCCGCTGACCGGCTGTGATCTTTTCGACCGCGACGATCAACCAGCCCCACCGCCCGATCCGCTGCGGCCGATGGTGGACGAGTCACTCGCGCTGGCCGCCGCGTACCGGGCGAGCGCGACCGCCCATCCCGAGCTCGCCGACCGGCTCAACCCGATCGCCGAGACGCACACCGCGCACGCCACCGAGCTGGCCCGGGTGATCGGCGTGACAGTGCCGTCGGCGGCCTCCGCCGCACCGACCACCGCCCCGGCCGCCGATCCGAACGGCGCGCGCGCCGCCCTACGGGCGCTGGAGAAGACCGCCCAGCAGTCCGCCACCGCCGCCTGCGCCGCGGCGCCCGCGGAGCGGGCGGCACTGCTCGGGTCGATCGTCGCCGCCCGGGCAACTCACCAGGAGGCACTGAAGTGAGGCAGCCGTCCGCCGGAGAGGCACTCGCCGCCGCCCTGTCCGCCGAGTACGCGGCCATCTACGCCTACGGACGGATCGGTGTCCGGCTCAGCGGAGCGGCGCGGGACGCGGCACGCCAGGCGGAGGCCGCGCATCGACGCCGGCGCGACGCGCTGGTGGTGCAGCTCACCACGGCCGGCGGCGTCGTCCCGCCGGACCGCGCCGGGTACGCCCTGCCGTTCCCGGTCACCGACCGGGCCAGCGCCCTGCGGCTCGCCGCAGAGGTGGAGGAGCGCACAGCCGCGCACTGGCGAGCCGCCCTGGCGTCCACCACCGGCGCCGACCGGGACCAGGCGCTGGCCGCCCTTGTCGAGTACGCCGTGCGGGCCACCCGGTGGCGGAAGACGGCCGGGCAGACCCCACTGACTGTCCCGTTTCCCGGTCGACCCACCTGAACCCGGTCCACTCCGGTTGCGGTGCGCATACCAGGTATGCATACTCCGTTGCCATGTCCATCCGTCACGGGTTGCTCGCCCTGCTCGAACGCGGCCAGATGTACGGCTACCAGCTGCGCGCCGCGTTCGAGGAGTCGACCGGCTCGACCTGGCCACTGAACATCGGGCAGGTCTACACCACGCTGTCCCGGCTGGAACGGGACGGTCTGGTGCGCCCGCTGCCGGAGAGCGAGGCCGGGCAGCGCCCGTACGAGATCACCGACGCCGGCCGGGCGGACCTGGCGCTGTGGTTCGCCACCCCGATCAGCCGTACCGACCGCCCCCGCGACGAGCTGGCGATCAAGCTGGCACTGGCGCTGACCACCCCCGGGGTCGACGTCCGGTCGGTGGTGCAGGCCCAACGCAGCGCGACGATGCGGGCCCTTCAGGAGTTGACCCGGTTGAAGTACGGCACCAACCGGCCGGAGGACCTTCCCTGGCGCCTCGTGCTGGACTCGATGGTGTTCCAGGCCGAGGCCGAGGTGCGCTGGCTGGACCACTGCGAGACCAGTCTGGTCCGGCACCAACCCAGCGGCCCGGCGCCTCCCGCTCCCCGACCCGATGACGCCGACGCGCGAGACGCGGCTCGATGGACCGGCGAGGAGGCAAGACGGTGAGCGGATCGGACGACGCGGTGCTGGAGCTACGCGCCGTCCACCGCACCCACGGCGCCGGGCCGGCGGCGGTGCACGCGCTGCGCGGCGTCAGCCTGGTCGTCCGGCCCGGCGAATTGGTCGCCGTGATGGGGCCGTCCGGCTCCGGCAAATCGACCCTGCTGGCTCTCGCCGGTGGGTTGGACCGTCCGACCGGCGGCGAGGTCCGGGTCGAGGGGCAACCGCTGGGGGCCCTGGACCGCCGCGGGCTGGCCCAACTGCGCCGCCGTCGGATCGGCTACATCTTCCAGCAGCTCAACCTGCTGGGCAGTCTGAGCGCGCTGGAGAACGTGGCGCTCCCGTTGGAACTCGACGGGACCAGCGGACGTCGGGCCCGCGCACTGGCCATGGCCGCGCTCACCGAGGTGGGCCTGCCCGCGTTGGGTGACCGTTTCCCGGACCAGCTCTCCGGCGGGCAGCAGCAGCGGGTGGCGATCGCCCGCGCGCTGGTGGGCGAACGCCGGCTGGTCCTCGCCGACGAGCCCACCGGGGCGTTGGACTCCCAGACCGGTGAGGCGGTGCTGCACCTGCTGCGCCGCCGGATCGACGCGGGGGCCGCCGGAGTGCTGGTGACCCACGAGGCGCGGCACGCCGGCTGGGCCGACCGGGTGGTGTTCCTCCGCGACGGAGTGCTGGTCGACACGACGGCACCGCTGGGCAGCGTCGAGCAGTTGCTGTCCGGCAGCGACCGGTGACCATTCGCCGTCCGACGCGGGCCCCCGGTCGGGCCGACACCGCGACGCAGCGGCCGGCCGCGCCGCCCGCCCCGGTCGGCCGACGGCGGTTGGCCGAGCTGACCGGCTCCTGGCGGGCGGCCCTGCGGATCGCCCGGCGGGAGTCACGCCGGGCCCGGCGGCGGACCGCCCTGGTGCTCGCGATGATCGCCATGCCGGTCGCGGCGCTGGCTTTCCTGGCGGCGAGCTACGACATGGCCGAGCTGACCCCACAGGAACGCCTCGACCGTCGGCTCGGGGTGGCCGACGCGCAGCTGCAGTGGATCTCCAACGGCCCGGTGGGGCAGGACGAGTGGGGTGAGGGTTGGTACACCCGCGACGGCGAACTCCCCGCAAAGGTCACCGCGGTCCAGCTGACGGCGCTGCTCGGGCCGGGCAGCCGGGTCACCGAGGTGCGTCCGCGCGTCCCGCTGACCCTGCGCGGCCCGCACCGCGACGAGGTGGTGAACGCTCGGGTGCTGGACCTCACCGACCCGTTGGCCCGCGGGCTGGTGCGGTTCCGGGCCGGCCGGGCACCGCAGCAGGCCGGTGAGGTCGCGGTCAGTCCGGTGGCGCTGCGTCGCCTGGATCTGCGCCTGGGCCACGCCGTGGCCGCCGCCGACGGAAGCAGGGCGTACACCGTGGTGGGGGTGGTCGAGTTTCCCGACGACCTCGGACCGGTGGTGGCGCTGCACCCGGGGGCCGCGCCATCGACCGGCCCGGAGCCGGACAGCGTCTGGCTGGCGGACGTGCCGGGCACCGTCGACGCGGCGCTGGTGTCCCGGCTCAACGACCGTGGGGTGGTGGTCACCGCGCGGCACCTCGGCTCGGCCACCGGAGCGGACCGGACACGGCTCGGGTCGATCATGGGGGACAACCCGAACGACCTGAGCACCGGCGTCCTGATCGCCGGCCTCGGGCTGCTGGAGGTCGTCCTGCTGGTCGGGCCGGCCTTCGCCGTTGGAGTCCGTCGCCGTCGACGGGATCTGGCGCTGGTCGCGGTGGCGGGCGGGGACGCCGCCCAGCTTCGCCGGGTCGTGCTGGCCGACGGTGTGGTGTTGGGTGTGCTGGGGGCCGCCGCCGGCCTGCTGGTCGGCGTCGCCGCGGCGTTCGCCGGTCGCCCGCTGATGGAGCAGTACGTCTTCAGCGCCCGTTTCGGCGGCTACCGCTGCTGGCCGAGCGCGCTGGTCCTGCTCGGTGGCGTCGCGGTGCTGGCCGGGGTGCTCGCCGCGCTGGCACCGGCCTGGACCGCCGCCCGGCAGGACGTCAGCGCCGGGCTCGCCGGACGACGCACCCCGGCGAAATCCCCGGGCCGGTGGTTGGCTCTCGGACTGGCACTGGTGGTCGGCGGGGCGGGGCTGGCGGCGTTCGGGGCCACCCGGACTTCCCCGGCGGTGGTTCTCACCGGGCTGATCCTCGGCGAGTTGGGCCTGGTCTGCTGCACGCCCACGCTGCTCGGGGTGCTCGCCCGCCTCGGCCGGGTGTTGCCGCTGGCACCACGGATCGCGCTGCGCGATGCCAGCCGCAACCGGGCCGCCGCGGCACCGGCCATCTGCGCCGTGATGGCCGCCGTCGCCAGCAGCGTCGCCCTCGGCGGATACCTGGCCAGCGACGACGCCCGCGACGAGCGCGCCTACCGGCCGGCGCTGCCGACCGGCCACGTGATGGTCAACCCGGTCGGACCGGCCGGGCAGCCCACGCTGGCCCAGATCACCGACGCGGCCCGAAATCAACTCGGGGTAGGCGCGGTCGCCCCGGTGCAGACACCGCGCTGCGGGGCGGGGCGCACCGGCTACTGCGACATCGCACCGGTGCTCCCGCCGACCCGGGCCTGCCCCTGGCAGCCCGGGGTTCAACTTCCCGCGGCGCAGCGCCAGCAGGCCCGCGCCGATCCCCGCTGCGAGATCCGCGAGGCGGACTACTTCGGCGGCTACGTGGAGCCCGGAGTCGACGACGGGACCGCACTCCCCCTGCTCACCGGCGTGGACCCGGCGACGACCGCCGCCACGGCGGTGCTGCGCGCCGGCGGCGTGGTGGTGACCGACCCGCGCTACCTGCACGACGGCCTGGTGACCGTCCGGATCAGCGAGGTGGAGGCCGGGCCGGACCGGCCGATCACCGTCCACGATCTTCCGGGGTACGCGCTCCCCCGGGCGACGGGCCCGTCCCGTCTGCTGCTGTCGACCGCCGCCGCCCGGCAACTCGGCCTGAGCTGGTCTCAGACCGGCTGGGTGATCGGCACCACGACCCCGCCCGACGAGGAGCAACAGGCACGGTTCGCCGCCGTCCTGCGGCCATTCGGGACGCTCGCGCTGAGCGTGGAGAACGGCGGCGCCCCCCGCGACGTCTCACCGTTGCTCCTGCTGCTCGCGGCAGCGGCCGGACTGATCACCGTCGGGGCGGCCGGAATCGCCACCGCGCTCGCCGCCGCCGAGGGACGCGCCGAGCTGACCACCCTCGCGGCCGTCGGCGCGGCCCCAGCGGTACGCCGGCTGCTGGCGATCTGCCAGGCCGGGGTCATCGCCGGTATCGGTTCGGTGCTCGGCATCGTGGCCGGCCTCGGCACCGCCGCGATCGTGCTGGTATCGGTGAATCGGCAGTACGCCAGTGCCTGGCCGGCATCCGATCCGTACCCCTTTCTGATGCCGTGGCCCGCGCTCGGGGTCCTGGTGCTGGTGCCGGTGGTGGCGATGCTCGGGGCGGGCCTGTTCACCCGGTCCCGACTGCCGATCGAGCGGCGCCTGGACTGACCGATCCGCCGGGCGACCGAAAGGGGACCGCGCGGGGGTGCCGCCGGGGCCGGGCAGCCGGCAGACTGGTCGGCGTGTCAGTGCTCAGGAATGTCGTCCGTCGAGTCGGTCATCGTCGCTGGTTCGGCGCCACCGCGCGCTTGCTGGTTCCGGCCGATCGGATGGTCGGTCGACTCACCCGGGGCCGGGTGGTCGCGCTCGGCCTGCTCCCCTCCCTGGTGATCACCACGACGGGCCGCCGCTCCGGCAAGCCCCGGAGCAATCCGCTGCTCTACGTGCCCGACGGCGACGCGTACGTGGTGATCGGCTCCAACTGGGGGCAGACCCACCACCCCGGCTGGGCGATGAACCTGCTCGCCGATCCCGCCGCCGAGGTGGACGTGAAGGGCCGGCGGGTCGCGGTGCGGGCCGAGCGGGCCTCCGGCGCCGAACGGGACCGGTTGTGGCAGCTGCTGGTCACCGCGTGGCCCGCGTACCACACGTATGTGCAGCGGGCCGGTGGCCGGGAGATCCACATCTTCCGGCTGGCCCCGACCGGGCGCGGCGCGCCCGAAGCTCCGCCGTCGGCTGGCTAGGCTGACGCTCGGTAGCCAGAGCGAGGTGGTCCCGTGAGCGCGAGGCGTGAGCCGGGGTTGCGAGCCCCGCAGCCGCGAACAGAGCTGGTCCGGTGAGTGAGCTGGCCGGTGTCGACCGGGGCGTCGACGATCGACGGTGGACGGTCGCGGAGCGGGTCGCCGAGGCGGTCCGACGGCGGTTCCCGGCCGATGCGCTCGCGATCGCGGTGCACGGGCCTCTGGCGCACGGGGACGACGACGGCGGCGGGGACCGCGAGGCGGGAATGCTGGTGGTCACCTATCGGCCCGGGACGGGCCCGCCGCCGGCGACCCGGCGGGTGGACGGGGTGCTCGTCGATCTGACGGTGGCCGCCGCCGAGGACTATCTGGCCCAGGCCCGGGTGCTCTCCCCGCTCTGGCCGCTGACCGCCGACCGGTACGTCACCACGCAGGCGTTGCACGATCCGACGGGCTGGTTGCGGACGCTGCGCGACGAGCACCTCGGCCGGCTGGCTCGGGCCCGGCCGGCCGAGTTCAGCACCGCGGCCCGCCAGGCGTGGTACCGGGGCAGCGCGGCGCACTCCCGGGCGGCCCGGCTCGCCGAGTGGTACGAGACCGATCAGGCTCTGCTGATGCTCGGTGAGGCCCGGCTGGCGGCGGCCACGGTGAACGGTCTGCTGAGTCGCACCTACTTCCGTGACCCGGGGGACGCGGTGCGGCGTACCGGGTTGGCCGGCGCGGACATGACCGAGGTGGGTGTGGTGCTGGCCCGGCAGGCCGAGGAGTTGGCCGCCCGTGGTCGTGCGGTCGACGGCACGATCGACGAGCTGCTCAGCACCTGAGGCGCGTCACAGCCCGCCCGGTACGCCGATCAGCGAGCCGATCAGGTAGGTGGCGCCGGCCGCCGCGGCGCCCAGCAGCAACTGGCGCAGCCCACTGGTCCACCAGGGACGGTGGGTGAAGCGGGCCACCACGGCACCGGCGGCGAACAGCCCGAGCCCGCCGACGGCGAGCGCCAGCCACAGTTCGGTGGCGCCGAGCAGGTACGGCAGCAGCGGGACCAGCGCGCCGATCGAGAAGAACAGGAACGACGAGATCGCCGCGGCCCACGGGCTGGGCTGGTCGTCGGGGTCTACGCCCAGCTCCTCGCGGACGTGCACCCGCAGCGCCTCCTCCGGGTCGCGCCGCACCGCCTCGGCGACCTGGGTGGCGAGGTCCCGGGGCAGGCCCCGGGCCACCCACGCGTCGGCCAGCTCCCGGGCCTCCGCCTCGGGGTGCCGTTCCAGTTCCCGTCGCTCCTTGGCCACCTCGGCGGCGACCTGCTCGTTGGCGGAGCGCACGCTGGTGTATTCGCCGAGGCCCATGGAGATCGCACCGGCGACGAGGCCGGCACTGCCGGTGAGCACGATGCTGCGGGGCGACACCCCGCCGCCGCCGACGCCGGCGATCAGGGCGATGTTGGTGACCAGGCCGTCCATCGCGCCGAAGACGGCGGGGCGCAGCCAGCCGCCGGAGACGTCCGCGTGGTGCGCCTCGCGCAGCGCCGCTGGGGTGTCGGTCACGGCGCCTGCCCTTCGTTCGCGACTGCGGGACTCCGCTGCGCTGCGTTCCTCGCGCTCACGGCAGGGTCAGAATCTCGTGGCCGTCGTCGGTCACCACGATGGTGTGCTCGAACTGCGCCGTCCACTTCCGGTCCTTGGTGACCACTGTCCATCCGTCGTCCCACATGTCGTACTGGTAGGTGCCGAGGGTGATCATCGGCTCGATGGTGAACGTCATGCCGGGCTCCATGATGTCCGTGGGGCGCGGGCTGTCGTAGTGCGGCACGTAGAGGCCGCTGTGGAAGGCTTCGCCGATGCCGTGGCCGGTGAAGTCGCGGACCACGCCGTAGCCGAACCGCTTGGCGTACGACTCGATGACGCGGCCCACCACGTTGATCTGGCGCCCAGGGGCGACGGCGCGGATGCCGCGCATCATCGCCTCATGGGTCCGCTCGACCAGCAGCCGGGCCTCTTCACTGACCTCGCCGACGCAGAAGGTGGCGTCGGTGTCACCGTGCACCCCACCGATGTACGCGGTCACGTCGACGTTGATGATGTCGCCGTCGGTCAGGACCGTGGTGTCCGGGATGCCATGGCAGATGACCTCGTTGAGGCTGGTGCAGCAGGACTTCGGGAAGCCCTTGTAGCCCAGCGTCGACGGGTACGCGCCGTGGTCGCAGAGGAACTCGTGCACCACCTTGTCGATCTCGTCGGTGGTCACGCCGGGCTTGCAGTGCTCGCCGGCGAGTTGGGTCGCCTGGGCGGCGAGCCGGCTGGCGAGCCGCATCTTCTCGATGGTTTCCGGCGTCTGCACGTGCGAGCCACGCCACTCGCGCGGACGCGCCTTGCCCACGTACTCGGGTCGGGCGATCTGGGGTGGCACCGGTCGCATCGGGGAGAGCGTGCCTGGTGTCAGCGGCGGACGGACGGTCATGCCGCAAGCCTATCGCCGGGGCCGCTGGTGACCCGCGCCACGGCCGCCCGGCGGAGGTTGTTGCCCTGCCAGGGTGGCTGTGCCATGGTGTCAGCGTGGATCAAGGGGGAGCACCGCCCGTCTTCTCCGCCAGCGCCGAGATCGACGGTGACCACCTCCACGTCGTGGTGGCCGGCGAGGTCGACATGGCGACCGCGGACACGATGCTCCAGACGGCGCTGCGCGAGCCCGCCGGGCAGATCACTCTCGACCTGAGTGCGGTCACCTTCTTCGACTCGGCCGCCATCCACGCCCTGGTCCGGCTCGCCCAGGAGTTTCCGGGCCGGCTCACCGTTCGCCCGTCCCGGCAGGTCCGTCGGGTGCTGGAGATCTCCGGCCTCGGCGAGCAGAGCTGGCTCGACCCGGCCTAGGCACCCCGCCGCCGCCGGGCGCGCGGTCAGTCCTGCAACTGCCGGCGCAGCGTCACCTCGGTGCCTTCAGCGGTACGCCGTACCGACAGTTCGCCCAGCGCTCTGATCAGGTCCAGGCCGCGGCCCCGGAAGCCGGAGCCGGTCGACTCCCGCCACTGCCCGCTGTCGCGCACCGTGGCCGTCACCGTCCGATCCTCGATGGCCACCTCCACGCTGATCATGGTCTCGGCGGGGTGGACCGGGTGCTCGATGGCGTTGGCGGCGGCCTCGGAGACGGCAACGGTCAGGTCGAACAGGTCGGTCTCGCCGACGGAGTGCGCGACCAGGAAGTCCTCCAGCCGCTTTCGGAGCATGCTGAGCCGGGTCGGGTCCGCCGGTAGCCGCAGCGCGAAGCGGTTCAGCTCCGTCGCCTCCAGGGCGAGAACCGCCACGTCGTCGCGGCGCGGCCGTCCGGTGACCCGCTCCACGACCGCGTCGATCAGGTCCACCACGTGCTCACTCGGGCTGGCCGCGTCGATGCGCAGCTGGGCCAGTGAGGCATCGATGCCGAGCTGACGGTCCTCGATCAGCCCGTCGGTGTAGAGCAGCAGTCGAGTGCCGGCCGGCAACTCGCCCTCGACCGACTCGTACGTGGTGTTGGGGAGGGCGCCGACCGGTGGACCGAGCGCCCGGTCGTGCAGGAACGCCACGTCACCTCCGGTGATCAACAGTGGGGACGGGTGACCGGCGCTCGCGTACCGCAGTCGACCCGTGCGTGGGTTGAACAGCAGGCAGACCACCGTCGCGAAGGAGCGGCCCTCGGTGGAGCCGACCAGCCGGTTGAGCCGGGTCAGCGACTCACCCGGATCGAAGCCCTCCAGCACGTACGCCCGCAGCGCGTTGCGCAGCTGCCCCATCGCCGCGGCGGCCCGGACTCCCTTACCGACCACGTCGCCGATGACCAGCACCAGCTCGTCGTTCAGCGCGATCGCGTCGTACCAGTCGCCGCCGACCTCGACGTCGGCGCTGCCGGGCAGGTAACGGCTGGCCACCACCGCGCCGGGCAGTTGAGGCAGCGACCGGGGCAGCAGGCTGTGCTGCAGGGTGGTGGCGATGCGGTGTTCGGCTTCGTAGAGCTGGGCGTTCTCCAGTCGCACTCCGACGAGCCGGGCCAGCTGGGTCAACGCGGCGTCGTCGGCCTGCGCCTCGTCGCCGGCTGCCCGCCAGACCTGCAGCTCACCGAGCTGCTTGCCGGTCGTGCCGGTCAGCTCGGTCACGAAGGACGGGTCGGCGGCGGCGGTGCCGCCGCCGTCCGCCTCGAAGCGCGCCTCGGCGGCGGTGACCACCACCCGAGCCGCCTGGGCGAGGCTCAACGCGTGCCGGGCGGCGACCTGGACCACATCGGCGGTGGATCGGGCGGTGTTCACCGCCACCGCCGCGTCGGCCAGCGCCCGGAGCCGGCGGATGATCTGCCCGCGCAGCTGGCCCAGCTCGACGTTGGCCCGGACCCGGGCGATCAGCTCCTGGGCGGAGAACGGCTTGGTGAGGTAGTCGTCGGCGCCGACGGCGAGACCGGCGACGGCCTCCGCGGAGCCGGCGCGGGCGGAGAGCAGCACGATCGGGACATGCCGGGTACGCGGGTCCGCGCGCAGCGCGCTCACCAGCCCGAACCCGTCCAGCCGGGGCATCATCACGTCGGTGAGCACCAGGTCGAACCCGCCCTCGCGGGCCAGCGGCAGGGCATCCAGCCCGTCGTTCGCGGTGACCACGTCCCAGGTCGGGGAGAGCAGCCGACTGACGTGTTCCTGCAGGTCGGCGTTGTCGTCGACGACCAGGATCCGGCCAGCCGAGGTGCCCTTCGCCGGCTGCCGGTCGAGCTCGGGTGCCGACGCGACACCGGCCCACAGCGCGGTCTCCGCCACGAAGAGCCGGGCCTGCTCGGGCTCACCCACGGGCAGCGGGTCGAACGCCGCCACCCGGTCCGCCGGCAGGTGCGCCGAGCCGAACGGAACGGTCACCGTGAAGGTGCTGCCCACGTCGACAGTGCTGGTCAACCCGACCTCACCGCCGTGCATCTCGACCAGTTCCCGGACCAGCGCGAGGCCGATGCCGGTGCCTTCGTGGGTGCGTGCCCGCACGCCGGGCACCCGGTGGAACCGTTCGAAGACGTGCGGCAGTTCGTCCGCCACGATGCCGACGCCGGTGTCGGTCACCTCCAGCCGGGCCGCGCCCTCGACGGCCCGGATCCGCACCCGGATCTCGCCGTCGAACGTGAACTTGACCGCGTTCGACACCAGGTTGAGGACGATCTTCTCCCACATGTCCCGGTCGACGAAGACCGGCGTCGGCAGCGGCGGACAGTCCACCACCAGTCGCAACCCGGCCCGGTCGGTGGCCGAGCGGAAGGTGCTGGCCAGCCGGGCGGTGTAACCGGCGAGGTCGGTGGGCTGGTAGCGGGCGGCGAGCCGACCGGACTCCAGTCGGGAGAAGTCCAGCACTGTGTTGACCAGCTTGAGCAGGCGCAGCGCGTTGCGGTGCATCATGGTGAGCCGGTCGGTTTCGGTGGCGGGCAGCTCCGGGTCGGCCAGCATGTCCTCCAGCGGGCCGAGCACCAGGGTCAGCGGGGTGCGGAACTCGTGGCTGACGTTGGCGAAGAAGTTGGTCTTCGCCCGGTCCAGCGCGGCCAACTCGGCGGCGCGGGCCCGTTCCTGCTCGTACGCCCGCTGGGTGCCGACCGCCCGGGAGATCTGGGCGGCGACCAGGCCGAGGAAGTCGCGGTAGTCGTCGCTGAGCGGCAGCTGACGGGCCACGCCGACGACCAGCGCGCCGACCGTCTGGTTGGTCGCCGTGAGCGGCAGCACGAGGGCCTGGTCGGCGGCGTCGACAGGCGACGCGTCGAGCAGAGCGGCCACCTCGATCGTGGCGGGCGCGCCGTCGGGGGTCAGCCGGGCCACCAACTGCGCGGTGACATCGACGGCGGGCGGGGTGGTGCCGGTGCAGCCGGCCAGGGTGAGCTGGTCGTTGTCGTCAGCCAGATAGATCAGGGCGAACGGCACGTCCGCCCGGTGCCGGCCGAGCACCCCGGCGGCGGTCCGACCCAGTTCCGTGGCGCTGCCGATATCGGTCAGCTCGGCACCCAGCTCGGACAGCGCTCGCAGTCGACGCTCGCCGAGCACCCGCCCGGTGGTCTCGCTGACGATGCAGTAGACGCCACTGACCGAGCCGTCGTCTCCCCGGATCGGGTCGTACGAAACGTTGAAGTAGGTCTGCTCGACGAAGCCGTAACGGTCCAGCAGAAAGGGATGGTCCTCGCCCCGGTAGGAGCGGCCGGTGCTCCGGACGCTGTCGAGCAGCGGGCCGAGCACCGACCAGGTCTCCGCCCAGTTCGCGCGGGCCGGTTGGCCGATCACGTCCGGGTGTTTGCCGCCGATGGTCGGCCGGTAGGCGTCGTTGTAGAAGGCCAACTGCTCGTCGCCCCAGAACATGACGATCGGCGCGCTGGAGGCGAGCATCATGCCGACCGCGTTGGAGAGCGTCGGGGGCCACTGACCTGGCTCACCCAGCGGCCCGGAGGACCAGTCGAAGGAGGCCAACCGCTCGCCCATCTCGCCGCCGGCCGCGAACGCGGCCGCCAGCATCGGCGGGGTCTCGTGACCGGACAGGGCGGGATGCCCGATGTCCGCGCCCCCCTGGGCCGAGCTCATGCAGCCTCCCGCTCCGGCCGTACCCCTCGACCGTTGATCTTCACCCGCCGTGCTCCGACTTGTACCCCAGCGGACCAGGAACGTAACGCATCACGAGCGACGGACGCTGTTTACGGAAGCCTGGGTAGTCGGGCACCGGACAGCGCGGGTGAACGGCGGCGTCGAACAGCGGCGGCCGGAACGCTCTGACGAGTCAGAAGACCGGCAGACCGTCGATGCTTGCCGCGTTCCTGGTGACCCGGTAGGCGACCAGATCATCGGCGCTGCGGCGAGAGTGTGAGACGAGTAACAGATCACGTTCGGCCCGGAAGTCCATCAAGGGCACCGCGTATCCGCAGGAGTCACTGACCCGCTCCACCTCGACGGTGATGACCGCCCGGACGGCGTGCACGTCCGGCGGCGAGGGAAACTCGGCGAGCCGATCGGCGAAGGCGTCCTCGGTGACCGCGACGCTGCTGCCCCGACCGTGCAACCGGACGATCTTCGGCGGACCGTCGAAGGCACAGAACATCAGCGTGATCCGGCCGTTGTCCCGCAGGTGGGCGATGGTCTCCGCCCCACTGCCGTGATAGTCGAGGTAGGCCACCCGGTGCGGGCCGAGGATCACGAACGTGCCCCGCATGCCCTTCGGAGACACGTTGACATGCCCCTCGACCCCCGACGGGGCGGTCGCCACGAAGAAGAGCGGCTGCGCCACGATGAAGTCACGCAGTCGGCCGTCGATTTCCGGATAAACCTTGCCCATGTGCCGATCCTCCCACCGGTGCCATCGACGGGCGGGGGCGATCTCAGTCACACCCGCCGGCCGGCGGCCTGCACCAACGCAGTGATCGGGCGGGGATCCGACTCGTTCTCCGGATGCCACTGCACTCCGAGCACGAACGGCAGGGCCGGGTCCTCCACCGCCTCGACCACGCCGTCCCCCGCCCAACCGGTCACCGTGAGCCGGCCAGGATCGGCGACCGCCTGATGGTGGTACGAGTTGACCTGGTCGACCCCGGCCAGCACCGAGGCGGCCAGGCTCCCCGGCGCGAACCGCACCGCGTGCGCCCCGTACACGCCCGGCGCCGGGCGGTGCGCCTCGTGACCCACCACATCGGGCAGGTGCTGGTGCAGCGTGCCGCCGTACGCGACCGCGAGCAACTGCATCCCCCGACACACGCCCAGCACCGGCACCTCGGCGGCGAGCGCGGCGGCCAACACTGTCAACTCGCCGGCGTCCCGGTCCGGCCGATCCTCGGTACGAGGTTCGGGCGACTGGCCGTACCGCCCCGGGCCGACGTCCGCGCCACCGGCCAACAGCAACCCGTCGAGGACGGCCACCACGTCCGCGTCCACGTCGTCCGGTGGCAGCACCACCGCCCGGCCACCCGCGGCCGCCACCGCCCGCGAGTACGCCTCGGGCACCAGCACCGCCCGCACACCCCGCCAGACCGCCCAGTCGGCGGGTTCGACGTACGCGCTGACCCCGATCAGCGGCCGCCGGCTCCGGGCTGGCCGGGTTCGCGACTGCGGGTCTCGCAAACCCGGCTCACTCGTCGCGCTCACAGCGGCGTGACGTAGGCGCCCGTGATGCCGCCGTCGACCACGAACTGCGCGGCGGTCATGAACGAGGCGTCGTCGCTGGCCAGGAACGCCACGGCGGCGGCGATCTCCTCCGGCTGCCCGAAGCGTCCCATCGGCACGTGCACCAGCCGACGGGCGGCCCGCTCCGGGTCGGCGGCGAAGAGTTCCAGCAGCAACGGGGTGGCCACCGGGCCCGGACAGAGGGCGTTGACCCGGATGCCCTCGCGGGCGAACTGCACACCCAACTCCCGGGTCATCGCCAGCACCCCGCCCTTGCTCGCGGTGTACGCGATCTGCGACGTGGCCGCACCCATCAACGCCACGAACGAGGCCGTGTTGATGATCGAGCCCTTGCCCTGTCGACGCATGTGCGGAATGGCGTACTTGCAGCACAGGTAGACGCTCGTGGTGTTGACCCGCAACACCCGCTCCCACGCGTCCAGGCCGGTGTCCAGGATGGAGTCGTCGTCCGGCGGTGAGATGCCGGCGTTGTTGAACGCGATGTCGACCCGGCCGTGCCGGTCGGCCACCCCGTCGAACAGGTCGCGGACCGCCGACTCGTCAGCCACGTCGGTGGCCACGAACTCTCCGCCGCACTCCTCGGCGGCCTTCGTACCGGCCGCCGCGTCGATGTCCACGCACACGACCCGGGCCCCCTCGGCGGCGAACCGCCGCACGGTGGCCAGCCCGATGCCACTGCCCGCTCCGGTGACCACTGCCACCCGGTCCTGCAACCGACCCTGCACTGGCGTCACTCCTCCGTCGCGATGAACACGTTCTTGACGTCCGTGAAGGAGTGCAGCGCGTCCGGGCCCAGCTCGCGGCCGAGCCCGGAGCGCTTCATCCCGCCGAACGGGGTCCAGTAGCGCACCGAGGAGTGCGAGTTGACGCTGAGGTTGCCCGAGTCGACGGCGCGGGCCAGGCGCAGTGCCCGACCCACGTCCCGGGTCCAGATCGAGCCGGAGAGGCCGTACTCGGTGTCGTTGGCGAGCCGGACCGCGTCCGCCTCGTCGTCGAACGGCAGCACCGAGACCACCGGGCCGAATATCTCCTCCCGCCAGTGCCGGTCGGCCGGCGAGTCGGCCAGCAGCACGGTGGGCGCGTGCCAGAACCCGGGGCCGTCGGGGCAGGAGCCGGTGAAAGCTACAGTCGCCCCGGCGAGGTAACCGGCTACCCGGTCCCGTTGGGCGGCGGAGATCAGCGGGCCCATCTCGGCGGTGTCGCGGGACGGGTCCTCCACCCGCACCGCGCGTACCGCCGGTTCGAGCAGTTCCAGGAACCGGTCGTACACCGAACGCTGGACCAGGATCCGCGACCGTGCGCAGCAGTCCTGGCCGGCGTTGTCGAAGACCGCGCCCGGCGCGGTCGCGGCGGCGCGTTCCAGGTCGGCGTCGGCGAACACGATGTTCGCGCTCTTGCCGCCCAATTCCAGGGTGAGTCGCTTCACCTGGGCGGCGCAGCCGGCCATGATCCGGGTGCCGACCTCGGTGGAGCCGGTGAAGCAGATCTTGCGGACCGCCGGGTGGGTGACGAACCGCTCCCCCACCACCGAGCCTTCACCCGGGATGACGGTGAAGACGCCGTCGGGCAGGCCGGCCTCGCGGGCCAACTCGGCCAGGCGCAGTGCGGTGAGCGGGGTCAACTCGGCGGGCTTGAGCACCACGGTGTTGCCGGCGGCGAGCGCCGGGGCGAACCCCCAGGCGGCGATCGGCATCGGGAAGTTCCAGGGCACGATCACGCCGACCACACCGAGTGGCTCGTGGAAGGTGACGTCCAACCCGCCGGGCACCGGGATCTGCCGCCCGGTCAAGCGCTCGGGCGCGCCGGCGTAGTAGTCCAGGACGTCGCGGACGTTGCCCGCCTCCCACCGGGCGTTGCCGACGGTGTGCCCGGAGTTGCGCACCTCCAGCACTGCCAACTCGTCCAGATGCGCGTCGACCACGGCGGCGAACCGCCGCAGCAACCGGGCCCGGTCCCCCGCCCCCACCTGACGCCAGGTCTCGAATGCGGCTGCCGCCCGCGCGATGGCCGCGTCAACCTCGTCCACAGAGGCCGCAGCAACCTCCCGAAACCCGACCCCGCGCGCCGGATCCACCAGAACCGTCACACCGCCACCTCCATCCGCACGTGGTCAGAGGCGTTCGAAGCCACGCTTGAGCTCCCAGTCCGTCACAGCGGCGTCGAAGGCGGCCAGCTCGACCCTCGCCTGGTTGGCGTAGTGGGCCACCACCTCGGGGCCGAACGCCTCGCGGGCCACCGTCGACTCCTCCCACAGGGCGAGAGCGTCGCGCAACGTGCCGGGGACGCGTTCGGCCTCCGGGTCGTCGTACGCGTTGCCGGTGCACTCCGCACCCAGCTCCAGCTCGCCGTCGATGCCGTGCAACGCCCCGGCGACCAGCCCGGCGATCGCCAGGTACGGGTTGACGTCAGCGCCGGGCACACGGTTCTCCACGCGCATGCCCTGCCCGTGCCCGACCACCCGCAGCGCGCAGGTGCGGTTGTCGACACCCCAGCGCAGCGCGGTCGGGGCGAACGATCCCGGCTGGTAGCGCTTGTAGGAGTTGATGTTCGGGGCGAAGAGCAGGCTGAACTCCCGCATGGTGGCCAGCAGCCCGGCGAGCACCCGCTGCCCGGTCTGCGACAGGTGCACCGGTCCGTCGCCGAGCATCGCCGACGAGCCGGACTGGTCCCGCAGTGAGAAGTGGATGTGGCAGGAGTTGCCCTCCCGCTCGTTCGGCTTGGCCATGAAGGTGATCGCCATCCCCTCCTGGGCGGCGATCTCCTTGGCGCCGTTCTTGTAGATGACGTGGTGGTCAGCGCAGGCCACCGCCTCGTCGTACCGGAAGGCGATCTCGTGTTGCCCGAGGTTGCACTCGCCCTTGGCGCTCTCCGGGGTGAGCCCGGCGCCGGCCATCTCGACGCGGATGCGGCGCAGCAGCGGCTCAACCCGGGCGGTGCCGAGCAGCGAGTAGTCGACGTTGTACTGGTTGGCCGGGGTGAGGTCGCGGTAGCCACGCTGCCAGGCGTCCTCGTACGAGTCGCGGAACAGCACGAACTCCAACTCGGTGCCGGCGTACGCGGTCAGCCCGTGCTCGGCCAGCCGGTCCAGCTGCCGGCGCAGGATCTGCCGGGGCGAGGCGACCACGTCACCCGAGCCGTCGAGCCAGGTCAGGTCCGCCAGCAGCAGGGCGGAGCCGGGCTGCCAGGGCACCCGGCGCAACGTGGCGAAGTCCGGCACCATCGCGAAGTCGCCGTAGCCGCGTTCCCAGCTCGACATCGCGTACCCGTCGACGGTGTTCATGTCGACGTCCACGGCGAGCAGGTAGTTGCAGCCCTCGCTGCCGCCCTCCACCACCTGGTCGAGGAAGAAGGGCGCGTGGAACCGCTTGCCCTGCAACCGGCCCTGCATGTCGACGAGGGCCAGCACCACGGTGTCGATCTCACCCTCGGCGACGGCGACCCGCAGTTGTTCCAGCGTGAGCGGAGCTTTCCTCATTCGCGGGCCTCCATCACCAAGGTCTACTGGCAAACCGGATCACCGTCAATGCCCCCGGCGGCACGTGCGGCAAACCCGTCCGACGGCCGGCGGGACGGCCGCACCGCCCGTCCCGCCGGGTGTCGATCAGACCGGGCCGTCGGCCCGCGCCGGGTCGGCTGCCACCGCGGGTTCCTCGACGGTACGAACCGGGCCGGTGAACCACTTGCGGGCCGAGGCGTACCACCAGACGGCGACCAGCAGTAGCACCCCGCCGACGGCGAGCGGCGCGTAGTTCACCGCCGACCAGGTGAACTCGTCGTTGCCGGGCACTCCGGCGGGCACGATCGGCAGCACGAAGTAGACGGCGATGATCGCGATCTCGATCACCGCGATCCAGCCGAGCGGCTTGTACTTGCGCCCCAGCGTCCACGGTCCCGGGACGAACCGGTCGCCTATCCGCAGTCGGAGCGCGATCGGAATGAGGAACGACAGGTAGAGCCCGAGCACCGCGACGGAGACCACTGCGTAGAAGGCGATCGGGATACCGGCGGAGCTCTCGTACAGCGCCGGCAGGGTCAGCACCAGGCCGGCCAGGGTGGCGCCGATGATCGCGTTGACCGGGGTGCCGTTGCGGTCGACCCTCGACCAGAGCCGCCATCCGGGTACGGCACGGTCCCGGCTGAACGCGTACGCCATCCGGCTCATCGAGGTCACGCAGCTCATGCCGCAGAAGAACTGGCCGATGGTCGAGATGATGATGACGATCTTGAAGAAGACCGGGGTCAGCGCGGACTCGAAGATGGCGCCGGAGAAGCCGCCCGCGGCGTTGACCGCCTCGACGTCGGTGGCCGCGAAGAGAAACGCCAGCAGCAGGATCCAGCCGCCGACCGCCGAGTAGAAGATCGACTGCCAGAGTCCGCGGGCCGCAGCCTGGGAGGCACCCCGGGTCTCTTCGGAGACGTGCGCGCAGGCGTCGAAGCCGGTGATCGTGTACTGGGTCAGCAGGAAGCCCAGCGGCAGCACGTAGAACCAGAACGTCAGCCCGCCGATGTCCCCGTCGCCGAACCCGGAGTTGTTGAACCGCTCGGTGAACACGAACTGGAAGCTCTGGTGGTTGTCGGGTACGAAGACCAGGATGGCGACCACGACGGCCGCGCCGGCCACGTGCCACCAGACCGAGACGTTCTGGAGTACGTCGATGATCCGGTGCCCGAAGATGTTGATCAGCCCGTGCAGCACCAGGATGATCACGAAGAGGACGAACGCCTGACGCAACGTCCCGGCCCAGCCGTCGAAGAGCGCCGACAGGGTGAGGTTGAGGAACGTCGCACAGCCGTAGTCCACCGAGGCGGTGACCGCCACCAGACCGATCAGGTTCAGCCAGCCGGTGAACCAGCCGTGCACCGGGCGGCCCATGGTGGCCGCCCACCAGTAGATCCCACCCGCGGTCGGGTACGCCGACACCAGCTCCGCCATGCAGAAGCCGATGATCAGGATGAACAGCGAGATCAGCGGCCAGCCCCAGGAGATGGCGACCGGCCCGCCGTTGTTCCACGCCTGACCGAAGGTGGTGAAACAGCCGGCCAGGATCGAGATGATCGAGAAGGAGATCGCGAAGTTGGAGAAGCCACTCCACTTACGGCGCAACTCCTGTTTGTAGCCGAGTTCGGCGAGCCGTCGGGCGTCGTCGTCCAAAGGTTGCTCGGCGGTCGGCACGGGCGTCGTGGCCACTGCACACCTCCCTGAGGTGGTTCCGCGTGCGAGTGGGCAAAGTGTCGACCCGGCGGATCAAGGCGGTCAATACGTAGTCGGTGGGATTCTCACTCCCGTCGGGCTAATTGCGTTGCCGACCGGCCGCCCCGGCCGGCATCCTGGACCAGTGACCAGGCCCGACAAGGGCCCACCCCGGGCGCTCGGACCGCCCGACCCGGTGGCGCGGGGCACGCCTCTCTCTCACGTACGGCCCTTCCGCCGTACCCGAAAAGTGCCCCGCGCCCCACTCCCCCTCGTGATCAAGAGGTTTGCGTCAGATTTCCGGCCGTGCCTGACCGAAAGCTCTTGATCAACGCGGGAAATGCCTGGGTCAGGTCAGGAGGAGGCCGGCTACCCAGAGGGCCGCTACCAGGAGGCAGGCCAGGAACTCCACCAGCATCGACAGGCCGGCGGCCTTCAGGGCCTGCACGGTGGAGGGCCACGCGAGCTGGTTACTGCCCAGCCGGAGCCGTTCGGCCGCCCACACCCCGGCGACGAAGCCGAGCACCAGACCGACGACCGGCACCACGAAGAACCCGATGATGCCGAGCACCCCGCCAGCGAGCAGCGTGGACGTCGGCACACCGGTGCGCTTCAGGTTCCGGCCCGGCCACGCGTACTTGATCACGACGCCACCCCCGGCGACCACTGTGGCGGCGGCGAACACCGCCCAGCCACCCAGGCCGGCGCCGCCGAAGACCGCCCAGAGCAGCACGCCGCCCCAGCACAGCGGCAGCGCCGGCAGACCGGGCACCACCACGCCGGCCAACCCGGCCAGGATGGCCAGCCCGGCCACCACGGTCACCGCCGTCTGCGAGTCCGTCAGGTCCACGCCGCCATCCTCCGTCGCCACCCTTCGGACCGGAGCGGTCCCCCACTCACGCCAACGCTCCGGGCCGCAGCCGGGCGGTGATCACGTCGGCCGGGGCTGGCGCACCGAAGTATCGGCCCTGCCCGGTGTCGCAGCGCAGCGCCCGCAGCCGTTCCGCCTGCACGCCCGTCTCCACCGCCTCGGCCGTGACCCACAACTCCAGGGCGTGCGCCAACCGGACCAACGCGTCGACGATCCGTTCGTCGCGATGGTCGGCCGCCACGTCGGTCCCGTCCGCGCGGATGCCCTCGACGAACGGACCGGCGAGCTTCAGGCAGTGGATCGGCAACCGGCGCAGGTACGCCAGGTTGGAGTACCCGGTGCCGAAGTCGTCCACGGCCAGCCGGACGCCGAGCGCGGCGAGCCGGTGCAGGCTGCGCAGGGGTTCACCGGCACTGCCCATCACGGCGCTCTCGGTCAGCTCCAGTTGAAGCAGCTCCGCGGGCAACCCGCTGGTCTGCAACGCGTCGGCGACGGTGTCCACGATGGCCGGTTCGTCGGCCTGCCGGGCGGCCAGGTTGACGCTGACCACCAGCCTGGCGTCGGGGAACTCCCGCCACCACCGTTCGGCGTCCTCGCAGGCCCGCCGCAGCACCCACTCGCCGAGCCGGACGATCAGGCCGGTCTCCTCGGCCAGGCCGATGAACCGGTCCGGCCCGATCAGGCCCAGCTCAGGATGCTCCCAACGGACCAACGCCTCCACCGCGAGCATGGTGCCCTCCAGCAGCGACACGATCGGTTGGTAGTGCAGCACGAACTCGCCCCGCTCCAGCGCGGCGGGCAGCCCGGCGACCAGCGCCGAGCGGGCGATGTCCCGGGCACCGCGCTCGGGGTCGTAGACCGCCCACCGGCCCCGGCCCGCCGCCTTGGCCCAGTAGAGCGTGGTGTCCGCGGCCTTCATCAGCTCGGACGCGCTGGTCTCCGAGGCCGGGCACTGGACGATGCCCGCACTGGCCGAGACGGCCAACTGGTGCTCACCGACGTGGACCGGGGCCGCGACGGCGGCCAGCGCCGCTTCCGCCACGGAGACCGGGTCGTCGGTGTCGTCGCCCCCGTCGACGAGGATCACGAACTCGTCGCCCCCCATCCGGGCGACCAGGTGGCCGTGGTCGGCCACGCACGCGGCCAGCCGTCGGCCGATCATCACGAGCAGCCGGTCACCGAGGTCGTGACCGAGACTGTCGTTGATCGCCTTGAAGCCGTCCAGGTCGAGGAAGCAGACCCCGACGCGCTGCCCGGCGTCCGCGGTGTCGAGCACCCGTCCCAACGTCTCGAAGAACAGCGTCCGGTTGGGCAGCCCGGTCAGCGGGTCATGCAGCGCCTGGAAGCGCAGCCGCTGCTGGAGTTCGTACCGCTCGGTGATGTCCTCGATCATCGCGACGGTGAATCGGGGTCGACCCTCGTGTCGGATCAACGAGACGGCCAGGTCCGTCCAGACCGTCGTGCCGTCCTTGCGGTAGTAACGCTTCTCCACCCGGGCCGCGTCGTGCTTCCCCTCGATCATCTCCTGATAGAGCTCCCACATCCCGGCCGCGTCGTCGGCGTGGACCAGCCCTGCCACGTTGGTCTCGCGCAGCTCCTCGATCGAGTAGCCGAGCATGTCGGCGAACGCCTGGTTGACGTCGATGATCCGACCGTCCACGCCAGCGATCCCGATCCCGATCGCGGCGCCGGTGAACACCGCCCGGAACCGTGCCTCGCTCTCGCGTAGCGCCTGCTCGACCTCGTCGCGCGCCTGCCAGGCGGACCGGGCGATCCGCTCCTGCTGGCTGAAGGTGCGGTCGCGCAGCGCCCGGGCGAACCCGGCGGCCAGCCCGCCCTGCACCGTCGCGATCCGCTCGGCGAGGTCGGCCGGCCGGTCACCGTCGGACAGCACCCGACGCCCGAAGGTCGCACCGAGCGCGTGCAGCGTCCACTCCAGGGCCTGCGGCTCGGTGAGGTGCGCCTCAACCAGGGCCCGCCCGACCTCCTCGGCCGCTTCGGCGCTGAACGGCTCCGACCGTACCGCCTGGGCCAGCCGGATCGTGTGCGCCAGCAGCAGCCGCTCGGTCTCGGCCACGCTGAGCGGCACGAAACCGAGTCGGCGCACGGCGCGGGCCCAGTCGGCGGCGTACCCCTGGGCGTCCGCCCGACCGGAATCGACCCCGGCGGGGTCCCGGCCGGAATCAACCCCGGCGGGGTCCGGGACGGCGGCCACGAGATCAGCCGGCGGGCTGGTCGTACCGGGCGACGCCCCCGAAGGCGCCGAAACGCTCCGGGTGCTCGTCCACATCGGACGGTGAGTCCGGGCGCCAGAGCGGCATGTGCACCACGCCCGGTTCCAGCACGGTCCAGTCGCCGAAGAAGCTGGTGACCTGAGCGCGGGAGCGCAGGGTGATCTCGGTGGCGGTGCGGGCGGAGAGGCGCTGGGCGTCCAGCATCTCCTGCGGCTGGTCCTCGAAGGTGGAGTGGGAGACGACCAGGAAGCTGCCCGGCGCGGCGGCGGCCCGCAGGGTGGCCAGGATCGCCTCGGGCTGGTCGGCGTCCGGGACGAAGTGCACCACCCCGGCCAGCAGGATGCCCATCGGGCGACTGAAGTCGATCAGCCCGAGCTGTCGGGTCTCGGTGAGGATCCGCTCCGGCTCACGCAGGTCGGCGTGGATGACTCCGGTCAGCTCGTTGCCGGCCAGCAACTCCCGGCTGTGCGCGACCGCCACCGGGTCGATGTCGACGTACACGACGCGGGCCTTGGGGTTCACCCCCTGCGCCACCTCGTGCACGTTACCCACTGTGGGAATTCCGGAGCCGATGTCGAGGAACTGGTCGATGCCGGCGTCGAGCAGCACCCGGACGGCCCGGCGCAGGAACTCCCGGCCGGAGCGCATGGTGGCGGCGAGATTCGGGGTCATGCTGGCGATCTGCTCCGCCAACTGCCTGTCGATCTCGAAGTTGTGCGCTCCACCCAGGAAGTAGTCGTACACCCGGGCCGCGCTCGGCCTGGTCAGATCGATCTCGGTCGGCAGTCCGTCCGGCATCAGCGTGCTCCCCAGTTCATCGCCGCGGCGCGGGACGGCACCGGCGTCGGGGCGCGCAGCGGGCACGCGTGGGCACCGGTCGACCCGCGGGTCGTGTGGTGTGGACCACTCTAGGCCGCTGACTCCAGCAACAGCGAGATGCCTTGACCAACGCCGATGCACATGGTGGCCAGAGCCCGGCGGCCGCCGCGACGGCGTAGCTCCAGGGCGGCGGTCAACGCCAGCCGCGCACCACTGGCGCCGAGCGGGTGCCCCAGCGCGATGGCGCCACCGTTCGGGTTGACGTGGTCGGCGTCCACGGGCAGCCCCAACTCCCGCAACACCGCCACGGACTGCGCGGCGAACGCCTCGTTCAACTCCACCACGTCCACAGCGCCCACCTCGACGCCGACGCGGTCGAGCAGCTTGCGGGTGGCCGGCACCGGGCCGATGCCCATGATCCGGGGCGGCACACCGGCCGCCGCCGCGCCGACGATCCGGGCCAGCGGGGTCAGGCCGTACCGGGCGACCGCCGCCTCGCTGGCCACCAGCAACGCGACCGCGCCGTCGTTGACGCCCGAGGAGTTGCCCGCGGTCACCGTGCCGCCGTCGCGGAACGGGGTGGGCAGCGCGGCCAGCTTCGCAAGCGAGGTCTCCCGGGGGTGCTCGTCGACCTCGACCAGCCGGGTCTCCCGACGGCCGGCCGGCACGGACACCGCCACGATCTCCTCGGCGAACCGGCCGTCGGCCTGCGCCTTGGCCGCACGCTGCTGCGATCGGTACGCGAAGGCGTCCTGCTCGGCCCGGCTCACGCCGTACTCGGCGGCCACGTTCTCCGCCGTCTCCGGCATCGAGTCGACCCCCCACCCGTCACGCATCAACGGGTTCACCAACCGCCAGCCCAGAGTGGTGTCGTACACCTCGGCCGAGCGGGAGTACGCCGACGTCGCCTTCGGCATGACGAACGGCGCACGGCTCATGCTCTCCACCCCGCCGGCGATCACCAGCTCCGCGTCCCCGGCGACGATGGACCGGGCGGCGGTGGCGAGCGCGTCCAGGCCCGAGCCGCAGAGCCGGTTGACAGTGCTGCCCGGCACCTCCTCGGGCAGGCCGGCCAGCAGCGCCGCCATCCGGGCCACGTTGCGGTTGTCCTCGCCGGCCTGGTTGGCGCAGCCGAGCACGACGTCGTCGACTCGCGCCCAGTCCACCGACGGGTGCCGGGCGACCAGTTCCCGGATCACGTGCGCGGCCAGGTCGTCGGGGCGGACGCCGGCCAGCGCGCCCGCGTACCGGCCGATCGGGGTACGGACACCGGCCACCAGGTATGCCACGGTCATCGCGAGTCCTTAGGGGGTGCAGACGGCGGGGGTGGGGCACGCCCACCGGGTCACGGGGGCTGCCGGCCGCCAGGATATCCGCGTCGGCAGCGGATAGGTTGACGGCATGGCCCGGGCCCAGTTCAGCGCAGAGACCAGCGGCGGCGGAGCGTTCGTCCGCCAGCCGAACCGGTTCACCGGTCGGGTCACCGCCGACTCCACCTCGCCACCCGGCGGCGGCCCGGACGAGCAGGACCGCTGGCCGCTGGAGGCCGGCCGTTACCGGCTGATCTGGTGCCGGGCCTGCCCGTGGGCGCACCGGGCGAGGATCGTGCGTGGCCTGCTCGGGCTGGACGACGCGATGTCGCTGGGCACCGTCGACCCGATCAGGGACGAGCGGGGCTGGGCGTTCGCCCTCGACCCGGACGGCTTCGACCCGGTCCTCGGCGTGAGCTTCCTGTCCGAGGCGTACCTGGCCACCGACCCGGACTACACCGGCCGGGTGACGGTGCCGGCGCTCGTCGACACCCTGACCGGCCGGGTGGTCACCAACGACTATCCGCAGCTCACCCTCGACTTCTCCACCGAGTGGCGGTCGCTGCACCGTGCGGGGGCGCCGGACCTGTACCCGGTAGAGCTGCGCCCCGAGATGGACGCGCTGATGGCCGAGATCCACACCGACGTGAACAACGGCGTCTACCGGTGCGGGTTCGCCACCTCCCAGCAGGCGTACGACGAGGCCTTCCGGACGCTCTTCACCCGGCTGGACGCGCTCTCCGAGCGGCTGTCCGGGCAGCGCTACCTGATGGGCGACGCGATCACCGAGGCGGACGTGCGGCTGTTCACCACGCTGGTCCGCTTCGACGCCGCGTACCACGGGCACTTCAAGTGCAACCGCAACAAGCTGACCGAGATGCCGGTGCTCTGGGCGTACGCCCGGGACCTGTTCCAGACGCCGGGTTTCGGCGAGACGGTGGACTTCGACCACATCAAGCGGCACTACTACGGCACGCACCGGGAGATCAATCCCAGCGGCATCGTGCCACTCGGGCCGGACGAGTCCGGCTGGAGCACGCCGCACGGGCGTGGCTGAGCCGGGTCGGCCGGCCGCCCCGACCGTGCCGAGGGCCCGCGGCGAGGTCGCCCGTCGGGTCGCCGGGTCCGCGGCGGCCGGCTGCACCCTGGCCGGTGCGGTGGCGGTGACGCTCGCCGTGGTCGCCGGTCCCGGTCCAGGGTTCACCGGGTACGTCAGCGAGGCGGGCATCGCCGGCAGCGCCCACGCCGCTACGTACCGGATCGGGATCCTGGCCCTTGCCGGCGCGTTACTGCTGATCGGCGCGGCGCTGCCCCCGGGGGTGTGGGCGGCGGCCCCGGCGCTGCTCGCCACCGGGGCGGTGTTCACTGCCGTGTCGGGGGCGGTGACCTGCTCCGGCGGCTGCCCGTTGCCGCCGTTCGAGCGCGCGACGACGGCCGACCTGGTGCACGGCGGCGCGAGCATCGCGGCGACCGCGGCGGTGGTCTTCGCCATGATCACGCTGGCCGTCTCCGGGCCGGCCGGCCGGACGGTGCGTCGGCTGGCCGGCTTCGCCGCCGCGCTGGCCCTGCCTCTCTGTGCCACGGTGGGGCTGGCGATGCTCGTGCTCGGTCGAGGCCCGGTGGTGGGGGTGCTGGAACGGCTGATCCTGGCCCTCGCGGTGCTGTGGGGCCTGGGCACCGCCACCGCGCTGGCCCTCTGTAAGGAGCCTCACGGCGTCCGGTCCTTCCGATGAGCGGGAATCGGCGTATCGTCGGCCAGCGATGACCAATGTCTGGGGCCTCACTGTCCGCCTGTATGTCGATCTCCGACTGCAGGCCAGTGGCATCTGTCCGGGCTAGCCGCGTTCCCAGGCCTGCCCCGATCGGACCGGACAATTGGATACATCCTCATGCCCTTCAGCCTGCGCAAAATTCCCTTCTCCGTGCAGATCCTGCTCGGCCTCGTACTCGGCGTCGCGCTGGGCTTCCTTGCCCGCAGCAACGACCTGAGCTGGCTGACCAGCACCCTGCACACCGTCGGTAGCCTCTTCGTCCAACTGCTCAAGCTGGCCGTGCCGCCGCTGGTCTTCACCGCCATCGTCGTCAGCGTGGTCAGCCTGCGTGGCGTCGCCAACGCCGCCCGGCTCGCCGTCAAGACCCTGATGTGGTTCGGCATCACCGCCCTGATCGCGGTGAGCATCGGCATCGGCCTCGGCCTGCTCACCAACCCGGGCAGGGGCGTGACCCTCGACCTGGGTGGTGCGGCCCCGCCGAAGAACACCGGCTCGTGGACCGACTTCCTCACCGGCATCGTGCCCACCAACCCGGTCGGCGCGTTCGTCGAGGGCAACGTCCTCCAGATCGTCTTCCTCGCCGTCGTCGTGGGTGCCGCGGCCCTGCTGGTCGGCGAGCCCGCCGAGCCGTTCGTGGCGCTGAACCGCTCCCTGCTGGAGATCGTCCAGAAGGCGCTCTGGTGGGTCATCCGGCTCGCCCCGATCGGCACCCTCGGCCTGATCGGCAACGCCGTCGCCTCGTACGGCTGGGACCTGCTGGCCCCCCTCGCGAAGTTCACCACCGCCGTCTACGTCGGCTGCGCCATCGTGCTGTTCGTGGTCTACCCGCTGGTGCTGATCCTGGCCGGCCGTCTCAACCCGCTGCGCTTCTTCGCCGGCGCCTGGCCGGCGATCGAGCTGGGCTTCGTGTCCCGCTCCTCGGTCGGCACCATGCCGGTGACCCAGCGCTCCGTCGAGCGACTCGGCGTGCCCCGCGAGTACGCCTCGTTCGCGGTGCCCTTCGGCGCCACCACGAAGATGGACGGTTGCGCCGCCATCTACCCGGCCCTCGCCGCGATCTTCGTGGCCCAGGTGTTCGGCGTTGACCTCGGCATCGGCGACTACCTGCTGATCGCCTTCGTCTCGGTGGTCGGCTCGGCGGCCACCGCCGGCCTGACCGGCGCGATCGTGATGCTCACCCTGACCCTCAGCACGCTGGGCCTGCCGCTGGCCGGCGCCGGCCTGCTGCTGGCCATCGACCCGATCCTGGACATGATCCGCACCGCCACCAACGTCGCGGGGCAGGCGCTGGTGCCGACCGTGGTCGCCGCCCGCGAGGGCACTCTCGACCGCGCCGCGTACGAGTCCGCCGGCCGGCGTGACCTGACCGACCCGGAGCCGGTAGCCGACACCCGGCCCGAGCTCAGCCCTGTTCCTGCCTGATCGATTCACCAGTACGGCGACGGGCCCCTCTCCCCGGGGGCCCGTCGCCGTGTCGGAGAGGATGACCCCATGAGTTCCCTGTTCACTCCCCTGGCCCTGCGCGGGGTCACAGTGCCCAACCGGATCGCCATGGCACCGATGTGCCAGTACTCCGCCGGCCCCGACGGCCTGCCCACCGACTGGCACCTGATCCACCTCGGCAGCCGCGCGGTCGGCGGAGCCGGCCTGGTGCTCACCGAGGCGACCGCTGTACTCCCCGAGGGTCGGATCAGCCCGCAGGACACCGGCCTCTGGTCCGGCGCGCACGTCGACGCCTGGCGGCCGGTGACCGCGTTCGTCGCCGCCCACGGCGCGGTGCCGGCAGTGCAGCTCGCGCACGCAGGCTTCAAGGCCTCCACCTACCGGCCGTGGGCACCCGAGCGCGGTGGCGTGCCGGACGCCGAGGGCGGCTGGACGCCCGTCGCCCCCGGTTCGGAGCCGTTCACCGCCGACTACCGGACGCCCACCAGCCTCGACGAGGCCGGCATCGCCGGTGTGGTCGAGGCGTTCGCGGCCGGCGCCCAACGCGCGCTGGACGCCGGCTTCGCAGCCGTGGAGATCCACGCCGCCCACGGATACCTGCTCAACGAGTTTCTCTCGCCGCTGACCAACCACCGCACCGACTCCTACGGCGGCGACCGGGCCGCCCGGATGCGGCTCTCCCTGGAGGTGGCCCGCGCGGTGCGCGCCGCGGTCGGCGAGGACGTGCCGGTGCTGACCCGGATCTCCGCCACCGACTGGGTCGAGGGCGGCTGGACGATCGAGGACAGCGTGGTGCTCGCCGGTGAACTGGCCGGCGTCGGCGTCGACCTGGTCGACGCGTCCTCCGGTGGGGTGAGCACGGACCAGCGCATCCCACTCGGCCCGGGTTACCAGGTGCCGCTGGCCGCCCAGATCCGCCGTGAGGCCGGCGTTCCGACCGGCGCGGTGGGCCTCATCGTGGAGCCCGAGCACGCCGAGCAGATCGTCGCCAGCGGCGAAGCCGACCTGGTGCTGCTGGGTCGGGAGTTGCTGCGCGACCCGTACTGGCCGCGCCGGGCCGCCGCGAAGCTCGGCGTCGCGTACTCCGGCCCCGCCCAGTACGCCCGCGCCTCCTGATCCCGACCGGTCGGGCGGCCACCACGTGAGCGGCCGCCCGACCGTCGATCAGCCGGCCAGGTGCGACCAGTCGCCCTCCAGGTCCTGCCAGGTGCCCTGAGCGGCCACCGTGCCGCCGAGCAGCACCACCACGTGGTCGGCCCGGACCAACGCGGCGCGCTTCGCGGTCGAGCCGACAACTGTCACCCCGTGGCCGCGCAACGCCTCCCACAGCGCCAGCTCGGTGGTGACGTCCAGCGCCGACGACACGTCGTCGGCGACCAGCAGTTCGGTACGCGGGGCCAGCGCCCGGGCCAGCGCCAACCGCTGCAACTGCCCGCCGGAGAGCCGGGTGCCCTTGTGCCCGATGAGCAGGCCCAGCCCACCACCGGCAGCGGCCAGGTCATGGTCGAGCTGGGCGGTGCTGACCGCCCCCGCCGCGTCCACCTGGTGCCCGAGGGCGATGTTGTCGGCCACCGTGCCGGAGAGCACCCGGGGCAACTGACCGACGTAGCCGACCTGGTTGGGACGCAGGAACAGCTCCGGCTCGGTGACGGGGTCACCGTTCCAGGCCAGCTCGCCGGTGTGGTGCACGATCCCGGCCAGCCCGCGCAGCAACGAGGACTTGCCCGACCCCACCGGCCCGACGACCAGCACCAACTGCCCCCGCTGCACGGTCAGGTCCACGTCCCGGACGGCCACCGTGCCGTCGGAGTGCACCACCCCGAAGCCGCGCAGCTCCAGCCGGCGCAGCGGATGCCGGGGCGGCATGGTCGGCGCGGGCGCCGTCCCGGCGGTCAGGTCGACCTCCGGCACCCCCGCGGAGTACGCGCTCACCCCGGTCATCGCCGCCGTGCGCCGGGTCCAGACCCGCGCCGAGGGCAGTTGCGAGATCAAGGACGCCGTCGTCCAGGCGAACCAGCGGGCCGCGCCCAGGGTGGAGACGGCCACCAGCACCGCCCCGGCGGAGAGCGAGCCGTTCAGGTAGAGCGCCCATGCGCCGATCGGCAACAGCCCACTTGCCATCGACGGTGTGGAGCGCGCCCACACCTGCACCGAGATCTCCCGCCGCTGCCGGTCGCTGCGCAGCACGTCCAGGCCCGCCAGGTGGCGCAGCACCGCCGTGGTCGCGCCGGCGAGCTTCACCGTCCGCGCCGCGGAGAGCGCGGAGACCAGCGCCGTGGCGAAGGAGGCCCGCGCCGCCACCGTCGCCCGGGCCGCACGCTCCAGCTTCGGCCCGAACAACGTCGCGGCCAGCCCGGAGACGACCATCGTGCCGAGGAAGAACAGCCCGGGTACGACGCTGCCGGTGACCGCCGTCATGGCGACCACGAGCACCAGCGCGACGGCCTGGTCCAGCACGTTGTCGGCGAGCTGGACCACCCGTTCGGTGTCCCCGCCCTGCGCCACCACCTCGGCGGGGGTGTGTGAGCTGACCCGGCGCGGCCCGGTCTGGCCGTGCACCAGGCGAAGGCCGATCCGCAGCATCTGCCGCACCCACCACTGCGGGAACCAGACGTGGGTGTAGAACGGCAGCGGCAGGGTGACCAGCAACCCGGCGACGATCCCCACCGCCGGCAGGTACGGGTTGCCCGTCCCGTCGACCAGGTCCGCCCAGAGCCAGGGCAGCACCGGGCCGTCCAGCCCGAGCAGGCTGAGCCCGAGGAACAGCACGATCGCGGCCGCACCGTACCGGGGATCGTTGGTGCAGAGTCGGAAGATCTCCCGCAGCGTCCGGGCCGGCGGCACCGGCGGCAGCGGCGGTGGGTCGGCCCGGACCGGCCCGACCGCGCCCTGCGGGCCGTCCGGCGCTGTCGCCCGCGCGGTCTGCCCATTCGGCTCGGCCCGCGCGGGTGCCGGCTCGCTCGGCCAGGGGTCGGCCGGGCCGGGCCCGACCAGCAGGTCCGTGCCGACGCCGGTGCGACCGGCCGGCACCACCGTCGCGTACGCGGCGGCGTGGCTGGTCGCCAGGAGTTCGGCGAAGCGCGTCGACGTCTCCAGTGGACCGGCCTCGACCACCGCGCCGTCGGCCAGGACGACCACCTCGTCACAGCGGCGCACGGAGGAGAGTCGGTGCGCGATGACGATGCCGATCCGGTCGCGCAGCAGTCGTTCGGTGGCCCGCTGCACCCGCGCCTCGGTGACCGGGTCCAGCCGAGCGGTGGCCTCGTCGAGGATCACCACGTGCGGCTCCCGGACCAGGATCCGGGCGAACGCCACCAACTGCTCCTGACCGGCGGAGAGCACATGCCCGCCCTCCCCCAGCCGGGTCGTCAACCCGTCCGGCAGCTCGGCGATCCAGCTGGCCAGGCCCAGCTCGTCGAGCGCCCGAGCCGCCGCGTCGAGCAACTCCGGGTCGAAGAGCGCCACGTTCTCGGCAAGCGTGCCGGCCAGGATCTCGGTGCGCTGCGGCACCAACGCCACCCAGCGGCGCAGTTGCTCGACGTCGAGGTCGCACAGGTCGGTGCCGCCGAGGAAGACAGTGCCCGGCGGCACGTCGACCGCCCGGGTGAGCACCTTCGCCAGCGTCGACTTGCCCGAACCGGTCCGCCCGATCAGCGCGTACGAACGACCGCGCGCGAAGGTGAGGCTGAGCCCGCGCAGCGCGGCCCCCCGGTCACTCTCCCCGTACCCGAATGTCAGGTCCCGAATGCGCAGGTCACCCTCGCTCGGGCTGGCCCCGCCGACCGGCTCCTGCCGGGCCTTGTAGAGCAACTGCACCCGCGCCCACGCGCCCAGCGCTTCCTGGATCTCCGGCACCATCCGGCTGACGTGTTCCGCGGTCGCCCCGAAGGCCAGGGCGAGCAGCCAGATGGCGGTGAGCCGGGCGGCGTCGATCCGGCCGGTGGCCAACGCCCAGGCACCGCCGAGCACCACCGCGCCGATGCCCGCCCGGATCGTCGCGGTGGCCACCGTCGCCACCCGGGCGGACAGCACCCAGACCACCAGGCCACGGGACAGCACGGCGGAGGCCCGCCGGGCGTACAACCGCAGCACGTACGGCCGCGCCAGACTGGTGCGTACGTCGTCCTGGCCGTGCACCGCCTCCTCCATCACGGCGGCCAGGTCGGACCACGCCTCCTCCTCGGCCATCCGGGCCGGGCCGATCCGCGCCGTGGGCCGGCGCAGGCCGACCGCGAGCACCACAGTGAGCAGCAGCATCGCGACCCCGGCCGGCCACCACACGAACACCGCAACGACCATCGACAACAGACCGACGCAAAGGCCCTGGGCGAGCCGGGTGCCCTGGTTACGAATTGCCGACGCCACCTGGTAGACGTCCCCGTCGATCCGGTCCAGCAACTCGCCCACCGGAGTGGTCTCCAAGGTGGGCAGGTCCTGCCCGAGAGCGACACGGCAGAGCCGGCGACGCACGTCCGCGGACCAGTCCGCGGTCAGGCCGGCCATCAGCAGGCTCACCGCGAGGTCGCTGAGGACCACGGCGACCAGGGCCGCGGCCAGTACGGCGAAGAAGCCGGCCGAACGATGCACCAGCACCGCGCCGGCCAGCGCCGACGCACCCGCCTGCCCCGCAGCGCCCAGCACGATCAGGACGGCCACGATCGTCACACGACGGGTCGAAGTGCCCCACAGATCACGGAGCAGGCGCATGAAAGTCCTCCGGGACGTGGGGGGCGGAGACCTCAGCCTGCCGGCACCAACCCCGTCAACTCAACCGATTTTCCGGCCCTGAGCAGGGCATCCGTCAGTCCGTTCAGTGGCGGCGGCAGCACAGCGACACGGCAGCCCGGCGACGATCAGGGTGACTGTGGCGACTGGGCCGAGCCGACAGTTTCCGGGTCAAACGTCAGCAGAGGCCGGCAGAGCCGCAACGCCCGGGCCAGGGCCGGCCACGCCCGAGACAGAGCCACCCACGCCCGGGGCAGCGGCGGCAGGACCGGCGGCCGCGCGGAGCCCTATGGGCGTTCTGACTGATCTGACGCGATCTGTCCAATCCGCGACGCTTCAGGGGTTTTGATCAGCTCGACTTCCTTGATATCGCGGTGTCCGGGCGTTCGGGACACCCCGACTTTCATGTACGCGAGTGGATCACTCGGGAGAGGGGTGATTTCATGGCCAGAGCCCTGCGCCGCCTGAAACGTTTGTCGGCCTATGGGCGATGTGGGTTGTGGTCGGGCGCACCCGTGGGCTGGAATCATGGCTGGCCCGGGGTCGTTACACATTCTGACGATCGCAGCACCACCGACCCGCCGCCCTGACCTTCTGGGGCCTGGTCGTAGATGGGAATGGCGGCCTCCGCCCGGTCGTTACGATCCCCACGAACGGCCGCAGGCACCGCCTCGATGAGGGTGCCGACGGGATGGGCCAGCCCCGGAATGACCCCGGCCCCCCGGTCGTTACACAGGGACCCGGCGCCACGAGCCCTCACTCGTCGAGACGCCGACCTCGAAGACTTTCCCCTTGTTTGTGCAGCGCCGGACGAGGTGCTCACACCCTGCCGCCGCCCCCCCTTTTGGCGGTCGGGTGTTCTACCCCCGAAGGAGCTACCCCTCATG
>NZ_JBIALC010000008.1:0-288346 GCF_042873195.1 Micromonospora arida | reverse complement strand
TTTGTTTTTTTTTTTTTTTTTTTGTTTTTTTTTTTTTTTTTTTTGGGGGGGGGGGGGGGGGGTTTTTTTTTTTTTTTTTTTTGTTTTTTTTGGGGGGGGGGGGGGGGGGGGGGGGGGGGCGTTTTTTTTTGGGGGGGGTTTGGGGGGGGGGGGGGGGGGGCGCCCGCCCCCCCCCCGACCCCACCCGAGAATTAGCAGTACAGACGACGACATAGGGGACATAGTGCTCGACGTCAACTTCTTCGACGAGCTGCGCATTGGTCTCGCCACCGCCGACGACATCCGTCAGTGGTCGCACGGCGAGGTCAAGAAGCCTGAGACGATCAACTACCGCACCCTGAAGCCGGAAAAGGACGGGCTCTTCTGCGAGAAGATCTTCGGTCCGCAGCGGGACTGGGAGTGCTACTGCGGTAAGTACAAGCGCGTCCGGTTCAAGGGCATCATCTGTGAGCGCTGCGGCGTCGAGGTGACTCGCTCCAAGGTCCGTCGTGAGCGGATGGGGCACATCGAGCTCGCCGCCCCGGTGACCCACATCTGGTACTTCAAGGGCGTTCCGAGCCGGCTGGGCTACCTGCTGGACCTCGCTCCCAAGGACCTCGAGAAGATCATCTACTTCGCCTCGTACGTCGTGACGAGCGTGGACGCGGAGTCGCGTCACCGCGACCTCTCGACGATCGAGAACGAGATCCTGGCCGAGAAGCGGCAGTCCGAGAACAGCCGCGACTCGGAGATCGAGAAGCGGGCCGCCAAGCTCGAGGCCGACCTGGCCGAGCTGGAGGCCGAGGGTGCCAAGGCGGACGTCCGGCGCAAGGTCAAGGAGGGCGGAGAGCGCGAGATGCGCCAGATCCGCGACCGGGCCCAGCGCGAGATCGACCGCCTGGACGAGGTGCTGGACACCTTCCGCAAGCTGGAGCCGAAGCAGCTGGTCACCGACGAGCTGCTCTACCGCGAGCTGCGCGACCGGTTCGGTGAGTACTTCACCGGTTCCATGGGCGCCGAGGCGATCAAGGCGCTGGTCCAGAACATGGACCTCGACGCCGAGGCCGAGAGCCTGCGGGAGACCATCCGGTCCGGTAAGGGCCAGCGGAAGATCCGGGCGCTCAAGCGACTCAAGGTCGTCGCGGCGTTCCTGAACACCCGCAACTCGCCGCTCGGCATGGTGCTGGACTGCGTCCCGGTCATCCCGCCGGACCTGCGCCCGATGGTGCAGCTCGACGGTGGCCGCTTCGCGACCTCCGACCTGAACGACCTGTACCGCCGCGTGATCAACCGGAACAACCGTCTCAAGCGGCTGATCGACCTCGGCGCGCCCGAGATCATCGTCAACAACGAGAAGCGGATGCTCCAGGAGGCCGTCGACGCGCTGTTCGACAACGGCCGTCGCGGCCGGCCGGTCACCGGCCCGGGTAACCGCCCGCTCAAGTCGCTGTCCGACATGCTCAAGGGCAAGCAGGGCCGGTTCCGCCAGAACCTGCTGGGCAAGCGCGTCGACTACTCCGGCCGTTCGGTCATCGTGGTCGGCCCGAAGCTCAAGCTGCACCAGTGCGGTCTGCCCAAGCAGATGGCGCTGGAGCTGTTCAAGCCCTTCGTGATGAAGCGGCTGGTCGACCTCAACCACGCACAGAACATCAAGTCCGCCAAGCGGATGGTCGAGCGTCAGCGCCCGGTCGTGTGGGACGTGCTGGAAGAGGTCATCGGCGAGCACCCGGTGCTGCTCAACCGGGCGCCGACCCTGCACCGCCTGGGCATCCAGGCCTTCGAGCCGCAGCTGGTCGAGGGCAAGGCGATCCAGATCCACCCGCTGGTCTGCACCGCGTTCAACGCCGACTTCGACGGTGACCAGATGGCGGTGCACGTGCCGCTGTCCGCCGAGGCTCAGGCCGAGGCGCGGATCCTGATGCTGTCGTCGAACAACATCCTCAAGCCGGCCGACGGTAAGCCGGTCACCATGCCTACCCAGGACATGGTCATCGGTCTGTACCACCTCACCCACCTCACCGCCGGTGAGAAGGGCGAGGGCCGGGCGTTCAGCTCGGACGCCGAGGCGCGGATGGCCTTCGACAACGGCGAGCTGCACCTGCAGGCGCCGGTGAAGATCCGCCTGCGCAGCGTGGTCGGTGTCGACAACGGCAACGGCTCCGAGGCGTGGAGCGCCCCGGAGGGCTGGGTCGAGGGTGACCCGCTGACCGTGGAGACCACGCTGGGTCGGGTGCTGTTCAACGAGACGCTGCCGCAGGGCTACCGCTTCGTGAACTACGAGATCCGCAAGGGTCAGCTCTCCGCGATCGTCAACGACCTCGCCGAGCGCTTCCCCAAGGTGGCGCTGGCCGCCACCCTGGACGGGCTCAAGGAGGCCGGTTTCCACTGGGCCACCTGGTCCGGCGTGACGATCGGTATGGAGGACGTCATCGCTCCGCCGCGCAAGGCGGAGATCCTGGCGCGGTACGAGAAGGACGCCGACCAGATCGACAAGCAGTACCAGCGTGGTCTGATGACCGCCGAGGAGCGTCGCGGCGAGCTCATCGAGATCTGGACCAAGGCGACCAACGAGGTCGCCAAGGAGATGGACACCGCGCTGCCGCAGGAGAACCCGCTGTGGAAGATGATCAACTCGGGTGCTCGCGGTAACCTGCTCCAGCTCCGGCAGATCGCGGCGATCCGTGGTCTGGTGGCCAACCCCAAGGGCGAGATCATCCCGCGGCCGATCAAGGCCAGCTACCGGGAGGGTCTGTCCGTGCTGGAGTACTTCATCTCCACGCACGGTGCCCGTAAGGGTCTCGCCGACACCGCGCTGCGGACCGCCGACTCGGGTTACCTGACCCGTCGTCTGGTGGACGTCTCGCAGGACGTCATCATCCGCGAAGAGGACTGCGGCACCGACCGGGCGATCCCGATGCAGATCGGCGAGAAGCTGGACGGCAAGCTCGTCGTCCACACCCACGCCGAGACCAGCGTGCACGCCCGGACCCTCGCCGACGACATCAAGGGGCCGGACGGCACCGTGGTCGCCGAGCGCGGTCAGGACATCAACTCCATCGGGGTCGACAAGATCGTCGCTGCTGGTGTGGAGACGGTCCGGGTGCGCAGCGTGCTCACCTGCGAGTCGAAGCTGGGCGTCTGCGCGGCCTGCTACGGCCGGTCGCTGCCGACCGGTAAGTCGGTCGACATCGGCGAAGCGGTCGGGATCATCGCCGCCCAGTCCATCGGTGAGCCCGGTACGCAGCTGACGATGCGTACCTTCCACACCGGTGGTGTCGCGGGTGAGGACATCACCCAGGGTCTGCCGCGTGTTCAGGAAATCTTCGAGGCTCGGGTCCCGAAGGGTAAGGCGCCCATCGCCGACACCCCCGGTCGGATCCGGATCGAGGATGGCGAGCGCTCGCGGAAGATCATCGTGGTGCCGGACGACGGCAGCGAAGAGATCGTCTACGACAAGATCTCGAAGCGGGTCAAGCTCCGTACCCACGACGGCGGTCACGTCGCGGTCGGCGAGAAGCTGACCGAGGGCACCATCGACCCGCACGAGCTGCTGCGGATCATGGGTCCGCGGGCGGTCCAGGTCCACCTGACCAGTGAGGTCCAGGAGGTCTACCGCTCGCAGGGTGTGCTCATCCACGACAAGCACATCGAGATCATCATCCGCCAGATGCTCAAGCGGGTGACGGTCATCGACTCCGGCTCGACCGAGTTCCTGCCGGGTGTGCTCGTCGACCGGGCGCTGTTCGAGTCGGAGAACCGCCGGCTCGTCTCGGAGGGCGGCGAGCCCGCCGCTGGTCGTCCGGTGCTGATGGGTATCACCAAGGCCTCGCTGGCCACCGACTCCTGGCTCTCGGCGGCCTCCTTCCAGGAGACCACCCGGGTGCTGACCGACGCTGCGATCAACTCGCGCAGCGACTCGCTGGTCGGCCTCAAGGAGAACGTGATCATCGGAAAGCTCATCCCGGCCGGTACCGGCATCAGCAAGTACCGCAACGTCCGGGTGGAGCCGACCGAGGAGGCCAAGGCCAAGGTCTACTCGATGACCGGTTACCCGGAGACCGACTACGGGTTCGGGCCGGCCAGCGGGCAGGCAGTGCCGCTGGACGACTTCGACTTCGGGTCGTACCGCTAAGCACCAGTCACACGACGAGGCCCCCGGTGAAAGCCGGGGGCCTCGTCGTGTCCGTGCCCACCCACCCCCGGGCCGGGTTCGGCATGATGGGGGGATGACGACCGCACCCGGGCAGGTGTCCGTCGCCCAGCAGGGCCTGCGCCACCCGCTGGACCCGGACCCGGCCCGCGCCACGAAGGCGCGGGCGGTCTTCGCGCTGGGCCTGCTCGGCATGCTGACCGGGCTGTTCATCGGTGGCGTGGTGCCGGCCACGGTGGCCCTGCAACTGGCCCGGCAGGCGCGCCGCGAGGCGTACGCCTCGGGGGGTTTCCTGACCGGCGGCGTCTGGCTGCGACGGGGGGAGTGGATGGCCTGGACCGGCCTGGTGCTGGTCGCGGTCAGCGTGGTGGCCGCGGTGGTCATCGGGGTGGTCCGGTTGGCCGGCGCCCCGTTCGGCCATGACTACCCGGCGAACATGGACTGAGCCACCGGTGACCGCGCCCGGCGCGGGCGGCGGTGCTCGCGGCGGTAGCCTGGCCGATGTCCGCCGAGTGGCGGTGGCGGCCTTTCGACAGGAGGACCTCGTGACGGAACCGGCGCGGCCCCCTGCGGACGAACCGGCCGGCCCGCCGGACCCGTCGACTCCGCCATCCGAGCCGAGCGACTGGGCGCGACCCGGTCCGAGCGGCGAGCCGCACCCACCGGTGTCCACCCCGGGCCCGCCGTCCCCCGCGGCGCCGCCCCCCGGTTGGGGTCCGAACGGCTGGGGCACGACCGAGGCGCCCGGCTCCGACCAGCCGTACCCGGTCTCCAACACACCGACCTCGACGCCGCAGGGCTGGGGCCCGCCCACCTCCGGGCCGGGTGTGCCGCCCGGCTGGGGCCCGCCGGCCGCTGGACCGGGAGTGCCGTACGGCTGGGGGCCGCACTCGTCTGCGCCGAGTGGGCCGCCCGGGTGGGGTCCGTCGTCGTCTGCGCCGGCTGGGTGGGGTCCGCCCTCGTCCGGGCCGGTTGCGCCGTACGGCTGGGGCCCGCCGCCGTCGTCCGGGCCCGGGGCGCCGCCCGGTTGGGGTCCGCCGCCGCCGGGGCACGGCCCCGGGTGGGGTGGCACGCCGGGGCGTTCGGTACCGCCGCCCACCGACGACCAACGCCGGCCGCCGAAGCGGGTGGAGGCGGTTTCGGGTACGCCGTTCGGCGTCGTGCACCTGGACGTGGCACCGGTCACCTCCGGGCCGGCCATCGGGGCGTTGGTGGCGGGGATCGCGTCACTTCTGGTCTCACTTCTGGTGATCTGCTTCGGAGTGGCCTTCAAGAACGACGGCGGGGCCTGGGCCTCTGGGGCGTTCGCCGCGCTGGGTGTGCTGGCCGGCGGGGCGGCGGTCGTCATCGGGCTGCTCGCCCGGAGGCAGGTCCGGCGGCCGACCGCGCCCTCCGCGGTCCAGTTCACCGGCCGCGGGCTGGCGATGGCCGGGATCAGCTGCGGCGCGGCGGGGGCACTGCTCAGCCTGCTGGGGCTGGGTCTTGCCCTGCTTCTCGCCCTGACGTGAGGGTCTTCGCCGACAGATCCGGCACCTGACGGGGGTTTTCAGCGGAAGGCTTCCGGTCAGCCCGGGGGCGATGGGTGCTTCTGCGGGGAAGCCGGTACACTTGCATTCGTAGGTGCCCATCGCGGGCGACAGGGCAGGACGAGATCCGGCCGGCGGGTGTGAGACAGTCGCCGGGCCATTCCGTTTTGACCTGGGCGGTTGTGGTAGGTACTCTTTCCCCTTGTGCCCGGGCATGCCCGGGCAACTCGTGCGTGCGCTGTTTCCGGCTTACGGGCGGCGGCACGACAAGCCAAAGATCCGGGGCGGGGCGACCCGCGCGCCGGTGACAAACCCGGTACGAACGCGAGAGCGTCGCAACGGGGCCGTGACGAGGGCGACACGCCCGACCGCGGGTGCCGGGGTCTCCGCAAGGCGACCCTGGTCGGAATGTAGGAGAGCCGGTCATCAGGCCGGCTAACGAGCAGACGGCGCGGCCGCGGATGCGGCCGAAGGGAGCGGAGAAACCCGGTGCCCACGATCCAGCAGCTGGTCCGAAAGGGCCGCCAGGCGAAGACGACCAAGACCAAGACCCCGGCGCTGAAGGGTTCCCCTCAGCGGCGCGGCGTGTGCACCCGTGTGTACACCACTACCCCGAAGAAGCCGAACTCGGCGCTGCGCAAGGTCGCTCGCGTGAAGCTCAGCAGCCAGATCGAGGTGACGGCCTACATCCCCGGCGTCGGTCACAACCTGCAGGAGCACTCGATCGTGCTCGTTCGCGGTGGCCGGGTGAAGGACCTCCCCGGCGTGCGTTACAAGATCGTTCGCGGCTCGCTGGACACCCAGGGTGTCCGCAACCGCAAGCAGGCGCGCAGCCGTTACGGCGCCAAGAAGGAGAAGAGCTGACATGCCGCGTAAGGGACCCGCTCCGCGGCGGCCACTGGTCGCTGACCCGGTGTACAACTCGCCGCTGGTCACCCAGCTGGTGAACAAGATCCTGCTCCGCGGCAAGCGTCAGCTCGCCGAGTCCATCGTGTACGCGGCCCTCGAGGGCTGCCGCGAGAAGTCCGGCACCGACCCGGTCGTCACCCTCAAGCGGGCGATGGACAACGTCAAGCCGACCCTCGAGGTGCGCAGCCGTCGTGTCGGTGGCGCCACCTACCAGGTTCCGGTCGAGGTCCGCCCGACCCGGGCGACCACCCTGGGCCTGCGCTGGCTGGTCACGTACTCCCGCGCCCGGCGCGAGAAGACCATGGTCGAGCGGCTGATGAACGAGCTGCTGGACGCGAGCAACGGCCTCGGTGCCGCCGTCAAGCGGCGCGAGGACACGCACAAGATGGCCGAGTCGAACAAGGCCTTCGCGCACTACCGCTGGTAACACCCTGGTTCCGGCGCCTCCGGGCGCCGGAACCGCCACCAGTTGAGTCGAGACGACGATAAGTAGGGATTGAAGTGGCCGCCGCAGACGCGCTCGCCAAGGTACGCAACATCGGCATCATGGCGCACATCGATGCCGGTAAGACCACGACCACCGAGCGAATCCTGTTCTACACCGGCATCACGTACAAGATCGGTGAGGTCCACGAGGGCGCTGCCGTCATGGACTGGATGGAGCAGGAGCAGGAGCGTGGTATCACCATCACCTCCGCTGCTACCAAGTGTGAGTGGAAAGACCACACGATCCAGATCATCGACACGCCTGGTCACGTCGACTTCACGGTCGAGGTCGAGCGGTCGTTGCGGGTCCTGGATGGTGCGGTCGCGGTTTACGACGGTGTCGCCGGCGTGGAACCGCAGACGGAGAACGTCTGGCGGCAGGCCGACAAGTACAACGTCCCGCGTATGTGCTTCGTCAACAAGCTCGACCGGACCGGCGCCGACTTCTTCCGCTGCGTGCAGATGATGATCGACCGGCTGAACGCTACCCCGCTGGTGCTCCAGATCCCGATCGGGCTCGAGGGTGACCACATCGGTGTCGTCGACCTGATCGGCATGCGCGCGCTCACCTGGCGCGGGGAGACCCAGAAGGGTGAGGACTACGCGGTTGAGGAGATCCCGGCCGAGCTGGCCGACTCCGCAGCCGAGTGGCGCGAGAAGCTGATGGAGACGTTGGCCGACGTCGACGACGCGGTGATGGAGAAGTACCTGGAGGGCGAGGAGATCTCCGTCGAGGAGATCAAGGCCGCCATCCGGCGTGCCACCATCGCCGGCAAGGCCAACCCGGTGCTCTGCGGCTCGGCGTTCAAGAACAAGGGCGTCCAGCCCATGCTCGACGCCGTGGTCGACTTCCTGCCGTCGCCGCTGGACGTTCCGGCGATCGAGGGTACGGCCACCGACGGCGAGACCCCGCTGCTGCGTAAGCCGTCCAACTCGGAGCCCTTCTCCGGCCTGGCCTTCAAGATCCAGACGGACAAGCACCTGGGCAAGCTCACCTACGTGCGGGTCTACTCCGGCACGCTCGATTCCGGCTCCCAGGTGGTCAACTCCACCAAGGACCGCAAGGAGCGGATCGGCAAGATCTACCAGATGCACGCCAACAAGCGGGAAGAGCGTCCGTCGGCGCAGGCCGGCGACATCATCGCCGTGCAGGGTCTCAAGCAGACCACCACCGGCGACACTCTCTCCGACCCGGCGAACCCGGTGATCCTGGAGTCGATGACCTTCCCGGAGCCGGTCATCTCGGTGGCGATCGAGCCGAAGACCAAGTCCGACCAGGAGAAGCTGGGCACGGCCATCCAGCGCCTGGCCGAGGAGGACCCGACCTTCCGCGTCCAGCTGGACGAGGAGACCGGTCAGACGGTCATCTCCGGCATGGGTGAGCTGCACCTGGACATCCTGGTCGACCGGATGCGCCGCGAGTTCAACGTCGAGGCGAACGTCGGCAAGCCGCAGGTGGCGTACCGCGAGACCATCCGCCGCAAGGTGGACAAGGTCGAGTACACCCACAAGAAGCAGACCGGTGGTTCCGGCCAGTACGCCCGCGTGATCGTGAGCGTCGAGCCGCTTCCGCTGGACAACGACTCGCCGACCTACGAGTTCGCCAACGCCGTCAGCGGCGGCCGCATCCCCCGGGAGTTCATCCCCTCGGTGGACGCCGGTGCGCAGGACGCGCTGCAGTACGGCATCCTGGCGGGCTTCCCGCTGGTCGGCGTGAAGCTGACCCTGCTGGACGGCCAGTACCACGAGGTCGACTCGTCGGAAATGGCATTCAAGATCGCCGGCTCGATGGTGATGAAGGACGCGGCCCGCAAGGCCGATCCGGCACTGCTCGAGCCGATGATGGCCGTTGAAGTCACCACTCCTGAGGAGAACATGGGTGACGTCATCGGTGACCTCAACTCCCGCCGCGGCATCATCCAGGCGATGGAGGAGCGCAGCGGCGCCCGCATCGTCCGGGCCCTGGTGCCGTTGTCGGAGATGTTCGGCTACGTCGGCGACCTGCGGTCGAAGACCCAGGGCCGGGCTAGCTACAGCATGCAGTTCGACTCCTACGCCGAGGTTCCGCAGAGCGTCGCGAAGGAGATCATCGCCAAGGCAACGGGCGAGTAGCGCTCTGAGCAGGTGATTCGTGGTTGGTCGCGGGAGGGTTCACCCGCCCGCGGCCACCACGATCGGATCGCGTGAGACCGGGCCTGTAGGCTTCATCGCCGCAGAACCCACAAAGGCTCTCCGGCCGTCAGGCCGGAAAGGCTGTCGACAGAGTCCTAAGCGCCGACCGGCGCGCCGGGCGTACGAACCAAGAAGTCCACAGGAGGACACCAGTGGCGAAGGCTAAGTTCGAGCGGACTAAGCCGCACGTCAACATCGGCACCATTGGTCACATCGACCACGGTAAGACGACGCTGACGGCGGCCATCACCAAGGTCCTGCACGACCAGTACCCGGACCTGAACCCCTACACGCCGTTCGACGAGATCGACAAGGCGCCGGAGGAGAAGGCCCGCGGCATCACGATCTCGATCGCGCACGTCGAGTACCAGACCGAGTCGCGGCACTACGCGCACGTCGACTGCCCTGGGCACGCCGACTACATCAAGAACATGATCACCGGTGCCGCGCAGATGGACGGCGCGATCCTGGTGGTCGCGGCGACTGACGGCCCGATGCCGCAGACCCGCGAGCACGTGCTGCTGGCCCGTCAGGTCGGTGTGCCGTACATCGTCGTGGCGCTCAACAAGAGCGACATGGTCGATGACGAGGAGCTCCTGGAGCTCGTCGAGCTCGAGGTCCGTGAGCTGCTCTCCTCGCAGGAGTACCCGGGTGACGACCTGCCGGTCGTTCGGGTTTCGGCGCTGAAGGCCCTCGAGGGTGACCCCGAGTGGACCGGCAAGCTGCTGGACCTGATGACCGCTGTCGACACCTCGATCCCGCAGCCGGAGCGCGAGGTCGACAAGCCGTTCCTGATGCCGGTTGAGGACGTCTTCACGATCACCGGTCGTGGCACCGTCGTCACCGGTCGCGTGGAGCGCGGCGTTCTCCTGCCGAACGAGGATGTTGAGCTCGTCGGTATCAAGGAGAAGAGCTTCAAGACCAAGGTCACCGCGATCGAGATGTTCCGGAAGACCCTGGACGACGCCCGCGCAGGCGAGAACGTCGGCCTGCTGCTGCGTGGTACCAAGCGCGACGAGGTCGAGCGCGGCATGGTCGTCGTGAAGCCGGGCTCGAACACCCCGCACACGGAGTTCGAGGCGACGGTCTACATCCTCTCCAAGGAGGAGGGTGGCCGTCACACCCCGTTCTTCCAGAACTACCGGCCGCAGTTCTACTTCCGGACCACGGACGTCACCGGTGTCGTCACCCTCCCCGAGGGCACCGAGATGGTCATGCCGGGTGACAACACGTCCATGTCGGTGAAGCTGATTCAGCCCATCGCCATGGAGGAGAACCTCAAGTTCGCGATCCGCGAGGGTGGCCGCACCGTCGGCGCCGGGTTCGTCACCAAGATTAACAAGTGAGCTAGGTAACCCCGATTAGACCCGCCGCCGGTCGTGCGGCATACTAGTCAGGTTGCGTAACGACAGTTCGTCGCCTGTGTTCGGCTTTCGCTGAACCTCCGGGTGGCGAGGCAGTCGAGCGTAGGGTGGTTGGCGGCCCAGTCGCCAACCACCCTCGCACGGCGTTCAGGTCGCGGTAATGCGATCGGCGCCTTGACCCCCCGTGCGGTCAGCACCACTCCGGTACCTAGGGGCGGAGCTCGGCCCGAGGGCGCGACACGCCCGACCGCGGGGGTCGGCGAAGTGGGCCTGTACCAGCCGGTACAGGCGCCCGCAACACAGCGGCATCGAGAGAAGGAACAGAAGCCACCATGGCGGGACAGAAGATCCGCATCCGGCTCAAGGCCTATGACCACGAGGTCGTCGACTCCTCGGCTCGGAAGATCGTCGAGACGGTGACGCGCACCGGGGCGCAGGTCGCGGGCCCGGTGCCGCTGCCCACGGAGATCAACCGTTTCTGCGTTATCCGCTCGCCGCACAAGTACAAGGACTCGCGCGAGCACTTCGAGATGCGCACTCACAAGCGGCTGATCGACATCATCGACCCGACCCCGAAGACGGTCGACTCGCTCATGCGCCTCGACCTGCCGGCTGGCGTCGACATCGAGATCAAGCTGTAGGGACCGGACAAATGGACAGGCAAGTCAAGGGGATCCTGGGCGCCAAGCTCGGCATGACCCAGGTCTGGGAGAACAACCGTGTTGTTCCCGTGACCGTGGTCGAGGCCGGCCCGTGCGTCATCAGCCAGGTTCGTAGCGCCGAGAAGGACGGTTACTCCGCGGTCCAGCTCGCGTACGGCACCATCGACCCGCGCAAGGTCAAGAAGCCGATCAGCGGGCACTACGCCAAGGCGGACGTGGCGCCGCGCCGGCACATCGTCGAGCTGCGCACCACGGACGCTGGGGAATACTCGCTCGGCCAGGAAGTCACGGTCGAGGAGTTCCCGGCCGGCGTCACCATCGACGTCACCGGCAAGACCAAGGGCAAGGGCTACGCCGGCCCGATGAAGCGGCACGGCTTCCACGGCCTGGGCGCCGGGCACGGCGTCGAGCGCAAGCACCGCTCGCCCGGCTCCATCGGCGCCTGCGCCACTCCGGGTCGTGTCTTCAAGGGCACCCGGATGGCCGGTCGTATGGGTGGCGTGCGGTACACCGTGCAGAACCTCACCGTCCAGGCGGTCGACACCGAGAACAACCTGCTGCTCGTCCGGGGTGCCATTCCTGGTCCCAAGGGCGCGCTCGTTCTGGTCCGTACCGCGGCCAAGAGCAAGGTGAAGAAGGGCGGTGCGGCCAAGTGACCACCGTTGACGTGCGCACCGTCGAAGGCACCACCAGCGGCTCCGTGGAGCTGCCGGAGGACATCTTCGACGTGCAGGCCAACGTCGCGCTGATGCACCAGGTCGTGGTGGCCCAGCTCGCGGCGGCCCGACAGGGCACGCACAAGGCCAAGACCCGCGGCGAGGTCGCCGGTGGCGGCAAGAAGCCGTACAAGCAGAAGGGCACCGGTCGCGCCCGGCAGGGCTCGATCCGCGCGCCGCAGTTCGCCGGCGGTGGCGTCGTGCACGGTCCCGTGCCGCGCGACTACAGCCAGCGGACCCCGAAGAAGATGAAGGCCGCCGCTCTGCGGGGTGCCCTCTCCGACCGGGCCCGCGCCGGGCAGGTGCACGTCGTCGAGGCGTTCGTCTCGGGCGAGAAGCCGTCGACCAAGGCGGCCCTGGCCACGCTGACCAAGCTCACCGAGGCCCGTCGGGTCCTGGTCGTGCTGAGCAGCACCGACGAGCTGAACTGGGTGTCGCTGCGCAACGAGCCGCGCGTGCACCTGATCGAGTCCGGCCAGCTGAACACGTACGACGTGCTCGTGGCCGACGACGTGGTCTTCACCAAGGACGCCCTGGACGAGTTCCTGGGCGTGCCCGCCGAGACCACCGAGGAGGGTGGCAAGTGAGCACGATCGCCGACCCGCGCGACATCATCGTGGCGCCGGTCGTCTCGGAGAAGAGCTACAGCGAGCTGAACCGGAACTGGTACACCTTCCTGGTGCACCCGGACGCGAACAAGACCGAGATCAAGATCGCTATCCAGCAGATCTTCAACGTCCGCGTCCTGACGGTCAACACGCTCAACCGCCAGGGTAAGCGCAAGCGCACCAAGACCGGCTTCGGTCAGCGCAAGGCGACCAAGCGGGCGATCGTGAAGCTGGCTGACGGTGACCGCATCGAGGCCTTCGGCGGCCCGGTCAGCTGAGGGGTGTAGACAATGGCTATCCGTAAGTACAAGCCGACGACGCCGGGCCGACGTGGCTCGAGTGTCGCTGACTTCGCCGAGATCACCCGGTCCACGCCGGAAAAGTCGCTGCTGGCTCCGTTGCCGAAGAAGGGCGGGCGTAACGCCCACGGCCGGATCACCACGCGGCACCACGGTGGCGGTCACAAGCGTCAGTACCGTCTGATCGACTTCAAGCGGGTCGACAAGGACGGCGTGCCGGCGAAGGTCGCTCACATCGAGTACGACCCGAACCGCACGGCGCGCATCGCGCTGCTGCACTACGCCGACGGCGAGAAGCGGTACATCCTCGCGCCGAAGGACATGAAGCAGGGCGACCGCGTCGAGTCCGGTCCGGGCGCCGACATCAAGCCGGGTAACAACCTGCCGCTGCGCAACATCCCGGTCGGTACCACGATCCACAATGTGGAGCTGCGTCCGGGCGGCGGGGCCAAGCTGGCCCGTTCCGCAGGCGTCGGCATCCAGCTGCTCGGCCGCGAGGGCGCGTACGCGACCCTGCGTATGCCGTCCGGCGAGATCCGGCGGGTGGACGTGCGCTGCCGCGCCAGCGTCGGCGAGATCGGCAACGCCGACCAGTCGAACATCAACTGGGGTAAGGCCGGCCGGATGCGGTGGAAGGGCAAGCGCCCGACCGTCCGTGGTGTCGCCATGAACCCGGTCGACCACCCGCACGGTGGTGGTGAGGGTAAGACCTCCGGTGGTCGCCACCCGGTCAACCCGCAGGGTAAGCCCGAGGGCCGCACCCGCCGTAAGGGCCAGCCGAGTGACCGGCTGATCGTCCGCCGCCGCTACGCCACGCGTAAGCGCGGCTGAGGGAGATAAGACATGCCTCGCAGCCTGAAGAAGGGCCCGTTCGTAGACGACCACCTGCTCAAGAAGGTGGAAGTTCAGAACGACAAGGGCTCCAAGAACGTGATCAAGACCTGGTCGCGGCGCTCGACGATCATCCCCGAGATGCTGGGGCACACGATCGCCGTGCACGACGGACGCAAGCACGTCCCGGTGTTCGTGACCGAGGCGATGGTCGGGCACAAGCTCGGCGAGTTCGCGCTGACCCGCACGTTCAAGGGTCACGAGAAGGACGACCGGAAGAGCCGTCGGCGCTGACGCCGCCAGGCATACGGATAGAGGGAACAAGGGGTTACAGCGATGCCAGGAAAGGGCGACGCTCCGGTGCTTCCGGGCGCGCGGGCGGTTGCGCGGCACGTGCGCATCTCGCCGATGAAGGCGCGCCGGGTGGTCAACCTCGTCCGCGGCCTGCCCGCGAAGGAGGCGCTCACGGTGCTGCAGTTCGCGCCGCAGGCTGCGAGCGAGCAGGTGTACAAGGTGCTCGCTAGCGCGATCGCCAACGCGGAGAACAACGAGCGGCTGGACCCCGACGCGCTGCTCGTCAGCGAGGCCTTCGTGGACGAGGGCCCGACGATGAAGCGGTTCCAGCCGCGGGCGCAGGGTCGGGCGTACCGAATCCGCAAGCGCACCTGCCACATCACTGTGGCGGTCGAAGCGGTCGCGCCGGCAGCGCCGAGGAAGGCCGCGGCGAAGAAGGCCGCCCCGGCCACGGAGGCCGCACCGGCCGAAGCGCAGAGCAAGACGGAGGACGCCGAGTAATGGGTCAGAAGGTTCACCCCACTGGGTTCCGGCTCGGCATCTCGACCGACTGGAAGTCCCGCTGGTTCGCGGACAAGCTCTACAAGGACTACATCGGCGAGGATGTCAAGATCCGCCGCATGATGTCCAAGGGCCTCGAGCGTGCCGGGATTTCCAAGGTCGACATCGAGCGCACCCGCGACCGGGTCCGGGTCGACATCCACACCGCCCGGCCGGGCATCGTCATCGGCCGTAAGGGTGCGGAGGCCGACCGGATCCGCGGCGAGCTTGAGAAGCTCACCGGCAAGCAGGTTCAGCTGAACATCATCGAGGTGAAGAACCCCGAGTCGGACGCTCAGCTGGTCGCGCAGGGCGTGGCCGAGCAGCTGTCCAGCCGGGTCAGCTTCCGTCGGGCGATGCGCAAGGCCATGCAGTCGGCGATGAAGAACCCGGTCTGCAAGGGCATCCGGGTTCAGGTCTCGGGTCGCCTCGGCGGCGCCGAGATGAGCCGGACCGAGTTCTACCGTGAGGGCCGGGTTCCGCTGCACACGCTGCGGGCCAACATCGAGTACGGCTTCTTCGAGGCCCGTACCACGTTCGGTCGGATCGGTGTGAAGGTCTGGATCTACAAGGGCGACGCCGTCCCGGGCCGGGAAGCTCCGGCCGAGGCCGGCCCGTCCCGCCCGCGTCGTGGTGAGCGCGGCGACCGTCCCGAGCGTCCGCGCCGTGGCCGGTCGGGTTCGTCCGGCACCACGGCTGGTGGCACCGAGGCCGGTCGGGCTGCTGCGACCACCATCGCGCAGCAGGCCGAGACGCCGAGCGGCGAGCCGGTCGACAGCGCAGCTGTCGCCGCCGCTGCTGCTCCGGCAGAAACGCAGCAGGAGGGCTGACAGATGCTGATGCCGCGCAAGCCCCCGAAGGGCTTCCGCAAGCCGCACCACCCGGACCGCAGTGGCGCGTCCAAGGGTGGTAACCGGGTGGTGTTCGGCGAGTTCGGGATCCAGGCTCTCGAGCCGGCGTACGTGACGAACCGGCAGATCGAGTCGGCACGTATCGCGATGACTCGCCACATCAAGCGTGGTGGCAAGGTCTGGATCACGATCTTCCCGGACCAGGCCCTCACCAAGAAGCCTGCCGAGACCCGGATGGGTTCCGGTAAGGGTTCGCCCGAGTGGTGGGTTGCCAACGTCAAGCCGGGGCGGGTTCTCTTCGAGATGTCCTTCCCCAACGAGCAGACCGCGCGAGAGGCCATGCGTCGCGCGATCCACAAGCTCCCGATGAAGTGCCGCATTGTTACGCGCGAAGTGGGTGAATCCTGATGGCAGCGGGCGTTAAGGCGACCGAGCTGCGTGAGCTCTCCGAAGAGGAGCTGGTCACGAAGCTGCGGGAGGCCAAGGCGGAGCTGTTCAACCTCCGCGTGCAGGCCGCAACCGGGCAGCTGGACAACAACCGGCGGTTGCAGGTCATCCGTCGGGAGATCGCCCGGATCTACACGATCATGCGTGAGCGCGAGCTGGGGCTCTCGGCCGCGCCGACTGAGGTGACTGCATCATGACCGAAGAGACCGCCACCGCCGCCGCGCGGTCGCGCCGCAAGGTCCGCGAGGGCCTGGTGATCAGCGACAAGATGGACAAGACCGTCGTTGTCGAGGTCGAGGACCGGGTTCGGCACGCGCTGTACGGCAAGATCATGCGCCGTACGGCCAAGCTGAAGGTGCACGACGAGCAGAACGCCGCTGGCACCGGTGACCGGGTTCTCATCATGGAGACCCGGCCGCTGAGCGCCACCAAGCGTTGGCGGATCGTGGAGATCCTGGAAAAGGCCAAGTAGCGAAGGCTCGAGCTCGCCCGGCGTTGCGTCGGGCGTAGGTTCCGCCAGGCTCCGGCCGCTACGGCGGCCGGAGAACCGGCAGACATAGGAGATAGACGTGATTCAGCAGGAGTCGCGACTGCGCGTCGCCGACAACACGGGTGCTCGGGAGATCCTGTGCATCCGGGTTCTCGGCGGCTCGGGTCGGCGCTACGCGAGTATCGGCGACGTCATCGTGGCCACGGTCAAGGACGCGATCCCGGGTGCCGGTGTGAAGAAGGGCGACGTCGTCAAGGCTGTCGTCGTTCGCACGGCCAAGGAGAGGCGGCGTCCGGACGGCTCGTACATCCGCTTCGACGAGAACGCCGCCGTCATCATCAAGGACGGCGGGGACCCGCGTGGAACCCGTATCTTCGGCCCGGTGGGCCGGGAGCTGCGGGACAAGCGGTTCATGAAGATTATCTCCCTCGCGCCGGAGGTGTTGTGACCGTGAAGGTCAAGAAGGGCGACACGGTCGTCGTCATCGCCGGCAAGGACAAGGGTGCCAAGGGCAAGGTCATTCAGGCCTACCCGCGGCAGGACAAGGTCCTGGTCGAGGGCGTGAACCGGGTCAAGAAGCACACCCGCATCAGCACCACCCAGCGTGGCGCCAAGACCGGCGGCATCGTCACTCAGGAGGCCCCGATCCACGTCTCGAACGTGCAGGTCCTGGACTCCGACGGCAAGCCGACCCGCGTCGGTTACCGGATCGACGACAACGGCCAGAAGGTCCGCATCGCGCGTAGCACCGGTAAGGACCTGTGATGACCACGGCTACCGAAAAGACCCTGCCGCGCCTCAAGGAGCGGTACCGCAACGAGATCGTGGCCCAGCTGCGTGAGCAGCGCAGCTACGGCAACCCCATGCAGGTGCCGCGGCTGGTCAAGATCGTCGTCAACATGGGTGTCGGCGAGGCTGCTCGCGACGCCAAGCTGATCGACGGCGCGGTCCGCGACCTCGCCACGATCACCGGCCAGAAGCCGCAGGTGCGGCGGGCGACCAAGTCCATCGCGCAGTTCAAGCTCCGCGAGGGCATGCCGATCGGCGCGAAGGTCACCCTTCGCGGTGACCGGATGTGGGAGTTCATGGACCGGCTGCTCTCCATCGCGCTGCCGCGTATCCGCGACTTCCGCGGCTTGGACGGGCGCAAGCTGGACGGGCACGGCAACTACACGTTCGGTCTGACCGAGCAGTCGGTGTTCCACGAGATCGACCAGGACCGGATCGATCGCCAGCGGGGCATGGACATCACGGTGGTCACGACCGCCACGACCGACGACGAGGGCCGGGCGCTGCTCAAGCTCCTGGGCTTCCCGTTCAAGGAGAACTGAGATGGCCAAGAAGGCGCTGATCATCAAGGCGGCCGCGAAGCCGAAGTTCTCGGTTCGCGCGTACACCCGCTGCCAGCGGTGCGGGCGTCCGAAGGCGGTCTACCGCAAGTTCGGGCTCTGCCGGGTCTGCATCCGGGAGATGGCTCACCGCGGTGAGCTGCCGGGCGTGTCCAAGGCTTCCTGGTAAGGGCGACCGCGTCCCGGCCGTCGGCCGGGAACTCCTGCACCGATTAGGTATTGCTCTTCGCCGTAGGCCCGGGGCTGATGCCCCGGGAACCCCGGCGAGAAAGGCTGACGAAATCCATGACGATGACCGACCCGATCGCAGACATGCTCACGCGTCTGCGTAACGCCAACCAGGCGTACCACGATCAGGTGAAGATGCCCTACTCCAAGATCAAGGCGAACATCGCCGAGGTCCTGAAGGCCGAGGGTTACATCGCCACCTGGTCGGTCGAGGAGCCCGAGGAGGGCGCCGTCGGCAAGCGACTGGTCGTCGAGCTGAAGTACGGCCAGAACCGCGAGCGGAGCCTGGCCGGCATCAAGCGCGTGTCCAAGCCCGGTCTCCGGGTGTACGCCAAGTCGGACGGGCTCCCGCGGGTGCTCGGTGGGCTGGGCGTGGCGATCATTTCGACGTCCCAGGGGCTGCTGACCGACCGGCAGGCCCGCAAGCGGAGTGTTGGCGGGGAAGTCCTCGCCTTCGTCTGGTAACGGGAGACAGGTAGAAATGTCGCGAATTGGACGTAAGTCGATCCCGGTACCAGCCGGCGTCGACATCACGATCGACGGGCAGACCGTCAAGGTCAAGGGCCCCAAGGGCCAGCTCCAGCACACCCTCGCCGAGCCGATCACGATCGAGCGGGCCGAGGATGGGCAGCTGAGCGTCAACCGGCCGAACGACGAGCGCAAGGCCAAGGAACTCCACGGCCTGAGCCGTACGCTGGTTGCCAACATGATCGTCGGGGTCACCGAGGGCTACCGCAAGAGCCTGGAGATCGCCGGCACCGGTTACCGGGTCACCGCCAAGGGTTCGGACCTCGAGTTCGCGCTCGGGTTCTCGCACCCGGTGGTCGTCCCCGCCCCGGCGGGCATCACCTTCACGGTGGAGCGGCCGACCCTGTTCCACGTGGCTGGCATCGACAAGCAGCAGGTCGGTGAGGTCGCCGCCAACATCCGGAAGATCCGCCCGCCGGAGCCCTACAAGGGCAAGGGCGTCAAGTACCAGGGCGAGGTCATCCGCCGCAAGGCTGGAAAGGCAGGTAAGAAGTGAGCGCCACGCTGCTCAAGCGCCGCCGCGGTGTCGCCGCCAAGCGCGCCGTTGGGCGTGCGCGTCGACACTTCCGCGTCCGCAAGAACGTCAGCGGTACGGCCGAGCGTCCGCGCCTGGTCGTCACCCGCTCGCTGCGGCACATGGTCGCCCAGGTCGTCGACGACACCAAGGGTCACACCCTGGCATCGGCGTCGACCCTGGACGCCTCGCTGCGCGGTGCGGAGGGCGACAAGAGCGCCCTGGCCGGCAAGGTGGGCGCGCTGCTCGCCGAGCGGGCCAAGGCCGCCGGCGTCTCCAAGGTCGTCTTCGACCGCGGCGGCAACCGGTACGCGGGGCGAGTCGCCGCGCTTGCCGACGCCGCCCGCGAAGCCGGGCTCGAGTTCTAACAACCCCGTCACGAGAGAGAAGGAAGGCTGCTGATGCCAGGTCAACAGCGCCGTGGCGGCGGGTCCGGTGGCAACGAGGGTGGTCGCCGCGACAACCGCCGTGAGGGCGGCCGCGGAAACGCGCCCGTCGAGAAGACCCCGCACCTTGAGCGGGTCGTCGCGATCAACCGCGTCGCCAAGGTCGTGAAGGGTGGTCGTCGCTTCAGCTTCACCGCCCTGGTGATCGTGGGCGACGGCGACGGCACGGTCGGCGTGGGCTACGGAAAGGCCAAGGAGGTGCCCGCGGCCATCGCCAAGGGTGTCGAGGAGGCCAAGAAGCACTTCTTCAAGGTCCCGCGGATCGGTCAGTCGATCCCGCACCCGGTGACGGGTGAGGACGCCGCTGGTGTGGTGCTGCTCAAGCCGGCCTCGGCCGGTACGGGTGTCATCGCCGGTGGACCGGTGCGTGCCGTGCTGGAGTGCGCTGGGATCCACGACGTGCTCTCCAAGAGCCTCGGTTCGTCGAACCCGATCAACATCGTGCACGCCACCGTGGCGGCCCTGAAGGGGCTTGAGTCCCCCGAGCAGGTCGCGGCGCGTCGTGGTCTGCCGGTGGAGGACGTCGCGCCGGCCGCCATGCTGGCGTCGCGTGCGGGGGTGGCGCACTGATGGCACGCCTGAAGGTCACCCAGCTCCGATCCGGTATCGGGACCAAGCACAACCAGCGTGAGTCGCTGCGTTCGCTCGGTCTCAAGCGGATCAACGACGTGGTGGTCAAGGAGGACCGGCCCGAGATCCGCGGCATGATCTTCACTGTGAGCCACCTCGTGAAGGTCGAGGAGGTCGAGTAATGACGATCAAGGTGCATCACCTGCGCCCGGCGCCCGGTTCCAAGACCGCGAAGACCCGTATGGGTCGCGGTGAGGGTTCCAAGGGCAAGACCGCTGGTCGCGGTACCAAGGGTTCCAAGGCCCGCAAGAACATCTCGGCGGCGTTCGAGGGTGGGCAGATGCCCATCCACATGCGCCTGCCGAAGATGAAGGGCTTCAAGAACAAGTTCAAGGTGGTCTTCCAGGTGGTCAACCTGGACCGACTCGCTGAGCTGTTCCCGAATGGTGGTCAGGTCGGCCCGCTGGAGCTCGTCGAGTCCGGCGCGGTCCGCAAGGGTCACCCGGTCAAGGTCCTCGGCACCGGGGACCTCGGCGGTGTGGCGCTCCAGGTGTCCGCGCACGCGTTCAGTGCGTCGGCCAAGGAGAAGATCGCTGCTGCCGGTGGCTCCGCCACCGAGCTGTAAGGCGTACGACCATGGCGCCCGTCCAGTTGAGAGCAACTGGCGGGCGCCATGGTCTGCCTGGGGCCTGAGCGCCCGGTAACATCGGAAGCGATTTATGTAGTCGGGCGCATCTGCCCGGACCGGGGTGAGGCTGTTAGAGTCCCATCCCAGCCATGGATTGCGGGCACTCGCCCGTGATCCACCCCGACCCGCCAGGGATCACCGGCGGCCCGCCTCGCGCAGGAGGAAGAAGTTGCTGTCCGCCTTTCTCAGTGCGTTCCGTACGCCTGACCTGCGCAAGAAGCTGCTGTTCACAGTAGGCATCATTGCGGTCTACCGGCTGGGTGCAACGCTCCCCAGCCCGGGCGTCTCGTACGGCAACGTGCAGAAGTGCCTCGACACCATCCAGGGTGACACCACCGGGGTGGTGAACCTTCTCAACCTCTTCTCCGGCGGAGCGCTGCTACAGCTCTCGGTCTTCGCGCTGGGCATCATGCCCTACATCACCGCGTCGATCATTCTGCAGCTGCTGACCGTCGTGATCCCCCGCCTTGAGCAGCTCCGCAAGGAGGGCCAGGCCGGTCAGGCGAAGATCACCCAGTACACCCGCTACCTGACCCTCGGTCTCGGTGTGCTGCAGGCCTCGGCGTTCGTGGCCCTGGCCCGCTCGGGCCAGCTGTTCCAGAACAAGTGCGACCAGTTCCCGATCATCCCGACCGGCACCGGCATCCCGGACTGGCTGACCCTGGCCATCCTGGTGATGACGATGACCGCCGGCACCGGCATGGTCATGTGGCTCGGTGAGCTGATCACCGACCGTGGCGTCGGCAACGGCATGTCCGTCCTGATCTTCACCTCGATCGCGGCGCGGCTGCCCAGCGAGGGCTGGCAGATCAAGACCAGCAAGGGCTGGGACATGTTCGCCCTGGTCATCGCGCTGGTCCTGGTGGTCATCACCGCTGTCACCTTCATCGAGCAGGCGCAGCGCCGGATCCCGGTGCAGTACGCCAAGCGGATGATCGGCCGGCGGATGTACGGCGGCACCTCGACCTACATCCCGCTCAAGGTCAACCAGGCGGGTGTGATCCCGGTCATCTTCGGCTCGTCGTTGCTCTACCTGCCGCAGTTGGCGCTGCAGTTCTTCGACCAGACCGACCCGGGCAAGACCCAGTCGTGGATCCAGAACAACCTGGTCAACCCGAGCAGCCCGATCTACATCTCGGTCTACTTCCTGCTGATCATCTTCTTCACGTACTTCTACGTCTCGATCACGTTCAACCCGACCGAGGTCGCGGACAACATGAAGAAGTACGGCGGGTTCGTGCCGGGCATCCGCCCGGGCAAGCCGACCGCCGACTACCTGGACTTCATCCTCAGCCGGATCACCCTGCCGGGCGCGCTGTACCTCGGCGTCATCTCGATCCTGCCGAACTTCTTCTTCATCTGGCTGGACAACCAGCAGTACCAGAACTTCCCGTTCGGCGGCACCGCTGTGCTCATCATGGTCGGCGTCGGTCTGGAGACCGTGAAGCAGATCGAGAGCCAACTCATGCAGCGGAACTACGAAGGGTTCCTGCGGTAGATGAGACTCGTTCTGGTTGGCCCGCCGGGCGCGGGCAAGGGCACGCAGGCCGAGTTCATCGCCGCGCACCTCTCGGTGCCGAAGATTTCGACCGGAGACATCTTCCGGTCGAACGTCACCCAGGGCACGCCGCTCGGTGTCGAGGCGAAGCGGTACATGGACGCGGGCGAGCTGGTTCCGGACGAGGTCACCATCAACATGGTCCGGGACCGGCTGGCCGAGCCCGACGCCAGCGAGGGTTTCCTGCTCGACGGCTTCCCGCGGACGACTCCGCAGGCGGCCGCTCTGGACAAGCTCCTGGCCGATCTGGGCACTGCCCTGGATCTGGTCCTGGAGCTGGTCGTCGACGACGACGAGGTGATCCGGCGGCTCTCCGGCAGGCGTACCTGCCGGGGCTGCGGCAAGATCTGGCACGTCGAGTTCGACGCCACCACCCGGCCCGGCATCTGTGACCGGTGCGGCGCCGAGCTGTTCCAGCGCGACGACGACAAGCCGGAAACGATCGCCACGCGGCTTCGTGAGTACAGCGAGAAGACCGCACCCCTGGTCGACTACTACGGCGCTCAGGGCAAGCTGGTCGGGATCGACGCCACCGGGCCGGTGGAGGACGTCACCACCCGGGCCATCGACGCGTTGCGGTCGTACGGCGGCTGAGGTCCGGCCGGGCCACGGCGGATAGAGTGCGAACAGCGGGGTACGCGTTATGTGCCCCGCTGTTCGGCAACGAAAGGTAACCGCTCCATGCGTCGTCCCCAGCTGGACATCCAGCTGAAGACCCCTGACCAGATCGAGAAGATGCGGGCCGCCGGGCTGGTGGTGGCCGAGGCGCTGCGCCGGATGCGGGAGGCTGTGGCCCCCGGTGTGAGCACCGCCGATCTGGACGCCATCGCCGAGGCGACCATCCGCGAGGCGGGTGGCGTTCCGTCGTTCAAGGGCTACCACGGTTTTCCGGCGTCGATCTGCTCCTCGCTCAACGAGCAGGTCGTGCACGCCATCCCGTCGCCGAAGCAGGTGCTTCAGGCCGGTGACCTGATCTCCATCGACTGCGGCGCGGTGCTGGACGGGTGGCACGGCGACTCCGCGATCACGGTCGGGGTCGGTGACGTCGACCCGGCGCTGCTGAAGATGGCCGAGGTCGCCGAGGACGCGATGTGGGCCGGCATCGCCGCCGCGGCGCGTGGCGCCGCCAGCGGCAAGGGCCGCCTCACCGACATCTCGCACGCCGTGGAGACCGCTGTCCGCAAGGGCGGCCGGTACGGCATCGTCGACGGCTACGGCGGGCACGGCATCGGCACCGAGATGCACCAGGACCCGCACGTGCTCAACCACGGGCGGCCGGGCAAGGGTCCGCGACTGGTCCCTGGGATGGCCCTGGCCATCGAGCCGATGATCACGATGGCGTCCCCGCGTACCGCCGAGTTGGCCGACGGGTGGACCGTCGTCACCCGGGACGGGTCGGTGGCCGCGCACGTCGAGCACTCGATGGCGCTGCTGCCGGACGGCGTCTGGGTGCTCACCGCGTTCGACGGTGGCCGGGCGCGCCTGGGCGACCTGGTGACCGCCCGCCAGCCCGCGGCCACAAAAACCTCCTGACCTCTTCCGTTGATCATGAAGTTGTTGCCCTGACACGGCGGCCGGGCGGGCGACAAATTCTTGATCGACCGGCGTCCGGGGTCGGGCGGAGTGGCGCGACGGTGGCATGCTTGCCGGCATGGACGGGCGCGACGGGATACGAGCCGCGGATTCGGACCGTGCGGCGGTGGCCGACCGGTTGCGGGTCGCCCTCGACGAGGGCCGACTTGATCTGCACGAGTACGACGAGCGGTTGCAGCGGGCCTACGCGGCACGCACGTACGCCGATCTTGAGGCCCTGCTCACCGACCTGCCGCCGGTGACGCCGGCGCAGCGGTCGGGCCTGGCGCCGGTCGCCGGGCCGACGGTGAGCCTGCTGGGCGACCAGCTCGGTCCGGGCCCCAGCAGGGGCGTCACCGCACGCTGGATGGCCGAGGTGTGGTTTCCGTACCTGCGGGTGATCGCCATCGTGGTGACCATCTGGGCGGTGACGTCGGTGCTCAGCCAGGACCTGCTCTACTTCTGGCCGGCCTGGGTGGCGGGGCCGTGGGGCGCGGTGCTGGTGGTCCGCACGGTCAGCGGGCTGGCCGCGAAGGAGCCCCAACGCCAAGCCGTCAAGCGCCAACGTCGCCGAGAGCGCAAGCAGGCAAAGCGCGCCCTCAAAACGGACGACCAGCCCCCAGCCTCCTGAACCACCCCGCCCGCCCGTGCGGTGATCATGAAGTTGCTGCCGCCGTCGTGGCAACAACTTCATGATCAACAGGGCTGGCGGTGGGGTCGATTGGGGCGACGCGCGGGTTGGTGGGTGGTCGGTTTGGCGGGGGACTGCAGGCCGGCGTACACTTTCAGATCGGCGCACAGCGTCCACTCCGGCATGCCCACCCTGCGCTTCGGTGGGAGCTGGAGCCGCGGCTGGCGCGGGCTTCTGATTCTGATCAGATTTCCGTGTAAGACGTTGTGGGCCGCCCGGAGCAATCGACGTCAGGACAGCGGAGGACATGCCGAAAAAAGACGGAGCCATTGAGATCGAGGGTCGGGTCATCGAGCCCCTGCCGAACGCCATGTTCCGGGTGGAGCTCGCGAACGGCCACAAGGTGTTGGCTCACATCAGCGGCAAGATGCGGCAGCACTACATCCGCATCCTTCCGGAGGACCGGGTCGTCGTCGAACTTTCGCCGTACGACCTGACCCGCGGGCGCATCGTCTACCGCTACAAGTAGTCCTGACGACGGCCGGGAAGTCCCGTGTCCGTCTTCGACGTCCGGTGTCGCGCGCAGCGCGTAGCCGGGCCAGATGGGAAGTAAGGCAACCGTGAAGGTCAAGCCGAGCGTCAAGAGGATCTGCAACAAGTGCCGGGTTATCCGCCGGCACGGCCGGGTCATGGTCATCTGCAGCGACCCGCGCCACAAGCAGCGCCAGGGCTGACTCAGCCCGTCCGGCCGGAGCACGGCCGGGTGGCGTTGGTCCAGGCAGATCCTCAGCGACACACACATCACACATGCTCGTCCCAGCCGCGAGCGGTACGCCAGACGTACCTCTGCGTGGCTGACCCCCGGTCGGAGGCCGGGGCCCGCTCGGGCAGCGACCGATCCCGGTCGCCGGCGCTCACCGCGTCGGAAAGACGGGACGGCCGGTAGCGGGGTGGGACGGGTCCACACCTCCGCCACACATCACGAGGAGTACGCCCGCACATGGCACGTCTAGTCGGCGTGGATCTCCCCCGCGAAAAGCGGTTGGAGATCGCGCTCACCTACATCTTCGGGGTCGGTCGCACCCGCGCCCTGGAGACACTCGCCGCCACCGGCATCTCGCCGGACAAGCGCGCTCGGGACCTCACGGACGAGGAGCTCGTGCAGCTCCGCGACCACATCGAGGGCAACTACAAGGTTGAAGGCGACCTGCGCCGCGAGGTCGCCGCTGACATCCGCCGCAAGGTTGAGATCGGCTGCTACGCCGGCATCCGGCACCGCCGGGGCCTGCCCGTGCGTGGCCAGCGGACCAAGACCAATGCCCGGACCCGCAAGGGCCCGAAGCGGACCGTCGCCGGCAAGAAGAAGCCCGGCAAGAAGTAGTTCTTAACCGGATGACGGGGTCGGCCGCCGCCGAGGTGGGTCAGGCCGCAACCCAATCCGGAAAGTCAACTAGGAGCGCACAGACTTATGCCACCGAAGGCTCGTGCCGGAGCCGCTGTAAAGAAGGTCCGGCGCAAGGAACGCAAGAACGTCGCCCACGGGCAGGCGCACATCAAGAGCACGTTCAACAACACCATCGTGTCCATCACGGACCCGACCGGTGCGGTCATCTCCTGGGCCTCCGCTGGCCAGGTCGGCTTCAAGGGCTCCCGCAAGTCGACTCCGTTCGCTGCGCAGCTGGCCGCCGAGGCTGCCGCGCGTCGCGCCATGGAGCACGGCATGCGCAAGGTCGACGTGTTCGTCAAGGGCCCCGGCTCCGGCCGGGAAACCGCCATCCGTTCGCTGCAGGCCGTGGGCCTCGAGGTCGGGCAGATCGCCGACGTCACCCCGCAGCCGCACAACGGATGCCGTCCGCCGAAGCGTCGCCGGGTCTGAGAGGTAGAGAGAGATGGCTCGTTACACCGGTGCAGACTGCCGCCGTTGCCGGCGGGAGAAGATGAAGCTGTTCCTCAAGGGCAGCAAGTGCGATGGTCCGAAGTGCCCGTTCGAGTCCCGGCCGTTCCCGCCCGGGCAGCACGGCCGCGGCCGCACCAAGGAGACGGAGTACCTGCTCCAGCTCCGTGAGAAGCAGAAGGCCCGCCGGGTTTACGGCGTGCTGGAGAAGCAGTTCCGCGGTTACTACGAGGAAGCCGTTGGCAAGCAGGCCAAGACCGGTGAGGTCCTCCTGCAGATCCTCGAGTCGCGGCTCGACAACGTCGTTTACCGGGCCGGCTACGCCCACTCGCGGGACATGGCCCGCCAGCTGGTCAAGCACGGTCACTTCACGGTGAACGGCAAGAAGGTCGACATCCCGTCGTACCGCGTCAAGGAGCACGACATCATCGAGGTTCGGGGCAAGAGCAAGGAGCTCACCCCGTTCATCGTCGCGCAGGCTCAGGCCGGCTCGAAGACGGTTCCGGCGTGGCTTGAGGCCATCCCGAGCCAGATGAAGGTGCTCGTGCACTCCCTCCCGGCCCGGCAGGTCATCGACACGCAGGTCCAGGAGCAGTTGATCGTCGAGCTCTACTCCAAGTAGTCCGAGCTCGTTCGGTGGCCCGCCCTTCGGGGCGGGCCACCGGAACAGTTTGTGTCGTGGGCGTCAAATAGCGGGCGCCCCGGAAGAGAAGAGAAAAGATGCTCATCAGCCAGCGACCCTCCCTCTCCGAGGAGTCGATCAACGAGACCCGGTCCCGGTTCGCCATCGAGCCGCTGGAGCCGGGCTTCGGCTACACCCTGGGTAACTCGCTGCGGCGTACGCTGCTGTCGTCGATCCCGGGCGCGGCCGTCACCTCGATCAAGATCGACGGTGTGCTGCACGAGTTCACCACGATCCCCGGTGTCAAGGAGGACGTGGTCGAGCTCGTCATGAACATCAAGGAGCTGTGCGTCAGCTCCGAGCACGACGAGCCGGTCAGCATGTACCTGCGTAAGCAGGGCCCGGGCGACGTGACCGCGGGCGACATCCAGCCGCCGGCCGGCGTCTCGGTGCACAACCCGGATCTCAAGCTCGCCACCCTGAACGGCAAGGGCCGGCTCGACATGGAGCTGACCGTCGAGCGGGGCCGGGGCTACGTGACGGCGGCGCAGAACAAGCAGTCCGGTGCCGAGATCGGCCGGATCCCGGTCGACTCGATCTACTCGCCGGTGCTGAAGGTGACCTACCGCGTCGAGGCGACCCGTGTCGAGCAGCGCACCGACTTCGACCGGTTGATCATCGACGTCGAGACCAAGCCGTCGATGGGTCCGCGTACCGCGCTGGCCTCCGCCGGTTCGACGCTGGTGGAGCTGTTCGGGCTCGCCCGGGAGCTGGACGAGACCGCCGAGGGCATCGACATCGGGCCGTCCCCGCAGGACGCCCAGCTGGCGGCGGACCTCGCTCTGCCGATCGAGGAGCTGGACCTCACCGTCCGCTCCTACAACTGCCTCAAGCGCGAGGGCATCAACTCCGTTGGTGAGCTCATCGGGCGTACCGAGGCCGACCTCCTCGACATTCGCAACTTCGGTCAGAAGTCGATCGACGAGGTCAAGATGAAGCTCGCCGGGATGGGTCTCGGGCTGAAGGACTCGGCTCCGAACTTCGACCCGGCGCACGTCGTGGACACCTTCGGCGAGGCCGACTACGACACCGACGACTACCGCGAGACCGAGCAGCTCTAGTCCGCGCTGCCGCCACAACTGAGGAGCACCAAAAATGCCCACGCCCACCAAGGGCCCCCGCCTCGGCGGCAGCCCCTCGCACGAGCGGCTGATGCTGGCCAACCTGGCGACCGCGCTGTTCCAGCACGGGAAGATCCAGACCACCGAGACGAAGGCCCGGCGGCTGCGCCCGCTGGCCGAGCAGCTCATCACCAAGGCCAAGCGCGGTGACCTCGCCTCGCGGCGTCGGGTGCTGGGTGTCGTCAAGGACAAGGACGTGGTCTACGCCCTGTTCGACCAGATCGCGCCCCGGTACTCCAACCGCCCCGGCGGTTACACCCGGATCGTGAAGACCGGTCCGCGCAAGGGTGACAACGCGCCGATGGCCATCATCGAGCTGGTGGAGGAGCTTCAGGTCGCCGAGCCGAAGGTGAACAAGAAGACCGCCGCCCGCAAGGCTGCCCAGCAGGACAAGGTCGAGGCGCTCGCCCCGGCCGACGAGGCCCCGAAGTCGGCTCCGGCCGACCAGGACTCCGAGGCGCCGGTGTCGGCGTCCGGTGACACCGACGCCGCCCGCGAGGACAGCGACGAGGCCACCGAGAACAAGGCCTGATCAAGGGCATCGTCGGGCCCGGCACCCCATCGGGGTGCCGGGCCCGACCCGTAACAGGAGGTACGAGGTGGACGAGCGGATCCGGCTGCGGCTGGACGTCTCGTACGACGGCACCGGCTTCTCCGGCTGGGCAGCCCAGCCGACCAGGCGCACCGTCGCGGGGGTGCTCGTCGAGACCCTGGACCTGGTCCTGGGCGCCGGTACGGCCACCGGGCTGACGGTGGCCGGGCGGACCGACGCGGGAGTGCACGCCACGGGGCAGGTGTGCCACGTGGACCTGCCCGTGGACGTGTGGCGGCAGCACGAGGGACGGCTGCTGCGTCGCCTGGCCCGGCTGCTCCCCACCGACGTGCGGGTACGGGCGATGACCGAGGTACCGGCCGACTTCGACGCCCGGTTCTCGGCCACCTTCCGGCGCTACGAGTACCGGGTCACCGACGCGCCCTTCGGTGCCGAGCCGTTGCGCCGCCACGAGGTGCTGGCCTGGCCGAAGCCGTTGGAGCTGGCCGCGCTGAACGCCGCCGCGACCGGGCTGGTGGGGGAGCACGACTTCGCCGCGTACTGCCGGCGCAAGGAGCACGCGACCACGCTGCGCGAGGTGACCCGGCTGGACTGGCGGCGCGACCCGGACGGCATCCTGGTCGCCACCGTGCAGGCCGACGCGTTCTGTCAGGCGATGGTGCGCAGCCTGGTGGGAGCCATGCTGGTGGCCGGGGACGGCCGCCGTCCGGTCGAGTGGCCGGGCACCCTGCTCACTCAGCGGGAGCGGTCCAGCGAGGTGACCGTGGCCCCCGCGCGCGGGCTGACCCTGGTCGCCGTCGGCTACCCGGCGGATCCGGCCGAGTACGCCCACCGCGCCACCCTCACCCGCCGGTTGCGGGTCCCGATCGAGGGTTGACCGTCCGCGGGGTCAGTCGCCCGGCAGATCGCCCTGGTTGGCGTTGCTGCCGGTAGGTGCCGTCGTCGGTTGCGCGGCGGTGCCACCGTCGGCCCGGCTCTGCAGCACGCCCCGGCTGAGGTGCAGCTCGATCATGTCGAACAGGATCTCGCGGACCTTGGCGTCACCCGCCTTGACCGCCGCCCCGTCCTTGCGGACCACCAGCGCGTACGCCAGGTAGTGGCCACGGACCTGCCAGCCGACGCGTGACGGAGCGCGGGCCAGGACATCGGTGCCGTCGGCGTCGTCGGCGGTGAGGCCACGGAAGCGGCCCTGCCGCTCGTCGAGCAGTTGCCGGAGCCGGTCTCGGGCTCGTTCCGCGCTCACCTTGTCGGTGAGGTTGAACAGGCCGGCGGTGACCAGGTGGCTGTCGTCGGGCGTGCTCAGCGTGGCCCGGACGACCTGGTTGCAGCCGAGCCGGACCAGCAGGTCGGCCACCTCGTCGGTGGCGGCGACGGCGCAACTGCCACTGGACTGTGTCTTGAGCACCTGGTAGCTCGGCTGGCCGTCGGTGAGCTTCAGTTCCTTGCCGGGGAAGAGTTCCTTGGCGGTGAGCGGGGCCTGGTCGGTGTCCCGGGAGTCGAGGGCCAGCCGTTCCGGCGGTGCCGACGTCGGGGCGGCGTTCGGCTGGTACGTCGGGTTGCTCTGTGGCTGCTCGTTGCGGTCGATGAGCAACGCGGCGGCGCCGAGACCGCAGAGGGCGAGCAGCACCAGGACGGCTGCCCCGCCGATCATTACCTGCCACAGTCGACCGCCGCCGCGCCGGGTGGGCGGCTCCGCCGACGTCGCCGAGGTGTAGATCTGGCTGCGCGGCGGGGCGGGCGGGATGTCGGCACGTGTCGGCAGTGGCTGCGACGCAACGGCACGAGCCGGCGCTGGCTGCGACGAGGGCAGCGAGAGCTGGTTCGGCCGGGGCAGCGACGGCGTGGGGAAGCGCGACGGAGAGGGCCCGGCCGCCGGGGGCGGACCGGCGCCGAGCACCGACAGGTCGGACCCGGGCTCCGGGTACTCCTCGAAAGCGTCCTCATCGGACTGGTACCGATACACCATGTCGCCCAGAGTAGGAGGCATTGTCCCTTTAGGGGGTAATATCGGGGAAATGTGCGTGTGGGCCGTGTCAGGTCCGCCCCGGACCGGTGCGAGAATCACCGGGTGACCGGCGACCACTACTTCACTGCTCAACCCACCAGCGACGCCCCGGCGCGCGAGGTCGAGTTCTCCGTCGCCGACCGCGACTACCGGCTCTCCTCAGCCGGCGGGGTGTTCTCCGCCAGCCGGCTCGACCCGGGCACCGCGGTGCTGCTGCGCAAGGCCGAGCTGCCCGCCGCCGACACCACCGGCGACCTGCTCGACCTTGGCTGCGGGTTCGGGCCGATCAGCTGCGTGCTGGCCGACCTCGCGCCCACCAGCACCATCTGGGCCGTCGACGTCAACGCCCGGGCCCGCGAGCTGACCGCCGCCAACGCGGCTCGGGTCGGCGCCGCCGACCGGGTCCGGGTCAGCGCGCCGGACGACGTTCCGGACGGCGTCCGCTTCGCCCAGATCTGGTCGAACCCGCCCATCCGGATCGGCAAGGACGGGCTGCACGACCTGTTGCTGCGCTGGCTGCCCCGACTCGCCCCGGACGGTGTCGGCTGGTTGGTCGTCGCCCGGCACCTCGGCGGCGACTCCCTGCAACGCTGGCTCACCGAGCAGAGCTGGCAGGTCGAGCGGTACGCCAGCCAGAAGGGCTTCCGGGTGCTGCGCGTCACCCGGTAATTGGATGTACCCCCCGACCCTCGTTGGGGCAGGATCCCGGCGTGGGATACGTGGACGTGGCAGCGGTCGGGCACATCCTGCCCGACGGTCGGGAACTCTTCGCCGACGTGTCGTTCCGGGTCGGGGAGGGCAGCAAGGTCGCCCTGGTCGGGCCGAACGGCGCGGGAAAGACGACGCTGCTGAGGATGGTCGCCGGCGACCTGCCGGTGCGCAGCGGCGTCGTCGCGCGGGCCGGCGGGCTGGGTGTGATGCGCCAGTTCATCGGCATGATCGGTGACGAGTCGACCCTCGCCGACCTGGCGTTGTCGCTGGCCCCTCCGGCGCTTCGCGATGCCGGCCGGCGGCTCGGCGAGACCGAGGCGGCCATGCGGGCGACCGAGGCCCACGGCAAGTTCAGCAACGCCGCGGGCAAGGCCCAGCTGGCGTACGCCGATGCGCTCGGCGCCTGGGGCGAGGCCGGCGGGTACGACGCCGAGGTGCTCTTCGACACCGTCGCGACCATCGTGCTCGGCCAGCCGTGGGACGCCGTACGGGACCGTCCGGTGCGTACCCTCTCCGGCGGCCAGCAGAAGCGCTTCGCCCTGGAGTTGCTGCTGCGCGGCCCGGACGAGGTGCTGCTGCTCGACGAACCGGACAACTTCCTCGACGTGCCCGGCAAACGCTGGCTGGAGGCGCGACTGCGCGAGTCGACGAAGTCGGTGCTCTACGTCTCGCACGACCGCGAGCTGCTGGCCCAGAGCGCCGACCGGGTGGTCGCCGTCGAGGGTGGCAGCGCCTGGGTGCACCCCGGCGGCTTCGCCAGTTGGCACGAGGCTCGGGTGGCTCGGCACGCCCGCCTCGACGAGCTGCGCCGGCGCTGGGACGAGGAGCACCAGAAGCTGCGCGAGCTGATGCTGATGTACAAGCAGAAGGCCGCGTACAACGACGGGTTGGCCTCGCGTTACCAGGCCGCGCAGACCCGGTTGCGCAAGTTCGAGGAGGCCGGGCCGCCGCCCGTACCGCCGAAGGACCAGGACATCCGGATGCGGCTCAGCGGCGGGCGGACCGGCAAGCGCGCGGTCGTCTGCGAGCAGCTGGAGCTCGACGGCCTGACATTCCCCTTCGACCTGGAGATCTGGTACGGCGACCGGGTGGCGGTGCTCGGTGCCAACGGCACCGGCAAGTCGCACTTCCTGCGGCTGTTGGCCCGCGGCGGCACCGACCCGGACCCGGCGAACGGGCCGGTCGACGGTGCGGGCGCGCTCGCTCCGGTGGCGCACGAGGGCACGGCCCGCCTCGGTGCCCGGGTCCGCCCCGGGCACTTCTCCCAGACCCACGACCGGCCGGAGCTGATGTCGAAGACGCTCGTCGAGATCCTCTGGCGGGGCGACGAGCACCGCACCGGGATGGACCGGCACGCGGCGATGGGTGTGCTCAGTCGCTACGAGCTGGCCGCGCAGGGCGACCAGCGCTTCGGCACGCTCTCCGGCGGGCAGCAGGCCCGGTTCCTGGTGTTGCTGTTGGAGCTGTCCGGGGCGACCCTGCTGCTGCTCGACGAGCCCACCGACAACCTCGACCTGGCCAGCGCGGAAGCGCTCGAAGCGGGCCTGACCGCCTTCGAGGGCACGGTGATCGCGGTCACCCACGATCGCTGGTTCACCCGCTCGTTCGACCGGTTCGTGTTGTTCCGAGGCGACAGCGAGGTGGTGGAGACTCCGGAACCGGTCTGGGACGTCGGGTGACGGGCGCCGGGCCGGCATAGGGTGGATCTCGTGACTGAGATGACCTATCGCCGGCTGGGCGACTCCGGGCTCGTGGTGTCCGTGGTCGGCATCGGCTGCAACAACTTCGGCCGCAAGTTGGACCTCGACGGCACCCGGGCGGTGGTGGACGCGGCCCTGGACGCCGGGATCAACCTCTTCGACACCGCCGACATCTACGGCGAGCCGCAGGGCGGTTCCGAGGAACTGCTCGGGCAGGCGCTCAAGGGCCGCCGGGACGACGTGGTGGTGGCCACCAAGTTCGGCATGGACATGAACGGCCTCAACGGGCCGGACTACGGCGCTCGTGGTGCGCGGCGCTACATCGCCCGCGCGGTGGAGGCGTCGCTGCGCCGGCTCGGCACCGACCACATCGACCTGTACCAGATGCACGAGCCCGACCCGGGCACCCCGATCGACGAGACCCTCGCCGCCCTGGACGACCTGGTTCGCGACGGCAAGGTGCGCTACCTGGGCAACTCCAACTTCGCCGGCTGGCAGATCGCCGACGCGGACTGGGTCGCCTCGTCCAACGGCCGGTCCCGCTTCATCAGCGCGCAGAACCACTACAGCCTGCTGGAGCGCTCGGTGGAGGCCGAGGTGATCCCGGCGTGCGAGCGGTTCGGCCTCGGCATGCTGCCGTTCTTCCCGCTCGCCAACGGCCTGCTCACCGGCAAGTACAAGCGGGAGGGTCAGCCGCCGGCCGGCAGCCGGCTCTCCGGTGGTGGCCGGTACGCGGAGCGGCTCGCCGCAGCCGACTGGGACACCATCGAGGCGATCGAGGCGTACGCGGCCGAGCGGGGTCTGACGATGCTCCAGGTGGCGATCGGCGGTCTGGCCGCCCAGCCGGCGGTGACCTCGGTGATCGCCGGTGCCACCACGCCCGATCAGGTGCGCGCCAACGCCGCCGCCGGCACCTGGGAGCCCAGCGACGAGGGCCTGGCGGCGCTGCGCGCCATTCTCTGAGCGCGGCGAGACGCGTGCCTCGTCGTGCGCGGGGGCGTGCGCCGCGCTTGATCCACTCGCGTTCCTTGAAGTCGGGGTGACCTGTCGCGCGGGACACCCCGACTTCCGGGAAGTCGAGTCGATCACGAGCCAGTCAGACGGCGACGGGCCGGGCCGCTTGTCGCGGCCCGGCCCGGTCGTTGAGTGCGCGTCGGAGCGTTGGTTGGTCAGTCGGTGCGGCGGCGGCCGAAGAGCATGGCCACCCCCATCGCCGCGGCGACGAGCACGAGGCCGGCCGCCGCGAACGGCCACCAACCGGTGCCGGCCCCGCCGTCCGCTGGCCTGGTCACCGCGACCGGCGCGGGCGCCGGCGGTGACTGCGCCGCCTTCGCCTGCACCGTGGCGGTGGCCTTGCCCGCCAGAGGCGCGGGGGAGTTCACCGACACCTTCCACATGCCGGTGGAGAGCACCGGGCCGCTGCTGTAGAAACCCTGCCCCTCGGGCTGCGGTTCGAGCTGCACCGGCCCGACCTGCTGCCCGTCCGGGCCGGTGGCGGTGAGGACCAACCGCACCACCTGCTCCAGCCGGCGGCCATCGGCGTAGGTGGCCTGGATGGTGACGCCCTGAGCCCCGTCGCCGGCCACAGTGAGCTTGAGCTTGTCGGCCTGCGCCGCCGGGGCGGCCTGAGCGGCCTGCGCCGCCGCCGGGACGGCGGCGGACAGGGTCAGGGCCAGTCCGACGACCACGGCGGCCAGGACCTTGCGGATACTCGTCACGGACATCTCCTCCCTACCGATGAGGGAGGCCCCTCCCCGACGCCGCAGCGCCGGGAAGGGGCCTCGTCGGATCAGAGCTGGCGACCGGGTGCCAGCCGGGTGGCATCGCCACCGAGCCGCCCGGTGCCCTTGACCGAGTCGCCGTCGTTCGCCTTGACCCCGGCCTTGCTGGCCGCGCCGCCGAGCCTAACGATCATGGCGTCGGCGTCCCGGATCAGAACGTCCCGGACCTCTGCCTCGGGCACCAGCGTGGCGTCGCTGGCGAGCGTCCGGAACGCGGTCAGCTGCCGGACGGCAGCCTTGTCGTCGCCGGCCGCCTCGGACGCGCGAACAGCGTCGAGCTTGTTCGACAGCTGCTTGTGCGCCTTGGTCGAGAGCCGCCCCGTCGCCTTGAACCGGTCCAGCAGACTCTGCATGTCCCGGAACGAGGTGGTGACGAAGAACCGAACCGTCGAGGTGGTCTTGTTGCCCGCCTTGTCGGTCGCGGTAACGGTCAGCTCGTGCAGGCCGAGCGACAGGTCGTACATGGCCTGCAGGGTGCCACTGGTGTACGCCTGGCCGTCGAGCTGACCGACCACGCTCGCGATGCCCGAGGTCGGGTCGACGGCCTGCCAGGCCACCCGGACGTCCTGGCTGTCGCCGTAGAGCTGGCCGTCGGCCAGCCCGGACACCAGCAGCGTCGGCTTGGTGCCGTCGATGCGCAGCACCGCCGACTTCAGCGTCTCGACGTTGCCCGCCTTGTCCGTCGAGCGGAACAGCAGCTCGTGCTGCCCGTCACCGGTCACCTCGACCGGCGTCGAGTACGGCGTCCACGCGCCACCGTCCAGCGACCACTCCACCGTCTTGACGCCGGAACCGGCGTCGGTGGCGGCCAGCACGACCGGGATGGTCCCGTTGTGCCAACCGGCGTCGTTCGCCGGAGCGAACGTCGCCGAGGTCACCGGCGCGGTGGCGTCGATCTTGACCGAGACGGTCTTGGTCGCCTCCACGTTGCCGGCCTTGTCCGTCGAGCGGAACCGGAGCTCGTGCTCGCCGTCCCCGCTGACCGCCACCGGAGCGGTGTACGCCGTCCAGGTGGTGGCACCGTCCAGCTGGTACTCCGTACCGGCGAGCCCGCTACCGCCGGCCTCGTCGGCACCGGTGAGCGTGATCGTCACCGGCCCGGTGTGCCACCCGTCGGTCGGGGTGCCGGAAACCGCCGCGGTGGTCACCGGTGCCGTCTCGTCGGCCACCTTCGTGCTGAGCCGGAAGTAGTCGAACGAGGCGGTCTTCGACGCCGTCTGGTTGGCGCCGAGGGTGAACAGCCCGACCTTCGGGGTGGCACCCACCGCGCTGTTGGTCAGCGCCTCCAACGCGGTCCAGGTCGTCCCGTCGGCCGAGTACGACGCGGTGAACGTGTCGCCCGTGCGGGCCAGCCGCAGGTGCCACACCGCCGAGGTCAGGTTGCCCGCCTCGGGCTGCGGGTTCTGGACCACCCCGGCGATCTCGCTGCGGAACTCGATCCGCCGCGTCACCGCCTGGCCGGCCTGGTTGTCCGCGATGAAGTCGAGCTTCAGGTAGTTGTCGTCGTCCGCCTGCACGAGCAGACCGGCCTGCTGGTACTGCTCGTTCAGCAGGCTGCCGTCGACCTTCGTCTCCAGGGTCCAGTCGCCGGACGGCGCGGTCTGGAGGATGAAGTTCTTCGGCCCGGTGTTGTCGGTGCCGTAGATGTCACCGTTGGGCACGTCGATCCGCAACGCGCCATCGGTGACCCGGTAACCGCTCGGGTCCTCCCGCGTCACGGCGTCCCACCGGCACTTGTCCAACGTGCTGCCGGTGAACTCGTCCGACGGGTCGACCGGGCCGGCCGGAGCGTCCGGCGTGACCTGGAACGAGTCGAACGCGGCGTCGACAACAGGCGCCTCGGTGCCTCCGTTGAGCGCGAAGACCCCGATCCGCGGGTTGGTGATGCCCTCGAGCGCGGCCGAACGGCCGACCGGGGTGAAGGTCTGCCCGTCGCCCGAGACGGACGCGGTCAGGTTCGTCCCGTCGCTGGTGATCCGCAGGTACACGGTGTCACCGGCAGGTGCGTTGGTGGCGTCGGCGGCCTCGTTGCGAGGAGTGGCCGCCGTCTCCCGGATGAACTCCACCCGACGGCTGCCGTTGTACAGCAGGTCCACCTTGGCGTAGTTGTCGTCGTCGCCGTACACCAGCAGACCTGCCTGCTGGTAGTTGGCCGTCACCGGCAGGGTGACCTTGGTGGTCATCTCCCACGCGCCGGTCGGGGCCGCCTGGAGCACCAGGTTCGTGGCGTCGTTGCGAGCGCCGTAGAGGTCACCAACGCCGGTGGGCAGCCGGAGCGCGCCGCCACTGAGCGAGTAGAGCTGGTTCTCCCGGATCACGCTGGTCCAGCGGGCCTTGTCGAGGCTGTTGCCGTTGAAGTCGTCCGAACGCGCCCCGAAGCAGGACGTGTCCGGCGCGTCGACCCGCACCGGCACGGTGGCGTACGACTTGGCGCCCTTGCTGTCGGTCACCGTGAGGGTGGCCGTGAAGGTGCCCGCGCTGGTGTAGGTGTGGCTGGCGTCCAGGGTGGTCGCCGAGCCTCCGTCACCGAAGTCCCAGGCGTACGTCAACGGGGTGTCGCCCTCGGCGTCGGTGGCCGTGCCGTCGAAGGCGACGGTGACCGGTGCGGTGCCGGTGGCCGGGGTGGCCGTGGCGCTGACCACCGGCGGCCCGTTCTCGGTGACACCGCGGCCGACGAAGTCCATCCAGTTGACGTTGAACAGCGAACCCGTTCCGCCGTTCGGATCGCGGGCCAGGAAGTACAGCGAGCCGCTCGCGGCGCCGGTGACCGGTGCGCTCACGTCCGTGTACGTCTGCCACGCGCCGGTCGACGGTACGACGGCCGTGGCGACCACCGGTCCGTCAACAGCACCCGCGCGAACCTCGATCCGACCGCCGGCGGCGGCGGAGGCGGCCCGGAAGCGGATCTCGGTGATGTTGGTCAGGTTCGCCGGGGCGACCGACCACCAGTCACCGTCCTCGATGAAGGCGATGCTCTGGCCGCCACCGGCGCTGTCGGCACCGGCCTCGCGCTGCACGCCGGGGTCCCCACCGCCGGTGCTCACCGGGGCGCGCCCGGTGGCGGTGAAGTACTCGGCCTGCTTCTGCTTCGGCTGGAGGACCTCGATCTGCCGGCCGGTCAGGGCACCGGAGCCGCCGGCACCACCCTCGTCGGTGTAGGTGGCCTCGAAGACCGCGAAGACGTTCGCCTCGGCGCCGTGCCCGGAGGCGAGCGACGTCTGGACGGTGCCGGTGCAGCCGGTGTGCTGCTCCAGCGGGTGGGCGTGCTCGTCGTGACCGAGCAGCACCTGAAGCTGCACCTTGTCACAGTCGATCTGCCCGTCCTCGGGGTCGGTCACCTTGATCGAGTAGCGGACCTGGTCACCCCAGTTGAAGAAGCCGCCGTCCGGTGGGAACTCGATGGAGACCGTCGGCGCGGTGTTGCCCACGGTGACCGGCACGTTGGCCACCGCGGTCCGGCCCTTGGGGTTGGTGACGGTGAGCTGGGCGGTGTAGTTGCCCGCCGTGGCGTACGTGTGGGTCGGGTTGGCCTCGGTCGAGGTCTGCCCGTCGCCGAACGTCCAGGCGTAGGTGAGCGCGCCACCGTCCGGGTCCCGGGAACCGGCGCTGGAGAAGGTCACCGTCAACGGTGCCGGCCCCGAGATCGGGTTGGCGGACGCTGCGGCGATCGGGGCGCGGTCACCGGCGGTGTAGTCGATCCGGTAGACGCCCGAGTTGTCGTTGTTGCCGCCGAAGCCGCTGCCCCACTCGATCAGGTACAGCGCCCCGTCCGGACCGAACTCGAAGTCCATCGGCCGGACCATGCTCATGCCGGTGAGCAACTGGTTGATGTCCACCAACGACTTGCCGTCGGGGGTCAACTGCATGGTGTACATCTTGTTCTGGTTCCACTCGCCGAGCAGAGCCTTGCCGTCGTAGTACGCCGGCCACTTGCGGTTCGAGTTCAGGTCGGCGTCGTAGCGGTAGACCGGGCCGCCCATCGGGGCACCGCCGCCACCGATCTCCGGGTAACGCGCGTCACCGGCGTACCCGTAGTCGACGGTCGCCGGAACCACCGGCGGGAGGTTGGTCAGGCCGGTGTTGTTGGGCGAGTTGTTCACCGGTGCGGCGCAGTCGAACTTCGGACCGCTCGGGCCGGACGGGAACGTGTAGTCGTTGTACGCCTCGTTCGTGCCCGTGCAGTACGGCCAGCCGTAGTTGCCCGGGGTGACGACGTTCCACTCGACCAGACCGCGGGGGCCCCGGTTCGGGTTGTCCGCGTTGGCGTCCGGTCCGTAGTCCGCGACGTACAGCGTGTTGGTCTTCGGGTCGGTGCCGATCCGGAACGGGTTGCGGAAGCCCATCGCGTAGATCTCGGGACGGGTCTTCTCGGTGCCCGCCGCGAAGAGGTTGCCCGCCGGAACGGTGTACGTTCCGTCGTCCTCCGGGTGGATCCGGATCACCTTGCCGCGCAGGTCGTTGGTGTTGGCGGAGGTGCGCTGCGCGTCGTAGTCCTGGCGGCCCGACCGCTCGTCGAGCGGCGAGTACGAGTTCGACTCGAACGGGTTGGTGTTGTCACCGGTGGCCAGGTAGAGGTTGCCGTCGCCGTCGAAGGTCATGCTGCCGCCGGCGTGGCAGCAGGTGTTGCGCTGGGTGTCGACCCGTAGCACCTGCTTTTCGCTGGCCAGGTCGATGGTGTCGCCGGTCACCGTGAACCGGGACAGCAGGTTGCGGGTGACCCCGTCGTTCGGGGCGTAGTACAGGTACACCCACTTGTTGGTGGCGAAGTCCGGGTCGAGCCGGATGCCGATGAGGCCGTCCTCGTTACCGGTGAAGACGTCCAGGTCGACGGCGGTGACGGTGTTGCCGGTGTCCGGCTTCACGATCTGCACGCGACCGTCGCGCTCGATGTAGAAGACCCGCCCGTCGGGGGCGACGTCCAGCTCCATCGGGTTGCTGGTGTTGCTGTCCAGCGTGACCTTCTCGAAGTTCGAGGTCTTCGAGGCGCCGCAGTCGGCGTTCTCGACACCGGCCGCGGTGCGGATGCCGCCGAGCAGGTGGGACAGGAACTCGGGCTCGGCGTACGACTCCCGGGTGTGCCCCAGGCCCGTGTACCAGGAGCGGCCACCGTCGTAGTCCTGACACCAGGCGACCGGGTGGTCCGCACCCATCGCGCCGGCGCCGGGGGTGTAGCTCTTCTCGTCCAGGCTGGCCAGCACGTGCACGTCCGGCCGGGGGTTGCTCTGGTAGTTGTACCACTCGTCGAACCGGGACCACCGGTCCGGCAACCCGGCCGTGGACGGGTGGGCGTGGTCCTCCACCTTGACCGTGGCCTGCTGGTTCTGCGGGTGGTTGGCGAAGTACGCGCCGACCAGGTCGCCGTACCAGGCCCAGCTGTACTCGGTGTCCGACGCGGCGTGGATGCCGACGTAGCCGCCGCCGGCCTTCACGTAGCGCTCGAACGCCGCCTGCTGGTCGGCGTTGAGCACGTCACCGGTGGTGGAGAGCCAGATCACCGCCTTGTACTTCGCCAGGTTGGCGTCGTTGAATGCGGCGCCGTCCTCGGAGTTGTCCACTGTGAATCCGTTGGCGACGCCGAGTTGCTGGATGGCGGCGACGCCGGTGGGGATGGAGTCGTGCCGGAAGCCGGCGGTCTTGGAGAAGACGAGGACGGAGAAGGGATCGGCCGCGGCCTTTGGCGCCTTCGGCGCCACCTGGCTGACCGGGGCTGCGGCTTTCGCATCCCGTGGGGGAACCTGGGCGGCCGCCTGCGCGGGCGCGCCGAACAGGGTGGTCGAGGCCATGGCCAGGGAGATCAGGGTTGCGGTGATGGGTGTACGGGCACGACGAGAACGGGACACGCCGCCTCCTGTGTCGTAGTGACAGAGCTCGCGGGAGTCGGCTCGCCGAAGGCCGTCCCTGATGGAGCCGGTGGTCACACCGTGCCAGGGTGCCCCCACCGACATTTTGTCGAATCGCTGAACAAATTAATTCGGCTCTCTCGATGTCGGGCAAGATGCGGACGGGTAACGGTTCTGCAACGGGGGGCGACATTCCGAACAGGACCGTATGAAGTGCCCCATTGGATCTCGCTCGTTTTGACGCGGCCCGGCCGGTCGGCCACCGCCGACCCCGCGCCTTGGCAGGCCGGCGGATCTGTCGTACGGTGACACGCAAGTAACCCACGGGAGCCCGGTGTACCGGGCTGAGAGGGGGGCTGACAGCCCCCGACCGTCGAACCTGATCCGGGTAATGCCGGCGCAGGGAGGAGCGTTGCCGTGCCGTCCCTGGGGCGATTGCATCTCATCACCGACACCCGACCGGGTCGCGACCCACTTGCCGTGGTTCGCGCCGCCCTCACCGTGGCCCATGCCGACCTGGTGGTACAGGTCCGGGTCGAGGATTCCGCCACCGACCGCGAGGCGTACGACCTGACCCGGCGGGTGCTCGCGCTCTGCGCGCCGTACCGGGCGACCTGCCTGGTCAACGACCGGTTGCACGTGGCGCTGGCGGTGGGCGCCGCCGGTGGGCACGTCGGCGCCGACGACCTGCCGGTCGCCGCCGCCCGCCGGGTGCTCGGCCCCACCGGTGTGCTGGGCGCCACGGCCCGCGCGCCGGGCCCGGCGCGCGAGGCAGTCGCGGCGGGCGCCAGCTACCTGGGCGTCGGGCCGTGTCACACCACCAGCACCAAGACCGGCCTACCGGACCCCATCGGGCCCGCCGGGGTACGCGCCGTCGTCGACGCCGTCGACGTTCCGGTCATCGCGATCGGCGGAGTGACCGCCGCCCGGGTGCCGGCGCTGCGGGCCGCCGGGGCGTACGGGGTGGCGGTGGTCGGTGCGGTCTCCACCGCAGCCGACCCGGCACGGGCCACCGCCGAGCTGATCGAGGCCCTGACGTGCTGACCGGCCGGTCCCCGTCACCGCCGTCGAGCGACCGGGTCCGGCCGGACGTGGCAGTGGTGGGGGCGGGGCCGATCGGGCTGGCGATCGCCTGGCGTTGCGCCGCGCGTGGGCTGCGGGTGGTGGTGCACGATCCGGCGCCCGGCTCGGGGGCGTCGGCGGTGGCCGCCGGCATGCTCTCCCCGGTCGCCGAGGCGTACTTCGGTGAGCGGCAGCTGACCGGGTTGCTGCTGGCGTCCGCCGCCCGCTGGCCGGCGTTCGCCGCCGAGTTGACCGAGACGACCGGAGTCGAGATCGGCTACCGGGCCGAGGGCACGCTGATGGTCGGGCTCACCGGCGACGACCTGGCCGAGGCGCGCCGGCTGTGGGCGTACCAGCAGGGGTTGGGTCTGCCCGTGACGCCGCTGCGCCCCAGCGAGCTGCGCGACCGCGAACCGGCGCTCGCCCCGCGGGTGCGCGGCGGTGCGCTCGCGCCCACCGACCATCAGGTCGACCCCCGCCTGCTGGTGCCGGCGCTGCGCACGGCCGCGCAGCGGGCCGGCGCGGTGCTCGTGCCGCAGCCGGTCCGGTCCTTGTCCGATGTGGACGGGCAGGTCACCGTGGTCGCCGCCGGCTGCGGGGCCGCCGCGCTCACCGGCCTGCCCGTGCGGCCGGTGAAGGGCCAGGTCCTCCGGCTCCGCGCGCCCGACGGCGTCGCGCCGGGCTTCCGGCACGTGATCCGGGGGTACGCCGACGGCGAGCACGTCTACCTGGTGCCCCGCGCCGACGGTGAGGTCGTGCTCGGCGCGACGGTCGAGGAGCGCTCGGACACCACCGTCACCGCCGGTGCTGTGCAACGGCTGCTGCGCGCCGGGGTCGACCTGCTGCCCGAGTTGGCCGAGTACGACCTGGTCGAGGCGGTCGCCGGGCTGCGCCCGGGCACCCCGGACAACGCGCCGATCCTCGGGCCGCTGCCGGACCGACCGGACGTCCTGGCCGCCACCGGGCACCACCGGCACGGCATCGTGCTCACCCCGATCACCGCCGACCTGATCGCCGACCTGGTGCTCGGCGGCGTACCCGACCCGCTGCTCGCGCCCTTCCGGGCCGACCGCTTCGGCGGTGCCGCGGTGGCCGCGCCGGGCGGACCTGAACCGACGTTGGAGGGGGACCTGTGGAGTTGACTGTGAACGGGGCCGGGCGCAGCGTCGCCGCCGGCGCGTCCGTGGCGGACCTGGTCCGTGACATCGTGGCGCAGCCGCGTGGGGTGGCGGTCGCGGTCAACGGCGAGGTGGTGCCCCGGACCGGCTGGCCGGCGCGGGCACTGCGCGACGGTGACCGGGTCGAGGTGCTCACCGCGGCGCAGGGCGGGTGAGCGGCGTGCCCTTCGAGCTGGGTGGGGACACCTTCACCTCACGGCTGATCCTCGGCACCGGCGGTGCCGCGAACCTGCACGTCCTGGAGCAGGCGATCCGGGCGTCCGGCACCGAGCTGGTCACAGTGGCGCTGCGGCGGGTGGGCACGGCACCGGGCTCCACCGGCGGGCTGCTGGAGCTGCTGGACCGGTGCGGCGTACGCCTGCTGCCGAACACCGCCGGCTGTCACACCGCCACCGAGGCAGTGAAGGTGGCCCGCTTGGCCCGGGACGCGTTCGACACCGACTGGGTCAAGCTGGAGGTGATCGGCGACGAGCGGACGCTGCTGCCCGACGGGGTGGAACTGCTCCGCGCCGCCGAGGAGTTGGTCTCCGACGGCTTCACAGTGCTGCCGTACACCAGCGACGACCCCGTGCTCGCCCGCCGCCTCGCCGACGTGGGCTGCGCCGCGGTGATGCCGGCCGGCTCCCCGATCGGCTCGGGGCTCGGCATCGGCAACCCGCACCACATTCGACTCATCCGGCAGGGTGTGGACGTGCCGGTGATCCTCGACGCCGGCATCGGCACCGCGTCCGACGCGGCGCTGGCCATGGAGCTGGGCTGTGACGGGGTGCTGCTGGCGAGCGCGGTCACCCGGGCGGCCGACCCGGTGGCGATGGCCACCGCGATGCGGTACGCGGTCGAGGCGGGCCGACTGGCGGCCCAGGCCGGTCGGATCGAGCGCCGCTTCCACGCGCTCGCCTCCACCCCCGACGAGGGAAGACCCGAGCTGTGACCCCGCCGTCGGGGGTTGTTCTGTTGACCGACCGGCTCGTCGCGCGGGGCGGGCTCGACCGGGTGGTGGCGGGCGCCGTGGCCGGGGGAGTGCGCTGGGTGGTGCTGCGGGAGAAGGACCTGCCCCGCGCCGAACGCGCCACCCTCGCCGCCGACCTGCGTGCGATCCTCGCCGACGTCGGCGGAACCCTCATCGTGGCCGGCCCCGACCCACTCGGCGGTGACGCCGTGCACCTGCCCGCCGCCGGCCCGTACCCACCGCCAGCCCACGGCCTCGTCGGCCGCTCCTGCCACCACCAACCCGAGCTGGACCGCCTGACCACCGAGCACTACGCCACCATCTCCCCGGTCCACCTGACCAGGACAAAACCGGGCTACGGCCCACCCTTGGGCACCGACGGCCTACGCAAGCTGGTCGAGGTCAGCCCGGTGCCCGTGCTGGCTTTAGGCGGAATCGAAACCCCAGAACAGGTGACCGCCTGTGTCCAGTCAGGAGCCACCGGAGTAGCAGTCCTGGGCGCGCTCATGCGAGCCAAAGACCCCACCGAAACAGCCGCCACCCTGACCAGCGCATATGCAGAGGCGGTCACCCCCAAGCTGACCCAAACCCGGCGCGGGGTCCCCCAGGTCCCCACGTCAGGGCGGCGGCCGACCGTCCCCACGTCAGGGCTGCGGCCGACCGTGCCCACGCAGGGATCAAGCCTGACCGCCCGGAGTGGGCACGGTCGGCCGCAGCCCCAAACCGCAACCCAAAACGGCCCGCCGCAGCCCCCAACCGCAACCAGGGAAAGAAAATGACCCCGCGAACACTGCTCACCATCGCCGGCTCGGACTCCGGTGGCGGCGCAGGCATCCAGGCCGACCTCAAGGTCTTCGCCGCGCTGGGCGCGTACGGCACCAGCGTCCTCACGGCGGTCACCGCGCAGAACACCCGAGGTGTCGACGCGGTGCTGCCGCTGCCCCCGCGCACTGTCACCGAGCAGTTGGACAGCGTGCTCACCGATTTCACCGTCCGCGCCGTGAAGACGGGGATGCTCGGCACCCCGGCGATCGCGGACGTGGTGGCCGAGGCCGCCCGGGACGGCCGGCTGCCGCAACTCGTCGTCGACCCGGTGCTGGTCGCCACGAGCGGTCACCGGCTCGGCGTGGTGGGCGCGGTGGAGCGGCTGCTGCCGTACGCCAGGGTGGCGACCCCGAACTGCGCGGAGGCCGCGGCGATCACCGGACGCCCGGTCGACGACGTGGCCGCGATGGTCGTGGCCGCCGAGGCCCTGGTGGCCGGCGGCCCGGAGTACGTGGTGGTCACGGGCGGTGACCTGGACGGGGACGAGGCGGTCGACGTGCTGCACGGCGGCGGCGTCACCACCCTGTTGCGCGCACCCCGCGTGACCACCCGGCACACCCACGGCACCGGGTGCTCGTTCTCGGCGGCGATCGCGGTGCGGCTCGGTCTGGGCGATCCGGTGCCGGCCGCCGTGGGGGCCGCCAAGGAGTACGTGCTCCGTGCGCTGACCGGCGCGCGGGGCTGGGAGCTGGGCGCGGGGCGTGGGCCGCTGAACCACTTCGGCTGGTCCGCTTGATCACCAGGGAGGCTGTCATGCACGCACGAGGCAAGGTGTACGTCGAGGGTTCGCGGCCGGATGTCCGGGTGCCGTTCGCGGAGGTGGGGCTGACCGGGGACCTGCCGCCGGTGCGGCTCTACGACACGTCCGGCCCGGGGTCGGACCCATCGGTGGGGCTGCCCGCACTGCGGGGCCCGTGGATCGCCGAGCGGGGTGACGTGGCACCGGTGCGGGGTGCGGGCACACCGCTGGCCGGGGTGGACAATCGCCGGCCCACCCAGTTGGCGTACGCGCGGGCCGGTGTGGTGACGCCGGAGATGGAGTTCGTGGCGATCCGGGAGAACGTCGAACCGGAACTCGTACGGGCCGAGATCGCCGCCGGTCGGGCGGTGCTCCCGCTCAACGTCAACCACCCCGAGTGCGAGCCGGCGATCATCGGTAAGGCGTTCCTGGTCAAGGTGAACGCCAACATCGGCACCTCGGCGGTCAGTTCGTCGGTCGCGGAGGAGGTGGAGAAGCTGACCTGGGCCACCCGCTGGGGCGCGGACACCGTGATGGACCTGTCCACGGGTAAGCGGATCCACGAGACCCGTGAGGCGATCGTGCGGAACTCGCCGGTGCCGATCGGGACGGTGCCGATCTACCAGGCGCTGGAGAAGGTCGGCGGCGACCCGGTGAAGTTGAGCTGGGAGGTGTTCCGGGAGACAGTGATCGAGCAGGCCGAGCAGGGCGTGGACTACATGACGGTGCACGCCGGGGTGCTCCTGCCGTACGTGCCGCTGGCCGTGGACCGGGTGACCGGGATCGTGTCCCGAGGCGGTTCGATCATGGCGGCCTGGTGTCTGGCGCACCACGAGGAGAACTTCCTCTACACCAACTTCGAGGAGTTGTGCGCGCTGCTCGCGCGCTACGACGTGACGTTCTCCCTCGGCGACGGGCTGCGCCCCGGGTCGATCGCCGACGCCAACGACGAGGCGCAGTTCGCCGAGCTGCGCACCCTCGGCGAGCTGACGAAGATCGCCTGGGCGTACGACGTCCAGGTGATGATCGAGGGCCCCGGTCACGTACCGATGCACAAGATCAAGGAGAACGTGGACCTTCAGCAGGAGTGGTGCCACGAGGCGCCCTTCTACACGCTCGGTCCGTTGACCACCGACATCGCGCCCGCGTACGACCACATCACCTCGGCGATCGGCGCCGCGATGATCGGCATGTTCGGCACGGCGATGCTCTGCTACGTCACGCCGAAGGAGCACCTCGGCCTGCCGGACCGGGACGACGTGAAGGCGGGCGTGATCGCCTACAAGATCGCGGCACACGCGGCGGACCTGGCCAAGGGGCACCCCGGCGCGCAGGCCTGGGACGACGCCCTGTCGAAGGCGCGGTTCGAGTTCCGCTGGGAGGATCAGTTCAACCTTTCACTGGACCCGGAGACGGCGCGCTCGTACCACGACGCGACCCTGCCCGCGGAGCCGGCGAAGACCGCCCACTTCTGCTCGATGTGTGGCCCGAAGTTCTGCTCCATGAAGATCACCCAAGAGCTCAAGGAGTACGCGGCGCGCGGCATGAGGGACAAGTCGGAGGAGTTCGTCTCCGGCGGGAGCCGGGTCTACCTACCGCTCGCCTGACCGCTTCCAGGGCGTGGCGTCCCCTGTGGTGCGGGGTGGCGCGCGTGGCCCGGTGCGTATGGCCTCGCGGGGTCAGGCCTGCGTGGCCGGTGCGTGGGGGTGTCGCGGGGGTCGGCCTGCGTGGGGTGTCGTGCCTGGCCCGGTGCATGGGGATGTCGCGGGGTGATCGACTCGGGTTCATTGATGTCGGGGTGTCGGGCCGCGTGGGATAGCCCGATATCAGTGAACCCGAGTCGATCAAGCCATCGGTCGGTGCGTCTGTGCGCTGCGTGGTGCGGGTCAGTCGAGGTGGGTCAGTCGCGGTCGGTCAGTCGCGGTGGTGTCGACCGGTGGAGCGCAACGACCGGCGGCCGTTCTCCTGCTCAGGCTCGTTGTCCGACACCGGCTTGCTCAGACCGGCGACCCAGTCGACGAATTCCTCGTCCTGGGACGCCAGCGGCTCCGCTTCATCCGACGTCTTCGGGCTCTCCTCGTCGGCGCGGGACCGGTTGCGGCGGAACAGCCCGCCGAGCCGCCCTCGCCGGGAGGGCTGCTCTGCCACCTTCGGCTGCGTCGGAGTTGCCGACGTGGCGTCGGTAGCCGCCACGTCGCCGGTGCCCCCGGTGGCGCCGTCGGTGGTGGTGCTGTCGGCGGCGGCACCGAAGGGCGCGTCCACCGTGCCTGGGAACTCCGGCCGGCCCGGGTGTTCGGCCGGGCCGGCCGTCTCGCCGGCTTCGGCCGGCGCTGTCCGTGCCGCCGAGTTGTCCTGCGATCCCGCCGATCCGCGGCGCCGAGAGGTGTCGAACGCGTTCCAGGTGCCGGCCCGGCTCAGGTCCGGCAACGGTGCCCGATGCCGGGGCCTGGGGGTCGGCTCGTCGGGTCTGCTCGACCCGTCCGATGCGGTTGCCTCCGGCTCGGAGGCCTGCGGTGGCACCGTCCACGTCGAGGTGACCGGCCAGGCCGACGGCGCGGGTGTCCACCGGTCCGTGTCCTGGTCATTGGCGTCGGGGGCCCCGAACAACCCGGCAGTGGGAACGTCCTCGGCGGCGGGCTGCGCGCTGTCGGTGCCACGAGGCCCGGCTGTTGCGGAATCGCTGGTCGCGTCGGCCGGCGCTGCCTTGCTGCCCGTGCCGGCCTTTGGGACGCGCGGGATGGCTTCCGCGCCAACCTGGCCGGCCGCGGTGGTCGGCGCCGCCGCGGCTCGCGTCGCGCCGGTTGCGGTGGCCGGTGCTGGTGTCGCCCCGGTCCCGGAGGCCGGGGTCTGTGTGGCGTCGGTTGGCGTGGTCGAGGACTCCGGGTTGGCGGACACCTGTGTCACGCCGGTTTCGGCGGTCGTCGAGGCGGCCGGTGCTCGCTTCGAGCCGGTGGCGGGGGTGGCAGGTGCTCGCGTCGCGCCGGTATCGGTGGCCGCTGCCGTGTCGGAGGCAGCAGCCGAGGCGACCTCGGAGGTCGAACTCGACCGCTCGCCCAGGCCTCCCCGGCTGGGCGCCGGAGTGTCGGTGGCCGCGTCGGAGGCGGTGCCGTCGGCGGACCTGCCCGGCCGGGTGCCCTTCGTGGCGCGGCCGGTGGTCGTCTCGCGGGTGGCCGTTGCGTCGGTGGTCGTCTCGCGAGTGGTCGTCTCGTTGGTGGTCGTCTCGCTGGTGGTTGCCGAACCGGCGGGGGACCTGTCGTCAGCCACGTCGGAGGCGGTGGTGTCAGGGTTGGCCTTCGACTTACGGCCGCGTCGCGGCTTGATCGTCAGCGGCGCCTCGGGCGCGCCGTGGTCGGTCGTGCCCGCGCTGCTCGCCTCCGTGCTCGTGCCTGTCCCCGTGCCCGTCGAGGCCATGGCGGCCTTGGCGGCGGGACTGGGAGCGTCAGTGCCAGTCGGGGCTGTGCTGGTCGCCTCGGTACCGCTGCCCGTACTGGTCGGGGTCGTACCGGTCCGGGCCGCGCTGGTCGGGGCCGCGCTGGTCGGGACCGCGCTGGTCGTGCCGGAACCGGGTGCACCCGTGCCGCTCGGGGTGGCGGCGGACTTGCGGGTGGTGCGCCCACCGGTCGGCCTGCCACTGGTCGCCGTGCTGCCGCTCGTGTCCGTCGCGGTGCTGCCGGTCGCCTCGTCGACCGCTCGGCCGCTCGTCGGGGTCGCGGCGTCAGCGCGTCCGGACGTGGTGCCGGTCGCGGTGGCGTCGGTGACGTTGCTGACGTCGGTGCCGGCCGAGGGCTCCGTCGTGGCCAGGACATCATCGTGGCGCTGGGGCGTCTGCTCTGCGGCGGTGAACTCACCGGTCGGCGCGGTCAGCCAGGCCGCGGGCTGAGTCGGGGCGGGAGCCGCAGTGGCGGGAGCCGGACCGTGCTGTCCGCTCGCTGTGGTCTCCGGCCAGTCCCAGTGGGCCGGGACGGTGCGTACGGCATCGGGGTCGCCCGTCACCCTCGGACCCGCAACGACACCGGCAGGCTTCGTGCCGGTGGCCAGCTCGGCGTTGGTCGTCTCCGTGTCGCTGCGCTCGGCGCTGTCCCGGTCGTTCGCCGCGCTGTCCCGGTCCTTCGCCGCGCCGGGCAGCGCCGGGCCGGCGGGCAGCGGACGCAGGATGGCGGTGGGCTCGATCGCCTGCGGATCGGCGGTACGGGTGCCCGTCGGCCAGCGCAGCAGCGCGGCGGCGGCCGCACCGAGCGCTCCGGCGAGGATCGCGATCAAAGAGCCGTAGTAGGGGGCGGCCTGGTAGCGGTCCACCGCGTCGCCCGGACCGGCGGTCAGGTAGGCGAACGCCACCAGCACCGGACCGGCCACCCCGGTGGCCCCGCTGACCAGTGGGGCCTGGCCCCGCCAGCGAGCCAGCCCGGCGGTCGCCGCGCCGGCCAGGAGCGCCACGATGGGCAGCAGGAGCAGCGCCAGCCGCTGTGCGGCGGCGTCGTCGAGCCAGCTCGGCTCCAGTACGCCGAGCCGGACGGTCGGCAGTGGGCCGGCCGTGCCGAGCGACGGTAGGACGGAGATCAGCGCCAGCAGCCAGACCGCGCCGGCCACAGCCGCCATGTTCCATCCCAGCTCGGGCCGGAACAGGACGGCGATCGCCGCGCCCGCCCCGATCACCGCACCGACCATGGCGCAGATGCCCACCGCCCAGACCGGGTCGACGGAGATCAGCTCCGCGGCACGGGCGGGCTGCATGCAGAGCGGGGCGATGACGGTGGCACCGAGCGCCGCCGCACCGGCGACGGCCAACTGTCGGCCGGTGCTGGCCGCCGGAGCGTCGCGGCGAGCGAGGCGTCCGGTCAGGACCGCGCCGGCGACGGCTGCGTTCGCGGCGAACCAGCCCACCCAGACGAGCTGGGCCGGCCACTGGTTGACGGTCGTACCGGTGAATGCGCCGGTCAGGCGGACGATGCCGAAACCGTACGCGACGCCGAGCTGGCCGGCTCCGGCCAGCACGCTCACCCCGAGCGCCGTGAGCAGCAGTCTGCCCCAGGTCCGAAAGGCCATGTCCGGCACGTTACGCACCTGGTACACCCGATCGCCAACGGCGCGCCGCGCGGCACGCCGGTGGCCATCGGCGGGTCTACTTGAGTTCGACCAGCCGGGCCAGGTAAGTCGTATCTCCGACATTGGTCAGCATGTGCACCGCGCCCGGGTCCCGGTAGACCACTCCGCCGGTGGGCTCGTCGGCGTCGATCCGCGTGCCGTCGATCGTCTGTACGACGTTCTTGGCGCCCTCGATCGCCACCACCAGGTAGGGGTGGTCGTGCCGGTGCAGCGGTTGCCGCTCGCCGGGCTCAAGGCGGATGTGCCAGACCCGGACCCGGTCGTTCTCGTACACGATCTCCTGACCCACCGGTCCGAGTTCGGTTCCGTCGATCACGTCGGTCATCGTGCTCCGTCCAGTTGGGGCAGCACCTCGGCGGCGATCAGCTCGAGGTGGTCGAGATCATCGAAGTCGATCAGGCGCAGGTGGACCCGGGTGGTGCCGATCGCGGCGAACTCACCGAGCCGCTGCACGAGCTGCGCGGGGGAGCCGACCACCGGGTCCTCCGGTGGCAGAGCGCTCTTCTCGTGCAGGGGCGCGGCCCGACGCTGGGCCTCCCCGTCGGTCCGGCCGATGGCGACGACGACCCCGGCGGACAGCACCAACGGGGCGCGCCCGGACTCCGTCCGCCCGGTGCGCTCACACGTCTCGCGCACCCGGTCGTACGCCTCGGCGGTGGCGGCCACGGACTTGAACGGCATGTTGAACTCGTCGGCGTACCGGGCGGCCAGTTCGGGTGTGCGCTTGGGGCCACGCCCGCCCACGATGATCGGTGGGCCGGGTACCTGCACCGGCTTGGGCAGGGCGGGAGCGTCCACCAAGCGGTAGTGGTCGCCGGTGAAGCTGTAGGTCTCGCCGGGCGGGGTTCCCCACAATCCGGTGATCACCTCAAGCTGCTCGGCCAGCCGGTCGAAGCGCTCGCCGACCGACGGGAACGGGATTCCGTACGAGGTGTGCTCGCGCTCGTACCAGCCGGCGCCGATGCCCAGGTCGACCCGGCCACCGCTCATCTGGTCGACCTGCGCGACCATCACCGCGAGGGGGCCGGGCAGGCGGAACGTGGCCGACGTCACCAGGGTGCCGAGTCGGATCCGCTCGGTTTCCCGGGCCAGCGCGGCGAGGGTCAGCCAGGCGTCCGTGGGGCCGGGCAGGCCCGGGTCGGCGCCCATCGACTGGTAGTGGTCGGCGCGGAGGAAGCCCTCGTAGCCGCAGGCCTCGACCAGCCGGGCGAACCGGAGCTGGGTGTCGTAGCTGGCGCCACGGTTCGGCTCGGTGAAGACCGACACCCGCATGGTCAGTGTCCTTCCGCGCCGGCGGTGGCCGGCTGTTCGCGTTCCATCAGCAGTTCGTGCAGGTTGGCGCTGACCTGGGCGACGTCGGCCAGGTGGGCGTTGCGGCCCAGGGTGCGGGGCCGGGGGATGGCCACGTCGACGACCTTGCGGATCCGGCCGGGGCGGGGGCTCAGCACGACCACCCGGTCGGCGAGCAGCACCGCCTCGTCGATCGAGTGGGTGACGAAGACGATGGTCGGCTTGTTCTCCATGTGCACCCGCTGGAGTTCGCCGGAAAGTTCCTCGCGGGTGAGCGCGTCCAGCGCGGAGAACGGCTCGTCCATCAGCATCACCCGGGGCTCACCGATCAGCGACCGGCACAGCGACACCCGCTGCTGCATGCCGCCGGAGAGCTCGTGGGGCAGCCGCTTCTCGAAGCCGGCCAACCCGGCGACGTCGAGCAGTTGCTGGGCCCGCTCCCGGTGCTTGGCGCGGCTCCAGCCGAAGATCTCCACGGGCAGCAGGACGTTGTCCAGCACGGTGCGCCAGGGCAGCAGCGCCGGCTTCTGGAACAGCATGGCGATGTCCTGGCGGGGGCGGGTGATCGGCGTACCGGCGACGGTGATCTCGCCGGCGCTCAGCGGGAGCAGCCCGGCGATCAGCCGCAGCAGTGTGGACTTGCCGCAGCCGGAGCGGCCGAGCACGGCGACGAACTCGCCCTCGGCCACGTCGAGGTTGATGCCGCGCAGCGCCTCCACCCGGCCGGATCGGCCCTCGAAAGTGCGGGACACCCCGGACAGTCGGATCATCTCCGGCGCACCTCCGCTGAGTGGACGGTCAGGAATCCGACAAAGGCTAACCGCTCCGTTGAGGTATGGCACCGGCTGGGGTGGTCGTCAGGTTGTATCCGTTCCGCAACCCGATACGCCTGGCGTCGCAACTGTGGGTTTCTCGTACGCTGTGCCCGCGAAGAGTCCCCCCACGACGGCGGCGTCCGGCTTCCACCCCTCCCGCCGGCCCGTCACGACAACCCCCTCCGGTGGCCTGTCGGCCCCGGTCGGAAAGGACATGGTGCACTGATGAGAAGGCTGACCCGTACGGTCGCTACGGCCGCGCTGGCCACCGCCCTCGCCCTTGTCTCCGCCTGCAGCAGCGGGTCGGATTCGGCCGACGATGCCAAGGGCGGCGACGGCAAGACGCTGGAGAAGGTGACCTACCTCACCTCGTTCGGTAACTTCGGCCGTGACTCCTACGCCTGGGTGGCGAAGGACAAGGGCTTCTTCAAGGAAGCCGGCTTCGACGTCGAGATCAAGGCTGGTCAGGGCACCGGTGGCGTGATCCAGACCGTCGTCGGCGGTCAGGCCGACTTCGGCCCGATCGACCTCACCGGCGGCCTGCTCCAGCTCGGCAACGGCCAGGCCAAGGACTTCACCGCGGTGGCCGCGATCCAGCAGCGCACCATGGCGGGTATCGCCACGGTCGAGGGCAAGAACATCAGCTCCCCGAAGGACCTGGAGGGCAAGAAGCTCGCCGACACCCCCGGGTCCGTGGTCCGCAACCTCTTCCCGACGTACGCCCGGCTCGCCGGGGTGGACGCGACCAAGGTGACCTGGGTCAACGGTGAGGCGCAGAACCTGATCGGCACGCTGGCCTCCGGCTCGGTGGACGGCATCGGTCAGTTCGTCGTCGGTCAGCCGACCATCGAGGCGGTGGCCAAGAAGAAGGCCGTCATGCTGCCGTACAGCAACGTGATGCAGGACCTCTACGGCAACGTGCTGATCACCTCCTCCAAGATCGCCAAGGAGAAGCCCGAGATGGTGAAGAAGTTCACCGCGGCGCTGCTCAAGGGCCTGGAGTACAGCCTGGCGAACTCGAAGGAGGCCGCCGACATCCTGAAGAAGAACGTCGACGCCACCAACCCGGTCTCCGCCGCCGCCGAGCTGGAGCTGATGGCCGCGTACGTCCGTTCCGGCAACACCGGCACCGCGATCGGCACCCTGGACAGCGGTCGGGTCGCCAAGAGCATCGCCATCCTGCAGGGTGCCGGCGCGCTGAAGCAGAACATCACCCCCGAGCAGATCATCGACTTCAGCCTCGCGCCGAAGGCCTGATCGTCCGGTCGTCATCAGGGGGTACGTCCCGCCGATCCCGGTGGGGCGTACCCCCGTCGCTCGTCGGCCCCCGGCGGGCCGTGGGATTTCGAGGAGGACAGAGATGACCGACGTCCGGTCAGCGGACCCGGCGGTGGCGGAACCCCCGCCCCCGAGTGCTGGCCCCGAAGCGGGACGCACGGGTCGAGGTGCCGGTCTTCGGGCCGGGGCCGACGCCGTGCTGCCCGCGGTCGGGATCCTGGTCGCGCTGGCGGCGTGGTGGCTGATCGCCCGGCTGGAACTGGTCCACCCTTTCGCCCTGCCGCCGCCCGGCGACGTGTTCAGCGCGTTCGTCGACAAGCCGGCCCAGATGCTGGAGCACACCTGGGACACCACGCTGGAGATCCTGACCGGCTTCGCCCTCTCGGTGGCCGCCGGTGTGCTGATCGGGCTCTCGCTGGCCAGTTCCCGCACCGTGGAGCGGATGTTCACGCCGCTGCTGGTCGCGGTGAACGCCGTGCCGAAGATCACGCTGGGTCCGCTGCTGGTGGTGGCGCTCGGCTGGGGCCAGAAGCCGATCCTGACCATGGTGTTCCTGCTCTGCTTCTTCCCGATCGTGCTGTCCACCGCGACCGGGTTGACCACCACGCCGGCCGACCTGGCCGAGCTGGTGCGTTCCTGGAACGCCTCCCGCTGGCAGGCGTTCCGCAAGGTGCGCTTCCCGGCGGCGCTGCCGCAGATCTTCGTCGGGCTCAAGGTGGCCATGCCACTGGCCGCGATCGGTGCGGTGATCGGTGAGTTCCAGGCCGGCGAGAGCGGCCTCGGCTACGTCATCACGCAGTACGCCGGCATCGGCGACGCCGCCACCGCCTGGGCGGCGATCATGCTGGTGGCGCTGGTGAGCATCCTGCTCTACTCGGCCCTCCTGCTGACCGAGCGGTTCGCTCTCCCCTGGGTCCGAGAAACCACCAGCAGCCGCTAACCCCACAAAAGAGATCAACCACAAGAAACGTGAAGGGCCGGCCTCCACATGGAGGCCGGCCCTTTTCATCGACGCTGCCGGCGCAAAGGGTGTGGCCGACCGTGCCCGGCGGAGGGATCAAGCCTGACCGCCCGGAGCCGGGCACGGTCGGCCACACCCCACCCGGCACCCCGACGAACCCGCCGGACCGGCGAGCTACACGAGGCCCAGAAGCGTTACCCCGCCAACCGCCAGCGACCATTGCGGGCGACCAGCGTGGTGAGCGCCTGCGGCATCAGGCCGCTGTGGTTGTCCGGCGTCATGCGGATCGGGCCGGAGAGGCCGTCCATCTGGGACGTCTCCAGCACGTCCCGGATGCCGTTGCGGTCCACCTTCCCGATCTCACCACCGGCGCGCAGTTCGGCGTCGGCGATCAGCTGGACGGCGTCCGCGGCGAACGACGAGGACCCGTTGTACCCACCGAAGCGGGCCGTGTAGTCCTGGAACCACTGCCGCCGCGCCGCCTTGGCCGGCGTGGTCGCGATCACGTCATCGATCACCATGGTCTGCGTGAAGATCAGCGTGGCCTTCTCGGTCGCCTTGGCCGCCGCGCCGAGGAAGAGGTCCCCGGCCGCTCCCGCGTCGAAGTAGATCGACCCACGGAAGGTGGTCTGCTGGACGCTGGTGGCGGCGAGTGTCGCCTGCTCCGGCGGGGTCCAGAAGACCATCGCGTCGGGCTTGCCCGACGCGAGCTGCTGGACCTGCTGGCTGACGTCGGTGTCGGTGGTCTTGATCCGCTGCTGTCGGAGCGTGATTTTGGCCTTGTCCAGCTCGCTCTTGAGCGCGGTCGCGCCTTCCTGGCCGTAGTCGTCGTCGGTGACCAGCATCCCCACCTTACGGACGTTGTTGCGGCGCAGTTCGGTGGTCAGTGCTGCGGCGCTGTCCGGGGCGTTGGGGCCCAGCTTGAACACGTAGCGCCGTTCAGCGGCAGGCGCGGCGATCGCGCCGGAAGCGGCTAGCGCAATGGTGGGAATCCGCTTCTCGTTGATGGTCCCGACCGCTCCGACGGCGCATTCGTTGCAGCCGCCCATGATGATGGCGCTGACCTTCGAATCGCTGCTGAAGTCGACGATGTTGCGAAGTGACTCGGCCGAGTCGGAACGGTTGTCCTTCACCTTCAGGTCGATCTTCCGGCCGTTCAGTGCTCCGGAGGCGTTCAACTGATCGACCTTGAGTTCGAGGGCTCGCTGGTATGTCCGGCCAACCGTGGCCGCGGCGCCGGAGAGTTCGAGATCGGCAGCGATCACGATCGGACTCGTGTCCTGTTCCGCCTCGCCAAACTGGCAGCCGGTGAGCGTGGTGGCCACTACGGCCGATGCGAGCGCCGCGATGGTCGCGGAGCGGATGGGGCTCAACTCAGTCCTCCAGGTGCGGGCGCGGGCGCTGCCCGGTCACCGCCGCTAATCCGTCCTCAGTGGAGGACGGGATCTCCTCTGCCGTACGGTGTGCGCGAAGCCTGCAAAACCTTGCCAATGGCCGGCGCTGTGGTCAAGCGCGGACCCCGGCAGCATTTTCGGGACGGCCATCCCACATGCTGGGGTAACGCAATGTTTGCAAAAGCTCACTTTGCATGCACGCGTGACCACTCTGGAGTTACATGCCCTGTTCAGGGGCTTGCGGAAATGAAGGTATCAGTTGCCCGGATCACGGGATGCGCTCCGTCCGACCGTTTCCTACCTCACTGCGGCTTCCCAAACACGATCATCTCTGATGAAATCGCGGCCGTGCCGCGCGTGGTCCCCTCCGCTTACGGCATGGCTCGGCGGCTCAGGCGGGGAAGAAACGACGGAGGCGATGTCGTGAGCACCGGACCGACGACCCTGCCCGCGCTCGGCGACAGCGGTCGGCCTGCGCGCCGACGGATGCCGAGGCTGCGTGACGCCCGGATCCGGTCCAAGTTGGCGTTGATTCTGGTCGTCCCGGTGGCGGCGGTGATCGCGCTGGCCACGGTCCGCCTGATCTCCGTCGGCGAGGGCGCGATCGACGCCACGCGGGCCCGGTCACTGACGGCCCTCTCCGTCGACGTCAGCGCCCTCACCCAGGACCTCCAGGCCGAACGGATGGCCGCGGCCGCCTACCTCGCCGCTCCGCAGCAGCCGGCCGACGCGTACAACCTGCGGGTCCGCCAGACGCAGCAGCGGGTGGACGAGTACCGCGCCGAGCGGGGCCGGATCGGCGACGTGCCGACCGCCCTGCGGACCCGGCTGGCCGCCATCGACGACCACCTGGCCACCCTGGACGGCACCCGTCAGGAGGTGCTGGACCGCCGGCAGATGGCGGTCGCCGAGGCGGTGCTCCGCTACGGAGTCATCCTCACCGACCTGGTCTCGTACGGTGACGGCCTGGCCCAGCTGCCCGGCGACGAGAGCCTGGCGGACAGCCGCCGCGCGGTCGCCGCCTTCGCCCGCGCCAAGGCTTCCGTCGCGGAGGAAGAGGCCGTCGCCTTCACCGCGCTGACGGCCGGCCAGCTCGACTCTGAGCAGTTCTCCTCTTTCGTGGCAACGTTGACCGGCCAGCAGGAGGCCCTGGTCGCCTTCTCGCTGGCCGCCGACCCGGTGCAGCGCGCCCTGGTCGACAGCACCGTCTCCGGCGACGCGGTCGGCCTGGCCGACCGGGTGGCCACCGACATCACCCGCTCGGTCGGGCAGCGTCCGCTGGTCACCGCACAGGACGCCACCGCGGCGATCGGCGCCGTGAACGACCTGATGCGCTGGGCCGAGATTCAACTGCAGGACCGACTGTTTCAGCAGGCCGACCAGGCCCGCTCGGACGTCATCCGGCAGGCCGTGGTCGAGTCGATCCTGGTGCTGTTGACCCTGATCATCGCCGTGTCGCTGGCCGTGGTGCTGGCCCGCTCGCTCAACCACTCGTTGCGCCGACTGCGTGAGGGCGCCCTCTCCGTGGCCAACCACGACCTGCCCGACGCCGTGCAGCGGCTGCAGAACATGGGCAGCGTGGGTGACGGCGGGGTGGACGAGATCGTTCGCCAGGTCCGGGACCCCATCCAGCTCAACACCCGCGACGAGGTCGGCCAGGTGGCGCTGGCCTTCAACGTCGTACACCGGGAGGCGGTGCGGGTCGCCGCCGAGCAGGCGGCACTGCGGACGAGCGTCTCGGCGATGTTCCTCAACCTGGCCCGCCGTAGTCAGACCCTGGTCGACCGGATGATCGGCGAGCTGGACGCGATCGAGCGCGGCGAGGAGGACCCGAAGCGGCTCGCGCAGCTCTTCGAACTGGACCACCTGGCCACCCGAATGCGCCGTAACGACGAGAACCTGCTCGTCCTGGCCGGCGCCGACTCCGCCGCACCGCGTCACGACAACGCGCTGGTGGTGGATGTGCTGCGCGCCGCCCAGTCCGAGGTGGAGCTCTACAACCGCATCGAGTTCGGCACTGTGGACACCGACATCTCGGTGGCCGCGCACGCTGTCAACGACGTGGTACGCCTCGTCGCCGAGCTGCTCGACAACGCCACCCGGTTCTCGCCACCGAACACCACCGTGGTCGCCGACGGTCGCCGGATCCGCGACTACGTGCTGATCCAGATCGAGGACCGCGGGCTCGGCCTCACCGACGACCAGCTCGACTCTCTCAACCGGCGTCTGGCAGCCCCGCCGAGCGTGGACGTCGCCGCGTTCCGACTGATGGGTTTGGCCGTGGTGAGTCGGCTCGCCTCCCGCTACGGCATCCGGGTGGAGTTGCGCCGCAACGTCGAGGGCGGCACCGTCGCCCAGGTGACGTTGCCCGCCGCCACCGTGGTGCTGCCCAGCAACCGGGGCCGCGAGCAGGTGCTCACCCGGCCACGTCAACCGATGGCCGTGGAGCAGGCGCCACTCACGCCGGCCGGTGGCCACGCCGAGCAGTTCGCCGGTGCCGCCACGACGGCGGCGACGCTGCCCGACCAGTGGCGCACCAGCGCACCGGCGCCCGCCCAGTGGCAGTCGCCGCTGGACTCGCGGGACACCACCCCGGCCGTACAGGCGGGTGGCTACACCGGTCCGCGCTCGACCATGCCACCGGCACCCGCCGCCCCGGCACCCGCCGCCCCGCTTCCGCCGGCCCGGCCGGCCTACAGCAACGGTGCGGGCGCTTCGCTGGGCAGCCCGACAGTGGCCTACCCGGCCGTCGACCCGCTGCCTCGGCGTGGCTCCACCCCGGACGCAGCGGACAACGCTGACGGGCGTGGCGCCCAGGGCCTCCCGGTCGGGCCGGTCGCCGGGCCGGGCGCGGTGGCACCGCCAGCCGCTCCGTCGGTGCCCCCCGCACCGGTCAGCAACCGGCCCGACTTCCCCGCCGAGGCTCCGATCTTCCGGGAGATGGAGGCGGTCTGGTTCCGGTCGCACGGCGACGACGCCACGGCGATCTTCACCCGGCCCAACTTCGACGAGCCGCCCGCGCCCATCACCACCGCTGCGGCCGACGGCGGCCTGCGCACCGGCAACGGCGGCCAGCCGAGCGCCGGGTCGGTGCCGGCCGCGTCGCCGGCCCGACCGAAACTGCCGACCCGTACCCCGGGCGGCTCCGGCACCGACGGGACGGCCACCCCGGGCGCCGACGGCCTCGGCGCCACCATGGACGGGTTCGGGGCACGGCCGTCGACACCGCCGACGTACGCCCCGCCACCGGCCGCCCGGACGGCTCCGGCCGCGCCCGCCCCCGACCCGGGGGCATGGCGTACGGCGGCGGACGAGGGCTGGTCCCGGGCCAGCCGGGCTGCCGAGCCGGCTCCCGCCGGCACCACCCGCTCCGGGTTGCCCAAGCGGGTGCCGCAGCAACAGCTCGTGCCGGGTGGCATCGAGCCGAAGAGCGGCCGGGACCGCAGCCGGCGAACCCCGGATGAAGTACGTGGTCTGCTGTCGGCCTACCACCGCGGTGTGCAGCGCGGTCGGACGGCCGGAACGGACCTGAACAGCACCTCGACCAAGGAGAGCCGATGAACAGGCCAGCTGCCATGCAGGACATGGGTTGGCTGCTCACCAACTTCGCCGACAGCGTGGCGGGCATCGCCCACGTGGTGGCGGTGTCCGCCGATGGGCTGCTGCTCGCGTCCTCCCGGGATCTGCCGGGGGACCGGGCGGACCAGCTCGCCGCGATCACCTCCGGGGTGGTGAGCCTGACCGAGGGCGCGGCCCGCATGTTCAGCGCGGGCGGGGTGTTGCAGACAGTCATCGAGATGGACAGCGGGTATCTCTTCCTGATGTCGATCAGCGACGGCTCCTCGATGGCCGTGCTGGCCGCGCGCAGCTGCGACGTGGGCCAGGTGGGCTACGAGATGGCACTGCTGGTCGAGCGGGTGGGTGCCGCGCTGGTGCCGCTGCCGCGCGACGCGGTGCGCTCTTAGCACCGGAAGGCGGCGCTCATCCCGAGCGCCGGACCAGGGACGAGAGGCGGCACAGTCCGGCTCCGCAGGGGACGAGGAGGTGATCGGGAATGGACCAACGACGCGCTGACCCGCGTGGCGCGCTGGTGCGTCCGTACGCGGTCACCCGTGGTCGTACCGAGCCCCGGCAGGACATCGCCCTCGAGGCCGTCCTGACCGCGTCTCCCACCCAGGTCGCCGAGTCCCGCTTCGCCGGGCACGACAAGCACCGCATCGCCACGGTCTGTGAGGGCCGAGCACAGTCGCTGGCGGAGATCGCCGCGTATACCCGGATGCCGCTGGGCGTCGCACGGGTGTTGGTCGCCGACATGGTGGCCGAGAGCCTGCTGACGTTACACACTGCTGCTCCCGCCGAGGGGTTCGAGGAGCGGATGGAACTGCTTGGAAGGGTGCTAAGTGGACTTCGCAGGCTATGACCCCGCAGGGGGGCGGCCGGGCCGGGGAATCGTCTCCGCGAAGATCGTCGTCGCGGGCGGCTTCGGCGTCGGTAAGACGACATTGGTCGGGGCGATCTCCGAGATCACACCGCTGACCACCGAGGCGTTGATGACCGCGGCGGGTGTCGGCATCGACGACCCGTCCAAGGTGCCGGGCAAGGAGACCACCACGGTCGCCATGGACTTCGGCCGGATCACCATGGCCCAGGACCTGATCCTGTACCTCTTCGGTACACCGGGTCAGACTCGGTTCTGGTTCATGTGGGACGAGATCATCCGGGGGGCGGTGGGTGCCGCCGTGCTGGTGGACACCCGCCGGATCACCGATGCCTTCGCCCCACTGGACTACTTCGAGAACCGCAACCTGCCGTACGTGGTGGCGCTGAACAAGTTCGACGGCGCACCGCAGTACGAGGCCGAGGAGGTCCGCGAGGCGCTGGCCATCTCGCCGCAGGTGCCGCTGGTGATGACCGACGCCCGGCAGCGGGACTCGGTCAAGCAGGTGCTGGTGACGGTGGTCGAGCACGCCATGCTCCGACTCCAGTCCGAGCACGGGCGGGGCTTCCCGACGCCGGTCGGCTGAAACGCCGTGTCACGGCCGGCTGGCGACGGCCGGCCGTGACACGTTCAGTGCGTGTGTCGAGGCCCTCGGCTCGACCGAGGACTTCGACCACACGCCCTAGTCGACGCGGAGCCGGTAGCCGCGCTTCACCACGGTCTGCACCACGCGGGGCGCGCGCAAGCCGGCCCGTAGCCGGGCGACGGCCATCTCCACGGCGTGCTCGTCCGCGCCCCGGGGCAGCGTCCGCAGCAACGCCGTGCGGGACAACACCCGACCCGGGGACTGGGCCAGCGCCCGCAGCACCGCCATCGGCGCGGGCGCGAGTGGCCGCAGTTCGCCGTCGATCACCGCGGCGTGCCCGCGCAACGTGAGCAGGTGCCCGCCGGCCTTGAACGTCACGGTCCGGCGGGGAAGCTCGTCGACGATGGTCCGCACCAGTGCGCCCAACCGGGCCCGGCCGGGCGCGCTCACGGGCACCCCGCGCCGCAGCAGCGGCTCGGCGGTCACCGCGCCGACACAACTGGCCAGCACGTCGCTGCGCAACGCGGACAGCACCGCGTCGGTGCGGTCACCGGCGGTCCGCAGCAACGCCTCGGCCGCCGGCGCCGAGGTGAACGTCACGGCGTCCACCAGCCGACCGGCGATCAGGTCGATCAGCCGGTGCAGTGGCGCCGGATCGGTCGGCGGCGCCCAGCGGTAGACCGGCACCTCGATGACCGTGGCCCCCGCCGCCTCCAGCGCGAGCGTGCACTCGGGCTGCCGCTCGCCGTGCAACTGCATGGCGATGACCTGCCCGGCCACGCCGCGCCGGCGCAGGTGGTCGACCACCTCGTCGCAGCTTTCCGAGGCGGGCGACCACTGGTCGTGCAGCCCGGCAGCCCGGATCGCGCCGCGTGCCTTCGGGCCGCGCGCCACCACGTACGAGCTGGCCAGCACGGAGCGCAGCGGCTCGGCCAGCCCCCAGCCCTCGGCCGCCTCCAACCAGCCGCGCATGCCGATGCCGGTGTTGGCCATCAGGATGTCCGGCGGCTGGTCGAGGCAGGCGCGGGTCGCCTCGCGCAGCTCGGTGTCGTCGGACAGCGGCACGATCCGCAGCGCCGGGGCGAGCACCACCCGGGCACCCCGTCGTTCGAGCAACGCGGCCAACTCGTCGCGCCGCCGGTCGGCGGTCACCCCGATGGTGAAGCCCGCCAGTTCTTCCCGCATCAACCCTCCTGTCGCAGCCGCACCTCGACCAGCCCGTCGCGGCAACGTGCGTCGTGTCGGGCCACGGCCACCCCGGGCAGGTCGAGGCAGTGCCCGCTGCGCAGGTCGTACACCTGCTTGTGCAGCGGGGAAGCGACCGTCGGCGCTCCGCCACGGCTGCCGACGATTCCCCGGGACAGCACGTACGCCCCGGACACCGGATCGCGGTTGTCGATCGCGAACAGCTCCTCAGCGGTCCGGAAGAGGGCGATCTGCACTCCGTCGACCAGGGCGGCGACACCCCGATCCGGTTCCAACCGGTCGAGCAGGCAGACGGTGGTCCAGGTCAGCGTGAGGGTCTGGGTCATCGCCGTACCTCCGGTAGGCCGAGGGTGACCGGTTGCCGACGGTGACCGTTGGTCGGCTCGGATCCGGTCGGAGACTGGTCGCGTACGGGGACCGGCTGGCCGCGTTCCCGAGTGAAGGTGATGGACGGGTCCGGTACGTCGGGGGCGTTGACGAAGGAGGTGTAGCGGCGCAGCCGATCCGGGTCGTCCAGGACGTCGCGCCACTCGTCGGAGTACGACGACACGTGCCGGGCCATCGCCGCGTCGAGGTCTTCGCAGAGTCCGAGCGAGTCGTCCACAATCACCGAGCGCAGGTGGTCCAGGCCGCCGTCCATGGACTCGATCCAGCCGGCGGTGCGTTGCAGCCGGTCGGCGGTACGGATGTAGTAGATGAGGAACCTGTCGATCAGCCTGATCAGCGCGTCCGTGGACAGGTCGGTGGCGAACAGGTCGGCGTGCCGGGGCCGGAAACCACCGTTGCCGCCGACGTAGAGGTTCCAGCCGGTCTCGGTGGCGATGATGCCGAAGTCCTTGCTGCGCGCCTCGGCGCACTCCCGGGCGCAACCGGAGACCGCCGACTTGAGCTTGTGTGGAGCGCGCAGCCCGCGATAGCGCAGCTCCAGCGCGACGGCCAGCCCCACCGAGTCCTGCACCCCGTACCGGCACCAGGTCTCGCCCACGCACGACTTCACAGTGCGCAGCGCCTTGCCGTACGCGTGCCCGGACTCGAAGCCGGCGTCGACCAGCCGCCGCCAGATCTGCGGCAACTGCTCCACCCGCGCCCCGAACAGGTCGATCCGCTGCCCACCGGTGATCTTCGTGTAGAGCTGGAAGTCCCGGGCGACCTCGCCGATCACGATTAGCTTCTCCGGGGTGATCTCGCCGCCCGGGATCCGGGGCACCACCGAGTAGCTGCCGTCGCGTTGCAGGTTGGCCAGGAAGTGGTCGTTGGTGTCCTGCAACGACGCCTGTTCGCCGTCGAGCACGTGCCCGCTGCCCAGCGAGGCGAGGATGGACGCCACCACCGGCTTGCAGATGTCGCAGCCGCGGCCCCGACCGTGTTCGGTGACCAGCCGGGAGAAGGTGCGGATGCCGCGGACGCGGACGATCTCGAACAGCTCCCGCCGGCTGACGTCGAAGTGCTCGCAGAGCGCGCTGGACTGTGCCACCCCGGCCGCGTCCAGGAGCTGCTTCAGCATCGGCACGCAGGAGCCGCAGCTGGTGCCGGCCCGGGTGCACGCCTTCAACGCCGGCACGTCCGCGCAACCGTCGGCGATGGCGGCGTCCACGTCGCCCCGGGTCACCGCGTTGCAGGAGCAGACCTGCGCGGCGGCAGGCAGCGCCCCGGCGTCCGCGCCGCCGCCCTCGGGGGCGAGCAGCGCCAGCGGCGCGGCCGGCAGCGGGCCGCCCACACTGGCCCGCAACGTCGGGTACGCGCTGGCGTCACCGACCAGCACCCCGCCGAGCAGGGTGTGCGCGTCGTCGGAGAGAACCAGCTTCGCGTAGACCCGGGTGGCCGGGTCGGTGAACGTGACGTCCAGGCAGCCCTCGGTCGTGCCGTGGGCGTCGCCGAACGAGGCCACGTCGACGCCGAGCAGCTTGAGTTTGGTGGCGGTGTCCGCGCCCGGGAAGGTCGCCGCGCCGCCGACCAGCCGATCGGCCACCACCTCGGCCGTCGCGTACCCCGGCGCGACCAGGCCGTGGCAGGTGCCGTCGACCGCCGCGCACTCTCCGACGGCCCAGATCCGCTCGTCGGCGGTACGACAGGTCGCGTCGACGAGCACCCCGCCGCGCGGGCCCAGCGGCAGACCGGCGTCCCGGGCCAACTGGTCCCGGGGCCGGATGCCGGCGGCCACCACCACCAGCTCGGCGTCGAGGGCGGTGCCGTCGGAGAGCTCCAGGGCCGCGACGCCGCCGTCCGGGCCGGGCCGGATCGCTGTGGTCGCCACCCCGAGATGGGTCCGTACGCCCAACTCGTCGACGTAGCGGCGGAGCATCGCGCCGCCGGCCTGGTCCACCTGCACCGGCATCAGCCGGGGCGCGAACTCGACCACGTCGGTGCTCAGGCCGAGCAGTCGCAGGGCATTGGCGGCCTCCAGCCCGAGCAGCCCGCCACCGATCACCGCGCCGACCCGCCGGCCCCGCGCGTACGCCCGGATCGCCGCCAGGTCGTCCAGGGTCCGGTAGACGAAGACCCCGGGCAGCTCCGTTCCGGCCACCGGCGGCACGAACGCGTACGACCCGGTGGCGAGTACCAGCGCGTCGTAGCGGTATTCGCCGACTGCTGTGGTCACGACCTGTCGGTTCCGGTCGACTGCGGTGGCCGGCTCGCCGAGTCGCAGCCGCACCCCGTCGTGCGGGGTGTGCAGGTTGAGTTCGCTCTCACTGACCCCGTCGAAGTACGCCGAGAGCCGCACCCGGTCGTACGCCGGGCGCCCTTCCTCGGCCAGCACTGTCACCCGCCAGGTGCCCTGTGGGTCACGGGCGCGCAGCGCGTCCACGAAACGCTGCCCGACCATGCCGTTGCCGATGACGACCAGTTCGCCGCCGCTCATCGCGTCACCTCCACCGATTCCGCCTGGCTCAGCCAGTCGACGATGCCGCTCACCGCGTCCCGGCATCCGCCGCATCCGGTGCCGGCCCGGGTCGCGGCCACCACCGCATCGACCGTCCGGGCGCCGGAGCGCCAGCTTCTGACCAGTGCGCCCTTGCTCACCGTGTTGCACTGACAGACCGTGGCCGCGTCCGGCATCAGCGCCGGTGAGGCGGCCGGGGTCGCGCCGACCGCACCGAGTGCCCGGCCGAGCAGCAGCGCCCGTCGGTCACTCGGCACCGGCTGACCACGGTCGAAGAGCTGGATCACCGTGCCGACCGCCGGGTTGTCGCCGAGCAGGATCGCGCCGATCAGCCGCTCGTCCCGGATCCGCAACCGGGCGTAGGTGCCCCGGGTCGGGTCGGCGAAAGTCAACTCTTCGTCCGGCCCGCCACTGGACGCGTCACCCATCGAGGCAAGGTCGATCCCGGCGGCCTTCAGCCGGGTCACCACCGGCCGGGGCCGGTACCGCGCCAGTGGGTCCGTCCCGGTCAGCACGTCCGCGAGCACCTGCGCCTGGGCCCAGGCGGGCGCGACCAGCCCGGTGAGCACGCCGTCGTGCTCGGCGCAGTCGCCGATCGCCGAGATGGACCGGTCGCTGGTGCGCAGCCGGTCGTCCACCACCACGCCGCGCCGCACGGTCAGGCCGGCGGCCTGCGCGAGGGCGGTGTCCGGGCGTACGCCACAGGAGAGCACCAGCAGGTCGGCGCGCAGCGTTCGGCCGTCGGCCAGGTCGAGGCGGACACCGCTGGCGTCCGCGGCCACGCCGGTCGCCGACACCCCCAGTTGGACGGTGACGCCGAAACCGGCGAGCGTGCCCGCGAGCACCGCGCCGGCGGTCGGGTCCAGTTGCCGTTCCATCAGGTGCTCTCTCGGGTGCACGACGGTGGTGGCCAGCCCCCGGGTGGCCAGCCCTCGGGCGGCCTCCAGACCGAGCAACCCGCCGCCGAGCACCAGCGCGCTGCGGGCGCCGTCCGCCGCGGCGAGGATCCGCCGGCAGTCGTCCAGGGTCCGGAAGGGGACCACCCGCTCCGGCAGGTTCGCCGGGTCGAGGCCGGGCAGTGGCGGCACCACCGCACGGGCGCCGGTGGCGAGCACCAGGTGGTCGTACCCGATGCGTTCGCCGTCGCCGGTGCGGACCTCCCGGGCGGACCGGTCGACGGCGGTCACCGGTACGCCGCTGCGCAGGTCGACGCCGTGCCCGGCGGCTTCGGTCAGCTCCACGTCCGGTTCGTCGATCCGGCCGGCCAGCAGGGTGGAGAGCAGGATCCTGTTGTACGCGCGGTGCGGCTCGGCCCCGAGCACTGTGACCTTCCGGTCTCCCTCCCGGGCGTGCAGCTCACCGGCGAGGCGCGCGCCCGCCATCCCGTTGCCGACGATGACCACCCGGGCGGTCATGCCTTCTCCACCCGGACCGCGCAGATCTTGAACTCGGGCATCCCGGAGATCGGGTCCACTGCGTCGTTGGTCACCGAGTTGGCGCGTTCCGCCCCCGCGTAGTGGAACGGGGCGAAGACGGTGTCGGGTCGGATCCCGGCGCTGAGCCGGGCCGGCGCGCGGAACTCACCTCGACGCGAGGTGACCCGCACCGGGTCGCCGTCGTCGATGCCCAGCCGGGTGGCCAGGTCGGGGTGCAGTTCGACGAACGCCTCCGGGGCGGCACGCCGTAGCGCGGCCACCCGTCGGGTCTGGGTGCCCGACTGGTACTGCGCCAGCACCCGACCCGTGGTGAAGTGCAGCGGGTACGTGGCGCAGACCTCCTCGGCGGCCGGTCGATGGTCGACGGGGTGGAAGCGGGCCCGGCCGTCCGGGGTGGCGAACTCCTCGGCGAAGAGTCGTGGGGTGTCCGGTCCGTCCTCGGTCGGGCAGGGCCAGTAGACGCCATCGTCGGCGTCGATCCGGTCCCAGCTGATGCCGGCGTAGTCGGCGGCCCCACCGGCGGAGGCGCGGCGCAGCTCGGCGAAGACGGCGGCCGGGTCGGCCGGGAATCGGGCTGCCGCGACGGCTTCCGGCCGCGCGTCGGCACGGTCTGCGCCGGCCGGTCCGGTGTCCGCTGGTCCGGTGTTCGCTGGTCCGGTACCGGCCGCTCGGGCGGCGGGCGCCTCGGCGGTGGCCAGCCGCGCCGCCAGGTCGGAGATGATGGCGAGGTCGGTCCGGACGCCCGGCGGGGGCGGCCGTAGCGCGCGCCGACGCAGCACCCGACCTTCCAGGTTGGTCATGGTGCCGTCCTCCTCGGCCCACTGCGCGGTGGGCAGCACCACGTCCGCCAGCGCGGCCGTCTCGGAGAGCAGGAGGTCCGCGACGACCAGCAGGTCGAGGTCGCGCAGCCGGCCCTCGATCCGGGCCGCCCGGGGTGCCGAGACCACCGGGTTCGACCCGAACACCAGCAACGCGCGCGGGCCACCCGGGGTGCCGAGCGAGTCGAGCAGTTGGTAGGCGGGCACTCCCGGGCCGGGCAGTTCGTCGGCCGGCACGCCCCAGACCCCGGCCACGTGCTCGCGGGCCGCCGGGTCGTCGATCCGCCGGTAGCCGGGCAGTTGGTCGGCCTTCTGCCCGTGTTCCCGCCCGCCCTGGCCGTTGCCCTGGCCGGTGAGGCAGCCGTACCCCGAACCGTCGCGGCCGGGGAGACCGAGGGCGAGGGCGAGATTGACGTACGCGGTGACGGTGTCCACCCCCTTGGCGTGCTGCTCGGCACCGCGTGCGGTCAGGATGATCACGCGACCGCCGGTGCCCAGCGCTCGGGCGGTCGCCTCCAGGTCGGCCACCGGCACCCCGGAGAGCTGTTCCGCGCGGGCCGGCCACCAGGCGGCGACGCCTCGGCGGACCGCGTCGAATCCGGTGGTGCGGTCGGCCACGTAGTCCCGGTCGACCCAACCCTCGGTGAGGGCGATGTGCAGCAGCGCGTTGGCGACCGCGAGGTCGGTGCCGGGCAGTGGTTGCAGGTGCAGGTCGGCCTGGCGGGCGGTGGCGGTGACCCGGGGGTCGATGACGATCAGTTTTCCGCCGTTGCGGCGCTGCTCGGTGAGCCAGCGCACCAGCGGCGGCATGGTCTCCGCCGGGTTCGCCCCGACCAGCAGCAGGGTGTCGGCCCGGCCCAGGTCGGCGAGGGGGAACGGCAGCCCGCGGTCGATGCCGAAGGCGCGCATCCCGGCGGCTGCCGCCGAGGACATGCAGAACCGTCCGTTGTAGTCGATGTGCCTGGTCCGTAGCCCGATCCGGGCGAACTTTCCTAACGCGTACGCCTTCTCGTTGGTCAGGCCACCACCGCCGAAGACGGCGACCGCGTCCCGGCCGGCGTCGTCCTGGACGGCGCGGATGCCGGCGACCACCCGGTCGAGCGCGGTGTCCCAGCTCGTCGGGTGCAGTTCGCCGGTGGCCGGGTCGCGCACCAGGGGAGTGGTCAGCCGATCCGGGTGGTCGAGCAGTTCGGCGGCGGTCCAACCCTTCTGGCAGAGCCCGCCCCGGTTGGTGGGGAACTCGCGCGGGTGGACCGTCACCCCGGCGTCGTCCGCGCGCAGCGTCATCCCGCACTGAAGTGCGCAGTACGGGCAGTGCGTCGCCACTTCCCGGGGCGTCAGCCCCGGTGGAGTCGCCGACCGTGCACCGTCTGTCATGTCGGGAAAGCGTGCCGCCGGGCGGTTTCCGGTCCGGGTCCCTTCTGTTTCGGTCCTGTCAAGTGGGGCTCACACCGCACAGGGGCAGCGAGCGCGTTGGAGGGTGGGAGTCGGAGCCTATGGAGCTGAATCGTTTACGACATCGGCGGTTGACTCGTTTGCGACATCAGCTCCAAAGCGGCAGCGCACGTCACCTCGTGGGGCGGTCAGGGCAAGTCGGGTTGGTGCGGTCGGCGGGTCAGAGACAGCCAGCCCAGGAACCGGGCGTGAAGTGCCCTCGGGTCGGGACGAACGCCCAGGGAGTACAGGTCGTCGACCGCGTCCTGCATGTTCGCTGCCAGATAGAACGCCAGGGCGATCGAATGGCCGTAGAACTCGGTCGCGAGGTCAAGCCGAGCCGGCGGACACGGCCAGGCAGCAGCGCAGTTACGGCAGAGCCACGCCGGGCGCATCGGATGGTGCGGACGAGGGTGGCGGGTCATCCGACTCTCACCGGACCGCGCTTGACGGGAGTGTGCTTGGTTGAGCGACGGTCCGCCGGGGCGGGCGGGTCCGGCCAGATCAGGCCTGCGGGCATCACGAACAGGGACCGGCGCGCGACCGCATCACCGTTCGCGGCCAGTTGGTAACCGTCGATCCACAGCCACCCGTCGTACGTCGGCCAGTCGAGAACGCGAATCACCCTGACGAGGATCGGGCGCATGAACTGCACACTCGCGGCGCGGGTCAGATGCAGGACCTCACCCGTGTGCGGCTTCCGCGATTGGGGCTTCGGCTCGGGTCTCCGATCGGGCGGCTCATCCGGCACGGTGCTCTCCCTCGGTCCTCACTGTGGGAAGGGGCCGCCCCGTGGTGCTCACCGTCGAGATCTTGGACAGTTTCCGTTACGACGTAACGGAAACTGTCCAAGATCTCGACAGGTCAAGGGCGGCCCCGGTACGAACGCGTCCGCCGGGTCTCGGATCCCTACCGGCCGCGCCGTCTGCCGGCTACATTGCCGAGAGCGATGGGATCAGTACACGACGTAGTTCTATTCCCGAGGACGTTCGGGACGTTCATCGTGGAGGCAGGATGAATCATGCACTTCAAGTGGCCATGGCCGAAGCTGGCGAGACAGCCGAGAGCCTGGCAGCTCAGACGGGGGTAGATCCGAAAACGGCTGCGCGGTGGATAAGCCCGGGACGCGTGCCGCAGCCCCGTCGGCGCGCAAAGCTGGCCGCGCTCCTCGGGAGGGACGTCGGGGACCTCTGGCCGGATGTCCTCAAACGGCGCGAGCCGCAATGGCTGCGCGAGTGGGTCGACTGGGAACGCGAGGCCGTCGCGATTCGGTGGTTCGAGCACACCTGGGTGCCCGGCCTTCTGCAGACGGAGGCGTATGCGCGGGCGACATTGGCAGGCGAAGCGTTGACGCTTGGCGAGGTTGACGATGTGGTCGCCTCCCGTATCGACCGACAGGCCATTCTCCGCCGTGAACGTCCACCCCTTCTCGTCGCAGTCATCCACGAACTGGTCCTGTACCAATCGGCGTATGGCGACCGATCATTGATGCGCGAGCAGGTCGCCCACCTTGCACAGTGCGCGGCGCTGCCCGCTGTTCAGGTGCTCGTAGTGCCGCAGGACGTCGGGATGTATCCGGGTCTTGGCGGGGGGTTCATCGTGGCCGAGTTGCCCGACGGCGAGCAGGTCGCACATATCGACAGCCAGGTGCGGGCGCAGATCCTCAATGGAGCTGCGGACGTTGCTACGCTCAATCGGAGGTGGGAACGCATCAGAAGTGAAGCTCTTTCCCGTCAACAGTCCCTCGACCTGATCAGGAAAGCAGCGGGATCATGGACCTGACCGGCGCGCAGTGGCGTAAGAGCACGAAGAGCGGAAACAACGGAGGCTCGTGCGTCGAGGTCGCTGACAACCTCCCCGGCGTTGTCCTCGTCCGTGACACCAAAGACCGCGACGGCGGGACGCTGACCTTCGAGCCGACGGCATGGGCCGGCTTCGTCGGCCTGGCCAGGGCCATCGGCCCCGTCGGCTAACCAGCGCAGCACGTACTGCCCCGGTGTCTTGGAGATCAAGGAACCGGGGCTCTTTCGTGTGTCCAGGATCAGCGCCCTCGCGAGGCAGCGCCTATAATCTGGGAAACTTGTTTCAACAGATGGGAACCCGCGATGAGCGTGACGGACGTCTTCGACGCGTTGGCCGGCACGTACGACGAGGCGCGCAGGCGGTTGATCCCGTGCTTCGACGCCTTCTACGGCACAGCCGTCCAGGTGGCCGCGCCGCCGTTGCGGGCCGCGCTCGCCGCCGGGCGTACCCCGGAGGTGTTGGATCTGGGCGCGGGCACCGGCCTGCTCTCGTTGCTGCTGTCGGCTGCGGTGCCCGGAGTCCGGCTGACCCTGGTGGACGGAGCGCCGGCGATGCTCGCCCGCGCCACCGACCAGTTGGACGCGCGGTCCGTGCCACACCGAACGGTCCGAGCCGACCTGGCCGACGAGTTGCCGCCGGGCCGGTACGACGCGGTGGTCAGCGCGCTGGCGATCCACCACCTGGACGACGCTGGCAAGCGCGCGCTCTACCGACGGGCCGCCGCCGCGCTGGCACCGGGCGGGGTGTTCGTCAACGCCGAGCAGGTCGCCGGCCCGACCCCGGAGCTGGACCGGCGCTACGACGAGGTGTGGATGCAGCGGATCACCGAGCTGGGTGCGTCCCCCGACGAGATCGCGGGTTCCCGGGAGAGGATGCGCCACGACCGCCCGGCCACGGTGGCCGACCAGTGCCGGTGGCTCGCCGAGGCGGGCCTGGTCGACGTCGACTGCTACTTCAAGGAGTGGCGCTTCGCGGTGTTCGGCGGTCGGGCCGGGTGAGCCCGACGGAATGTGCCTTTCGCCGCCCGGGGGCGAGCCGGCGGGCGCAGGGATGACTGTTGGTCACACCGGTGGGTAATCTGCTCGGCATGACTGCCAAGGTGACTCTCTCGTTCACGGACGAGACGATCGAGGAGGCGCGGCGGTTCGCCAAGCGCGAAGGGTTGTCGCTCTCCGCGTGGATGGACCAGGCCGCCCGGGAGAAGGCGCTGCGCGAGGTCTTCACCGCGCACGCCGCCGCCGTGGGCCGCGCCAGCCTGGATCTGGAGTCTGCCGCGCTCGCCGACGCCCGCGAGGTGGGCATGGTCAACGACCTGTTCTCCGGCGGACGGCCGCGTGCTGCGTAGGGGTGAGATCTGGCGCATCGAGGGCGCCCGGGAACGCCTCGGCCTCGTGATCAGCTCGGACGTCTACAACTCCACCGACGTGCCCATCGTGATCGTGGTCGAGGTGGTTGATGAGTCGCTCCTGCGGGACTCGCCGCTCGCCGTGTCGATGGGCCGGTACGTGGTGATGCCCGACCGGATCTCCTCGCCCATGAAGAAGTGGTTCACCGCGTGCGTGGACGTCGCCGACACCGACACCATGCTCCGGGTCGGCCGCGCGCTGCGCATCCTCCAGCAGCTCTGACCGCAAGGCAGCTCTGATCGCGCCACCCCGGTGGCGTGCTCACCATCGCCGTCGGTCCGTGGTGCGATCCCCGTTTCCGGCCCGACCCGCGACGGGCACTGCCAGGTAACCGGGTGTTCCTAGCGTTCCTCCTCGTCACATCGACGAGGAGGAGCCGCCGTGAGCACGCTCACCAGCACCGTAGTCACCGCCGAGCCGCCTGCCGTCACCGGTCGCCGGCAACCGCTGCACGACTGGCGCCCCGAGGACCCGGACTTCTGGCAGGCCACCGGCGCGCCGATCGCCCGGCGCAACCTCTGGGTCTCGATCTTCGCGGAGCACGTCGGCTTTTCGGTGTGGAGTCTCTGGTCGGTCACGGTGCTCTTCCTCGGCCCCGCGTACGGCATCGATCCGGCCGGGAAGTTCCTGCTCAGCGCCGTGCCGGCCGCCCTGGGGGCGGTGCTGCGGCTGCCGTACACGCTGGCGGTGGCCCGCTTCGGCGGACGACGCTGGACGATCATCAGCGCACTGCTGTTGCTGGTGCCCGCGGTCCCGATGACGGTGCTGCTGGAGCCCGGGGTGTCCTACACCACCCTGATGGTGCTCGCCTGCCTCACCGGGGTCGGCGGCGGCAACTTCGCCTCCTCGATGGCGAACATCAACCTGTTCTACCCACAGCGGCTCAAGGGACGGGCGCTCGGGCTCAACGCCGGTGGCGGCAACCTGGGCGTACCCGCCGTGCAGTTGGTCGGCCTGGCCGTGCTCGCCACCGCGGGTGCCGCGTACCCCCGGTTGGTGCCGGCGGTCTACCTGCCGCTGATCGTGCTGGCCGCGCTGGCCGCGGCCCGCTGGTTGGACACCGTGCCCGGGGCGCGCAACGAGCCGGGCGCGTTGCGGGAGGCGGCCCGCGATCCGCACACCTGGGTGATGTCGCTGCTCTACATCGGCACCTTCGGCTCGTTCATCGGCTTCGGTTTCGCCTTCGGTCAGGTGCTCCAGCTCCAGTTCGCCGAGCGGTTCCCCACCCCGGTCGACGCCGCCTGGCTGACGTTCCTGGGCCCGCTGGTCGGCTCGTTGATCCGGCCGCTGGGTGGGCACCTCGCCGACCGGTTGGGCGGGGCGCGGGTGACCTTCTGGAACTTCGTGGCCATGGCGGTCGGCGCGAGCACCGTGCTGTACGCGGCGCGGGAGCGCTCGTTCGGGCTCTACCTCGCCGGGTTCCTCGCCCTCTTCGTCTTCTCCGGCGTCGGCAACGGCTCCACGTACAAGATGATCCCGGCGATCTTCCGGGCCCGGTCGGGGGACGCGGTGGCCACCGGTCAGCGTGATCCGGAGGCCGCCGCGCGGTGGGCGCGGCGGATGACCGGCGCGTTGATCGGAATCGCGGGTGCGGTCGGCGCCTTCGGCGGGGTGCTGGTCAACATCGCGTTCCGCCAGTCGTTCCTCAGCTCGGGCAACGCCGACGCCGCCTACCTGGCCTTCATCGGCTGGTACGCGTTGTGCTTCGCGGTCACCTGGGTGGTCTACCGCCGTCCGAGGGCCGGTCGACTCACCAACGTGTGAGCTGAGCCACCCTCGGCGCGTCGCCGCGCGGGACCGCACCCCCGTTTTGACCTGCGGACGGGGCGCCGGGTATCGTTGCCTGCTGTTGTACGACATCCAGAGGCGTGCCCCATCAGGTACGCTTGGTCGTTCGTGCGCGCTGGTCCGGCCTGCTAGATCTGGTCACCTCGGCGCGCGACCCCAGACCGACGACGAGACAAGGTAGACCTGTGCGTACGTACAGCCCGAAGCCGGGTGAGATCGAGCGTCAGTGGCACGTCATCGACGCCTCTGATGTCGTGCTGGGCCGCCTGGCCACCCACGCCGCCACGTTGCTGCGTGGTAAGCACAAGCCGACTTTCGCGCCGCACGTCGACACGGGCGACTTTGTCGTCATCGTGAACGCGGGCAAGGTTGCGTTGACCGGCAACAAGCGCCAGACCAAGGTCGCTTACCGCCACTCCGGTTACCCGGGTGGTCTGAAGCAGATCGGCTACGACGAGCTGCTGACCAAGCGTCCCGAGCGGGCCATCGAGCTGGCCGTGAAGGGGATGCTCCCGCACAACAAGCTCGGCCGTCAGCTGATCAAGAAGCTGAAGGTCTACGCCGGTGCCGAGCACCCGCACCTCGCGCAGCAGCCGGTGCCGTTCGAGATCAAGCAGATCGCGCAGTGAGCGCGGGCGAAGGAAGCAGCATGACCGACATCATCGAGACCGAGGTCGCCCCGGAAGCCCCCGAGGCCACCGAGGCGCCGGCGCCCGTTGCCCGCGCGCCTCGTGGTGACCGGCCGATCCAGACCGTGGGCCGCCGCAAGGAGGCCATCGTCCGGGTCCGCATCGTCCCGGGCACCGGCAAGATCACCTGCAACGGCCAGGACCTCGAGGCCTACTTCCCGAGCAAGGTGCACCAGCAGCTCATCAAGGACCCGCTGGTCACCGCCGAGAAGCTCGAGCAGTTCGACGTCATCGCGAACCTGCGTGGCGGCGGCACCACCGGCCAGGCCGGTGCGCTCCGGCTGGGCATCGCCCGCGCGCTGATCATCAACGAGCCGGACGACCGCCCGGCCCTGAAGAAGGCCGGCTTCCTCACCCGTGACGCCCGCGTCAAGGAGAGCAAGAAGTACGGTCTCAAGAAGGCCCGTAAGGCTCCCCAGTACTCGAAGCGCTGATCTTTTCCAGCGCGTTGTACTTCTGACGGACGGCCGGTCCGCCTCCCCCTCGGGGGAGGCGGGTCGGCCGTTCCGCTTTCTCCTCACTGGCAGTGCTCTTTCGGAGGTTGGCGGGTATGGGTCGGTTGTTCGGCACGGACGGCGTACGCGGGCGGGCAAACGCGGATCTCACCCCGGAATTGGCGCTGGCGCTCGCGGTGGCCGCCGCGCACACACTCGCCGAGACGGACCGCAGTCATCCGCCGCTCGCCGTCGTCGGTCGCGACACCCGCGCCAGCGGCGAGATGCTGGAGGCCGCCGTGGTCGCCGGGCTGACCAGCGCCGGTGCCAACGTGGTGCGGGTCGGCGTGCTGCCCACCCCGGCGGTGGCGTTCCTCACCGCGGAGGCCAAGGCCGACCTGGGTGTGATGCTCTCCGCGTCGCACAACCCGATGCCGGACAACGGCATCAAGCTCTTCGCCGCCGGCGGGCACAAGTTGCCCGACGAGATCGAGATGCAGATCGAGGCGGCCGTCGAGACGAACGCCACCACCGCCTGGGACCGGCCGATCGGTGCCGGCGTCGGCCGGGTGCACGACCTGCTCGACGGTGCCGACCACTACGTCCAGCACCTGGTGGGCACCGTTCCGCACCGGCTCGACGGGATCAAGGTCGTGGTCGACTGCGCCAACGGCGCCGCCGCCGAGGTCGCCCCCGTCGCCTACCGGGAGGCCGGCGCGGAGGTCATCGCCATCCACGCCGAGCCCGACGGGCTGAACATCAACGACGACTGTGGCTCCAACCACATCGAGGCGCTGCGCGCCGCCGTGGTCGAGCACGGCGCCCACCTGGGCATCGCCCACGACGGCGACGCCGACCGCTGCCTGGCGGTCACCGCCGACGGCGACGAGGTGGACGGCGACCAGGTCATGGCGATCATCGCGCTCGCCATGCGCGACGCCGGCACGCTCACCCAGGACACCCTGGTGGCCACCGTGATGAGCAACCTCGGGCTGCGGCTCGCGATGTCCGCGCAGGGCATCCGCCTGATCGAGACCAAGGTCGGTGACCGGTACGTGCTGGAGGAGCTGCGCGCCTCCGGGCTGGCGCTCGGCGGTGAGCAGAGCGGCCACATCGTGATGCCCGCGCACGCCACCACCGGCGACGGAGTGCTCACCGGCCTGCACCTGATGGCTCGGATGGCGGCCACCGGCCAGACTCTCGCCGAGTTGGCCTCGGTGGTCACCAAGCTGCCCCAGGTGCTGATCAACGTGCCGGTGGGTGACCGCACCGTCGGCGCTGCCGCGCCGGCCGTCCGCGCCGAGGTCGAGCGGGCCGAGGCGGAGCTGGGCGAGACCGGTCGGGTGCTGCTGCGCCCGTCGGGCACCGAACCGCTGGTCCGCGTGATGGTCGAGGCGGCCACCGAGGCGACCGCCCGTGAGGTCGCCGAGCGGATCGCCGAGCTGGTCCGTACCGCGAGCCCCGTCGCCTGAGACCACCTCGGGGCGGCGTCACAACCGCAGTCGGGCCGCCCGTTCGTACGTGTCGGCGGGGTCCTCGCCGTCGGTGAGGTCGATGTCCTCGGTGACGCGTCCGTCGGTCAGTCGGACCAGTCGGTCGCAGCGGGCAGCGATGGCCTGTTCGTGAGTGGCGAGCAGGATGGTCATGCCGTGCCGTTCACGGAGGTCGAGCAGCAGGTCGAGGATCTGCCCGCCGGTGGTGGAGTCGAGGTTGCCGGTGGGCTCGTCGGCCAGCAGCAGGCCCGGCGCCCCCATCAGGGCGCGGGCGATGGCGACCCGTTGCTGCTGGCCACCGGAGAGCTGCGCGGGCAGGGCCCGCTCCCGCCCGGCCAGGCCGACCGCGTCGAGCAACTCGCGGGCTCGGGTCGCGTGATCGGCCCGGCCCCGGCGGGGGAGGACCGGCGCGATCACGTTGTCCAGCACGGTGAGTGCGGGCAGCAGGTGGTAGCGCTGGAACACGAACCCGACCCGTTGCCGGTAGCGGGCCAGCGCGGCCCGACGCAGGTCGCTGACCACCACGTCGTCGACGGTCACGGTGCCCTCGTCGGGCTGCTCAATCGCGCCGATGAGATGCAGCAGCGTCGACTTGCCCGACCCGCTCGGCCCGGTCAACGCCACCACCGAGCCGGCCGCGACGGTCAGGGACACGTCGTCGACAGCGGTCAGCTGGTCCGCCCCGGCGCCGAATCGTCGGGTCAGGTGGTCGACCGAGATCGCGCTGCCGATCTGCTCGCTCATGACTGCTACTCCTCTGCCAGAAGTCGGGCGGGTCGTAGGCGCGGCAACAGGGCGGCGGGCACCAGCGCGGCGAAGGCGCTCACCAGCGTGCCCGCCAGCGCGACCAGTGCGGCCACCAGGATCAGCGCGCCGGGAAGGGCACCGATCAGCCAGCCCGCGCTGGCCAGGCCGACCGCCGCGCCGGCCGTCGAACCGACGAGCCCCAGCGCCAGCCCCTCGTAGCCGACCAGCCGGCCGAGTGCGGCGTCGGTCCAGCCGATCGCCCGCAGGGTGGCCAACTCGGCGGCCCGGTCGCGGATGTTCAGGTAGAGCACGTCCGCCACCGCGGCGGCACCGAGCAGCACGGTGGCCGCAGCGGCAACGGTGTCCGCGCCGCGAACGCTCAGCGAGACCACGTCGCCGAGCACGCTGCCGACGATCGCGCCCCGGAACGCCCACGCGGCGGCGGTGACCAGCGTCAGCGCGGCCACCCCGATGGCCAGCGCGCCGGCGCCGAGGAATGTGCGCCCGGGGGTGCGGGCCAGGTTCACCAGCGCCAACCCGAAGAGGGTGCGCGGCCGGCGTACCCAGCTGGCGGGAGCGACCATCGGGCGGAGGGCGGCGGCGGGGTGGGTGCGCGCGGCCCGCAGCGCCGGCACCAGGCCCGCAGCCACCGCGAGCAGCAGTGCCACGGGTACGGCCAGGGCCGACCGCCGCCAGTCGACGTCGATGCCGAGCGCCATCCCGAGCGGCACCGCGAGGGTCAGCGAGAGCAGACCGGCGATGAGCCCGAGCAGGGCGACCTCGCCCAGGATCAGCGCCGCGATGCGGCGGACCGGCCAGCCGAGACAGGAGAGCACCGCCAGTTCGGAGCGTCGGTCCCGGACGGCGGCGCTGACCGCGTTGCCGAGGAAGAGCACGCAGACCACCAGCACCAGCACGAAGAGCACCAGGCTCTTACGGTCCACCGCCTGGGTGATGACCGAGGCCACGCCGAGTGCCGACCAGTTCTCGGTGAGCCGCAGCATCGGCCGGCCGAACGAGCCGGCGGGCAGCTCCACGGTCTGCGGCGCGCCCGACGAGCCGAGGGTGATGTCCACGTCCAGACCGGTGCGCGCAGCGATCTGCTCGGCGACCAGTCGGACCCGCTCGGCCGACCGCTCGCTGTAGCCGCCCACGTCGGCCACCCGTACCCGGATCGCGCTGATCGGGGCCTTGGCCTGTGGCCCGCCGCCACCCTCCAGGATCTTCGGCACACTGCCGAGGTTGGTGAGCAGCAGCGGCGGCGCGGAGAGATAGCCGGCGGGGTTGCCGCTGGGCGCCAGCGGTTGACCGCCCAGCGCTGCCCGGCTGCGGTCGTCGGCACCCTCTGCCGTCGGCGCCTGGTAGGTCTCCAGCGGCAGTTGGCCGAGGTCACTGAACCCGGCCAGCCGGCCCGGGTCGAAGACACCGACAGCCCGCCAGAAACGGTTGGCGGTGTGCGCGCCCACGGGTAGCGGCAGCGCCCGTATCGACCGGAAACCGGTGTCGTCGGCGAGCCAGGGTCGGGGCAGCGGGTTGAACACCTCCAACTTGCCGTACACCTCGGGGTCGCCGGGCGGTTGCTGGCGGGCCCGCAGGCTGCCGTCGGGTAGCGGGTCGTACTGCACCTCGGCCGACTGCACGACCCGCTGAAGTTGGCCGTGGCAGCACCCGGCCATGGAGAGTTCCTCGGTGAGCATCGCCTGGTGCCCGGCGGTGAGGTCGTACCGACCGGATCCGGCGGGAGTCCCCCCGGGGCGGCTCAACGTCTTCTCCAGGTCGATCGCCTCCACCCCGGCGGGGCTGATCGCGAGCCGGGTGAACCTGGCCGCCAGCGATTCGTCGATGAAGGGTCGGCTGGTGACGAGGACCGGGACCTCGTGGTTGTCCGCCGAGCCCCGGCGGTTCACGGCGACCTTGTCGTCCGTGCGGATGGCTCGACCGGTGACCACGGCGTCGTCGAGCCCGACGAGCTGTTCCTCGGCCGCCGGGTCCACAGCGGCCAGGAGGAACGGCACTGTCAGGTCGTACGCCATCACCAGCCGGTCGGTGGGTGTGGCGGAGCCGTCCCGGTCCGTCGCGAGGACGTAGGCGTCGGCTTGGAACCGGCCGTCGGGCAGCAGTTGGACGGCGTGCAGGGACCAGTCCTCGCGCTCGGAGTAGGTGCCCGGGTTGCCCAGCAGCGCGTATCCCGGATCGCAGATGGGAAGGCTGCGCCCGTCCGGCTGTACCTCGCGGGGGACCGGCCCACAGGTGTCCGACCAGGGGTAGGACCGCCCATCGGAGTACGGCGCGGCGTCACTGGAGGTTTCCCAGTCGATCCGGGGGTAGATCAACGGCTTCGTGGTCACGTACACGTACCGGGGTTTGCCCGGCGCGCTGGAGAGACCACGTTCGGCGTGGAAGGTCGGGTCGACCCGGATGAGCTGCTGGTCCAGCGAGCGGTCGACGGCGCCGGTGAGGTCGAGCGGCGTCGGTAGCAGGGTGGTGGAATAGCCGAGCATCGCGATCGGAGCCGCCACCTCGACGCCGGGGACTGTGGTCACCTGCTCGTACTGCTGGGAGGTGATGCCGCCGAAGAGTCCGGAGAGATAGTTGGGGCGGATCAGCCCGCGCTCGGCTTCGAGCGGCGTGCGGGTTCCCTGGGGACGGACGAGAATTTCGTAGGCGACCTGGGTGTTGCGCTCGACCGTGCCGGTGACGTCCAGACGAGAGGTGGTGGTGGCGCCGGTCAGGACCACGAAGCCGGTGGTAGCCACCAGCACGCCGACCAGCAGCGCCACCGACCGCCCCGCACGGCCGCGCAGCTGTCTCCAGATGAAGCCGAGCATCGCGCCTCCCCGTGTGCTGACTCCCACTCTGCGCGATACATTGTGACAATGCAAGGCCCGTACCGGAGGTGACATGGCGATCCAGCACGCTGTCCTCGCCCTGCTCGCTGGTGGCCCGAGCCACGGCTACCAGCTCAAGGGCGCGTTCGAAGCCGCCGTCGGCCCGCAGTGGGGGCCGCTGAACATCGGCCACCTCTATCAGATACTCGACCGGCTCTCCCGGGACGAACTGGTCGTCGCCGAACGGCAGCCGCAGCCGATCAAGCCGGATCGGGTGGTCTACGAGATCACCCCGGCCGGCCGAGCGGAGTTGGCGCGGTGGCTGACGGAGCCGAGCCCGCGCAGCGGCGGATTCCGGGACGACTTCTTCCTCAAGGTCACCGCCGCCGCCCGGTCAGGCTCTGCGGCCACGGTTCGCTCGGTGCTGGGCAACCAGCGCGGGCACCTGCTGCGCGAGCTGCGCAATCTGGACGGCCTGCGGCGGGCCGCCGAGGACCCGGTGGTCGGGTTGCTGCTCACCGCGGCCAGCCGGCACGTGACAGCGGACCTGTCGTTCGTGGACGACGCCGAGTCGGTGCTGCTCGGTGACGAGGGTCAACTGCTCACCCGACTCGCGACGTCCACCGCGGATCAGTCGGCGACCGACCCGGGATCGACCGGCTCCGGGCAGGTCAGCGGCTCGGGCCCAGAGCGCGCAGCCGGGTGACCGCCTCGGTCAGCACCTCCGGGCGCTTGCAGAAGGCGAACCGGACCAGCCGCCGGCCCGCGTCGACGTCGTCGTAGAAGACCTGGGTGGGCACCGCCACCACACCGCAGCGCTCCGGCAACGAGCGGCAGAACTCCACCCCGTCCCGGCCGCCGAGGGCGGTGATGTCGGCGGTGACGAAGTACGTCCCCTCGGAGCCGAGCACCTCGAACCCGGCGTCGGTGAGACCACCGACGAGCTGGTCACGCCGCTGCTGGAGACCGTCCCGGAAGCCGGTGTAGTAGTCGTCCGGCAGGGCCAGCGCCACCGCCACCGCCGGTTGCAGCGGCGCCGCGTTGACATAGGTGAGGAACTGCTTCACCCGGAGCACCGCCGAGACCAGCGCCGCCGGGCCGCTCGCCCAGCCGACCTTCCACCCCGTGCAGGAGAACGTCTTGCCGGCCGACGAGATGCGCAGCGTCCGCTCCCGCATCCCCGGCAGGCTGGCCAGCGGCACGTGCGGGTTCGCCGCGTCGGTGAAGACCAGGTGCTCGTACACCTCGTCGGTGACCGCGTACGCGCCGAACTCCTGGCACAACTCGGCGACCTGCGCCAACTCGGCCGGGGTGAAGACCTTGCCGGTCGGATTGTGCGGCGAGTTCAGCAGCACCAGCCGGGTGCGCGGGCCGAACGCCGCACGCAGCGCCGCCGGGTCGAGGGCGTACCGGCCGTCGGCCGTGGGGCGCAGCGTCACTGGCCGGCGGACCGCGCCGGCCAGCGCGATCGAGGCGGCGTACGAGTCGTAGTACGGCTCGAAGCAGACCACCTCGTCGCCCGGTTCGCAGAGCGCGAGGATGCTCGCCGCGACCGCCTCGGTCGCGCCCGCCGTGATCACGATCTCGCTGTCCGGGTCGTACGCCAGGTCGTAGAACCGCCGCTGATGCGCCGCGACGGCCGCGCGCAGGGCGGGGATCCCCGGGCCGGGCGGGTACTGGTTCTGCCCGTTGCACAGCGCCTCGGCGGCGGCGGCCAGCATCTCCGGCGGGCCGTCGGTGTCGGGAAAGCCCTGGCCGAGGTTGACCGCGCCGGTGCGCACGGCGAGGGCGGACATCTCGGCGAAGATCGTCGTGCCGAACGGCCGCATCCGGGCCACCAGCGGGTCGACATCGGTGCTCGTCGTCACCTGCGCCAGCCTACGGCCATACCCGGCTCGGACCCCAGCCTCACTCGGGCCCGCAACTGGTCGACCAGTACCCCCGGGTCTTGTTGACGACCGGCTTGCCGGCGCCGGTGACCGTGACCGTGCAGTCGAGTGGTCTCTCACCTTCGTCGTCGGCCCATCTGGCCTCCACCAGCACCCTGGTCTTGCCGTTGGTGCGGATGGTGGTCCGCCAGGGCAGCTTCTGGCCGTCGACGTGGATGAGGTCACTCTCGGCGTCGAAGTACGCGAGGTCGACGACACCCGACCCGCTGAGCTCGTAGACCACCGTCACGGGTGCCGGTCCTGAGGTCGGTCGGGTGATCGGCTTCTTGCTGGGGGTGGGAGACGCGGTGGGCAACTGCGGCGCGGTGGGTCGCTCCGGGATGATCGGCCCAGTGGTGGGTTCCGTCCAGCCGTCGTCGTCGGGGACGACCCATGGCTCCTCGGCGATCGGGTCGGAGTTGGTCGGGTCGAGCCACAGGCCACCCACGCAGAGGCAGCCACACACGAGTAGGACGAGTGCCACGACGGCCGCGGCGACGATCCCGACGATCCGCCCGCTGCTCGTGGCCGGCTTGCCGGGGACCTGCGGATACCCGGGGTAGGCGTACGGCGGCGGATAGCCGGGTGGCGGATAGCCGGTGCCGGGCGGCGGATAGCCGGGCGGTGGCCAGCCAGCGGCCGGCGACTGCTGGTAGGGCATCGGCCACCCCGCTGGCGGTGGCGATCCGGCCGGCGGCGGGCCTGAGGCGTCGGGCGACCACGGGGGCGTCTGTGGGTCGGGCGTCCACGGCGTCGGGGACGGTTGTGGCGTCCACTGGGTGGCGGGCGGAGACGGCGCCCATGGCGCGGCCGGCGGGGGCGGTGACCAGGGGGCCTGCGGCGCCCACGGCTGGCCCGGAGCCAGCGGGTCGGGGGCCGGAAAGGGAGCCGAGGACGGCGGAGCCGTCGGATCCGGCGAGGGCGTGGGGGAGGCCGGGTCCGGAGCGGATGAGGGGGTCGGGTCGGGCGACGGCGCGTCGGACATGGCTGCTCCGGACAGGAGTGGGTATGGGACGAACGGGCCGTGGACGGGAGCGCCAAACCCGCCGAGAGACTGTCGCACCCGAAGGCGCGTCGCAACCCCGCCCTCCAGAGCGGGGCGTGAGCGCCTGTGACGCTCGTCCCGTTGTGGCCGCGCAGGCCCTGATCGCTCAGATTCCGTGATTGATAACCCGACTTTCGAGCAACCAGCATGAGTGAAACTGGGTTAGGCTGCGGGCCATGTGTGGAATCGTGGGATACGCGGGCGCGCGCCCCGCACTCGGCATCGTCCTCGACGGGCTGCGGCGGCTGGAATACCGTGGCTACGACTCGGCAGGCGTCGCGATCGTCTGCGCCGACCAGCTGCTGACCGAGAAAAAGGCCGGCAAGCTGGCCAACCTGGAGAAAGTGCTGTCCGAGCGGGCCGCCGACGACCCGACCTCCTGCGCGGCCAGCCCGATCGGCATCGGTGACGGCACCACCGGCATCGGGCACACCCGGTGGGCCACCCACGGCGGCCCGACCGACCGCAACGCCCACCCACACGTCGCCCCGGACGGGCGGGTCGCGGTGATCCACAACGGCATCATCGAGAACTTCGCCAAGCTCCGCGCCGAGCTGGAGGCCGACGGCGTCCAGTTCACCAGCGACACCGACACCGAGTGCGCCGCACACCTGCTCGCCGCCGCGCTGGCCGATCTGCGCGCCGCCGGACAGCCGGACAGCCCGCAACTGCTCGCCGCCGGCATGCGCGTGGTCTGCCAGCGGCTGGAGGGCGCGTTCACCCTGCTCGCGGTGGACGCCGCCGTGCCCGGTGCGGTCGTCGGCGCCCGGCGCAACTCGCCGCTGGTGGTCGGCCGGGGCGACGGGGAGAACTACCTGGCCAGCGACGTGGCCGCGTTCATCGAGCACACCCGGGAAGCGGTCGAGCTGGGCCAGGACCAGATCGTGCTGATCACCGGTGACAGCATCGAGATCACCGACTTCGAGGGCCAGCCCGCCGCCGGCAAGGACTTCCACATCGACTGGGACTCCTCGGCCGCGGAGAAGGGCGGCTACGACTGGTTCATGCTCAAGGAGATCGAGGAGCAGCCGCAGGCCATCGCCGACACGCTGCTGGGCCGGCTCACCGAGAGCGGTGAGATCGCCCTCGACGAGGTCCGCCTCAGCGACCAGGATCTGCGCGACGTCGACAAGATCTTCATCGTGGCCTGCGGCACGGCGTACCACGCCGGCATGGTCGCCAAGTACGCCATCGAGCACTGGACCCGGATCCCGTGCGAGGTGGAGCTGGCCAGCGAGTTCCGCTACCGCGACCCGGTGCTCGACCGGTCCACGCTGATCGTGGTCATCTCGCAGTCCGGCGAGACGATGGACACCTTGATGGCGCTGCGCCACGCCAAGGAGCAGAAGGCCCGGGTGCTGGCGATCTGCAACACCAACGGCTCGACCATCCCCCGCGAGTCGGACGCCGTGCTCTACACCCACGGTGGGCCGGAGATCGCCGTCGCCTCCACCAAGGCGTTCCTCACCCAGGTCGTCGCCTGCTACCTGATCGGCCTGCACCTGGCCCAGGTGCGCGGGATCAAGTTCGCCGACGAGGTGGGCGCTGTGGTCGCGCAGTTGCAGGAGATTCCCGGCAAGCTGCGTGAGCTGCTCGACCGGATCGAGCCCGTCCGCGAGCTGGCGCGGGACCTGAAGTCCGAGCCGACAGTGCTGTTCATCGGCCGGCACGTCGGCTACCCGGTGGCCCTGGAGGGCGCGCTGAAGCTCAAGGAGTTGGCGTACATGCACGCCGAGGGCTTCGCCGCCGGTGAGCTGAAGCACGGCCCGATCGCCCTGATCGACAAGGGCACCCCGGTGATCTGCGTGGTGCCCTCGCCTGTCGGCCGGGGCATGCTGCACGACAAGGTCGTCTCCAACATCCAGGAGGTCCGGGCGCGCGGCGCGCGGACCATCGTGATCGCGGAGGAGGGCGACGAGGCGGTCGTCCGGTACGCCGACCACCTGATCTACGTGCCGCGTACGCCCACCCTGCTGGCCCCGCTCGTCACCACGGTGCCGTTGCAGGTGCTCGCCGCCGAGATCGCCGCCGCCCGGGGGCACGACGTGGACCAGCCCCGCAACCTCGCCAAGTCGGTCACCGTCGAGTAGCCACCGCCCATGTCCGGAACCCCGGTCGCCGCACCTCGCGGCGGCCGGGGTTCCGTCATCACCGGCCCAGCACGACACGGGCCATCCCGTCCAGCGCCGGGTTTCCCGCCTCCCAGTAGCCGGTGTGCCCGCCGCGGCCGCTGGAGAACACCCGCCCGCCGAAGCCGGGATCGGCCGGGTCGTGACCGAACCACAGCTCGTGCCCCGTCCGGCCCGGCCAACCCAGAACGGCGGCGAGCGGTACCGCGCCGAACAGGGCCCGTCGGCCCAGCTCCTCCGGTGGCCGGGCCGCCCGGATCACGTCGTCGGGGGCGCTGCTCGCCCAGACCTCCCCGGCTGGCATGCCCAGCTCGGCGGCGTGCGACGCGCCGACACCGGGGGAGCCGACGAAGACCAGCGCGTCCGCAGCGAGCCCGTGCTCCCGGGCCGCCACCCCCACCACCAGCGACCCGTAGCTGTGCCCGAGCACGGTCTGCCGTGCCGGCGGCCCCTCGTGGCTGGCCCGCAGCCCCTCCTGGAAGCGGTGCAACGCCGGACCGGCGTCCCGGGCCTGACCCGCTGAGGCGGCCTCGGTCAGGAAATCCGGAGCGTCGTAGTCCAACCAGAGCACCGCCGCGCTGCGCTCACCCGGGGCGAGCGCGGCGCACCGCTCCAGCACCCGGGCCGCCCTGCCCAGCTCGCCGGGGGCGTCGTCCAGGCCGGCGGTCATCCCCGGCACGTAGGTCAACACCCGGTCGGCATGATCCGGGTCGCCGAGCGCCACCACCGCCCGGCCCTCCCCGGCCGGATCCAACCCGAGCAGGTACGCCCGCGGCGCGTCGCCGGCCGTCAACCGCTCGACCAGCGCGTCCAGGCCGGCCAACCGTCCGACCACCCCACGCAGCCGGATCGCTGCGAGCGGCCCCGGCGGCACCCGGGACAGCAGCCGTCGCCGCTCGGCCAGCAGCTCCCCACGCCAGACGTCGAGCCGTAACCGGTTGGCCTGGTCGCGGGCGGCCACCGGCAGCCCGTCCAACCGGCCGACCAGGGCCGGCTCACGCGCGATCAGCCACCGTCGCTGCGCCGGGGTCAACCCGGACCACCAGGCGCTGACCAGCGCGGGCGCGGCGTCGAGGGCCGGTCGACCGGGCGGGGGCGGGGACGCCCAACCGGTGCCGGCGGCTCTGGCCAGGTCATCCAACCGGTCGGCGGCGGCCCGGTCCGCGGCTGCTGCCCCGTCGAGCGCGGCCCGCAGGGCCGCGGCCACCCCAGCCGCGGCGACCCCGGCCCGCTCGGTGGGCCGAAACCGGGCGGGATCGACCCGCACCCCACCCGAGCGGTCCACCAGCAGGCCGGCCGCATCGGCCTGGGCGACCGCCTGGGAGAGCCGCGCCTTCGCCACCGCCAGCCCACCGGCCAATTCGGCCAGCACCTGGTCGACCTCGATCAGCGCCGGTGCGATCGAGGCCAGCTCGTCACGCAGACCGCTGAGGCGAGTGTCCGCCGCCGTGGCTGCCGCACCCGACCAACCGCCCCGCAACCGCCCGGTCGCCGTGCGAAGCTCGCCGAGGCTCCGATCGAGTGGACCGGCCAACCCCGCCCACGCCGCCCCAGCGACCCGCCACCCACCGGGATCGACAGCCCACAGCTGTCGATAACCGACGCTGCTCACCGGGGTAGGGAGGCGAACCGGCCGGCGGCCCGGTCGTCCACCGTCTCGTACGCCTCGGCCGACGCCCGGACCCCGCCGGAGGTCGCCGCGACCCGTGCACCCAGCCGGCAGAACCAGGCGTGCCCCGCCGCCTCCAACCCGGCCAGCGCCGCGCCCGTTCGCCACTCGGGGGCCGCCACCACCAGCCCGGGCAACCCCGCGAGGCCCAACGCCAACCGGCGCGCCTCGTCGTCGAGCAGGACGGCGACCGCCCGCAACTCCTCCGGCTGGACGGCGAACGGCTCGTCGGTCATGACCACACCCCCATGGACGATCGGCATCGACGCGCTGACGCTAGGCACGTACCGGAGGTCGCGCGGTGCCCTGTGGACAGCCGACGTCGAGGCGTACCCCGGGGTGTCCACAGGCGTTGCCCAGCGCGAGCCCGACGGCTAATCTGCGGCCTCGACCGCCGGTAGGGTGGTGTGGTGATCGTCGCTGTCGGCATCGACGTCGTCCTGGTCGACCGGTTCGCCCGGGCCCTGGCACGGACGCCGCTGCTCGCCGACCGGCTCTTCACCGAGGCCGAGCGGCACACCCGCTCCGGCAGCCCGCGCTCGCCCGAGTCGCTCGCCGCCCGGTTCGCCGCCAAGGAGGCGGTGGCCAAGGCGCTCGGCGCCCCGGCGGGCCTCAGCTGGCACGACTGCGAGATCGTGCCCGACCCGGATGGCCGCCCCTGGCTGGCCGTCTCCGGCACGGTCGCGGCGGTGGCCGACGCACGCGGGGTCAACCACTGGCATCTCTCGTTGTCGCACGACGGCGGGATCGCCTCGGCGATGGTGGTCGCGGAACGATGACGTCGGCCGGGAGGGCCGGTCAGGTCCGCCCGCGAACGGAATGGGACACGGTGGCATGAGAGCGGTGTGGCGGGTGGCCGACGTACGGGCGGCCGAGGCGGGGTTGATGGGCACGCTGCCGGAGGGGACGCTGATGCAGCGGGCCGCCGCCGGCCTGGCCCGCCGCGCCGCGCTCCTGCTCGCCGAGCGGGGCGGCGTCTACGGAGGCCGGGTGCTGCTGCTGGTCGGCTCCGGCGACAACGGCGGCGACGCGCTGTACGCGGGGGAGCGGTTGGCCCGCCGAGGTGTCCAGGTGTCCGCCCTGCTGCTCACCCCCGGGCGGGCGCACGCCGCCGGCCTGGCCGCGCTGCGAGCCGCTGGCGGCCGGGTCGTGCCGGAACCGGCCGGCCCGGTCGACCTGGTCCTCGACGGCATCGTCGGCATCGGTGGCACCGGCGGGCTGCGGGCCAACGCGGACGACGTGGTCCAGCGCCTCGGCGAGCTGCGCGGACGCGACGGGGAACGGGCCACCGTGCTGGCGGTGGACGTGCCCAGCGGGGTCGCGGTCGACACCGGCCACGTGCCGCTGTCCGCGTCCGGCCGGCCCACCGCTGTCCGCGCCGACGTGACGGTGGCCTTCGGCGCGCTGAAGCCCGCCCTGTTGGTCGGGCCGGCCGCCGCGATGGCCGGGCACGTCGAGCTGGTCGACATCGGGCTGCGGCCGTGGCTGCGCGGCACCCCGGCGCTGCGGGTCACCGAGTGGTCCGACCTGGTCGACTGGTGGCCCCAGCTGGGCCCGGCGTCGGAGAAGTACACCCGGGGCGTGGTGGGGGTGGCGACCGGCTCGGCGACCTACCCCGGTGCGGCGGTGCTCTCCGTGGGCGGCGCCCTGGCCGGGCCGACCGGCCTGGTCCGCTACGCCGGCAGCGCCCGCGCCGAGGTGCTGCACCAGCACCCGTCGGTGATCGCCAGCGGGCGGGTCGCCGACGCGGGCCGGGTGCAGGCCTGGGTCTGCGGCTCCGGGCTGGGCACCGGCGCCGACGCGGCGGCCGAGCTGCGCGCCGTACTGGCCGCCCCGGTGCCGGTGGTGCTCGACGCCGACGCCCTGACCCTGCTGGTGGACGGCTCGCTCGCCGACCGGCTGCGGGGTCGGGACGCGCCCATCGTGGTCACCCCGCACGACCGGGAGTTCACCCGTCTCTGCGGGGAGGAGCCGGGCGCCGACCGGGTCGGCGCCGCGCTGCGGCTGGCCGCCTGGATGAACGCGGTGGTGCTGCTCAAGGGCGATCGCACGGTGATCGGCACGCCGGACGGTCGGGCGTACGTCAACCCGACCGGCACCCCGGCGCTGGCCACCGGCGGCACCGGCGACGTGTTGGCCGGGCTGCTCGGCTCGCTGCTGGCGGCCGGGGTACCCGCCGATCGGGCCGCCGCCTCCGCCGCGTACCTGCACGGGCTCGCCGGGCGGGAGGCGGCCCGGAGTGGGCCGGTGACCGCGCCCGACGTGGCGACCGCGCTGCGTCCGGTGCTGGCCCGGCTGGGCTGAACGGGGCGGTTCCGGGTGCGGTGACCGGATCGCCGCGTCGCGACGTGCGTCGCCGCCCGCGGTGATCACGGCGGAAAGTAGGCTGGGTGCATGTGGCAGGCCGAGGTACGCGTCGATCTTGACGCCATCCGCGAGAACGTGAGCAGGCTCCGCTCCGGCACCACCGCCGAGTTGATGGCAGTGGTGAAGGCCGACGGGTACGGCCACGGGATGCTTCCGGCCGCCCGCGCGGCGCTCGACGCCGGCGCCGACTGGCTCGGTGTCTGCACCCTCGACGAGGCGCTCACCCTGCGGCGGGCCGGGGTGACCGTGCCGGTGCTGGCCTGGCTGCTCGCCCCCGGGTTGCCGCTGCACGAGGGGGTCACCGCCGGGGTCGACCTGGGCGCGGCCAGCCTGGCGCAACTGGACGAGATGATCGAGGCGAGTCGCCTCGCCGGGCGTCCCGCCCGCCTGCATCTCAAGATCGATACGGGGCTGTCCCGAGGCGGTGCGACAGTCGCCGACTGGCCCGCGCTGCTGGACGCCGCCGCGAAGGCGCAGGCCGACGGCCTGGTCGAGGTGGTCGGCGTGTGGAGCCACTTCGTGTACGCGGACTCGCCCGGCCACCCCACCACCGACCGCCAACTGGCCGTCTTCCACGAAGGGCTGGCCATGGTCGAGCGGGCCGGCCTGCGACCGCGCTGGCGGCACCTCGCCAACTCGGCCGCCACCCTCACCCGCCCGGACACCCACTTCGACCTGGTCCGCCCCGGCCTGGCCATCTACGGGCTGTCCCCGGTGGCCGGCGAGACGTACGGGTTGCGGCCGGCGATGACGGCCCGCGCCCGGGTGATGCTCACCAAGCGGGTGCCCGCCGGCACCGGTATCTCCTACGGGCACGCCTACACCACGGAAGCCGACGCGAACCTGGCCGTGGTGCCGCTCGGGTACGCCGACGGGGTTCCCCGGCACGCGTCCAACACCGGCCCGGTGCAGCTCGGCGGCGTACGCCGGACGATCTCGGGGCGGGTCTGCATGGACCAGTTCGTGCTCGACTGCGGCGACGATCCGGTGGCCGACGGCGACGTGGCGACGCTCTTCGGCAGCGGCGTCGACGGCGAACCGACAGCGGACGACTGGGCCGAGGCGGTCGGCACGATCAACTACGAGATCGTCACCCGGTTCGGCGGCACGCGGGTGCCTCGGGTCTACGACGGCGAGAAACCATGAGTTATCGCATTCCGCGTCCTCGCACGGCCGCTGGCCGGGTCGCCGGGATCGTCGGCGCGGCGGTGGGGGTGGCCGCGGCAGGTCTGGCGGCCGGCGTCGCGACCGAGCGGACCCTGGTCCGCCGGCTCAAGGCCGACCCGGCCGACCGCTACGCGCACGAGACGTTCGACCAGCAGCGGTACGACGAGGCATTCCGCCTGGAGCTGCCGGACGGCACCGACATCCACGTTGAAGTGGTCGAGCCGACCCGGCCGGTGCCGGGTCGACCGACTGTGGTGCTGGTGCACGGCTTCTGCCTGGACATGGGGACGTTCCACTTCCAGCGCCAGATGCTCGCCGCCCGCGGTGACTACCGGATCGTGGCGTACGACCAGCCCGGTCACGGCCGGTCCGGCCGGCTGGAGACCGGGGAGTACGACCTCGCCGTGCTCGGCCGCACGCTGCGCCAGGTGATCGACCGAACCGCCCCGGACGGGCCGCTGGTGCTGGTCGGCCACTCGATGGGCGGCATGACCATCATGGCGTTCGCCGAGCTGTTCGGAGAGCTGTTCGGTGACCGGGTGGTGGGCACCGTTCTGATGGCCACGTCGGGCGGGCTCATCGCGGAGACCAAGCTGGTCGCGCCCGCGCTGCTCGGCCGGGTCGGTGGCCCGGTGCTCTACATGGTCAGCAACGCCACCCGGTACGGAGGGCCGGTGATCGACAAGGCCCGCAAGTCGACGTCGAACGTGGCCTGGTTACTGACCCGCAAGTACGGCTTCGGCACCCGCAAGCCCAGCCCGTCGCTGGTGTCCTACGTGGAAACGATGAACTCCCGGACGTCGGCCGACACGGTGACCCGCTACCTGCGGACCCTGGCCACCCATTCGCGCTTCCCAGCGCTGGCGGCGCTGGCGGCGACTCCGGTGCTGGTGGTGGTCGGCGACAAGGACATGATCACGCCGGTGACCCACTCCGAGGAGATCGTCCGCCGGTTGCCGCACGCCGAGTTCGTGAAGATCAAGGACAGCGGTCACGTGTTGATGTTGGAGCACGCGGACGAGGTCAACGCCGCCCTGGCGCGGTTCCTGGAGTCATTGCAGAGCGTGGAGGAACGGTGAGTCACGTCGTCAAGCTGCCGACCGTCGAGGACACTCGGGACTTCGGCCGGCGGCTGGCCGGGCTGCTGCGCGCCGGCGACCTGGTGCTGTTGACCGGCCCGCTGGGCGCCGGCAAGACCGCGCTCACCCAGGGCATCGGCGCCGGGCTCGGTGTCCTCGGGGACATCACCTCGCCGACCTTCGTCATCGCCCGGGTGCACCGCCCCGATCCGGCCCGGGGCGGCCGGGTGGCGCTGGTGCACGCCGACGCGTACCGGTTGGGTGACGCCACCGATCCGCGCGCCGAGATCGACGACCTGGACCTCGACGCGTCGGTGGACGACTCGGTGACCGTGGTGGAGTGGGGCGAGGGCCTGGTGGAGCAGTTGGTGGACGCGCACCTGCGGGTTCGCATCGACCGCCGCGACGACGACACCCGCATCGTCGAGCTGGACCCGATCGGCGGTGACTGGGCCCGGCGGCTCACCGACCTGGGCTAGGTCGGTGGCTGTCGTACCCGGTGCCTAGAGTGCGGGGGACCGACCCGCGCTGTGAGAGGTTCCCGATGCCCGACGACGCTCCCGCCCTGGATCTGCTGGCCCTGCTGCCGGAGCAGTGGCGCACCGTGCTCACCCCGCACCTCGACCCGGCGCGCACCGCCGCGCTGGGCGACTTCGTCGCCCGGGAATACGCGACGCAGACGGTTTTCCCGCCGCTGGAGGATCTGTTCTCGGCATACCGGCTCTGCCCGCCGCAGGGCACCCGGGTGCTCATCCTCGGGCAGGATCCCTACCACCGGGCCGGGCAGGCACACGGGTTGAGCTTCAGCGTCCGCGACGGTGTGACGGTGCCGCCGTCGTTGCGCAACGTCTTCAAGGAGTTGGGCGAGGACGTGGGCGTCCCCAAGCCGCGCGGCGGCAACCTCGACGGGTGGGCCGCCCAGGGGGTGCTGCTGCTCAACGCGGTGCTGACCGTCCGGCAGGCCACCCCGGGCTCGCACGCCAACGCCGGCTGGGAAGAATTCACCGACGCGACCATCCGGGCACTGGACGCGGCACCGGAGCGGGTGGTCTTCCTGCTCTGGGGTGGCTACGCCCGTAAGAAGGCCGCGCTGGTCACCAATCCGCAGCATGTGGTGCTGGAGGCCGGTCACCCCAGCCCGATGAACCCGCGCGGCTTCCTCGGTAGCCGCCCGTTCAGCGCCGCCAACAAGGCACTCGCCGACGCCGGCCTGCCCACCATCGATTGGGAGCGCACCGCCGGCTGAGCCGGCACTCGGGCCGGCAGTCGGCTCAGCTGTCGCTGGCCAACTGCCGGTTCCGGTACCGGCGTAACAGTTCGGCGGCGCGCGGCTCGCTCAGCTCCAGCTCGACGAGCGGCACCACCTGGTAGGTCCGCCCGCCGTGCCGGACCTCGATGGTCTCGGGCAGTTCGTCGCACATCGTGGCCCTGATCTCCCCGTACCGGGTCGACCACCGGTGTTCGCCCGGCTCCTCCGGCTCCAACCACACCCCGCCGAACTCACCCCAGCGGGCGTTCCACCGCTGGCCGTAGTTCGTCTCCAGCCAGCGGGTGAACGGTTTGGAGTCCTGCCAGCGCAGGGCGATGTCCAGCGCGTCGACCGGCACCGGCGCGCCCTGCAACAACGCCGCGGTGCAACCGGTGATCACCTGCGGGAAGTCGGTGAGCCGGTCCAGCAGCCGATCCAGCCCCAACCCGTCGATCCGCTCGGCGATCGGCCGGGCGGCCAAACCGTCGATCTGGGCGTCGAGGTGCGCGTCCAACGGCTCGACTCCGACGACCAACTGCACGTCCATCGCGGCAAACAGCCGCTCCAGCACCGGGATGGTAGGCGCTCGCTCACCACGTTCGAACCGGACCACCGCCGCCTGGTCGACTTCGGCCAACGCGGCCAACTGACGCTGGCTCAGGTCGCGCAGCTGTCGTTGACGCCGCGCGGCAGCACCGAGCAAGGTGACAAGGCGAGTCGATGACATCCCGGCATGGTGGACCACGGGCGAGATGCCCGCGATCCCGCTGCGGCAGGTCGGCGACTTGCGACGCGTTCCGCGAGCCCCAGAATCGCCGAGCGCATGACCTGGAGGGCCTCACTCCGATGAGCGTGATGTCTGTGAGTCATCACGATGACTCACAGACATCAGGCTGATTAGCGGATGTGGTTCCAGCGCTCGTCCCTGGCTAGGCGTTGGGCCTGGCGGCCAACGGCGGCGGGGCAGTCTGCGGCGGGGCGAGGTCAGGGCGAGGCGGCGCGAGCCGAGCCGAGGTGAGGCTGGGTGGGGCGGCGCACGGTCGGTGCAAGGTCCGGGCGAGAGCGGGCGAGGTCAAGGCGAGGTCAAGGCGAGGTCAAGGCGAGGTCGGGGCGAGGGGCGAAGGCGGGTGGCGGGGCGGGGCGTGACCGGTGTGCTGGGCGGGGCGGCTAGGCTGGCTTACCGTGCTCGTACTCGTGGTGGACAGCTCGACCCCCGCAGTCACCGCGGCGCTGGTGGAGGTCTCGGCAGACGGCGTGGCGTCGCGGGCGCACCGGTGCACGGTCGACGCCCGCGCGCACGGTGAGCTGCTCGCGCCCCAGGTGGATGCGGTCCTCGCCGACGCTGACGCGCGCCCGCGTGACCTGGACGCCATCGTCGCCGGGCTCGGCCCGGGGCCGTTCACCGGGCTACGGGTCGGCCTGGTCACCGCCGCGACGATGGGTCAGGTGCTCGGCATCCCCACGTACGGCGTCTGTTCGCTGGACGCCATCGGTTACCCAGCAGCGTCCGGCGCGCCGGTCCTGGCCGCCAGCGACGCCCGGCGCAAGGAGCTCTACTGGGCCGTCTACGACGGCGCCGGCCAGCGGATCGTCGGGCCCGAGGTGTCCGCGCCGGCGGTCGCCGCCGCGCGCGCCCGCGAACTGGGCGCGACGATCGCGGTCGGTGACGGGGCGCACCGGTACGCCGAGGTCCTGGACCTGCCCGTCCGGGTCGAGCCGCGCTACCCGGACGCGACAGTGCTGGCGTTGCTCGCCGCCGAGCGGATCCGGGCGGGGGCGTCCAGTGAACGGCTCACCCCGCTCTACCTGCGCCGCCCCGACGCGGTGGCGGCGACCGGCCGCAAACCGGTCCTGCCATGACCGCGGTACGGCTCGAACCGTTCCGCTGGTGGCACATCGACGACGTGCTGCCGATCGAGGCGGACCTCTTCGGCGCTGAGAAGTGGTCGCCCGCCATGTTCTGGAGCGAGCTCGCCAACGGGCACCACTACCGGGTCGCCGTCGACGCGGACGGGTCGGTGCTCGGCTACGCCGGGCTCGCCGGCGTTCCGCCGGACGAGGTGTGGGTACAGAACATCGCCGTCCGCCGGGACGCCCAGCGGCGCGGCGTAGGCCGTGCCCTGCTGGAGGAGTTGCTCGCCGAGGCTGTCCGGCGCGACGCCCGCAGCACCCTGCTGGAGGTCGCCGTGGACAACGCCGCAGCTCAGCGGCTCTACGCGACGTACGGTTTCGAGCCGATCGGGGTGCGGCGCGGCTACTACCAACCGAGCAACACCGACGCGCTGGTCATGCGGCGCGACGCCGAGCCGACCGGGGACGGACCACACGACCATGGCTGACGAACCACTGATCCTGGGTATCGAGACCTCCTGCGACGAGACCGGTGTCGGCATCGTGCGGGGCCACACCCTGCTGGCCGACGCGCTCGCCTCCAGCGTCGAGGAACACGCCCGGTTCGGGGGTGTGGTGCCGGAGGTGGCCAGCCGGGCACACCTGGAGGCCATCGTGCCGACCATGGACCGGGCGCTGACCGAGGCCGGTGTCACGCTGGCCGACATCGACGCGATCGCGGTCACCTCCGGGCCGGGGCTGGCCGGTGCGTTGCTGGTCGGCGTCGCTGCCGCCAAGGGGTACGCGGTCGCCGCCGAGAAACCCATCTACGGCGTCAACCACCTCGCCGCCCACGTCGCGGTGGACACTCTCGAGCACGGCCCACTGCCCGAACCCGCCATTGCACTCCTGGTGTCCGGTGGCCACTCGTCCCTCCTACTCGTGGACGACCTGGCCCGGGGCGTCACCCCGCTGGGCGCCACCATCGACGACGCGGCCGGGGAAGCGTTCGACAAGGTCGCCCGGCTGCTCGGGTTGCCGTTCCCGGGTGGTCCGCCCATCGACCGGGAGGCCCGGGCCGGCGACGCCGCCTCGATCGCCTTCCCCCGCGGTCTGACCGCCGCGAAGGATCTCGCAGCCCACCGGTACGACTTCTCGTTCTCGGGCCTGAAGACGGCGGTGGCCCGGTGGGTCGAGGCCCGTCAGCGTGCCGGTGAGCCGGTTCCGGTGGCCGACGTGGCCGCGTCCTTCCAGGAGGCGGTCTGTGACGTCCTGACCAACAAGGCGCTCGCCGCCTGCCGGGCGCAGGGCATCGAGACCCTGGTCATCGGCGGGGGAGTGGCGGCGAACTCGCGGCTGCGGGCGATGGCCGAGCAGCGAGCCGAGAAGTACGGCATCCGGGTCCGGGTACCCCGGCCGAAGCTGTGCACCGACAACGGCGCCATGGTGGCCGCGCTCGGTTCGCACCTGGTCGCCGCCGGGGTCGCTCCGAGCCGACTGGACCTTCCGGCCGATTCGGCACTGCCGTTGACCACGGTCAGCGTGTGACGGGAGCGGCGGACATGATCGTGCGGATGTGGGAGGCGCGCGCCGAGGCGTACGGAGTCGCCGACCTGATCACCTGGGTGTGCGACACCGCCCTGCCCGAGTTGGAGCACGACCCGCTCCACGTCTCCAGCGAGGTCTTCTCCTCCACCGACCACCGCGTGGTGGTGATCTCCAAGTGGCGCAGCAGCCCTCGCCCGCTGCCGGACCCGCCAGCCCTGCTGGTGGCCCGCGCCCCGCACTCCTGGGACTTCACCCAGGTGGACCGGTAACGCGAGCCACCATCCAGGCCGCTGTTTGATCGGTCAGCTGCGGCGCAACATCCGGTAGGTGGCGATTCCGCCGGTGCCCAGCGCGGCGAGGAAGACCAACCAGACGACGGTGCTGCTGACTCCGACCTGCGGGCCGGAGTTGGCGGAGGCGGCGGCCAGGAGCCCGTCCTCACCCGGGGCGGGCAGCGCGGCCGGCGGCAGCTCCGGCCAGCGGACCAGGCCAGTGCTCTCCAGCATCTGCATGTGGTGCATCACGAAGCCGTTGGAGTCGTCGCAGAGCTTGCGGACGGTGGCGTCCCGGGTGCTGGCGCGGACCGCGCCGATCACCGGGAAGATCTTGCCGTGGGCGACCCGGAGCCGGGTGACGAAGATCTGGTCGAACCGAGCGCCGGACGCCTTCTGCATCTCGGCCAGCCAGCCCTTCTGCTCGGCGGTCGGCTCGCTGGGGATTGTCGCGCCCAACTTGTTGGCCGCCTCGACCACGAGCTCGTCGAGCTTCTGGTGCTCGTTGGCGATGCCGGCGCCGATCTCCCGGACCTTCGCCGACTGTCCCTTCTCGGCGGCCATCTGGCCGGCTGGCATCTCCCACAGCCCGGCCAGCCGCACCCCGTTGAGCAGTGTCATGTCGGCGGCGTTGAGCTGCTGGCCACCGGCGGGTGCGGCGACGGCCACGCCGGGCAGGACACCGACCCCCGCGATGACCGCGATGAGCAGCATCGCCGCTCGGTGGGTCCGGGTGCCCAGTCGACGATGGGCGGATCTGAGCGGTGCCATGTCTGTGGTGCCTCCTCGGTCCGGACCGGAACGCGTCTGGACCGGGCAGCCGTACCCTGCCGGTTGCCCGTCCGCCCACTGGTACGTACTGATCGCGTGATCAGTTCATCGCGGAGCGACCCGGATCAGCGGGTGACGGCGAGCAGGCCTCCGAGCAGCAGCAGGGTGAGCGCCGCGGCGGCGAAGACCATCAGCAACTCCTGACGCCCGCGCCCGACCGGGCCGGCGTCGACGGCCGAGTTGGGCAGGGCCGGTAGATCGCGGGTCAGCGCGGCCAGGTCACCGAGGGTGCGCGCCGTCCACACCGCACCGGCCCGATCGGAGAACTCGTCAAGCGTCAGCCGGCCCGCCGCGGTGTGCTGGTGCAGCGCGGCGACCACCCGGTTGCGGTCGTCGTCGGAGGCGCGCAGCTCGACATCCACGCCGGACAGCGTACGCGGATCAGCCCACGTCGAGGGGGTCGGCGAGGAGCCGTTCGAAGGCCAGTTCGGCGGCACCGATCAGGGGCGCGTCCGTACCCAGTTTCGGCGTACGCAGCCGGACGTGCTCCAGGCAGGCGCCGAGCGCGTTGGAGTTGAGCCGGCTGCGGATCTGGGCCGCCGCCGCGAGGTAGAGGTCACGCATGGTCCCGCCGAAGATGACCATCTCGGGGTTGAAGACGTTTACCAGGTTCGCCACGCCGAAGCCGAGCCAGTCGCCGGCCTGGCGGACCGCCGTCTGGGCCCGGGCGTCCCCGCGGTCGGCCGCGTCGAAGACCTCCAGCAGCGCGTCGCGGCCCCGGGCGTCGGAGCGTCCGGCGGCACGCAGCAGGCCGTGCTCGCCGATCTCGGTCTCCCAGCAGCCCCGGGACCCGCACTCACAGGGTTTGCCGTCGCGGACCACCTTCATGTGGCCGACCTCGCCGCCGTAGCCACCGTGCCCGGTCAGCCGGCGGCCACCGGCGATGATGCCGGCACCCACGCCCACGTCGCCGTACAGGTAGAGGACGTTGTCGCAGCCTGCCGCCACACCCCGTGCGTGCTCGGCGAACGCGGCGACGTCGGCCACGTTGCCCACTGTGACCGGTACGTCGATGCCCAACTCGTCGGCGAGGGCCGCGCCGATCGGCTCGTCCACCCAACCGGTGGTGGGGCCGAGTCGGACCAGGCCGTCGTCCCGGCGGACCATGCCGCAGACCGCGACGCCGGCACCGACGCAGATCGCGTCCGCCGGCACCAGCTGCTGCATCTCCTTGACCGCGCCGGCCAGCAGCGGCGCGGCCTCCGCGGCCAGCAGCCCGCGCGGCCGGTCCAGGTCCCGGCGGTCCAGGACCGCGCCACCCAGCCCGATCCGAGCGGCGCGCAGCCGGTCCACCTCCACCGAGTACGCGTACGCGTAGACCCGGGCCGACTCGGGCCGGACGACCAGTGACGGTCGTCCGGCCCGGCCGGTCTCCTTCGGTGCACCTTCGCTGACCAGCCCCACTGCGGACAGGTCGGCGGTGAGCGCGCCGATGGTGCTGCGGTTGAGGCCCAGCGTGGTGGTCAGTTCGGCACGCGTGGTCGCCCCATGGACGTGCACGTGCCGCAGCAGGGCCCCGAGGTTCTGCCGTCGGACGTCATCCTGGCTTGGTCCTGGGCGCATGCTGGTGCTACCTCCCGCGCGGTCAGCGGGTGCCGGTGGCTGCCGCGCGGCGGCGGGAGAGCGCGTCGACGCTGGCGGCGAGCAGCAGCACGACGCCCGTGACCACGTACTTGACTCCCGCGCTGTAACCCATCAGGCCCATTCCGTTTTCGATGACCGCGACCACCGCGCCGCCGAGTACGGCGTCGAGGACGCGGCCCTTGCCACCGAAGAGGCTGGTGCCGCCGATCACCGCTGCGCCGACCGCGTAGAGCAGTACGTTACTGCCCCCGGTGTTCGGGTCGACGGAGTTGGCCCGGCTGGCCGCCACGATGCCACCGATGGCGGCCATCGAGGAGCAGATCACGAAGACCGAGATCCGGATCCGGTCGACGTCGATGCCGGCCCGGCGGGCCGCTTCCCGGTTGCCGCCGACTGCGTAGATGTGCCGGCCGTAGCTGGTGCGTTGCAGCACGAAGGTCCAGATGACCAGCAGCACCACGATGATCGGCACCACGATCGGCACACCCTTGAGTGAGCTGATCAGGACGTTGCGGCTGCGCTCCAGGTTGAGCACGTACACCGCGGTGCCGAGGATGACGGCGAGCCCGACGATCCGCAGCGCCACCACCGCGATCGGGTCGGTGATCAGACCACGGGCAGCCCGCTTGCGGTGACGCAGCAGTTGCACCGCCGCGTAGCCGATGATCGCGAGGGCGGTCAGCCCCCAGCCCAGCGTGGGGGCGAGGTTGCGGTTGGCGATGGCGACCAGCACGTCGTCGCGGACGGAGATGTTGGTGCCCTCTTTGACGAGCAGCAGCACGACGCCCTGGAAGGCGAGGAAGCCGGCGAGGGTGACCACGAAGGACGGGATACCGATCTTCGCGACGAGCATGCCGAGCGTGGTGCCGATGACCACACCGGTGGCGACCGCGGCGAGTACGGCGACCCACCAGGGGTAGCCGAGCACGGTGACCACATTGGCCAGCACCGCCGCGCACACGCCGCTGGCGAAGCCGGCGGAGAGGTCGATCTCGCCGAGCAGCAGTACGAAGACCAGGCCCATTGCGATCAGCGTGACCGCCGCGCCCTGGGTGAAGAGGTTGGCGAAGTTACCGGCCGACAGGAACGACGACGGCCGCATGATCGCGAAGACGGTGCAGAGCACGATCAGGCCGAGTACGGCCGGTAGCGCGCCGACGTCGCCACCGCGTACCCGACTCAGGTAGTTGCGGAAGTGGCCTCCGATGGTCGGCGTCGGTGTGACGGCCGCCGGGCCGTCCTTCCGCACGGCGGTGGTGGTCATCGGACGCCTCCTGAGATCGAGTCGGCCGCCTGCGGGCCGTCGCCGTTGCTGCCCGGGTCGGTGGCGAGGCCGAGCCCGCCCGAGCGCCCGGCGGTGATCAGCTCGACCACCTGGGCGTGGGTGATGTCGGTGGTCTTCACCTGGGCGACCATCTGGCCGAGGTACAGCGCGGCGATCCGGTCGGAGACGGCGAAGACGTCGTTCATGTTGTGCGAGATGAGCACCACGGCCAGGCCGTTGTCGGCGAGGCGGCGGACCAGTTCGAGCACCTGGGCGGTCTGTGCCACGCCGAGCGCCGCGGTCGGCTCGTCCAGGATGACGAGCTTGCTGTTCCACAGCACCGCCTTGGCGATGGCCACGGTCTGGCGTTGACCGCCGGAGAGGCTGGACACGTGCTGGCGGAGTGAGGTGACGGTGCGGATGGAGAGCCCTGCCAGGGTTTCGGCGGCGAGCTGTTCCATGGTCGGCTCGTCGAGGACGATTCCGTTGCGCTTCTCCCGGCCGAGGAACATGTTCTGCACGATGTCCAGGTTGTCGCAGAGCGCGAGGTCCTGGTAGACGACCTCGATGCCGAGTGCGGCGGCGTCGCGAGGGCTGCCGATGTGTACCGGTTCACCGTTGAACAGGAACTCGCCAGCGTCGGTGGGGTGGATGCCGCTGATGCACTTCACCAGGGTCGACTTGCCGGCGCCGTTGTCGCCGACCAGTGCGGTCACTTCGCCCGGGTGGACGGTCAGGGCGACGTCGCGGAGCACCTGGACAGGACCGAAGCTCTTGTCGATCCCGCGGAGTTCCAGCAAGGGGGTCGCGGACACGGGGGGTCTCCTTCTCAAGGGAGGGTAGGGGCCCGTCCGGCGGGCGCCGCCCGGCACGGGAGGGGTGCTCCCGTGCCGGGCGGCGATGGTCGTCCCGGCGGGTGATGCGGCGTCGGTCAGCTGATGCCGGCGTCCGCGCAGAGCTTGGCGTACGCCGCGGTGCAGACCTCTTCCTTGGTCACGTAGCCGTCGGCGATGACGTCCTTGACGGTGTCCTTGTAGATGGCCTTCGGGGTGAGCAGCACCGAGGGGACGTCCCGGTCACCGTCCTTCACCGTCTGGCCGGTGTCCTTCTTCTCACCCTTGGCGAGCGCGATGGCCAGGTCGGAGGCGGCCTTGGCCTCTTCCCGGACCGCCTTGTAGACGGTCATGCACTGGTCACCGGCGAGGATGTTCTGCAGGCCCTCGGTGCTGGCGTCCTGCCCGGTCACCGGCACCTTGCCGTTGAGCTTGTTCTTCTTGAGGATCGAGATGGCGGCGTTGCCGAGACCGTCGTTGGCGGCCAGCACACCGTCGATCTTGCCGTTGGCCTTGGTGAGCTGCTGCTCGAAGATCGTCGCGGCCTGCGCGTTGTCCCACGCCGGCACCGCGTCCTCAGGGCCCTTGACGTATTCCTTGGAGTCGAACTTCGGCTTGAGCACCGAGTCGTAGCCGGCTTTGAACAGGGTGGCGTTGTTGTCGGTGGGGGAGCCGTTCAGGTACGAGACGACCGGGTTCTTGGCGCCCTTTTCGGTCAGGCACTTCGACAGACCCTCGCCCTGGAGCTTGCCGACGGTCTCGTTGTCGAAGCTGACGTAGTACTGGGCCGAGCCACCGAGGGTGAGCCGGTCGTAGTCGATGGTGGCGACGCCCTGCGACTTGGCCTTGTCCAGCACGGCCTTGCCGGTGCCGGAGTCCAGGTTGACGATCATCAGGGCGGTCACGCCACCGGTGATCATCTGGTCGGCGATGGTCTGGAAGGCGGTCTTGTCGTTCTGGGCGTTCTGGATGTCGTACTTGACGTTGGCCGCCTTGAACGCCTCCTCCAGGAACCGGCGGTCCGCCGTTTCCCAGCGGGCCGAGGACTTGCTGTCCGGGAGGATCACGCCGATCTTGGGGGTCTTGGTGGAGGCGGCCTTGTCGCCGGAGTCGTCGCCACAGGCGGTCAAGCCGCCGGTCGTGAGCAGGCCCACGGCGGCGATGGTGAGGATCCCCTTACGCATGTGCAGGGTCCTTTCGGAGGTGGGGGAGGTGTTGTTTTGTTGTGTCCGGCAACGTATTTCGCGTCACACCGGCTCCACAAGACCGCGCAGGTGCATAGTTTGTTGGGAGCGATAACAATTCAGCAACGCGACTGTTACTCCGCGGGTATCCCACGGGGGAGTCGACGTAACGAAGGCCGTCAGTGGGTCTGCAACGGCGCGGTGCGGGCGTCGGTCAGCGCCACCAGATCCGCCGGGGCCAGTTCGAGTTGCAGACCACGCCGACCAGCCGAGACGTAGATCGTCGGGAGATCCAGCGCGGATTCGTCCAGCACTGTGGGCAACCGTCGACGCTGCCCGAGCGGGCTGATCCCACCGCGTACGTAACCGGTGGCCCGCTCGGCGACGGCCCGGTCGGCCAACGCGGCCCGCTTGCCGCCGACCGCCGCCGCGAGCGCCTTGAGATCCAGCTCGCCGGTGACCGGAACGACCGCCACGGTGAGCGCGCCGTCGACCTCGGTCACCAGAGACTTGAACACGCGCTCCGGTGCCACGTCGAGCGCCACCGCCACCAACGCGCCGTAGTTCGGGGCGTCCGGCGCCACCCGGTACGGATGGGTGCGATGCGCGATTCCGCGCTTGACCAAGAGTGCCGTTGCCGGCGTGCCCTGTCCCGCCACAGCGACGAGGCTAGTCGAGATGGCGCCAGTCGACCGGCTGGCCGATCAGCACCGTCGGTGCGCCGTCGACGCGGGTGAGCACCAGACTCGCCGCCGCGTCCCCGGCCAGCCGCAGGTCCCGCCGGAGCTGCTCCGGGGTGAGCGCCGAACCCCGCTTGAGGATCTCCACCCGGCCCACCCGGCGGTCGCGCAGCAGCGCCCGCAGGCGCTTGAGCGAGAACGGCAGCACGTCGGTGATCTCCAGACAGCGCGCGTACGGGGTGCGGATCGGCTGGTCGGCGTAGAGGTAGGCGATGCTCGGATCGCCCAGGGTGGCGTCCAGTTCGGTGGCCAGTTCGGCCACGAGGTGCGCGCGCACCACCGCCGGGTCCGGGTCGTACAGGTAGCGACGCGGCGGCCCGACCGGCGCCTCGGCGGCACCCGAGCCGGTGAGCTCGTGGCGGTGGGCCTCAGCGCCCCGCTGACGGTAGAGGGTTGCGCGGCGGGGCACCTCCGCCAGCTCGCCGCACCAGAGCGCGGCCTCGACCAGGTCGCCGTCCACGCCGACCCACTCCGCCTCCGCACCCGCCGGAATGAGCGCGTGGTCCAGGCCCGGCGCCACCTTCACCACTGTGCGCGGCACCCGCTCGGCCAGCCCGGTCACGAAGTCCCACGGTGGCGAGTAGGCGCGCGGGTCGAAGATCCGCCGCCCGGTGCCGGTGGCGCGGCGGGCCGGATCGCAGAAGACCCCGTCGACCCCTGACACGTCGAACCCGGTCGCGTCGCCGCACTCGACAGTGAACAGCTCGGCCAGGCCCGCCGCCTCGGCGTTGGCGGCGGCCATCGCCGCGGTCACCGGGTCGGCCTCCACGCCGTACACCCGGATGCCGGCGCGGGCGGCGGCCAGCGCGTCGGCCCCGAGCCCGCACCCGAGGTCGGCCAGGGTGCGCACGCCGGCCGCGTACAACCGGGCGGCCCGACGGTCGGCGACCACCCGGCGGGTGGCCTGCTCCAGGCCGGGACGGGTGAGGAACATCCCAGCGGCGGCCGAGCCGAACTTGCCCACCGCCCGGTGGCGCAGCTCGGCCTGGGTCAGTGCCGCCGCGGCCAACGTCGGCGGCACGCCGGTCGCGCGCAGCGCCGACGCCGCTACCAGTGGATCACCGCCGGCCAGGTCGGCCGCCGCCGTGAGCGCGGCCGACCCCTCAGGGGTACGCAGCGCCGCCAGCTGATCGAGATCCACCCCGCCATTGTCCCGGCCCACCCGGAAATCCTGGCTGGCGGGGCGCGACTCGCTGGCACTCTCCTTGACGGAGTGCTAGCCACGGAATAACCTGCGATTAGCACTCTCACCCTGAGGGTGCCAGCTTCCGGGTCTCGCGACCCGGGTGCGCACGCCAGGCGGACCGGCACCCGCGACGACGGCACCGCCCGGTGGCATGAGGCAGATTGACGATGGTCAGCCCCGCTGGCCAGCAACGAAACCAGTACCCCAGGAGGGTATGCCCGTGACTACCGCGACCAAGGTTGCGATCAAGCCGCTCGAGGACCGCATCGTGGTCCAGGCGAACGAGGCTGAGACCACCACGGCGTCGGGCATCGTGATCCCCGACACCGCCAAGGAGAAGCCGCAGGAGGGCACTGTCCTCGCTGTGGGCCCGGGGCGCGTCGACGACAACGGCAACCGGGTTCCGGTTGACGTGCAGGTCGGCGACACCGTCCTTTACTCGAAGTACGGCGGCACCGAGGTCAAGTACGCCGGCGAGGAGTACCTGGTGCTCTCCGCCCGCGACGTCCTCGCGGTCATCGAGAAGTAAGCAACCGATCAGTGCCACTGCCCCGGTCCGGCTCGCCGGGCCGGGGCAATGGCGCTTCGAAGGGACATTAATGGCGAAGATCCTGAGCTTCTCGGACGACGCCCGGCACCTGCTGGAGCACGGTGTCAACGCCCTCGCGGACGCGGTCAAGGTCACCCTCGGCCCGCGCGGGCGCAACGTCGTCCTGGACAAGAAATTCGGTGCGCCGACGATCACCAACGATGGTGTGACCATCGCCAAGGAGATCGAGCTCACCAACCCGTACGAGAACCTTGGCGCGCAGCTGGTCAAGGAGGTGGCGACCAAGACCAACGACGTCGCCGGCGACGGCACCACCACCGCGACCGTGCTGGCCCAGGCGATGGTTCGCGAGGGTCTGCGCAACGTGACCGCCGGGACCAACCCGGCCGGTCTCAAGCGGGGCATCGACGCGGCGGCCATGAAGGTCTCCGAGGCGCTGCTCGGCAAGGCCGCCGAGGTCACCAGCAAGGAGTCGATCGCGAACGTGGCGACGATCTCCGCGCAGGACTCCACGATCGGCGATCTGATCGCCGAGGCGATGGAGCGCGTCGGCCGCGACGGTGTCATCACCGTCGAGGAAGGCTCGATGCTCACCACCGAACTGGACGTGACCGAAGGTCTCCAGTTCGACAAGGGCTTCATCTCGCCGAACTTCGTCACCGACCTGGAGGGTCAGGAGTCCGTCCTTGAGGACGCGTACATCCTGGTCACCACCCAGAAGATCTCGGCGATCGAGGAGCTGCTGCCGCTGCTGGAGAAGGTCCTGCAGAACAGCAAGCCCCTGCTGATCATCGCCGAGGACGTGGACGGCCAGGCGCTCTCCACCCTGGTGGTCAACTCGCTGCGCAAGACCCTCAAGGTCTGCGCGGTCAAGGCCCCGGGCTTCGGTGACCGGCGCAAGGCAATGCTCCAGGACATCGCGATCTCCACGGGCGCCGAGCTGGTCGCCCCGGAGCTGGGCTACAAGCTCGACCAGGTCGGCCTGGAGGTGCTCGGCACCGCCCGGCGCGTCGTGGTCGACAAGGAGAACACCACGATCGTCGACGGCGGTGGCCAGAAGGCCGACGTCACCGACCGGGTCTCCCAGATCCGCAAGGAGATCGAGGCCTCCGACTCCGACTGGGACCGGGAGAAGCTGGCCGAGCGGCTGGCGAAGCTCTCCGGTGGCATCGCCGTCATCAAGGCCGGCGCGGCGACCGAGGTCGAGATGAAGGAGCGCAAGCACCGCATCGAGGACGCCATCGCGGCGACCAAGGCTGCGGTCGAGGAGGGCACCGTGCCCGGCGGCGGCGCCGCCCTGGTGCAGATCCTCTCGGTGCTCGACGACGACCTGGGCTTCACCGGTGACGAAAAGGTTGGCGTCTCGGTCGTGCGCAAGGCGCTCGTCGAGCCGCTGCGCTGGATCGCCCAGAACGCCGGTCACGACGGTTACGTCGTGACGCAGAAGGTCGCCGACCTCAAGTGGGGCAACGGCCTCGACGCCGCCAAGGGCGAGTACGTCGACCTGGTCAAGGCCGGCATCATCGACCCGGTGAAGGTGACCCGCAACGCGGTCACCAACGCCGCCTCGATCGCCGGTCTGCTGCTCACCACGGAGAGCCTCGTGGTGGAGAAGCCGGAGCAGGCCGAGCCGGCCGCCGGCGGCGGGCACGGCCACGGTCACGGCCACCAGCACGGCCCGGGCTTCTGATCCGGTAGCGACACCCGTTCCGGGGCGTACCGCCGTAAGGCGGTGCGCCCCGGCTCGTTCTTGCGTGCTGGTAGGTCATTACCGAACGCTGACGTTGTTGGCGACCGGGCGAGATGATCGCGCACACTGGGCCGATGAGCACCACGTCACGGCGGTACGCCGCGTTGGCCGGAATCACCGCCGCCGCCGTCGCGATCGGGATCGCCGAACCGGTCGCGGTGTTGACCGGTCCCCGGTCGGCGCCCCTGGTCGCGGTCGGCGGTGTCATCGTCGACGCCGTCCCCGAATCGCTGAAGCAACTCGCCATCGACCTCTTCGGCACCGCCGACAAGATCGCGCTGCTGGTCGGCACGGCCGTGTTGCTGGGAGGCTTCGCCGCCCTCTTCGGCGTACTGGCGGTCCGCCGACTGGCACTCGGCCTGGCCGGCATCGCCGCGTTCGGCGCCATCGGCGTGGCCGCCGCGTTGACCCGCTCCGGCGCTGACCTCGCCGACGCGCTGCCGTCCCTGGTCGGCGCCGGTCTCGGCGCCCTGGTGCTCTGGCTGTTCATCGGCGGACCGTTCGAGCTGGACCCCTGGACCTGGTCACCACCCACGCCGTCCGCTGGTCCGGCGTTACCGGGTGGCCCGGTGTCGCCGGGCGAGTCGGTGCCGGTGTCCCCGGCAGGGCCGGTGCCGGTGACTCCCGCCGGGCCGACGGCGGCGGTCGAACCGGTCGGGCCTGCCGAAGTGGACCCGGAGTCGCGGCGGCGTTTCCTCACCGGCAGCGGTGTGCTGCTCGGCACGGCCGTGGTGGCCGGTCTCGGTGGGCGCTGGCTGGCGGGCCGGCGCGGCGTGTCCGCAGCCCGCGACGCGATCCGCCTGCCCGCGCCGGTAGCCCCCGCACCGGCCGTGCCGGCGGGCGCGGACCTCTCACTGACGCAGCTCGCGCCGTACGTCACCCCGAACTTCGGGTTCTACCGGATCGACACCGCGCTGGTGGTGCCCCAGGTCGACCCGGACACCTGGCGGCTGCGGATCCACGGACGGGTCGGTAGGGAACGCACCTACAGCTACGCGGATCTGCTGGCCCGACCGCTGGTCGAGCGGTACGTCACGCTGGCCTGCGTCTCCAACGAGGTGGGCGGGGACCTGATCGGCAATGCCCTGTGGCTCGGCGTACCCCTGCGGGAACTACTGGACGAGGTCGAGCCGGACGACGACGCCGACCAGGTGGTCGGCCGGTCGGTCGACGGCTGGACCTGCGGCACCCCCACCGCCGCGCTGCGCGACGGACGGGACGCGCTGCTGGCCGTCGGGATGAACGGCGAGCCGCTGCCGGTCGAGCACGGCTTCCCGGTCCGAGTGGTGGTGCCGGGTCTCTACGGCTACGTATCGGCCTGCAAATGGGTGACCGAACTGGAGCTGACCCGATTCGCCGACTTCGACGCGTACTGGGTGCCACGCGGCTGGTCCCCCCAGGGCCCCATCAAGACCCAGTCCCGGATCGACACGCCCCGGGGGCGTAACCGGCTGACCGCCGGGCCGGTGACCGTCGCCGGGGTGGCCTGGGCGCAGCACCGGGGCATCCGTCGCGTCGAGGTACGCGTCGACGACGGCCCGTGGCAGGAAGCCGCGTTGGCCCCGACCGTGTCGGTGGACACGTGGGTGCAATGGTCCTGGCGCTGGGACGCCACCCCGGGCGAGCACCGGCTCCAGGTCCGCGCGACGGACGCGACAGGTGAAACCCAAACCGAACGTACCCAGGATGTCGTCCCGGACGGCGCCACCGGCTGGCACACGGTCACCGTCACCGTCCGCTGATCCACGCCATGGCGTCGCCGCCCGGGCTGTGTCCGTGACCGGTGTCCGCGACCTGCCTTGCGGCTTCCCGCGACTCTCCTTCGGGTGGGCGGGCCGGCCGGTTGACCGGTGGTACCCCAGACCGTGCATGCAGATCTTGGACACTTTCCGTTAGCGCCGGACGGAAAGTGTCCAAGATCTGCGGACTCAGAGCACAGAAACGCCGCTGGCCGGCACCCCGGGTAGGGGGTGCCGGCCAGCGGTCGGTGTCGCGCGGTGGTCTTGCTGCCATGCGGTGGTGCGGTGGTGCTGGTCTTCGGTGGTGTTGTGGGTGCTGGTGCGGGTCAGCTGTTCCAGTACTGGCCGACCATGTCGGTGGCCTGCTGCTCCCACTGGGCGTAGGCGTCCGGGTAGGCCGACACCTGCACGGTCTGGGCGGCGTCGGTCAGGGGCATGTCCTGCCACCCGTCGACCTGCTTGAGGCCCTTGAGGAACGCGGTGGTGGAGTAGGCGGGGTCGGTGATCTGCTCCGGCGTACCCCAACCCGAGCTCGGGCGCTGCTGGAACAGGCCCAGCGAGTCGTGGTCGTTCTTGTCGCCGAGGTGGCCGAGGTTCTCCAGCTTCGACTCCTGCAGGCTCGTCGCGATCGAGATGACCGCGGCCCGCTCCGGCAGACCGGCCTTCTTCGTGGCGGCGATGATCGCCTTGACGTTGGCGCTCTGCTCGTCGTTGAGGGTGATGTGGGACTGCTCGCCCTGCGGCTTCGGCGCGGCCGACTGCACGGCCACCGCGACCGGCTTGGCATCCACAGCCGGGGTGGCGGCGTGGGCGGCGATCGGGCCGGCGAACACACCACCGGCGAACGCGAGACCAGCAACAGACAGCATGCTCTTACGGAAGATCGTGTTCATGAGGGGTAGCTCCTTCGGGGGTAGAACACCCGACCGCCAAAAAGGGGGACGGCGGCAGGGTGTGAGCACCTCGTCCGGCGCTGCACGTACAAGGGGGGAAGTTTGGGGGGTGACACCCGGTGTCGGGCGTCGGGTCGGCGACCTGGCGAGCCGGGGGGCTCGCGGCGCCGGGTCCCTGTGTAACGACCCGGGGGGCCAGGTCATTCCGGGGTGGCCCACCTACCGGCACCCTCATCGTGGCGGTGCCTGCGGTCGTTCGCGGGGGTTGTAACGACCGGGGGGCCGAGGTCATTCCGGGGTGGCCCACCTACCGGGCACCCTCATCGTGGCGGTGCCTGCGGTCGTTCGCGGGGACTGTAACGACCGGGCGGAGGCTGGCATTCCCACCTGCGCGACCAGGCCCCCAAGGGGTCCGGTGGCGGGACGGTGGTGCTGCGATCGTCAGGGTATGTAACGACCCCGGCCCGGCCATGATTCCGGCCCACGAGTGCGCCCGGTCACCGGACAAAGGCCGCGTACCTCGCAGCAGCCTAACCCGTGTGCCCAGCCCGAATGCCCCAGACCGGACAAATCTCCAGGGGCCGTCCCTGCTTGCCCCTCGCGACCAGACACTCAGCTTGATCCACTCGGGGTCATTGAAAATGGGGTGTCCAGACCGGCAGGATGCCCCGACATCAAGGAACTCGTGTTGATCACGGCCTTGCGGCGGCGGGGCTGATGGTCGCTTGAACCGCATGAACGGCACGAAACCGCGCCCCCGAGTGAGGGCGCGGTTTCGTGGATGTTGGGGACGCCTCGGGTCAGGCGACGTTGCGTTGGGCCGGGACGGTCGACTTGTGCGGGCGGCCCAGGCGGGCCTCCAGCCGTGCGACGTCGACCCGAGCGTGCCGGCGGTCTGCCAGGTCCTCCCAGCCGACGGCGAGCAGTCGCAGGCGCTCCGACTCGCTGAAGCCACCCCACACGCCGTACGGCTCCCGTACCGACAGGGCGTGGGCGGCGCACTCGGCGCGAACCGGGCAGGCGCGGCAGACCGACTTGGCGGCGGACTCACGACGCAGCCGGGAAGAACCACGCTCACCGTCGGGGTGGAAGAACTGGGCGCTGTCGCGCCCTCGGCAGGCACCGAGTCGCTGCCAGTCCCAGAGATCGACGATGGGTCCGGGCAGTCTACGTACGTTCGACATCAGCACCCCTCCTCCCGCGCGGCTCCGCGAGAATCCTTATGGCCGGCATCCGGGCGGCGGGCCGCGCAGGCGCACCGTTCCCGGCCTGGATCTCCCGGTACCCGGGCTGTCGTCAACTCACACGTCTGTGATCGAAAACGTCCGAGAAATTGCGGCTTTTGCCCTATCTGTCGGAAAAGTTCGAAGGATTGCCGGGAACCTCCTCCCCAGCCGACCGCGTCATGGTCTGCTCGTTGGCGGAGAGGAGACCACAGTGCGTACCGTTCTTGTGTGCGTTCGGACACCACTCGCGGCCCAGCACCTTACTTCTGCTGCGGCGCGACTGGGGTTGTCCGCGATCGTTCGTACCGCCGTCTCTGATCCCGAGGTGATGCTGCGGCTGGCCGAGCGACCGGCCGACGTGGTCCTGGCCGACACGGCCCTCACCCGGCCGGACAGCGCCGGCTTCGTCCGCCGGGTGTTGGCGCGTGCGCCGCAGGCGGCGGTGCTGCTGCTCGGCACCGAGGAGTCCGAGGCCGCGGCGGCCACCATCAGCGCCGGTGCCCGAGGGCTCATCCAGAATGTCGACCATGACCTGACCAGCGCGGTGGCGAAGGCGCTACTGCTGCTCACCGCGCCCGGCCGAGCTTCCCGGCAGCGGATCACCGATCCGGCCCGCGACGCGGCGGCGGTGGGTGGTTCCGGCCGCTCCGGGCCGTCGCCGCGTGGTTCCGGTGAGCCCGGCTGGGCGGCCACGGCCGCCGACGGGCCGGCCGGGGTGGCGTCGGTGCCGGTGCAGCGGGGCGACGACGAGGCGGAGGCTGGGGCCGGCGAGTCGCCGGCGCAGACCGACCCGGGCCGTCCCGCCCCGAACGCCCGACCCAGTCGGGCGTCGATCGGCCTCACCGAGCGTGAGCTTCAGGTGCTGCTCGGCATGGCCGAGGGTAAGAGCAACGCGGAGATCGGCCGGGAGCTGTTCGTCTCGGAGGACACGGTCAAGACGCACGCCCGCCGGTTGTTCCGCAAGCTTGGCGCCCGGGACCGGGCCCACGCGGTGGCGGCAGGCTTCCGCGCCGGTCTGGTCGCCTGACATACGCGCCGCGCGGCAGCAGGGCATCCGGGAACGCGCGGCAGCAGGGCATCCGGTACGCGCGGCAGCAGGGCATCCGGGAATGCGCGGCAGCAGGGCATCCGGGAACGCGCGGCAGCGGGGGCACCCGCCGCCCGGCGGCGTCACCTGGTGGCGGTCGGGGCGCCCGGCTCGTCCTCGGTGCCCTCGGACAGGGTGTCGTGCACCCCGTCCGCGTACCCCCGGGCGTAGTCCCAGGTCACGTAGTGATCCGGGTCCGGGTCGTAGGCGGGTTCGTGCACCCGGGGCCGGCCCGAGTTGAGCAGGTGCCGCAGGTTGCCGCGGAGCAGGTCCCAGTCGAAGTAGTGCGGCTCGCGACAGTCCTCGCATTCGATCACCAGCCCGCGAACCCCGATCGGGGCCAGCAGAGCCTGGTAGATCTCCAGGTCAGCGAGGTCTTCCAGCACATCCTGCCGCTCGACGTCGGTCAGCGGATCCGGCGTCGCGTCATCGCCCGGGTCATCCAGACCCGCGGTCGGATCGGCCGGGTCGCCATTGAACGGGTCGATGGGCTCGTCGTGCACCCCCTCACCGTAGACCCAACGCGGCGCGAACGTCCGCCCCCCGGCCTCCGCGCCGGCCCGGCCTGCCACGGACGGGTCGCCCAGCTCACTGGGTACGATGAGGCAACGTGCCGGCACCGTGGCGCGCTCCGGTGCCCGCCCGCGCCACCTCGCTCAAGCCCATCCGAGCAGCTCAGGGGAGCAATCGTGGAAAATTCGCCCAGCACCGATCTTCCGGCCGGCGTCGAGCACGCCGACCTGGGCGGCCACCTGCCCGAGCTGCCGGCCGGCTCCGCCAGGGTGGTTCCGCTCGGCCTCACCTTCGACGACGTGCTGCTTCAGCCGGGCGAGTCGGACGTGGTGCCCAGCCGGGTCAACACCCGGACGAAGCTCACCCGCAACATCGAGTTGTCCATTCCGCTGCTGTCCAGCGCGATGGACACGGTGACCGAGGCCCGGATGGCGATCGCCATGGCCCGCCAGGGCGGCATCGGCGTGTTGCACCGCAACCTCTCGATGGAGGACCAGGCGCTCCAGGTCGACCTGGTCAAGCGCTCCGAGTCCGGCATGATCACCAACCCGGTGACCGCCAGCCCGGACGACACGCTGCGCGAGGTCGACGAGCTGTGTGGGCGTTACCGCATCTCCGGCGTTCCGGTGGTGGACGGCGACGGCCAGCTGGTCGGCATCGTCACCAACCGGGACATGCGTTTCGTCTCCGAGCCGAACACTCCGGTTCGCGAGATCATGACCCACACCCCGCTGGTCACCGCGCGGGTCGGGGTGAGCAAGGACGACGCCCTGGCGCTGCTGCGTCAGCACAAGGTCGAGAAGCTGCCGATCGTCGACGACTCGGGCCGGCTGCGTGGCCTGATCACCGTCAAGGACTTCACCAAGAGCGAGCAGTACCCGGACGCCAGCAAGGACGACGCCGGCCGGCTTCGGGTCGCCGCCGCCATCGGTGTGGGCGAGGACGCGTACAAGCGGGCCCGTGCCCTGGTCGACGCGGGCGTCGACGTGCTGATCGTGGACACCGCGCACGGTCACCAGCGGGCCGTGCTGGACATGGTCCGCCGGCTCAAGGCCGACGTGGCGGTCGACGTCATGGGCGGCAACGTGGCCACGTACGCCGGCGCGAAGGCGCTTGTCGACGCCGGTGCCGACGGCGTCAAGGTGGGCGTGGGGCCGGGCGCGATCTGCACCACCCGGATCGTCGCCGGGGTCGGCGTGCCGCAGGTGACCGCGATCATGGAGGCGGCCCGGGCCGCTCGCCCGGCCGGCGTGCCGGTGATCGGCGACGGCGGCATCCAGTATTCCGGCGACATTGCCAAGGCCCTGGTGGCCGGCGCCGACACGGTGATGCTCGGCAGCCTGCTGGCCGGCTGCGAGGAGAGCCCCGGTGAGCTGATCTTCGTCAACGGCAAGCAGTTCAAGACCTACCGCGGGATGGGGTCGCTCGGCGCGATGCAGTCCCGGGGTCAGGCCAAGTCGTACAGCAAGGACCGCTACTTCCAGCAGGACGTGCTCAGCGACGACAAGCTGGTCCCCGAGGGCGTGGAGGGTCAGGTGCCCTACCGGGGGCCGCTGTCCCGGGTGGCACACCAGTTGGTCGGCGGGCTGCGGCTGGCCATGGGGTACGCCGGTGCGGAGAACATCCCCGATCTGCACCGCCGGGGCCAGCTCATCCGGATCACCGCGGCTGGTCTGAAGGAGAGCCACCCGCACGACATCCAGATGACCGTCGAGGCGCCCAACTACCACACCCGCTGATCCAACACCCCCAACCACCTGGAGTCCCCCATGCGTGACGTGGTCGAGATCGGGCTGGGCAAGACCGCGCAGCGCGGCTACCACCTGGACGACATCGCCATCGTGCCGAGCCGCCGTACCCGGGACGTCGACGACGTGTCGACCTCCTGGCAGCTCGACGCGTACCCGTTCGGCATTCCGTGCGTCGGCCACCCCTCCGACGCCACCATGAGCCCGGCCTCGGCTGTGCGGCTCGGTCAGCTCGGCGGCCTCGGCGTGCTCAACGTCGAGGGGCTCTGGACCCGCTACGAGAACCCGACGAAGGTGCTGGACGAGCTGGCCGGCCTCGACGAGGAGGCCCGCGCCACCAAGCGGCTCCAGGAGGTGTACGCCGAGCCGATCCGTCCTGACCTGATCGCGGAGCGGGTCCGCGAGCTGCGCGCCGGTGGCGGCACGGTGGCGGTGCGGGTCTCCCCGCAGCACACCCTCGCGCTGGCGCCGGTGATCCTGGACGCCGGGGTGGACATCCTGGTCATCCAGGGCACCATCGTCTCGGCCGAGCACGTGTCGACCACCGATGAGCCGCTGAACCTCAAGGAGTTCATCGCCGACCTCGACCTGCCGGTGATCGTCGGTGGCTGCACCGACTACAAGACGGCGCTGCACCTGATGCGTACCGGCGCGGCCGGCGTGATCGTGGGCATCGGTGGCGACGAGTGGTCGACCACCGAGTCGGTGTTGGGCATCCGGGTGCCGATGGCCACCGCGATCGCCGACGCCGCGGCGGCCCGTCGTGACTACCTGGACGAGACCGGCGGCCGGTACGTGCACCTGATCGCCGACGGTGACATCCAGACCTCGGGAGACATCGCCAAGGCGCTCGGCTGCGGCGCGGACGCGGTGATGCTCGGTGAGCCGCTGTCGCTCTGCGAGGAGGCCCCCGCCGGTGGTGCCTGGTGGCACTCGGCGGCGAGCCACCCGTCGCTGCCCCGGGGCGCCTTCGAGGTCTCCGGCGAGCCGCTCGGCTCGATGGAGCAGCTGCTCTTCGGGCCGGCGGACGAGGCCGACGGCCAGCTCAACCTGTTCGGTGGGCTGCGTCGGGCGATGGCCAAGTGCGGCTACCGCGACCTGAAGGAGTTCCAGAAGGTCGGTCTGGTCCTCGACCGCTGACCGATCCGTCAGACGCCGGAAGGCCGGCCCCGCCTGGTGCGGGGCCGGCCTTCGTCGCGTTCAGCCGGGAGTCACTCAGCGGGGAGTCACTCAGCCGGGAGTCACTTCTCCACGTAGATGGTCAGGTCGGACATGTTGCGGTAGCTGGTCGCCGCGAAGTCGAGCGACTGGCCCTTGTTGTCCGCGCCGCCGGGGGCGGTGTCCATCTCCCAGTTGGCGTGGTGGAAGTTACGCTCGCCGATGGTCTGGAAGAACTGCTGGAAGTTGAGGTCGCCGTCGCCCAGCGGGGTCATCTGGTACCCGTTGGGCACGCTGGTGTCCCGGTCACCGTCCTTGGCGTGGAAGAGCGGGAACCGGGTGGTCCGGTCGGCCACGGTGAGGATCGGGTCGAACAGGTCGGTCACCTCCTGGCCGGCCGGGTTGACGTACTTCTGGTGCTTGTAACGGGCCACGTAGGCCCAGTAGATGTCCAGCTCGAAGAAGACGTACCGCGGGTCGGTGATCTCGAAGAAGTACTCCAGCCGGCGGATGCCGGAGGACCGGGTCTGCCGGCCCTGCGCGTCGCGCGGGCCCCGGTCGATCAGGAAGTTGTACGCGGCGTCGTGGTTGTGCGTGTAGAGCCGCATGCCCCGGGCCTTGGCCTGCCGGCCCAGCTCGTTCCAGATGTCCGCGGCGGCGTCCCACTCGGCCTTGTACGCGCTGCTGGTCGGGTCGCTGCCGGTGCCGATGTTCTTCATCCCGAGTTCCTCGGCGATGTCCAGCTGCTGCTGGAAGGTGGCCGGCTGGATCGAGGCGTGGGTGCCGTTGGCCACCAGACCGTTGTCGTCGAGGATCTTGCGGATCTCGGCGGGGGTGATCTGCCGGCCCAGGATCTCGGTGCTCTGGGTGTAGCCGGCGAACTCGATCTCCTTGTAGCCGATCTCGGCGAGTCGGGCGAGGACGCGCTCGAAGCCGTACGGCACGCCGCTGTCGTCGGGCGCGGCGGTGATCCGGTCGCGGACGCTGTAGAGGATGATGCCGCGGTTCCTGGCCGGGATCAGCGGCTCCACCCGCAGCTTGCTCGCGTTGCCGGGGTGGGCGAGCGCGGGGGTGCCGGTGGCGAGGACGGGTAGGCCGGCCGCGCCGATCGCGGCGGCGGCACCAGCGGAGGCGGCGAGGAGGGATCGGCGGCTGAGCCGGCCGGTGGGGGTGGCGTCGGGGGCGGTGTGGTCTGGCATGGTTCCACCTTTCGCGACGGTGGTCGGAGACAGACACTAACGTCGGTCTAAGTCGAAAGAAAGGCTCGATCGACGGCAGCTTTTGTTTGATTCGACGAAAGTAACTGATGATCGTCGATACCGGCCGCGCGGTACGCGATGCTGACTACGCTCGTCCTGACCAGAAGGCGGCAGAAAACCGGAACGCGGCAGAAGGCCGCAACGCCGCAGGAGGGGTGAGCATGGTCCTGACCGGACGGCGGCTGCGCGTCGCGGCGCTGACCTGCGCGATCGGGCTGGCCGCCACCGGTTGTACCGGCGACGACCGCGACGGCTTCCGGCCCGGTGCCGCCGACGTCGGCGACCCGTACGTGCCGGGGCACGGCAACGGCGGTTACGACGTCGGGCACTACGGCCTCGACGTCCGCTACGACCCGTCGACCGACCGGCTGACCGGTCGAGCCGTCATCACGGCCACCGCCACCCAGGACCTGTCCCGGTTCAACCTGGACCTGGTCGGCCTGGACGTCGGCGCGGTCAGCGTGGGTGACGCGGCGGCCGAGCACCGGCGCGGCGACGGCGAGTTGGTGGTGACGCCCCGCGCCGGACTGCCGCGCGGTCGGCAGTTCACCGTGACGGTCGAGTACGCGGGAGTCCCCACCGCCGTCGACGACGGGGCGTTGGGCAGCGGCGGTTTCCTGCACACCACCGACGGCGCGGTGGCGCTCGGCCAACCCGACTCGGCCGCCACCTGGTTCCCGGTCAACGACCACCCGTCGGACAAGGCCACCTACGACCTGGCGGTGACCGTCCCGGACGGCCTGGCCGCGCTGAGCAACGGCGTACCCGGGCCGAAGAGCAGTGCCGACGGCTGGACCACCTGGCGCTGGTCGGAGCGCGCCCCGATGGCCAGCTACCTGAGCACGCTCGTGATCGGTGACTACCGGGTGGTGACCGGCACGCACGCCGGCCGACCGATGGTCACGGCGGTGGCCGCGAGCCTGCCGGCGACCGGCGGCGCGGCCACCTCGCTGGCCCGCACCGGTGCGATCGTCGACTTCCTGGCCAGCCGCTTCGGCCCGTACCCGTTCGACTCGTACGGGGGAATCGTGATCGCCGACGACCGGGTCGGGTACGCGCTGGAGACTCAGTCGCGGCCGGTCTACGGGCCTGGCTTCTTCGCGGACGACCGGCCGAACCCGAGCGTCGTCGCACACGAGCTGGCGCACCAGTGGTTCGGCGACAGCGTGTCGCTGACCAGGTGGGGCGACATCTGGCTCAACGAGGGCTTCGCGAGCTACGCCGAGTGGCTGTGGGAGGAACACGACGGCGGCCGGACCGCCCAGCGCAACTTCGAGATCCAGTACGCGGCGACCGACTGGACGCAGCCGTCGGTCGAGCCGGGCCGGGAGCAGATGTTCGGCTCGGCCGTCTACAAGCGCGGGGCGCTCGCCGTGCACGCGTTGCGCCGGACCGTCGGTGACGATCTCTTCTTCCGCATCCTGCGTACCTGGACCACCGAGCGGGCGGCGGGCAACGCGACCACCGCGGACCTCGTCGCGCTGGCCGAGCGGGTCGCCGGGCGGCAACTGCGTCCGCTCTTCGACGCCTGGTTGGTGGGTGGGTCGGCCCCCACACTGCCGTGACCCGGCCCCGCTGCCCGGTCGATATGCTGCCGCCTGCGAACGGCGGGTAGGCGCCCGTTCGCGCGGAACAACGAGGGCCGTCACCGGCCACCGTGCGGAAAGGGTGTGGGATGCGGGGGACGCGGCACAGACTGCGGGTGGCTGCCGGCCTGCTGGCGACCGGTGCGCTCGTCCTGTCCGGATGCGACTCGACGGGCCCGGAGGCGGCCCTACCACCGAGCGCGTCCCCCACGCCGGCGCGGACGTTCACCGCGGGCGCCGACGGGGTCGGCGACGCCTACTTCCCGACCTACGGCAACGGCGGCTACGACGTCGCGCGGTACACGGTGAAGGTGCGCTACGACCCGGCCAAGGACCAGTTGACGGGTACGACCACAGTGCGGGCCACCGCCACGGCGGACCTGTCGACGTTCAACCTCGACCTGGCCGGTCTGACCGTCAGCGCGGTCACCGTGGACGGCGCACCGGCGACCCACAGCCGCAAGCGGAACGAGTTGGTGATCAAGCCGGCTTCCGGCCTGATCAACGGCAACGGGTTCGTCGCCGAGGTCACCTACGCCGGTAAGCCGAAGCCGCTGAAGAACGAGACGCTCGGTGACGGTGGCTTCCTGCACACCGCAGACGGTGCCATCGCGCTGGGTCAGCCCGAGTCGGCCAGCACCTGGTTTCCGGTCAACGACCACCCGTCGGACAAGGCGGCCTACGACTTCGAGGTCACCGTTCCGGACGGTCTGACCGCGATCAGCAACGGCGTTCCCGGCGGGAAGACCAGCACGGGCGGTTGGACCACCTGGAAGTGGTCGGAGAAGTCGCCGATGGCCAGCTATCTGAGCACGCTGGTGATCGGCAAGTTCCGGATCACCACCGGCGAGCACAAGGGCCGCCCGGTCTACAACGCGGTCACCACCACCCAGGCCAAGGGCAACGCGGACGCGTCCATCGCGCAGACCGTCGCGGTGGCCGACTACCTGGAGAGTGTGTTCGGGCCGTACCCGTTCGACGCGTACGGCGGGGTGGTGATCTCCGACAGCCGGATCTCCTACGCCCTGGAGACGCAGAGCCGACCGGTCTACGCGGCGAGCTTCTTCCGGCAGGGCGAGAACACCGAGGTCGTCGCCCACGAGCTGGCCCACCAGTGGTTCGGCGACAGCGTCGCGTTGGCCAAGTGGGAGGACATCTGGCTCAACGAGGGCTTCGCGACGTACGCGGAGTGGCTCTGGGCCGAGCACACCAAGGCGTACACCGCCAAGGAGGCGTTCGACAACCGGTACGCCAGAATGTCCGCTCAGGTGTGGCAGACACCGCCGGGCAAGCCGGGCGTGGAGAAACTGTTCAGCGAGTCGGTCTACCAGCGCGGCGGGATGACCCTGCACGCCCTGCGGGTGGCCGTCGGCGACAAGGCGTTCTTCGAGATCCTCAAGACCTGGGCGGCGGAGAAGCGCGACGGCATCGCCACCACACCCGAGTTCGTGGCCCTGGCCGAGCGGATCTCCGGCAAGCAGCTCGACGCGATCTTCGACGCCTGGCTCTACGGCACCAGGAAGCCGGCCCTGCCCAAGCGGCTCTGAGCGGCGGTCAGTTCTTGACGACCAGGGTGGGGTGGGCGGCCAGGTAGGCGTCGGCGCGGCCGGCGCGGAGTTCGGTGAGGAACTTGCGGCCCTCGGCGCTGAGCTGTTCGCCCCGGTACGAGCTGCCCTTGCCGACCCCGGAACCGGGCAGCCCGACCAGCGTGAAACGGTTCTCCGGCAGGCCACTGAGGGCGTACGCGATGTCGACGATCCGACGTCCGCCCACGTAGACCAGCGTGTCGCCCAGCGCGGAGACCACCTGGTCGACGCGCTCGGGTTGCTTGGCCAGGCCCTCGTCCAGGATCTTGCGGGTCATCGCCCGGATCAGCTGCTGCTGGTGGCGCTGCCGTGCGTAGTCACCGCCGGCGATGTAGCGCTGCCGCGCGTAGTCCAGCGCCTGCCAGCCGTTGAGGTGCCGCTCGCCCTTCTCGTAGACCTGCTGCGGCCCCTTGTAGCCGCCCGGCGCGCTCTCCCGGTACTTGCCGTCCGGTCGGCGGTGCATCGACTCGACCCGCTGGTCGACGTAGATGTCCACCCCACCCAGGGCGGTGACCAGCCGGTCGAACCCGTTGAAGGTGAGCACCGCGCCGGCGTCGATGCGCAGCCCGGTGTAACCGCTGACCGTGCTGCGCAGCAGCTCGTACCCCTGGGCCGTGCTGGGTTGTTTGGGTTTGCCCGGCACCCGGCTGCCGAAGCTCATCGCGTGCGTGAGTTTGGTCTTGCCGCCCTTGTAGCCGGCCTTCGGGAACGCCGGGATGTCCACCAGCAGGTCGCGGGGGAGCGAGAAGAGGTACGCCCGATCCAACCCCTTGGGTACGTGCAACACCAGCACGGCGTCCGAGTGCGGCTCCCAGCCGGGCACGCTGACCCGGGTGTCCACACCGACCAGCAGCAGGTTGAGCGGGCCCGTGATGTCCGCGCCCGGCGGCGGACCGCTGGGGCTCGGGGTCGGCGCGCCGACCGGCGACGGGGTCGGTGAGCCGGCCACCGGAGCGCCCCCCGGCTTGTTGTCGCCGGTCAGCCGGGTGATCACCACAGTGCCGGCTGCGATCAGCGCGACGACGGCGAGGGCCGCCAACCCCACCAGCAACCACCGTCGGCGCGGCGCCATCGACCCGAGAACCATCTTGGATTCCTTCCACCCGTCTGGTGAACAACGCTCCGACGGGTGCTCCGGGTTGCGGCCGGGAGACGCCGGTTCGGTCGGCCGGAGCATGATCGCGCAAAAACGGGCGCTGGCGCGAGCGCTACTGGCGAGTAATGATGCAACCATGCGGTACGACGTGGTCGTCATCGGGTCCGGCTTCGGTGGCAGCGTCACCGCGCTCAGACTGGCCGAGAAGGGCTACTCGGTCGCGGTGCTGGAAGCCGGCCGCCGCTTCGCCGACGACGAGTTCCCGCAGACGTCCTGGCGGCTCCGCCGGTTCCTCTGGGCACCGAAGCTGGGCTGCTACGGCATCCAACGGCTCACCCTGCTCCGCCCGGCCGACCGACGATCCGGCGGCGGAGTGCTGGTGCTCTCCGGCGCCGGGGTGGGCGGCGGTTCGCTGGTCTACGCGAACACCCTCTACGAACCGCTGCCAGCCTTCTACAGCGACCCGCAGTGGCGGGACATCACCGACTGGCGCGACGAGTTGGCCCACCACTACGACCAGGCGAAACGGATGCTCGGCGTCACCACGTACCCGGTGCACACCGGCGCGGACCGTGCCATGCGCGCGGTGGCCGAGCGGATGGGGGTGGGGCACACCTTCCATGCCACCCCGGTGGGCGTGCACATCGGCCGGCCCGGCCAGCGGATCGCCGACCCGTACTTCGGCGGTGCCGGCCCGGAACGCACCGGCTGCCTGCACTGCGGCTCGTGCATGACCGGCTGCCGGCACGGTGCGAAGAACACACTGGTGAAGAACTACCTCTGGCTCGCCGAACGGCTCGGGGTCACGGTCCGTCAGCTGACCACGGTGACCGCCGTCCGGCCCGCCGACGGCGGTGGGTACGAGGTGCACACCGAACGCACCGGCGCCTGGCTGCGCAAGGCTCGACAGGTCATCCACGCCGATCAGGTGGTCTTCGCCGCCGGGGCGCTCGGCACCCAGCGGCTGCTGCACGGGATGCGGGCCGACGGTGCGCTACCCGGGCTCTCGGCCCGCCTCGGCGAACTGACCCGGACCAACTCGGAGGCGATCCTCGGCGCCTCGGTGCCACGCCAACAGGCCCGGTCCGAGCGGTTGGACTACACCGAGGGGGTGGCCATCACCAGCTCGTTCCACCCCGACCCACAGACCCACATCGAGCCGGTCCGCTACGGGCGGGGCTCCAACGCGATGGGGCTGCTCCAGTCACTGCTGGTCGACGGCGGCCCGCACCGGGTCCGCCGCTGGCTGGGCAGCATCGTGCGGCAGCCCCGGTTGGCGGCGCGGATGCTGTCGGTCCGCGGCTGGTCGGAACGGACGGTGATCGCCCTGGTCATGCAGTCCGTGGACAACTCACTGACCACCAGGTGGCGGCGTGGCCCGCTCGGCCGCAGGTTGGTCACCGGCCCGGGCCACGGCACGCCCAGCCCGACCTGGATCCCGGCCGGCAACACCGCCGCCCGGATGCTCGCCGACGAGATCGGCGGCACCCCCGGCGGTTCGCTCACCGAACCCTTCGACATCCCGGTGACCGCGCACATCCTGGGCGGGGCGGTCATCGGGGCCACCCCGGCCGATGGGGTGATCGACCCCTGGCACCGGGTGTACGGGCACGCCGGGCTGCACGTGGTCGACGGCGCGGCCGTCTCGGCCAACCTGGGCGTGAACCCCTCCCTGACGATCACCGCACAGGCGGAACGGGCGATGTCCTTCTGGCCCAACAAGGGCGACAAGGACCTCCGCCCGACGCTCGGGTCCCCGTACCGCCGTCTGTCGCCCGTACCCCCGAAGAACCCGGCGGTCCCGGCGGACGCCCCGGGTGCGCTGCGTTCCTGAACCCCGCTGGCCCCCACGGCGAGCCGGTGCCGGCAGCGGCCGTGACTGTCGGTAGGCTTCGTGCACATGAGCCTGCCTCGCCCCGTCCTCGTGGTGGACTTCGGAGCCCAGTACGCCCAGCTCATCGCGCGCCGGGTCCGTGAGGCGAAGGTCTACTCCGAGATCGTGCCGCACTCGATGCCGATCGCCGAGATGCTGGCGAAGAACCCCGCCGCGATCATCCTCTCCGGTGGTCCGGCCAGCGTCTACGCCCCGGACGCGCCGCGGATCGACGCGGGCGTGTTCAGCGCCGACGTGCCGGTCTTCGGCATCTGCTACGGCTTCCAGGCGATGGCCCAGGCGCTCGGCGGCACGGTCACCAGGACCGGCAACCGTGAGTACGGCGGCACTCCGCTGCGCCCCCGTCTCCTCGACCCCGGTGTGCTGCTGCGTGACCTGCCGGCGGACCTGCCGGTCTGGATGAGCCACGGCGACTGCGTCACCGAGGCGCCCGAGGGCTTCACAGTGACCGCCGAGTCGGCGGGCGCGCCGGTCGCCGCCTTCGAGGACCTGGCCGGTCGCCGGGCCGGCGTGCAGTTCCACCCGGAGGTCGGGCACACCGCGCACGGCCAGGAGATGCTGACCCGCTTCCTCTACGACATCGCCGGGATCGAGCCGACCTGGACTCCCGAGAACATCATCGACGAGCAGGTCGCCCGGATCCGCGCCCAGATCGGCGACAAGGAGGTCATCTGCGGCCTCTCCGGCGGGGTGGACTCGGCGGTCGCCGCGGCGCTCGTGCACAAGGCCGTCGGTGACCAGCTCACCTGCGTCTTCGTCGATCACGGCCTGCTGCGCGCCGGCGAGGCCGAGCAGGTGGAGAAGGACTACGTCAGCGCCACCGGCATCAAGCTGAAGGTGGTCGACGCCACCGACCGGTTCCTCGGCGCGCTCGCCGGGGTGACCGACCCGGAGCAGAAGCGCAAGATCATTGGTCGGGAGTTCATCCGGGTCTTCGAGGCCGCGGCCCGCGAGATCGCCGCACACGGCGACGTCGAGTTCCTCGTCCAGGGCACCCTCTACCCCGATGTGGTGGAGTCCGGCGGCGGCACCGGCACCGCCAACATCAAGAGCCACCACAACGTCGGCGGCCTCCCGGAGGACCTGAAGTTCGCACTGGTCGAGCCGCTGCGCACCCTGTTCAAGGACGAGGTCCGGACGCTCGGCCTCCAACTGGGCCTGCCCGAGGCGATGGTCTGGCGGCACCCGTTCCCCGGCCCCGGCCTGGCCATCCGCATCATCGGCGCGGTCGACCAGGAGCGCCTCGACCTGCTCCGCCAGGCCGACCTGATCGCCCGCGAGGAACTGACCGCCGCCGGCCTCGACCGGGGTGTCTGGCAGTTCCCGGTGGTGCTCCTCGCCGACGTGCGCAGCGTCGGTGTGCAGGGAGACGGGCGCAGCTACGGGCACCCCGTGGTGCTGCGCCCGGTCTCCAGCGAGGACGCGATGACCGCCGACTGGTCCCGGCTGCCCTACGACGTGGTGGCCCGGATCTCCACCCGGATCACCAACGAGGTCGCCGAGGTCAACCGGGTGGTCCTGGACGTCACCAGCAAGCCGCCGGGCACCATCGAGTGGGAGTGAGCGCCGCTCAGGCCGCCGGCGGTGGGCTGAACGGGATCGTCGGCGTGCTGGACGGGGGCGTCGGCGTGCTGGACGGGGGCGTCGGCGTGCTGGACGGGGTCGGCGGCGTGCTGGACGGGGTCGGCGGGTAGGGCTGCGTCGGGGCGTACCCCTGCGGTGGCCCGCCGGGCGCGGGCCCGGCGGTGGGCGGCGGGCCGTTCTGCGGTGCGACGCCCGCGGCGTGCGGCCAGGCCGGCGCGCCGGTGGGCTCCTCCGGCATCAGGAACCACATGATCGGGTACGCGAACAGCGCGAGCCCGCCGGTGAGCAGGCCGGTGACCGCGAAGATCACCCGGACCAGTGTGGGATCGACGGCGAAGTAGCGGCCGACGCCACTGGCGACCCCGGCGACCATGCGGTCGGTGGTGGGTCGCCGAAGCTGCTTGTACGGGGCACGGGGAGCGGTGGTCGATGTCATACCCCCACGGTCCGCGCTGGCGCCCCACCCGCCCTCGGTGACCGCCCGGATCCTTACCCTGACCAATCCCTGACCGGGGCCAGATAGTCAGGAATCCGACTCTTTTCCGTCCCGGTAACCCGGCCCGGGGAGAATTTGCTTCCGTGACCACCTTGCTCAAGCCGCTCCGCAGGATCGCGGCATACGCAGTTTGTGCTGATTCAAGCGGCCGAGTCTTGCTGGTCCGCGCATCGGAGCGCTCCGGCACCCCCGGCACCTGGTCGCTGCCCGGCGGGGCGGTCGACCACGGCGAGGACCCGAACCACACCGTCGTACGCGAGACCGCCGCCGAAACCGGCCTCTCCGTCGCCGTCTCCGGCCTCGCCGACGTGCTCGCCGACATGCGAGCACTCCCGGACCGCGGCATCACCATCCACACCGACCGGCTGATCTACCGGGTGGCCGTGCGCGGTGGCACCCTCGCCGACCGGGTCGGCGAGCGCCCCACCGACCTGGCCCGGTGGTACACCCTCGACGAGGCGCGCGAGCTGCCGCTGCGCTCGTTCACCGCACGCGCCCTCGGGCTGCCCGCCTCCTCGGCCGACGTGGTGCCCGACGAGGCACCCGAGTTCCCCTCCTTCTACGCCGTGCCCGGCCCCGACGGGCTGCACCGGGCCCAGCGCTTCGCCGCGTACGCGGTCTGCACCGACCCCGCCGGCCGAGTGCTGCTCACCCGCATCTCCGACGGCTACCCCGGCGCCGGCTGCTGGCACCTGCCCGGCGGCGGCACCGACTACGGCGAACAGCCCGGCGCGGCACTCATCCGAGAGCTGATCGAGGAAACCGGCCAGGCCGGCCGCCTCGTCGAGCTGCTCGGCGTCGCCAGCCACCGCGACGCCGCCTCACTCGGCCCCGAGGGCTACCCCATCGACTGGCACGGCGTACGCGCCTTCTACCGGGTCGTCGTCGACCAGCCCAACCCACTGACCGTGGCCGACGTCGGCGGCTCCACCTGCGAGGCCCGCTGGTTCGGCCGCGAGGAGTTGGGCGCCCTCCCCACCGACCGCCTCACCGAGGTGACCGCCGAAGCAGTCCAAGCCGCCCAACTCACCTGACCCCCGCCCAGTCCGCGGGGTCAGCGTCGCACCGCACCGTCGCGCCGTCGCGCCTCGGGTGTCGGGTCTCGCGCCTCGGGTCTCGCGCCTCGGGCCTCGGGCCTCGGGCCTCGGGCCTCGCGCCTCGCGCCTCGCGCCTCGCGCCTCGCGCCTCGCGCCAAGATCGTGCTCGAACCAGGATGTAGTGGCTTACCGCCGGGCCGATGCCACTACATCCTGGATATTGCGCGATCTTGAGTTCGGGAAGCCCCGCTGGTGGGCTCCGGGTGTCCCGGGCAGGCAATCATCGGCGCGACGCCCAGGATCCACCCGTGATCCACTCGGGTTCCTTGAAGGCGCGGTATCCCGGGCGCTGGAACACCGCGCCTTCCGTGAACCCGAGTTGATCACCGCTGGTCTCGGCTCCCGCGACGGGCTTGGGCTCCACAATTAGGGCTAGTGGAGTGAAGCGGACCGGTTCGGAAACAGGTCGAAGGGGTCTTGACGGGGCTAATCGGTCGTCGTCAGGGGTTGGGCTACCCCGCGGCGCTGCGGCTACCCCGCGGCGCTGCGGCTACCCCGCGGCGCTGCGGGTACCTCGCGGCGCTGCGGGTACCTCGCGGTGCTGCGGCTACCCCGCGGCGCTGCGGGTGCCTCGCGGCGCCGCGACTACCCCGGGTGGCCCGGATGCCCCGGCTCGCCAAGCTCTGTGGGTTTTCCGTGCACCGCCTCGCGTTGATCATGAAGTTATTGTCGGAACGCGGGATGGGCGGCGATAACGTCATGATCAATATTTGTGGGTGCGAAGCGGGGGCGAGCAAAGGTGCAATTTGCGCGGCGAGTCGGGGTCTATGGACTTTTGCGGGACTCGGGCCGGGTCTTGGTGGTTCGGGACGGGGCGGACGGTGAGTTTCCCGGGGTCTGGCGGTTGCCGGGCGGTGCCGTCCGGCATGCCGAGGACCCGGAGCGCGCCATGGTCCGCCAGGTCGCCGAGCAGGCCGGGCTGACGGTCGCAGTGATGCGACTACTCACGGTGGTCGCCGATGTGGCCACCGTGCCGGAGGACAAGGCCGCGCTGCACACCGACCGGTTGTTGTTCGAGCTCAGGGCTCCCCACGGCGCGCTGTCCGGCGGCGTGCGGCCTCAGAGCGCACGGCCTGAGAGCGCACAGCCTGAGAGCGCGGGGTCCGGGGGCGCACGGCCTGAGAGCGCACGGCCTGAGAGCGCGGGGTCCGGGGGCGTGCGGGCTGAGAGCGCGGGGTCCGGGGGCGGGTCGTGGGGCGGCGGGACTGGTGTCGTTGATCAGGCTTGCTGGCTTTCGCTGACGGAGGTGGCGCAGTTGCCGCTGACCCCGTTCACCGCCGAGGCGCTCGGCCTGCCGGTCACCCCGCTGCCTCCGGCAGCGCACCGGTCGCGGGACCTGCTTCCGCCGCAGCATCCCGACCGTCGGCTGCGCTTCGGGGCGTACGGCCTGGTCACCGACCCCGCTGGGCGGATCCTGCTCACCCAGATCGCGGAGGGCTACCCGGGGGCCGGTCTGTGGCATCTGCCCGGCGGTGGCACCGATCACGGTGAGCAGCCGGCCACCGGGTTGCTGCGGGAACTGGTCGAGGAGGGCGGGCAGGTGGGCCGGGTCGTGGAGCTTCTCGGCGTCAACAATCTGCACAATCCCGCCGCGCTGGGCCCGGAGGGCCGACCTCTGGATTGGCATGGCGTACGGGTGATCTATCGGGTGCTGGTGGACGTACCCACCGACGCGGTGGTCACCGAGTCCGCCGGAGGGTCGACGGCGCGGGCGGCGTGGTTCACCCGGGAGGAGGCGACTGACCTGCCATTGAGTGACATCGCCGTCGTAGCAATCGGACAGAGCGACCGATAGCACCCCGCTCGATGAGCCGACTTGGTGACCCTCCGGTACAGTCAGAGGCGGGAATGATGGAGGAAACGGGCGATGAAGCCCGGGATGGGAACAAGCGAGCGGTTCGAGCGGTTTAAGCCAGATATAAGTACCGCCGGCAGCTATCGCCAAGCCATGTTCCCCTATGCGATGGTGTACTCCGCAAAACGGCTGCCGGGCCATGCAAGGTCCGGCACGAGACAGCCGGACACCCGCCACTTGGCGGTCAGCAGATCCGGTGATGGAGGAAACGTGCCGAGAGCCCCATGGCGCCGGCGTCGTACTACTGACAGTCCGCGCCCCGCAGGGCGTCGCTGGGCGGGCCGGTTGCGCCGCAGCAGCACGTTCGCCCGCCAGGTGCTGTTGGTCCGGGTCGGTCGCCGCGACGGCGACCTGCACCCGACCGACCTGGCCCCGACCGAGCACCGGTACGCCGATCGGCAGCGCCGTCGCTACGGCCTGGACCGGCTCAGCCGGCCGCCACTGGGCGTGGACCCGACACTGGGCCTGGACCGAGCCGACGTCGACGCCGTCATGCCGGTCAGCCCGGCGATGCCGCCGATGACGCAGACCGACGAGGCCCACTCGATCCCGCTGCTCCCCGGCGAGCGCACCATGGCGCGCCGGATGAAGTTCGGCCTGGTCAACGCCTGCACGCTGGCCAGCCTGATGCTCGGCATGCTGGCCATCTTCCTGGCCATGCAGGGCGAGGTGCGCATGGCGGCGCTCTGCCTGATCGCGTGTGTCGGCTTCGACGGTCTGGACGGCGCGCTGGCCCGACGGCTCGGGGTGGCCAGCCCGTTCGGCGCGCAGATGGACTCACTGGCCGACATGTGCTCGTTCGGTCTCGCCGCGCCGGTCGTGGTCTACGCCTCGCTCGCCGGCTCCGTCTCCACGGCGGCGGCGGCGGTGGCGTGCGCCCTGGTCGCGGCGTGTGCCGCGATTCGACTGGCCCGCTTCAACGTCTCGCCGAAGGACGGCAGGTTCTTCTGCGGGGTGCCCACCACCATGGCGGCCGCGGTGCTCGCCGTGACGGTGGCGATCGGCCTGCCGGTGCCTGGTGCCGTGCTGGTCGCCGGGGTGGCGCTGCTGGCCTTCGCGATGGTGTCGAGCTTCCCGTACGCCAAGCTCGCCCGCCTGGTGAAGCTGCCGCCGTGGCTCTGGCTGGCCCCGGTGATCGGCGCGCTGGTCGACATCCGGCTCACGTTCGCCCTGATCGTGGTGGGCTACCTGGTCAGCGGGCCGGTTCTCTGGCTGCGGCAACGTCGTACCGCATGATCTGAGCAGAAAGAACGGGGCGCCGCGGACAGCGGCGCCCCGTTCCTCGTTTGCGGATCAGCGCCAGCGGGCGATGACCGTGGACCCGCCGACCACCTTGTCGCCCGGCCCGACCAGCGGGTCCGCGGCCTCGGCGGGCAGGTAGACGTCCGTCCGGGAACCGAACCGGATCAGCCCGAAGCGCTCGCCCTTGGCCAGCAGCGCGCCGATCGGCGCGCGCTGCACGATCCGGCGGGCGATCAGGCCGGTCCGCTGCGCGACCACCACCGTGCCGCGAGCGGTGTCCAGCACTGTGTACGCGGCCACGTTGTGCTCGGCGTCCGGCTTCATCGCGTTGACGAAGCCGCCATCGGCGACGAAGTAGTCCACCACCTTGCCGGCGACCGGGGAGCGGTTGACGTGCACGTCCAGCACCGACAGGAACACAGCGATCCGCAGCCACTCGCCGTCGCCGAAGCGCTCGTCGTGCAGCCGCTGCACCGACAGGACCTTCCCGTCCGCGCTGGCGACCACGGCGCTCGGGTCCTCCGGCACGTCCCGTTCGGGATCCCGGAAGAACGCGGCGACCGGCCCGGCGGCCAGGGCCGGCAGCAGCCACAGCTTGGACGACGGGCGCGCCACCCGGGCCAGCGCCGCGAGGCTCAGCGCGATGCCCGCCGCCGCCACGCCGTTGGAGTCGATGTGCATGCCCCGGGTCACCGGCACGCTCGACGGCCGGTACGCGGGGGCCAGGCTGTCGGCCGTGGCCGAGCTGGCCGGGGTGAACCGCAGTCGGTAGACCCGCACCGGCGGCGAGTTACGCAGCACCAGATCGGCGCCGACGCCGTAGAGGGCATCCTGTCGGGCCAGCTCGGCGGCGGCACCCTCGGTTCGGCCGGGGGTGGCGACGGTCGCCACGCTCAGCACCGCCCCGTCGGTCAGGTACTTGGCCAACCCCTCGACGCCGCTGCGGGTGGCCTCGGCGGTGCCGGTGAACGCCTCACCGGCGATGACGACACCGGCGGCCTCGGCTTCGGCCAGCGAGTCGACGACGGTCACCCGGTCGGCGACCCAGCGGCCCTGGGCTGTGACGTGCTCGCGGAGCGCCGCAGCGCCGAACGGCTCGGCGGGCACCACGGTGAGCCGGTCACCGGGGAGCAGCGCATCGACCGCCGCGGCCAGGACCGCGGAGTCCGGGGTCACCCCGACCAGCAGGGCGGCCTTGGGGTCGTTGATCCGGGCCAGCTCGGCGACGAGGGTACGGGCGGCTCGCTCGCCGATGCGGACCGGACCGGACCGGCCGGTGGTACGCACGGCGGGGGACTGGGTCATGTCGGGCGGGCTCCTGACGGGGGTAGAGACGGGAATCGCGGCGGGACCGCCATGGGCGGGACGGGCCGGCCGGCGGAGGCGAGATCTCCACCAGCCAGCATATGCGTCCGTCCGCGCCGGCCGCACCGCCGTGGGGATGCGGTGGGTCGACGCGGACGGACGCCCGAGGTCACGCTTCCCTGCGCGGGTCCTCCCGCTCGTCACCCGGCTGGTCGCTGGTGGTCTCGACCGGTTGGTCGGACCGGGTCGGCTCGTCCCCCTCGGACGAGGCCGGGCGGGCGAGGTTTCCGATGGTCGGCTCGTCGTCTCCGTTGCCGGGTTGGCCGGGGATGGGCTCGGTCGGCGGCTCCGACGGCGGATGTGCCAGCCAGGCCGGGTGGATCACGTCGGTGGCCGGCACGTCCTGTGCCCGCACCCCGGTGGTCGGCGTCTCCAACGTCCGGTCCGAGATGAGCGTCGGGTCGGAGGAGGGCGTCGGGTCCGAGATGAGCGTCGGGTCCGAGGAGGGGGTGTCCCAGGTGGACCGTTCTGCTTCCCAGACCGGCAGGGGCGCGCCGGACGTCGACGTGGCGGCGCCGGAGACGGGTGCGCCGGAGACGGACGTGCCGGAGACGGGTGCGACCGCCTCGGCAGCACCGGCCTCGGCAATCGGCTCCGGCTGGTTCGGTCGACCCGAGCGCAGTGCGCCGACCAGCCCGAAGACCCCGATCAGGATGAGTGCGCCGGCCAGGAACCAGCCGACCGGCGGCAGCGCGAGGCCGAGCAGTTGGGCGAGTAGCCACCAGGCGGACAGCGCCAGGAACACGAGCCCGAAGGCGAACGACACCAGATCCGTGCGGTGAGCCTTCACCGGGTCACCTCCAGGTTGCCGGCATTGACATGGATGTAGAGGCGCAGGGTCCCGCCGCCGGGTCCGTCCGCGCCGACGTCGGTGGATTCCCGCAGGCGGCCGTCCAGCCCGCCGGAGCGGTTGCCGAAGACGGTGGCGTCACCCGCGTTGACGTCGGCCACGGTGGTGACGTCCACGTTCGGCGGTACGACCACCGTCGCCTGACCGAAGTTGACGGCCACCGTCACCTGGCTGTCCCGTTTCGCGAAGTCGATCCCGCGCAGGTCGAGCACGGCGTCACCGAAGCTGTTCTCGTACCGGTCCGCCAGGTCGCGGTGGTCGGTGGGCGCCCAGGTCACCGCGCCGTCGACCCCCCGGATCCGGTCGTAGGACTCGGCGACGGTCGCCGTGCCCAGCGCGGCCGCGGTCACCAGACCGAGCGCGATGAGCCAGCGGGCCCGCCCGAACCACGTGCCGACCAGCAGGCCGAGCGCGATCGTGGCCAGCGCGGCCGCGAAGTACGCCGAGGCGCTGATGGCGAAGACGTCCAGCAGGTCGAGCAGGGCGACCAGACCGAGCACCAGGAAGATCAGCGAGAAGGTCACCGCGCCGAGCGGCGAGCGCTCCTTGGGGCGCTTCGGCGGCTTCGGTGGCTTGGGCGGAGGAGGCGCGGCCGGGGTCGGCGAAGCGTACGGGCCGTGCGGCGCGAACGGGGGCCGGTAACCGGAGGGCGGCGGGGCGGTCGGGTAGCCGGCCGGGGCAGCGGGTGCGCTGCTCACCGGTGCCGACGGCCAGCCGGCGCTGGGCATGGCGGTGCTGGGCCAGCCGGGCTGCGCAGCCGTCGTGCCGGCCGGTTGCCCGGACACCGGGCCGACCCCGGACACCGGCTGCGTCGCGCTGGTCGGCGGCGCGTCGTACGCCGGGATGGTGACGGTGGGCGTGGCCCCCGTTGTCGCGGTGGTGTACCCCGGATCGGTGCTGAACATCGGCGGCGTCGCTGCCGGGCCGGTCGACGGCGCCGCGCCGTACGAGGGTGCGGGCCAGGCCACCGGTGGGACGACCGGACCGGCCGGGTTGCCGGACGGTGCGGCGGGCGGCGGACCACCCGGGGTGCCGGGCCGTGGACTGCGGCCGTCCCGGTTGAGCAGGAGCGCGCCGGCGACCAGGATGGCCGCGCCGAGCAGCACCGCGCGGAAGGCGTCGGTGACGATGTACGCGAAGCTGGCCGCGACCAGGATGCCCAGGACGATCACCGTCACCGGGGACATGCTGGAGCGACCACGACCGAGCATGGACTCGACGGGGGACGCGGTGTCGCCCTCGTTCGGGATGATCAGCCAGGCGGCGACGTACACCAGGATGCCGATGCCCCCGAAGAACCCGAGCACCGCGAGCAGCACCCGCCAGAGCACCGGATCGGTGTTGGTGGCTCGCCCGATCGCCGCGCAGACGCCGGCCAGATACCGCCCCTCGCGCGGCCGGACCAGCCCGTACCGCGAGGTGAAGCCGGTGCCGCCCAGAGGCGGTGGCGGCGCGGACGGACCGGGACCAGCCGGCCCGGGTGGTGTGCCGCCCGGGCCGTAGCCGGTGCCCGCCGCGAACTCCGGGCCTGGGCCGTAGCCCGCCGTGGGCGGCGCGTAGCCGTCGGCCGGCTCGCCGGGCGCGGTGCCGGCGGTCGCGTCGGTGCCGGCGTGCGGACCGAACGTGCTGGGCTCGGTCCATTCGGGGGGCGTGGTGGTGGGCGGGGGCGGTGCTGAACCGCCCGGCTGTGCCGACCCCGGTCGGGGCGGCGGGGCAGCTTCCTCGGTCATGCTTCGATCCTGCTGCCCGGTCCACCCGAACGACCTCAGGACCCGACCCTGACCCCACCCTGAGATCCGGCGGCCGGAATGTCGGGGGCGTCCCCGTGGTCGCGGACGCCGCAGCGTGTGACGATCGAGTCACCGACCTCGACCTGTCCGCCACCCGTGACCAGGGAGCCTCCGATCAGCATCGTGACCTCGCCCCCGCGCCTCTACCGCGCCCCGGAGCACCGGATGGCCGCCGGCGTCGCCGCCGGTATCGCCGACCATCTCGGCATCTCGGTGCTGCGGGTGCGCGTCGCGTTCATGGTCCTGCTCGGGCTCAGCGGGCTCGGCCTGCTGCTCTACGCGGCCTTCTGGGCGGTGGTGCCGCTGCGTCCCGGTGACACCGCGGTGCCGCCCCGGCGGGACGTCGCCCAACTCCTGCCGTTCGTGGGGATCGGGCTCGGTGTCCTGTTGATCCAGGTGATGGTCTTCGACTCGGTCGGCGCGGCGGGCACCGCCGGTTGGTTGGTGGCCATCATCGCGGTCGGCGCCGGGGTCATCTGGCACCAGTCCGCGCCCGAGCGGCGGCGACAGTGGGGCGACGCGATGCCGGTGCCCTGGCTCGGCGCGGTCGTCGAGGAGAGCGACCGGCGGGCCTTCGTGCTGCGGTTCATCGGCGGGGGAGTGCTGGTCGCGGTCGGCATCATCGGCGTCGCGGCCGTCTACTCGCCGGCACAGAACTTCGACGCGGTGATCAATGGCGTGATCTTCGCGTTGGTCGGGCTGGCGGGCGTCGGCGTGGTCGCCGCGCCGGTGCTCTGGCGGACGTACAGCCAGCTCCGCTCTGAGCGTGAGGGGCGCATCCGCGAGCAGGAGCGGGCCGAGCTGGCCGCGATGGTGCACGACCAGGTGCTGCACACGTTGGCACTGATCCAGCGCAACGCCAGCGACGTCAAGACGGTGCAGCGGCTGGCCCGAGGGCAGGAGCGTTCGCTGCGCAACTGGCTCTACAAGCCGACGGCTTCGCCGAGCGAGCGCTTCGCCGCCGCTCTGGAACAGGCCGCGGCCGAGGTCGAGGACACCTTCGCGATCAGCGTGGAGACGGTGGTGGTGGGGGACCGGGAGACCGACGAGAAGGTCGGGGCGCTGGTCGCGGCCGCGCGGGAGGCGTTGGTGAACGCGGCCCGGCACGCAGGCGTGCAGACCGTGTCGCTCTACGCCGAGGTGGAGCCGGATCAGGTCAGTGTCTTCGTCCGGGACCGGGGGAAGGGCTTCGATCCGGATACCGTGGAGGACCACCGGCACGGCGTACGCGGCTCGATCATCGGGCGGATGAAGCGGCACGGCGGACGGGCCGAAATACGGTCCGGCCCGGGGGAGGGGACCGAGGTCCGGTTGATCCTGCCGATCTCCCGGGACTCGTCCGCAGCGGAGAGGAACAGATGACCATGGCCGAGCAGTCGACCGAGCACCTCGACCCGGCGGATGCCCGCCCCGAGCGGCTGCGGGTGTTCCTGGTGGACGACCACGCCATGTTCCGAGCCGGGGTGCGCGCGGAGTTGGGTGCCCACGTCGATGTGGTTGGCGAGGCGAGCACGGTGGCCGAGGCGGTCACCCGGATCGCCGCCGTCGGCCCGGACGTGGTGCTGCTCGACGTGCACATGCCCGATGGTGGCGGTCGCGCGGTGCTGGAGGCGATGCGGCGTACGCACCCGCAGGTCAAGTTCCTCGCGTTGAGCGTCTCCGACGCGGCGGAGGACGTGATCGGGCTGATCCGTGCCGGTGCCCGCGGGTACGTCACCAAGACCATCTCCCCGGACGAGTTGGCTGCCGCGATCCGTCGCGTGGCCGACGGGGACGCGGTGTTCAGCCCACGGCTGGCCGGGTTCGTGCTGGACGCCTTCGCGGCTCGGCCGGACGCGCCGGTGGCCGACCCGGAGCTGGACCAGCTCACCAATCGTGAGCGTGAGGTGCTGCGGCTGCTGGCCCGGGGGTACGCGTACAAGGAGATCGCCAAGGAGCTCTTCATCTCCATCAAGACGGTGGAGACGCACGTGTCGAACGTGCTGCGCAAGCTTCAGATGTCCAACCGCTACGAACTCTCCCGTTGGGCGGCGGATCGCCGCCTCGTGTGACGGCGCGTCGGCGCGGCGAGGATCAGAGAAACGTCCGGCGCGCCCTCGTACGCCCAGCCGGTGATCGTGTCCGGGTAGCCGTAGGCGCCCTCATCCGGATGGGTCGAAACGTGAGCGGTGACGCACGTCCCATCGGGCTGGGTGGCCCTGCGGCGCGCGCACCGGCTGAGGCCGGGCCGCCGAGTGGGCGCAACGTATTTCCTGCTCAGTGCCGCCCGCGTCGACCGTTTTATGATCATTTTTCAAGTATCGGCAACGTGGCGGGCAACTAACGGCTTGATAACGGCACCTTCACGGAAGAGGCCAGTGGGTGTCACAGTGGCAGCACCTCACCATCGGTGTGTGGCACTCCGTACGCCCCACGACCACGATTCCGCCGATCTCGGCGGCCCGTGGTTGTGCCGGTTGCGTCGTGTCAAGCCTCGTTGGTGGGGGAGCCCGGCGGATCGGAACATCAGGGGTGTCCCCAACTTCCCTGTGGTCCCGGCGACCCGCGCCCCGGGGTGGTCGGGCGGTGTCACCCCCAAAACGTGCGTGAAACCCACGACGGAACCTGGTTAGAAAGAGGAGGCCCCTCGGAATGAGAGTCTCGAAGCGGGCGACGAGCGCCATCGCGCTCAGCGCGGCTGCCGCGCTTGTCGCGAGCGGTTGCTCGAGCGGTGGCGACGGCGATACTGCCGCCAGCACGGACGGCTCGATCGTTGTTCACGGCGTCCAGCCGGAGAACCCGCTGGTCCCGTCGAACACCACGGAGACCGGCGGCGGCAAGATCATCGACTGGATGTGGACCGGCCTGGTCGAGTACCCGAACGACGGTGGGGCCCCGCGTAACGCGCTGGCGGAGTCCATCAACACCACGGACTCCAAGGTCTTCACGATCAAGATCAAGGCCGGTACCAAGTTCCACGACGGTACCGAGGTCAAGGCGAAGAACTTCGTCGACGCCTGGAACTGGGCCGCCTACTCGCCGAACGGCGCGCAGAACGGCACCTTCTTCGCGGACATCGCGGGCTTCGACCAGACCTACACCACGGACCCGGATGGCGCGGACGGCCCGAAGAAGGCCCCGACCCCGACGGCCGACAAGATGTCCGGCCTGAAGGTCATCGACGAGCAGACCTTCGAGGTCACCCTGGCGGCGCCGACCGCGGTCTTCCCGACCAAGCTCGGCTACAGCGCCTTCATGCCGCTGCCGGACGTGTTCTTCACCATGAAGCCGGAAGAGTTCGGCAAGACGAAGCCGATCGGCAACGGCCCGGTGAAGTTCGTGTCCTGGGAGGACAACTCCCTCATCAAGCTGACGCGCTTCGACGACTACAACCTTCGCGACAAGATGAAGGTCAAGGACGTCGACGTCAAGCTGTACCAGGACGACAACGCCGCCTACGCCGATCTGCTGGCCAACAACCTCGACTTCATGGAGGTTGTCCCCACCTCGGCGCTCGCCGGTGACAAGTGGAAGACCGACCTCGGTGACCGGGGCCGCTCGACCGTCACGCCGTCGACCGCGTTCATCGCGTTCCCGATCTACGACAAGCGCTTCGCGAACCCGAAGCTGCGTCGTGCGGTGTCGCTGGCGGTCAACCGGCAGGAGATCTCGGACAAGATCTTCTTCGGTACCCGCAAGCCGGCCGACAGCTGGGCGAACCCGCTGACCCCGGGCGCCAAGCCGGGTAACTGCACCGCCTGCAAGTTCGACCCGGAAACGGCCAAGACGCTGCTCGCCGAGGCCGGTGGCTTCACTGGCGAGATGGTCTTCTACTACAACGCGGACTCCGCCCACAAGGACTGGATGGACGCCGTCGCGCAGCAGGTCAAGACCAACCTCAACATCAACGCCCGGGCCGAGGGTGTGCCGACCTTCGCGGTGTTCCGCCAGAACATCAACGCCCACAAGATGACCGGTCCGTACCGTGCTGCCTGGCAGCAGGACTACCCGGACGTCGAGAACTGGGTCAACCCGCTGTTCGTCACCAACGGTTCCTCGAACGACGGCCTCTACAGCAACACCGAGGTCGACGCCCTTGCCAAGCAGGCCAGCGGCGCTCCGAGCCTGGAGGCCTCGCACGAGGCGTTCGCCAAGGCGGTCGAGAAGGTCGACCAGGACGTCCCGAGCATCCCGGTCTACTTCTACGGTCAGCAGTCCGGCCACTCGGAGAAGATCAAGAAGCTTGAGCTGAACAACGTCGGCGAGATCGACATCACCTCGGTCGAGCTCTGATCCGAACGGTCTGACCCCGGGTCGGGCTCGCCACATCCGGTGAGCCCGACCCGGGGCCGTTCCGCGATTGGGTGTTACAACACTCGATTCGCACGTTGTCACCACCGTGTCGGCCGTCCGACGCGCCCCCTGTCTGGAGGACCACCCCATGGGCCGTTATCTGTTGAGACGGCTGCTCCAACTCGTGCCGGTCTTCATCGGTACGACGTTCCTGATCTACTGGCTCGTCTGGGCCGTTCCGGGCGATCCGTTCGCCGGCAAGTGCGGTGAGCGTCGCTGCCCGGACCAGTACATCGCCTTCATGACCGAGAAGTACCACCTCGACCAGAACGTCTTCGTGCAGTACGCCAACTACATGAAGAACCTGCTCCAGGGTGACTTCGGTCAGACCTTCTCGCAGCGCGAGATCAGCGACATCATCCTGACTTCGTACCCGAACACCCTGAAGCTGGCCGTCGTGGCGCTCGCCATCGAGGCCATCATCGGCCTCGGCGCCGGTGTGCTGAGCGGTCTGCGGCGTAACGGCTTCCTGGACAACCTGGTCCTGGTCTCCACCCTCTTCCTGATCGCGCTGCCGGTCTTCGTGGTCGGCTTCGTGCTGCAGTGGCTGCTGGGTGTGCAGTGGGGCATCATCAAGCCGACCGTCTCCTCCGAGATGCGGTGGTCCGAGCTGATCGTGCCCGGCTTCGTGCTGGGCAGCGCGTCAGTGGCGTACATCGCCCGGGTAGCGAGAACGAGCATCGCGGAGAACCGTCGCGCGGACTACGTGCGCACGGCCATCGCCAAGGGCCTGCCCATGCGCCGGGTGGTCGGTGTGCACCTGCTGCGTAACTCGCTCATCCCGGTGGTGACCCTGCTCGGCACCGACCTCGGTGCCCTGATGGGTGGCGCGATCGTCACCGAGGGAATCTTCGGCATCAACGGGATCGGCCGCCAGGTGTTCCGGGCGATCATCACCAAGGAAAGCGCCACGGTGGTAGGGATCGTGGTCGTCCTGGTGCTGGTCTATCTCGTGATGAACCTGCTGGTTGACCTGCTCTACGCCGCCCTGGACCCGAGGATCCGTTATGAGTGACCCGAGTACCGCATCGATCGTCAGTACCCCTGGCGCACACCCCACCGACTCCGCCGCAACCGCCACCGCGGGCCAGCCGCAGAGCAACGAGAAGCCGCGCGGCCTGCTCGGCGACGCCTGGCGGGACCTGCGACGCAAGCCGCTGTTCTGGATCTCGGCCACGCTGATCGTGATCTTCCTGCTGATGGCGGCCTTCCCGGCGCTGTTCGCCCCGGGCGACGCGGTCAACGGCTCGCTGTCCCGCAGCCTCGACAAGCCGTCCGCCAATGGCTGGTTCGGCTACGACGTGCAGGGCCGCGACGTCTACGCCCGGGTCATCTACGGCGCACGTGCCTCCATCGTGGTCGCCGTGCTCTCCGTGCTGGGCACCCTGCTCATCGGCGGAACCATGGGCATCATCTCCGGCTACCGCGGCGGTTGGGTGGACGCGCTGCTCAGCCGGATCGCCGACGTCTTCTTCGGTCTGCCCTTCGTGCTCGGCGCGATCGTCATCCTGACCACGTTCAACGGGTCGGGCGCCGGCAACACCAAGGCCCAGATCATGGGCCTGGTGACCGCGTCCCTGATCGTGCTGAGCTGGCCGGTCGTGATGCGGCTGATGCGCTCCTCGGTGCTCGCCACCAAGGAGGCCGACTACATCGTGGCGGCCCGCGCGCTGGGTGCCGGCACCGGCCGGATCATCCTCAAGCACCTGCTGCCGAACTGCCTGGCCCCGCTGCTGGTCTACGGCACGATCATGGTCGGCTCGTTCATCGGCGCCGAGGCCACCCTGTCGTTCCTGGGCGTCGGTCTGAAGTCGCCGGTGGTGTCCTGGGGCATCATGATCAGTGATGGGCAGAATTTCGTCCGGGTCGCGCCAGGGCTGGTGTTCTTCCCCGCCGCGTTCCTCGTCACCGCAGTGCTGAGCTTCGTGATGCTCGGTGAGTCGGTCCGCGAGGCCCTCGATCCGAAACTCCGCTAGGGGAGATCCAGTGTCCGACATTCTCGTTTCCGAGCAGTCAGCGCCGGGACCCGGCGGGTCCGGGCGTCCCTCCGGCCGCCTGCTCGAGGTCGACGACCTGCGGGTGGAGTTCCGCACCCGGGACGGCGTCGCAAAGGTCATCAACGGGGTCACGTACCACGTCGACGCGGGGGAGACCCTCGCCGTGCTCGGCGAGTCCGGCTCCGGTAAGAGCGTCACCGCGCAGACCATCATGGGCATCCTCGACACGCCGCCCGGCTTCGTCACCGGTGGGCAGGTCCGCTTCCACGGCAAGGACATGCTCCGCATGTCCGACGAGGACCGCCGCCGCATCCGCGGCGAGGGCATCGCGATGATCTTCCAGGACGCGCTCTCCGCGCTGAACCCCGTCTTCACCGTCGGGTTCCAGATCGCCGAGCAGTTCCGGGTCCGGCGGGGCATGGGTCGCGCGGAGGCCAAGAAGCGCGCAATCGACATGCTCGACCAGGTCAAGATCCCGAACGCCAAGGGCCGGTTCAACAACTACCCGCACCAGTTCTCCGGTGGTATGCGGCAGCGCGCGATGATCGCGATGTCGCTGGCGCTCGACCCCGAGGTGCTGATCGCGGACGAGCCGACCACCGCCCTCGACGTGACCGTGCAGGCCCAGATCATGGACCTGCTGGCCGAGCTTCAGCGCGAGCGGCAGATGGGCATGATCCTGATCACCCACGACCTCGGCGTGGTCGCCGACGTCGCGGACCGGATCGCGGTCATGTACGCGGGCCGGATCGTCGAGGAAGCCGACGTGTACGAGCTGTACGCCAAGCCGGCGCACCCGTACACGCTGGGTCTGATCGACTCGATCCCGCGCCTCGACGAGAAGGGGCAGCAGCTCCGGACGATCAAGGGCCTCCCGCCGAACCTGATGAACATCCCGCCGGGCTGCCCGTTCAACCCGCGATGCCCGATGGCTCAGCCGGTGTGCCGGGAGAAGGTCCCGCCGCTGCTGCAGGTCGGCCCCGCCCGGGCCAGCGCCTGCCACTTCGCCGAGGAGCTGGTGAACCGTGTCTGAGAACATCCTCGAGGTCAATGACCTGGTCAAGCACTACCCCGTCACCCAGGGTGTGGTGTTCAAGAAGACCGTCGGTCAGGTCAAGGCGGTCGACGGGGTCTCGTTCGGTCTGCGCGCCGGAGAGACCCTCGGGGTGGTCGGCGAGTCCGGCTGCGGCAAGTCGACGCTCGCCCGGGTGCTGATGAACCTGGAGAAGCCGACCGCCGGCAACGTGGTCTACAAGGGCCAGGACATCTCCAAGCTGTCCGGTGGGGCGCTGCGGCGTCTGCGCCGGCAGATCCAGCTGGTCATGCAGGACCCGTACACCTCGCTGAACCCGCGGATGACCGTCGGTGACCTGCTCGGTGAGCCGTTCGAGATCCACCCCGAGGTGGCGCCGAAGGGCAGCCGCCGGGCCAAGGTGCGCGAACTGCTCGACCTGGTCGGGCTCAACCCGGAGCACATCAACCGGTACCCGCACCAGTTCTCCGGCGGTCAGCGTCAGCGCATCGGCATCGCCCGCGCGCTCGCGCTGCGGCCCGAGATCATCGTCTGCGACGAGCCGGTGTCGGCGCTGGACGTCTCCATCCAGGCCCAGGTCATGAACCTGCTGGAGCAGTTGCAGGGCGAGTTCGGCCTCTCGTACGTCTTCATCGCGCACGACCTGTCGGTGGTCCGCCACCTGTCGGACCGGGTCGCGGTCATGTACCTCGGCAAGATCGTCGAGATCGGCACCGAGGACGAGATCTACGAGCGACCGACCCACCCGTACACCCAGGCGCTGCTCTCCGCGGTGCCGGTGCCGGACCCGACCCAGCGGCACAACAAGACGATCATCCGGCTCACGGGTGACGTGCCGTCGCCGATCAGCCCTCCCTCGGGCTGCCGGTTCCGGACCCGCTGCTGGAAGGCGCAGGACGTCTGCGCCGAGCAGGTCCCGCTGCTGGAGATCCGGCGGGACTCGGACCACCCGAGCGCCTGCCACTTCGCGGAGAAGCGCGAGATCGTCGCCACCCACGAGGTCTGAGTCACCGAAACCGCCTGCCGCCGTCACCACGACGACGGCAGGCGGTTTCGTCTGTTCGTGACCCGGATCGGCCGCGCGGTGCCTGGCAGCCCATGCGGCGTCAGCCAGCACGATGGGCGGTGTGCTCACCCAGGGAGCCGTGGCCCGGTTCAGCGCGGGCTGAGGCGGCTCACAGCGGCCCGCGGCCCGCGCGGAGCAGCAGCAGGGCCAGCTGGGTGCCGTCGGCGCCGAGCGCGACCCGGAAACGCTCCAGGATCTCCCGTTCCCGGGAGAGCACCAGGCGGGTCCCACCGGACGCCATCCGGGTCGCGCCGACCTCCTGGGACAACGCGGCCCGCTCCTGCCAGAGCGTGATCAACGCGTGGTCGATCTCGTCGATCCGTTCCCTGATCTGCACGATCCGTGCCGAGGCGGACGGCTCCTGGGTGCCGGTCTGCTGCTCGGCCGGCTCGGCGTCCGCACCCGTCGTTTGTGCGGCCACCGCCGGCTCAGCCCCCTGCGCTGCGGGCTGCCCGGGTCGGATCGGGCTGCCGCTCTGCTCCATCACGTCTGCCATCATCGGGTACCTCTCGCACTGTGGTGCCCGGTGCCCGGAACCTGGGACGGAAAAAGCCCCGGACTCCAGGAGCCCGGGGCTTTAGCAGGTCTGAATCGATCAGGCGCGACCTACGGCAGCCGGACTCCCGGTGCCATAGTAAAAGTAGAAGCGCGCAGCGATCACGCCGTCGAGTATGCCCACGTCGCTGCCGGGTGCGCAAGCATTCCGTGTAGCGAAGGGCACCTTTCCCGCCGGTGGGTGTGCCGGGTGATGGTGCGCGCCGTCGGGCACGAGCTGCCGAGCGCCAGAGGCGCAGTGTCCGGCCCGCGGCATAGACTTGTCGGGCGATGCATCCTCTCTTCGACATCCCCGCGTCCCCGCCTGCGCCGGAGTCCGCGCCGGCCCGCCCGCACCGACCCGGGGCGGCCGCCGCGCGCCTCGATCCGCAGCAGCTGCTCGCCGGGCTGAACGGGCCGCAGCGCGACGCCGTCAGCCATGCCGGCTCGCCGCTGCTGATCGTGGCCGGCGCCGGGTCCGGCAAGACCCGGGTGCTCACGCACCGGATCGCCTACCTGCTCGCCGCTCGGGACGTGCACCCCGGCGAGATCATCGCGATCACCTTCACCAACAAGGCCGCCGGCGAGATGAAGGAGCGCGTCGCCGCGCTGGTGGGCCCCCGGGCCCGCCTGATGTGGGTGTCGACGTTCCACTCGGCCTGCGTGCGGATCCTGCGTGCCGAGCACGAGCACGCCGGCCTCAAGTCGACGTTCTCGATCTACGACGCGGACGACTCCCGCCGGTTGATGCAGTTGGTCACCCGCGAGCTGGATCTCGACCCGAAGCGCTACCCCGCGCGTGGGCTGGCCGCCCAGGTCTCCAACCTCAAGAACGAGCTGGTCGACCCGGAGCAGTTCGCGGCGCGGGCCACCGGGCCCAACGAGCGGGCGCTGGCCGAGGCGTACACGCTCTACCAGCGTCGGCTGCGTGAGGCACACGCCCTGGACTTCGACGACCTGATCATGACCACGGTGCACCTGCTCCAGTCCCACCCGCACGTCGCGGAGAGCTACCGCCGACGGTTCCGCCACGTGCTGGTGGACGAATACCAGGACACCAACCACGCCCAGTACGTCCTGATCAAGGAGCTGGTCTCCGGCACCGACGGGCTGGAGCCCGCCGAGCTGTGCGTGGTCGGCGACGCCGACCAGTCGATCTACGCGTTCCGGGGTGCGACGATCCGCAACATCCTGGAGTTCGAACGGGACTTCACCGACGCTCGGACGATTCTGCTGGAGCAGAACTACCGCTCCACCCAGACCATCCTCAACGCGGCCAACGCGGTGATCGACCGCAACACCTCCCGCAAACCCAAGCGACTGTGGAGCGAGGCCGGCGCCGGCGAGCAGATCGTCGGCTACGTGGCCGACACCGAGCACGCCGAGGCCGACTGGGTGGCCCGGGAAATCGACCGGCTGGTCGACGCCGACGAGACCCGCCCCGGCGACGTCGCCGTCTTCTACCGCACCAACGCGCAGTCCCGCGTCTTCGAGGAGGTGTTCATCCGGGTCGGCCTGCCCTACAAGGTGGTCGGCGGGGTGCGCTTCTACGAGCGCAAGGAGGTCCGCGACGCCCTGGCGTACCTGCGTTCGGTGGTCAACGACGACGACACGGTGAGCCTGCGGCGAGTGCTCAACACCCCGCGCCGGGGGATCGGCGACCGCGCCGAGGCGTGTGTCGAGGCGCTCTCCAGCCGCGACCGGATCTCCTTCGGCGCGGCGCTGCGCCGGGCCCGGGAGGCGCCGGGCATCTCCAGTCGGGCGGCCAACGGCATCACGGACTTCGTGGCGCTGCTCGACGGCGGCCGCGAGTTGGCCGAGACCGGCACCCCGGAGGAGGTGCTGGAGGCGCTGCTGACCCGTTCCGGCTACATCACCGAGCTGGAGGAAAGCCTCGACCCTCAGGACGCCGGCCGGGTGGACAACCTCCAGGAGCTGGTCAGTGTCGCCCGCGAGTACACCGAGCGGATCGAAGCCCTGGGCGAGGAGGGGGAGCGGGCCACCCTGGCCGGCTTCCTGGAGCAGGTGGCGCTGGTCGCCGACGCCGACCAGATCCCCTCCGACGACCCCGACCACCAGGGCGTGGTCACCCTGATGACGCTGCACACCGCCAAGGGGCTGGAATTCCCGGTGGTCTTCCTGACCGGGCTGGAGGACGGCGTCTTCCCGCACCTGCGCTCGCTGGGCGACACCCGCGAGTTGGAGGAGGAGCGCCGCTTGGCGTACGTCGGCATCACCCGTGCCCGACAGCGGCTCTACATGTCCCGGGCGGTGACCCGCTCGGCCTGGGGGCAGCCGTCCTACAACCCGCCATCGCGCTTCCTGGAGGAGCTGCCGACCGAGCTGGTGCACTGGGAGCGCACCGAAGGGTCGTACACCTCGTGGGCTGGCGGGGGCGGCGGCGTCGGTGGCCGCGCGGACCGCGCGCCCGGCGCGCGTGGCAACTTCACCGGGGGTACGCCGAAGGCGGCCCAGTTGGCGCAGCGGCTCGGTGTGGACGCCAGCCGCCTGACCACCGCCAGTGAGCTGCCGCAGGGGCCGAAGGTGTCCGCGGGCGACCGGGTCAACCATCAGCGGTACGGGTTGGGGCGGGTGCTCGCCGTCGAGGGGCATGGCCCGGGTGCCCGCGCGCAGATCGACTTCGGCGACCAGACCATGTGGCTGGTGCTCCGGCACGCCCCGGTCGACAAGCTCTGACCGTATCGCGCCCAGGATCGTGCTGGATCAAGGGAGGAGTGGCCTCGCATAGCGCTGAGGCCACTCCTCCCTTGTCGTTACGCGCGGAGAGCGCCGGGATGTCGTATCAGCAGCCCAGGTCGACGCCGCGCGACCGCATGAACGGGGCCGGGTCGATCTGGTTCCACATGCCCTGGTGCACCTCGAAGTGCAGGTGCGGGCCGGTGGCGTCGCCGGTGGCGCCCTCGTAACCGATGACCTGGCCGGCTTTGACCGCCTGGCCGACGGTGACCGCGATGCGGCTCTGGTGGGCGTAGTGGGTCAGGTAGCCGTTGCCGTGGTCGATGAAGACGGAGTTGCCGTACCCGTCGGAGGCGTCGCCGGCCTGGGTCACGGTGCCGGCGGCCGCGGCGCGGATCGGCGTACCGGAGGGCAGGGCCAGGTCGATACCGGCGTGCAGGGTGCCCCAGCGCTGCCCGTAGCAGGACGTGACGGCTGCGCCCGGCATCGGGTCGACCCAGGCGGGCGTGGGCTTGGTGGTCTTCTTCAGCTTCGGCTTGGCCTTCGCGGCGGCCGTCTTCGTGGGGGTCGGGCTGGCGCTGACCGCTGACGGGCTCGGCGTCGGGCTGAGCGAGGGGGCGACCGGGGTGCTCGATTCACGGACCGAGCGGTCGGCCCGGCTCGCGGCCTCGGCCCGGGCCTGGGCGTCGAGGGAGACGGCGGCGGGTGCCGGGTGGTCGGTGCCGCTGGTGGCGACGGCGACACCTCCGAGGCCGAGGGCTACCAGGGCGGCGGCCGCGAGCACGATGAGGCGGTTTCGTCGGCCGGTGCGCTGCGACGGCGTGGTCTGGCTGGTGTCGGGGGTGTTCTCGTTCTGGACGGGGCTGTCTTCCTGCACGGCGGACCTTCAGAGTCGAGGGGCACTTGACCTCGAAATACTGGTGTCGGGCCCAGGTGGGGCAGGCGTGGGGACCGAACCCTCGGAGGGAGAGCGGACGGTCGGGTGCCCGAATATGACCCGCTGTGTGGCGCTACATCCGGAAAAGTGATCATGTTGGTGGGTGCCGTCGGTCACATTCAGCGCTGTGACCCGGGATACATCCGCCAGGACCGCACAACGAAAAACCGCCCGGATCGACAGATCCGGGCGGTCAACGGTCGTTACGCATCGTCAGGAGGCGGCTACCTCGCTGTAGATTGCCTCGACTTGCAGCTTGATGTCCACTCCGCGCTCCTGAAGGAACGGTACCGGGTCTTCCGGCTGCCCCTTGACATGGATCTCCAGGTGCAGGTGCGTGCCGTACGCGTGGCCGGTCTGGCCCACGAGGCCGAGCTGGTCGCCCGCCTTGACCTGCTGGCCTTCCTTGACGCTGACCGCGGAGGAGTGGCCGTAGATGGCCTCGCTGCCGTCGGCGTGCTGGACGATCACCGCGTTGCCGTACCCACCGAACCAGCCGGCCTTGGTGACCAGCCCGTCGTGGATCGCCACGTAGGGCGTGCCCTCGGGGGCGACCAGGTCCACGCCGGTGTGCATCTTGCCCCAGCGGACGCCGTACGGGGAGTTGAAGTCGTAGCCCTGCAGCGGCAGCAGCCAGACCTCGGGCTCGGCGCTGTCCTTGCTGCGGCTGTCCCGGGAGGCGCGGTCGGCGTTCTCCGAGCGGGCCTGGACGTCCTGACTGGTGACCGACGCCTGCTTGAGCTCGTCGAGGACCGTCGGGCTGACGTCCTTGGCGTCCGGCAGGGCGCTCGCGCCGAGAGCCACGATGCCGGCACCGACGAACGCGGTGGTGACGACAGCGGCGTAACGGCTGCGGGGTGGGGTGGGTACGCGGCGGCGACCGCGATATCGATCGGGCTCAGACGACAGGCGCTGGCGCACGCACACCCTCCGTTGTCGGGGTTCCGAAGCGGCCGGTGGGCGTCCCCTGAGGCTCCAGTGAGACGTCCGCTGACCGCGTCGTCACCCGTCCATGGACCTGATGACAACCGTGGACACGTTAGCCAACCGCCAGGCGAGTCACAAGCCAGACCGAAAAATTGGCGTGTCGGTCTGTCCGTTTGCGTCCCTGATTGTCATGCATCGCGACGCCGAACGGTGCCCCCGTAGCTGACCGTTCGTCGCCGAGCGTGACCGTTCCGGCGGAGTCGTCCGGCTTGACTCCGAACGCCGCCGGGATGGTGTCCCCGGCCCCGCCAGCGGCGCGGCGGCGGCGAGGCAGGCAGGGGGCGGTCGGAGATCTGCGGGTTGCCGGGTGGACACGCCGGGTAACGGCCGGTGACGGAGCCCGGATTTCCCGGGCCGCGCCCGCCGGGTTACCGTTCGTTAAGGTGAAGGCGGTCAAGCCGGTGAAAGGTGTGCGCTGATGAGCTCTCGTATTCGGGTCGTCGTCGCGAAGCCTGGCCTGGACGGCCACGACCGGGGCGCGAAGGTCGTCGCGCGCGCCCTACGGGACGCCGGGATGGAGGTCGTCTACACCGGCCTGCACCAGACTCCCGAGCAGATCGTGGAAACCGCCATCCAGGAGGACGCCGACGCGGTCGGCCTGTCCGTGCTCTCCGGCGCGCACATGACGCTCTTCCGGCGGGTGCTGGAACTGCTCGGTGAGCGGGACGCCCGCGACATCGTCGTGTTCGGTGGCGGCATCATTCCGAACGGCGACATTCCCGAGTTGGAGAAGCTGGGCGTCGCGAAGATCTTCACGCCGGGCGCCACCACCCAGGCGATTGTCGAGTGGGTCCGACAGAACGTGGCCCAGCCGGTTTCCTGAGGCGCGCCGAACTGCTGCGTCACCGAATTTTGGGCACGGGGGAGGGGCCGGACGCACCCCTCACACGTCCGGCCCCTCTATGCACGATGCCCCGCCGCCACCCCTCGACCGACAGGGCATCGGCCGTATCCCGTCATTGCGCTGTTCAGCGCTCCGACATCTGACTCAACGACGCCCCCACGGCAGGGTTACGCAAGCCGGACAACATCGCCCGGACGGTGGATGCCGCCCGAGTCATGGCCGGAAACCGGCCACACCTGATGTCCGGTTGTGCATTACCGCACACCGTGCACCCGCTCGGTTGCCGGTGGTGCCGACCTCGCTAGGCTGCGGCCAATGGCCTGTTTCAACTGATGACAGGCGTCAAACTGTTTTCTGAACGCTGGTGGCGGCGCGACGGCGCGCCGCGGAGACGGGACGGGACGCGCAATCGTGGACCTGTACGAGTACCAGGGGCGGGACCTGTTCGAGCGGCACGGCTTGCCCGTGCTGGCCGGCGGCGTCGCCACTACCCCGGAAGAGGCCCGCGCGATCGCCGAACGTCTTGGCGGCCGTGTGGTCGTCAAGGCGCAGGTAAAGGTCGGCGGCCGAGGTAAGGCCGGCGGCGTCAAGCTGGCCGAGGGCCCGGATGAGGCGGTGGCCCGTGCCACCGACATCCTCGGCATGGACATCAAGGGTCACACCGTCCACAAGGTCATGATCACGGTGACCGCGGACGTGGCCGAGGAGTACTACTTCTCGTACCTGCTCGACCGGGCGAACCGCACCTTCCTCTGCATCGCCAGCGTCGCCGGCGGCATGGACATCGAGCAGGTCGCCGCCGAGACCCCCGACAAGGTCGTGAAGGCCCCGATCGACGCCGTGAAGGGCGTGGACGAGGCCAAGGCCCGCGAGATCGTGACGGCTGCCGGCTTCCCGGCCGAGGTCGCCGACCAGGTGGTCGAGATCGCCGTCGGTCTGTGGCAGGCGTTCGTCGCCGAGGACGCCACCCTGGTCGAGGTCAACCCGCTCGCCAAGAACGGCGACGGCCGGATGCTGCTGCTGGACGCCAAGATCAGCCTGGACGAGAACGCGGCGTTCCGGCACCCGGACCACGAGGCGCTCGTCGACCAGGCCGCTGTGGACCCGCTGGAGCAGGCCGCCAAGGCCAAGGACCTCAACTACGTCAAGCTCGACGGCGAGGTCGGCATCATCGGCAACGGCGCCGGTCTGGTCATGTCGACCCTCGACGTGGTCGCGTACGCCGGTGAGCGGCACGGCAACGTCAAGCCGGCCAACTTCCTCGACATCGGCGGCGGCGCGAGCGCCGCGGTGATGGCGAACGGGCTGGAGATCGTGCTCTCCGACCCGGCCGTGAAGAGCGTCTTCGTCAACGTCTTCGGCGGCATCACCGCCTGCGACGAGGTCGCCAACGGCATCATCCAGGCGCTGGCCCTGCTGGAGCAGCGCGGCGAGCAGGTCACCAAGCCGCTCGTCGTCCGTCTCGACGGCAACAACGCCGAGGCTGGCCGGGCGATCCTGGACAGCGCGAACAACCCGCTCGTGCAGCGGGTGGACACCATGGACGGTGCGGCCGAGCGGGCCGCCGAGCTGGCAGCTGCGGGGGTCTGATCATGGCTATCTGGCTGACCAAGGACTCGAAGGTCATCGTCCAGGGGATGACCGGTTCCGAGGGTTCCAAGCACACCCGGCGGATGCTGGCCGCCGGCACCAACGTGGTCGGTGGCGTCAACCCGCGCAAGGCGGGCCAGACTGTCGACTTCGACGGCACCGAGCTGCCGGTCTTCGCGTCCGTCGCGGACGCGATGGCCGAGACCGGGGCCGACGTCACCGTCATCTTCGTGCCGCCGCAGTTCACCAAGGCCGCCGTGGTCGAGGCGATCGACGCCGCGATCCCGCTGGCCGTTGTGATCACCGAGGGCGTCCCGGTGCACGACACCGCGTCGTTCTGGGCGTACAACGTGGCGCAGGGCGAGCGGACCCGGATCATCGGGCCGAACTGCCCGGGCATCGCCTCGCCGAGCGCGTCCAACGCCGGCATCATCCCCGCCGACATCACCGGCTCCGGCCGGATCGGCCTGGTCAGCAAGAGCGGCACGCTGACCTACCAGATGATGTACGAGCTGCGCGACATCGGTTTCTCCACCTGTGTCGGCATCGGCGGTGACCCGATCATCGGGACCACCCACATCGACGCCCTCGCGGCGTTCGAGGCCGACCCGGAGACCGACGCCATCGTCATGATCGGTGAAATCGGTGGCGACGCCGAGGAGCGGGCCGCCGAGTTCATCAAGGCCAACGTCACCAAGCCGGTGGTCGGCTACATCGCCGGCTTCACCGCTCCGCCCGGCAAGACCATGGGTCACGCCGGGGCGATCATCTCCGGCTCGGCCGGTACCGCCGAGGCGAAGCAGGCGGCGCTGGAGGCCGTCGGGGTCAAGGTCGGCAAGACGCCGACCGAGACCGCAAAGCTGATGCGGGAGATCATGTCCGGCAGCTGAGCCGGTCAGGCAACACGAAGGGGGTCGACCGGTCACGGTCGACCCCCTTCGGCGTACGCACGCTCGGCGCCGGTCAGTCGTTGTTCCAGAACGGGTAGTTGCCGGTCGAGCGTAGGATCGCCCCGCCGATGATGTTGATCACGCCGAACGCGATGGCGAGGTAACCGAGCAGCGGCGACTGCCCGTACCGCCGGGCGTCGCGGATGGACAGGTAGCCGAAGACGATGCCGAAGATGCCGCAGCAGATCAGCCCCAGCACGATGCCCAGCACGCCCCAGAGGGTGGTGCGGTCGCGTCCCTGGGCCGGTGGTGGTGGGGGAGGCGGGTATGGCGTCGTCACAGCGTCCTCCGAGCGGTCATGGGCGACTGCCGGCCCGGACCGCGACCGGCGGGCCCGTCCCGGGTGGCGGCGACTCGCGCCCCCTCAGGGCCGAGGCTAGACCGGCCCGGGTGGGCAGGACGTGGGTTCGGTGAACTCGCCGACCTTAGGAGGGGTTAACGGACTGCCACCGCCCGCGCGACGTGCCAGAGTAGAGCGGATGTCCCCCGTCACCCCTGACCGTCCCAGCCGTCCCGGCGGTGTGAGAGCCGACGACCGGCCGGTCGACCGTGCCGCACCGGCCCGGCGGGTGCCCGCGCCTCGCGCGGGCGGGTCGCCGCGCGGGCGGGCGCCGTTGCCCGTCGCCGCCGGGGTGGCCGCCTGCTGGGCGGCCCTCACCTCGTACCTGCCGGTCGCCATCGTGCTCGGCCTGGTGCAGCTCGGCGCGGATGGCACCACAGTGACCGGCACCCTGCGCACCGCGCTGTCCGGCTGGCTGCTCGGGCACGGCGTGCCGCTGCACACCGAGACCGGGCCGCTCGGGCTCGCCCCGCTGGCGCTGACCGTGCTCGCGCTCTGGCGGCTGACCCGCGCCGGCGTGCACGTCAGCCGCGCGATCGGTGCCCGCGACACCCGCTCACCGCGCCGGGCACTGCTCGCCGCGGTCGCGGTCGGTGTCGCGTACACGCTGCTCGGTGCACTCGCGGCGGTGCTGGTCGGCACGGGTGGGCCGAATGTGTCGCTGATCCGGGCGGGCGCCACGTTCGCGGCGGTCGGCACACTCGCCGCGCTGGTCGGCGCGGTCCGGATCACCGCCGTGACCCGGCTGCTCGTCACCCGGCTTCCGGGCCCGGTGCGCGACGGCGTTCGCACCGGGCTGGTGGCCGGGCTGCTGCTGCTCGGCGCGGGCGCGGGCGCGGCCGGCCTGGCGGTGGCCACCGGCGGCGGCGACGCTGCCGACATGATCGGGGCGTACCGGACCGGGGTCGCCGGGCAGGCCGGCATCACCCTGGTCAGCGTCGCGTACGCGCCCAACGCGGCGGTCTGGTCGACCAGTTACCTGCTCGGGCCGGGGTTCGCGGTGGGGACTGACACCGCGGTCCGTACCAGCGAGGTGTCGGTCGGCGCGCTGCCGGCCGTGCCGCTGCTCGCTGGCCTGCCGCGCGGCCCGGTGGACGGCTTCGGCGCCCTGTTGCTCGCGGTGCCGGTGCTGGCCGGGATGGTCGCCGGTTGGCTGCTCGCCCGGCGGGTGGCTCGACTCGCCGTGCCGGAGCGGGCTGCACAGCGCTGGGCCGAGTTGCTGGCCCCGGCGGTGCTGGCCGGGCCGGTGGCCGGGGTGGTGCTCGGTGCGGCCGCGGCGGTCTCCGGCGGGCCGCTCGGCGCCGGTCGGCTGTCCCAGGTCGGGCCGGTGGGTTGGCAGGTCGGGGCGGTGGCGGCCGGTGTCATAGCGGTTGGCGCGCTGCTCGGCGCCGCCGCCACCCGGGCGCTGACCCGCGGGCCCGCACAGTAGAGCCGCAGCCACCCGGGCGTTGAGCCGCTGGCCCGCACAGTAGAGCCGCCGCCACCTGGGCGCTGACCCGCGGTCCCGCGCTGTGGACGAGCGCGGGGCGCCCCGGGCGAACCCGGAGCGCCCCGTCGAATCCGAGCCCGTCAGGGCTGGGCGGGCAGGTTCACGTTCAGCACAACGCTCAGGATGATCGAGATGATGCCGAGCGCGACGCCGACCGCACCACAGATCAGGCCGGCCTTGGCCTGACCGGCGTTGCTGGCCTGCCCCTGGGCAGCCTTCTGCTTGCCCAGGTAGCCGGTCACCAGGGCTCCGATGCCGACCGGGATGCCCAGGATGGCGCAGCAGGCCAGAGGGATCGACGCGATACCGAGGATCAGCGCCACCAGGCCGAGGGTGTTGTTCTGCCCCTGTGCCTGCGGGTACCCGGCGTTCGGGTAGCTCGGGCTGGCGCCGTACTGGGGCTGCTGCTGCGCGTACGGGTCCTGGTACGGCGGCTGCTGGCCGTACGGCTGCCCCGAGGTGGGCTGCTGACCGTACGGGGCCTGCGGCGCGGCGTACGGGTCCTGCGGCTGCTGACCGTACGGCTGGCCGGAGGTGGGCTGCTGGCCGTACGGGGCGGCCGGCGGCTGGGGAGCGGTCGGGTCCTGGTTGGGCTGCTGGCCGTACGGGTCCTGACCGGGGTTACCGGGCTGCATTCGAGAAGCTCCTTGGACTGGTTCCGTCAGTTGATGCTCTTTGTTTCCATCCATGATCGCGGTCAGTCCTCCCAAAGCCCAGTACAGCGACAGGACGACATATCTCCCGAAGCAGGCAAAAGGCCCTTTTCGGCCGCTTCGTGTGCCGGATCAGGGGCGGTGTGTGGCCGGCGCGGCGTTCGGCCCGAGCGAGCGGCAGCGTATCGGGTCGACGCACGTCGACACTGTCGAAGATCGGCGCACCGCCCAGTCGAAGGGCGTCCCTGACCTGCCCGATAGGGTGACCCGGTGACCGAGCCCGCGCCTGTCGCCCGCATCGTCGTCCTCATCTCCGGCTCCGGGAGCAACCTTCAGTCGCTGCTGGATGCCGCTACCGACCCCGCGTACGGCGCACAGGTCGTCGCGGTTGGCGCGGACCGCGACGGCATCGCGGGCCTGGACCGGGCCGACGCCGCGGGGGTGCCGACCTTCGTCGAGCGGGTCCGCGACCACGACACCCGGGAGGACTGGGACCGCGCGCTCACCGCGCACGTCGCGAAGCACCAACCCGACCTGGTCATCTCCGCCGGTTTCCTCAAGCTGGTCGGCCCGCACTTCCTCGCCGCCTTCGGCGACCGCTACCTGAACACCCACAACACGCTGCTGCCGGCGTTTCCCGGCATCCACGGCCCGCGTGACGCCCTCGCCTACGGCGTGAAGCTCACCGGAGCCACCCTCTTCTTCGTCGACGCCGGCATGGACACCGGGCCGATCGTCGCGCAGGTCGCGGTGCCGGTGCTGGACGACGACGACGTCGACACGCTTACCGAGCGCATCAAGGAAGCCGAGCGACGCCAGCTCGTCGAGCAGGTCGGTCGGCTGGTCCGCGAAGGCTGGACCATCACCGGAAGGAAGGTCACGGTTCCGTGAGTCCCACTCAGGACGGGCGCCGCCCGATCAGGCGGGCGCTGGTTAGCGTCTACGACAAGACCGGGCTGGTCGAGCTGGCTCAGGCCCTGCACGCGGCCGGTGTGGAGATCGTGTCCACCGGCAGCACGGCGGGCACCATCGCCGCCGCCGGGGTGCCGGTGACGCCGGTGGAGACGGTGACCGGGTTCCCCGAGGTGCTCGACGGCCGGGTGAAGACCCTGCACCCGAAGGTGCACGCGGGTCTCCTCGCGGACCTGCGGAAGGACACGCACGTGGCGCAGCTCGACGAGCTGGGCGTGGCGGCGTTCGACCTGCTGGTCTCCAACCTCTACCCCTTCCAGGCGACCGTCGCTTCCGGCGCCGACGTCGAGGAGTGCGTGGAGCAGATCGACATCGGCGGCCCTGCCATGGTGCGGGCCGCCGCCAAGAACCACGCCTCGGTCGCCGTGCTCACCGACCCGGCCGGTTACCCGGCGCTGCTCGGCGCGCTCAGCGAGGGGGGCTTCACACTGGCCCAGCGTCGTGCGTTGGCCGCCCGGGCGTTCGCCGACATCGCCGAATACGACGTCGCGGTGGCCCAGTGGTGTGCCCGGGAGCTGGCACCCGCCGACGACTGGTGGCCGCAGTTCGCGGGGCTGGCGCTGCGCAAGTCGACAGCGCTGCGCTACGGCGAGAACCCGCACCAGCCCGCCGCGCTCTACACCGACCCGGACGCCCCGGCCGGGCTGGCCCAGGCCGAGCAGCTGCACGGCAAGGAGATGTCCTACAACAACTACGTCGACGCCGACGCCGCCTGGCGGGCCGCGAACGACTTCGCCGACCAGCCGGCGGTGGCGATCATCAAGCACGCCAACCCGTGCGGCATCGCGGTCGGCGCGGACGTCGCCGAGGCGCATCGCAGGGCGCACGCCTGCGACCCGGTGTCGGCGTACGGCGGTGTCATCGCGGTCAACCGGTCGGTCTCGGTCGAGCTGGCCCGGCAGGTCGCCGAGATCTTCACCGAGGTGGTGGTCGCTCCCGGCTTCGACGAGGGCGCGGTCGAGGTGTTGCAGGGCAAGAAGAACATCCGGCTGCTGCGGGCACCGGCCTGGACGCCGGCGCTGGTGGAGTTGCGGCCCGTGACCGGTGGCGTGCTGGCCCAGGTCGCCGACCGGGTGAACGCCCCCGGTGACGACCCGGCGAGTTGGCAGTTGGCGACCGGCGAGGCCGTCGACGAGGAGCTCCTGCGGGACCTCGCGTTCGCCTGGCGGGCGGTCCGCGCGGTGAAGAGCAACGCGATCCTGCTCGCCAAGGACGGCGCCACCGTCGGCGTGGGCATGGGTCAGGTCAACCGGGTCGACTCGGCGCAGCTCGCGGTCAGCCGCGCCGGCGCCGACCGGGCCCGCGGCGCGGTCGCCGCCTCGGACGCGTTCTTCCCGTTCGCCGACGGCCCGCAGATCCTCATCGACGCCGGCGTCCGCGCCATCGTGCAGCCTGGCGGCTCCATCCGCGACGAAGAAGTCATCGAAGCGGCAAAGAAGGCCAACGTGACGATGTACCTGACCGGTACCCGCCACTTCTTCCACTAACCACTAACCGTGCGTTGATCATGGGGTTGACGGGCGACAGGCCGGACGAAACGGCCCGTCAACCCCATGATCACCGTGGTTTGGGGGGTCAGGCTGCGGTGGTTGGGCGGAGCTCCGCGAAGTGGCAGGCGGAGGGGTGGGGGTCGGCTGCTCTCGGGACCGTCGCCGGGTCTTCGACGGCGCAGATGTCCTGGGCCTTCCAGCAGCGGGTCCGGAAATGGCACCCGCTCGGCGGGTCGGCCGGGCTGGGCACGTCGCCGACCAGCCGGATCATGTTGCGCTGGTCGCGGGCCTCCGGGTCCGGCACCGGCACCGCGGAGAGCAGAGCCTGGGTGTACGGGTGGGTGGCCCGCTCGTAGATCTCGTCCTCGGTGCCGATCTCGACGATCCGACCGAGGTACATCACCGCGACGCGGTCGGCGATGTGCCGCACCACGGACAGGTCGTGCGCGATGAAGATGTACGAGAGCCCCAGCTCGCCCTGCAACTGCTTGAGCAGGTTGATCACCTGGGCCTGGATGGAGACGTCGAGCGCCGACACCGGCTCGTCGCAGACGATCACCTCGGGCTTCAGCGCGAGGGCGCGGGCGATGCCGATGCGCTGACGCTGACCGCCGGAGAACTGGTGCGGGTACCGGTTGATGTGCTCCGGGTTGAGCCCGACCAGGTCCAACAGCTCCTGGACCCGCTTGGCCTTGCTGCCCTTCGGCGCGGCATCGGGGTGGATCTCGAACGGCTCGCCGATGATGTCGCCGACGGTCATCCGCGGGTTCAGCGAGGTGTACGGGTCCTGCATCACCATCTGCATGTTGCGGCGCAGCCGGCGCAGCTCGCCCCCGGAAGCCTTGAACAGGTCCTTGCCCTCCAGGGTGGCGCGTCCGGAGGTGGGCGTCTCCAACCGCATCAGCAGCCGGGCGAGGGTGGACTTGCCGCAGCCGGACTCGCCGACCACGCCGAGCGTCTCGCCCCGACGCAGCTCGAAGCTCACCCCGTCGACGGCCTTCACCGCCCCGATCTGCCGCTGGAACAGCACGCCCTGAGTGATCGGGAAGTGCTTCACCAGGTTGTCGACGGAGAGGATGGTCTCGCCACGGACCTTGGTGGGGTTAGCGGGCGACGCTGTCATCACGGACCTCCTGCGCGAAGTGGCAAGCGCTGGTCCGGCCGTCGCCGAGGACCAGGTCGTGCGGCACCTCGTCCACGCAGACCTGCTGGACGTACGGGCACCGGGGGTGGAACGGGCAGCCGGACGGGATGCGCATCAGGTTCGGCGGCAACCCCTTGATCGTCGACAGTTCCTGGCCGCGAACGTCCAGGCGCGGGATCGACTCCAACAACCCCTTGGTGTACGGGTGGGCGGGCGCCTTGTAGAGCGAGCGGACGTCGGCGTGCTCGACGATCCGGCCGGCGTACATGACCGCGATCCGGTCCGCGACACCGGCGACCACACCCAGGTCGTGGGTGATCAGGATCATCGCCATGTTGAGTTCCCGGCGCAGGTCGGCCAGCAGGTCCATGATCTGGGCCTGCACCGTCACGTCCAGGGCCGTGGTGGGCTCGTCGGCGATCAGCACCTTCGGGTCCAGCGCCAACGCCATGGCGATCATGACGCGCTGCCGCATGCCGCCGGAGAACTGGTGCGGGTAGTCGCCGATCCGCTTGGCGGCACCCGGGATCTTGACCAGATCCATCAGCTCGACGGCACGACGTCGAGCGTCGGCTCGGGACATGCCGGCGCGCTGGCGCAGCGTCTCACCGATCTGCCAGCCGACCGGGAAGACCGGGTTGAGGGCGGAGAGCGCGTCCTGGAAGATCATCGCGATCTCCTTGCCGCGTACCTGCCGGCGCTGCTCCTCGGAGCGGGTGAGCAGGTCCTCGCCCTTGTAGAGGATCTGACCGGAGCGGACGAACGCGGGCGGGGTGTCCAGGATGCCCATGATCGCCTGGGCGGTGACCGACTTACCCGAGCCGGATTCGCCGAGCACGGCAAGGGTCTCGCCGGCGTCCAGGTGGTACGACACACCGTTGATCACCCGGGCGACGCCCTCGTTGGTGCGGAACTCGACGTGCAGGTCCCGCAGCTCCAGCAGGTGACCGCCCTCGGGTGTGGCGGAGGCGGGAGTTGGATTGACGGTCATGAGGTTCTCACCGCAGCTTCGGGTCGAAGGCGTCACGGATCGCGTCGCCGAGCATGATGAACGCCAGCACGGTCAGCGCGAGGAAAGCCGACGGGACGATCAACGGGGTGGCCGCCTCCCGCATGTGGATCCGGCCGGTGTCGATGTCCTGCCCCCACGAGATGGTGGGCGCCTTCAGGCCGATGCCGAGGAAGGAGAGCGTCGCCTCGGCCGCGATGAACGAGCCGAGCGCGATGGTCAGTACGACGATCGCCGGGGCCAGCGAGTTCGGCAGGATGTGCCGCCACATGATCCGGCTGTTGCCGGCACCGAGCATCCGGGCCGCCGCCACGTAGTCCTGCTCCTTCGCGGTGATCACCGAGGACCGGACCACGCGGGCGGCGGTGGTCCAGCCGAGGAGAGCCAACACGAAGACGACCGCGCCGATACGAGCCCACTGGTTGTCACTGGACACCCGCTTGAGCAGCACGATTGCGGCCAGCAGCAGCGGAATGCCGAGCACCACGTCGATCACCCGGGACAGCACCGCGTCGACCCAGCGGCCGAAGTAACCGGCCAACATGCCGACCACCAGCGCGATGATTCCGGTGCCGAGCGCGGCGAGCGCGCCGACCAGCAGCGATGCCCGGGTGCCGTAGACCGCCCGGGAGTACGTGTCGCAGCCCTGGAAGTCGTACCCGAAGATGGCCCCGCCGGACGGCCCGGCGTGCTGCCGGGAGAGCAGGCAGTCGTTCGGGCTGTTGGTGGTGAAGACCCCGGGTAGCAGCGCCATCAGGGTGAAGATGACGACCAGCGCCAGCGAGATCCAGAAGATCGGGTTGCGGCGCAGGTCGCGCCAGGCGTCCCCGGCCAGGCTGCGGGGCTTGTTCGCGCCGCCGACCTGGTTGGGCGCGCCCGGCTCTCCCGAGGGGCCACGTCGCGCGGCCTGGTTCTCGGTGGCCGCCACAGTCTCAAAGTCACTCATAGCGGATCCTCGGGTCGAGTACGGCGTACAGGACGTCCACCACCAGGTTCGAGACCAGGTAGACCACGACGAGCACGCTGACGATGCCCACCACCAGGGGGCCGTCCTCGGTGCGGATGCCGCGGAAGAGGTTGAAGCCCACGCCGGGGATGTTGAAGACGCCCTCGGTGATGATCGCGCCGCTCATCAGGTTGCCCAGTTCCACACCGAGGAAGGTGACCACCGGGATCAGCGAGTTGCGCAGCACGTGGACGATGACGATGCGCCGCTTGACCAGGCCCTTGGACCGGGCGGTCCGGACGTAGTCCGCGCGCAGGTTCTCCGCCACCGAGGCCCGGGTGAGTCGTAGGGCGGTGGCCAGCGACAGCGAGCCGAGCACGATGCCCGGTAGCAGGAGCGCGTAGAACGTCGGGTCGGAGCCGGCGGTGGGTGGGAAGAGTTGCCACTTGACGCCCAGGAAGTACTGCGCCAGCGGCGCCAGCACGATCGTTGGGATGCCCAGCACCAGCAGGGTCAGCACCAGCGTCGAGTTGTCGAAGATGCTGGCCCGGCGGATGCCGGCGAGGACCCCGGCGGTGACACCGAAGATGATCGCCACGGCGAGCGCGATGAGCGCGAGCCGCACGGTGACCGGCCAGGCCTGCTGGAGGATGTCACCGATGCTCCGACCGGTGAGCGACTCGCCCAGGTTGCCCTGGAGCAGGTCCTTCACGTAGTCGAAGTAGCGGTAGAAGAAGCCGCCGACGCCCGTCTGATCCAGGTTGTACTTCTCGGTGAGGTAGGCCCGCTGCGCTGGCGTCACCGGCCGTTCGCCGGCGAGCGCCTGGATCGGGTCGCCCTGCCCGGCGAATGTCAGCGCGTAGACGATCAGGGTGGTCCCGAAGAACGCCAGGACCATCTGCAGTAGGCGCCGCAGGATGTAGCGGAACATGCTTAGCAGTCTCTCCGGAAATGTGCGAAAGGGTCGCAGGACGGCATCTCTGGTCGTACCCGAAATATCCGAGACGTGCCGTCCGGCCCGGTGGAGCCGGCGCCACCGACGCCGGGTCCGCTGCTGCGGCCCGGCCCCGGTGGCGCGGTCGGGGCCACCCGGGCATCGTCGCCCGGGTGGCCCGCACCATGGTCAGCTCAGTTGGCTGCTTCGATCTTGACGAGGTTGACCCGCTGGAACAGGTCCATCTCCACGTTCTTGACCTTGGACGAGTGGCCGAACACGTTCTCGCCGAAGCGGAGCGGGATCACCGGCATGTCCTTGGCCAGGATGTCCTCCGCCTGCTGGTACTTGGCGATCGCCTCGTCCTGCGTCTTGGCGGCGGAACCCTCCTTGACCAGCTTGTCGAACTCCGGGTTGCTGTAGCCGTAGTAGTTCGACGAGCCGTTCGTGCTGTACAGCGGGCCGAGGTAGTCCTCCATGGTCGGGTAGTCCATGACCCAACCCATCCGGAACGCACCCACCGGCGTCTTCTTCTCGACCTTGGTCAGCAGGTCGGCGAACTTCGGCTCGACCGAGCCGACCGCGTCCACGCCCAGGTTGGTCTTGAGCTGGTTGACCGTGGCGTCGACCCAGTCCTTGTGCCCGCCGTCGCCGTTGTACGAGATGACGATCTTCGACGGACCGCCGGCGGCCTGGTAGAGCTTCTTGGCCTCGGTCGGGTTGAACTGGGCGGCCTCGCCCGCGGTGTCCTCCCGGTAGCCCGGCAGGACCGGCGAGACGAAGGAGCGCGCCGACGTCTGCGAACCCTTGAAGACCGACTTGGTGATCTCGTCACGGTCGATCGCCATCGAGATGGCCTTGCGCACGTCCGGCTTGCTGTAGTCCTTGTCGAACGTCGGGAACGCGAGGAACTGGAACGACGACATCGGGCTGGTCTTGTACCGGTCACCCAGGTCGCTCGGCGCGGTGCTCAGGCTCTCGGTCGGGATCGTGGGCAGCACGTCCAGGTTGTCCGCCAGGACGTCCGCGTAGGCCGCGGTGAGCTGCTGGTAGATCCGGAACTCGATGTTCTTGACCTTGGGCTTCTCGCCCGGGAACGCGTCGTAGCGCTCGACGTCGATCTTGCTGTCGTGCTGCCAGGTGCCCTTCATCTTGAAGGGGCCCTGTCCGATCGGCGCCTGCTCGTAGGAGTCCTTGAGCACGCCCGGAGCCGAGAACGCGGCGTCCGGCATCGGGAAGAACGCGTTGTAGCCCAGCGTCGTCTTGAAGTCGATGTACGGCTCGGAGAGCGTCGCGGTGAAGGTGAGGTCGTCGACCTTCTTCAGGCCGGACATCTCCTTGGCCTTCGGCGTCTTGCCCTGCAGGTCGGCGTAACCAGAGATCTTCTCGAAGAAGGGGTTGGTGTCCTGACCGTTCGGGGCGTACGCGCCGTAGTTCCAGGCGTTGATGTAGTTCTGGGACGTGACCTTCTCACCGTTGTGGAAGGTGAAGCCGTCCTTGATCTTGATCGTCCAGACCTTGTTGTCGGACGAGGTGATCGACTGGGCGGCGACCTCGTACGGCTTGTTCTGGGCGTCGTAGTCGACGAGCGGGCTGAACAGGCCGGCGATCACCTGCGAACCGGACGTCTCGGTGGTGTTGGTGGGAACCAGGTGCTTCGGCTCGGCGATCTGGATGCTGACCACCGAACTGTCGCTGCCACCGGATCCACCGTCTCCGCCGCTGCCGCAGGCCGCGAGGCCCAGCGTCACCGCGAGCGGGAGGGCGGTCCAGGCGGCGAGTCTACGAACTCGCATTGAGCCTCCTCATCTCCTCACGCTGCGCAGTCAGGCCCGACGCTGGGTTACGCTGCGCAACAAGCGGTAACGGTAGGTCGGCAACGGGCCTTCGACAACGACGCGGTTGCGGGTGGGTAACGGTCCGGGGGTGCCCCTCTTGTCGAGGGCGAGCGAATCTGCTACCCCAAACCGGGTTTATCGACGTTCGCCTGCGGAAACCGCGATGGTTGACGACGTGTTCGCCCCCGCCCGGCCGTCTGATTGCCGCCTGGGGCGGGCGTCCGGTCTCCGTGGAGCTGGCCCGGCCTGTCTGGTTCGACCGTGATCGAACCCACAAATTGTCACCGAAAGTGACTAGCAACACCTCACGCACGGTGACTTCAGTAGCGGTCCCCCCGCCGTGGCCCGCCCCGTCCGGTGGTCGCCCCACCGCACAGGGCGGCGGACGGCCCGAGCGAGGTCGTCTGATCCGTGGGCGGTGGCCGTGAGACGATCTGGTCGTGACGGCGACGCTTCTGGACGGCAAGGCAACCGCAGCGGAGATCAAGGACGAGCTGCGCATCCGGGTGAAGGCACTCGCGGAACGCGGCATCACCCCCGGGCTCGGCACGGTCCTGGTCGGTGCGGACCCGGGCAGCCAGGCGTACGTCAACGGCAAGCACCGCGACTGCGCCGAGGTGGGCATCGCCTCGATCCGCCGCGAACTGCCGGCCGACGCCACCCAACAGCAGGTCGACGACGTACTGGCCGAGCTGAACGCCGACCCGGCGTGCCACGGCTACATCGTCCAGCTGCCGCTGCCGGCCCACCTCGACACCCAGCGGGTGCTTGAGTTGATCGACCCGGACAAGGACGCCGACGGCCTGCACCCGGTCAACCTGGGTCGGCTCGTGCTCGGCTACGACGGTCCGCTGCCGTGCACGCCGCGCGGCATCGTCGAGCTGCTCCGCCGGCACGACGTGGCGCTGCGCGGGGCCACCGTCGCGGTGGTCGGTCGCGGCAACACGGTTGGCCGACCGCTCGGCCTGCTGCTCACCAGGCGCAGCGAGAACGCCACGGTCACCCTCTGCCACACCGGCACCCTCGACCTCGCCTCGCACACCCGGGCCGCGGACATCGTCATCGTCGCGGCCGGCGTACCGGGTCTGCTCACCGCCGACATGATCAACCCCGGCGCGGTGGTGGTGGACGTCGGCATCACCCGCGTGATCGGAGCGGACGGCAAGGGCCGCTACACCGGCGACGTGGACCCGGAGGTGGTTGAGACGGCCGGCGCGCTGGTCCCCATGCCCGGCGGCGTGGGCCCGATGACCCGGGCCATGCTGCTCACCAACGTCGTCGAGCGCGCCGAGCGCGGCTGACCCGCACCTCGGTAGCGTCGAACCAGGACGGCGGTGACGTTCACCCCATCCCGGCGATGGCCGCCGCCCCTGGCCTGATCGGTGCCAGGATGACTGATACGGTCCGGAAAACCGACTGGTATCAGGGAGTGGGACGACCATGGGTAAGAAGGTCACTGTCGTCGGGGCTGGCTTCTACGGCTCCACCACCGCACAGCGCCTGGCCGAGTACGACGTCTTCGACACCGTAGTGATCACCGACATCGTGGAGGGCAAGCCCGCGGGCCTCGCGCTCGACCTCAACCAGTCCCGGGCCATCGAGGGCTTCGAGACCAAGGTGGTCGGCGTGACCACCGGCCCCAACGGTGAGGGCTACGAGAGCATCGAGGGCTCCGACGTCGTCGTGATCACCGCTGGTCTGCCGCGCAAGCCCGGCATGAGCCGGATGGACCTGCTGGAGACCAACGCCAAGATCGTCCGCCAGGTCGCCGAGAACGTCGCCAAGTACGCCCCGAACGCCGTCGTCATCGTGGTCTCCAACCCGCTGGACGAGATGACCGCGCTGGCCCAGCTCGCCACCCAGTTCCCGAAGAACCGGGTGCTCGGCCAGGCCGGCATGCTCGACACGGCCCGGTTCAGCAACTTCGTCGCCGAGGCGCTGAACGTGCCGGTGGCCTCGGTACGCACGCTGACCCTGGGCTCGCACGGCGACACCATGGTCCCGGTGCCGTCGAAGAGCACCGTCAACGGCAAGCCGCTGCGCGACGCCATGCCGGCCGAGCAGATCGAGGAGCTGGTCGTCAAGACCCGCAACGGTGGCGCCGAGGTGGTCGCGCTGCTCAAGACCGGTTCGGCCTACTACGCCCCGTCCGCCGCCGCGGCCCGGATGGCGAAGGCCGTCGCGGAGGACTCCGGCGAGGTCATGCCGGTCTGCGCCTGGGTTGACGGTGAGTACGGCATCTCCGGTGTCTACCTGGGTGTCGAGGCCGAGATCGGCGCCGAGGGCGTCAAGCGGGTCGTCGAGACCGACCTGGACGCCGACGAGCGCGCCAGCCTCCTGGAGGCTGCCGAAGCCGTCCGCGCCAAGCAGGGCGACATCTCCAGCATGTAGTTCCCCCGAACCAGAACCACCAGCGAAGGGCCCGCCGGCAAACCGGCGGGCCCTTCCCCGTCCCACCCCCACCCCCCTATCCGCGGTTGATCATGAGGTTGGCGGCAGTGATGGAGATCGAAAACCCCGTCAACCTCATGATCAACCGACTTGAGGGGTGGGGAGGGGGGTGGGGGTGGGGTGGGGTGGGGTGGGGGTGGGGGGTGAAGGGGGTGGCCAGGTGGGGGGTGGCCAGGACGGCGGGGGAGTGGGTGCGCAGGGCGCTCAGCCGGGAGGTGCGGGCGAGCTCCGGGTCCTCCTCGTGGGCGTACGCCAGGTCGGGGTCGACGAGTTGCACCATGTGCACCAGTAGGTCCCCGGTGAGCAGCATCCGTTCGTCGGCCGAGGTCAGGAGCACCGACTGGTGACCGGGCGTGTGGCCCGGGGTGGGCAGCAGACGTACCGCTGGGGTGAGGGCGGTTTCGCCGTCGACCACCCGGAGCTGGCCGGCGGCGCGCAGGGGCGCGATGAGGCCGGCCGGCAGCCCGGGGTTGAGCGTCTCCGCCGCGTCGAGTTCGGCGCGCTGAAGCAGGTAGCTCGCGTTCGGAAAGTACGGCTGCCCGGGTGTGCCGGTGACCGCCCAGCCGATGTGATCGCTGTGTAGGTGGGTCAGGACGACCGTGTCGACATCGGCGGGGTCGATGCCCGCGGCGGCCAACTCGGCGGGCAGTCGCCCCGGCACGGGCGCCCAGCTCGCGGCGGGTGCGTCGGTCGGGCCGATCCCGGCGTCGACCAGCGTGACCGGTCCGTCGCCGACGCGGATCGCGAAGCTGCGGAACGGCAGCCACCACTGCCCGTCGGCGGTCACCGAGCCGGGGTCGCGCCGGTCGGCCTCCGCCCAGTGTGCCGCTGTGGCCTGCGGAAACGCCTCCGCGCGGGGCTGGAAGAAGGCACCCTCACCGTCGGTGAGTGCGGTGACCGTGATAGACCCGAGGGTGCGGTTCAGTGGCATCGGACGATGATTCCAGGGCATTCCTGTTCCGCGCAGCCCGGTTCCGCCGGCCGGTCGAGGCCGGCTGGGGGCTGCCGGTCCAATTGCAGTACGCTCGTACTGCTTGAGCACGTGTCCCCCGAGAGGAGCGCCGGCCGATGGCGAAGATCAAGGTAAACAACCCGGTCGTAGAACTCGACGGCGACGAGATGACCCGGATCATCTGGAAGCAGATCCGGGAGCAGCTGATCCTGCCCTACCTCGACGTCGACCTGCACTACTACGACCTGTCGATCCAGCACCGCGACGAGACCGACGACCAGGTCACGATCGACGCCGCCAACGCCATCAAGGAGCACGGCGTCGGCGTCAAGTGCGCGACCATCACCCCGGACGAGGCCCGGGTCGAGGAGTTCGGCCTGAAGAAGATGTGGCGGTCGCCCAACGGCACCATCCGCAACATCCTCGGCGGCGTCGTCTTCCGTGAGCCGATCATCATGTCCAACGTGCCGCGGCTGGTCCCCGGCTGGACCAAGCCGATCATCATCGGCCGGCACGCCCACGGTGACCAGTACAAGGCCACCGACTTCGTCGTCCCCGGCCCGGGCACGGTGACCATCACCTACACCCCGGCCGACGGCGGCGCGCCGATGGAGATGGAGGTCGCCAACTTCCCCGGCGGCGGCATCGCCATGGGCATGTACAACTACGACGAGTCGATCCGGGACTTCGCCCGGGCGTCGTTCCGGTACGGACTGGACCGCAACTACCCGGTCTACCTGTCCACGAAGAACACCATCCTCAAGGCGTACGACGGTCGGTTCAAGGACCTCTTCGCCGAGGTGTTCGAGGCCGAGTTCAAGGCCGAGTTCGACGCCGCCGGCATCACCTACGAGCACCGGCTCATCGACGACATGGTCGCCGCCGCGCTCAAGTGGGAGGGCGGCTACGTCTGGGCCTGCAAGAACTACGACGGTGACGTGCAGTCCGACACCGTCGCGCAGGGCTTCGGCTCGCTGGGTCTGATGACCTCCGTCCTGCTCTCCCCGGACGGCCGGACCGTCGAGGCCGAGGCCGCCCACGGCACGGTCACCCGGCACTACCGGCAGTACCAGAAGGGTGAGAAGACGTCGACCAACCCGATCGCGTCGATCTACGCCTGGACCCGGGGCCTGGCCCACCGGGGCAAGCTGGACGGCACGCCGGCGGTCACCGAGTTCGCCAACACCCTGGAGCAGGTCATCGTCGACACCGTCGAAGGCGGCCAGATGACCAAGGACCTCTCGCTGCTCATCTCGCGGGACGCCCCGTGGCTGACCACCGACGAGTTCATGAACGCGCTCGACGAGAACCTGGCCCGCAAGATCGCCGCCTGATCCAGGCGTACCGCGTCATCGGAGCCCGCCGGCGTCTCAGCCGGCGGGCTTCGGCGTGTCCGGCGCCGCCGCGCCGATCGGCGTCACTGCGACCGGCGCGCCTCGTTGACCAAGATGGACGAGATGCCAGTCGCGTCCAGGAAGGTTGACCTCGGTCGACCCGCGGCACCCGTGCGCCGATCAGCCAGCCTTCCCGGCTGTGCCGTGCACAGCCAGCCGTCCCTTCCCTGCGGGGGGCCCTGTCCCGGGCCCCCCGCGCCCTGTTTCCCGCCAAGCTCATGCCGCACCGCACCGCACCGCACCGGCCAAAACTCAGACCCCGCGCACAGCAGCGCGGCTCAGGCGGCGCGTAGCAGGTCGGCGGCGCGTTCCGGGGAGATGTCGTTGATGAAGACACCCATTCCGGACTCGGAGCCCGCCAGATACTTCAGCTTGTCCGCAGCCCGCCGGATGCTGAACAGCTGTAGGTGCAGGTGGCCCAGCTCGCGGTCGACCCGCACGGGCGCCTGGTGCCAGGCCGAGATGTACGGCATCGGCATGTCGAACAGGCCGTCGAAGCGGCGCAGTAGATCCAGGTAGAGCGGCCCGAAGGCGTCCCGCTCGCTGTCGCTGAGCGCCGGGATGTCCGGCACCACCCGGCGCGGCGCGACGTGCACCTCGAACGGCCAACGGGCTGCCGCCGGGACGAACGCCGTCCAGTGTTCGTTCTCCGCGACCACCCGGTCACCGGTGGCGCGCTCGGCGGCCAGCACGTCCGCGTACAGGTTGCCCCCGCCGGTCCGCTCGGCGTGCCGGCGCGCCGCGGCCAGCAGCGCCCGGGTGCGCGGCGTCACGAAGGGGTACGCGTAGATCTGGCCGTGCGGATGGTGCAGCGTGACACCGATTTCAACGCCCCGGTTCTCGAAGCAGAAGATCTGCTCGACGCCGGGCAGCGCGCCGAGCACCTCGGTGCGGTCGGCGAGGGCGTCCAGCACGGTGCGGACCCGGCGCGGGGGCAGGCTGGCGAAGGAGGCGTTGTGATCCGACGTGAAGCAGACCACCTCGCACCGGCCGAGGCCCGGCCGGACCGCTGTGAACGGGGTGATCTCCCCCGGCTCCTCAGCCACCCGACCGCTCAGCGACGGGAACCGGTTCTCGAAGACCACCACGTCGTAGTCGGGTGCGGGGATCTCGGTCAGCCGGTCGCCCACCGACGGGTCGAGAGGGCACTCGTTCGCCGGCGGGAGGAAGGTGCGGGTCTGCCGGTGCACGGCGACCGCCACCCACTCGTCGGTCAACGGGTCGCGGCGCAGCTGCGAGGCGGGGGGAGGCGGCGGCAGGTCCCGGCGGTCCGGCTGGTCGCGGACCGCGTCGTCGCGCTCGTCGAAGTAGATCAGCTCCCGGCCGTCGGCCAGGTCGATCGCGGTGCGCTTCACGGCGCCGTCCCCTCAGTTGTCGGCGTGCGCGTCGCGCGGCCCGCCCCTGTCGCCTCGACCATGATCAGTTCGCCCACCTGTTCGCGGAGTACCCGTCGTGCGGGTGGAGGCAACCGGTCGTCGCTGACCAGTACGTGGGCTGCCGCCAACTCGACGATCGAGGAGATGCCGACCGTGCCCCACTTGGTGTGGTCGGCGAGCACCACCAGTTGGTCCGCCGCCGCCACGAGCGCCCGATCGGTCTCCGCCTCCATCAGGTTCGGGGTGGTGAAGCCGGCCCGCTCGGTGATGCCGTGGACGCCCAGGAAGAGCAGATCCAGGTGCAGTGACCGGACGGCCCCGACCGCGAGCGGACCGACCAGCGCGTCCGACGGTGTGCGTACGCCGCCGGTGAGCACCACCGTCTGGTCCGGGCGGCCACCGGCGTGCATGATCTCGGCCACCGGCAGCGAGTTGGTCACGACGGTCAGCTCGGGCACGTCCACCAGCCGGCGGGCCAGCTCGGCCGTGGTGGTGCCGGCGGAGAGTGCGACCGCTGCTCCCGGCCGGACCAGCTGAGCCGCCCGGTCGGCGATGGCCGCCTTCTCGGGCAGTTGGCGGACCGACTTGGCGCGGAAGCCCGGCTCGTCGGTCGAGCTTGGCCCGGTCGTGGTGGCGCCGCCGTGCACCTTGGCCAGCAGGCCGCGCTCGTGCAGCGCATCCAGGTCGCGCCGGATGGTCATGTCGGACACGCCGAAATCGCCTGCCAACTCGCTGACCCGGACGCCGCCGGTCGAGCGGACCCGCTCCAGGATGGCCGCCTGCCGCTGCTGAGCGAGCATCCGTCGTGCCTCCCCGGACGTCCACGTACCCTCACGCGGTCAAACGTGTTCCAACAAAGGTGAACACTAGCGCGTGCCGTTCAGCGGTGGAAGGAACGGGTACGGCGACGCCTCAGGCGGACGCGACCTTCAGCTCCACCCAGCCGGTCTCGGTCAGATGGTGCAGCACGGCCTGCACCGCGTCCGCCACGCTCAGGTCGGTGGTGTCGAGCACCAGATCGGCGTCGGTCGGCTCCTCGTACGGGTCGTCGATGCCGGTCATCCCGGTGAGCAGGCCGGCTCGCGCCCGCGCGTACAGGCCCTTGCGGTCCCGCCGCTCGCACACCTCCAGCGGCGTAGCCACGTGCACCAGCACAAAACCCGATCCGGCGGCGAGGGCCATCTCCCGGGCGGTGGCCCGGGCCGCCGCGTACGGGGCGATCGGACAGCAGATGCCCACCCCACGGTGCCGGGCGATCTCGGCGGCCACCCAACCGATCCGCCGGACGTTGAGATCCCGGTCGGTCTTGCTGAAGCCCAGCCCGGCGGAGAGTTCCCGGCGCACCACGTCCCCGTCGAGCAGGGTCACCGTGCGGTCGCCACTCTCCCGTAACGCGTCCGCCAGCCCTCGGGCGACCGTCGACTTGCCGGAGCCGGAGAGACCGGTCAGGAAGACCACCAGCCCTCGCTGCCGACGCGGCGGTCGGGCCCGGGCCAACTCCCGCGCCACGGCGGGCGGGGTGTGCCACTCCGGTAGCGGGAAGCCCCGGTCGAGCAGGTCGTCGATCTCCGGCTGGGTCAGCGCGAGCCGGCGGTTGCGCGGTGGGATGTCCTCCCGCCAACGCCACTGCCCGTCCCGGTTGTCGTAGGCGAGTTCTCGCGGCACCAGCACCCGCAGCCCGGCGCCGGAGAGCATCTCCCCGGTGGAGAGCAGGTGGGTCACCCCGTACGCGGCCGAGACCCGGGCGCGTAGCAACGCGTCGCTGATCTCCTCGCGTCGGTGCGACAGCGGCACCGCGACCAGGGTGGCGGGTGGCATCCGGTCCCGCGCGGCGAAGATCGTACGGACCAGCGCCTCCGGCGGGAGCCCGTCTGCGCCGCCCTCGCCGACCGGGATCATCACGAGCAGATGAGCGGCCAGGGTGCGGGCGGCGTGGGCGATCTGGGCGAGCTGTGGACGATGCAGCGGTCGATCGGCGATCACCCCGAGCACCCGGCCCGGGGGCAGCAGCGCACGGACCTCCTCCGGGTTACGCCGCAGTCGCTGGAACGGACCGTGCACACCGTCGCCGAGCCGCCGAACCTGGCCGCCCACTCCCGCCACGCCCTCGCGGACCGGCCAGACGTCGGCCACGTCCAGGGCGGCCGCCGGGGCGCCCTCCCCGTCGGTCAGCACGAGCGCCCGGCGGGCCGGGTCGCGCGGATCGAGGCTCTGCGCCAAGGCGGCCGGCACCTGGAGAACGACCGCGACCTGCCACGGTGTGCCGTCGGCCAGCCGGCCGCGTCGGCTGACCGAGACCAGGTCGGCGCGGGTCATGAAGCCGGTCAGTGGGGCGTACGCGCCGGTCAGCAGCAGCTCCAGATCCGCGAGCTCACCGGGACGTGGCGTGTACGCCGGTGCGTCCCGTAGCACCTCGTCGGGCAGCACCCAGCCGTTGCTCATCCACACCCCCCACTCGCTGACCGGCACACAGTTTCGCAGCCGACCGCCCATCGGTCGAGGGCGCCACTCCAAGACCCGCGCGGGCGGATCAGCGCTTGATCCGCCGGCCTACCGCCGACCGCACCCGGTTCCACAGCTTCCGCTCGTCGCGGATTCGGGGTCGCGAGCCGTCGGCCCGGCAGATGAACAGCAGAGGCAGTCGCGTGTCCTCGGTCCAGCCCACGTTGGTGATCCGGGCCTTGAGCTGCCAGCTGCCCCTGGTCCGGCCGCCGTTGAGGGCGGCGAAGTCGATCGTGGCGGTGGCCCGGTGCACCAGGTGGACGGTGTCCGCTCCGGTCGTACCGGTGATCCGCTCGGTCTGGAAGGTGTTCGGAAGAAAGATCTCGGTGCCGGTCTCCCGGTGGCGGGCCACCAGGTCCAGGCGGGCCTTGCGCACCTGCGCGGTGGCGTCGAGCACCTCGGGGGCGACCTTCTCCATCGGGAGCATCAGCACGTCGCGGCCATCGTCCGCGCGGAACCCGACCGGCTGGTCCGCGGCGCGCAGCTCGGCGGCGACGGTCACCGTGACGCCGTGGTCGACACGCCGGTATTCGTCGACAGTGCCGTGTGCGGCGATGCCCGCCTCCCAGCGGGCAAGCCGGCGCAGGTCCGCGACGCGCCCCTGCTCCGCCAGGTACGCCACGGCTCGCAGCAGAGGCGGCAGTCCACCGGCGACGCCCGGGGCGAAGCGGTCCTGGATGATCTTCTGGACCTCCAGTGCGACCTCCTCCAGCCACGCGTCGGGGGCGTTCAGCAGCCGCTTGCCGCGCAGCCGGCTGAGCATCTCGTTGCGCAGCCAGCGCCGGTGCAGCCGGTCTCGCAGCGGACCCGGCTCGGTGTTGGCGTCCACGACGTCCAGCGCCTCCCGCACGCTGGCGTAGTAGCTCGCCGGGTCCAGCTTGCCCGCTGTGACGTTGCGCGCGTCGCCCCGCTGGACATGGTGGTAGCAGACGTAGTCGGACAGCACGGAGGTGCGCCGGGACAGGAAGTAGGCCCGGATGACCAGCGAGTGGTCCTCCAGCCGACGCTTGCCGCCTTCCGGGAACCGCAGGCCATGCTCGTCGAGGAACGACCGCCGGAACAACTTGTGACAGGTCAGGCTGTCGACCAGGGGGGAGTTGCCGAGGGTGGCGTCGAAGCGGTTCTTGCGGAACAGCTCCCGCGGCACGGGGCGTCCGTACCCGGCCATCTTCCCCACCACGATGTCGGCGTCGTTCGCCTTCGCGCAGGCGTAGAGCCGCTCCAGTGCCTCGTCGGCGAACCAGTCGTCGTCGTCGGCGAAGAAGACGTACTCGCCGCGGGCGTGGTCGACGCCGAGGTTGCGCGGACGCGACGGCCAGCCGGAGTTCTCGATGTGCAGCACCCTGATGTGCGGGTGCTCGGCCGCCAGTTGGTCCAGCCGCTTCGCGGTGTCGTCGGTCGAGCCGTCGTCGACGAAGATGGCTTCGAACTCGTCGGCGGGCAGTGACTGGCGCAGCAGCGAGGCAGCGAGCTTCTCGATGTGTGGGCCGCAGTTGTACGCCGGCACCACGACGCTCACCTTGGGGACGCCCACCTCGGCCATCAGGATCCCTCCCGCGTCGTCGGTCGATCACCGGGCGGGGTCGATGCCTGGTGAACGGGAGGTGAATGGTGTCACCCTGGACGTGTCTTTCCCAAGGCGGGGTCGGGCCGAACGCGGGACCGGCGGAAACGGAGCGAGGGCCTTGGCGGGGGCCTTAGGGGTTCGGCGGGAAAAGGATCAGGGGAGTGCCGGGGGCGTGCCGGTGTCCCTGCTGGGCATCGACTCCCTACGCTGGGCGCGTGACACTGATCGCGACCCAGTCGCTCACCAAGACGTACGGAGGTCGGGTCACCGCGCTGGCCGACCTCACCGTCGCCGTCGAGCCCGGGATCATCGGCCTGGTGGGCGCGAACGGCGCCGGAAAATCCACGTTGATCAAGATCCTGCTCGGCCTGATCGCACCAACCAGCGGTCAGGTCTCGGTGCTCGGCATCGACCCGACCGCAGACCCGGCGGCTGTCCGCAACCGGGTCGGCTACATGCCGGAACACGACTGCCTCCCACCGGACCTGTCCGCCGCCGAACTGGTCACCCACCTTGGTCGAATGAGCGGCCTTCCTCGCACCGCGGCTCGCGAGCGTGCCTCGGAGGCGCTGCGGCACGTGGGGCTCTACGAAGAGCGCTATCGCCCGGTCGGTGGCTACTCGACCGGCATGAAGCAGCGCGTCAAGCTGGCCCAGGCGCTGGTGCACGACCCCGACCTGCTGTTGCTTGACGAACCGACCAACGGCCTGGACCCGGCCGGCCGCGACGCCATGCTGGCCCTGGTACACCGGATCGGCACCGAGTTCGGCATCTCCGTTCTGGTCTGTTCGCACCTGCTCGGCGAGGTGGAGCGGATCTGCGACACGCTGATCGCCATCGACGGCGGCCGGTTGCTGCGCGCCGACAACATCTCCGCGATGACCTCGGCCACCGACGTGCTCGCCGTGGAGGTCAGCGAGGGCACCGAGGAACTCGCCGCCCGACTCGCCGAGCTGAAACTGCCGGTGGCCCGGGACGGGCGACTGCTCCTCGTGCCGCTCGCCGACGACGGCACCTACGACCTGATCCTCGGTGCGGTCGCCGAACTGGACCTGCCACTGCACCGACTGGACCAGCGCCGGCACCGGGTGGCCGAACTCTTCGCCACGAGGGAGCTCACTCATGCCTGAGCCGTCCACCGCCGCCGTGCGTCCCACGCCGACCGGCGTCATCCACGACATCGGCTACCAACGCTACGAGGGTCCGAGGCTCGGCCGCCGACAGGTCTTCGGCGCGCTCTACCTGCACGGTCTGCGCACCGCGTTCGGTTTCGGGCGCAGCGCCAAAGCCAAGATCTTCCCGTGGCTGGTGGTCGGCATCGTCACCCTGGTCGCGGCGGCCCTGGCCGCGATCCGCAGCCAGATCGGCGAGCCGGTCGCCACGTACGCCCAGTTCGCCGACGCGATGAGCTGGCTGGTCATCTTCTTCGTCGCGGTCGTCGCCCCGGAGTTGGTCTCCCGGGATCTGCGCAGCGGCGTGCTGCCGCTGTACTTCTCCCGGCCGCTGCCGCGCGCCGACTACGCGTTGGCCAAGCTGCTGGCGCTGGTCACCGCGCTCTGGCTGCTGCTCGGCGGGCCGCAGCTGTTGATGTTCCTGGGTGCCGCGTTCACCACCAAGCAGGGCATGCGCGGAGTGTGGAACGAGCTGCTCGACCTGCTGCCCGGGCTGCTCTACGCCGGGCTGTGGGCGGTGGTCTTCGCCTCGGTCGGCCTGCTGGTCGCGTCGCTGACCGGCAAGCGCGCCTTCGCCGCCGGCGGCGTGGTCGCGGTCTTCCTGATGACCACCCCGATCGTGGGCGTGCTGAGCATCCTGCCGTCGCGCGCCGCCAACGAGCTGGCCGGGCTCGCCTCCCCCTCCACGCTGGTGCAGGGGGTGGGCATCTGGTCGCTGGGTGACCTGCTGGTCGAAGGCGATCCGGGCGAGATGATGATCGGCGGGTTCGGCCCGGTCTACGCCCTGGCCGCGGTGCTGCTGGTCGTCGGCGCGACCGCCCTCCTGCTGGCCCGCTACCGGAAGGTCGCCTCCTGATGAGCACGCTGAGCCTGACCGGGGTGTCCCGGTGGTACGGCAACGTGGTCGCGGTCAACGACATCAGCATGGCCCTCGGGCCGGGCGTGACCGGGCTGCTCGGCCCGAACGGCGCCGGTAAGACCACGCTGCTGCACATGATGGCCGGGTTCCTCGCCCCGTCGCGCGGCACGGTCACCCTCGACGACGAGCCGACCTGGCGCAATCCCGACGTCTACCGGCGGCTGGGGCTGGTCAGCGAGCGGGAGGCGGTGCAGGGTTTCCTCACCGCGTACGAGTTCGTGCTGGCCAGCGCGAAGCTGCACCGGCTGCCCGATCCGGCGGCTGCGGCCCGACGGGCGATTGATCTGGTGGAGCTGGAGTCGGCGCAGGACCGCCGGATCGGCACGTACTCCAAGGGCATGCGCCAGCGTGCCCGGGTGGCCGCCGCGCTGGTGCACGACCCGCAGGTGCTGCTGCTCGACGAGCCGTTCAACGGCATGGACCCGCGCCAGCGGCTGCACATGATGCAGCTGCTGCACACCCTGGGTGACGCCGGCCGGACGATCCTGTTCAGCTCGCACATCCTGGAGGAAGTCGAACAGGTCTCCGGGACGGTGCAGGTGATGGTGGCCGGTCGGTTGGCCGCCTCCGGCGACTTCCGGACCATCCGCCGGTTGATGACCAACCGCCCGCACGTCTTCGCGGTGCGCTCCACCGACGACCGGGCGCTGGCCGTCGCGCTGATCGCCGAGGCGTCGGTGAGTGGGGTCGAGTTGGACCCGACCGGTTTGACCGTGCGGGCCGGTGACTACGGCGCGTTCACCCGGGCGCTGCCCCGGATCGCGCTCAACAAAGGCATCCGGGTGCGACAGCTGGTGCCGTCCGACGAGTCCTTGGAGAGCGTCTTCTCCTACCTGGTGGAGGCCTGACATGTCGACCGTTACCTGGATCACCGCGCGCGGGTTGTTCGGCCGACGTCGGTTCCTGCTGCTGCTACCGCTGCCGTTGGTGCTGCTCGGGCTGGCCGTGCTCTGCCGGTCGCTGGGGGTGGACCCGGGCCAGTGGGGGCCGCCGGTGCTGGTCGGCCTCGGGCTGGCCGTGGTGCTGCCGGTGGTTGCGCTGATCATCGGCACGGGCGTGCTGGGCGCCGAGATCGACGACGGCACTGTGGTGCACATCCTGACCAAGCCGCTGCCGCGCTGGCAGATCGTGCTGCCGAAGCTCGCGGTGGCCGCCGGGGTCACCGCGGTCACCGTGGCGGTGCCGCTCTACGTCGCGGGCGTGCTCGCCGATTCGGTACGCCTCGGACTGGCACTGGCGGTCGCGGCGGCGCTCGGCGCGCTGGCGTACTCGGCGTTGTTCCTCGCGCTCAGCCTGGTCACCAGGCGGCCGGTGCTGCTCGGGCTGGTCTACGTGCTGATCTGGGAGGGGCTGCTGGGCAATTTCGTCAGCGGCACCAAGGTGCTCTCCATCCAGCAGTACGTGATCGCCCTCGCCGACCGGATCGCCCCCACCGGGCTGCTGGAGACCAGCGTGTCGGTGCCGGTGGCGTCGGTGATGACCGCGCTGGTCAGCGTCGGCTTCACAGTGCTCGCCATCGACCGCCTGCGCTCGTTCAGCGTGGCCGGCGAGACGAGCTGACGACGGTGCGAGACGCTGTTCCGGCCAGCCCCCGCGCGGCGGTAGGGCTGGCCGGATGGACCGGCCGGGCCACCTCGGGCCAGGCTGGTGGGCGTGAGCGTCGAAGCGGAGCGGACGTCGTTGGCTGAGCCATACTCCCGGAGCAGCCGGCCGTGGCTGACCAGCCTGGCCGTCGCCGGGCTGGCCTGTGCCACGGTCGCCACGGCGGCTCAGGGCAGCGGTCAGTTCCACTGGTGGGCGGTGTTCATCCTGATTCCGGCCGCGTTGATCGCGGCCAGCGGTGGGCCGTTGCTGGTTCGCGGCGGCGGCCGGGCCTTCGCCGGGTACATGCTCGCCTGCGTCGGCACGATGGTCTTCGCGGTCGGCGCGCTGCTGATGTTCGGCGTGATGGGGCGGGGTTGGCCGCTCATGGTGGTGCTGCCCTGCCTGGCGGTGGCCGGCACCTACGGCTGGCGCGCGGCCCACCCGTTGGCCCGGGGCCTGCACCGGGCGGTGGCCCTGCTCGCGCTGACCGGAGCGCTGCTCGGCCTGACTCTGCAACTGATCCGGGTGGCTCTGATCCATCTGGACACCGGTTGGTGGGGCGCGTTCCTGATGCTGGCCGGGGCCATCGTGTTGGGCAACGCGGGCGAGTTGACCCGGCACCGGATGCCGTACCGCCTCCAGGCGATCACCCTGCTGGTGGGGCCCGCCGTGATCGCGTTCCTGCTCGGGCTGCGCTTCCTGCGCGGCTGGTGACCCGCCGGTCCGCCGCCGCCCGAGCAGGCGGCGGCGGACCCGGGTCAGAAGGCGCAGGCGATGACCAACTCCGGGGTACGGTCCGGGAGCAGGTCGAGTTTGCCGATCCGGCCCGCCGCCCGTAGGTCGTCGGCGACCAGCGCGAGCTGCTCCAGCAGGGCCGCGGGGCCGAGCGCCTCCGCCAACGGCACCTCAGCCTTCATCGACAACTTCCGCTCCGACTTGGCCCGTCGCACCTGGCTCAACGCGTCACCGGCGAGCCGCAGCAGCGCCGGCTCACCCGAGCCCTCGATCGTCCGGGCCACCTCGTGGGTGGTGGGCCACGGCGCCTTGTGCACCGAGCCGTACCGCCACCACGACCAGACCTCCTCGGTCACGTACGGCAGCACCGGGGCGAACAACCGCAGCTGCACCGACAGTGCCGAGGCCAACGCCGCCCGCGCGGAGTCGGCCGCCGCGCCGGTGCCGTAGGCGCGCTCCTTGACCAGCTCGATGTAGTCGTCGCAGAACCGCCAGAAGAACGCCTCGGTGACCTGCAAGGCCGCCGTGTGGTCGTACGAGTCGAAGGCGGTGCCCGCGGCGGTGACCACGGTGGCCAGCTCGGCGAGCATGGCCCGGTCCAGTGGGGTGGTGGCCGACTGCTCCAGGTCGCGGCGTGGCGTCAGACGCGCCGAGCTGGAGTTGTCGTACGACGCGCGCAACGCGTCCGCCGCGCCCAGTCCGAGCGCGAACTTGGACGCGTTGAGCAGCTTGGTGGCCAGTCGCCGGCCGACCTTGATCTGCGCCGGGTCGAAGGCCAGGTCCATGCCGGGCTTGCCGCTGGCCGCCCAGTAGCGCACCGCGTCCGAGCCGTGCTGCTCCAACAGAGCCAGCGGGGTGACCACGTTCCCCTTGGACTTGGCCATCTTCTTGTGGTCGGGGTCGAGGATCCAGCCCGAGAGCACGGTGTCCCGCCAGGGCAGCACCCCGTGCTCGAAGTGCGAACGGACGACGGTGTCGAAGAGCCAGGTGCGGATGATCTCCTGCCCCTGCGGGCGGAGGTCCATCGGGAAGACCCGGGCGAACAGGTCCGGGTCGGTCTCCCAGCCACCGACGATCTGCGGGGTCACCGAGGACGTGGCCCAGGTGTCCAGCACGTCCGGGTCGCCGATGAAGCCGCCCGCTCGGCCGCGTTGCGACTCGTCGTAACCGGGCGCCGGATCGCTGGATGGATCGACCGGCAGCGCGGACTCGTCCGGCGTGAGAGGGTGGGACCAGTCCGGCTCGCCAGTGTCGTCGAGCCGGTACCACACCGGCACCGGCACGCCGAAGAAGCGTTGACGGCTGACCAGCCAGTCCCCGTTGAGGCCGCCCACCCAGTTGTCGTAGCGGTGTTTCATGTGCCCCGGCACCCAGTGCAGCTGCTCGCCCCTGCCCAGCAGCGTGGTTCGCAGCGCCTCGTCCCGGCCGCCGTTGCGCAGATACCACTGTCGAGTCGAGACGATCTCCAGTGGCCGGTCGCCGCGTTCGTAGAACTTGACCGGGTGGGTGATCGGGCGCGGCTCGCCGATCAGATCACCGGCGTCGGCCAGCATCCCGACGATCTCCCGGCGGGCGCCGTTGACGGTCTGCCCGGCCAGCGCCGCGTACGGCTGCGCCGGCACCCCGTGCGGCGGCTCGGGGAGCAACCGACCGTCCCGGCCGATCACCACCCGGGTGTCCAACCCCAGCTCACGCCACCAGGTCACGTCGGTCAGGTCACCGAAGGTGCAGACCATCGCGACGCCGGTGCCCTTGCCGGGTTCGGCGAGGGGATGGGCGTACACGGGCACCTCGACGTCGAACAGCGGGCTGCGCACCGTGCCGCCCACCAGGCCGGCGTACCGCTCGTCGTCGGGGTGGCAGACCAGCGCCACACAGGCCGGCAACAGCTCGGGCCGGGTGGTGTCGATGAGCACCTCACGCCCGTCGGCGGCGGTGAACCGCAACCGGTGGTAGGCGCCGGGGCGCTCCCGGTCCTCCAACTCCGCCTGGGCGACCGCGGTGGCGAAGCCGACGTCCCAGAGGGTCGGCGCCTCCGACTGGTACGCCTCGCCGCGGCGCAGGTTGCGGACGAACGCCCGTTGGCTGGTGGTCCGGGCGATCCGACCGATCGTCGTGTACGTCAGGGACCAGTCCACCGAGAGCCCGAGCCGCCGCCACAGCGCCTCGAAGGCCTGCTCGTCGGTGACCGTCAGCCGTTCGCACAGCTCGATGAAGTTGCGCCGGGAGATCGGGGTGGGGTCGCGGCGGGCCGCGTCGTCGACCGGAGCCGCCGGTGGTCGCCACACCGGGTCGTACGGCAGTGCCGGATCGCAGCGCACCCCGTACACGTTCTGCGCCCGACGCTCGGTGGGCAGCCCGTTGTCGTCCCAGCCCATCGGGTAGAAGACGGCCTTGCCGCGCATCCGCTGGTACCGGGCGGTGGTGTCGGTGTGCGTGTACGAGAAGACGTGCCCCATGTGCAACTCGCCCGATACGGTCGGCGGCGGGGTGTCGATCGAGTACACGTCGCTCCGCTGCTTCGAGCGGTCGAACGCGTACGTGCCTTCCTCCTGCCAGCGGCGTGCCCAGCTCTCCTCGAGCCCGTCCAGTGTCGGACGCTCGGGAACGCCGGCGCGGGCCGTCCTCGCCGTATCGGTCATCCTGCGATCGTAGGCAGCGGCCAACGGCCGGACCACGGGTTAACCGGTGCGCCACGAGAATTCGTGCCGGATGTCGGCCGGCGCGGGGGCAACCACCGACGAGGTGTTCCGGTCGACCGCTGGTGGGCCGACCGGCTGGTGCCGGTCGGCCCTCCCGTCAACGGGCGACCGGGCCGGCCGCCGGGCCGGACGTGGCCAGCCGGACCCGCAGCTTCCCGCCGCTGCGGGCGTTGACCCGTTCCAGGATCGTGGAGATCGGGGCGTAGGAGTTCCGCTCGTTGGGGTTGGTGCAGGCGCCCTGCCCCGGGTCGCCGTTCGAGAGGATGCCCAGCGCCTTGCCGTCGGCCTCGGTGAACAGCGGCCCGCCGCTGTCTCCCGGCCGGGCGCAGATCCGCACGTCGATGCCGCCGCTGCTCTTGCCGGTGATCTCCCCGCACCGGGTGCCCGGCACGTAGCCGGCGCCAGCGCCGGAGTCGACGTACTGTTCACCGGCCTTCGGGGTGTACGCCGCGCCGGTCGCGCAGACGACCCAACCGCTCTGAATGTCGCTCCACGGCACGTAGCCGGTGATCCGCACGTCCCGGCTGCCGCTGGTGGCGCATCGCGGGTTGTCCGCGACGCACCAGTAGTTGACCAGGCTGGGTGTGCTCTTGGCCCCCCGCGGATACGTCCACTGGGGCAGGGCCCCAGGCTGGTACGGCATGATCGCGTAGTCGTACGGGTAGGCGTTCTCGGCCAGGTCCGGGTTCGGCGCCTCCACTGTCACGGGCACCTTCGGGCCGAGGAACTGATGCCAGGTCCGGTCGACCTGCTGGTGCCGTCCGCCGACGACGCAGTGCCCCGCGGTCAGCACGTACGCGTCGCGCACTCCGACGGTGAGGTTGAAGCCGGTGGTGCAGCCGCCGACGGTGCCGTCGTCGCGCGGCACGTCCAGGCGGATGCCGCCGCGCATCGGCGCCTGCGGGCAGTAGCGCGGGTCGCACGCCTTCGGCACGTTGGTCGCGGGGGTCCGGACCTGGGTCCGGGTCGGCACGCCGGCGGCGCGGCGCGCCTCGGCCAGCCGCGGGTCGTCCGCCGTGATCTGGTCGCCGGTGAGCACCACGATCTCGTTGGCCCGCGGATCCACCACGACATCCGAGCCGGGTGACGCGTCGAGCGTGACGGCGATGGCGGCTGCGGCCTCGGCGAGCTGACCCAGGGCGTGCCGCACGGCGACCACCCGGACGTTCACCGGGTCCGTCACCTCGGCCACGGCCGCCCGCACCGCCGCGACGTCGGTCGCTCCGACGGTGAGCACGCCGCCGGCCTCCTGGTCGAGCCACATGCCGCCGTACGAGCGCGGGACCTGCTCGGTCAGCCGCGCGGCGAGGGGCGCGGACATTTCCTGGAGGGCGAGCCGCCGGGCCGCCTCGGTCGCGGAGATCCGGTAGCGGTCGAGCAGGTACGCGACGGACTCGGGCGCGGCCTGAGCGATCGCCTGGGCCGGTCGGACGCGCACCGGGCCGGAGGTGGCATTCGGCTCCGTCTTCTGCTCCGTCTGCGGCCCGGGCGCGACGCCACCGGAGGCGGTTGCGCCGGGTGCTGCGCTGGCTCCGCTGGTTGTCGCGCTGCCCAGCCTTTCCTCAGCCGCTGCCGCGGTGGTCGACGGGCGGTCGGCTCCGTCTCCTCTGGTCACCGCGACGGCGGCCCCGATCAGACCGAAGACCGTCAGCCCAGCCACGATCATGCGTCCCCGTGTGTGCACCCCGTACCCTCCCCGTGCGTTCGGTGGTGCCGGCCGGAAGGATCCGGCCGTCGTTGGCGGCCTCACCGCGCGGGTGCGGCCGACGAGCGGTGATTGTAGCTAGACCAGTGACTCCCGCCACTGCCGATGCAGGGCGGCGTACCGGCCGTCGGCCTCCGCGAGCACGGCGGGTGGGCCGTCCTCGACGACCCTTCCGCCGTCGAGGACGAGCACCCGGTCGGCGGTCTCCACTGTGGAAAGCCGATGGGCGATCACCAGTGCGGTGCGGTCGCGCAGGATGGTGCCGAGTGCCCGCTGCACCAGACGTTCCGTCGGCACGTCCAGCGACGACGTCGCCTCGTCCAGGATGAGCACCGTCGGGTCGGCCAGGAACGCGCGGGCGAACGCGACCAGCTGCCGCTGCCCGGCGGAGAGCCGGCCGCCACGCCGGTGCACCTGGGTGGCGTACCCCTCGGGTAGTGCGGCGATGAAGTCGTGCGCGCCGATCGCCCGCGCGGCGGCCTGGACGGCGGCGTCGTCGGCCCCCGGGCAACCGAACCGGATGTTCTCCGCGACGGTCCCGCTGAACAGGTGGTTCTCCTGCGTCACCAGCACCACCGCGCGGCGCAGGTCGGCGTCGCGTACGTCGCGCAGATCGACCCCGTCCAACCGGACCGCGCCGGTGTCGGGGTCGTGGAAACGGGCGACCAGCTTCGCGATCGTCGACTTACCCGCCCCGGTCGGGCCGATCAACGCCACGGTCTGCCCGGCCGGCACGGTCAACTCCAGCCGGCAGAGAATCGGGGTGCCGGCCCGGTAGCCGAAGCCGACCGAGCGGAAGGTCACTTCACCACGGCCGGGACCGGTCGGCAGCGGTGTGGGCCGGGTCGGTTCGGCGACGGCCGGTCGTTCGTCGAGCACCCCGGCCAGCTTCTCCAGTGCGGCGGTGGCCGACTGCAACGAGTTGTAGAACTGGCTCAGCTCCTGCATCGGCTCGAAGAAGCGACGCAGATAGAGCAGGAACGCGGCGAGCACACCGATCCCGGTCTGCCCGCCGAGCACCCGCCAACCGCCGTAGCAGAGCACCACAGCCACTGTGACGTTGCCGATCAGCTTGATCGCGGGCGAATACGTGGCGATCAGCCGGAACGCGTGCAGGCTGCTCCGCCGGTAGTCGTCGCCGAGCGCCGCGAAGATCCGTTGGTTGCGAGGCTCCCGGCGGAACGCCTGCACGGCCCGGATGCCCCGCATCGACTCGACGAAGTGCACGATGACCAGCGCGACCGCGTCCCGGGTCCGTCGGTACGCGCTGGCCGACGACCGGGCGAACCAGCGGGAGAGCGAGAACAGGAAAGGGAAGGCGAACAGCGTCACGGCCGCCAGCGGCAGGTCCAGCCAGAGCAGGATGGCGGCCACCGACAGGATCGAGAGCCCGGCCAGCACCAGGCTGTCGATCCCACCGTCGACCAGTTCGGCGATCGAGTCCAGGTCGCTGGTGAGCCGGGAGACCATCCGACCGGACGTGTACCGCTCGTGGAAGCCCACCGAGAGCCGCAGGAAGTGCCCGAACACCCGCTGCCGCAGGTCGAGCAGAACGGCCTGGCCGATCCGGGCGGAGAGGGTGAGGAAGCCGCGGCGGGCCGCGTACTCGGTGACCGAGGCCACCGCGAACGCCCCGGCGACGGCGACCAGTGGGCCGGCGTCGCCGGCCCGCAACGGCGGGATGGCCCGGTCGATGCCGATCATGACCAGGTACGGGCCGGCCATCGCGGCGGCGTTCTGGGCCAGCAGCAGGGCGACCGCAACGGCGAGACGCCTCCGATGTGGGCGGAGCAGACCGCCCAGCAGGATGCGGCTGAGCCGGCGCAGCCGGGCCACCGCCTCGGGGCTGGTGTCCTCGGCTCGACTGCGGTCAGCCTCCGGGTCGGTGGCGGTTCCGCGCCAGCGGGTGAGCTCGGGCTCCTCCTCGGGAGGTGGGTCGGCCTGCTCCGGCACGCTCACGAACGCACCAGCCCCCACCCGTCCGAAGGGGACGAACTCGGGCCGCTGGCCCCGGCCGGCGGTGGATGCCCGGCGGGCGGCTCGGCGGCGAGCAGTGCCCGGTACGCCGGAACGGTGGCCAGCAGGTCGGAGTGCCGGCCGGTCGCGGTGATCCGTCCGTCCTCCAGCAGGGCGACCCGGTCGGCCAGCGCGATCGTCGACGGCCGGTGCACCACCAGCAGCGCGGTGCTGTCGCGCAGGACCCGCCGTAGCGCCGCTTCGACCAGCGCCTCGGTGTGCACGTCGAGAGCGGAGAGCGGGTCGTCCAGCACCAGCACCGCCGGTCGACCGAGCACGGCCCGCGCCAGCGCCAGCCGTTGCCGTTGCCCGCCGGAGAGGGACAACCCCTGCTCGCCCACCCGGGTCGCCAAACCCCACGGCAGGTCGTACGCGAAGTCGGCCTGGGCCAGCGCGAGGGCCGCGCGGATCTCGTCGTCGCCGGCGTCCGGGCGACCCAGGGTGAGGTTTTCCCGCACCGACATGGAGAAGAGGGTGGGCTCCTCGAACGCCACGCCGACCAGCCGCCGCAGCGAGGCCAGCCGCAGCTCGCGCAGGTCGTGCCCGTCCAGGGTGATCCGGCCGGCGGTCACGTCGTGCAGCCGGGGCACCAGGGAGAGCAGCGTGCTCTTGCCGGAGCCGGTGGCGCCGACCAGGGCCAGCGTCTCGCCCGGCTCGATGGTCAGGTCGATCTCGCGCAGCACCCCCGTGGCGGCGCCCGGATAGCTGAACGCGACCCGCTCGAAGCGCAGCCGACCGTGCACCGCGTCGCGCGGCAACGCGACCGCGCCGGGAGAATCCACGATCTCCGGTGGAGTGTCCAGCACCTCCTGGATCCGGTCGGCGGCGGTGGCCGCCTCCTGACCGTTGGCGATGATCCAACCCAGCGACTGCACCGGCCAGATGAGCATCAGTTGGAGACTGACGAACGCGACCAGCTCGCCGATCGTGAGCGCGCCCTGCGCGGCGGCGGCCGCTCCGGCCGCCAGCACCACGCCAAGGGTCACGTTGGGCACCAGGTCGAGCAGCGCCGCGGTGTTCGCCAGCAGCCGTCCCTTGTCGACGCCCGTGTCGTGCAACCGCCGAGCCGCACCGGCGAAGCGAGCGGCCAGCTCGGGCCCCCGCCCGTACGCCTTCATGGTGCGCAGGCCCTGCGCGGTCTCTTCGACCAGCGTCGCCACGTCGCCCTGCTGATCCTGCATCCGGCGGGACGCGGCGTGGTAGTGCCGGCCGAACCGCCGACTGATCAGCAGCAGCGGCACCGCGCTGGCCGCGACCAGCACCCCGAGCGCCGGGTGCAGGTTGATCAGCAGCACCACCACGACCACGTACGTGGTCAGGTTGAGCACCAGGAAGAACACGCCGAAGGAGAGGAACCGGCGGATCACCGACAGGTCGCTGGTGATCCGGGAGAGCAACTGGCCGGACTGCCAGCGGTCGTGGAAGCTGGTCGGCAGCCGTTGCAGGTGGGCGTAGACGTCGGCGCGCAGCGCCGCCTCCATGCCCACCGCCGAGGACGACTGCACCCACCGACGGATGAAGATGAGCACCGCCTCGACGACGCCGAGCAGCAGCGCCAGGCCGCCGAGTTGGAGCAGCCCGGCCGTTTCGTGTCGGGCCACCGGCCCGTCCACGACCCGCTGCACGACCAGTGGTACGGCGATCCCGGCTGCGGTGCCGGCGAGGCCCGCGACGAGCAGCCAGGCGAATTCGACGGCGTACGGGCGCAGGTAGGGGCGCAGCCGCCAGAGGTTGTGCACGGGGTGGGTGCCCGCGGCGGCCCGGGCGGCCGGGTCGCCGTCGCTCTCCACAGGCACTACCCGACGGTAGCGTCAATGAGTGTCGGTGCTCCTGTCAGCTTGTTGTCACGCGTCGCTCGTGACCGAGAAGCCACTTCTTCACGTCCAGCCCCCAGCGGTAGCCACCGAGCGTGCCGTCGGTGCGGAGAACCCGGTGGCAGGGCACGAAGAGGGCTGCCGCGTTCCGGGCGCAGGCGGCCGCGGCGGCCCGCACCGCCGGTGGCCGGCCGGCCAACGCGGCGTACCCGGTGTAGGTGACCGGGGTTCCCGGCGGCACCTCGCGCAGCACCTGCCAGGCGTGCGCCATGAACTCTCCACCGGTGCGTTGACGCACCGGCACCGCGTCGATGGCGGTGAGGTCACCGTCCAGGTAGGAGTGGACCGCCGCACTGACCGGGCCGAGGTCGGCCCTCTCCCGTAGTGGTGCCCGCAGGGCCGGGTGGACCAGGGGCAGCAGCGCCGCCGGGTCCGGGGTGAAGCCGGCCGCCCGTACGTCACCGTCGGGGCCGGCGAGGATGCTCAGTGGGCCGGCAGGTGTGTTCAGTACGGTGCTGTCGATGTTCATGCCGCTCTCCAGAGTCTGATCGTGGCGTAGGACCGCCAGGGACGCCAACGCTCGGCGTACCTGTCGAGGGTTGGTTGGGTGTCGGGCAGGCCGAGTGCGGCGGCGCCGCGCCGGACCGCGAGGTCGGAGCTGAGGAGGACGTCCGGGTCGCCGAAGGCGCGCATGGCCAGGTAGTTGGCGGTCCACGGGCCGATGCCGGGCAGCGCGAGCAGCCGTCGAACGGCCTCCTCCCGATCCACCCCGGCGGCGAGGTCGACGGATCCGTCCACCACGGCCCGAGCCAACCCCCGCAGTGCCTCCCGCCGCCCCACAGGCATCCCGAACCCCGAGTCCGGCAGGGCCAAAAGGTCTTCCGCGCTCAAAAACCCGCGCAGCTCACCCCGTTGATCATGAGGTTGGCCTGGGCTTTGATCTTCATCGACCTCGTCAACCTCATGATCAACGCGGTGGGAGAGGAGGCGGGTGAGGGTTGTTCTTGCGGACGTGACCGAGACCTGTTGGCCGATGATGGCCCGGACGGCCTGTTCGAAGCCGTCGACGGCGCGGGGGACGCGGATGCCGGGTTCGGCGGTGACCACCGGGGCCAGCGCCGGGTCGGCGGCCAGCGTGGCGTCGATGGCAGCCGGGTCCGCGTCCAGGTCGAGCAACCGGCGGCAGCGGGCCACCGCCGGCGCCAGGTCGCGCAGGTCGGCGAGCCGCAACGTCGCCGCCACGTGCCCGTCCGCCGGGGTCAGCGCCACCCGGCCGGTGCCGTGCGGCAACCGCAGACCCCGGTGGTACGTCCCGTCGCGGACCGCCTCCACGCCGGGCAACGCCCGCACCGCGAGGAAATCCAGCAGCGCCCGGGCGTGCAGCGGCGGGCGGTACGCCAGCCGGAGCGCGATGGTCCCCGCCCCGGCCGGCGCCTGCTGGCGGCCACGGGCCGTGCGCAGGTCCGACGGCGCGCTCGCGTACACCTCGCGAAGCGTGTCGTTGAACTGCCGCACACTGCCGAAGCCGGCGGCGAACGCGATCTCGGCCATCGCCAGGTCGGTCGTCTCGATCAGGATCCGGGCGGTCTGGGCGCGTTGGGCCCGGGCCAGCGCGAGCGGACCGGCGCCCATCTCGGCGCTCAGCATCCGGTGCAGGTGCCGCTCGGTGTAGCCCAGCCGGGAGGCCAACCCCGGTACGCCGTCCCGGTCGACAACCCCGTCGGCGATGAGCCGCATCGCCCGACCGACCACGTCCGCGCGGACGTCCCAGAGCGGTGAGCCGGGCGCGGCGTCCGGCCGGCAGCGGCGGCAGGCGCGCAGCCCGGCGCCCTGCGCGGCGGCGGCGGACGGGAAGAATCGGACGTTCTGCCGCTTCGGTGTGATGGCCGGGCAGGACGGCCGGCAGTAGATCCCGGTGGACGTCACACCGGTGTAGAACCAGCCGTCGAACCGCTGGTCACGGCTGTCCACGGCCCGGTAACACCGCTCGAAGTCCATCTCCATGTCACCGATGATGCCCCGCTCGACCGGTCATCGGCTGGCGGGAATCGGACCTGGGTGTGCGCGCCGCGCGGGGGCCCGCCCCGGGTCAGCGGCGGCGTCGGTGCGGCTGACCGGACCGGCCGGCCCGGGAGGCCTGACTGGTTCGGTCGGCCTGGCCGGCACGGCTGGACCGGTCGGCCTGGCCGGCGCGGTTGGCCTGACCGGTGAGCAGGGGCGATCGGAACACACCGTCCGGGTCGTACCGCTTCCACAGCCGCCGGACCCGGGCCCCGGTCTCGCCCGGGTAGATCCGGGCGAACGCGGCCGGGTCCGGCCGGCTCTCGAAGTTGACGTACGCGCCGTCGGCGCGTGCCCCGGCGGCCCGCCACGCGGCGTTCAACGCGGCGTCGGCCTGCGGCGGAAACACCGAGGCCACGATCAGCGTGTCCTGGTGGCGATGCGGGTACGCGGTTGCTTCGGAGGCGACGTCGTTGACCGCCCCACCCAACGAGCGGAGCTGGATCACCGCCCGCCCCGGCCCGGTCACCGCTCGCGTCACGGCCCGCGCCCCGGCGTCGTCCAGCGCGGTGAACAGACCGTTGGTGGTCGTGCCACGCTGCTGCCCGACGTTGGGGTTGAGGTGCGCCGTCGGTACCAGCGTCGGGTAGGGCAGCAGGTCGGTCCGGTGTTCGAGCACCTTGCCGATGGCGAGCAGCGGTTCCACCGCCGGCCGGGCTCGGCGCAGGCTCTCGGCGGCGACCACGGCGGTGATGGACATGAGCACCGATCGACCCTCGGCGTACACCACGGCGGCCGCGGACAACTCCCGTGGTGCCTGGGCGAGGTAGCTCGTCCACTCCCGGACGGTGCGACCGTCCGGATGCGCCTCGACGACCAACTGCGTGACGCCGACGTTGCGCTGCTCGACCGCCTCGATCTCGAAGGCCACCACGATGCCCGTGCCCGCCCCGGCGCCCCGGATCAGCCAGAACAGCTCCGGCTCGTGCTCGGCGTCCGCGCGTACCAGCGTCCCGTCCGCCAGCACCACCTCGACTGCGCGGACCCGGTCGATGGTGAGGCCGTGGGCGCGGACCAGCCAGCCGACACCACCGCCGGTGGCCAGGCCGCCGACGCCGACGCCGCCGTAGTCACCCGAGCTGATCACCAAGCCGTACGGGGCCAGCGCCTTCGCCACGTTCGCCCAGCGCGCGCCGGCCTCGACCCGGACCAACCCGGCCCGCTCGTCGATCACCTGAACCCGGTTGAGCATGGACAGGTCGATGACCACCCCACCGTTGTTGGAGGAGGCTCCGGCCAGGCCGTGCCCGCCGCTGCGGACCGCGATGGGCAGCCGCTGCTCCCGCGCGTAGCGCAGCGCGTCGACCACCTGCGCGGGGGTCTTCGGCAGCAGGACCGCGGCAGGTGACGCCGACCTGGTGTACGTCGAGCGCAGTTGCGCGTACCGGCGGTCGCCGGGCGTGACGATCTGCCCCCGGAGGGAGTCGGGCACCCGGGCCATGGCGGTGGTCATCGCTGCCACCGCAGCTCGCACACCGGGTGTCCCTCATCGGTCATGGTCCCAAGGATGTAGGGGGCATGCCGGCCTCGACAAACGTGGTGGACCGATCCGTCGTGTTCGCCGGCACGCGCGGCGCTCGCCGGTACGGGGAGCGCCGCGCGATGGTGACCGGGATCTCCGACCGACTCCCTGCCCTGCGGCTCACGGAAGTCAATAGCGTCGTGGCACCACCGGGGCCGGAGATGACCGTGGGGCGGCCGGTCAGGCCGACGCCGGAACGCCGCCGGCCTGACCGGTCCTGCTCATCTGGACGGGGTCGGACTGACCGTGGGCCTGCCCGGCACGCCAGGCGCGCCTCCCGGAACCGGGGTGACGGTGGGTCGGCCCGGCACGCCGGGCGGGCCTCCCGGAACCGGGGTGACGGTGGGTTGGCCCGGCACGCCGGGCGGGCCTCCCGGAACCGGGGTGACGGTGGGTCGGCCCGGCACGCCGGGCGGGCTCGGTACCGCGGTGGGGTCGGCGGGGCCTGGCGTGACGATCGGCACGCCGGGCGGCGGCCCGGACGGGCTGGGTACGGCCGCCGGGCCCGCCGGGCTCGGCGCGGCCGGCGGAGGCCCGTCCGATCCGCTGGCGGCCAGGGCGATCGGAGCCGCGATCAGGATCGCCGCGAGCGTGCCCACCGCCCCCATCGTCACCGTGGCGCGGCGTCTGTTGCGGACCCGCCGTTCCGCTCGGTTCAACTGGTCATGCACGATCGGTGCCTCCTCGGCCAGGTGGGTGAGGGTGGATCGGATGAGGCTCTCGAAGGGATCGGTCATCGCCGTACCTCCAGCAACTCGATCTCCGGCAGCAGGTCGCGCAGGCGCGTGACCGCCCGGTGCGTACGGCTGCGGACGGTGCCCACCGAGCAGCCCAGCAACTCGGCCACCCGGGCTTCGGGCAGGTCCTCGTAGTAGCGGAGGACCACCACCGCGCGCTGTGTCGGTGGCAGGTGACGCAGCGCGGCCCGCATCGCCAACCGCACGTCGGTGCCGCCGCTCGGGTCGCCGCCGACCGGTTCGTCGGCCGGGTTGAGCGGTGTCTCCCGCCACCGGCGAAGTCGCCGCCACCAGCTGATCTGCTCGCGGTACATCACCACCCGCAGATAGCCCTCGGGATCGGCGTGCCGGATGGTTCCCCACTTCGGGATGGTTCGCGCCAACGCCGACTGGAACAGGTCCTCGGCGGCGTTGCGGTCCCCGGTCAGCAGGTACGCGACCCGCATCAGCGCCGGAGTCCGGCTGCCGACGAACTCGGCCAGCCGCGCGCGCTCGTCCTCGTCCACCCACCACCCCCGTTTCGTTGTCACAGATACAGACGTCCCAGGTCATCGTCGCTATCCACGATCGGTGGGGTTTTTCGGCCCGAAAGTGTCGGTCGTGCCGGGTAGCGTCCGGCCACCAACTGAAGAAGGGGTGCGGCGGATGACGAGCGTGGCGGGTTGGGCGGCGGCGTCGACACCGGGTGCGTTCCCGCCGCTGCCCCGCGCGGTGGCGCAGTCCTTCTACCGCCGGATGCGGGCCGTCGCGCCGGCCGCCGTGGGCGCCATCGAACGGGACCGGGCGGGCGACCCCGACCAGAGCTTGCCCGACACGGCCTGCGGCCGGTTGGCCGGCTCGCTCGACGACGCGGGCCTGCGGGCGCTCGGGATGTGGACGCACCACTGGTGCATGCGCTTCTACGACGACGACACGAGGGTCGGCCGGCGGTTGATCCGCGAGATCGCCGCGCGGCCGGGGCTGGGCTGGACGGCCGACGAGGTGCGTTGGATGCTGCGCGAGTCGGTCTCGGCCGGCCCGGCCGCCGCCGACCGGTTCACCCTGCCCCGGGCCGCCGCCGGGCAACTGCCCCCGGCCGACCGTCGGGCCCTGGGCCGTTGGCCCGAGGTCGAGGTGCCCCGCCAACGGCGGCCTGACCAGGCTGGTTGATCATGAGGGTGGCGGGGCTCGACCGCCACCCGCGGGTGGCGGTCGAGCCCCGCACCGAGCAGACCGGAGACCGGCTACGGCAGGATGGACGCCGCACCGCACCCGACGGAAGGACGCTTCGATGCCCGCCAGCGAGCCGACCATCATCGCCACCAGCATGGGTTTCTTCCGGGGCGACCGCGGGCCCTACGACCTGCGCCCCAGCCCGGTCTTCGAGCTGGCGGCCGAGTTGGCCGAGGCCGGTCCGCAGCCGCGGGTCTGCTACCTCGGGCAGGCCGTCGGCGACCAGCCCACCTCGCTGACCGCCGTCTACGGCGCGTTCGCCGACACCCGGTTCCGGCTGTCACACCTCGCCCTGTTCCCGATGCCGAACGTCGAGGACTTCCGCGCCCACCTGCTCGCCCAGGACGTGATCTGGGTCGGCGGTGGCAGCGTGGCCAATCTGGTCGCGGTGTGGCGGGTGCACGGGCTCGACGAGATCCTGCACGAGTGCTGGCAGGCCGGCGTGGTGCTGGCCGGCGTCTCCGCCGGCTCGATCTGCTGGCATGTCGGCGGTGCCACCGACAGCTTCGGCCCCCGGCTGCGCGGCTTCACCGAGGGCCTGGCATGGCTGCCGTACGGCAACGGGGTGCACTACGACAGCGAGGGCCAGCGCCGCCCGCTCATGCACGAGCTGGTCGGTGACGGCACGCTCCCCACCAGCCACTGCACCGACGATGGCGTCGGCCTGGTCTACCGCGGCACCCAGCTGGTCGAGGCGATCGCGGACCGCGAGGGCGTCTCGGCGTACGAGGTCAGCCGCGGTGCGGACGGCAGCGTCCGGGAGGCCGTCATCGCCCCCCGCCTGCTCGGCTGAGCGTCACGCCTCCTCGACCGGCTGTCGGCGGTGCAGCACCGCGTCGAAGACCTGGGCCAGCTCGGCGGCATCCTCCCCGGCGTGGTGCGTGTGCGGCATGTCGTGCAGGCCCAGCTCGTGCTTGATCGTGCCCTGATGGGTCTTGGCCCACTCGCTGCCGGTCAACCCCATCCAGTAGCTGCGGAGATCAACACCGGAGCCGGTCGCACCGAACGGGCTGTGCCCGACGAAGCGGACGAAGTACCAGTGCACGAACATGCCGTCCCAGACGGCCGGGGCGGCGAGGAAGACCGGACGACCGACCCGGCGCAGCTCGTCGACCCAGGCCGCTGCGGCGGACATCGCCTCCTGCGCGGTGGGCGCCTCCCGCAGCAGCCGGTCCCGGTCCAAGCCGGAGACGGCCAGCGCCGCCGGGACGAACTCGTCGGAGATGGGACGCAGTTCGGTGTAGAAGGTGAGGTCCGGGCGGCCGGCCACGGCCATGCCCAGCGAGATCATGCTGTACGGCCCGGGGATCGGCCCGTCCGCCTCCACATCGACAGCGATGTAGAGCTCAGGCAATGTCGAGGTCATCCCACCTCCAGCAGCGGAACATCGAACCGGGAGATTAGCAACGCCTGACGGGGCCCGGTGGGAGCGACGATCGACCACCGGCGCGGTGCCGCATCGGAGCCGCCTGGACCGGCCCGGTCGGCACCCGCGTAAGCTGGCCGGTCGTGAGTCTTTCCATCGGCATCGTCGGCCTGCCCAACGTCGGCAAGAGCACGCTTTTCAACGCGTTGACCAAGAACGACGTGCTGGCGGCGAACTACCCGTTCGCCACCATCGAGCCCAACGTCGGCGTGGTCGGGCTGCCCGACGAGCGGCTGGGCAAGCTGGCCGAGATCTTCTCCTCGCAGAAGGTGCTGCCGGCCCCGGTGTCGTTCGTCGACATCGCCGGCCTGGTCCGCGGCGCCTCCAAGGGGCAGGGCCGGGGCAACGCCTTCCTGGCCAACATCCGGGACGCCTCGGCGATCTGCCAGGTCGTCCGGGCCTTCTCCGACCCGAACGTGGTGCACGTCGACGGCAAGATCTCCCCGGCCGACGACATCGAGACGATCAACACCGAGCTGATCCTCGCCGACCTCCAGACCCTGGACAAGGCGCTGCCCCGGTTGGAGAAGGAAGCCAAGCTCCGCAAGGACCGGGCAGCCGCAGTCGCCGCCGCGAAGGCCGCGATCGAGGTGCTCGACGGTGGCACCACCCTCTACTCCGGGGCCGCCGCCGCCAAGATCGAGCTGGAGCACCTGCGCGAGCTGCACCTGCTCACCACCAAGCCCTTCCTGTACGTCTTCAACGTCGACGAGGCCGAGCTCGCCAACGAGTCGTTCCTTGACGAGCTGCGCGCCCTGGTCGCCCCCGCCGAGGCCGTCTTCATGGACGCCAAGATCGAGTCTGAGCTGGTGGACCTGCCCGAGGACGAGGCCCGCGAGCTGCTGGAGTCGATCGGGCAGAACGAGCCCGGCCTCAACCAACTCGTCCGGGTCGGCTTCCGCACCCTCGGCCTCCAGACGTACCTCACGGCCGGCCCCAAGGAAGCGCGCGCCTGGACCGTCCCGGTCGGCGCCACCGCGCCGGAGGCCGCGGGTGTCATCCACAGCGACTTCCAGCGCGGCTTCATCAAGGCCGAGGTGGTCTCGTACAACGACCTGGTCGAGCACGGTTCGATGGCGGCGGCCAAGGCGGCGGGCAAGGTCCGCATCGAGGGCAAGGAGTACGTCATGCAGGACGGCGACGTGGTGGAGTTCCGCTTCAACGTCTGAATCCGGCCTGTTGCCGCAGGTCAGACGGTTGAGTCGTCGCCCTGGGGCACGTCGGGGGCACAACCCCACGCGTCATCGACGGCGCGGCGGGTGCGTTCCTCCGAGTCCGGCATCAGGTGGCCGTACGTCGACAGGACCAACGTTGCGTTCTCGTGCCCCAAACGCTCGGCAACCACGATGACCGACTCGCCCTGCATCAGCAGTACGGAGGCGTAGTGGTGCCGCAGGTCGTGACTCGTGGTGCCCTTCAGTAGCCCGGCTTGCTCGACGGCAGCCGAGAAGATCAGCGAACCGTAGTAGTCGTGCCGGTACGGGCCGGCGAAACGGGTGCTGAAGATGGTGCCGTCAGCGGCCGGCGGGAACTGCGCCGAGTGCTCGCGGATGGCTGTCGCCACCACTTGGGGGAGCGGGATGGTTCGCCGCGATCGGCGGGTCTTCGGCTCGGTGCGCACCTTGGATTGCGGAGCGAACTGCCATTCGATCCGAACTGTCCGGCCGACGTAGTCCACATCCTGAACGCGCAGTGCGAGCAGCTCGCCGAGGCGTAGCCCGAGGCCGGCTTGCACGATCACCATTGCACGGTTGCGGGCGGGCATCGCGGCGGCCAGGGCGCGTACCTGGTCGACGGTGAGCGGCACGATGCGTTCCCGGTGGGCTGACGGCAGACTGATCCGCACCACGGGAGACCGGCCGACAAGCCGATCCAGCACCGCAGCCGCGTAGACCGACCGCAGCAGCCCGACGAGGTTGCGAAGAGTCGACGGGGCGAGCACCTTGGATCGGTCGGCCGCCCACGCTTGCACCTCAGACGGCACGACAGCGGCTAGGCGGCGAGAGCCGAGCGGGGTGGCGGCGATGTGCGTTTCGATCAGCCCGGACACCCGGCGGGCGGTCGTGGGCCGGTGCGCGCGGCCAGCGGCCCAGCGTCGGGCGTACTCGACGACGGTCGTCTTGTCAGACGGGTCGACGTACTGGCCACGCAGGATGTCGCCTTCGACCTGAGCGAGGAATCGGTCAGCATCGACCTTTCGAGTGAAGGAACGCTTCCGCTGCCGGCGAGCATCGTCCCGCCAGCGGGCAAGGTAGCTGACTTTGCCGTCGCGGTTGCGCTTCTCGACGCTGCCCATGTCAGGCCGCCTGTCCGGCGAGCCAGGACCGGACGTCAGCCGGGTCGTACCGCAGGTGCCGGCCGACCTTGAAGGCGCGTGGACCGGTCCGGCGGTAACGCCACTGATAGAGCGTGCCCACCGGAACCCGGAGGAACGCAGACACGTCCTCAATCGACCACAGATCATCCATGCTCGTTGCTGCTCGGCTTGCCAATGTCAGTCCTCCTTGTCGGTGCTATCTAGGCGGCCGGCGACAGGCCGGCAGGGGTGGTGCCGAGTTCGTGGGCGAGTTCTTCGCGGCCGGTGGTTCGTCGTTCGCGTGCCATGGCTGCGGCGGTGTTGGCGAGGAGTGCGTCTCCGGTGGTGTGCCAGCCGACTCCGGCGAAGGTGAGGGTGCCGACGATGAGCGTCGTGTCTTCGTCGAGGTGGTCGACGGCGCGGAGGGTGCCGGGTTGTTCGTCGGCCTGGTCCTGGTGCTCGTGGCGTCGGAAGCTGACGCGGGTGTCGCGCAGGACTTGGAAGGTGACGGAGTAGCGGCGGGCTTTGGTGAGGAAGTGGCCGCCGAAGCCGAGCATGTGGGCCCACCGGCGTAGCCGGGCGTAGGGATTGGTGGCCTGTGGTCTGCTGGCCGGTTGGGTGTCAAGGGCGGCTTGACGGTGGGCGACGCAGACGGGGCAGGCGGCGTAGCGGGTGTGGGTGCCGCAGTCAGGGCACTCCCAGCGGTCGACAAAACCGGGCCGTGGCCGGTGGTCCCGGGGCCGTTCCGAGAGCGGGACGGGCGTTGCGGTGGGTCGGCCGGTGTGCCAGCAGGCGTCGATGAGGCGGGCGGTGTGGTCGCCGTCGGGGTCGGCGTAGTCGCCGATCGAATCGGCGTCGAGCCTTACGGAGCGGTGCCCGGTTACCTCGGTGCTTTTGGTGGCGTACTTGGCAAGGTAACCGGCGACCATGCTGTCAGTGACCTCACCGTCTCCGGTGAGGCTGATGGGTCGGATGTCGAGGCCCTTGCCCGGGTCACCCCAAGCGATCGACCAGCCTTCGGGCTCGTCGGGGTGGGTCGGAGTGGCAAACGTGACCTGCTCGACGGCGGCCCGGATCGCGTCGTCCAGGTCGGCGACTGTGAAGCCGGCCGGCGGTGGGATGACGGCGGTGGGGTCGTCGGGGTGGACGCCGTCGAGGCGGACCAGGGCGTGGAAGTGCACCGCTCCGCGTGCCTGGAACTCTGCCACCTTTCCGTGTGACAGCCGAACCGGTGGGACTTTGCGGATGTTGCCGGAGGCGGTGACGACGTGGACGCGGGGGATTCCCCGGCGGCGGGCGAGTTTGGCGAGCGACCGTTCCGCGGCTTGCTTGGTGCGGTGCCACAGCTCGCCCGAGAACAGGTTCCACACGACTTGGTGGGTGTGGTCGTAGCAGTCCAGGCATAGCGGCTGCCCGAGCACCTGGTCCCCGGCCTCGTGCCTAGCCCAGCAGACGGCCGGTTGGCCGTGCTCACACAGGCCGGTGTCGCGGCGGGCGTGGCACGGATCGGGCCGGCAGTCGCATCGTTTGCGGTTACCGCAGGTGTGCCGCTTGACCGCACGGGTGTGCACGGTGCCGAACGAGGGTGCGGTGAATGTGGCGAACACCGCCGGGTGCTGGGTGACTGTGTCGGGGACGCCTTTGCCGCCGATGAGGCCGGCGCGTAGGAGTTGGAAGGCGTCGCGTTGGTAGGTGTGGGCGCAGGCGGGGCAGACGGTGGCGCGGCGGTTGCCGCAGGCGGTGTAAATCGCGGCGTCGGGCATGCCGTCGGTGTGCCGGGCGTCGAGGACCCGTCCGGTGCCCTGCTCGACGGTGAGGAGTTGCCCGGCGAGGCGGATGGGTCGGGTGCAGCCGGCAGCGGCGCGGACGTGTTCCAGCCACCCGAAGTAATCCGGCTTCGTGGCGCGGTGGAAGGCCGAGCCTTCGGCGGTGTAGTCGTAGACGGGGATGGTGTCGGCGTTCGAGCCCACACCCCGGGCCGTGATGGTCCGGGGTGTGAGGTCCAGCGTCGAGGCCATCAGCCGCGTACCTCGGTGAGGTGGCGGGTGGTGATGGTGCGTTCGGTGACGATGACCCGGCAGGCGCCGCACTGGCGCTTGACCGGTTCGTGCCGACGGCACGGGATCAGGGCGGTGGTGTCACCACAGCGGATAGTGACCGGTGCCCGGCAAGGGCCGCCGGGGATGACGTCGATGAGGGTTCGGCGGATGTCGAACGGGTGAGCGTCGGGGTAAGCGGGGCAGGTGTGGGTGACCTGCTCGATGTCGACCAAGACGATGGTCATCGGGCACCCCGGGGAATGGTGGCGAGAAGCTTCCCGGCGACGACCGTGCTGACGTCGAGGCGGTCGGCCAGCTCGGCGGGGGTGATGGGTTGACCGGTGGCCTGTTCGTGCTGCACAGCGGCGAAGCGGGCGGTAGGCAGCAGGTGGGCGGGGACGTCGACCGGCTCGGAGGCCGGCTCGGTGACGGCCGGGGTTGGCTCGGGTGCCGGGGTGATGGCGGCCGGTGGTGCCGGCTCAGTGGTGACCTGCTCGGCCACCTGAACGCGGATCGGCTGCCCCGGCTCAGAGGGAGCCGTCATGGGCTGCGCGGTGGGCGCGGGGGCAAGGACGAGTTTGACCAGGGCCATGAACGCCAGCGCCGGAACCGCCGACAGAAGCCACCCGGACGGACCGGGCTTGGCAACCGCCAACTGTGCGGCCAGGGAGAGGCCGGCGGCGGCAATGAGCAGGACCATCGGGTAGCCGATCGGTGCGCCGGTGCGACGGCGTCGGCGGATGGTGAGTAGGGCGGCGATGGGGACGAGTTCGGAGATGACGGCGTTGGCCCAGCCGAACCATCCCGGGGTGTTGTCGGGGCTATTGGCCATGGTCCAGTCGTGGACGTGGGTGAACGAGGCGGCCCCGGCGGAGCCGCCGACGACGATGAGGATGAGGACCAGGACCAGGCCCTCCAAGCGGGTGCCGGCGCTGGCCGGAGTGTTAACGGGCATTAGTGGCCTCCGTGGCAGTCGAGGCAGCAGCCGTAGCGGCGGGGGATGTAGTAGGGCTTCACCTGGCCGCAGTGCCGGCAGGTCCGGCGAGCGAGCAGGGCTTTGGCGATGGCCTCCCGCTGGGCGGGTGTGGCGGTGCGCTTCGCTTTGGCGAGGTCGGTGCGGTAGAGGTAGGCGACCCGCCGGTTGGCGCGGTGCCGCCAATAGATCTGGGCGACGGGGTCGTGTCCTCCGGGGCGTAGGCCGGCGGCGCGGAGTTGCCGCAGGGTGGCCAGGCCGGTGGGTGCGCAGTGGTAGGGGAAGGTGGGGAACCCGTAGCGGGTGCCGAGCGGGTCGTAGAACTCGACCCGGATGCCGGTGCGCTCGGCCAGGTTGTCCAGGTCGACGCGGCGTAGGTCGGTCATGGCTTGTCACCGCCCCAACGCTGTTGGGCGGCTTGGCGGGTGATGCCGAGGCGGGAGCCGATTTCGGCCCAGGAGTAGCCGAAGGCCCGCAGGCCGATCACGGCTTCCCCGATGGCGTCGTCGATGACGGAGGACAGGGCGATGAGGTCGCGGAGTGCTTCGACGTCGCCGGTGGCGACGCGGCGGCCGTGGGCGCGGATGATGCGCTTGGCGAAGCCGGCGAACTGGTCGTTCTCAACCACGTCCCGACGCCGTTGCCGGGGGAGGTTGGGCGTCAAGGGCTTCTTGACGGTGTTCATCGCGTCTCCCCTTCCGCCTTGCGGAGGGAGTCCCAGTCGGTGGCAGCCGCCGTGAGGGCGGTGATGACCTGCTCGGCGGTGCGGGTCGGGTCGTCGTTCCACGAGTAGGGGGAGGTGTGCTCGTCGAGGAGGTAGCCGTCCTCGTCGACGAAGAACACGGGCGCGGTGGTGTCGAGGTAGTCGACGAACACGCCCAAGGCGGTCAGGTAGTCGGCGAGGGCGTCGGGGTCGAGCTGCGAGAAGTGCTCGACGGTGTGTCCGGCGCAGGCGATGCCGATGGCCCCGGCGGCGCAGGCCGGCGGGGTGAGGGTGTCGGTGGTGTGGGCGTAGTAGGTGCCCTGGTGCCAGCCGTGCCGGCGTAGGTAGAGGGCAGCCATCCGCAGCAGGTCAGCGGGTGTGACCGGTGCTGCGGTGGGTGGGTTTTGGGTAGCCTTCATGGCAACCACGTCCTTTCAGTAGGGCGGTTGGTGGAGGTCGGCAGGACCAGCGGTTGCTGGCAGGCGTTGACTGGTCCTGTCGACCGGCTATCGGGCGCGTAGCCGCAGGTAGCGGCGGTGCCGGTTGTCGTCACCCGGCATGCGGGTGGGTGCGGAGAGATACACCAGTCGCCCACTGCGGGCGACGGCCTGGACCAGGGCGGCGATGTCCTCGGGACTGCCGGTGACCCAAAGCTCGGTGAATTGCGCGGCCCGCTGGTTGTTGGCCTTGGCGTAGGCCCGTTCGCGGGTGGTCATGCCGCCATCTCCCACTCGGTGGGGTTGACCGCCGGGGTGTTGGTGCCGTTGGGGCGGCGGGTCCAGGCGGCGTAATCGGCGATGTTGTAGATGTCGGTGTCGGTGAGATAGGCCGCCTTGATGCGGCGGGGAACGCCGCCTTCGGCCAGGAGGTAGGCCGCGCCCTGGTTGGTGGGCGAGATGTCGGAGGCGGTGTAGCCCTGCTCGGCCCAGCCCTGACCGAGGATGATGTTGGAGCTGTTCAGCGAGGTGCACCGGAACGCGGCCCGGTAGCCGAACAGGTCCCGCAACGAGGCGGGGATGATGTCCCACGACGGGCGCTGAGTCGCGGCGACGACGGGCATGCCGCAGGCCCGGCCGAGGGAGACGAGCCCTCGCAGGAGGGTGGAGAACTCTTCCTGCTGCTGCTTGGTGCCGAGGACGGTGGAGAACATGGCGAGTTCGTCGATGATGGTGACGATGACGGACATGCCGTCGCCGTCGGCGAGCTTGCGGCGCCGGTTGGCCAGCAGCCAGGCGTAGCGGTTGGTGGCGACCACCAGGAGGCGACGCAGCACCTCGATGCCCTGGTCGATGTCGGGGCCGATGAAGGCGTCGGCGAGGTCGCGCCAGGGGCCGAGTTCGACGAGTTTGGCGTCGAAGAGCACGAGGCGGGTGTTGTCGCACAGGGCGGCGTGGCCGCAGATGTTGTTGATGAGGCCGGACTTGCCGCCGCCGGGTTCGCCTGCGGTGAGCAGGTTGCGGTAGATGACGTCGAGGTAGACGGGTTGGCCGAACTCGTCGATCCCGATGAAGATCGGGTCGAACATCGACAGGCCAGGACCCACCGGCACCGCCTCAGCAGTGGTGGGAATCGTGGTGGTCATCAGTGCCCTCCTGGGCGTTGTGGGCGCGAGGAGCCACACGAACGAGCCGCCATGGCTCCTCGCGTCCGGGTTGGGTTGGGTCAGATCCAGTCGGAGACGTCGTCCGCTTCGGGCGACGCGGAGGAAGCCGCGGGCTTACTGCCGTTGGCGGTGGTGGCCGGCGTCTTCGCCGGCTTGCCCTGGGTGGGGAGGGTGATCGTCGGAGCGGCGACGTCCGGCAGGTCCAGGGCGGTGGGGACCGTCAGCGGCGATGCCGAGACGGGGGCGCTCGGGTCGATCACGTCGACCAGCGGGGAACCGACGTGAGCGGTCAGCACCTCACGGCGTTTGATGTCGAACCGCAGGTACGCGGCGTTGTTCTCCGAAGCGCGCTCAATCAGCACGGTGGAGGCGTGACAGGTGACCGCGATCTTGTCGAGGCGGCCCTCTAGGTCCTTGGCGGACAGGCCGGGACGCAGGTAGACCCAGACCCGCTCGCCAACAGGAGTGGGCTTGGCCCAGAGGATCAGCGGAAGGCTGCCGGACTGGTTGGCGATGATGAACTGCGCGAAGCACACGCGCAGCCGGTGCCGGACGATCAGGCACCACGTCCAGGCGATGACCTGGCGGCGGACCGGGCGGATGGCGGCGGGAACGCCGACGACCAGGGCGACCACGAGCAGGGTCACCAGGGTCGGGGTGTGGTTGGCGAGCTGCACCCACGCGGTGAGCAGCAGGACGCCCAGGATGGTTTCCGGGGTCCACCACCACAGCAGCCGGATTACCGGCCAGATGCGGACGAGCACCCAGACGAGGCCGCCGGTCGGAACGCCGATAAGCGCGCCGACGAACACGGCGAGGATCGGGTGGATGTAGGAAGCGGCCACCACTGCCGACAGAAGGCCGACGATGACCGCCGTGAGGATGAACGCCATGCGGGCGTTGCGGGCCGAGGAACGGTGGACCTTGGCCTCGATGACCGTCACCGTTCCGGTTGACCTGCCACCGAAGCGGCGAGGGCTAGACTTGGACATGACACGTCCTCCCAAGAGACTGGGTTGGATGGGTTGGAGAGAGCGGGGTCGGCAGGTTGCGAGCCAGTACCGGCCCCGCGCTCGTTTCCTAGAGCTGACCGAGGTCAGTCGTTGGGCAGCTTGTTGGCGAGCAGGCCGAAGCGGATGCGGTCGTCCTCGTCGAGGACGGTTGGGGTGCGCCCAGCGGCGCGCTCCTCGCGGAACTGCTTGTCCAGGTGCTTCGGGTCGACCTTGACCTCACGGACACGACCGGTGTTGTCCTCGCTGAACAGGTACTTCTTGCCCATGGCAGGGATCTCCCTTGCTCAGAGTGAGGGGTTGTTAGAGGCAGGCGATGAGCAGCGCGGACGCCCAGAGGCACGCCGCGTGTAGGGACTGATCGGCCAGGTACATCCCGCAGATCGGGGCCTGACGGTCGGCGAAGTCGCCGCTTCCCGTGTGAGTGAGTAGCCAGCGAACCGGCCACCGCCGGTCAAGAAACGCGTGCGAGACGGCGGAGAAGCCGAGCCCGGCGGCAAGCCCGAGCGCGGTGACGGGCAGGTCCAGGGCGGCGATGGTGATGGCCAGCATGACCACCACCACGAGGTGATAGGCCACCACGTGGCCCAACAGGTGACGCCAGCCGTCCCAACCAGGGGCGGCTTTGTGCGCGGCCTGCTTGTCGGACTGGCCGAGAACGTGATCGGCCACCTGGTGACCGGCGTAGAGGGTCGCCGCGACAACGGCGAACACGATGGCGGAAACGAGCATGAGACAACCACTCCCTATGACGAGGGCAGACAGGTTGGAAAGGCAGACGGGGTCGGCAGGTATGCGAGCCAGTACCGACCCCGTGCCTTGAGGGATGTGACCATCTGACGTGGTCACCGGCCGGAAACGTGCGAACCAGAACCGCTTCCGGACGAATCAGAGATGGATCAGCGGACCATCAGGCCGCTTTCGTGCGTTCAGACACCAGGGCTCACACAGTGCGGTGAGCGAGGGACCTACTTAGCCGCCGAGTTACCAGCCTTCGGCTTCAGCGTGATCGCACGGAACGCGACGCCGTTACGCCCGTTGGTCGCCCACGGAATAGCCTCCAACTGCTCGACAGCGACGAGCTGTCCCACCGTCACGCCCGGCTTCTCACCCGCCGTGGTGATGGTGATGATCTCGCCGCCAGTCTCGTCGAGCACGAAGACCTGGGTCGACCACATGAGCCGGCCAGTGTTCTTCTCCGACCGCTGATTGCCGTTCTGGTCGTTCTTCGGCTCCGGGTCCTTCGTCACCTGGACCTGCTTGCTCTGGGTGTCCACGTACAGCTTCACAACAAACCTCCTGGGTCTCGGGCCAGGTAATGAGCTAGTCCCCGGTGGACTGTTGCTCGTGGCCTCTGGGGATAAGGCTCCCGAAAAGCCAGGGACAACCCATCCGATGGGCTGGACGACCATGGGACGTCTTGGTTACGATGAATGCGTCCCTAGTCGTCCCTTGAGGAGAAACGATGCCAAACGACCGGCTCCGCGATGCCATCCTGCGCAACGGCCTGACGCCGGTCACTGTGGCCGAAAAAATCGGGGTTGACGCGAAGACCGTAGAACGGTGGATCACGCAGGATCGGACGCCGTACCCGCGTCACCGACACGCAATCGCGGCAATGGTGCGGGAAGACGTGCCGTACCTGTGGCCAGAAGCGGTGACCCCAGAGAAGGCGTCGAGGATTGGGCAGAGCGAGTTGGTACAGCTCTACACCCGGCGCTCTGCCGTGCCGTACGACCTATGGCGTCGACTGATCGAACGCGCGGAGAAGCGAATAGACGTGCTGGCCTACGCCGGCCTGTTCCTCGTAGAGCAGGACCGCAGGCTGATCGACACCCTGCGTCAAAAGGCTGTTGACGGCGTCACGGTGACAATCCTGCTCGGCGACCCGAATAGCGAGGCGATCGAGCGCAAGAGCATCGAGGAAGGCTCGCCGGGTGTGATGGCGGCGAAGATCCGCCAAGTTCAGCAGTACTACAACCGGCTTGAAGATGCGCCCGGGGCGAAGATCCGTTACCACGACACGACGTTATACAACTCGATCTATCGCTTCGATGACGAGATGTTGGTGAACATGCACGTGCTCGGGTTTCCGGCGCCACATGCGCCCGTGATGCATCTGCGCAGGCTCAACGGCGGCGATCTGTTCGGCACGTACGCCGACAGCTTTGACCGGGTCCTAGCTGCCTCGACGACTCAGCCACGCGGCGAGATGGCAGCCTAAGAGCATGGCAAGAACCGAGCACTACCAGGACCCGAGCGCGCCGAAGGCCAACAGCATCGTCGTCGCCGTTTCCGTCTTCGCACGAGACGATCGCGGACGGGTGCTGCTCATCCAGCGGACCGACAACGGCCTGTGGTCCCTGCCCGGCGGCGGACAGGAAGTTGGCGAGTCGGTCGGAGAGACGGCAGTCCGGGAAACCCACGAGGAAACCGGCATCCGCGTCGAAGTGTTCGGGATGGTCGGCGTCTACTCCGACCCCGGTCACGTCATCGAGTACTCAGACGGCGAGGTACGACAGCAGTTCTCGCTCTGCTTCCGCGCAGTACCGGTCAGCGGCACACCGACGCCGAGCGAAGAGTCACATGACGTCCGGTGGGTGGCCCGCGACGAGCTGGCCGCGCTCGACATCCACCCGTCGACCCTGCTCCGCATCACCCACGGCTACGAGGAACGTCCCGAGCCCTACATCGGCTGATGGACGCCGGCGAGCCGGCGCTGAGTCCGCCGCACGGCAGCGACCATCTCCGGTTCCGCCCGACTGATGAAACGGGTAACGAGGTGCTCCGGCCCGTACCGCGACCGAATCTCCGCTAGCCGGTCCAACACCTCGAAATCCTGGCCATCCGGTCCGGTCGTCATGTCTGCGCAGCAGATGGCGTCGGTCACCGCGGTTTCCTCCCGAGGGAACTCGGCGGCCAGGGCCTCACCGAGCCCACGCTCGTCGGCTTCCAGCCAGGCGCAGGAGTGATGAGCGACCAAGGCGGCAATCCGCTCATTGAAGTGCTCACGGCGTAGCCAGCGGCCACCGTCGAGCGAGTGGAAGCCGGTGTCGACCAGGTCAGGGCTGTAACCGACGTCGTGTAGCCAGGCCGACGCTACGAGCACCTCACGATCCTCGCTCGGGACTGCTCCGCTAATCCGGTCCGCCTTGGCAGCGACCGCTTGGACGTGACTCCATCGACGTGGCAACGGTGTCTCCAGCAGGCGTCGTGCAACTTCCCGAGCGGTGTCGACGAGGTCGGCCATATCGCCAGGGTACGGAGACACCCGGTCCGCTCGCCATCCCGTGTTCGAGTGCCGGCCGAGCTGCCGGCGAAGTGGTTCAAAGTTTCTGTACGTCTTCAAGGCGGCCCTGAACGGGCCGCACGCGCCGCCGCCTGGGCGCGCGTCCGTCGCTCCGCTGACGCTCCGACTCCGGCCACGCAACACGCCCGGCAGCTGGCGCGGAAGCGGGAAGCCCAAGGGGCCGCCGCAGAACGACAGGCGGGTGACCGCTAGTGGTGGGCCGGCAGCCGGCCGGGCCACGCGGCCATGAGCCCGCGCGGCGTAGGGGAGCGGACGTCGGCCCGCGTCGGCGAGCTGCCCGCCGGTGGCGGGGTTGCGGTTACTGCGCCTCCGGCGGGGGCGCTCGGGCTCCGAGATGGTTGCAACCCCGTCGGCGGGTTGCGGTCCGTGGGTGGTTGCGCGGGCCATCCCGCCAGTCGACGACCCGGGCAAGCCGAGCAGACCACCGCCCGACCCGCCAGCGTCCGTACGGGTGTCAAGGCCGTCTTGACGTGGCGGGCCGGACGGCGGCCCACTCCCCAGGAGGGCGGGTCGACGGCAGACGGGATGGCAGGTTCTCTCAGGGCTGCTGCTGCCGGCTAGAGCAGAGTTGGAGTGGAGTCGAACATGGGGCTGCTCTGGTGGGTGGCGCAGCGACCGCCTCCGGTGGCGTTTCCGCAGCGCTGACCGTTCTTCTTCCGGGCACCGCACTGGACCGCTGGGTCATGAACATGGCAAAGGCCCGAGGGGCGTGGGTTGATAGGGCAGGGAAGGCCCTTGCGGGTGGTGGCATGGCAGCGGGGAGCCTGGGGCGGTGCCGGTGCTGCCACAGCAACGGACGTTGGCACCTCGACGCGTGAGTAAAGCTGACGTCCGGAGACTCGGCGGCTAGTGGTGGGAATGTCGACCAGGGCCACCGGATGGGGCACGATCCATGTCCGAGGGCTTCCCCAACGAACCCAGACTGCAACTGCTCCCGCATCGGCTTCGCAGAGCAGTTTGCGCGACGACCATTGCTTGTCGGTCCTGTCAATCTCTACGGCGATCGGGGGTGCTCCCAGACGCTCGCAGACAACATCGAGGTAGCCAGGGCGATCCGGATGAGCGCCGGGTAGGCCCGCGATACTTGGCACTTCTCGCCGGACTCGCCAACCGTGCGCTACGCCCCAGTTCACCACGCCGCGTGTCAGTGCCGAGGTGACCCGTGGGGCAGACCAATCGGTGAAGGTGAGGGGGGCGAGCCACTTAGTCAGGGACTCGGCCGCCCGTGACGAGCGAAGCGCCAGATCCATAGACAGAGGGTAACTTCTCTGAGTGACGGTGTCGCTACCGCTTGACTTCGGTCGATGCTTGGAGAGGATGGCTGCATGGCGAAGCGGCTAGATGAACCCGAGTTCGATTGCGTGGTTGCTACAGAGTGGGGCTACTCAGGCCAGCAGCTCTGGACGCGGACATCGCACGACGCGTGGACCTGCGAAAGCAGTCGTGAGTACCTGAGTTGGGACGAGTTGCTGGACATGGGAGAAGTTGTGGTCCTGACTCCTGCCAATCTCGATGCACACCAGGTCGGACGACGCGAGGGGCGATTCGAGGTACTTCGGGAGGTCGACGCCACTCTCCGAAGAGTCAGCGAGGCAACGTATAAGATCGGGAAGCGGTAAGTGTGAAATGACGGGCATGCGGCGAGGAATCCCGGCGTCCGTTGAGGCAGCTCTATGGGCGATTAGTAATGGTCGATGCTACGGGCCTGGCTGTCCCATGCCCGTCATGTTCGAGACGCGCCCTGGCGTGTATCGAAAGAATGTTCAAATTGCTCATGTCTACGGTGTTAGGCCGAACGCGCCTCGGTACAAAGACGGATTGCCCGACACTGAACGTGATTCTTTCAGGAATCTACTACTTCTCTGCCTGCCCCATCATTCGGAGGTAGACGACAAAAGGACCGGAGAAAAGCTTTACCCGCCGGATATCTTACTTGAGTGGAAGAGGAGACACGAGGGCGATCTCAACGCCGAGCTAAGTAGAATCGGCCCGGTTCATGAGGATGTGCTTATGGATTTTATCGCGGACATCTTCGAACCTCCGCTAAAGCGGCTGGAAAGCATTGCGGAGCAACTCGAAAAGACGGGGACTGTCAACGCGAATAGCGTTGCAGAGCTTCGAGGAATCATATCGACCCTAACTGATAATCCAGTCGGGCTCGATGCACGGACGGTTGCAACCCTGGCGGATTCAGTGGAGAAGCTAGGTGGACAAGGATTCCGGCGTGCCGTTAACAGGCTTTCTGATGCTGCTGACATCATGCTTCGGGCATCCCGGCGAATGCCAGACCGCTGAGGTGTCATCGACGAGGTAGATCGCCGCAGGAGTACTGGCAATAGCCGCGTTGAACGGAGGTGTCGTGAGCGATGCAGTGACCCAATTGCCAGACGATGGGCAGAGCCAAGTCCCTGACGAAGATACGCTCGAAGGGGATGTCCGCCAGTTTCTTGACTCCGAAGAGGCAACGCCAGAATTTCTGCGCGAATGCCTGTGGCGAATCGTGGATATCTTGCGGGACCTCGCGATGTCTCAACGGCGGACCATTGTTGGAATCCTGTCCCTAATGCTTGTATTTGAGTTATTGAATCGCAGTCTTGTAAATGAGGCTTCGTTGGTTGGAGTCAAGCTTGCTCGACTTGATTTCCTTCAGACCCCAATCCCAGCTGCTGTTTGTTACTTGTTCCTTCGCGCTATCGCAGTGGCGAAGGACCGAGACATCTACGCCTCTGTCTACTACGCCATCGTGGGGCAACGGTTTCCAGGTCTTTATGCATCGCAGATGGATCGTTTGTTTACCAATTCACGGGGGCTGACGTTCAGCAGCGTCCCTAAGCGTTACTACATGCACGGCGATCACATCTGGCCCTTCGTCCTGCCTGCCGCCGAGGCAGTGGCAACAGTTTTAATTACTCCCGTCTTCAGCTTTTATGCGTATTGGCAAATCTTCGCTAGGGGTGGTGTCGGCAGCCTTGCGACTTGGCTCTCACTGATTGTCGCGGTCGCATTTCTCCTGGTGGCCTTCAAGCTCGCTTACGCCTTCCTCAACACTAAAGACGTGGCGGACAAGCGGTTGATCGATGACATGTTGGGGCGTCGCTAAGTGGTCAGCAGTAAGAAGGCGGAGCGGATTGTTCAACCGGTCCCGACGCGTCTCGCCCTTCGGCTGGGTGACTAACTGAGTGACGACGGGCGTGGGTTGTGGCGGACTGCCACGAACGCCGATGGACGAGGTCCCGCAGAAGGCGGTATAGGCTAGGCAGGTCACCGAGCCATGCATGTTGCCTGGGGGTCAAGGGCAATGGTCAGGCCCTGGAGTGCGGCCGAAGCAGTTGAATCAAGTTGGCCAACAATTCCTCATGCGACCGATAAAAGGCCACGGACTTTCGGCTGGCCGTCTGATGTATTTGTGTTCCAATTTCCGCTACGAGAATGGTGCTCAATCCGACGCCCTGAACCATCCCGAGCTCGTAATAGCAGCTTGGGCGTTCTAGCGTAAGGTCCACCACGGCAACAACGCAGCGCCCAATCTCATCTCGAACAGTTGCCGCTTGGAAGTCTTCGTGGTGTTGCCGATAATCAAGCGGGAAGTAGGCGTCCATGCCTAGCATCCTTGCGGCAAGCTCTACTGTGGCTCTGCGAGCTGAGTGATTAGGATCAGAGGCGACAGGCATGACGGAATAAATGATTCGGCTCATTTTTCTTGCGCTTCCTCGGTGACTCCGTCAAATGGTGATACCCGTTCGATGATTTGCTTATGGCTCATGATGCCGAGAGTGAGTGTGCCGATGATGATCAGTGCAAAAAGAACGCGGAACGCTTTAGGAATAAAGTATTCGGCACTGGAGGATTTGAGGGCGACCAGGTCGTGTAGGCCAGAACGACTGATTTCTGCTAGCGCCTTCTTTCGTTCGAGAGCGTGCCATTCCCTCTCGAACGGCTGGTAAGAGGCGACTGGCCCACTTGACATGCCGATCGGAAAGTCAATGTTCGGTGCCATCTCGTTAAGGATCCTGAACTTTTCGGCGTTAAGCGCCTTAAAGTCGTCAATCTGCAATATCCAGTAAGTGCAGTGCAGAAGCGCCATGGCCGAAATCATTAATACACCGATTGTCCCGACAAGCATGTTGGCTGGTCGTGATATTGCCCAGGTCAGAATTGCTCCGACCGCAAGAAGTGTTGCCGCCATGATGGAGTAATTCCACTTGTTGATATCGAGCCGACGATTAGTAACTCGTTCGGCGGACTCGTAGTACATGCGGAATTCGTCGAAAGATAGCCTCGGTGCAGGTGCCGCCTGCTCGTCCACGACGCTTTCCCCTCGATGGCGAGAGTCGATTAAGAGTTGGGCTCGAACCAACGCGCCCCGCCCTCCAAGTGAATGACCATACAGCAGCTCCCCGGATGAGCGTCCGTCTCGAGGGGCCCGCGATGGTCCGTCGTCGCCTGTATCGCGCTCCCTTCGGGGCCGGAGCGCGCGGCTCTCGACAGCAACGCAGACAGCAACCGAGGCTCGCGCGCCCCGCAGCCCTGACCCGGCGACGATCGCAACCGAGGTAGCGGCCTGACCGGGCGCAAGGGTGAGTTTCTTAATCCGCTGGCCCGAGGGCTGCAAGCGCTGCCGCGTCCCGGCAGCCTGGGGGCACCCAGGGGGCACAAGACACTGTCAAACTTCGTCAACCAGCCACCAACGGTGGCAGCCCGAGACGCCGTGTGAGCAGGTGCCGCCGGCCGTTCAGGCTTGTGGCGGGACGGCGGCTCTATGTTCCGCTTCAACGTCTGAAGCCGGCCCGTTGCCGCAGGTCAGTAGTAGTCGTGCCGGTAGGGGCCGGCGAAGCGGGTCGTGAACAAGGTGCCGTCATCAGCCGCCGGGAACTGCGCCATGTGCGCCCGCAACGCGTCGGCGATGACCTGGGGCAGCGGCACGGACGACCGGCGTGAGCGCGGTGTCTTAGGTGCCGTCCGCACCTTGGACTGCGGCGCGAACTGCCACTCAATCCGCATGGGGGCGGGGGTGACGCCTTCCGCAGTCGGATCCCGAGATCTACCGTTCGGTGAATGTCGCCATCGACATGCTCGCCGAGATCGGGCCAGGTCTGGGACGCCAGATGGTCGACACGGTTCAGGGTTCGAGGGGCCCGATCTACGCTTCGGCCGTCAGTCCGAGGTCCGGATCTGCTCCAGGCGCGTCAGAGGTTCCTGGAGGTACTCCATGAGCTCCCACAGCGCGTCCTTCTCCGCCGTGGTGATCACAACGCCCTCCTCCCACAGGGCGCCGACGAGCGTCGTGATCGCCAGGTCCCAGGCCCCGGCGCCGGCGGCGTTCAGAACGATCGGCCGGTACCTCGGGCTGATCCTGGGCGCGAGCTGGGCGGTGATCTGGTCGCTGTACCAGTAGTATTCGTTGACTTCCATGGGTCTCCCGTGGGTTCGGTGGCTAGGTCGGCCGCTTGGCGCGCGGGTTGGTGGTGACGCCCTCGCCGCTGAGGGGGTGGCCGCCGGAGATGCTGCCGTCCTTGTCCAGGGTAACGACGCAAGTGATGCCGTCGCGGGTGCCGGTGACGATCCAGCCGTCGCCGCCGGGACGTGGCTGAGGGCGGCTGTCGGGGTTGGTGGCGATGCTCTTGAACCAGCCCTCGACCTGCTCCTTGGTGGTGCCGGGCGGGAAGAGCGTCTTGCCGGGCTCGGTGGACGAGGGCTTGTGGTCGCCATTACCCTTCCCGTCGCCGTCCCAGATTTTGTCCATCGCCCCGTCGCCCATCTGACCGAAGCGGTGCATGTCGTACATGGCGTCGGCGAACTCGGGGTCGTCCCAGGGGTTGGTCCGCTTGGGCGCCTCGGGCTCGGATGTGTCGGCGCCCTTCGGATGGCCCTCCTCGGCGCGCTTGATGCCGTGCTGCTGGGCTGGTCCCACGCGCTTGGGCATCATGCCGGGGCTGAACTTGGAACGCTTGGGGCCGTCGTCGCCACCGCCGTGCGGTGGGGTGGGGCCTGAGGGGTGCTTGTGGAGGCCCGCCACAGCGAACAGGACCACCAGGACGGCGGTGGTCCGCAGAGCCGCCATGAGTTGTCGCATCGTGGGCCGCCTAGACGTCGAGGAGTGCGCGAAGGGCGGAGATGCTGCTGATCAGGCCCATCAGCCAGCCGAAGATGCGGCCGGTCCAGCGGACGACGGCGATCGCGAGCTGGGAGGCAACCAGCGGTGTGGCGAAGCCGAGAGAGAAGACCACCTCGGCCAGCCACACCACGACCTTGGCGATGCAGTCGGCGATGAAGGCGCGCACCACCTCCCGCACCGTCTGCACCAGGACCCCCGCGCCGCGGGTCGCGGCACCCATGCCGGCGGCCGTGCCCGCGAAGATCCCGGCGACGTCGATGTTGATGGTCAGGATGTCGCGGTAGGCGTCGGCGGCGGCGCCCTGCCATCCGTCGAGGTCGCCAACCAGCCGCGCCTTGAGGTCCTCGGCGATGGAGAACAGCTCATTGGCCATGTTGTCCCAGGTCAAGGCGTGCGTCTCGATGGTCTCGGGATCACCGGCGAGCCAGTCGAGGGCCTGCTTCAGTGGCTCTACCTGCTCGATGGCCCACTCGATGCCCATCGACAGGAGCGTGCTGAACGGGTCGATGGCGATGGCCGCCCCGTCGAGAGCGGCGCCCAAGCCCGCGACTGAGCCGTCGATCCAGCTGCCGGAGTCGATGGCGTCCTTGATGCCCATGTAGTCGTCGGCGAGCGGCAGGCCGGTCCAGCCGTCGCGGTGCGCGGCGCTGGTCGAAGGGATGTCGGAGGTCGTGGCGACCAGTGGGTTGCTCATGAGAGGGCGCCGGGCCGGCTCAGGTCGCGGAGTGGAAGGAGTTGAAGCCGTCGGTGGTCGACCCCTCGGTCCGCTCGTAGGCCTCGGCGTTCTTCTTGATTCCCGCGGCGAGCAGCTCGATGTTCTCGGCGAGCATCCCCACGCCCTTGTCCTGGTCCCGGTGGCGTCCCTCCAGGATGGGCGGTAAGAACTGGCAGAGCTGTCCGTACGCCTCGTCGGCCTGGAAAATGGTGCCGCTCGCGGCCATGACGGCGGCGAAGCGGTCGTGAATGGCCGACATGGCAGTGGCGTGCGCGCGCAGCGCCTCGACGTCGACCTCGAACCCCGCGTGCATCAGTATCGCCTCTCTTCGTCCTCGGTGTCGGCGGTCCGGAATCCGGCCAGCAGGGCCCGACCGGTCGCCGAGTCGGCGCCGACCGTCTCCCGCACGACCTCGGCGGCGGCCTCGGCGAGCTTGACCCGCGCGTTGCGATAGGCGCCCATGATCGCCTGCTGCGTCTGCTCCAGGCTCACGCGCTGCACCCGCGCGGAGAGCCGGACGTCGGCCATCGCCCCCGTGGAGTCGACGGTGACCTCGACGATCCCGTGGGCGTCGGTGGCCGCGACCCGCAGCGCGCGCAAGCCGGCACTGGCGGCCTGCGTGTCGGCGGCCCGGCGCACGGCATTGGCCTGCCATGCCTCCAGGCGTTCCCGCGCATCCTCGGCGTCCAACAGCGGATTACCCATCGCGCCTCCGTTTCCGTTGCCGAGCAGGGGATTCAGAGGCGTCAGTGTAGCCGCGGCCCGCCCACCAGGATTGCCGAGCGAATGCGGCGTGATCCGGTCCATGTGGATCGCGGCGACGTGGGTGCTGATGATCGCCTTCTTCGGACCTGCTCGACCTGGCGGCGGTGTTCGGCCCAGGGAGCGCCCACCACCTGGGCGGCCAGGTGTGATGAGCCCGGTCAGCGCCTTCCGGAGGTCCGCAAGCGCAGCTCTCCTGTCTGGCCAGGACTCGCGGTGGGCAGGCCGGCCGCCTTGGCAGCGTCGAGCAGACGCCGGCCGTAAGTGACGAAGGCAACTAACTCCGCTCCGGACTCGTTGGTAAGAACCTGCGCGGTCGCCAGATGAATGACGTCGAGACTGCGCAGTGTCGGCTCGGCGAAGCATCGGGCCGTCAAACGCTGACCAGAGATAACCAGCGACGACCAGCGGCCCCGAAGAAACAGCAGGTCAGCTGCCGTTTTTGAGCGGCTGACCTGGTGGGCGACGGACGAGTCGACCCGTACGCCGGATTCCGTACTGTGGCAACCATGCCGAGCGGCCTGCCTCTCCTCCTGCTGGACGTCGACGGGGTTCTGAACCCGTTCGGGGCTGACCAGTGTCCATCCGGCTACGAGGAGTCCGGTCCGGCGGCTGTTGCTTAGGGTGGCGGCATGGTGCAGGCAGGGGTAACCCGGTGAACGCCTCGGCCGACGACGACCGGGCCCGCTATGTCCGTCATCGCCAGTGGCTTGACTATGCGGTCCACGAGCTGCCGGCCGGTGTGCTGTGGGGCGCCGATGGCGCGACACCTGACCAGTGCGCCGAGATGCTGGACGGCTTGGACGAGTTCGCACGTGTCTGTGCTCGCCTCGGGCTCGATGACCACACGGAGTTCGTCGAGGCCTGCCGGTGGCACTTCGATCACTACCCGCACTTCCTCGGCCGTCGTCGCCACTTTGCGGTCTATGCGACGTACATCCGTGACCGCCACGGCCCGATACGGGTCTCCTCACCCACCGGTCCAGACTGGCTATGGCGTCAATGACGAGTGATCGCGTAGCGACCAGTTGGAATCAGCGCAGGAACGTGAAGATGGTTCCGGTGGGGTCAAGGGGCTGTGGAGGGCTGTCGAGCCGGTGAACGCCCACGGAGAACTGCACGTCGTCCGGGGCATGAAAGGCGTGCTCCACGAAGCCGGCATCTCGAAGCCATTCCCGTAGTGCTGGTGTCAGGTCCGGATCTCGCCTCGCCCTGGTCCAGATCACGGTAGCGCTCTCAGCGCACAGTTGGGGCAGGGCGGCAACGGTCCGCTCTACGTCGGCGTCCGAAATGTTTCCGAAGACTCCAACCATGAGCACCAAATCGGCTGGGACCGCCCCCGCATACGAAGAGAGTTGGCCCGCGTCCGCCCGCCTGATCACGATTTTGGTGAGCCCGGCCTGGTCGGCGGCGGTCCGAGCGGCAGCGACGTTGCCTGGGTCGTACTCAAGCAGGGTTCCGCGTACACGTTGGACATCAGACCTTGAGGCGAGGACACCGATGAGGTCATGGCCCTGACCCGCGCACGCGCTCACCACAGTCAGCCGCTCGGCGGAGCGCTGATCAAGCCACGCGGCAATGTGCTGCTGGACCAGCCGCAGCCGACGCGAGAGCGGGGAGGCCTCGTCGGCGTAGGGCTCATGCCACACCTGCCAGGGAGTCCGGGCGGTCATCTGGGCCATCCTTACCTGTGATCCATTGTCGTGATCTGTCGGCGGGTCGTCGGGGCCGGAAGGCGGTCGGTCATGCTTCGCCCTTGTCGCGGGTCGCGAGATTGCCCTGATTCGGCCGTCGCCTGCTCGGCTTGCGTTTCCTGCCGGGCCTGGCGCTGGCGAGCTGTCGTCGGCGTTGTTCTCGCTGTTGCCGCTGCCAGTCGCGTTGTCGGCGGTCTCGTCGTCGCCCGAGGAAGCGGCCGACCACGGCGGTCAGCATCGTCCCGGCCAGGATCAGACCCGCCATCCCGATCACGCCTTGCAGCCGGCCTCGATTCCCACTCAGCACGCCGAAGTCGGTGACGAAATCGTCCGGGTCGTCGGGGTTGATCCAGATCCGCACCGCACTGCCCGCCGGTAGGCAGACCTCCCAACAGCCAACCTCGGCCTGACGCTGGGCACCGGCGAATTCGTAGCGCAGGTGCATCGTGTTGCTGTTCCGCCGCTTGTGCACGAGTTCATCGACGACTGCCTGCGCTGGCACGCCATCGACCCGCAGTCGGCTCTCCCAAGCGTCGTTGTCCTGAAAGGTCTTGAAGGGCAGCCAGATCATGACCATCCCGACCGCGAGGCCCAATACGTAGACGGGGTAGCGGGCACGCCAACAGCTCCGCAAGATCTGCACGGTGGTCATGGTCGCAGTCGATGTCGACAAGCGGCGGTAGGTTGACCGGATGACGGAACAACTGCTCCGATCGTCGTTCGGCGCGGCGGCGACCGCGTACGCCGAGCACCGCCCGGATTACGCGCAGGCCGCGGTGCGGTGGGCGCTGGAGGCCGCCCCCGGCCTGCGCGTGCTCGACCTGGGCGCCGGCACCGGCAAGCTGTCCGCGACGCTGGTCGCGGTCGGCGCGGACGTCGTGGCGGTTGAGCCCGACCCGGCGATGCTCACCGAGCTACGCCGTGCGCTGCCGACCGTCAGTGCCCTGCCGGGTAGCGCCGAGGCCATCCCGTTGCCGGACGGGTCCGTCGATGCCGTGCTGGCCGGCAACGCCCTGCACTGGTTCGACATGGCCGTCGCGGGCGCGGAGATCGCCCGGGTCCTCGCGCCCGGCGGTGTCCTGGCCGGTTTGTGGAACATCATGGACGACCGGATCGACTGGGTTGCCGGGCTCGAACGGGTCAGCGGGAGTGCGGCCATCGGCCCGCGTGACACGTTGAGCAGTTGGCGCGCCGCGACGGCGGACATGCTCGTTCCGAGCCCCGGCCTGATCGCCCGGTTCGGGTCGGCAGAGCAGGTCGAGTTCCCGCACGGGCAGCGCCGTACCGCCGACTCGCTCGTCGCGACGCTCGCGACGCGGGCCGGGATGCTGGTCATGCCGGACGAGGAGCGAGAGGCCACCCTCGGCCGGATCCGCTCCTTCCTCGGGAGCCGACCCGAAACCGCCCACGGCGAGTTCACGCTGCCGATGCTGACCGGCGTGCTGCGCGCCCGCCGGAGCTGACGGTCGCAGACCTGGTGAACCGGCATCGCTCGGGGGCGTTGAACGCTGCGCTGGCAGGTGCCGAGGTGGCGCTGGTGGGCCTGTTCTCGGCGAAGGACAGGGAGTTCGAAAGCAAGCTCAATCTGCTGGCCAGCGTGGTGGAAGCCCACGGTGGCCAGGTCGTGAGCCGGCACGTGCAGCGGCGGGGTGTCTCTTCCGGCGGTGCGGACAAGATGGGCGACCCGTTCTCGCGGCGGACGTTGCTCAGCCCCGGTAGGGCCCGTGAAATCGCCGAGGCCTGCCGGCAGCGCGGGGTCGGCGTCGCGGTGTTCGCGAACCCCTTGACCGACCACCAGAGGGCCGTCCTCGCGGACATGTTCGGCTGTCCCGTCCTGACTGGCGAGGACCTCTGACAGGTCACGGACGGGCGGCCTTCTCGCCATGGACGACTGCGTACTCCGCGGCGAGCCAGGGCCCAAGGTCGTCGATGAGTTCGCGGAGCACACTCGGAACCGGCGAGGGCGTGCGGCCGATAACGGCAGCTCTCCGCATCTGCTCCGCTCGTTCCGGATAGTGGAGCCCGAACGCCTCGGCGGACTGGGTGAGGTCGCTCGTCCAGCCTCCCCACCGCGGCATGATCAGCGTGAACCCCGTCCTGACGATGCGCCGCGCGACGACCCGGCTGAGGGCCTTCCGTTGCTGGTCGGTGTTCGCTTCGGCGGCCTGGCGGCGCCATCCCGGAAGCGCAAGGGACAGGTCGCCGTTCGTCTCGCGGGCGAGCAGGGGAGTGGGCCGGTAGCGGGGGAGTTGGTCGGCGAGGTCGTCGCCCAGCAGGGGGGTGCACAGGCAGGCGACGAAGAAGCCGAGGTCGTACCGCTCAAGCTCGCTGAGCAGCGTACGTGCACTGAACAGCAGGATGCCCACGCCGTCGATCTGCGGAAAGGACCGGTCGAGGTCTTGCTCGATCCTGGTGGCAGCCGCCCGGTCGGCCTCGGTTGGTTCGGTGCGTAGGGCGAGGAGCAGGTCGAGGTCGGAGACGCCGAGGATGGCGGTGCCGCGGGGGATGCTGCCGTAGATGTAGGCGCTGTGCAGCAGATCACCGTCGAACGACTCGGCTATCCGAGCGCGTGCCGCGTCGACAACACCGGCGAAGGCGGCCGGGACCCGGCTCAGTGCACCCTCACGCGTAATGCAGCCCTCGACGTCCAGTCCTCTTCCGGCCATGGCGACACTCTGCCGGAGCTGGCGAGCACGTTCAGCCCCGCCCGGGCGACTTCGGCGCCCTACTGCTCGGCCCAGGCGCCCAGCTCGTTGCCGCTGGGGTCGGTGAAGTGGAACCGCCGGCCTCCGGGGAACTCGTACGGCCCGTTCACCACCTGGCCGCCGGCCTCCTTGACGGCCTGCACGGACCGGTCCAGGTCGGTGGAGTAGAGCAGCACGAGTGGGCCGCCCGCCCGGACTTCCCCGTCCAGACGGAGACCGCCGACCTCGGGCGCGGCGTCGCCGTGTGGGCTGCGGATGCCGGCGTACTCCGGCCCGTAGTCGTTGAACTGCCAACCGAACGCGTCGGCGTAGAAGCGCTTGGCCACGGCGAGGTCGGTCACCGTGAGCTCGACGTAGTCGATGGCGTGGTGTCGGTGCGGCGATGACTCAGACATGCGCCGATCGTGCACCCCGGGTACGACGGAACCGCGACGCGCAACGAAAGGTTGCGCGATGGACGTGGGCTGTCGTAGGTTAAGTGCAACCAAAGGTTGCGAAAGGTTGTGGACATGGAACAGGGAACGATCGAACGCGACATCCACGTCGACGCGTCCCCCGAGGTCGTCTTCGAGGTGGTCAGCCAACCCGAGCACATGCGGGAGTGGTGGCCCGACGACGCGCGGTTCGAGTCCGTCGCCGGCGCGCCCGGTGAGCTGGTGTGGCGCGACGCCGACACCGGCGAGACGAAGACGGTCGAGCTCGCCGTCGTCGAGGTCGACCCGCCAAAGCGGTTCTCCTTCCGGTGGTGCTTCACTGAGCCGGACCGGAGCGGTCAGGCGCTGTTCGTCACCTTCGATCTGGTGCCCAGCGGCGGCGGGACGCTGATCCGGATGACCGAGACCGGGTTCCGCGAGCTGGGTTGGGAGGTCGCTGTCCTGGAAGAGCAGTACCGCGACCACGAAAACGGTTGGGACCACTACATGCCCCGGCTGGGCGAGTACGTCGCGCGGCTGGTCGCGACCTCGTGAGCGCGGTGGTCGACGACGAGTTGTGGTCGGCGATCGGTGACCCGATCCGACGTACGATGATCGATCTTCTTCTCGCCGACGGTCCGGGCACGGCCACCTCGTTGAGCAGGCGGCTACCCGTCACCCGTCAGGCCGTCTCGAAGCACCTGGCGGTCCTCGACCGGGTTGGGCTGATCCACGCCGAACCGGCCGGTCGTGAGCGCCATTACCAGGTGGACGAGGCGCAGCTCGCCCGCGCGGTCGCCCAGTTGTCGGCGGTCGGCTCCACCTGGGACGCCCGACTACGCCGGATCAAGCGGATCGCCGAGGCGATCGAACGCACCCGCACCAACGACGAAGGAGACTGAGAATGGTCGACATCCTGCACCGGGTCGGCGTCGTCGCTCCGCTCGACGACGTCTACCGAGCGGTGGCCACGCCGGAGGGCCTCGCCGCCTGGTGGACCACCGACACGGTGGGCAAGAGCGAGGTCGGTGGACAGTTGGCCTTCCGGTTCGGCGATGCCGGCGGCTTCGACATGGAGGTCCTGGAGCTGAACCCCGCCGGACGGGTGCGGTGGCGCGTCGTCGACGGCCCAGAGGAGTGGGTCGGTACCGAGGTCGACTGGCGTCTCGACCAGCGAGGCGAGTACACGATCGTCCAGTTCGCGCACCAGGGCTGGCGCGAGCCGGTCGAGTTCATGCACCACTGCAGCACCAAGTGGGCGCTGTTCCTGATGAGCCTCAAGGAGCAGATGGAGACCGGCCACGGCCGACCGGCCCCGGACGACGTGCGGATCAGCGACTGGCACTGACTTCGGTGACGCCTGCATCGCCGGGCAATCGCGAACTCCGCCTGGAGATCGCGATTGCTCCGGCGATCAGGCCGAGGGCCACGATCGCCACGGCGCAGAGCAGCAGCGTCGGGCGGGGGCCGATGGCACCCACCAGCGGCCCGCCCAGCATGGTGCCCAGCGGCACCGCCAGCACGAGGATGGCACCGTTCGCGGCGAGCACCGCGGGCAGTCGGGCGGTCGACGTGCTGCGCTGGAACAGCGCCATCGACGTGGACATGTACGGCGCCCAGATGAAGCCCGCCAGGGCGAACGCCGGCAACGACACGCCGACCGGTACGCCCAGGCCGAGCGGCAGCATGGCAACGCCGAACGCGACGACGATGCCGATGGTGGTGGCTCGCAGTGGCCAGCGGCGGAGGTAACCGGCGACCAGACCCCCGGCGAGACCGCCGACGCCGAACGCGGCGTAGTAGGCGCCGAGCAGCGTCGCGGAGGCGTGCAGGTCGTCGGTGATGTGGATCGGCATCGCCACGTACACCGGCCCGAAGAGGAAGAAGAACCCGAGGCTCAGCACCAGCAGGCCCAGCAGGGCCGGGTTCTGGCGGATGACCGCGAAGCCGGCCGTTCGCGAAGCGCCGCTCTCGGACCGTGCGGGTCCGTCGTTGGTGGGAAGGGCGAGACGGTACGTGAGGGCCAGCGCGGCGAAGGTGGCGGCGTCGATGGCGATGACCCAGATCGGCCCCACCCAGCCGATCAGGATGCCCGCCAGTGGCGGGCCGACGATGGTGGCGAACCCTCCGATGGTGCTGAGCACGGCATTGGCCGGCAGATGGTGTCGCTGCGGCAGCAGTTCGGCGATCAGGGTGAATCGGCCGGCGGAACCCCACGAGTGCAGCAGCGCCGACGCGGCCAGCAGAACCACGTACAGCCCGATGGTGAGCACGCCGGCGAGGTGGGCGATGGGGATCGCCGCGAGCGCGCCGGCCCGCAGGATGGCGTCCCACCCGGCGAGTTGGGCACCGCTACGCCCGCGCAGCAGCCGGCCGAAGACGACGGTCCCGGCCGCGCTGGGCAGCGTGTACGCCGCCATGGCCAGCGCGAACCAGGTGCCGCGGTGATCGTGCGGGGCGAGTTGGATGGCGAGCCAGCTCACCGCGACCACCGCCAGGCCGTCACCCAACGCGGAAACGGCGAGCCCGGGCAGAACGCGCCGGAGCTGAGGGTGACTGACCACCGGCCAGTACGGGGAGGAGCGCGGGAAACGGGAGGCGTCCGGCATGCAGTCAGCTCACCCGGCGAGGGACCTGCGGATCAATACCTACTGCCACCAGCAGAATCAGCCAAGGGCGGAAGGCTCGACCTACCGGTCCGGGCCGTCGTTATCGCGGGCAGCGCCGAAGGACGCGGCGGTAGACCGACTCGGGTTCCTTGAAGTCGGGGCGATGACACACCGACTTTCCGGAACCCGAGCCGATCAAACCGCTACTCCGCCCGGTAGACGGAGATGTGCGACGGGCTGTCGGCCTGGAACGGTCGTCGGTGCCAGTCGGCGTACCGCTCGGTGAGCCGGAGCCCGGCCTGCTGCGCCATCTCGTCGATCTGGTGTGGCCAGGCATACCGCATGGCGAACGGCTTCAGGTGCACACCGTCCACGTCGAACGTGATCGTCTGCCGGATGAACCGCTGCGCCGGCCGGTCGTACTTGTGCAGTCGGATCGTCGCGGAGTCCTCTGTCACGGCACGTACCTGCACCTGCTCGTCCTCGTCGAAGTCGCGCGGGTCGGGCACGAACGTCTCGATGACGAACGCGCCGCCGGGCGACAGCACCCGGGCGACGTTGCGGAAGCAGTCCGCCTGCCGCTCGGCGTCGACCAGGTTGAACAGCGTGTTGAAGACCAGGTACGCGAGCCGGAACTCACCGGCCACCGGCACGTCCGCCATGTCGGCGACGACCACCGGGATCCGGTCGCCGCCGGGTTTCGCCCGCAGTTGCGCGAGCATCTCCTCGGACGCCTCGACGCCCTGCACGGCGAGACCACGTTCGGCCAACGGCAGTGCGACCCGGCCGGTGCCGATCGCCAGTTCGAGAACTGGGCCGCCGTCGGCCAGGTCGGCCAGGAAATCAACGGCGGGGACTGGATCGGGGTTGCCTGGGCCGTCGTAGTCGGCGGCCCAGAGCCGGCCGAAGAGGCCGGGATCGTCGAAGACCGACATCAGCGGCCTCCGAGGTTGGGGTCAGTGGCGCCCGGCAGCGTCAGGGGAACAATTCTGCTCACGAAGTCTCGATTCCTCGGGTCGGATGAGGGTTGGTTCGGGGGACTTCGTCGTGTTGGGCATGGCGGCTGCTCCCTTCGCGCGGCTGTCGACCGAGGACACCAGAGACACCGCGGGCCCGGCAAGGCAATTACGCCAGCCGGGCCCACAACGAAACGTGTGGTCAGGAGATGTGGTGCAGGATCACGTTGTGCACGTGGTGGCTCTTCTGCGCGCCACGGAACTCCACCTCATAGGTGTGCGTGCCGACGTGGATGGCGATGGCGCCGGTGGAGAAGAACGAACCACCCCACGACTTGTTGCTGACCACGCTCACGCTGGTGATCTTCGAGTACGGGATGCTGGTGATCGCGAACCGCTTCCCGACGAAGGACCGGTCCTGGATGATCACGCGGCGGTCGGTCAGCCCGATGAACCCGGTGCCGGTGCCGACGGCGTCGTAGACGGCGATGATCTGCTCGCCTTCGAGGAGGCCACTCTCAATCTGCTGGACCTGCTCTTTGCGGTCGTACGCGATGTTCGCCATGTGATCCAGGCTAGAAAACCGGTGCCAACGTGCCCACCCGGGCGAGGACCACGAACTCGCCGTCGCCGTGGCCGACGGGCTCGCCGTGCCAGCCCCCGTGAACGCGATCCACGATGAAGCCCGTGCTGGTCAGAGAGGTGCGCAGCTCGGCCTCGGTGCGGAAACGCAGGCTCGCCGAGCTGAGGAGTTCTTCCCCGTCGTCGAAGTGGTAGTGGTGGGTGAAGTCGACCACTCCGTCGCGTACCCCGGTGACCTCGGTCCACGCGCGGACCTCGCCGCCGTCGGGCAGCGTGACCAGCCGGTGCGAGTCCACCGGGTTCCACCGCTCCCAGCGACGGTCCGCCGGGTCGCGGGCGTCGAACACCAGCCGGCCGCCGGGCACCAGCGCCCGGGCCAGGTCGGCGAGGGTACGCGCCCACTCCGCATCGTCCACGAAGAACTGCGCGACGTGGCTGGTCAGCACCGCCACGTCGAACGCCCGCTCCGGCAGCTGTGCCGAGGTGCCCGCGAGCCAGGTCACCCGCTCACCACCCGGCTTGGCGCGGGCGGCGGTCAGGGACGCGTCGGCCGGGTCCACACCGGTGACGGTGTGGCCGGCGGCGGCGAGGGCAATGGTCAGCCGACCGGTGCCGCAGCCGAGGTCGAGCACCCGGGCGGCCGGGGTCTCGTCGACCACCGTCTGGAAGAAGTCGTCGTCCGGCCCCCACCGGCACTCCGCGTCGTACACCTGGACCAGCCGTTGGTGGCGGAACTCGGAGTGCCTCATCGGGGGTTCGCGTCGGTCGCGGCGCGGACGAACTCGCGTACCCGGGTGGTGGTGTTGCTGGCCAGCCAGACCGGCCCTCGTTCGATCGGTGGCGCGTCGTGGATGGGTACGTACGCCACGTCGGGGCGCGGGTAGTAGCGCCGCGTGTGCTCGCCCACCGGCAGGACTCCCCGGCCCAGCGCGACCAGGGACAGCATCTCGGAGAACGTGTTCCCGGCGGGCCCCTTCGGCACCGGCCGACCGGACGGGGTGCGCTCCGGGGTGCGGTCCCGCTTGAACTCCACCGAGGTCACGGTCGGGTACTGCACCACCGGGTGGTCGGCGAGCACCTCCAACGACACCGACCGCTCGCGAGTGAGCGGGTGGCCCGTCGCCACCGCCAGCACCCGGTCCTCGGAGAGCAGCGCCGGGCCGGTGGCCATCCCGTCGAACGGGTACGAGGCGATCAACACGTCGGTCGAGCCGTCGAGCAGCCCCGATCGGGTGGTGGACAACTGCGCCTCGTGCACCTCCACCCGGCAGTCGGGGTGCCGTTCGCCGAACAGGGCCACCGCCCGGAGCAGCACCGGCGCGGTCCACTCACCGAGGAACGCCACCCGTAGGGTCCCGGTCACGCCCCGGGCGGCGTCGGTCGCGCGGCGGACGGCCTCGTCCATGCCCGCCACCAGCGGGGCCAGCTCGTCGGCGAGCTGCCGGCCGATCGGGGTGAGTCGGACGACCCGACTGGTGCGTGCGAACAGCGGTGCGCCGATTCGGCGCTCCAGCTTTTTCACGATGTGGCTGACCCGGCCGGTGCTGACGGTCAGCCGCTCGGCGGTCCGGCCGAAGTGCAGCTCCTCCGCGAGCGTCAGGAACGTCTCGACCTCGTACCGCTCCAGCACACCGTTCCCATCGTTGACCTGTGGGCAACGATCGTAGCGGTATCAGGTCTTGGTCGGCGTCCCTCGTCCGAGGATCGTGAACGCGGCAGGGACAACCGAGCGAAAGGCTCTGACGTGACCATTGACGACTACCTGGCCGGCCTGGCCGGCCCACTGCGCGAGATCGGCGAGAAGCTGACGCCGATCATCACGGCGGCCCTTCCCGGGGCGACCGGGGCGATGTGGCACGGGCACCCGGTCTGGAGCCTGGGCGACCGGCCCGGCCAGCGCCCGGTCTGCCTGGTCAAGGCGTACGGGTCGTACGTCACCTTCGGGCTGTGGCGGGGGCAGGAGATCACCGACCCGTCGGGGCGGCTGATCCCCGGTGCGCGGGCGATGGCGGCGGTGAAGTTGCGCGACGTCGCCGACATCGACCCGGCCCTGTTCAACGACTGGCTGCGCGCGGCGGCCCACCTGGAGGAGGCGTGAGCGCGGTGCGGGTAACCGGTTTCGACCACCTGGTGCTGACCGTCGCCGACGTGGAACGGTCCCTGGACTTCTACTGCGGCCGGCTCGGGCTGGCACCCGTACGGGTCGACGAGTGGCGTGCCGGCAGCGTCCCGTTCCCGTCGGTGCGGATCAGCCCCGACAGCATCATCGACCTCGTCCGCGGTGAGCCGCAGGGCGCGAACGTGGATCACTTCTGCCTGGTGGTGGCACCACTGGACTGGGCGCAGGTGATCGAGTCGGGGACCTTCACGGTGCTGACCGGGCCGGTCAGCCGGTTCGGCGCGCGCGGTTCGGCGACCTCGATCTACGTACGGGACCCGGATGGCAACTCGGTGGAGCTGCGCTGGTACCCACAGGACGCCGGGTCGGATTCGGAGACGGTCGTCAGCCCTCGGTGACCGCTCGGTACGCGTCCTCGATGCGGGCGGCCAACAGGACCTCGCCCTCGGTCAGGGGCTCGCCGCTGCCGTGCCCGACCCGGATCTGGGTGCTGTCGGCCCGGCGGCTGATCTCGGGTCGCAGATGCAGCGCATCCGCGACGACCTTGACCCGTTCAGTTAGTGCGGCGTGTTGGGTATCGTCGATCACGAGCGTCCGTCGGATCTGCTCGCCCTCGCGCGTCCAACCAGATAGCAAGGTCAACGCGTCGGAAAGGTAGTCGTGCTTGGCCCTGCTGTTGAACAGCACGCGCATCACCGCACCCCCCAAGCGCCGTTGCCGGCTTGTGGCCAAATCGTCGCCATCCCGTGTCTTGTCGGTGCCCCCTAGTCTCCCGCTGCTCGGAGGGGGTGTCCACGCCCACACTTCCGTGTCTTGCTGGCCTAGCGGCCGGCTACGGTACCCAAACCGCCGATTGATCTGGCACCCTGGACGCCCGTGCGGACCGAACGGGCGAATGATGGCGGGCAGGCCGAACGACGGGACCTGAAGGTGATCGTCGGTGCGGCGATCATCCGGGATGGGCGGGTGCTCGCCTGTGCGCGTTCCGCCCCACCTGAAGTAGCGGGCATGTGGGAGTTTCCGGGCGGAAAGGTCGAGCCGGGGGAGGCCGAGACCGACGCGTTGATCCGGGAGTGCGCCGAGGAGTTGGCCGTACGCGTCGAAATCGGCGCCCGGGTCGGCCGCAACGTACGGATGGCGCACGGCCGCTCGGTGCTCAAGGTGTACGCGGCCCGCCTTCTCGGCGACGACCAGCCACAGGCGCTGGAACACGAGGCGCTCCGCTGGCTCACCGCCGACGAACTGGACTCGGTCACCTGGCTCCCCGCCGACGCCCCCATCGTGGCAGCCCTCCGTCCCCTCCTGATCCCAACCCCGTAACTCATCCTCTCCTTCCCCACCCGCGAGCCCCGACACCCGGGTGATCAAGAGGTTTCGGTCACGACCACGCCTTTGCATGACCGAAACCTCTTGATCACCCGGGTGGTGGGGGTGGGTGGGGCGAGCGCTGGGGGTGCGGGAAGTGGGACGGGGGCCGTGGCAACTGCCACGGCCCCCGTTGTTGTTCGGGTGGTTAGTGCTTGTTGTCCTGCTCCGGGTGCGCGAAGTTGAGGTGCTCCGGAGGCAGCGGGAAGGTCACGTCGTCGCCGAACGGCGACGGCGCGGCGGCCCGGTCGAAGGTGAGCTCGGTCAGCGGCAGCTTGCCCCGGTCGTCGACCGCCGGAGCGGTCGGGTGGGGCACCTCCCGATGCCAGTTGACGCCGCTCTGCGCCTGCGCCTCAGCCCGCGAATCGTGGGAGCCACCGGCGTGCGAGTGGACCCCGCCCCCGGTCCCGCCCGACGGGTTCGCCGAGCCCTGACGGGCGGTGGTCACGCTGGTCTGGGGCGTCTCGCCCCGACGGAAGATCTTGCTACCAAGCCACACAAGGGGATCGTACCTGCGGTCGACGACCCGTTCCTTCATGGGGATGATCCCGTTGTCAGTGATCTTGATGTGCTCGGGGCAGACCTCGGTGCAGCACTTGGTGATGTTGCAGAAGCCGAGGCCCTGTTCGGCCTGCGCGTACTCCTTGCGGTCGGTCCGGGCGTCCAGCGGGTGCATGTCCAGCTCGGCCGCCCGGATGAAGTACCGCGGGCCGGAGAACGCCTGCTTGTTCTCCTCGTGATCGCGGATCACGTGGCAGACCGTCTGGCACAGGAAGCACTCGATGCACTTGCGGAACTCCTGCGAGCGCTCCACGTCGACCTGCTGCATCCGGTAGTCACCCGGGGCCACGTCCGCCGGAGGGGCGAACGCCGGGGTCTCCCGTGCCTTCTCGTAGTTGAACGAGACGTCGGTGACCAGGTCCCGGATGACCGGGAAGGTACGCAGCGGGGTGACCGTGACGGTCTCGTCGTCGCCGAAGGTCGACATCCGCGTCATGCAACCCAGCCGCGGCTTGCCGTTGATCTCCATGGAGCAGGAGCCGCACTTGCCGGCCTTGCAGTTCCACCGGCAGGCCAGGTCGGGCGCGTCGGTGGCCTGCAGGCGGTGGATGACGTCGAGGACGACCTCGCCCTCGTTCACCTCCACCATGTAGTCCTGGAGGTCGCCGCCGCTCTCGTCGCCCCGCCAGATCCGGAACTGACGCTTCCCGCTCATCGGTTGTCCGCCTCTCCAGCGTCGGCAACGAGGGCGTCGAAGTCGGCGAGCTCCTCGTCGGTGAGGTACTTGGCCAGCTCGGCCCGGTCGAAGAGGCCGATCAGCTCCGGCCGCATCTTCGGCAGCGGCTTGCGGGTCAGCTGCACGGTGTCACCGTCCAGCGCGCAGACCAGGTTGACCTGCCGCCACTTCGGCTCCATCGTCGGGTAGTCCTCCCGGGTGTGCCCGCCGCGCGACTCCTGCCGCTCCAGCGCCGCCTTCGCGGTGCACTCCGAGACCACCAGCATGTTGCGCAGGTCCAGGGCCAGGTGCCAGCCCGGGTTGTAGCGTCGGCCGCCGGCCGCGCTCACCTTGGCCACCCGCTCACGCAGCTCGGCGAGCCGGACCAGTGCGTCGGCCAGCTCACCCTCGCGGCGGATGATGCCCACCAGGTCACCCATGACCGCCTGGAGGTCCTGCTGAAGGGTGTACGGGTTCTCGCCGGTGTCCCGCTGCAGCGGCGCGAGGGCGGTCTCCACGGCCGCCTCGACCTCGTGCACGGCCACCTTCGGCCGGGCGGTCAGCCCGTCGGCGTAGCTGGCCGCGTGCCCGCCCGCCCGCTTGCCGAAGACCAGCAGGTCGGACAGGGAGTTACCACCGAGTCGGTTGGAGCCGTGCATCCCACCGGAGACCTCACCGGCGGCGAACAGCCCGCGTACGTGGCCGAAGGCGGCACCCGAATCCGGGTCCACCTCGACCCCGCCCATCACGTAGTGACAGGTCGGGCCGACCTCCATCGGCTCGGCCGTGATGTCGACGTCGGCCAGCTCCTTGAACTGGTGGTACATCGACGGCAGCCGGCGGCGGATCTCGTCGGCCGAACGTCGGCTCGCGATGTCCAGGAAGACACCACCGGCGGGGGAGCCCCGGCCGGCCTTGACCTCGCTGTTGATGGCCCGGGCCACCTCGTCGCGGGGCAGCAGCTCCGGTGGACGCCGGTTGTTGTCCGGGTCGGTGTACCAGCGGTCCGCCTCCTCCTCGGTCTCCGCGTACTGCTTGCGGAAGACGTCGGGGACGTAGTCGAACATGAACCGCTTGCCGTCGGAGTTCTTCAGGACTCCGCCGTCACCACGCACCGACTCGGTGACCAGGATGCCCTTCACCGAGGGCGGCCAGACCATGCCGGTCGGGTGGAACTGGAGGAACTCCATGTTGATCAGCGTCGCCCCGGCACGCAGCGCCAGCGCGTGCCCGTCCCCGGTGTACTCCCAGGAGTTCGAGGTGACCTTGTAGGAGCGCCCGACGCCGCCGGTGGCCAGCACGACCGCCGGCGCCTCGAAGAGGATGAACTCGCCCGACTCGCGGTAGTAGCCGAACGCGCCGGCCACCCGGTCACCGTCGAGCAGCAGCTCGGTGATGGTCGTCTCGGAGAACACCCTGATCCGGGCGTCGTACGAGCCGAACTCCCGCTGATCCTCCTGCTGGAGCGAGACGATCTTCTGCTGGAGGGTGCGGATCAACTCCAGGCCGGTCCGGTCGCCCACGTGCGCCAGGCGCGGGTACTCGTGGCCACCGAAGTTGCGCTGCGAGATCTTGCCGTCCTTAGTGCGGTCGAAGAGCGCACCGTACGTCTCCAGCTCCCAGATCCGCTGCGGCGACTCCTTCGCGTGCAGCTCGGCCATCCGGAAGTTGTTGAGGAACTTGCCGCCGCGCATGGTGTCGCGGAAGTGCACCTGCCAGTTGTCCCGGCTGTTCACATTGCCCATCGCGGCGGCCGCGCCGCCCTCGGCCATCACCGTGTGCGCCTTGCCGAACAGCGACTTGGAGATGATCGCGGTCTTCTTGCCGGCGAGCCGGGCCTCGATCGCCGCGCGCAGACCGGCGCCGCCGGCCCCGATGACGACGACGTCGTAGTGGTGTCGTTCGATGCGAGTGGTTGTGGTCATGTCAGGGGCCCTTTAGTTGATGAACCGCAGGTCGGAGAACCAGCCGGCCGCGAGCGCCATGATGTAGAAGTCGGCCAGCGCCAGGGTGCCGAGGGTGATCCAGGCGAGCTGCATGTGCCGGACGTTCAACGCCGAGACGAAGGTCCAGGCCTTGTACCGCACCGGGTGCTTGGAGAAGTGCTTGAGCCGGCCGCCGATGATGTGCCGGCAGGAGTGGCAGGAGATCGTGTACGCCCAGAGCATCACCACGTTGAGCAGCAGGATGATGTTGCCCAGCCCGAAGCCGAAGCCCTTGGGCGAGTGGAAGGCGAGGATCGCGTCCCAGGTGTTGATCAGCGAGATGATCGCGGCGGCGTAGAAGAAGTAGCGGTGCAGGTTCTGCCCGAGCAGCGGGAAACGGGTCTCACCGCCGTACTCCTTGTGCCCGTCCGGGACCGCGCAGGCCGGCGGCGACAGCCAGAACGACCGGTAGTACGCCTTGCGGTAGTAGTAGCAGGTGAGCCGGAACAGCAGCAGGAACGGCAGGGTCAGCGCGGCGTCCGGGATGATCCACCAGCCGGGCAGGAACTGGCCGAAGTGCGAGGCTTCCTCGACACACCGGTCGGTCACGCACGGGGAGTAGAACGGGGTCAGGTAGTGGAACTGGTCCACCCAGTACCACTTGTGCATGAAGACCCGGACGGTCGCGTACGCGACCCAGGCGCTGAGCCCGATCACGGTGATCAGCGGGGCGAACCACCATCGGTCGGTACGCAACGTCTTCGCCGCGATGGCGGCGCGCGCCCGCGCCCCCTTCGGCCTCGTTGCCGTTGAAGTCATTCGAGTCGTCTCCTCGACGGGCCCGTACGGGCGGGCTGGTCTCTCTCCGGTCGGCACGCGGACCGGCGAACCCGCACCCGCTGCCACGTCATGCGCACACCAACGACCACGCCGGATCGACCGACGCAGCTAAGTGACACACGTTACGCCGATCTCTGCGAGCCGTCCGCGCAAGGGAGTGTCCCGTGTGTCTGGCCTGCGGAAAAGCCCTCGACACGCCGGTTTGGCGCCCGCGGTCGAGAACGTCAGCCGGAGGCGCCTCCGGTGAAGTGCCAGGACGCCAGCCGCAGTGAGGGCGCCGCCCACCAGGCACCGTCCACCCGCTCCGGTTGGCGCACCGCCCGCGCCCCCAGCCCGAGCACCGCCCCCGGCCCGAGCGCCCGCGGGTACGACTCGGTGAACCGCAGGTCACGGACCGCCCGGACGACAGTGCCGTCCTCGATCAGCCAGACGCCGTTGCGGGTCAACCCGGTGACCACGAGGCTTTTCGGGTCGAGCACCCGCGTGTACCAGAGGTCGGTGACCAGCAGCCCTCGGCGTACGCCGGCCACCAACGCGGCAGTGTCCGCGTCGACGACAGCCCCGGCCGCCGCGCCGGTGGTGCTCCGGCCCACCGCACTCGCCGGACCCGCCACCGCGCCGGTCAGCCGCAGGTTGCGGGGCATCGGGCCCCAGGTGGCACCCCCCGCGACCGCGTGCCCGGTGGACTCCGAGCCCGCCTCGGCGGCAGTTCGGCGATCGTGGGCCACCGCACGGGTGGTGCCCGCCTCGACCAGCGTCAGCGCCCGTCGGCCGGTGCCCTCCGCGTCGAACGGCAACCCGGACCCGCCAAGCGGGTCGTCCACCACTGTCACCGCCCGGTCGAACTGGGCCGCGCCCGGCTCGGCGAACGACTGCCGCTCGGCGTAGCGCTTGCCGTTGAAGCCGTAGAAGGACAGGTTCTGCAGGAGGTCCGCCACCGCGGCCGGCTCGAACACCACCTCGTAGTGCCCCGGCGGCAGCTCGACCGGGTCGGCCGCCGCCTGCGCCTTCGCGGCCGCCTGCGCGCCCAACTCGGCGCCGTCAAGGTCGGACAGCCGGTCGGCGCTGCGCCGCGCCACCCCGTCCACGCCGTCACGGCGGGCGATGCCGTCCATCGCCGCCTCCACCGAGCGGCCGTACGCCGAGTGCCCGGCCGAGTTGGCGAACGCCGACGAGCGGTGCGCGGTGCGGCAGTAACCGGCGGTGCTGAGGCCCCCGGCAGCGGCCACGAACGCCCCGACCCGATCGGCCCGCTGATCCGGCTCGGCGTGCGCGGTGGCCTCGTCGACGGGCGGGGCGTCCGGCATGGGCATGGGCGGGGTCAGCCCCGGCCAACCCGGGTCGGGCGGGCAGAGCCGGGCCGCGGCCAGCGTGCGCTCCACCAGGGCGGACAACCCGTCGTCGGTGACCACGCTGCCGCCACCGGCAGCCGTCCGACCGTCGACGTGCACCCGCAGCCGGACCCCGACCGTGGACTCGGAGACGTTCTGGTGGATGCCCGAGTTGGCGAACCGGGTCAGAGCGAGGTCCGCCCGTGTCACCACCGCCTCGACCTGCGTGGCCGGTCCGCCAAGACGCCGAACCAGCTCCACGACCTGCCCGGCCAGCTCCAACTCCGTCTGCCCACTCATGCCGAGCCACCTTTCGTTCGCGACTGCGGGGCTCGCAAACCCGGCTCACTCCTCGCGCTCACGCTGAGCCACCTTTCGTTCGCGACTGCGGGGCTCGCAAACCCGGCTCACTCCTCGCGCTCACGCTGACACCCCCACGCGGACGTTGCGGAACCGGGCCGGCGCGGCCGGGTGGCCGGTGTGCCCGACCTGGCCGGGTTGGCCCTTGCCGCAGTTGGGCGTCCCCCAGGAGACCGTCTCGCTGGAGAGCATGTCCATCGAGCGCCAGAACAGCGGACCGATCCCGGTGTACGTGGGGTTGCGCAGCATCCGCCCCCGCCGCCCCTTCTTGATCTCCCAGCCGACCTCACAGCCGAACTGGAAGTTGAGCCGCTTGTCGTCGATCGACCAGGACCGGTTGAGGTCCATCAACACGCCGTCGTCGGTGGCGGCGATGATCTCCTCCAGCGTGTGTGGGCCGGGTTCCAGGCCGACGTTGGTCATCCGCACCATCGGCAGCCGGGCCCACCCGTCGGCCCGTACGCTGCCGCCGTAGTCCAGGCTTGCCATCGCGGCGGAATCCCGGCCGGCGAGCACACCCACCCAGCGACCGTCGCGGACCGCGTCCCGCTTGACCGCCGGGGAGCCCTCGTCGTCGAAACCGAAGCTGCCCAGCGCACCCGGGATCGTCGGGTCGATGGTGATGTTCATCAGCTCCGAGCCGTAACGCAGCGAGCCGAGCTGGGCCAGGTCCAGCCAGGACGTGCCGGCGAACGCCGCCTCCCAGCCGAGGATCCGGTCCAGTTCGATGGCGTGCCCGACCGACTCGTGGATCTGCAGGGCCAACTGCTCCCCGCCGAGGATCAGATCGGTCTCCCCGGCTGGGCAGGGCGGCGCGGTGAGCAGCGCCCGGGACTCCTCGGCGATCTGCGCGGCATGCGCGGCCAAGTCCAGCGACTCGACCAGCTCCCACCCGGTGGTGCCGTACTGACCGCGGTAGCTCGGCCAGGAGCGGCGCTGCGTCTCGCCGTCGCCGATCGAAGTGGCGGAGATGCCGCCGCCGCACTCGCGGATGCGCTGGTCGATCCGGTGGCCCTCGCTGGAGACGAACCACTTCGCGGTGTCCCAGATCTGGTACAGGCCCTCGGCCAGGTCCGCGCCGTGCTCGGCCATCGTGCGGGTCGCGTCGACCATTAGATCGCCCTTGTCCGACAGGGGCACCCCGAGCGGGTCGATCTGGCAGCCGGAGGCCCAGCTCGCGGTGACCGCCTGGACCGGCACCAGGTCGACCGAAGGGCCCGGCACCCGCGCGCTCGCCATGGCGGTCCGCGTCGCGCGGCGGCCGGCGTCGCGGGCGGCGGTGTCCGACAGATCGGGTACGGCGTGGAAGCCCCAACTCGCACCGACAAGAGCCCGGACACCGATGCCGATGCTCTCGTCCTGCGTCAGCTCCTCCACGTCGCCGTTGCGCGCGGTCATCGACTCGTAGCGGCGGTGCATCACCCGCGCGTCGGCGTACCGGGCGCCCGCGTCGAGGGCGGCCTGGACGGCGGCGGTGGCCGCGTCGAACTCGGTCATGGACCGACCCTAGGCCAGCCGACCGACACCCGTCAGGGGAGCAGTTCCTCCGGCCGGATGGTGGCCTTCACCGGCTCAGTCAGCTCCAACACCTCGCCGGTCCTGGTGGTCGACCGCTCTACGTAGTGGGCCCCCTGTAGCTGGTAGAGGTTCACGCTCAGGCTTTCTTGCTCAACGAGGAGATACCACTCGATCCCGGCTGTGGCGTACAGGTGCGGCTTCAGCACCCGGTCGATGGTGGCGGTGTGTGGTGCGGTGACCTCCCCGACCAGCAGGACCGGGTCCGCCGGCACGCAGTCGGCCGTGAGATCCAGCTCCGCCGTCACCACAAGGTCGGGGTTGAGGATCCGCGTGCCGTTCAGTCGTAGGTTGATCACCGGGAGCAGAGTGCGATCCGCCGCCGCGCAGCCGGGTTCCAACGCGGCCGTCAGACCACGGACGATCACCTGGTGTCGGACGGAAGGCGGTGGTCCGATGAGCAGGCTGCCGTCGAGGAGCTCGATCCGCTGGGCTGTCTCACCGAGGGCGAGGTAGTCCGACTCGGACCATGGCAGCGCGTGGCCAAGAATGCTGGCGGGAATCACCTGCCCAGTGCAGCTCATGCCGGATCGCCCAGGTCGCACCTGACGTGCGAGCACAGGATGAAATGTCCGGTCAGGAAGGGTAACCGTCAAGGTTGAGTCGCCAAAGATCGCGCTCTACACAGATGTAGGCGTTCCCGGCGCTCCGCGGAAGGCAAGATCGCGCAACATCCTGGTTGTAGTGGTGTCGGCGCGTCGGCGATGCCACTGGATCCTGGTTCGAGCGTGACCTTGGCGGCGGTGGGCGCACCAGACCCCGCTCCTGCTCTCGGGGGCGGTGGTTCGTCGTCAAGATCCGCGCAGTATCGGAGATGTTGCGCAGATCTTGGCGCGGGGCGCGGGGCGCGGGGCGCGGGCGTGGATGGCGAGGTGACGGGGTGTTCAGGCCGATGCCGACTCGTTACGCTCTGGCCCGCTGACACGTGCCGACTTTGTAGCTTATTTTCACCCTCGGGACTTTCCTGTAAGTTCCCTTCGTCACTGAGGGAGGTGGCCGTGGACAGCTCGGAACCGTTGTCGTCCGGCGATCCGGACGACCGTCCCGCCGTGCCGGCACAGCGCTCCGACGAGGATGCCTACCTGCGGGTGCGTGACCTGCGGGTCCAGTTCGACACCGAGGACGGCGTGGTGCGCGCGGTCGACGGCGTGTCGTTCGCCGTCGAGCGGGGCCGCACCCTCGGCATCGTCGGTGAATCCGGCTCCGGCAAGAGCGTCACCTCGCTGGCCATTCTCGGCCTGCACGACCCGAAACGGACCACCATCACCGGGGAGATCTCCGTGGGTGGCCGGCAGGTGGTCGGCCTCGGCGACGAGGAGGTACGCCGGCTGCGCGGCCGGGACATGGCGATGATCTTCCAGGATCCACTGTCGGCGCTGCACCCGTACTACACGGTGGGCCGGCAGATCGCCGAGGCGTACCGGGTGCACCACCCGAAGGCCAACCGGCGCGAGGCCCGCCAGCGGGCGGTCGACATGCTGGACCGGGTCGGCATCCCACAGCCGGCGCGCCGCTTCGACCAGTACCCGCACGAGTTCTCCGGCGGCATGCGCCAGCGGGCGATGATCGCGATGTCCCTGGTCAACGACCCGGCGCTGCTGATCGCCGACGAGCCGACCACCGCACTGGACGTCACCGTGCAGGCGCAGATCCTGGACCTGCTCGCCGACCTCCAGGCCGAGTTCAACTCCGCGATCATCCTGATCACCCACGACCTCGGCGTGGTCGGCCAGGTCGCCGACGACGTGCTGGTCATGTACGGCGGGCGGGCCGTCGAGCGGGGCAGCGTCGAGCAGGTGCTCCGCTCGCCGCAGCATCCGTACACCTGGGGGTTGCTCTCCAGCGTGCCGTCGCTGCACGGCGACGCGGACGCGGACCTGGTGCCCATCCCCGGCAACCCGCCCAGCCTGATCAACCTGCCGCCGGGCTGCGCGTTCCACCCCCGCTGCCGGTACGCGGACCGCGCCGGCAGCCGCTCCCGCACCGAGGTGCCCGAGCTGCGCCCAGCCGGGGCCGATGGCCATCTGGTCGCCTGCCACCTGAGCGCCGAGGAGCGCGCCACGTTCTACGCCGAGGACGTCGCATCCGTGGGGGTGGCCCGATGACCGATGAACCACTGCTGCGGGTACGCGGCCTGAGCAAGCACTTCCCGGTACGCCAGGGACTGCGCGCCACCGGCCTGGTGCGGGCGGTGGACGGGCTCGACTTCGACGTGCGCCCCGGCGAGACGCTCGGCCTGGTGGGGGAGTCGGGCTGCGGCAAGACCACCACCGGTCGGATGCTGGTGCGGCTGCTGGAACCGACGAGCGGCAGCATCGAGTTCGACGGGCGGGACATCACGCACGCCGGCCGCCGGGAGTTGCGCCCGCTGCGCCAGGAACTCCAGATCATCTTCCAGGACCCGTACGCCTCGCTGAACCCTCGGCACACGGTGGGCCGGATCGTGGCGATGCCGCTACAGGTCAACGGGATCAAGCCGCCGGGTGGCATCAAGGCTCGGGTGCAGGAGTTGCTGGAGCTGGTCGGGTTGAACCCGGAGCACTACAACCGGTACCCGCACGAGTTCTCCGGCGGTCAACGTCAGCGCATCGGCATCGCCCGCGCGTTGGCCCTGCGGCCGAAGCTGATCGTCGCCGACGAGCCGGTCTCCGCGCTGGACGTCTCGATCCAGGCGCAGGTGGTCAACCTGCTGCGCAACCTGCAACGGGAGCTGGGCCTGGCGTTCGTGTTCATCGCGCACGACCTGGCCGTGATCCGGCACTTCAGCCAGCGGGTCGCGGTCATGTACCTGGGTCGGATCGTGGAGATCGGCGACCGGGCGGACATCTACGAACGGCCCCAGCACCCGTACACCCGGGCGCTGCTCTCGGCGATCCCGGACGTCACCCAGCTCGGCCCGGCGGGGCGGATCCGGCTGACCGGTGACGTACCCACCCCGCTGGACCCACCGTCGGGCTGCCGGTTCCGTACCCGCTGCTGGAAGGCGCAGGACATCTGCGCCACCGAGGAGCCCGCGTTGATACCGCGCGACGGCGGCCAGCAGGCCACCGCGTGTCACTTCCCCGAGGTGGCGGCTCCGATCTTCGAGGAGGTGCCGTCGTGAGCCTGTCCCCGGTGGAGGGTCTGGCGCTGGCCGAGATCGAGTCCGACCCGGACGCGGGCACGCCCGCCGCAAAGGGCGTCGTCGGCCGCTCACCCGGGCAGCTCGCCTGGCTGCGGCTGCGCCGTGACCGGACGGCCGTGGTCAGCGGCGTACTCCTGGTCTTCTTCATGGTGTTGGGATTGGCCGCCCCGCTGATCGAGATGGCCTACGGGATCGGGCCGCGGGAGCAGTTCCAGAACCTGCTGGACGGTTTCGGCATGCCACTGGGCTACGCCGGCGGTGTCACCGGCGACCACTGGTTCGGCCTGGAGCCGAACCTGGGGCGGGACATCTTCATCCGGTTGATCTACGGGTTGCGGACGTCGCTGTTCATCGCGTTCGCGGCGGCGCTGATCACCGCGACGATCGGGGTCGTGCTGGGCGCGCTCGCCGGTTACCTCGGCGGCTGGCTCGACGCGGTGATCAACTGGATCACCGACCTGACCCTGGCCATGCCCTTCCTGATCATCGCGCTGGCGCTCACCCCCACCGTCACGCTGCGCTTCTACGGTGAGCGGGGGCAGGTGTCGTCCGCCTTCGGGGTGGGCGTGCTGATCGCCGTCTTCGCCATCTTCGGCTGGACCAGCACGGCCCGGCTGGTTCGCGGGCAGGTGATCGCGCTGCGCGAGCGGGAGTTCGTGGAGGCGGCCAGGGCCAGCGGGGCCGGGCTGGGGCACATGCTCTTCCGGCAGCTGTTACCCAACATCTGGGCGCCGATCCTGGTGTCGTTCTCCCTGGCGGTGCCGCAGTTCATCACCAGCGAGGCCGCGCTGTCGTTCATCGGTGTCGGTCTCAGCGACGAGACCCCGAGCTTCGGCCGGATGATCTACGACAGTCTGGACTTCCTCCAGACCGACCCGGCGTACGTGTTCTTCCCGGGCATCATGATCTTCGCGCTGGTGTTCGCCTTCAACCTCTTCGGCGACGCGTTGCGTGACGCGCTCGACCCGAAGTCGTCCCGGTAGGGGTCAAAATCATGGCGCGATTTCTGCTCAAGCGACTCTTCTCCGCCACGCTGACCCTGTTCGCGGTGAGCGTGTTGACCTTCCTGATGTTCTTCGCCCTGCCGCGTGACCCGGTCAGCAGCATCTGCTCGAAGAACTGCAACCCGGAGCGGTTGGAGCGGGTCCGCGACGACCTGGGCCTGAACGACCCGCTGATCAGCCAGTACGCCGGTTACATGAAGGGCATCGTGACCGGTCGGGACCTGGGCAGCGCCCAGGGTGGCCGGTGCGACGCCCCCTGCCTGGGCTGGTCTTACGTCACCAATGAGGCCGTCTCGGACACCATCGCCCGGGTGCTGCCGGTGACGCTGAGCATCGTGATCCCGGCTGCGATCCTCTGGTTGCTGCTCGGCGTCGGTCTCGGCATGATCTCCGCGCTGCGGCGGGGCACCTGGCTGGACCGGGCCGCCATCGGCTTCTCGCTGACCGGCGCGTCGTTGCAGCTGTACTTCGTGGGCGCGGTGCTGCTGCTGGTCTTCGTCTACAACCTGAGGCTGCTGCCGGTGCCGAGCTACACGTCCCTCTTCGACAATCCGGCGAAGTGGGCCAGTGGGCTGGTGCTCGCCTGGGTGGCGCTGGCCTTCCTCTTCTCGGCGATCTACGCCCGGCTGTCCCGCGCGCAGATGCTGGAGACGTTGTCCGAGGACTTCGTCCGGACCGCGCGGGCCAAGGGCCTGGCCAAACCCAAGGTGTACGGGCGACACGCGCTGCGCGCGGCGATCACCCCGGTGGTGACCATCGCCGGGTTGGACGTGGGCGGGGCGCTGGGCGGCACGGTGATCACCGAGACGACGTTCGGCATCCAGGGGTTGGGGCGTACGGCGGTGGACGCGGTGCGCTCGGGCGACCTGCCCACGATCATGGCAACGGTGCTGATCGCGGCCGTCTTCGTGGTGCTGGCGAACGTGCTGGTGGACCTGCTCTACGCCGCCATCGACCCACGGGTGCGGTTGCGCTGACGGCCGGGTGTCCGCCACACCCACCAATGGCGAAATTTATCGACAACTGTTACACAACTCGTAGGTTTTCTTCCTTACGATCCTCGGGACGTCGGCGGTTCTCGCCCCGACGAAACGCACGGCACATGGGTGAAGGGGGTACTTCATGAGACCACGCGTGGTGGCTGCCGCAGGCGGCGCGATCGCTCTGGTTGTGGCATTGGGTGCGTGCTCGAAGAACACGGGCGAGGGCACCACTGTGGACACCGAGCGGAAGCAGACCGGTGTCATCGCGACCGACCCCAAGGACTCGCAGGGGCCAGCGGCCGAGGTGAGCGGCGCCGTGAAGGGCGGCACCTTCACCATCATCCGGGAGTCGCCGATCTCCCACCTCGACCCGCAGCGGACGTACTCGTTCGCCGGTCTGATGGCCAACCCGCTCTTCGCCCGCTACCTGACCACCTGGAAGGACGACGGCAAGGGCGGCCTGGTCCTGGTGGGCGACCTGGCCGAGACGCCGGGCAAGAACGTCAACAACGACTGCAAGGTCTGGGAATTCACGGTCAAGGACGGGGTGAAGTTCGAGGACGGCCGGCCGATCACCTCCAAGGAGATCGCGTACGGCATCGCCCGGTCCTTCGACCCGGACCTGTCCGGCGGCCCGACCTACATCCAGGAGTGGCTGGCCGACACCGCGCAGTTCGACACCAAGTGGGACTTCAAGAAGAACAAGACGTCGCTGCCGCCCGGCCTGAGCACGCCGGACGCGAAGACGCTGCGCTTCGAGTTCGCCAAGCCCCGCTGTGACCTGCCGTTCGCCGCCTCGCTGCCGACCACCGCGCCGCTGCCCGCCGACAAGGACACCGGCATCAACGTGGACAAGCAGCCGTTCTCGTCCGGCCCGTACAAGGTCGCCAAGAACCAGGTCGGCGTGCAGATCACCCTGGACCGCAACCCCAACTGGGACCCGAACACCGACCCGGTCCGCCACCAGTACCCGGATCAGTTCGTCTGGAGCTTCGGCCCGACCGCGGACGCCGCCAACAACCGGGTGATCGCCGACAACGGCGCCGACCAGAGCGCGCTCGCCTTCAACGCCGTGCCCGCCTCGCTGGTCGCCAAGGTCGCCGGGGATGCGTCGCTCAAGTCGCGGACGCTCCTCTCGCCGACTCCGAGCGCCAACCAGCTCGTCATCAACAACCAGAGGGTCACCGACCTGAAGGTGCGTCAGGCGCTCAACTACGCCATCGATCGCGAAGGCATGATCAAGGCGCTCGGCGGTCAGACCGTCGCCGCGCCGCTGACCACGCTGATGCCGCCGGCCACCATCGGCTACAAGGCGTACGACGCGTACCCGGCGGGCGCAAACGGCAACGTGGACAAGGTCAAGGAACTGCTCGGCGGCAAGACGCCGGAGCTGGTTCTCGGTGTCGCCGACAACTCGACCGAGCAGCAGCAGGGTGCCCAGCTCAAGGCGAACCTGGAGCGGGCCGGCTTCAAGATCACCGTCCGGAACATCTCGGATGACGCAAAGCTCGACGAGATCAAGAAGAAGGACAACCCCTGGGACCTGTACATCGGTAACTGGGCGGCGGACTGGCCCAGCGGGGCGTCGATCCTGCCGGTGCTCTACGACGGTCGCACCATCAAGGCCGAGGGCAACAGCAACCAGTCCTACTTCAACGACCCGACGATCAACGCCGAGATGGACCGCATCCAGGCCCTGCCCCCGGCCGACCAGGGACCGGAGTGGGCCAAGCTCGATGAACGGATCATGAAGGAGCACGCGCCGGTGGTGCCGTTCTACGTCGACGTGGCCTACAACGTGCACGGGTCCAAGGCGGGCGGGATCTTCATCTCCAGCGTCTTCGGCTACCCGTCGTTCGTGAACGCGCACGTCAAGCCGTAAGTACATACACCGCAGGCCAGAAGGGTCCCCTACCGACAACGTCGTCGGGAGGGGACCCTTCTGCGTCGTCTCTTGATCGACTCCGTTTCCAAGAAACCGGGGTGTCCTGGGCACCCCGACACCCCGCTTTCCTGGAACCCGAGTTGACCTGAGCGCCCTGTGGGTTAGCCCGGGGTGAGTAGTCCTGTGCGCTCCCTTTGGAGCTGATGTCATAGACGAGTCAACCGTTGGCCCGCCGGCTGGCTTCGCGACAAGCAACGAGTGGCGTAAGCACCGCTGGTCGCCGCCGGTCTCCTGGCACCGGCACCTCGCGGTGCAGCCAGGACCGCTCAGCGAACATGCGGCTGGGTCGGACGCTGGGGATCCTGTAGTCGGCCGAACGGGCACTGACGGCGGCAGAAGGGGATGGCGAGGGTGACTCGACCCGAGAGCGGTTGCTCGGCTTAGCTGACAAAGACCCGGTACTTCTTCACGATCGAACGTAACCTTGTGGGTACGTAACCGTCGAGTTACATTGGCGTCATGGATGCCGTGTTGCACGCGCTGGCAGACGAGAGCCGGCGCACGGTTCTCGATATTCTCCGTGACCACCCGGCGAGTGCAGGAGAGCTGGCCGAGGCTCTCCCGATCGCTCGCCCGGGCGTGTCCCGGCATCTCCGCGTGCTGCGGGAAGCCGGGCTGGTCGACGTACGCCAGGACGCGCAGCGCCGGATCTACACACTCCGCCCGGAGGCGCTCGTCGAGGTCGACGAGTGGCTGGGCGAGTACCGCCGGCTCTGGGAGAACCGGCTCGACGCTCTTCATACCGAGATCGCACGAGGAAAGAAGGCGCGACGATGACCACGATCGCGACGATGCGAGCGCTCGACGAGACCCGCGGAGCAGTCCGGGTCGAGAGCCTCTACGACACGGACATCGGCGACCTCTGGCAGGCGTGTACGACGCCCGAGCGGCTGGCCCGCTGGATCGCCCGGGTCGACGGCGACATGCGAGTCGGCGGCACGATCCAGGCCGTCTTCACGAGCAGCTGGACCGGTCCGGCGCGCATCGAGGTGTGCGACGCCCCGCACCACCTGCTGTTGACAACGAAGCCGGGTTCGGACGACGAGGGGCAGATGGAGGCGTGGCTGACCGAGGAGGGCTCCAAGACCCGGCTGGTGGTCGAGGAGCGCGGTCTGCCGATATTGACTCTCCCGTCTCACGCCTCTGGGTGGCGGGCCCACCTCGAGGATCTCGGTCGGTCGCTGGAGGTCGACGGCCCGGTCCATCCGGAGGGCTGGAGCTCCGATGCCGGAGCGCCCGGATGGAAGGAACGCTGGGAAGAGCTCACGCCGACATACCAGCAGATTGAGATCAGCTAATGTCGGACCTGATCAAACTCAGCCTGACGACGGTCAATGCGCCCGACGCGATCGCGCTCGCGCGGTTCTACGCCGAGATCACCGGCGGGGTCGCGAAGGGTGACGAGTGCTGGGCGCTCGTGGAAGGGCCGAACGGTGACATCGGGTTCCAGCAGATCGACGACTACCGGCCACCCACCTGGCCGGATGGCGAGGTGGGGATGCAGATGCACCTCGAGTTCTTCGTCGACGACCTGGAGGCGGCCGGAGCGCGTGTGCTGGCGGCCGGCGCTACCCGCTTCGAGCATCAGCCCAACGCGGACCACTGCTTCGTCTACGCCGACCCGGCCGGGCATCCGTTCTGCCTGTCCACGTGGGGGGCCCCGAGAGTCGGCGACTGACTCAGCTCGTTCGGGCATCTGTTGTGCGGACGCGACCAACTTGCTGGTGCCGGAGCGGGCCGAGCACCACTACCGATACGACCCGACGAAGGCGTTGGCAACGTGGATGACGAGACCGCGCGGTATCGGGAGGACGTATCCACAATGAAATTCCACGAGGTTGAATGATGGACTGGTATCCGCCCATCGAGCCGTACGACTCCGGGATGCTCAGCGTCGGCCACGGTAATGAGCTCTACTGGGAACTGTGTGGAAACCCCGGCGGCAAACCCGCAGTGTTCCTGCACGGCGGCCCCGGCGGTGGTCTGCTCCCGGACAATCGGCGGTACTTCGACCCGTCCGGCTACCGCGTCGTGCTGTTCGACCAGCGAAACTGCGGTCGTAGCCAGCCCTTCGCCGGCGACCCGAAGACGTCACTGGAACACAACACCACCCCGCACCTGGTGGCGGACATCGAGCGGCTCCGCGAGCACCTGGGGATCGAGCGTTGGCTCGTCTTCGGCGGCAGTTGGGGCAGCACGCTCGGCCTGGCCTACGCGCAGGCCCATCCCGAGCGGGTCACCGAACTCGTGCTTCGTGGCGTGTGGCTGGTTCGCAGGTCGGACGAGGCATGGGCGTTCACTCCGGCGGGCGCAGCGCATCTGTTCCCCGCCGAGTGGGAGGCATTTTGTGCTGCCATCCCCGTGACGGAACAGGACGACCTTGTCGGCGCCTATGGCCGCCGCATTTCCGACCCCGACCCCGCGGTCCACGGCCCGGCGGCCCGCGCCTGGATGAGCTGGGAGCTCTCGGCCAACACCCTGCTGCCGATGACACCGCCCGACATCGACGACACCAGCCTGCTGGCGTTCGCCCGCATCACACACCACTACATCAGCAACGGCGGCTTCCTCCCTCCGGAAGGTCTCCTGGCGGGCGTCGATCGCATTCGACACATCCCGACGGTCATCGTGAACGGCCGCTACGACATCAAGACGCCGCCGAACCAAGCCTGGGACCTGCATCGGGTCTGGCCTGAGGCGAAGTTCCACATCGTGGAGGACGCGGGCCACAGCGGCTCCGAACCTGGCACCCGCAGCCTGCTCATCGAAGCCACCACCCGGTTCCTCGCGTAAAGGTGGCGCAATGGCCTCCTGAGGGCGAAGCCGAGCTTCCGCCGCGATCAGGGGACGATCACCACGCCGCCGCGCACGCCGCCCTGGGCCAGCCGCTCGTGGGCGGTCGCCGCGTCGGCGAAGGGGTACACGTCAGCGACCCGGAGCGGGATGTCGCCGCTGGTGACGAGCTTGACCAGCTCGCTCAGCCGGGTTCCGTCCGGTAGCACCTCCAGCGCGGAGGTCCGGATTCCGCGCACCGGCTCCGGGCGAAGCGGGGGTGACGCGGCCACGTAGCCGCCGCCGTCCCGAACGAGGTCCAGCAGCGAGGAGCCGATCACCGCCAGGTCGATGACCCCGTCGAACGTCCCCGTCGGATCGTCGGTGCGCGACAGGAACGCCGCGCCCAGCGACTCGACGAACTCGCGGTCGTCGGCTCCGGCGAGTCCGGTGGCGTGCAGACCGGCCGCCCGGGCCAGCGCCAGAACGAACCCACCGACCTGCCCGGCGGCGCCGGTGACGAGCACTGTCGAGCCCGCGGGGAGCGCGAGCAGGTCGAGTGCCTGGGCTGCGGCGAGGCCATTGGTCGGCAGGGTCGCCGCCTCGGTGGCGGGGACGCCGGCGGGCGCGGAGGTCAGCCAGGCGGCGTCGAGAACCACGTACTCGGCGTGGGCGCCGACAGTGGTTTGCAGCCAGGGTGAGAAGCCGATGACCTCGTCGCCGATCGTGAACTCGTCGACCGACGGGCCGACCGCGTCGACACTGCCGGCAACGTCCCAGCCGGGGGTGTACGGCAGACCGGTCGGCAACGGGGCCGGGAACCGACCGGAGCGGACCATCAGATCGACCGGATGGACGACCGACGCGGCGACCCGCGCCCGCACCTGCCCCGGCCCCGGCTCGGGCACCGGCACCTCGGCCACGTGCAGGACCTCCGGCCCTCCGAACTCTGCATAGCTAACTGCGCGCATCGCCGTCTCCTTCGTGGGATTTCGTTCTCACCACGACCGTACGAATCGTCAGCACTGTGAGAAAGTAGGTACCTTAAAGTGCCTAGGGCACCAAGGGAGGAAAGATGGCGACGTCGACCGCAGCGCAACGCCGCGAACAGGCAAAACGTGACTACGACGCGTTCCTTGAACAGTGCCCGACCCGCGAGCTGCTGAGCAGACTCACCGACAAGTGGGTCGCCCTGGTGATCCCCGCGCTCGTCAACGGCCCGCAGCGGCACGGCGAGCTCGCCCAGCGCATCGCCGGCGTCAGCCAGAAGATGCTCACCCAGACCCTGCGCACCCTGGAGCGCGACGGCCTGGTCACCCGCACCGTCACTGCCTCGGTGCCGGTCCGTGTCGACTACGAGCTCACCCCGCTCGGCCATGAACTGTTCCCGGTCATGATCGCGATCAAGGACTGGGCCGAGTCGCACATGGACCGCGTCTTCGAAGCCCGGGGACGATACGACGCACGCCCCTGAAACCAGCGACATCGATTACGTAAGAGTTCGCCGCAACGTGTCCGCCCGGAGTTGCTGGTGTGGGCTGCGAAGATCACCGCGGCTTGCCGCCGTGCGAACAAGAGATCTTGGACAGTTTCCGTTTCACGATGACGGAAACTGTCCAAGATTCACGGCCACGGCCAAGATTCACGGCCACGGCCACGGCCACGGCCACGGCCACGGCCACGGCCACGGCCACGGCCACGGCCACGGCGGTGGCGTCGCCGGAGATCGGCCGGGCAGGGCCGTTGATACACCGCCGGCTTGCCAGATTGTCGCTGGCGGGGGCTAGGGTCCGCGCCGTGGACGACACCTTGATGGCCCGGCAGACCGCCCACGCCTACGTTGATCTTCTGGAGCGCCGCGACTGGTCTGGGTTGGCCGCTCTGCTCACCGATGATGTGGTCTACGAGATGCCGCAGACTCGGGAGCGCATTCGCGGCAAGGACGCGTTCCTGCGGTTCAACACCGAGTATCCCGGAGACTGGCACCTTCGGCCGCGACGGGTGATCGCCGATGGCCGTCTCGCTGCGCTGGTGCTCGACGTTCGCGTCGGCGTGGAGCAGCAGGACGCGTGCGTCTGGCTTGAGATGTCCGAGCATGGGCTGATCAGCAAGATCATCGACTACTGGCCGGAACCGTACGATCCGCCACAGGGCCGGGAACACCTCGTGGAGCGTTGGTGATCGTCAGCTTGCCGGCGCGGGCCAGGTGCTACGGCATGACGGGGCGCGGCAGCACCAACGCTTGAGCGGCGATGCCATGGAAGACCATCGTTGACAGGGGACCATCGCTGAGCGTCAAGCCGTCCCGGGCGCCGCCCTGTTCTGCACGCCCGATCGACTCTTTGAGTGCTTGCCACTCGCCTCGCCCAAGCTCACGCTCGATCCAGGATCGAGTGGCTATGTGACGCTGGGGATGCCACTTGATCCTGGATCGAGCACGATCTTGGGAGCGTGCATCCAATCCTGGAGCCCTTTCGGTAAAGGGCTCGGCGTGCCGAACTGACTCCTAACGCTGCTTACAGCAGGTGGGTGCGGAGGAACTCCAGTTCCAGGGGGAGCAGCCGCTCGGCGGTGCCGTTCGCGGCCATGTGCGTAGCCCCGGTCAGCGGCAGCACGGCGTGCGGTCGGCCGGTGCTCAGCAGGGCGGCCGAGAGCCGGAGTGTGTGCGCGGCCACCACGTTGTCGTCGGCCATGCCGTGCACCAGCAGCAACGGGCGGGCCTGGTCCGGGCTCGTGACCGGCTCGGCGGCCAACTCGACGAGCGAATGGTGCGCGTAGATGTCCTGGCCGTCTTCCGGCAACCCCAGATAACGCTCGGTGTACGCGGTGTCGTACAGCGCCCAGTCGGTCACCGGGGCACCCGCGATGCCGCACCGGAACAGCTCCGGGTGGCGCAGCACCGCCAAGCCGGCCAGCCACCCGCCGAACGACCAGCCGCGCACCCCCACCCGCCCCAGGTCCAGGTCCGGGTGCTTGCCGGCGAGCGCGGTCAGCGCGTCGATCTGGTCGGTCAGGATCACGTCGGCGACCCGCCGGTGGATCGCCTTCTCGAACGACGGCGCCACGCCCGGCGTACCCCGGTTGTCGATGGTGACCACCGCGAACCCGGCGTCTGCCCACCACTGCCGTTCCAACCACGCGGCCCGCGCCGCCACGACCTCCTGATGCCCCGGGCCGCCGTAGATGTCCAGCAGCACCGGCAGCCGCCGGCCCGTCACGTGGTTGTCCGGGTAGAGCACCGCCGCCGGCAGCCGCCGGTCAGTCACCCGTTCCAGCATCGGCAACGGAGAGTACGGCGGGGCGGCGGCGAACGAGCGCAACTCGGCGATCTCCTGATCGCCGCGGCGCACCGTCCAGCGCACCCCGGCGTGATCCAGCGACGCGACGCCGACGGCCAGCACGTCCCCGCCCACAGCGGCGGTGTACCAGCCGGAGTCGGTGGTGAGCCGACGCGCGTCCACCCCACCGCCGATGGTGGTGCGGACCCGGAACAGGTGCCGCTCGCTCGGTTCGCCGTCGCTCGCCTCCACCAGCAGGTCGGCCGGGCCGGCGGCGGCCGGCAGCCGACCCACCACCCGTCGTACGTACAGCGACGGTGGGGTGAGCAGGGTGCCGTCCGCGAACAGGCACCGGGCGTCGTACCCGTCGTGGGCCAGCTCCCCACCGACCAGCACCCGGCCGTCCGGCAGGTGCGCGGGGGTGCCGGCGATCGGCTCTACCCAGCGCGGATCGGCCAGCTCGGCGTGCACCTGCGTCTCGCCCGTGCGCGGGTCCACCGCCAGCACCAGCCCGTGCTGCTGCGAGCGGCGCAGCACGGTGATCAACGGACTGCCCTCACCCCAGCTGACCCCGGTCAGGTACGGGTAGGTCTCCCGATCCCAGTGCACGTCGACCCAGCCGTCGTCCAGGTCCAGCAGGTGCAGGCTGACCTCCGCGTTCGGGCCACCGGCCCGGGGGTACGCGACGGCGGTCGGGGGGCTCGCCGGCTCGGCCGGGTCGTGCAGGTGCCACCGCTCCAGGCGGGACTCGTCGACCCGGGCGGCGAGCACCGAGCGGCCGTCGGGCGCCCACCAGTACCCCCGGAACCGGCCGAACTCCTCCGCTGCGATGTGCTCGGCCAACCCCCAGCTCACCCCGGCGTCCTCGCCCGCCAGCAGGGTGTCGGTGCCGTCGGGGTCGATCACCCGCAGCTCACCCCGGCGCACACCCTCGGCCGCGTCCGTCACGTACGACAGCCGCTGCCCGGTCGGGTCCGGACGTGGGTCGAGCACCGGGCCGACGGCCGCCACCTCCACCACGTCGCCGTGCACCAGATCGGCCCGGAACAACCGCCCGGCCAGCGCGAACACCGCAACCCGGCCGGCCGCGTCCAACGCGTACGAGCCGATGCCGGCGGCGCTGAGCCGCAGCCGCTCGCGTAGCGCACGTTCGCCGGGGGAGAGGGAGCGGACGTCCCCGCTCTCGCCCAGCAGGGTCGCCGGATCGGCGACCAGCCGCTCCTCGCCGGTGCCCACGTCCAGCAACCAGAGCGCGTCCGCCGGATCCTCCGGGCCGGCGGAGCGCAGGAAGATCACCCGGGAGCCGTCCTCAGCCACCGAGACAGCGCGTGGCGCGCCGTGGCTGAACCGGCGGGTGCGGGCGGCCAGCTCCGGAAAGTCCACACGCCAAATCGTAGAGCGGGAGCGGGGGTGATGTGGCCGACCTGGGCGGACGCGTCAGCGTCGGCCGGGGGAGAACCGCCAGTTAGAGTGACCGTCGTGACGATGCTGCCCGACCGCCGCCTGCTGCTGGTCCACGCGCACCCCGACGACGAGTCGATCGGCACCGGCTCGACGATGGCCCACTACGCCGCAGACGGCGCGCACGTCACGCTGGTGACCTGCACGCTCGGCGAAGAGGGCGAGATCCACGTGCCCGCGCTGGCGCAGCTCGCCGCCGCCGAGGCCGACCAGCTCGGCGGGTACCGCGTTGCCGAGCTGGCCGCCGCGTGCGCCGCGCTCGGCGTCAGCGACCACCGTTTCCTCGGCGGCGCCGGCCGCTACCGCGACTCCGGAATGATGGGGCTCGCGACCAACGAGCACCCCCGGGCCTTCTGGCAGGCCGACCTCGACGAGGCCGCCGGGCACCTCGTGGAGATCATGCGAGAGGTACGCCCGCAGGTGCTCGTCACGTACGACCCGAACGGCTTCTACGGGCACCCCGACCACATCCAGGCGCACCGGGTGGCCATGCGCGCCGTCGAGCTGGCCAGCGCCGAGGGCTGCGCCCCGCTCAAGGTCTACTGGACGGCCATGCCGCTCAGCGTCCTGGAGGCTGGCATGACGCATTTCGCCGAGTCGTCCGACAACCCGTTCGGCGGCATCGAGAACATCGCCGACCTGCCCTTCGGCACCCCGGACGCCCAGATCGCCGCCCGGATCGACGGCACCGACCAGCACACGGCCAAGGAGGCCGCGATGCGGGCGCACGCCACCCAGATCCCGGCCAACTCGTGGCTCTACTCGATCGCCGGCAACTTCGGTGGCGAGTTCATGGGCGTGGAGTTCTTCACCCTCGCGGTCGGTGAGAAGGGCCCGGGCGCCGGGCCGTACGGCTGGGAGGACGACCTCTTCGCCGGCCTGCCCGCGGAGACCGCCCCGGACCGGTCACCGGTCGCGGCGGCGGGTCTCCGGTGAGCCTGCCGGCCGCACCGATGACGGTAGTGGAGAACCAGGAAGCCCCGCCCCCGGCGGGGCCACCGCCGCGACTGCTGGACCTGGGCGTCCGGCTGGTCGGTGGGATCGTCGTGGTCCTCGCCGGTGTGCTGACCGGCGTACTGGAGCTGCTGCTCGCCACGCTCCGCGTCGGCGGGCAACTGGTCGGCGTGTCGGTGCTCCTCGCCATCGGCGCCAACATCGTGCTGAGCTGGTTCGCGTACGAGGCGGTCGGCCGGCGCTGGGCCGTGGCGCTGCCGGCGGTGCCGTGGTTCGCGCTGATGGCGGTCGCCGCCATCCGGACCAACGAGGGCGACCTGTTGCTGGCCGGAGACAACTGGGTCGGGCTGGCCATGATCGTGGCCGGCGCGATGACCTTCGCGGTGATGGGCTTCCGGCAGATCCTCGCCCCGCAGCCGCCCCTGCTCGGTGGCTGACGCTCGGCTGCTTTCGGGGTGCTGCCGACTGATGACGTCTCCCAGGTAAGGGTGGTAAATATTCCTGCCATGGATGCGAACCCCGCGAAGGGGCGTACGGCAGGAGGGTCCGGCGATGGACAAGCGGTGGCGTGACCTCGGGGTGCTCGTAGCAGCACTGTTCGCGGTCAACGTGGTCGCCCGACTGATCACCCGGTTCGGCTTCGACGGTGACGACACCGCCGCCGACCGGGTGTCGCTGGCGATGTTCACGGTGATCGGCCTGATCCTCGCCGTGGTCGCCTTCCGCTGGGGCCGACGCCGGCCGCTGGCCGGCTGGGCGGCCGACATGGCTCTCGTGGTGCCGGTGGCGATGCTGCTGACAGTGCTGGTCGGGCCACTGTTGGTCGGTCACAACCCGTTCGCCGGCGGCGCGGCGACGTTCTTCGCCCAGATCTGGCTCTACCTGCTCGCCACCGGCGCCGGGTTGCTGATCGGCTACCTGGTGCTCACCGCGCTCGGCCGTGACTACCGCTCTCAGCAGCTCAAGCGGTACACCGAGGTCAAGGCCGCGAAGCCCCGCCGAGTCGTCCGCCGCTGATCACCGCCCCGCTCGGCCGTCCCGACGTTGCGGCCGCCCGTCCGGGGCCGCCCGTCCGGGGCCGCCCGTCCGGGGCCGCCCGTCCGGGGCCGCCGTCCGGGGCCGCCGTCCGGGCCCGCCGTCCCGGGCCGTTGTGCGGCCGCCCGAACGCAGCTTGATCGACTCGGTTTCCTTGAAGTCGGGGGGTCCCGGGCGTCCGGATGCCGCGACTTCCTGAAAGCCGAGTGGATCAAGCGCCGGGCTGCCGCCGTGCTGGGCTGCCGCCGTGCTGGGCTGCCGCCGTGCTGGGCTGCCGCCGTGCTGGGCTGCCGCCGTGCTGGGCTGCCGCCGTGCCGGGCCGCCGCCGCGCCGGGCCGCCGCCGCGCCCGGCGGCGGTCGAGGTCAGTTCGGGGCGACCCGGGTCAGGTACGTGTGGTGGGTGACGAGGCCGAGCCGCTGGTAGAGCGCGACCGCCGCCGTGTTGCGCTGCTCGACCTGGAGGAACGCGTGCGTCGCACCGCCCGACACTCCCCAGCCGGCCAGTTCGTGGATCACGCGGCGGGCCAACCCTTGGCGGCGGGCCGCTGGTAGGACCTCGATCAGGCTGAGGCCCAACCAGCGCCCCTGGCCGGTCACCGTGCCGCGGCCGACGGCCACCAGGGTGCCCTCGGCGTACACGTGGGCGAAGCGGACCTGGTCCACGGCGGTGAGGACGTGCCGGGCGGCGTCCGGCAGGCCGCCCTTGCGGCCGGCGGCGATGGCCAGCCACTCGTCGCTGGGCGCGCGGGCCAGCTCGACGACGGCACTGCTCCACCCGTCGGCCTGGCCGCCGGCGGGCGTTGACGCAGGCAGGGGCAGCGGCGCGGTCTGCACCAGCGTCGGCGGGCGGGTGCCCCAGCCGCGGGTGTCCAGTTCGGCGCCGACCGGTGCGGCGAGGGGCAGCGGCGTGTTGATCAACGCGGGTTGCCCCCGCTCGGCGTACCAGCGCTCCACCGCGTCGACCGCCGCGGCCAGTGGTCGGTCCGGGTCGCCGATCGGCAGCGCCGAGTTGGCGCGCCCGGTCCAGCCCTCGGCCGACCGGAGCAGCCAGTCGCCGAGTCGGCCTCTGGTCGGTGCCGGCCAGGCTTCGTCGGCGGCCCGCTCCAGCGCCACGACCGCCGAGGCGGTCGGCCGACGGGTCGGCGGAACGCGCTTGGCGCGGTGGACCTGCGCCACCGGGACCCGAAGCGGCCCCTGGGCGGTGGCCAGCGTGAGATGAGTCTCGCTCAGCTCGACCAGCTCGCCGAGGGCATCGGAAAATTGCGGGCGGCCCTCGCGAATCCCCACAATCCGGCGGACCACGATCCGGTGTCCCACATCCTGCTGTCGGAGCACGATCGACCCCCTCCCCGGCGAGATACTAGGCTCTTACCGTCGCGGGAGATCGCGGCGAGTCTTGCGGAGGAGAAGACCGGTGACCTACATCATCGCCGAGCCGTGCGTAGATGTGCTCGACAAGGCATGCATCGAGGAATGCCCGGTCGACTGCATTTACGAGGGCAACCGGATGCTCTACATCCACCCCGACGAGTGCGTCGACTGTGGTGCCTGTGAGCCCGTCTGCCCCGTGGAGGCGATCTTCTACGAGGATGACGTCCCGGAGCAGTGGAAGGACTACACCGGCGCGAACTACGAGTTCTTCGAGGACCTGGGCTCGCCCGGTGGTGCCTCGAAGGTCGGCAAGGTGGAGAAGGACGCCACCTTCGTCGCCGCGCAGCCGCCGCGCGGCGAGGGCCACTGAACCGGCCCGCGCCGGTCTCGTCGCGGCTGCCCGAGTTCACCTGGGACACCCTGGACGCCGCGGCCACGCTGGCCGCGGCGCATCCGGAGGGCCTGATCAACCTCTCCATGGGCACGCCGGTCGACCCGGTGCCCGAGGTGATCCGGCGGGCGCTGGCTGACGCGTCCGATGCTCCCGGTTACCCGCTGACCGCCGGCACGCCGGCGCTGCGGGCCGCGATCGCGGCGTGGGTGTCCCGAGCCTGTGGCGCCGGCGTCGACGGTCTCGGTGTGCTGCCGACCATCGGCTCGAAGGAGCTGGTGGCCTGGCTGCCCACGCTGCTCGGCATCGGCCCGGGTGACGTGGTGGTGGTGCCGTCGATCGCGTACCCCACCTACGAGGATGGCGCTCGGCTGGCCGGCGCCACCGTCGTCCGCACCGACTCGCTCACCTCGCTCGGGCCGACCCCGCGGGTCCGGTTGGTCTGGGTCAACTCGCCCGGCAACCCGACCGGCCGGGTGTTGCCCGCCGCGCACCTGCGCAAGGTGGTCGACTGGGCCCGGGAACGTGGCGCGGTGGTCGCGAGCGACGAGTGTTACCTGCCCCTGGGCTGGTCGGCCGAGCCGATTTCGGTGCTGTCTCCGCAGGTCAGTGGGGGTAGCTACGCCGGGGTGCTGGCCGTGCACTCGCTCTCCAAGCGGTCCAACCTCGCCGGCTACCGGGCCGGCTTCGTGGCCGGCGACCCGGCGCTCGTCGCCGAGTTGCTCAAGGTCCGCAAGCACGCCGGCATGATCGTGCCCGCGCCGGTGCAGGCGGCCATGGTGGCCGCGCTGGAGGACGAGCGACACGCCGAGGAGCAGCGGGAGCGTTACCGCGCCCGGCGGGAGGTGCTCGCTGCGGCGTTCACCGGTGCCGGGTTCACCGTCGAGCACTCCGAGGCGGGCCTGTACCTCTGGCTGACCAGGGGTGAGGACTGCTGGCAGACGGTCGACTGGCTGGCCCGCCGCGGCATCCTGGTCGCCGCCGGCGCCTTCTACGGCCCAACGGCCGGGCAGCATGTCCGGGTCGCCCTGACCGAGTCCGACGAGCACATCGCCGGCGTCGCGGCACGTCTCGCCTGATCGCGGCTCCGGGCGGTCGAGCATGGTGGGCAGGCCAGGTGCGCGGGTGCGGGCGGCGGTTGTCGGCACCGGCCTGATCGGTGGCTCGGTGCTGCTCCGGATGGTCGCCGCCGGCATCGACGTGGTCGGGTGGGACCCGGACGAGGCCACCCGGCGGGAGACCCGCCGGGTGGGCGTACCCGCGCCGGACCGCCTGGTCGAGGCGGTGACCGACCGGGACGTGGTCTTCCTGTGCGGGCCGTTGCCCACCCTGCCGGCGACGCTGGTCGAGGTGGCGGCGATGACCGGTGAGCGTTGCGTGCTGACCGACGTCGGTAGCACCAAGGAGCAGGTGGGGGCGTTCGCCGCCGCGCAGGGGCTGACGCACCGGTTCGTGCCCGGCCACCCGATGGCGGGCACCGACCGGGCGGGCCTGACGGCCGCGCAACCGGACCTGCTCACCGGCGCGGCCTGGGTGCTCTGTCCGGCCCCCGGGCCGGCCACCCCCGCGTTCCGTTGGCTGGCCGAGCTGCTTGTGGAGGTCTTCGAGGCCCGGGTGGTGCCGATGTCGGCCACGGAGCACGACTCGGCTGCCGCGCTCGCCTCACACGTGCCGCACCTGCTCGCCGGCGCGCTGGCCGGCGCCGTGCAACGCGCACCGCTGCGCGACGCGATCCTCGCGCTCGCCGCCGGCAGCTTCTCCGACGGCACCCGGGTCGCCGGAACCCCGGCCGATCGGACCGCCAACATGCTGCTCGGCAACCGGGACCGGGTGCTGCGTGAGCTGGCCGAGGTCACCGCGTTCCTGGACGACCTGACCGCCGCGCTGCGCGCCGAGGACGCGCCGGCGCTCACCGCACGCTACGACGAGGCGCGGGCTTCTCGCGTGGCGCTGCGCGACCGGCGGTTCGACGCGTACGACCGGCAGTTCCCGGCCGCTGGTGACCACGCCGCAGAGGTGTCCTGGTTGTGCGAGCTGGGGGTGGCCGGCGGCTACCTGACCGGCCTGCACGTCGACGCGGACACTGTCTCCTACGCGGCGCGGCGCCCCGTCGCTGACTAGGCTGAGGGGCATGGCGGTGGACGGTCCGGTGGTGCAGGTGCGCGGCGAGGCGTACCGGGAGGTGCCTCCCGAGCTGGCCCGGTTCGCGGTCACCGCGACGGCCCGTGACCGGGACCGGGAGGCGACGCTGACCCGGTTGGCCGAGCGGGCCGCGGCGGTCCGCGTGCTGCTGGACGGCTCCGGGCCGGCGGTGGCGCGGCGGGAGACCGGCGACCTGCGGGTGCGGCCGGAGACCCGACGCTCGGGTGAGCGGGTGGTCGCCTGGCACGGCAGTGTCACCACCACCGTCACGGTCACCGACTTCACCGCGCTGGGTGAGCTGATGCTCCGGCTCGCCGACCAGGACCAGGTCGAGGTGGCCGGCCCGTGGTGGGAGCTTCGTCCGGACAGCCCCGCACATCGTGCGGCCCGCCACGCTGCGATCAACGACGCGCTGCTGCGAGCCCGGGAGTACGCGGAGGCGCTGGGCGCCCGGGTCACCTCGTTGATCGAGCTGGCCGATGCGGGCCCTGCCGACCGGCCGATGTTCGCCCGTGCGGCCTTCGGCGGGGGCGGTGGCGCGGGCGGCGGACCGCCGGAGCTTGAGCTGGACCCGCAGCCGCAGACCGTGCAGGCGGCGGTGCAGGCGCGGTTCACCATCAGCGACCCGGTCCTGGGCTGATGCCGCCGGCCCGGGTGCTGTCCGTCGACGAGTTGGTGGCGCGGGCGTTGGTGCTCGCCGAGGCCGGCCCGCGACAACTGCTCGGCATCGCCGGCGCACCGGGCGCCGGGAAGTCCACCCTGGCGGAGCGGATCGTCGCCGGGGTCGGGTCGGCCGCCTGCCTGGTGCCGATGGACGGCTTTCACCTGGCGCAGTCGCAACTGGTTCGCCTGGGCCGCGCCGACCGCAAGGGCGCCGTGGACACCTTCGACGCCAACGGGTATGTCTCGCTGCTGCGCCGGCTGCACCGGTTGGAGCCGACGTCGGTCTACGCGCCGGAGTTCCGCCGGGAGCTGGAGGAGCCGGTGGCCGGCGCGATCGAGGTGCCGCCGTCGGTCCGGTTGGTGGTGACCGAGGGCAACTACCTGCTGTCGTCGGATTTCCCCTGGCAGGAGATCCGATCGCTGTTGCACGAGGCGTGGTTTCTCGACCTGGACGCCGAGGTGCGGCACCGCCGGCTGACCGCCCGGCACGAGGCGTTCGGTCGGTCGCCGGAGCAGGCGCGGGCGTGGGCGCTGGGCAGCGACGAGTCGAACGCCGCCCTGATCACCCCCACCGCCGACCGGGCCGACCTGGTCGTCCGCCTGTCGGATCCGCCGACGGTCTAGCCGAGTTCGCGGACCGGCCGGGCCGGATTGCCGACGGCCACCACGTTGGCGGGCAGGTCCCGGGTGACCACCGCACCCGCGCCGACGACGGTGTCCGCGCCGATCGTCACGCCGGCCAGCACGATCGCGCCACCGCCGAGCCACACGTTGTCGCCAATGGTGATCGGCTTGGCCGCCTCCCACTTGTCCCGCCGTGGGCCGGGCTCGACCGGATGCGTCGGGGTGAGTAGCTGCACGTTCGGGCCGACCTGGACGTCCGCGCCGAGGGTGATCCGGGCGACGTCGAGGAAGACCGCGTTGTAGTTGACGAAGCTGCGCGGGCCGATCCGGATCTGCCAGCCGTAGTCGCAGTAGAACGGTGGTCGGATCCAGGTGTCCTCGCCCAGCTCGCCGATGAGCTCACGCAGTGCCGCGATCCGGGCCTGCGGATCGGCCGCGGGACTGGTGTTGAAGCGCTCCATCAGCCGGGCGGCCCGGTCCAGATCGGCGACGATCTCGGGATCGTCGGCGATGTATGGCTCGCCGGCGAGCATCTTGTCCTTCATGGAGGTCACCGCCCGATCATGCCGGCCCGGTTCGTCGCCTCGTGGCCGGTCCGTCATTTTTCGGCCTTCATTGTGCATACTCGGTATGCAATTCTGGGTTGTCAATGTGACTCGATCCATCAAGACGCTTGACCAGGAGGATCCGTTGCACCAGGGAAGAAAGTTGGCCGCTCTCGGCCTCGTGTTAGCGCTGGCGCTTTCCGCGCCGGCTCCCGCCTCAGCCACGGCCGCCGTGCCCGCCCCGCCGGGCGGCACCGGCCAACAGTCCGCTCCGGGTGGACCCACCGTCAACCGCTCGACCACGGTCACGCTGATCACCGGTGACCGGGTCACCGTCACCGCGTCCGGCGCCTCGGTCCGGCCCGGCGCCGGCCGCGAGGACGTGCCGTTCCTGGTCCAGCGCGAGCGCGGACGCCTCACCGTGACGCCGACGGACGCGGTGCCGTTGCTGCGCTCCGGCCGGGTGGACCGGCGACTCTTCGACGTCACTGGGCTGGTCGAGGCGGGTTACGACGACGCCCACCGCAACACCCTGCCGCTGCTGGTGTCGTACGGCTCGACGGGTACCGCGCGGCGCGCCTCGGCCGCTCTGCCCGGCACGCGGCTGACCCGCGACCTGCCGGTGATTCGCGGTGCCGCCCTGAACAGCGACAAGTCCTCCCTGGGCGCGGTCTGGGAGAAGGTCGCCACCGGTCCCGCTGGGGCCCGGCTCGACGCGGCGGGGGGCGTCGAGCGGATCTGGCTGGACGGCCGTCGACGGGTGACCCTCGACCACAGCGTGCCGCAGATCGGCGCGCCCACCGCCTGGGCGGCCGGGTTCACCGGTACGGGCGTGTCCGTCGCGGTGCTGGACACCGGCGTCGACGCCACCCACCCGGACCTGGCCGGCAAGGTGGCCGAGGCGCGCAACTTCACCGAGGTCGCCGACGCTCGGGACACGGTCGGCCACGGCACCCACGTGGCCTCGACCATCGCGGGCACCGGCGCGGCCTCCGGCGGCAAGTACCGGGGTGTGGCGCCGGACGCGACGCTGCTGGACGGCAAGGTCTGTGAGGACACGGGCTGCCCCGACTCGGCGATCCTCGCCGGCATGCAGTGGGCCGCTGTGGAGAAGAAGGCCGCAGTGATCAACATGAGCCTCGGCGGCTGGGACACCCCGGAGGTCGATCCGCTGGAGGAGGCGGTGCAGACCCTGACCGCGCAGACCGGCACGCTGTTCGTCCTCGCCGCCGGCAACGACGGCTCGGACGGCTCGGTCGGCTCACCGGCCAGCGCCGACGCCGGGCTCGCAGTTGGCGCGGTGGACCGCGACGACGAACTGGCCGACTTTTCCAGCCGAGGCCCGCGAGTCGGCGACGATGCGCTGAAGCCGGACATCACCGCGCCCGGCGTCGACATCGTCGCAGCACGGTCCGCCAACGGCTTCATCGGCGATCCGGTGGGGGACCGCTATGTCACCCTCTCGGGCACCTCGATGGCCACCCCGCACGTCGCCGGGTCGGCCGCGCTGCTGGCCCAGCAGCACCCGGGATGGCGGGCCGACCGGCTCAAGGCCACCCTGATGGCAGCCGCCAAGCCACACCCGGACCAGACCGCCTACCAGCAGGGAGCCGGGCGGGTCGACGTCGCACACGCGATCACCCAACAGCTCACCACCGACCCGGTGAGCGTCTCGTTCGGACGTACGCTCTGGCCGCACGGCGACGACGCCCCGATCACCCGCACGGTGACCTGGCGCAACGACGGTCCGGCGCCGGTCACCGTGGACCTCGGCATCGAGGGCGCCGGCCCCGGCGGTCGGGCGCTACCGGCCGGCCTGTTCCAGCTGGGCGCCAACCAACTCACGGTGCCGGCGGGCGGCACGGCCGCCACGACCGTCACCACGGACACCCGGCTCGGCGACGCCGACGGTTACTGGACCGGACGGATCGTGGCCCGATCCGGGGCGGCGGTTGCTGTCACTCCGCTGGCCGTGCACCGGGAGGTGGAGAGCTACACGCTCACCGTGGAGCACCTGAACCGCGCTGGCGCGCGCACCGCGGACCACTGGACCGCGCTGGTGGGGATGGAGACCTTTGGCAGCTGGGACCTCGTCAGTTCGGACGGGGTGGCCACCGTGCGGGTGCCCAGGGGGCACTACGGCCTGAGCGGCCTCGTCTTCGAGCCCGGTCCGGAGGATGAGCAGCCCGGATTGTCCATGTTGATGCAGCCCGAGGTGACCGTCGAGCGGGACACCCGGATCGTCGTGGACGCCCGCCGGGCCAAGCCGGTCCGGATGACCATCCCGGACCGGACCGCCGTCCCGCAACTGATCGACCTCAGCGGTAACTTCACCGCCGACGACGGCAGTGCGTACGGCGTCGGGCTCTGGGCGGAAACGTTCACCGGTCTGACCAGCGGTGCGCTCGGCAAGCCGGTCCCCGCCGACAAGTTCGTCGCCACCGTCAGCAGCCAGTGGACCACGCCTGACACGGCCAACAGCCCGTACCTGTACGCGCTGGCCGAAGCGATTCCCGGCCGGATGCCAACGGGGTTCGTCCGCGACTACGCCCGACGGGACCTGGCCACGGTCGTGCACCAGTTCCGTGGTGGAGACCCGGGCCTGGCGGCCGAGCGGATCGTGCTCCCCGAGCTGGAGTACAACGTCGGCGGCTCCGCACTGGTCCTGCCCACCGTCGTGCCCGGCCAGCGAGTCGAGTACTACAACACCAGGAATGTGAAGTGGGAATCCGAGGTCTACTTCGGGACGCTGGACGAGGACAGCTGGTTGAACCCGAAGGCAGCGCTCTTCTCCGTCCCCACCGCGTACCGTGCCGGGCGGACAGTCCAGGAGATCTGGAACCAGGCCCCGTACGGACCGTCCTTCCCGAAACCGCGCTGGCCGGAACAGAGCGTCAGCCGGGTCGGCGACACCATCCTGGTCGGCGTGCCGATGCACAGCGACGCTGCCGGGCACCCGGGCGCCTCGCTGACCGACAGCGAGCACACCACGCTGTGGCGCAACGGCAAGCTGGTCGGTGAGAGTGAGTACGCCGGCTCCGGAGAGTTCGCAGTGCCACCGGGCGCGGCGGACTACCGGCTCGTCACGTCGGCGAAGCGGAGCTTCACCGACCTGAGCACCGAGGTGGAATCCACCTGGACCTTCCGGTCGAGGCACGTCGCCGGTGAGACGCCGGCCCGACTCCCGCTGTCGACGGTGCGCTTCGCGCCGCCGCTGCGGGTCGACAACAGCGCTCCGGCCGGTCAGGGCTTCGTCGTACCGGTACGGGTGCAGCGGCAGCCCGGCGCACCGGCCACCCGGGTAAAGAAGCTCGCCGTCGACGTCTCGTACGACGGCGGGAAGACCTGGGGCAAGGCGAAGCTGGTCCGCACCTCGGCCGACGGCTGGTCGGCCCTGTTGCGGCATCCGGCCGGTGCCGGCCACGTGTCGCTGCGGGCCACCGCCCGGGACACCGCCGGCAACACGGTGACCCAACGGATCATCCAGGCGTACCGGTTGCGCTGAGGCGTACCCCGTCCGGGTCCGCGGCCGAGCGCCGCGGACCCGGCGGGGCCGTCAGTCGTTGGCGTGCAGGGCGGCGTTCAGCTCGATGCCCCGCCCTGTGCGCGGCCGGGCCTCCAGCCCGCCGGTGACCGAGTTGCGCCAGAACAGCAGGCCGTCGACGCCGGACAGCTCCCGGGCCTTGACCACCCGGCCGTCGGGAAGCGTGATCTTCGACGCGGCGGTGATGTAGCAGCCGGCCTCGACCACGCAGTCGTCGCCGAGGGAGATCCCGACGCCGGCGTTCGCGCCGACCAGGCTCCGCTCACCGATGCTGATCTTGTCGGTGCCGCCGCCGGAGAGGGTGCCCATGATGGAGGCCCCGCCGCCGATGTCGGAGCCGTCGCCGACCAGCACGCCCTGCACGATCCGCCCCTCGACCATCGAGGTGCCGACGGTGCCGGCGTTGAAGTTCACGAAGCCCTCGTGCATCACTGTGGTGCCGGCGGCCAGGTGCGCGCCGAGGCGGACCCGGTCGGCGTCGGCGATCCGCACACCGGAGGGCACCACGTAGTCGGTCATCCGGGGGAACTTGTCGACCCCGTACACCGCCAGGTGCCGACCGGCGGCCCGCTCGATCACGCGCAGCTCGTCCACCCGCTCCGGCGGGCACGGCCCGGCGGACGTCCAGGCCACGTTGGCCAGCTTGCCGAAGATGCCGTCCAGGTTGATCTGGTTGGGTCGCACCAGGCGGTGCGAGAGCAGGTGCAACCGGAGGTACGCGTCGGACGCGTCCTTGATCGGGTCGTCCAACGAGCCGATCACGGTCACCACCTGCACGGTACGCAGACCAGGCAGGGGCCGGTCACCGAGCGCGGCCGGCGGCAGGTCGAGCACGTCCGCCTTGTCCTCGCCGGCGACCAGCGGCAGCTCGCCCAGGCCCAGCTTGCCGGTCGGGTACCAGGTATCGAGCACCTGCTCGTCTGCGGTGACCGTAGCCAGGCCGATGCCCCAGGCGGAATCTGCGGACGTCACTGTTACACCTCTCGGTCACGGCCGGGCTGACCTCGGCTCGCTCCTCGCGCTGACAGACCTGAAGGTACCGTGCGAACCATGGAGAACCCGCTGACCCCCGAGGTCCTCGCCGATCCGGTGCAGCTGACCCGCGCTCTGGTCGACATAGAGTCCGTCTCCCTCAACGAGAAGGCGATCGCCGACTGTGTCGAAGAGGTGCTGCGGGGCGTACCGCACCTGACCACCCACCGGCACGGCAACACGGTGATGGCGCGCACCGACCTCGGTCGGTCGCAGCGTGTCGTGCTGGCCGGGCACCTCGACACGGTGCCGTTGAACAACAACTTTCCGTCGACCATGCGCGGCGACCTGATGTACGGCTGCGGCACCTCCGACATGAAGTCCGGCACCGCGTACGCGCTGCACCTGGCAGTGACGCTGCCCGAGCCGCGCTACGACGTGACGTACTTCTTCTACGAGGCCGAGGAGATCGAGTCCCGGTACAACGGGCTCAACCTCGTCGCCCAGGCATTCCCGGAGTGGTTGCAGGCGGACTTCGCGGTGCTGCTGGAGCCGACGTACGGCATCGTCGAGGCGGGCTGCCAGGGCACCATGCGCTCGGTGGTCACCACGACCGGCGTACGCGCCCACTCGGCGCGCTCCTGGCACGGGGTGAACGCCATCCACGCCGCCGGTGAGGTGCTGCGGAGGCTCCAGACGTACGAGGCGCGCCGGGTCACCATCGACGGCTGCGACTACCGCGAGGGCATGAACGCGGTGCGGATCAACGGTGGAGTTGCCGGCAACGTGGTTCCCGACCTCTGTGAGGTCGAGGTCAACTACCGGTTCGCCCCGGACCGCACCCCGGCCGAGGCGGAGGCGCACCTGCGTGAGGTGTTCGCCGGCTTCGAGGTGACAGTCACCGACACGGCTGCCGGTGCCGCGCCCGGGCTCGACGCGGCCCCCGCGAAGGAGTTCCTGGCGGCGGTCGGCGCCGCGCCGATCGGCAAGCTGGGCTGGACGGACGTGGCCCGGTTCGCGGCGATGGGCATTCCCGCGCTGAACTTCGGCCCGGGCGACCCGAACCTCGCTCACCACCCCGACGAGCACGTCGAGATCAGCAAGATCCGCGACGGCGCGGCAACCCTGCACCGCTGGCTGGCCCCGGCCTGACCTGCCCCGCGTCGGGGACCCTGGTGATCAAGAGGTTTGCGTCAGCCTGGCCCGTTGTCGGCGACGCAAACCTCTTGATCGGATCCGGATGGGGTGGGGGAGGTAGGGGTTGGGTTCTGCTGGCGGGTGCGGCGGCGTTCGGCCACCACGTCTCGGATCCGTCGCTGCATCTGGCGACGGATCCGGATCATCTCGCTGTTACTGATCACGCTGTCTCCTCCCCCGAAGGCGCGCGCCGGGGCATACCCGGTATGTGAATAGTAAGACGTACGGGAGCGCCGAATAGTTGCCCATGATCCCGAACAATTTCTCGGCGTCCCCGCCCCGCGCACCCGAGCGGTGCTGCTCCACTACGGTTGCCCCATGAGTCAGAGCAACGGGCGGGAGGCCGGTCGCGGTCCGGGACAGGAGCGGCATCGCGGTGCGGTCACCCTGCGTAGAGGGGCGATCCCGAGCAGCACCGCCGACCAGCGACTGCTGGATTCACGGGGGCGGAGCGACTGGAAGACCAAGGACGCCTGGCGCGCGCTGCGCATCCTCGCCGAGTTCGTCGAGGGTTTCGACACCCTCGCCGACGTGCCGTCCGCGGTCAGCGTCTTCGGCTCCGCGCGCAGCGCGCCGGACAGCGTCGAGTGCCAGTTGGCCGAGCAGTTGGGCGGTGCGCTGGCCCGAGCCGGCTACGCGGTGATCACCGGAGGTGGGCCCGGCGTGATGGAGGCCGCCAACCGGGGCGCCAGCGAGGCCGGTGGGCTCTCCGTGGGGCTCGGCATCGAGCTTCCGTTCGAGCAGGGCATCAACGACTGGGTCGACCTGGCCATCGACTTCCGCTACTTCTTCGCCCGCAAGACGATGTTCGTCAAGTACGCCCAGGCGTTCGTCGTGCTGCCCGGCGGGTTCGGCACCATGGACGAGTTGTTCGAGGCGCTCACCCTGGTGCAGACCGGCAAGGTCACCCGGTTCCCGGTGGTGCTCATGGGCGTCGCCTACTGGCAGGGCCTGCTGGACTGGCTGCGCGACACGATGGCCGCCACCGGCAAGATCGGGCCGGTCGACCTGGACCTGATCTGCCTCACCGACGACGTCAACGAGGCGATCCGGTACATCGTCGAGTCGGAGGCCGCGCTCTCCGCCGAGCAGGAGGCGGTCCGCGAGGAGGCTGTCGCGCGCACCGGCGCAGACCAGCAGGCCGCAGCCGAACAGGCTCGGAACCACGACTGATGGCGGCAATCTGCGTCTTCTGTGCCTCCTCTCGTACCCTCGATCAGCGCTGGTTGGACCTGGCCGCCGAGACCGGCGCGGAGCTGGCTCGGCGCGGCCACACGCTGGTCAGCGGCGGTGGCTGCGTCGGCATGATGGGCGCGCTGGCGGACGGCGCCCGATCCGCCGGTGGACGCACCGTCGGCGTGATCCCGCAGTCACTGGTCGATCTGGAGGTCGCCGACCTGGCCTCGGACGAGCTGCTGGTCACCGACTCGATGGCCAGCCGCAAGACCGTGATGATCGACAAGTCGGATGCCTTCCTCACCCTGCCCGGCGGCCTGGGCACCCTGGACGAGTTGTTCGAGGTCTGGACCACCGCCACCCTCGCCCTGCACAGCAAACCCATGGTGCTGATCGACACCGACGGGTTCTACCGCCCTCTGCTGGACTGGCTCGACGCGCTGGCCGACCAGACCTTCCTCAAGCCCGCCGGCCGCGACCTCCTGACGGTCACCACCACCGTCACCGAGGCCCTCAACATCCTGGAATCCCACCTAACCTGACCACCCCCACCCCCACCCCCACCCCCACCCCGGCCAGGCCGCGGTGATCATGGAGTTGGCGACGCGACCGTCGGCGTGTCGCGCCGCCAACCTCATGATCGACGGGAGTGGATGGGGTGGGGTGGGGTGGGGGGTTGGGGGGTTGGGTTTGGGTGGGTGGGTGTCGTATGGGTCTGATGGGATGAGCTGATGCAGGCGTACCGGTTGGTGCGGCGGCCCGGCGGGCCGGCGCGGGGGGACGGGACGACGCCTGACAGCGCTTCCGGGCTCGCCAACGGCGGCACGTCCGGGGGCGGTGTCGGCGCGTCGGGTGGGCCCGATCTCGTGGCCGGGCCCGAGCTGGCCGTCGGCGGCGGCTGGCGGGCCGATCCGGTGCAGGCCGAGGTGGTCGGGCACACCGACGGGCCGATGCTCGTGCTCGGCGGTCCGGGCACCGGCAAGACCAGCACGCTGGTCGAAGCGGTCGCCGCCCGGGTGGCCGAGGGGGTCGACCCCGAACGGATCCTGGTGCTGACCTTCGGCCGTCGAGGCGCCACCGCGCTGCGACAGCGCATCGAGGCCCGGATCGCGCAGGACGGCCACCGGGTGCTGCGTGAGCCGCTGGTGCGCACCTTCCCGGCGTACGCCTTCGGGTTGCTCCGCCGGGCCGCCGCCGAGCGGGGCGAACCGTCGCCCCGGCTGCTCACCGGCCCCGAGCAGGATCTGATCATCCGTGAGCTGCTGGACGTGGTGGGCGAGGAGCCCGAGGACGACCCGGTCGGCTGGCCCACCGACCTGCGCCCTGCCCTGCGCACCCGGGCGTTCGCCGGTCAACTGCGCGACCTGCTCATGCGCGCCGCGGAGCGCGGCGTGGGCCCGATCGACCTGGCCCGGCTGGGTGAGAAGCTCGGCCGCGCCGACTGGCCGGCCGCCGCCCGCTTCCTGCGGGAGTACGTCGCCGTGCTCGCGCTGCGCGACGTCAGCAACCGGGGTTCCATCGCGTACGACCCGGCGGAGCTGGTCCGGGCGGCCACCGGGCTGCTGCGCGACGACGAGGAGTTGCTGGCCGCCGAGCGTCGTCGGCTCGCGTACGTCTATCTCGACGAGCTGGCCGACACCGACCCCGCCCAACTGGAGCTGCTCTCGGTCATCGCCGGTGGTGGCAAGTCGCTCGTCGCGTTCGCCGACCCGGATTCCTCCACGTACGCCTTCCGGGGTGCCGACCCGGCCGGGGTGGCGACGTTCCCGCACCGGTTCCGGACGGCATCCGGTGCGCCGGCCGCGCAGGTGCTGCTGACCACGTCGTACCGGGCCGGGCCGGGTCTGCTCGCGGCGATCGCCCGGCTGGGTCGCCGGCTGCGGGGTCCGGCCGCGCACCGCCGGCTGCACCCCCTGCCGGACGCGCCGCCCGGCGTGGTCGAGGTGCACACCTTCCGTTCGGCGACCAGCGAGGCCGCCTGGCTGGCCCACGCGCTGCGCTCGGCCCACCTGCTCGACGGCGTGCCGTGGTCACGGATGGCGGTGCTGGTGCGGTCCACCGCGTTGCAGCTGCCCACCCTGCGACGGGCGCTGCACGCCGCCGGCGTACCCACAGTGGTGCACGGTGAGGATCTGCCCCTGCACCTGCAACCGGCGGTCGCGCCGCTGCTGCTCCTGCTGCGCTGCGCGCTGGAGCCGGAACGACTCGACGAGGAGGCGGCCGTCGCGCTGCTGCACTCGCCGCTCGGCGGGGCCGACCCGCTGGCCGAGCGGCGGCTGCGGCAGGGCCTGCGCGCGCTCGCGTTGGCCGGCGGAGACCGGCGCCCCTCCGGGGATCTGATCGTCGAGGCGTTGCAGGATCCGGAGGAGTTGGCCGGCATCGAACGGCGCTGGGCGGAGCCGGCGCAGGCGGTGGCCGGGCTGCTGGCCATCGCACGGGAAGCCGCCGCCCGGCCGGGTGCGACCGCCGAGGACGTGCTCTGGGCCGTCTGGCACGCCAGTGGTCTCGCCGAGCGGTGGGCCGGCGCGATCAACCAGGGGCGCCCGGAGGCTGGCGAGGGCGACCTGGCCCGGCGTCGGCGGGCCGAGGCTGCCGACCGCGACCTGGACGCTGTGCTGGTCCTCTTCGACGCGGCGGCCCGGTTCACCGACCGGCTGCCCGGCGCGCGTACCGAGGTCTTCCTCGACCACGTGCTCGCCCAGGACCTGCCGGCCGACACCATCGCCCCGACCGCCGACCGGGGTGCGGCGGTACGCCTGCTCACCGCGCACGCCGCGAAGGGCCTGGAATGGGACCTGGTCGCGGTGGCCGGCGTGCAGGAGGGCATCTGGCCGGACCTGCGGCTGCGCGGCAGCCTGCTCGGCTCCGAGCGACTGGTCGACGTGCTGGCCGGCCGGTCGGTCGACGGGGCGACCGCGGCAAACGTGGTGGGTCAGACCTCGGCGTTGCTGGACGAGGAGCGTCGACTCTTCCACGTCGCCATCAGTCGGGCCCGGCACCGGCTGCTGGTCAGCGCCGTGGCGTCGGCCGCCGTCGGCGGGGACGACCACGAGGAGCAACCCAGCCGGTTCCTGCACGAGCTGGGCCCGAGCACACCGCCACCGACCCCGCCGAGCACACCGCCGACCCCACCGACGGCGCCCGGCCCGCCGCCGACTCCGCCGAGCACGCCGCCAGCCCTGCCGGCAGCGCCCGGCCCGCGGCCCGGTCCCCGTACCGAGCCGTCCTCCGGCGGCACCGGGGGCTCCGGCGGCACCCGCGGCTCCGGGGGTGCTGCGGTGGGCGAGACCGGCGACGAGGAGCCGGACCGCCCCGGGGCACTGCCGGTGACCCGTCCACCCCGGGCGCTCACCCTGCCGGCGTTGGTCGCGGAACTGCGTACCGCCATCACCGACCCGGCCGCTCCGGCGGCCCGGCGACGCGCCGCGGCGGCCGAGCTGGCCCGGCTCGCCGCCGCCGGGGTGCCCGGCGCGCACCCCGACGACTGGTGGGGGTTGCGGGTGCTCTCCGACGACCGGCCGCTGGTCGACGACGGCGACCCGGTGCGGGTCACCCCGTCGGCAATGGAGAGCGCGCTGCGCTGCAGCCTGCGCTGGCTGCTGGAACGGCACGGCGGCAGCGGCCCGACCAGCACCGCGCAGGGGGTGGGCAACCTGGTGCACGCCGCCGCGATGCTCGCCGAGGACGCCAGCGCCGACCGGGGCGCGCTGCTCGACTACGTGGCCGCGCGGTTCGACGCGATCGAGCTGGCGGCCCGGTGGATGGCCGGGCCGGAGCGGGAACGCGCCGAGGCGATGGTCGACAAGCTGCTGCGCTGGCTCGCCACCAATCCGCGCCGGTTGCTCGCCATCGAGCACGAGTTCGCCGTCCGCCTGGACGACCCGAACCGGCCCATCGACCTGACCGGCCGGGTAGACCGGCTGGAGGTCGACGAGGCAGGGCGGCTCGTGGTGATCGACCTGAAGACCGGCAAGTCCACAGCTGTCACCGGCACCGACCTGGCGGAGCACCCGCAGCTCGGCGCCTACCAGGCGGCGGTGGAGGCGGGGGCGTTCGCCGAGTTCGGTGACGAGTCCGGGGGCGCCGCGCTGGTGCAGCTCGGGACCTCCGCCAAGGACGCCAGGGAGCAGAATCAGCCCGCTGCGAGCGAGGGGCCGGCGGCCGGTTGGGCGACCGCGCTGGTCCGGCGGACCGCCGATACGATGGCAGCCGCCACGTTCGCCGCGGTGGCCAACTCGAAGTGCCGGGTCTGCCCGGTGCGCACCAGCTGCCCGGTCTCCGGGCAGGGTCGCCAGGTCGTCGAGCCGCCCACCGTCCGACGCAAGGGTGAGGGCGAGGAGTGAGCTTGCGAGCCCAGTCGCGACCTGGGACGGCACCCGTGAGGGCGAGGAGTGCGCCGATGTTGGGAACCGAGACGGCACGGTGAGTCAGCCCACCCTGTTCGGCGCGGGCCCCGCGCCGACGCCCCGACTCGCGGACTCCGGCCCCCGGTACACACCTGTGGAGCTGGCCAAGCTGCTGCGGTTGCCGGCGCCCACCCGGGAGCAGGCCGCGATCATCGCCGCCCCGGTGGAGCCGCTGCTGGTGGTCGCGGGTGCCGGGTCGGGCAAGACCGAGACGATGGCCGCCCGGGTGGTCTGGCTGGTGGCCAACTCGTACGTGCGGCCGGAGCAGATCCTCGGGCTGACCTTCACCCGCAAGGCGGCCGGCGAGCTGGCCCATCGGGTACGGACCCGGCTCGACCAGCTGATCCGCCGACTCGGCCGGCAGGGACGGGACCCGCTGGGCGATCCGCTCGCGGGTGAGCCCACCGTCTCCACCTACCACTCGTACGCGGGGCGGATCGTCACCGAGCACGGGCTGCGGGCCGGCTACGAGCCGTCCACCCGGCTGCTCACCGAGGCGTCCCGCTGGCAGTTGGTCGACCTGCTGGTGCGCAACTACGACGGCGACATGTCCGAGGTGGACCGGATGCCGAGCACCATCACCGACGCGGTGCTGGCGCTGGCCGGGGAGCTGGACGAGCATCTGGTCGCGCCGGACGACCTGGCCGCCTGGACCGGTCGGTTCTTCGCCGAGGTGCAGTCCCGGCCGGGCCGGGTGTACGCCGACGTGCGCAAGGCGCTCACCCTCCAGCAGACTCGGTTGCGCCTCTTGCCGCTGGTGCGGGCGTACGCCCGGCGCAAGGAGGACTTCGAGGCGATGGACTTCGCCGACCAGCTCGCTCGGGCGGCCCGGGTGGCCCGGGACCACCCGGGGGTCGGCGTGATCGAGCGGGACCGCTTCCGGGTGGTGCTGCTCGACGAGTACCAGGACACCAGCCACGCCCAGGTGGTGTTGCTCAACGCGCTGTTCGGTGGCGGGCACCCGGTGACCGCGGTGGGCGACCCGTGCCAGTCGATCTACGGCTGGCGGGGGGCCAGCGCGGGCACCCTGGACCGGTTCCCCACCGAGTTCGCCCGCGCCAACGGTGAGCCGGCGCCGGCGCTGGGGCTCACCACGAGTTGGCGCAACCGCCCGGAGATCCTCCGGGTGGCGAACGCGCTCTCCACGCCGCTGCGGGCGGCGGGTGCCCGGGTGCCGGAGCTGCGCTCCGCGCTGACCGTCCGGGACCCGATCCCGCACCGCAGCCCGGGCGGCGCGGCCGGCGGCACGGTGCACTGCGCGATGCTGCCCACGTACGCCGACGAGGCCGACTGGATCGCCGACAGCGTGCTCGCCGCCTGGCGGGGGGCGGCCGGAATGCCGGGCGCGGCCCCGGAACACATCCCGGTGGACCGCCGTCCGACGACCGCCGTGCTGGTCCGGGTGCGCAGCCAGATCCCGGCGATCGAGTCGGCGCTGCGTGAGCGGGGCCTACCGGTCGAGGTGGTCGGGCTGGGCGGCCTGCTGGACACCCCCGAGGTACGCGACGTGGTCTGCACGCTGCGGGTCCTCGCCGACCCGACCGATGGCGCCGCGCTGCTGCGGTTGCTCACCGGCGCCCGTTGGCGGATCGGGCCACGTGACCTGGTGGCGTTGCACCGGCGGGCCCGGGCCATCGCGAACGCCCGGCGACAGGTGGCCGCCGACGAGGCCCCGGAGATCAGCCCAGACCTGTTGGACGAGGCGACCCTGGTGGAGGCGTTGGCCGACCTCGGGCCGGCGCAGGCGTACTCGGCGGAGGGGTTCGCGCGGCTGCGCGCGTACGGCCGGGAACTGGCGTTGCTGCGCTACCGGCTGGATCAGGCGCTGCCGGACCTGATTGCGGACATCGAGCGGACCATCGGCCTGGACGTGGAGGTCGCGGTGCGGGCCGGCCGGGACGGCGCCGGCGACGCGGGCCTGGCCCGGGGTCATCTGGACGCGCTCGGCGACGTGGCGGCCCGGTTCAGCGGGGAGACGCCCGGGGCGACCCTGTCCGGGTTCCTGTCCTACCTGGCCGCCGCCGAGGACGAGGAGCGCGGTCTGGCGCCGGGCGAGGTCGAGGTGGTGGAGGGCGCGGTGCAGGTGGTCACCGCGCACGCCGCCAAGGGCCTGGAGTGGGACGTCGTGGCGGTGGCCGGGCTCAGTCGTGGGCTGTGGCCGGGGCCGGTTCGCAACTCCGACCACTGGCTGGGTGGGCTGGGCGTGCTGCCGTTCCCGCTGCGCGGCGACGCCGACGGGCTGCCCGAGTTGGCGCTCGACGAGGCGGGGGACCAGCGGGCCGTGGCGCGGGCGGTGACCGACTTCACCGACGCGTGGCGGGCCCACGACGAGCGGGAGGAACGCCGGCTGACGTATGTGGCGGTCACCCGGCCGCGCCGGCTGTTGCTCTGCTCCGGTTACTGGTGGGGAGAGGGCACGAAGCGGCCGCGAGGTCCGTCGGTCTTCCTGCGTGAGGTGTACGACGCCTGCCTCGACGGCGGGCCGGGGCACCTGATCGACGCGTGGGCGCCGGAGCCGACTCCCGACGCGACGAACCCCACGGCCGAGGTGGTGCTCCGTGCGGAGTGGCCGGCCGACCCGCTGGGCGGTCGCCGGCCGGCGTTGGCCGAGGCGGCCGGGCTGGTGCGTCGCCTGATGGCCGACGGTTCGGCGGCGGCGCTCCCCGGGCCGGTCGGGCCGGTGCTCGCCGGGCCGGTCACGCCGATCGGCTCGACGGCCGAGCCGGTCGAGCCGGTCGAGCCGGAGGTTGATCCGGAGGTGGCGCGCTGGCAGCGCGAGGCGGACCTGCTGTTGGCGGAGCGCGCCGAGCTGACCCGGCTCTCCGGTGCGGTCGAGGTGGCGCTGCCCGGTGCGCTGAGCGTCACCCAGCTGGTCGCGCTGCGGCGCGATCCGGCGGCGCTGGCCCGTACGCTGCGTCGTCCGGTGCCGGCCGAACCCAACCCGTACGCCCGTCGAGGCACCGCCTTCCACGCCTGGTTGGAGCAGCGCTTCGGCGCCGACCGCCTGTTGGACCTGGACGAGCTGCCCGGCGCGGCCGACGCCGATGCCGCACCCGACGAGGCTCTCGTCGAGCTTCAGGAGCGGTTCCTGGCGAGCGAGTGGGCCGACCGGTCACCGGTGGAGGTGGAGGTGCCGTTCGCCACGGTGATCGCCGGCGTGGTGGTGCGGGGCCGCATGGACGCGGTCTTCGCCCGGCCGGGTGGTCGGTTCGACGTGGTCGACTGGAAGACCGGCGCGCAGCCCACCGGGCCGGCGGCCGACGTGGCCGCCGTGCAGCTGGCCGTGTACCGGCTGGCCTGGGCGGAGTTGGCCGGCGTGCCGGTCGAACGGGTGGGTGCGGCGTTCCACTACGTCCGCCACGGAGTGACCGTTCGGCCCGCCGATCTGCTGGATGTGACCGGCCTCACGGCCATGATCGCCCAGTTGCCCGAAGATTCCGCCCGAGCTTGACCATGACGGGGGGAGCTGTGGTAGCTTATCCGGGTTGCAGTTTTGGTTACCAGAGACTCTGTGTGCGCCTGGCGGGATTGTGGCCCCAGGCGCTCTTTGTTGTGTCCGGAGTTCTCCGGGCGGGGCGACCAGAAGCGACAGGCGATTCGCGCATCCCCGCGCGGAGCGCTCCTCTTCGGGCACGCAACAAGTGCGTGTCCGACGTTCCGTCAAGGAGACGAAACACATGGCTATTGGCACCGTGAAGTGGTTCAACGCTGACAAGGGCTTCGGCTTCATCACCCCGGACGGCGGCGGCGCTGACGTCTTCGCCCACTTCTCGGCGATCCAGTCCTCCGGCTACCGGAGCCTGGACGAGAACCAGCGGGTCGAGTTCGAGGTGACCCAGGGCCAGAAGGGCCCGCAGGCGGAGAACATCCGCCCGCTCTGATCTTCGGATCGGCCAGCATTACCTGTTGCGCCCTCCGGGTGTGACGGTGACGGGACCGGCCCGCCCCGCTGTCGCCTGCGCATGCAGGCGGCGGCCCGGCGGCGGGCCGGCCCGTACTCCAATCGGTTCGTGCTTGTGAGTCCTGGCTGCCTTGCGCCGCCGGTTGACAGCGCCGACTTCGGCGCCCTCCCTCGACACGTTCCGCGTCGAGGAAGGCTTCCGCATGACCACAGTTATTCCGTCGTTCGCTCATACCGGTCTGGCACCGGCGCTGCTCACCGCGCTGACCGCGCAGGGCATCACCGAGCCGTTCCCGATCCAGACGGCGACGCTGCCCGACTCGCTCGCCGGCCGGGACGTGCTGGGCCGGGGTCGTACCGGCTCCGGCAAGACCCTCGCTTTCGGGCTTCCGCTGCTGTCCCGCACCGCCGGCCGTAAGGCCCGGCCGGGTCGCCCGCTCGCCCTGGTGTTGGTGCCGACCCGCGAACTGGCCCAGCAGGTCACCACCGCACTCTCCCCGTACGCCCGTGCCGTCGGGCTGCGCTGCGCCACAGTCGTCGGCGGTCTGTCGTTGCAGCGGCAGGCGGACGCTCTGCGCGCCGGCGCCGAGGTGGTTGTCGCCACCCCCGGCCGGCTGCACGACCTGATCAACCGTGGCGATGCCCGGCTCGACCAGGTCGAGATCACCGTCCTGGACGAGGCCGACCAGATGGCCGACATGGGCTTCCTGCCGCAGGTCACCAAGCTGCTGGAGCAGGTCGCGCCGCAGGGGCAGCGGATGCTCTTCTCCGCCACCCTGGACGGTGGCGTGGACCGGCTGGTCCGCCGCTTCCTGAGCAACCCGGTCACCCACTCGGTCGACCCGGGCACCGCGACGGTCACCGCGATGACCCACCACGTGCTGCACGTCGACGCGCTGGACAAGCCCGATGCGCTGACCCGGATCGCCGCCCGTGAGGGTCGCACCATCCTGTTCATGGGCACCAAGCACCGCGCCGACCGGCTGGCCCGCCAGCTGCTCTCCAAGGGCGTACGCGCAGCCGCGCTGCACGGTGGCAAGTCCCAGCCGCAGCGCACCCGGATCCTGGAGCAGTTCCGCAACGGTCAGGTGACCGCACTGGTCGCCACCGACGTGGCGGCCCGTGGCATCCACGTGGACGGCCTGGACATGGTGGTCAACGTGGACCCGCCGACCGAGGCGAAGGACTACCTGCACCGGGGCGGCCGTACCGCCCGGGCCGGCGAGTCCGGTTCCGTGGTCACCCTGGTCCTGCCGGAGCAGCGCCGTGACGTGTCCCGGCTGATGGCCACCGCCGGTATCCGGCCCGAGTCGGTCCAGGTGCGCCTGGGTGACGGAGCGCTGGCCCGGGTGACCGGTGCCCGCGAGCCGTCCGGTGTGCCGGTGACGATCGTCGCTCCGCCGGCGCCGGCCTCTCGGTCCCGTACCTCCGGTGGCGCGTCCACCGATGGTGGCGCCCGGCCGGCGCACCGCGCGTCGGGCCGGTCCCGTCGCCCGCGTCGCCCGCGTACCGTCTGATCTTCTGCGCGTCGACCGACCCGTCCCGCTTCGGCGGGGCGGGTCGGTTTTGTCTGCGAGGTGTTCCGGGCCGGTCGGCTGTCCGTGCGGCCCGACCGGTCAGCCGGCCTCGCCAGGTGGCTCACTCTGCTGAGTCGGTAATCAGCCTCTGCTGGGTCGGCTGGCCGACTGCGCCACGGCCGTTCGTGGTCGAGGCTGACCGACGGGGGAAGTCGGGCGGGGGGCCCGGCACGGGAGGGGTGACCATGGCGGGCGAAGCCGGCTCGGGCGCACTGCGTGAACTGATCCTGGTGGTCGCGGTCGCGCTCGCCGGGTTGTTGCTCGCCATGGTTGCGGCCTTCGCTCCCTGGCATGCCACCCCGGCGGGTAACGCTCCCGCCGGTCTGGTGGAGCTGCACAGTCCTGGCGACCCGGGCCTCGGCACGGCGACCGCACACGTGGGCTGAGCAGCGACCGGCCTACCGGTGCCGGCGGAGGGGCAGGCCCGGTCAGGATCGGTACGAGGTGTGGTCGGGCCGGCGGGGCACCGGCCCGACCACATCGCCTTGGCACCCTCCCCCGCCCAGCGTCGATCTTGCACTTTCAGCGGTGCATATGGATCGGAAAGTCAATTATGTCGGGACAGTAAGTGCAAGATCGCGGAGCGGGGGCGTGTTGCCGGGGCTCATCTCGTCGTGGGGGCGTGGGCGAGCAGGTTGGCCAGGGTGGTGCTGTCGACCACAGTGGCGATCGCACCGTGCACCGCCAGCCAGACGTCGGTGAGCCCGGCGGCCACCCCGTGATATCCGGCCCGCTCGGCCGGCAGGCCACGCACGGTGGTGAGCGAGCCGCCGACCGCGCGCAGCACGTCTCCGACGGTGATCTCGTCGGGTGGGCGGGTCAGCGCGTACCCGCCGTCGGCGCCGCGATGGCTGTGCAGCAGACCGGCCCGGCGCAGGTCGAGCAGGATGCTCTGCAGGAAGCTGAGCGGGATGTCCTGCACCTCCGCCAAGCTGGCCGCCTTCACCAACTCGCCGCCCCTGTCGCCGTCGCCACCACCACTGGCGGCGGCGGCGACGGCGAGCATCGCCCGGAGCGCGTAGTCGCTGCGCGCGGAGACGAACACGTCACTGACCAGCCTGGTCCAGTACGCCCCAGCGGCGCCGGATCGCCTTGTCCGCGGCACCGAAAGCGGCGTCCACGACCAGACCGACAACCAGGATGACGATCATGATGGCCATCAGCCGCTCCGCGTCCGAGAAGTCACGGGCGTAGGTGAGCTGGGCGCCGATCGAGGTCCGAGATGCGATGACCACCAGCAGTTCACCGGCCATCAGGCTTCGCCAGGCGAAGGCCCAGCCCTGCTTGAGCCCGGCGACGATCGCCGGCAGCGCGGCCGGTGCGATCACGTACCGGTAGAGATTGAGCCCCTGGGCACCCAGGTTGCGACCGGCTCGCTTCAGTAACGGTGGAACATAGTCCACGCCGTGGATCACCCCATTGGCGATGGACGGTGCCGCACCGAGCACCACCACGAAGAAGATCGCCTGTTCGCTGAGCTGGAACAGCAGGATGGCCAGGGGGAACCAGGCAATCGACGGCATCGTCTGCAACGCCGTGATCATCGAGCCGATGGCGGCCCGGAGAATCTTCGACCGGGAGACGCCGAGGCCGAGCAGCAACCCGACTGTCACCGCGGCGGCGAAGCCGACCACCGCGCGACGAGCGGTGGTGGCCAGCCCGTCCCAGAGCGCCGAACTCAGGGCGTAGTCAGCGAGGTCGCTGAAGACCGGGCCCGGGGCGGGCAGGGCCCACGGCTCCTTCCAACCGGTCCAGAAGACGACCTGCCAGATCCCGATGGCGATGGCCAGCGCCGCCACCTTGGGCCAGGTGGCGGCCCAGATCCGGGCGCCCCGGGAGATCTCCTTGTCCCGGCCGGCGATCTCCAACGCGTCGAGGCCGGTGATTTCAGCGTCGGTACGCGCCGTGCCGCTGAGGGTGTCATTGGCCATGGCGGCCTACCTCCGTCCGGAGCCGCTCGGTGACGTCGGCGGCGATGGCGGCGACCTCGGGGGAGTCGATCCGACGAGGGCGCGGGATGTTCACCTCGGTGGAGTAGATGATCCGACCCGGCCGGCTGGAGAGCAGGATGATCCGGTCGGCCAGCCGGGCGGCCTCGCGGACGTTGTGCGTCACGAAGAGCACCGAGAGCTTGCGCTCGGACCAGATGCGTTCCAACTCGTCGTGCAGGATGTCCCGGGTCATCGCGTCCAGCGCGCCGAATGGTTCGTCCATAAGCAGCACCGGGGTGTCCAGGGCCAGCGTGCGGGCCAGCGCGACCCGCTGCCGCATTCCCCCGGAGAGCTCGTGCGGGCGCTTGCGGCCGAAGTCGGCCAGGTGCACCGTCCGGAGCAGTTCGGCCACCCGCTGGCGCCGCTCGGCCCGCGGCAGCCGGCGCAGCTTCAGGGGCACCTCAACGTTGCCGTCGACGGTCAGCCACGGAAACAGCGCCGGCTCCTGGAACATCAGGCCCGGGTTGGCGTCGCCAGCCAGGGCTATTTGCCCGCCGCTGGGCTGGTCCAGCCCAGCGACCAGGTTGAGCAGCGTGCTCTTGCCGCAGCCGGACGCACCGACCAGGCAGACGAACTCGCCGGGCGCGACGTCCAGCGACACACCGTCCAGGGCCAGGACGGCGTTCGACCCGCGCCCGTACACCTTGGTCACGCCGGAGAGCGCGACCGCGGTGGTCGCGCTCCCCGGCGTCGTCGTGGTCGACGTCATGGCTGAACGACCTCGGGCTTGCCCTGCGCCTTGAGCGCGTTGTTGAGGTACTTCAGGTCGTACAGGCCCTTGAGGTCCACCGGCTCGGTCAGTTCCACGTCGACGGCGTGGTCGAGCCCGGCCTTGAGGGAGGACGAGATCGGGTCGTTGGTGAACTCCAACGTCGGCCACGCCTGCTTGATCAGCTTCAGGTCCAGCGGCTTTCCGGTGATCTTGCCGATCGCGTCGGAGATGGCCTGCTGCGCCTCCTCCGGCTTGGTGTTGACGAACTCGTTCGCCGCCACCTGGCCGTCGACGAGCTTCTGCACCACGTCCGGGTGCGCCTTGAGGAACTTGGTGCTGACCAGCAGGTTGGTGATGACGAACTTCTTGTCCGGCCACAGGTCGCGCTCGTCGACCAGCACCTTTCCGCCGGCGTTGACCAGGCGGGAGACGAACGGCTCGGGCACCCAGGCCCCGTCGATCGCGCCGCTGCTGAACGTTTCGACAGTCTGGGCGTTCTCCTGCGGCACGATCTTGACGTCGCCGCCACCCTCCTTGGTGGTCTTCAGACCCTGCTGCTTGAGCCAGTAGCGGATCGCCACGTCCTGGGTGTTGCCCAGCTGCGGGGTGGCGATCTTCTTGCCCTTCAGGCCTTGCGCATCCGTAATGCCGGCCTTGACCACCAGCGCCACGCCACCGGAGGCCGCGCCGGAGACGACCCGGACGGCCTCACCCTTGGACTTGGAGAAGGCGTTCACCGTCGGGTTCGGACCGATGTAGGTGGCGTCCAGCGCGCCGGAGAAGACCGCCTCGATAGCGGCCGGGCCGGCGTTGAAGGTCTTCGGGTCCAGCTTGACGTCGGCGCCGAGCTTCTCCGCGAAGATGCCCTTCTCCACGCCGACGACCGCCGGCGCGTGGGTGATGTTGGGGAAGTAGCCGAGTCGCAGCGTCACCGGGCCGGAGCTGCCGCCCGCGCCCTCACTGTCGTCGCCGCACGCGGCGGTGCTGCCCAGGGTCGCCGCGCCGACCACGGCGAGGGTGGCCAGGGTGACCAACCGGCGCAGGGGGAGCCGTCTCATCGTTCATCCAATCCGCAGTATTCCTACTTAGTTGGTAGGAAGAGTTGCCTACGGCTGGACTCTCGTCAACCCCTGTCCAGGATTTGGGCAGCCGACCGCCTCGCGCGGCCTCAGCCTCGCGACCTGGGTGGATGCCCCAACGGAGGAAGGTGCCCGCTCCGATCGACGAGTCTTTTCACCTGAATAGACGGAACTCGTTCGGAGGGTAGCCGCAAGGAATGCTCAAGTTTTCTCGACATCTCTGGTTCGGGGGAAAGCTCATGAATATGTTCAGCACTTGAGTCGCTTGATCCTGATCACGTCGATGCTGACTCGCAACTGGAAGCAGTATGTGTCGAAACGGGGAGGTGCAGAATGGTTCCGCAAAAACTTCGGCGCCGGCTGGCGCTGTTTGCGGTCGCGCTCACAACGATTACGACGGGTGTCCTGGTAACCGCCGCACCGGCTCAAGCCGCGGAGTGCAACAATCAGTTCACGTTCGCGTCGCTGGCAAACGGCAAGCTCGTCAGCGCAGAGTACTCGGCGAGCGGCAACATGTATGGCTTCCTCCGCGCCCGAGCAGACAAGGCGGGGCCGTGGGAGAAGTTCACACTCTGCAAGCACACGAACTACTTCACCATTCAGTCCAACCACACCGGGCTCTACGTTTCGGTGGAACTCAGCCACCCTACCTACAACGGTGTGCTCCGCGCTCGGGCGAGCGCCGTGGGGCCGTGGGAGAGGCTGTCGAAGGAAAACATCGGCAACGGCTGGCACTATGTCCTGAGTTCGCAGGCCAACAACAAATATGTCTCGGCGGAGGTGGACTGGAGCGGCTCCGTGAAGGGCCTGCTACGGGCGCGGGCAGAGTCCAAGGGGAATTGGGAGGTATTCGGCCTCTGACCCTGATCACGATCACCGCGTAATGTGCCATGCCGCCGGTGGAACCACCGGCGGCATGGTTGGCGCCACAGTCCGCAGCTACCTTCTTCCGGAGTGGCTCCGGCCGGCCAAACTGCCGTCAGCGTCAAGGCCCATCCACATGGCGGGATGGCGCGTCTCAGTTATGTCGGTATTTCCTACCAGCTTGCTAGGGTAATCGGCATTCGGTCACCGGCAGAGAGGCGACTTCACGATGACCTTCCACTGGTTCCTGCCCACCTCCGGCGACGGCGACCAGGTCGGTGCCGCCACCGTCACCGCGGGCGCCGCGAGGCACGGCCGGGCCGCGACGGTGGCCTACCTGGCCGAGGTCGGCCGGGCCGCCGAGACGCACGGGTTCACCGCCGTTCTCACCCCGGTGGGCGCCGGCTGCCCCGACCCGTGGATCGTCTGCGCGGCGGTCGCCCAGCACACCGATCGGCTCGGCATGCTGGTCGCGGTCCGGGCCGGTTTCGCGCTGCCCACCCTGATCGCCCAGCAGGCCGAGGCGTTCCAGGCCGTCTCGGGTGGCCGGCTGTCGCTCAACATCGTGACCGGGGGCGACCCGGCCGAGCAGCGGGCGTACGGCGACTTCCTCGGGCACGACGACCGCTACGCGCGCACCGGCGAGTTCGTCGAGGTGCTTCGCCGCGCCTGGGCCGGCGGGCCGTTCGACTACGCCGGAAAGCACTACCGGGTCGACGGCGGCGGCCTCGCCACCCCACTCGCCACACCGCCGCCGGTCTACTTCGGCGGCGCGTCCCCGGCTGCCGAGACGGTGGCCGCCCGACAGGCCGACGTGTACCTGATGTGGGGTGAACCACCGACGTCGATCGCGGCCCGGGTCACCCGGGTCCGGGCGCTCGCCGCCGAGCAGGGCCGCACCCTGCGCACGGGCCTCCGGCTGCACGTCATCGCCCGGCCAACCAGCGCGGAGGCGTGGGCCGAGGCGGACCGACTGCTGGCCGGGATGAGCCCGGAGCGGATCGCCGCCGCCCAGGCCCGGTTCCGCCGGATGGACTCGGTGGGTCAGACCCGGATGGCCGCGCTGAACGCCGGCCGCACCGACGGGCTCACCGTCGCACCGAACCTCTGGGCCGGCGTCGGCCTGGTCCGCGAGGGCGCCGGCACCGCGCTGGTCGGAAGCTACGCCGAGGTCGCGGCCCGCATCGACGAGTACGCCGCGCTCGGCGTGGACGAGTTCATCCTCTCCGGCTGGCCGCACCGTGAGGAGGCCGAGCGGGTCGGCGTCGAGGTGCTGCCCCTGGTGGCGGCCCCGGTCGCGGCGGCTCCGGGAAGGTCGCGGGTGGCGGAGGTGTCGACGCGCTAGGGTCGACTCCGTGGCGGCGCGGAGATCCAGAATTCCAGCGACGAAGTATCCGGTCGAGCGGTTCACCCTCGACAACGGCCTGCGGGTGGTGCTCACCCCCGATCGCAGTGCCCCGGTGATCGGGGTGGCGGTGGTCTACGACGTCGGCATCCGCTCGGAGCCGGAGGGGCGTACCGGCTTCGCCCACCTCTTCGAGCACCTGATGTTCCAGGGCTCGGAGAACCTGGAGAAGCTGGCCCACTTCCGGCACGTGCAGGGCGCGGGAGGCACCTTCAACGGCTCCACCCACCTGGACTACACCGACTACTTCGAGACGCTGCCGAGCAACGCGCTGGAGCGCGCGCTGTTCCTGGAGGCGGACCGGATGCGGGGCCCCCGGCTGACCGAGGAGAACCTGCGCAACCAGGTCGACGTGGTCAAGGAGGAGATCCGGGTCAACGTCCTCAACCGGCCGTACGGTGGCTTCCCCTGGCTCACCCTGCCGCCGGTCATGTTCGACACCTTCCCGAACGCCCACGACGGCTACGGCTCCTTCGACGACCTGGAGTCCGCGACCGTCGCCGACGCCGCGGACTTCTTCCGCCGCTACTACGCCAGCGGCAACGCCGTGCTGGCCGTCAGCGGCGACATCGACGTGGCCGAGGCGACCGAGCTGGTCACCCGGCACTTCGGTGACGTGCCGGCCCGGCCGGCACCGCAACGGCCCGACTTCACCGAGCCCGACCTGAGCGCCGAGCGGCGCACCTCGTACACCGATGCCCTGGCGCCGCTGCCGGCGGTGGCCGGCGCCTGGCGCGTGCCCGACCCGGTCACCGACTTCGCCGGCTATCTGCCGTACGTGGTGCTGGCCGAGGTCCTCACCGACGGCGACGCGTCGCGGCTGGTCGAACGGCTGGTGCAGCGGGACCGCACGGTGACCAGCCTCGGCGGATACCTCGGTTTCATGGGCGACCCGTTCGACGTCCGCGACCCCACCGCGCTGCTGTTGCAGGCGCACCTGCCGCCCGGTGGCGATGTGGACAAGGTGCTGCGCACCATCGACGAGGAACTGGACCGGCTGGCCACCGACGGGCTGACCGACGGTGAGCTGGCCCGCACCCAGGCCCGGATGGCGACCCATCTGCTGCGCGACACCGACGCGGTGCTCGGTCGGGCGCTGCGGATGGCAGTGCTGGAGCAGCAACGCGGCGAACCAGGTCTGCTCAACGAACTGCCCCGGCTGGTCGGCGAGGTCACCGAGGAGCAGGTCCGGGCCGCCGCGGCCACCCTGCGCCCGGAGCGTCGGGCCGCCATCGAGGTCATCGCCGGAGGCGCCCGGTGAGCGCGAGGAGTGAGCCGGTTCTGCGAGCCCCGCAGTCGCGAACGAATTGTGGCCCGGTGAGCGCGAGGAGTGAGCCGGTTTTGCGAGCCCCGCAGTCGCGAACGAATTGTGGCCCGGTGAGCGCGAGGAGTGAGCCGGTTCTGCGAGCCCCACAGTCGCGAACGAAGGTGACACAGTGAGTACCGCTACTTCTCCTGCCGGCCCGCGTACGCTGCCGCCGCTCGGGCCGACCCGCAAGCTCAAGGTGCCCAAGCAGGCCGAGCGCACACTGCGCAACGGGCTCACCGTGATCGCCGTACGCCGGCCCGCCGTACCCCTTGTCGAACTGCGGCTCTGGGTGCCGTTCGGCCGGGTCCACCTGGCCCGCGGCGCGATGCTCTCGCAGACCATGCTCTCCGGCACCGAGTCGATGACCAGCGTGCAGATCGCCGCCGAGTTGCAGAAGGTGGGCGGCGGGCTCTCCGCGGGCGTCGACCCGGACCGGCTGATGCTCTCCGGCGCCGGCCTGGTCACCGGTCTGGACCGGATGCTGGAGTTGCTCGCCGAGGTGCTCACCGGCGCCAGCTACCCCAGTGACGAGGTGGCCACCGAACGGGACCGGCTGGTCGACCGGATCCAGGTGGCGCAGAGCCAGCCTTCGCACCTGGCCCGGGAGGCGCTGCTCAAGCGGATCTACGGCCGGCACCCGTACGCGACGCAGACGCCGGAGCCCGGTCAGATCCGTGCCGTCCGACCGGCGGCGCTGCGCACCCTGCACGCGGAGCGGGTCCACCCGACCGGTGCGCAGTTGGTGCTGGTCGGTGACGTGCAGCCGGAGAAGGCACTGGACGCGGCCGAGCGGGCGCTCGGCGGCTGGTCGGGTGCCGGGCGTGTGGCCGAACTGCCGGCGACCCCGCCGCTGGAGCCGGGGCCCCTGCTGCTGGTCGACCGGCCGGGCTCGGTGCAGTCCTCGCTGCGGATCGCGCTGCCGGCGGTGTCGCGCACCGACCCGGACCACGCCCCGCTGCAACTGGCCAACCTGATCTTCGGCGGCTACTTCTCCTCCCGGTGGGTGGAGAACATCCGTGAGGACAAGGGCTACACCTACGGCCCGCATTCGGTGATCGAGCACTCCGTCGCGGGGTCGGTGCTGGTCGCCGCCGCCGACGTGGCCACCGAGGTCACCGGCCCGGCGCTGCTGGAGACGACGTACGAGCTGGGTCGGTTGGCGTCGCTCCCACCGAAGCCCGAGGAGTTGGAACAGGCCCGGCAGTACGCCCTGGGCACCCTCCAGCTCGGCATGTCCACCCAGGCCGGGTTGGCGGCGTTGACCAGCGCGTACGCCGGCAACGGTCTGCGCCTGGACTTCCTCGCCGAGTACGCGGGGAGGTTGGCGAAGGCGAGCATCGACGACGTCGCGCAGGCGGCGGCCCGCTACCTGGCCCCGGCTCGGGCGGCGATCGTGGTGCTCGGCGACGCGGAGCGGGTCACCCCGGGGCTGGCCGCGCTGACCGCGGTTCAGACCGAGCAAGAGGCGTGAGCGAGCGGAGTGAGCGAGCCATGGGGTTCAGCAGCGGGCCGTCTCACGGCGGCGTGCAGCGAAGCGGGGCGCCGGCGTGAGCGGGGAGGCGGCGCCGCCGTTGGCGCGGTCCACGCTGGATCGGGCCGCGCACCGGCGGGGTGACTCGCAGTGGTTGACCGAGGCGTGGTTGCGCGCCCGGGTGCTGCTGCTCGACTCGACCGACGAGGGTCGGACGCTGGCCCGCACCGAGACGTCGCCTCCGACGTTGGTGCTGTTCGGGGCGGCTGAGGTACCCGCCGGGTCAGAGTCGATGGCGATGTTCCTGGGTGTCGAGCCGGACGGGGTGCCGGTCTTCGCGGTCGACGCGCCTCTGCCGGCGATCCCGGGGACCCGGGCGGTCCACCTCCGGGAGGTGGGTCACCTGCTCGCCGACCGGGAGGCCGGCATCTTCACCACCGCGTTGGCGCTGGTCAACTGGCACACCCGACACGGTTATTCGACGAGCACCGGCGCGCCGACCGCAATGGACGAGGCGGGTTGGTCGCGGGTGGACCGCAATGGTGGGCGGATCTGGCCGCGTACCGACCCGGCGATGATCGTCCTCGTGCACGATGGTGTGGACGGCCCGGACGGTCGCTGCCTACTCGGCAACAACGCCGGCTGGCAGGGCACCCCGGGTGGTCGCCGCTACTCCTGCCTGGCCGGCTACGTGGAGCCGGGGGAGTCGGCGGAGGCGGCCGTGCTGCGCGAGGTCCGCGAGGAGGTGGGCATCGGGGTCGAGCGCATCGGGTACGTGGGCAGTCAGGCCTGGCCGTTCCCCGGCTCGCTGATGCTGGGCTTCCTGGCCACCGCGAACCCGGCCGAGCCGGTGCGGGTCGACCCGTCCGAGATCGCGTACGCCCGGTGGTTCTCCCGTCGGGAGATCGGGGCGGCGTTGGCCGGGCAGACGGTGGACGTGGGCGACGGTGCCCGGCTGATTCTGCCGCCTCCGTCGTCGATCGCGCTGTTCCTCATTCACCGCTGGCTGGACGGCTGGGTGGACGCCGACCGCTGAGCACGGTCCCGGCCCGTGGCCGCCGTTGCCGCGGCGGTCACGGGCCGGGAACACGGGCCGTCGTGGTCGGCGGGTGCGAGTAACGCGGCGGGGGAGCCGGTCCGACCACGACGGACGACCTGTGTAATCAGGTGCCGGTGTGGCCCGGTCTGTGTCGGAAGGCAGGCCGTGACTCGATCAGCGGGAGGACCTTCACCCGCTGCTTGCCGGCGCGGACCGCGCCGACGGTGGCCAGGGCGCGGGCCAGCAGCAGCGCGGCGTCCCGGTCCTCGGCGTGCACGATCTGCCGGCGCGGCTCGGGCGTGGTCGTCTCGTCGCGAAGTCTGTGGCCGTCCGCCCAGGCGGCGGCGATGTCCCCGTCAGCGACGGCGCGGATGTCGGTGCGAACGATCAGGAACCGCATGAGGGTCTCCGGATGAACCGCGACGGATGAACCAGTGTGGAAGTTCCACGTGCTCGAGGGTCATGTTACGCCCCGTGTTCATCCCAGCAACTGAAACGCGCCTATCGGTTTCGAGCCTCGTCCGATCGGCGGATGGCTGCTCAGCGGGGTCGCCGGGTCGCAATGGGACCGAGTCGGGGTCGCCGAGCGACCGAGCCGCAGGGTCGCCGAGCGACCGAGCCGCAGGGTCGCCGAGCGACCGAGCCGGCGGGTACGACGCGACGGGGCCGCCGGCAGTGCGCCGACGGCCCCCGTACCGGTCACCGAATCAGTTCAGATCGAACTGGCCCTTCTTCGCCCCGGTGATGAAACCGAGCCATCCCGTGCGGTTGAACAGCAGCACCGGGCCGCCCCGGTCCTTGCTGTCGCGCAGGGCGACCGCCGACGGTCCGGTGGTCAGCGGGGCGACCTCCACGCAGTTGGAGGTCTGGCTGCGTGTGCTGGTACGCCACGGGGCGTCCGCCAACGAGTGGGCGGAGACGGACGGCGTGTTGCGGACTTCGTTCATGGTTCTGCTCCTGATGTGCAGCGATCCAATGGGACGAGTGGTGCCGCACGTCCCGACGGAGGGTCCCCCGTGGATCACCGGTCCGTCAGTCGCCCCGATTCCCGGCGGCGTTGGGTCGGCGCCGTTGCCGGCCCGAACGCCACTGTGGATGGGGGCGTCGCCTCGGTCAGCCGTCCCGTCGCCTCGATCAGCCAGGAGAGGGTGTCCGAGGCGTCAAGTGCCGCCGTGCATAGCCACTCGAACACCACTTTATAGCGATTTAGCGTGATTGACTCGGTCGACATGACGTCGGTGAAGCCACCTTCGATGGCCAATGTCTCCGGATCGAGGGGATCGGCGAACCGATAGACCGAGAAGGCGGTCGGCGGAAGGTACCAATTGCCGATCTGGGTGTCCCGGGGCAGCACGTGCAGGGCCACGTTGGGCAGCAGCGCCAACTCGCAGAGCTGGAGCAGCTGTTCGTGCAGCACCTCCGGTGGCCCGGCCCGGCGGCCGAGAGCCGCCTCCTCCAACACGGCGGTGTAGCGGGGAGCGTGCGGCTCGCGGGTCAGCAGCGACTGACGGGCCAGCCGCGCCTGCACCTCGGTATCCGGCTCGTCGCCGGGCTCCGGCTCGCCCGCGCCCGCGTTGACCTGCCGGGCAGACACGATCCGGAGCTGGGCGTACCCGGGGGTCTGCAACAGGCCCGGCACCAGCACCGGGTTGTACTCGGAGATCTCCGCGCAGCCCGCCTCCAACTCGGCCCAGCCGCGCTGTTGCTGCGTCATCACCGGGAAGTTCTTCAACCAGCCGCGCATGTCGCCGGCCTCGTTGGTGATGCCCAGCAGCTCGTCGTGCAGCGCCTGGTCGGTGCCGTAGAGGTCGAGCAGGTCGCCGACGTCCTGCGGGTCCGGTCGGCTGCGGCCGTTCTCCAAGCGGGACAGTTTGGACGCGGAGGCCCAACCGATACGCTCGATGACCTGATCGCCGGTGAGGCCCGCGGCCTCACGTAGGCGACGCAGCTCGATGCCCAACCGGCGACGACGCAGGATCGGGCTGGGTGCGGCAGGAGGCACAGTGTCCTCTTTCCCGTCGACCGCCGCAGACGCGACGGTAACTGTATGAAATTCGCCCCCCACGGTCAGTATGGACGGCGCGACCGGTGTCGGAGGTTCCGGCGAGGGCGTGTCTTGCGAAAATCGCACCACGGGAATGCCGGATGAGGACGGACCCGCGGTCGCGGCCCGTCGACCTCGCCCACCTGGGCAGCCATCCCGCCGGAGGGACCCATGCGCACGATCCTGCGCCGACCCGACTTCCGCCTGCTCTTCGGCGGCCTGCTGGCCAGCATGACCGCCGAGTCGATCCTGCTGCTCGCACTCGCCATCTGGGTCAAGGATCTGACTGGCTCGAACGGGTTGGCCGGTGCCACGATCTTCGCGGTCATCGCGCCGATGACGCTGGCACCGCTGGTCGGCTGGGTCGTCGACCGCTACCCGCGCCGACCGTTCTTCGTGGCCGCGAACGTGCTGACCGCAGCTCTGCTCGCACCTTTGTTCACCGTCCGCGACGCGGGCGACGTCTGGGTCGTCTATCTGGTGGCCGCCCTGTACGGACTCTCGTCCATCACGCTCGGCGCGGCGCTCAGCGGGCTCATCCGCGAGATGGTGCCTGTCGAACTGCTGGCCGACGCGAACGGCGTGCTGCAGACCGTACGCCAGGGGATCCGACTGGTCGGCCCGCTGGTGGGCGCGGCGCTCTACGCGGCGCTCGGCGGGTGGGCGCTGGCCGGAATCGGCATGGTCGGATTTCTGACCGCGGCGGCGGTGGTTACCGCGCTGCCCACCCCGCAACAGCTGCCACCGGCCGTACGGCTGCGGTGGCCGGCCGAACTGGGCGCCGGTCTGCGGCACCTGGCCGGCGAGCCGGCCCTGCGGCGGGCCCTGCTCGGCTACGGGCTCGGGTCACTGGTGATGGGCTTCAGCGAGTCGCTCATCTTCGCCTACGTCGACCAGGGGCTGAACCGGGATGCCGCGTTCGTGGGGGTGCTGGTCACCGTGCAGGGCGTCGGTGGGTTGCTCGGTGGACTCTGCTCACCGACGCTGGTCCGTCGGCTCGGAGAGGTCGGCACCCTGGCCGCCGGGGTTGCCTTCTTCTCTCCGGCCGCGCTCGCGCTCGCGTTCCCCGATCTGCGGCTCGGGTTCGCGGCGGTGCTGCTGGCCGGGGTCTCGCTCCCGCTGACGATGGTGGGTCTGCACACCCTGATTCAGCGCCGCACGCCGCCTTCGCTGGTCGGCCGGGTCGCCGCGGCCACCCAGGCGGTGGTCAGCGGGCCGCAGGCGGTCTCTGTCGGGGCGGGTGCCCTGCTGGTCGGGTTCCTGGACTACCGGCTGATGTTCGCGCTGGTCGGGGTGGCCACCCTGGCCGCCGGCAGCTACCTGTGGCGGGGCCGGCACCTGAGCGCGCCGGCCGGGGCCCGCCCGCCGACGCCGCCCACCCGCCCGACGCTCCCGGCACCTCGCCGACCGGCCGAGGACGCCACCCGCCCGACGCTCCCGACACCTCGCCGACCGACCGAGGACGCCGACCGACAGGGGCTTTCGGCACCCACCGACCGTGGCCACCCGTTCCCGAACACGACGAGCGACCGCCCCGGGTGGGGCGGCCGCTCGTCGCGAACGAACCGGAAGATCAGGCGTTGAGCGTCTCCAGGTGCTGCTTCACCTGGGTGATCGAGGGATTCGTCAGGGCACTTCCGTCGGCGAAGCGCAGCGTCGGCACCGTCTGATTGCCGCCGTTGACGCCCATCACGAACTCCGCGGCCTTCGGGTCCTGCTCGATGTCGACCACCTCGTACCCGATGCCCTCCCGGTCGAGCTGCGACTTCAGCCGGTGGCAGTAGCCGCACCAGGGGGTGGAATACATCGTCAGCATCCTCGGATCCTCCAACTCCTCCGGCCGCGGCTTGCGGATCAAGCCGAGGCTGTTCGCTGCAACGCTGGGAGGAGCTGAGATGATTCCTGGTTGTGGTGGTTCACTCAGGGTCGGAACAGGTGCTCGCCGGGCTGGACCCGGAGCAACGCTCCGCCGTGACCGCACCTGCCGGCCCGGTCTGCATCCTGGCCGGCGCCGGCACCGGCAAGACCCGGGCGATCACCTCCCGAATCGCCCACCGGGCGCTCTCCGGGGAGATCTCCCCCCGGCACGTGCTCGCGGTCACCTTCACCGCCCGCGCCGCCGCCGAGATGCGACACCGTCTCACCCTGCTCGGGGCGCAAGGTGTCCAGGCGCGGACCTTCCACGCCGCCGCGCTGCGCCAGGTGCGGTACTTCGCGCCCCGGCTGCTGGCCGGCCGCGCCATGCCCGAACTGCTGGACAGCAAGGTACGACTGGTCACCCTCGCCGCCGCCCGGGTCGGCCTGCGTACCGACCGGGCAGCCGCCCGCGACCTGGCCGGCGAGATCGAGTGGGCGAAGTCGTCGCTGGTCGAGCCGACGGACTACGTGGTGGCCGCGGCCCGGGCACTGCGCGACACACCGCACGAGCCGACGAAGGTCGCCGACGTGTTCACCGCGTACGAGCAGCTCAAACGGTCGAACGGCGTGATCGACTTCGAGGACATGCTGCGGGCCGCGGTGTGGGGCATCGAGGAACACCCGGACGTCGGCGAGCAGATCCGCAGCCAGTACCGGCACTTCGTGGTCGACGAGTACCAGGACGTCAACCCACTCCAGCAGCGGTTGCTGGACGCCTGGCTGGCCGGCCGCAACGACCTGACCGTGGTCGGCGACGCCAGCCAGACGATCTACTCGTTCACCGGGGCGACCTCGGCGTACCTGGTCGACTTTCCCCGCCGGCACCGCAATGCCACAGTGGTGCGGCTGGTCCGCGACTACCGCTCCACCCCGCAGGTGGTCGGGCTGGCCAACGCGGTGATCTCTCAGGCCCGGGGCACCGAGGCGCGCCTGCGGCTGGAGCTGAGCGGGCAACGCCCACCCGGCCCCGAGCCGGACCTGCGGATCTTCACCGACGAGCCGGCCGAGGCGAACGCGGTGGCCGCGCGCTGCCGGTCACTGATCGACGCGGGCACGCCGGCGAAGGAGATCGCCGTGCTGTTCCGCGTCAACGCGCAGTCTGAGGCGTACGAGAAGGCGCTCACCGAGGCCGCGGTGCCGTACGTCGTGCAGGGCGCAGAGCGGTTCTTCGAACGGACCGAGGTGCGCCAGGCGATGGTCGCGCTGCGTGCCGCCACCCGCTCGATCCCGGGCGAGACACCGCTGCCGGCCGCCGTCGTCGAGGCGCTCACCGCCGTCGGCTGGGCCCCGGACGCGCCCCCGGCCGGCGGCGCGGCCCGCGAGCGATGGGAGGCGCTGTCCGCGCTGGTCCAGCTCGCTGAGGAGTACGCGGCCACCCCCGAGGTCGTGCCGATCGGCGAGGCCGCCTCGGTGGAGCGCCCGGTCACCCTCACCGACTTCACCGAGGAGTTGGCGCGCCGGGCCGCCCAGCAGCACGTGCCGACGGTGGACGGCGTGACGCTGGCGTCCCTGCACTCGGCCAAGGGGTTGGAGTGGGACGCCGTCTTCCTGGTCGGCCTCGCCGAGGGCACCCTGCCCACCACGTACGCCAAGACCGTCGAGCAGGTCGAGGAGGAGCGCCGGCTGCTCTACGTCGGGATCACCCGCGCCCGGGAGTGGCTCTGGCTGTCGTACGCCGCCGCACGCTCGCCGGGCGGACGGGCCCGGCGCCCGTCGCGGTTCCTGCCCCAACTGGACCGCTCCGGCGGCACCGAACGGGCGACCGGCGGCGCCGGTCCGGCCCGCCGTCCCGAGCGACGGCGAACCCAGATCGTCTCCTGCCGGATCTGCGGCGCCACCCTGCTCGCCGGCCCGGACCGCAAGCTCGGCCGCTGCCCCACCTGCCCGTCCGACATAGACGATGAGCTGCACGAACGGCTGCGTGAGTGGCGGCAGCGGGTGGCCGGCGCGCAGAAGGTCCCGGCCTACGTGGTCTTCACCGACGCGACGCTGATCGCGTTGGCCGAGCGACGACCGGGCCGGTCGGAGGAGTTGATCGCCATCGCCGGTATCGGCCCTCGCAAGCTCGGCCTCTACGGGGAGTCGGTGCTGGCCCTCGTGGCCGGTGCCGGGGTGGACGATGTCTGCCCGGAGAAAACTTTCGAAATCTCGTCGTAAATTCGTTTGCCCTCGCCCCGGCGCGAGGAATAGCCTCAGAACACACCACGCGAGCGGCGCCATTCCGGCTGCTCACGAGGTCGGTCCAGTCGATTCGAGGAACGTGAGGGAGGTGGCACCGTGAAGATCTTCACCTATGAGCGTCTGGCGGCGATGCCGTCTGTCTGCGCTCCGCTGTCGGCTGTCCGGGTGGCCCTTGCGGCTGCACGACCGTCGGTTCCACAGGTGCACCAGGTTCAGGCCGAGCTGATCCTGACCGTCGCGCCCGCTGGAGTCGAGGGGACCAGTGGCTTCACGGGCAATGGCATCCAGGTCGCCAAGAAGCGCATGGATGTCCGCGGCGTTCCACCTCGAGGTAAACCGGTCTGACCATCAGACTCCGGCTCACCTCGAGGCCGCGGAACCCGCTTACCGGGATCCGCGGCCTCAGTTTTTTGCCCGCCGTAAGTACGTCGGAATGCGATCCACGAGATCGAAGTGAGAGAGAGGTGACCGGGAGATGAGTCTGGCGTTGGCCCCACTCGACATGAGCGTCGAGATGGAGGCGAACCTGCCCTGCCGGAAGTTCGACCCCGACCTGTGGTTCTCCGACTCGCCCACCGAGCTCGAGCTGGCCAAGTCACTCTGCGGGGACTGCCCGCTGCGTGTCGAGTGCCTGGCCGGAGCCGTTGAGCGAGCGGAGCCGTGGGGCGTCTGGGGCGGCGAGATCTTCGAGCGTGGCGCGGTTGTCCCGCGTAAGCGGCCCCGTGGCCGTCCGCGTAAGGAGGACGTCGCCCGTGACGCCGAGCTTCGGGTCGAGGCCGAGGCGCGCCTGGCGGCCAGTGGGCTGTCCGAGGTGCGTGGCGCGGTCCGGCTGGCAGCCTGACATGTTCCCGACCCGTTCCAACTACGCCGGTGGCACACCGGCAGTGAGTGAGAAAACGATGTTGAACGTTCCGAGTGGAGCCTTCGAGATGCAACTACTCCACGAAGCGTTGACCCGGGCTCGAATGCGCCGGCCTCAGGCCGGTCGTACCACCACGAGCACTGAGGCAGCCCGATCCGCCCGTACCGTCGCCATGACCAGCCGCAACCAGGCGGCTCGCGACCTGGGCGTTCTCTAGTACCACCCCACGCAGAAGGGCGGGTGCCGACCGGCACCCGCCCTTCCCCATGTGGTCAGGCGCCCGGGTCTCGACGTGGTCAGGCGACCGGGGCGAAGCCGGGCAGCCAGCGCTCCAGGATGCTCCGGTAGGGGGCTTTCGCCTCCAACTGGCAGAGCACCCCGATCGACCCGAGCGTCACCCGGTGGATCAGCAGGTACGAGGGGGGCAGGTTGAGCCGCTTGCTCAGCTGGTACGTGGGGGAGCGAGGGCTGGCCAGTCGTCCCGCCTCGGCCCGTAGCCAGGCCCGGGTGAACCGGAAGCCGTCCGCCGCGATGGGCTCCAACATGGGTCGGATGAAGTCGAGCACCCCCTCGGCGTCGATCTCCTCGGCCGAGCCGATGAACCCCTCCGACCGCAGCCCCGCCACGACCTCGTCGGCGTCGCCGCGCAGGGCCGTCGCGGCGATACGACCGATCGGCTCCGGGGTGCCCTCCGGCATCCGGGCCACCGCACCGAAGTCGATCACCCCGAGCCGACCGTCGGGCAGCATCCGGAAGTTTCCCGGGTGCGGATCGGCGTGCAGCAGCCCAGCCCGCTGCGGCGCGGAGAGGTGCAGGGTGGCCATCAACCGACCCGCTTCGTCCCGCTCCTCCTCGGTACCCTCGCGGATGATGTCGGCCAGCGGAGTGCCCGTCACCCATTCGGTGACCAGCACCCGGGGCGAGGCGTTGACCACTTCCGGGATGAAGATCTCCGGGTCGTCGGCGTACGCGGCGGCGAAGGTGCGCTGCGACTCGGCCTCCAACTCGTAGTCCAACTCCTCGGTGATCCGTTCGCGCAACTCGGCCAGGAGTGGCTTGACGTCCAGGCCGGGCTGGATGGCCCGGAACATCCCGCCCAGGCGGGACAGCTGCTTGAGGTCGGCGAGCAGGGCGTCGCCGGCCCCCGGATACTGGATCTTGACCGCCACGTCCCGGCTGTGCGGTGCGCCCGACGCGTCGAAGCCCGGCTCGCGCCAGCGCGCCCGGTGCACCTGGCCGATGCTGGCGGCGGCGGCCGGGACGTCGTTGAACTCGACGAACAGGTCCCGCCAGTCGGGGCCGAGCTGCTCGGCCAGCACCTTGTGCACGCTGGCGGCCGGCAGCGGTGGCGCCGCCTCCTGCAGTTTCGTCAGCGCCTGCCGGTAGGGGGCGGCGATCTCCTCCGGCAGTGCCGCCTCGAAGACCGACAGCGCCTGGCCGAACTTCATCGCCCCGCCCTTGAGCTGGCCCAACACGCTGAACAGCTGCTCGGCGGTGCGCTGCTGAATCTCCGCGGAGATCACGTCAGAGGCCAGCCCGGTGACGCGCTTTCCCATCCCGAGAACGGTCCGGCCGGCGAAGCCGAGCGGCAGGGCGGCGAGCTTGGCGGTGCGGGACACGGCGCGGCGCGGGATGTCGGTCACACGGTCATTGTTACCGACCGGAGGGCCCCGTTGCTGCTCTGCGGCCGGGCTGGTGCGGACACTCGGCCTCGCGAGCACTCACACGCCGGGTGTGGCGGCCAACCTCGTCGACGGAAGCGGCCGGCACCGGTGATCTCCATGGCACTGCCCAGCGTCTCCGGCTGGCCGCCGTCCAGCTGCGTCAGCGCCTCGGCCAGGGCGTACCCGCAGGCGACGAGCAGCGTGCCGGTCGTTGCGGCGGCCACCGGGTCGGCGGCGGCGAGTTGCGCGGCGAGCCGGGGCCAGTCCGGGTCGCGGTCGGCCCGGTGCAGCTCGACGCAGTGCAGGCAGGGCCCGGCGGGTGGGCGGACCAACGGCCCGATCACCGGTACGCCCTCCCGCAGTGTGACCAGCAGGTGCGGCTGCCGGCGCTGGGCGAGACCGGCGGCGAGCAGCGCCGGAGGCCGGTCCGTGCCGAGCTGGATCACCAGGTCGATCCGCCCGGCGCGGCTCGGGCGGGTGCCGGTGCCCGGTGCGACGCGGTTGACCGCAGCTCGCACCGCCGGCGCCAGCGGCCGACCCAGTTCGGCGGCGGGGATGCCCGTGCCGATCAGGTCGACGGGGCGTACCGGGCCGGTGAGCTGGGGAATCACCTGCCCCACGCCGGACTGGGCCAACGCCACCGTCAGCGGCCCGCCGAGCGCTCCGGCGCCGGTGAGCAGGACGCGGGCCGCCCGTCGCCTACGCAGGACCTGCGCGGGAGTGCCGGGAAGTCGGGCGGCGGCCAGGGCCAGCGCACCGGCCTCCGCCGCGAGCCGGGCACGGACCGGGCCGGTCAGGTCGCGGGGGAGCAGGCTGTGCGCGGGCACCAACAGGCCGGCGGCCCGCAGGGTGTCGAGCAGGGTACGCGCGTCGTCGGCGCTGACCTGGGCGGACGCCGCCTGGGTCAGCACGGTCCGTTCGCTGCGGGTGCCGTCGAGCAGGTCGAGCAGGCGAGCGGCGCGAGGGTTGGCCAACTCCAGTAGGGCGGCCGGCCCAGGGCCGACGCCGAGTTGGAGGGTGTGCCGGTCCCGCCAGAGCCGGTTGAGGCCGGGCAGCAGGGTGGGGCGGGGCAGTACGGTGCGGCTCATGGTCACGAATCGTGACCACATCTTCGCGTTCAGTCGATCGTTGTCCACAGGCGGTCAGGCCGCTGTCCAGCGCTATCCACAGGATTTGACGGGTTTTCCACAGCCCCTCGCGCCTGTTGTCGGCCACCCGACAGAGCTACCGCCGCAGTGGCACGTACTCCCGATCCGGCAACGGGGGTGGGGGGGGGGGGGGGGCCCCCCCCCCCCCCCGCCCCCCCCGGGGGGGGCCCCGGGGGGGGCCCCCCCCCCGGGGGCCGGGGGCCAG
>NZ_JBIALC010000007.1:336271-369074 GCF_042873195.1 Micromonospora arida | reverse complement strand
TGACCAGTCCGGGGTATAAATCATAATTGGCACTGGCTTTACAAGCACCCTGTTGAGTTCTCAAAGAACAACCACACACCGACCAGAAGCCCCACCACAGTGGAACCCCAACCGGGGCTTTTCCGTACCATGTCCAGCGCTATCAGCGCCAGGCACTTTTACTACGTTACCCGCTCGTTTCCGCCCTGTCAAACCGATATTTCGCGGTTCGTCATGCTTCAACCCGATAACGCGGATAGTCTTGCTTGCTCGAGTCCACGATGACGCACGTCGTTGCCGACGTTCGTTTCTGTCGTGGGAAGCCGCAGACCGGCCGATCGCCGCTTCGCGGCTCTCCGCCCGGCTCCTGCCGGCTTCGAAACTCTACCCGGTCGGTTCCGCGTTCGCAACCCCGTTTCCGGAGTGTTCCGCACCGCCCGATCCTCAGTCTCGCTCGGCGTTCCCGCCACGAGCCTGGCGCCCGTTCTCGGCCGGTTTGTCCGGCCTCCCCCGTGCAGAGAGAAAGTTACGCGGACGGCCCGGAGAAGGCAAATCAGGGTTCATCACTGGTTCGGGCGAAGTGCGCCCGCCGGCCCTGGCGCAGCCCGAGGACGCGGGCACCTCGTCTCCCCGGCACAGCCGAGGACGCGGGCCACCTCGACGTGCCAGAGTGTCAGTCATGGATGAGTCCGGGCACGGCGCCAGGGTGTTCGCCGAGGAGGCGCTGCTCGGCCTCATCGGGCCGTTCTGGCAGGTGGTGATCGGCACGGTCGTGCTGGTCGTACTTGTGCTCTCGGTGGGACGACTGGCCCGACGGGGCAGGTCCCGGATGACCACGGCGCTGCTGGTCACCGCCGCGGCCATCGCCGGGTTCGCGGTGATCGGCGTCCTGCTGGAGGGCTGAGGTTCAAAGCCGGCGGCCGGCCAGACCGGGCAGCTCAGAACCGGCGGCCGGCCAGGCCGGGCAGCTCAGAACCGGCGGTTGGCCAGGCCGGGCAGCTCAGAGCCGGCGGTTGGCCAGGCTGGGCAGCTCGGCGCGGATCGTGTCGAGCCGGTCCAGGTCCAGGTCGACGACGGAGACCCCGGGGCCGTCCGGCACCTGGCCGATGACCGTCCCCCACGGGTCGACCACCATGCTGCGGCCGAAGCAGGTGCGACCTGGCTCGTGGTCGCCGGTCTGACCGGCCGCCGCCACGAAACACTGGTTCTCGATAGCCCTGGCCCGCAGCAGGACCTCCCAGTGGTCCCGGCCGGTGTGCATCATGAACGCGGCCGGAACCACCAGCAGCTGCGCGCCGCCATCGGAGGCGAGCAGCCGGTACAGCTCCGGGAAACGCAGGTCGTAGCAGATCGACAGGCCGACCCGCAGCCCTTCGACGTCGACCACCACCGGTTGGACCCCGGGCGCGACACTCGCCGACTCCCGGTAGGAGACCCGTCCGGGGATCTCCACGTCGTACAGGTGGATCTTGCGATAGCTCGCGGCCAGGCTGCCGGAACGGTCGAAGACCAGCGAGGTGTTCCAGGTGTGGTCCGGGTCCGGGCCGGCCTCGTGGAACGAACCGGCCACCAACCAGATCCCGAGCCGCCGGGCGACCCCGGCGAAGAAACTGCCCACCTCGCCGTCGACCGGCTCCGGTTCGGGCAGCCCAGCGGCAGGACCCAGGTAGTCGACGTACTCCGGGAGGACGGCGAGATCCGCGCCGCCGGCGGCGGCGCGCTCCAGTAGGGCCTCCGCGGCCGCCAGGTTGGCCTTACGGTCGTCCCGGGCGTTCAGCTGGCAGACGGCGACACGCATGAGCAAAGGGTACGGGTGGAGGGCTCTGACGGACAGCGTCACAGTCTGGCCGGCACGGGTGGTGGTCACGGGCAACCGGCGTCGAACACGATCACGCCGGCCGCTCAGGATCGAGCGGCCGGCGTGACGCGGGAAGGATCAGGCGGACTTCTCTTCGCGGTCGCGCCGAGCCCGGCGCCCGGTGAACTCACGCGGCACGATCGTCGGGTTGACGTTCTCCAGGACAACCTCGCGGGTGATCAGCACGCGGGCGGCGTCGGGGTTGCTCGGCACCTCGTACATCGCGGAGAGCAGAACCTCCTCGATGATGGCCCGCAGGCCACGGGCACCGGTGCCCCGCAGCATCGCCTGATCGGCGATGGCTTCCAGCGCCGGCTCGTCGAACTCGAGCTCGACACCGTCCAGCTCGAACAGGCGCTGGTACTGCCGGACCAGGGCGTTGCGCGGCTCGGTGAGGATCCGAACGAGGGCGCTGCGGTCCAGGCTGCGAACGTTGGTGATCACCGGCAGCCGGCCGACGAACTCGGGGATCAGCCCGAACTTGAGCATGTCTTCGGGCATGACCTGGCTGAAGATGTCGTCGGTCGACCGCTCGGAGACCGACCGGAGTCGGGCACCGAAGCCGGTGCCGCCCTGCCCGGTGCGGGACTCGATGATCTGGTCGAGGCCGGCGAACGCGCCACCACAGATGAACAGCACGTTCGTGGTGTCGATCTGGATGAACTCCTGGTGTGGGTGCTTACGGCCACCCTGCGGCGGCACGTTGGCCACCGTGCCCTCGAGCATCTTGAGCAGGGCCTGCTGCACGCCCTCACCGGAGACGTCCCGCGTGATCGACGGATTCTCCGACTTGCGGGCGATCTTGTCGACCTCGTCGATGTAGATGATGCCGGTCTCGGCGCGCTTGATGTCGTAGTCGGCGGCCTGGATCAGCTTGAGGAGGATGTTCTCGACGTCCTCGCCCACGTAGCCCGCCTCGGTCAGCGCGGTGGCGTCGGCGATGGCGAACGGGACGTTCAACATCCGGGCGAGGGTCTGCGCCAGGTGGGTCTTGCCGCACCCCGTCGGGCCGAGCAGCAGGATGTTGGACTTGGCCAGCTCGACGGCGTCACTGCCGGAGCCCGGCGCGCCAGCCGCCTCGGCCTGGATCCGCTTGTAGTGGTTGTAGACCGCTACGGCGAGCGCCTTCTTGGCCTGATCCTGACCCACCACGTAGGTGTCGAGGAACTGGCAGATCTCCATCGGCTTGGGAAGCTCTTCCCACTTCACCTCGCCGGACTCGGCCAGCTCCTCTTCGATGATCTCGTTGCAGAGATCGATGCACTCGTCGCAGATGTAGACCCCTGGGCCCGCGATGAGCTTCTTGACCTGCTTCTGCGACTTGCCGCAGAAGGAGCATTTCAGTAGGTCGCCGCCGTCACCGATCCGTGCCACCTACGTTCTCCCTGCACTCATCGGCCGGAGACCCGGCCCTGACCTGCGGACGTTGCGCGCCGCCCGGCTTAGTTCGCGCCGCCGGCCCAACCGGCGAAGCGGTACGGACCCGACGTTACCCGCTGGCGGGGCATTCTCCGACCCCCAAAACGGGTGTGTCAGAGGTCGGCCGGGAACGGAGCCCCGGCCAACCTCTGACCCGGTACAGCTCAGCGGGCGGCGTTGGCCGCCAGCAGACCCTTCTTGCGACTGGTCAGGATCGTGTCGACCAGCCCGTACTCCTTGGACTCCTCGGCCGTCATGATCTTGTCACGGTCGATGTCCTTACGAACCTGCTCGATCGGGCGGTTGCAGTGGCGGGACAGCATGTCCTCCAGCTGCGTACGCATCCGCAGGATCTCCCGGGCCTGGATCTCGATGTCCGAGCCCTGCCCGTAGCCGCCCTCGGTGGCCGGCTGGTGGATGATGATCCGCGAGTTCGGCAGAGCCATCCGCTTACCCGGAGTGCCCGCCGAGAGCAGCACCGCCGCCGCGCTCGCCGCCTGCCCGAGGCAGACCGTCGAGATGTCCGGACGGACGTACTGCATGGTGTCGTAGATCGCCGTCATGGCGGTGAACGAACCACCCGGCGAGTTGATGTACATGATGATGTCGCGGTCCGGGTCGGTGCCCTCGAGCGTCAGCAGCTGGGCCATCACGTCGTTGGCCGACGCGTCGTCCACCTGGACGCCGAGGAAGATGATCCGGTCCTCGAAGAGCTTGTTGTACGGGTTCGACTCCTTGACCCCGTACGACGTGCGCTCGACGAACGACGGCAGCACGTAGCGGTTGTGCACGGCCGCGAACTGGGGCGGCAGGCTCAGATCGGTCATCGTCAGCTCCTCAGCTCAGGGTCCCGGCGCCATCCGGAACCTGTGCGGCTCCGATGATCACCTTGTCGATGAAGCCGTAGTCCATGGCCTCCTGGGCGGTGAACCAACGGTCCCGGTCCGAGTCGGCCTCGATCTGCGACTGGCTCTGGCCGGTGTGGTGCGCGACCCGCTCCTGGAACATCCGCTTCGTGTAGAGCATCTGCTCCGCCTGGATGGCGATGTCGGACGCCGTGCCGCCCAGACCACCGGACGGCTGGTGCATCATGATCCGTGCGTGGGGCAGGGCGTACCGCTTGCCCTTGGTGCCCGCGCAGAGCAGCAGCTGACCCATCGAGGCAGCCATGCCCATCGCCACGGTCGACACGTCGTTGTCGATGAACTGCATGGTGTCGTAGATCGCCATGCCGGAGTAGACCGAGCCACCCGGCGAGTTGATCCACAGGTTGATGTCGCGGTCCGGGTCCTCCGCGGCGAGCAGCAGCAGCTGCGCGCAGATGCGGTTGGCGACCTGGTCGGTCACCTCACTGCCCAGGAAGATGATGCGTTCCTTGAGCAACCGGTTGTAGACCGAGTCGTCGAGGTTGCCAATGGAGTCGCCACCGCGCGCGTCAATCGCCCGGAGCGACTTCTTGGGGATGTGCATGTCGGTCATGGCAGCCCTTCGCTCTCCGTACCGTCTTTCCCGACACTAACCGCTGTGCCGGGCGGCAGAGTCCCGGTCGGGGCAGTGTTCGCTCTCAGCGCAGCTGTGTCGGGCGTACCCGCGGCGCGGGCTTCCGGGCGTACCCGGCAGTGCTTGCTGCCCGGACGTACCCGGAAAGGGAAACGGCCGCCGTCTGCCGCTCAGCGGCGGACGGCGGCCGCACCCGACGATCAGTGGTCGTGGTTGTGCTCCGCCTCGTTCGCGGCGCGCAGGGCGTCGAGGGTGATCCCGTTGCCGGCCGAGTCCTTGATCGTGATCTTCTCCATGACGGCCGCGAGCGCCTTGCCCCGCCGCACGTCGCCGAAGACCGCGGCGGCCGCGCCGGAGCGCACCAGCTGGTCGTAGTACTGCTGCGGGGCCATCCCGGCACGCTGCGCCCGGTGCACGATCTCGTGCCCGAACTCGTCGTCGGAGACCTGCACGTCCTCCGCGTCGGCGAGCGTGTCCAGCAGGAGCTGGACCTTGACGCCCTCGGTCGCCGCCTCGGTCAGCTCGGCGTCGATCTGCTCCTCGGTCTTGTCCTCGGCCGCGAGGTACTCCTCCATCGAGGCGCCGATCCGCTCCAGCTGGTCGACCATCGCCTGCTTGCGGCTCTCGACCTCCTCGCGGACGACACCCTCCGGGGCCGGGATCTCGGCGGCCTCGACGAGCTGGGCCAGGGCCTTGTCCCGAGCGGCGTAGATCTGCTCGACCTGCTTGCCCTGGGTGACCCGGTTCCGCAGGTCGCCGCGCAGCTCCTCGATCGTGTCGAACTCGCTCGCCATCTGGGCGAACTCGTCGTTCAGCTCCGGCAGCTCCTTCTCCTTGACCGTGCGCACGGTCACCGCCACGTCGGCGTCCCGACCGGCGAAGTCGCCGCCGACCAGCTGGGTGGTGAAGGTGGTGTCGTCACCGGCGGCGAGGCCGACCACGGCCTCGTCCAGGCCCGGCAGGAGCTGCTTGCTGCCCACCTCGTGGGAGATGTTGCTCGCCTGGCCGCCGGGCACGTCCTCGCCGTCGACGGTGGCGTTCAGGTCGATCTGGACGTAGTCGCCCTCGGCGGCGGCCCGCTCGACGGTCTTGAGGGTCGCGAAACGCTCGCGCAGGTTCTTCACCTGCTCGTCGATCTCGCTCTCGTCGATCTGCAGCTCGTCGACGGTCACCTCGAGGGTGCTCGCGTCCGGGATGGTGATCTCCGGGCGGACGTCGACCTCGGCCGTGAAGTTCAGCGAGTCACCGTCGTTGAACTCGGTGATCTCGACCTCCGGGCGCCCCAGCGTCTTCAGGTCGTGCTCGCGCACCGCGGCGAGGATGTTCTCCGGGATGGCCTCCTGGACCGCCTCGTTGAGGACGGTGCCCCGGCCCACCCGCTGGTCGATCACCGCGGTCGGCACCTTGCCCCGGCGGAAGCCCGGAACCTGGACCTGCGAACCGATCTCCCGGTACGCCTTCTTGAGGCTCGGCTCGAGCTCGACGAACGGCACCTCGATGGCGAGCCGCACGCGCGTCGGGCTCAGAGTCTCGACGGTGCTCTTCACAGGCGTACTCCTTGACGGATCTCAGTTGAGTCTGGGCGTGATTCAGCCCATCGAGTGTAGGCGAGCCGGCCTGACGCTCCGGCATCGCCCGGGGACCGCACTGGGCGGCACCCGGGGCGGCCCGGCCGCGGACGACAGTCGGGGTGGCGGGATTTGAACCCACGGCCCCTCGCTCCCAAAGCGAGTGCGCTACCAAGCTGCGCCACACCCCGTGGCGACGTGCAGTCTATGCCGTCGCCACGCCTCAGTCGGTGCCGGGGCATCCACCACCCGGACACATCACCCGAAAATTACCATTCCGCTCCACCCACGCGCCGCCAAGGTCCGCAGACCAGTCGAAGATCCGCACAACTTCACGGATGTAGTGGTCTCCTGGCACGGCGAGGCCACTACATCCCGAATGCTGTGCGGATCTTGGGTCGCGGTGCCGCCGGGTCGCGGACGACGCGGCACCGCGAGGCGGCGACGCGGTTACGCGTCGGGCGTCGACATTGGGTACGCTAGGGGCGCGTCCTGCTTCGGCGGGATGCACGCGGGCGTAGCTCAATGGTAGAGCTTCAGTCTTCCAAACTGACTACGCGAGTTCGATTCTCGTCGCCCGCTCCACGCACGAAGGCCCAGGCAGACCGCATGATCGCGGCACCTGGGCCTTTCCCCTCTCCCCCATCCTGGATCTGGATCTTGCGCGCCGCTACCCGCGCCGCAACCCGGGCCGCACTCGGCCGCATCGTCGGTGAGGACCAGGTCCCGGAGGACCCCAGCCGGCACCCGCCCCACGTGAGCGTCGCCTACCCAACCGCCGATGGCGCCCTGCCCCTGTCCGGGGAGGCTGGACGGTCCACGACCGTCCGACGAGGAGATCCGCTGGTCATGGCAGGGCGTGCAGTCAGCGCATCGAGGGACGTGCATTACTGTCGCGGCGTGGCTGACCAGCCGAGAAGGGCGTCGCCGGACCTTCGAGAGCTGACTGGCGCGCCTCCCAAACCGTCGAGCGGGCTGACAGCCGACCAGCCGGGGCGTCAGAAGTTCGGAGTTCGCCGATACGGCTCCTGTGCAAACGATGACGGGCGGCCGAGACTGTAGCGATGTCACCCGATGGTGAGGGCGCCCCGCGCAGGCAGGTCCACACTGCCGCTCTGCTCATCGTCGCCGGCGTGCTCGTCCTCTTCGTCCCGGCGGGCGACGAGGGCAGGGTTCTCGTGCCCATCAGCGAGGGTCACGGGCTGTCCGCCGTCGACGGGATCGGCGCAGGGCTGCTGGCACTGGGCGGCACCTGGCTGGAGGTGCTGGTGGTACGACGCCTCCCGTACCTCACCCTCCCCCCGCGGGCCCTGTTCGCACTCGGCCTGCTGGCTGGCCTCGGCGTGGGCCTCCTGGTCGCCTCGGTGTTCGCCGGGTTCTTCTGGTGGTGGGCGGTCGGTGCCGCCACGCTCGGAATTGCCCTCCTCGTCCTCGTGCCCCTCACTGCGCGCCGTTGAGAGAGACGCGCCGCAGCTCGTACGGGTCGCGGCGGTTGTGACACACAGCAAGGCCCAGCTGAACCGCCGGTGGCGGCACCTGGACCTACTCGGCGAGGCCGAGTCGCCGTGTCACTTCAGGTGGAACCGTTCGTCGACCGCGAGGGCCGCCAACTGCGGCACGGAGAACGGCAGCTTCGTCAACGCCGGCCGGCTCTCGTCCAGCCGCACGCCCTGCGCCACGAAGACCACCACGCCGTCCGGGTGCCGGTACGCCGACCACTGGTCGAGCCGATCGTCGTCGCCCGGTCGGACCACCACGCCGACCCGCACGGCTCCGACGGTCTCGACCTGGCACGCGCCCCGCATGCCCCAGAATTCCTGGGCCAGGTCGCACGGCTCGGTCGGCAGCTGGTTGCCGGCGTCGTGCACCTCGACGATCACGCGACCGGTGCCCTCACCCTGGGCCACGGCCACGGAGGACGAGTAACTCCACACGTCGACGCCGTCCACCTTGGCCTCGAACTGCGCCTGATGGGTCCGCAGCATCCGCTCCTCGGCGGACCGGCCCGGCGGGTCCTCCGGCGTGGTGTAACCGGAGGGTACGACCGAGACAGCTTCGGTGAGCAGGTGAACTCCCTGGTCGTACTTGGACCCGGCCCGCGCGGTCCGGTCCTCCTGCGGTTGCCCGTCCGGCCCGTTCGGCCACGGCTCCTTGGTGTCCCCCGACGCGTCCGGAGGGGTCAGCGGCCCCTGACCCGCCGGCTGGTAGACGTGACCGTCCGGGGTGGCGACGGCCGCGAAGCCGGTGACCGCCAGCACGACAGCCGCGGATCCGAGGGACGCCCACAGCGCGCGTCGGCGAAAGTGCGTCCGCCGTGCGGCGCGGAGCGCGGCTGTCGTACTCAATGGTGGTGGCGGGGTGATGCCCGCCATCTCGCTGCGCAGCCCCTCGCGCAACTCTTCCTCGTTCATCGCTCCCCCATCTCGATCCCGCTGTAGGTGGGTGTCAGGAGGCCGCGCAAGGTGTCGAGCCCGCGTGCCGCCTGGCTCTTCACCGTCCCTGGAGAACACTCCAGCAGCGCCGCGACGTCCTCGACAGACAGGTCCTCCCAGTACCGCAGAACCAGCACGGCCCGCTGACGCGGTGCCACCCGGGCCAGCGCCTGGAGCAGCACCAGTCGGCTCTCCGGCGAGTCGGGCGGGGCCACCTGCTCGGCGTCCTCGCCACCCACCCGTTCACGCCGCCACCAGCCGCGGCGGCGCTCGTCGAGGAAGGTCCGGATCAGGATCTGGCGCGCGTAGCTGTCGAGCACCTCGTGCCGGGAGATCCGGTTCCAGACCCGGTAGAGCTTGACGAACGTGGTCTGGACCAGGTCTTCGGCACGGTGCCAGTCGCCGCACAGCAGGTACGCGGTGCCGCGCATGGCACCGGAGCGTGCCGCGAAGTACTCGGCGAACGCCTCGTCGCGATCGCTCATTCAGGCCTCCGATCCCTGTTTCGAGTTAGTCACGCGGGGTCTGGCCCAGGAGGTTGCTCCGGAACTCGCGGACATGTCACGGGATCAACGCCGAACGGCGTCCGACGGCTACAACGGACGACCGGCGGCACTCACGCCGTCGGCGCGCCGCCGTCCACCGCGAGTAGTGCGCCCTTGGCGACCACGAGCAGGACACCCGGCGTCAACACGCGTACTCCGCTGATCTGCTGCTCGACCAGCTGGCGTTCGCGGGGGCGGCCGGTGTCGTCGACGAGCAGCAGCATGCCGGGTCGCCGGGTGGCCAGCACGTGACCGGCGGCGGCCGGGACCACCTGGCCCACCGAGTCCGGTCCGGCGGTTACCCGCCAGAGGGCTGCGCCGGTGGTCAGGTCCAGCGCGACGGCACCGGCCCGGCGCTCGCGCGCCCACACCACCGAGCCGACGGTGCTGACCCCCGCATCTGCCAGGTCGCGATCGTGCCGGAAGAGCTCGCCCGCTGTCCCCGATGCCGGACGAATCTGCCACAGCGTCCGCGCCCCGCAGCGCGCCAGGAACCGGTCCGCACCGGCCGCCACGAACGCGGGCCACTGTCCGTCGGGGCCCACCAGGGGTTCCGGCAGGCTCCAGCGGTGCACCTCGTTGCCGTCGTGAGCGTCCAACAGCCGCACCGACGTGCCGCCTGGCTCCCCGACGAGCACCCGCTCGCCCACAGCGGCCGGCAGTACGGTCGCCGTCCGCTGGCGGTCGGACCAGAGCAGGGCGCCGGTCCACCTGTCGAACGCCCGCAGCCCCGTGTAACCCCGCCAGCCGCCCACCAGCACCCGATCACCGGTCACCACGATGTGGCCCGTCAAGCGGGGCACCTCGGCGCTCCAGCGGACCTCGCCGCTGAGCACGTCGAGGCAGCGCAGTTCGTCGCGATCCTGGCTGATCACCCAGCACTGCGACCCGTCGGCCACGACCGCGCGGGGCCAGGTGCCGATCGGTACGTCCCACCGGGCCATGCCGTCGGCCGGATCGAGACACGCCAGACGGGTCGAGCGCTCGTGCACCAGGAGGGCGTCGGGTGTGCTCGCCATCGCGGTCGGGGTGGCCAGCTGATGCAGCCCGCGACGCCAGAGGATTGTGAAGATCAGTCAGCCTAACCCGGGTCGGCTGCGCCGGAAAGGCGTGCAGGACGCCTGCCCACCTTGACAGGTGTCGATCTGTGCACTGGTGTAAGGACCAAGCACATCGACGTCCGTCACAGGAGGGCACATGATCGTCCGACGACGGTGGACAGCTGCCGCCACCACAGTGATCCTGTTCAGCGCAGTGTTGTCCCATCCCGCTTCCGGAGCGGCCGCACCCGCCGCCCCGGCCCCGATCACCCTGAGCGCCACCGAAACCGCAGTGGTCCGAGTCCAGCTCCGCGACCAGGCCCAACTGGACCGGCTCGTCGCCACCGGCGCGGACCTGGCCAACCGACCCCGCGCCCGCGACGGGCGGATCCTCGCCGACCTGGTGCTCAACGGCACGCAGCTCGGCGAACTGACCGCGCAGGGCGCGACGGCCGTGCAGATCGTGCAGCGCGCCGGGGACGGCAACCGGCACTACGGGGACAGCGTCCGCGCGGCTCAGGCCCGTACCGCCGCCGGGCTGCGCGCTCCGGCCGCCGGCCAACGGACCACCGCCGCCACAGCCGTGGACACCCTCCAGGTGCAGCAGGCGTACTGGTGGACCACGGGTGGGCAGACCTTCCTTCAGGCCCAGGTGGCCACCACCGCCACCGACGACCCGGACGTGGAGATCACCGTCAGTTGGCGCACGGCGGACGGCGCCACCGGCTCGTTCCCGCTGTACCGGTTCGAGGACTCCGGCGAGTACCAGTACCACTACAACCTTCCCCAGCCGGTGCCGAACCGGCCGGTTCAGCTGAACGCCACCTCCAGCCTCGGCGGGGTCAGCCGCGCGGTCACGCCGGCGCTCTGGCCGAACGCCTCCCCGCCGCCGCTGCCGGCCGGTTACCAGAAGGACTTCATCGACGCGTACCTGACGCCGGTGGACATCCAGGCGCGGATCAAGCGGCTGGCCCGGCAGTACCGGGACCTGGTGGACGTGATCGACCTGCCGAACAAGACCCAGGGATACCGACGCAACGCCGCCGGCTACCTCGGCGACCCGGCGGTGGCCGCCCTGGTGGTCGAGTCGGTCCGCTTCGGCGACCAGAACATGAACGGCGTACAGGTGCGGACGGTCGACCCGGGGCGGGCGAACCGGCCACTGACCGTCGGCTACCGCGACCGCGTCCTCACCGTGTCACTGGCCACTGACACCGCGGGCAAGACGGTGAGCACCACCGACGAGGTCGCTGCGGCGATCAACGCCCGTCAGCCGGACCGGTTCCGGGCCATCGTCGAGGACGGCTCGGCCGGGCTGCCGATGCCCGTCGCCGGCCCCACCCGACTCGACGACGGCCTCCAGGGCACCGAGGTGCCGGCACGGCCGTGGACGGTGCAGGCGCTGCGCCTCGGCGTACACCGGGACGGTTCCCGAGTCGGGGTTCTCGCGTACTCCCAGGAACACGCCCGGGAGTGGGCCACCCCGCTGGTGACGCTGGAGTTCGCCGAGCGGATGCTGGCCAACGCCCGGACCGACCCGGCCACGCGTGAGCTGCTGGAGCAGGTCGACATCTTCGTCATCCCGACGGTCAACCCGGACGGCGCGAACTACTCGTTCAACGACTTCAACTTCCAGCGCAAGAACCTCGTCAACCACTGCACCGGTGCGGCCCGCGACCCGAAGAACCGCACCTCGTGGGGCGTCGACATCAACCGCAACTACACGGTCGGGTCGTACTTCGACGGCTACGTGGGCGCCAGCGCCAACTGCCTGTCCGGTAACTATGCGGGCACCGCCGAGCTGTCCGAGGCGGAGAGCGGCAACGTGATCGCGCTCGCTCAGGACCACCCGAACATCAAGTTCGCGATGAACGTGCACTCCTACGGCGGGTACTTCATGTGGCCGCCGGGGGCGTACCGGGCCGACGGCAGGGTCACCCTGCCGCGACCGTCGATCGACGAGTCGACGCTGTTCCTCAACAGCGCCCGGCGGATCGTCGGCGCCATCGCCCAGGAGCGCGGCACCGTCACCTGGCCGTCGCAGACCGGACCGGTCGCCGACGTGCTCTACTCCGCCGCCGGCAACTCGGCCGACCAGCTCTACTACGAGCTGGGCATCTTCGCCTGGGACTTCGAGGTCGGCAACGACCGGTGGAACCCGGCGACCAACCAGTGGGAGGGCGTCGGCTTCCAGCCGCCGTTCGACGAGGCGCACGGCGAATCCCAGGAGTACGCCGGCGGGCTGGTGGAGATGGTCCGGGTGGCCCGCGACTACGCCGCCGCCGAGGCGGCCGCCGGCTGATCGCGGGTCCCGTACCGCCGCCGGTCACGGCCGGCGACGGTACGGCCCGGGACGGGCAACCCCCGGTGACGGACGGTAAGCCGATGGTGATCACAGACGTTGACGTGTTTTCATGTCAGCACGCCTGCGCCAACCCGGGACATCGATGACTGAGCAACCCGCACCTGATCACCTCGTTGTGGTCGACGTGTTGACGCAGGGTCTGAGCCACCTGCTACGCGACGAGGATCCGGAACTGGCCCGATGGATCGAGGAACTGGTCGCGACACTGAAGAGTCCCCGGCAGACGACGCTAGCCGGCTGGAACAGCTTCCTCGACCCCGGCGCCGACTCCAGCTGACCCGCTCGGAGTTCACCCGCCTGGCCGACGGCCGGGCTGGCCCGGCTGCCATCCGCGCTCTGCGGCGCGCGCAACGCAACCGGACGATGCTCGTCCTCAAGAGCCTCGCCGACACCGACGACGCCCTGGCGGCGTCGGCGCACCTGCTCGGCCAGGCCCATCACCTCGACCCGGCCGCCGCGGACGTGCTGCTCGATCATCCGTGGCTGGCGGTCTGGGCGATCGATCGGGTCCGGCACGGTGCCACCGGCCGACCCGACTACCTTCCGTTCGCAGCGCTCGCGGCGGCCGCTCTCAGCGGGCGGTCGGACGCGGCGGTGCCGGTCACGCCGCGCGCGGGCCTGGTGCCCGTGCCGGGCCTCGGGGTGCTGCGCCGACGCGGCGGCAGCACAACGGTGACGCCGGCCGACCTGACCGGGCGCCGATGGACGCCCACCCGCTGGTGGCGCTTCACCGACCAGTCGGTCACCCTCGACCTCCGCGTCGACGACCTGGACCCCTACCGCGACTGCTTCGGGCTACCGGTCGCCGCCCGGCTCTCCGCACCGGAGGCCGCGGAGCTGGAACGGTCCGTCGGGCACGCCTGGCACCTGCTCGTCGGGTACGCCCCGACGCACGCCGCCGAGGTGGCCGCCGGGATCAGCACCTTCGTACCGTTGGCCGACGGCACCGAGCGCGGGCACAGTGTCACGCACGCCGACGCCTTCGGGGCGTTGGCCGCCGACGCCAACCTCGACCCGGTGGACCTGGCCGTGACGATGGTGCACGAGCTGCAACACAGCAAACTCAACGCTGTCCTCGGCCTGGTCCAGCTTCACGAACCCACCGACCCGGCGCACTACTTCGCGCCCTGGCGTCCTGACCCGCGTCCGATCGGCGGGCTGCTGCACGGCACCTACGCGTTCACGGCCGTCGCCGAGGTGTGGGCCGCGCTGCGCGCCCATCCGGACCTGGCGGCCCAGGCCACCGCGCGGTTCGCGGTGGTACGGGCGCAGTTGGAGCGCGCCCTGGTCGAGCTCCGCCGGGCTGGAAGTCTCACCTCGGCCGGGCGGCTCTGGGCAGATCGCCTGGCCGAACGAATCGGCCAACTGGCCACCGTGCCGGTCCCGGCATCCGCCGACGCAGCCGGGCGGCGTGAGGTGGCGGAGGCCGAGCGCGCACGCCGACCGACGATCACCACCGGATGAACCCACAGCTCGGTACGGCCACCGCCGGTGGGCGAGGCGTCAGGTCAGCCCAACGGTTTCGATGTCGCACTCGATGCGCCGCTGACCCCGCGCGGCGTCCACCTCCGGATGATCCGGCCCGAACAACGCCTCCAGCGCCGCGGCAGCCTCGTCGAGCAGCTCGCGGCCCCGATCCTCCTCGCCGACCTCGATCAGATCGACCGACGCGTTGACCGCGCAGTAGAGCGTGTACGGGTGCCCCGGCCCACGCAGGCGACGCGAGTCCTCGAGGATCGCCTCGGAGAGCACCTGCGCCTGCTCCAGCCGGTGCGACCGGACCAAATTGATCGCCTGCGCGGTGCGCGCGCTCAGCAGGTACGGATGGGTGGGCGGCAACGCCTCGCCCATCGCCTGCAGGGTGGCCGCACCCAACTCCCGCGCCTCACGGTCGAAGTTGCGAGCCCGCAGGATCACCCCGAGGTTGACCGCAGCGCAGAGCGTGACCGGATGGCGCTCCCCGAAGACGGCTCGGAAGGTGGCGTGCCCCTGGGCGGCCAGGGCGTACGCCTGGGTCGCATCGCCCGCCGCGCGCATGGCGTTGGCGCAGGTCATGCCCGCCTCCGCGGCCAGCACATGATCGGTCCCGAAGCGGCGGGTCACCAGCCGGTAGTTGGCCGCGCCCTCGGCCACGGCGGCGTCGAGCCGCCCCGTCTTGCGCAGGCAGGCGATGTGGATGCAGGTGGCGCGCAGCACGGTGAGGTGCTCCGCGCCCAGCAGCGACCGCTGCACCGGCAGGGAGCTGTCCAGCAGTTCCAGCGCGTCGGCGTACCGGCCCAGGAGGTAGAGGTCGCGCGCCTGGGCCTCCTGGGCCAGCACCAGTGCATAGGTGCCGTCCTCCGCTGCCGCACCGGCGTGCCGCGCCACTTCGAGGTTGAGCTCGTACGCCCCTTCGAAGTCACCGATCAGGCGGAGGTTGATCGCCATCGAGTTCATCACCCGCAGCGTGCTCGGATGCCCGTCGCCGAGCACCCGGCGGTGCACGTCGAGGTTGCGCCGGTCCAGGTCGGCGGCGGCAGCGAAGTCGCCGATGCGCCGCAGGTCCGCGCCGACGCTGTTCGCCGCACCCAGGGTGTACTCGTGTTCCTCACCGAGGCTCGTCCGCATCCGCTCCAGCGCTTCGAGGCCGAACGCGGCCGCGCGCGGGTCGGCGAGCAGCCGCAGAGCATCCGCGTACCGTCGCATCGCCAGCAGGGTCAGCGGATCGTCACTGCGCTCGCCGTCCGGACCGGGCTGGTCCCAGGCGGCCAGGATCTCCTCCGCGAAGTCCCGACAGCCTTCGAAGTCACCCAGGTTGTAGATGTAGCGCAGCTGGTCCATCGCCGTCCGGCGGGCGTCGAGGTCACCGTGGATCAGACCGGCGACGCGGACGTGTGGCGCGATGTCGGCATGGCGGGGCCAGGTGCTCCGGTCGTCGGGGAAGCCCGGGTTGGCGGCGGCCAGCAACCGGCGGGCGTTCGTCAGCGGGCCGTCGTCGCCCTGCTCGGCGAGCCCTTCCCGGATGACCGCCTGCACCAGTCGGTGCACCTGTACGTGCCGGCTGGCATTGTCCGCCTTCGCGAGCCCGAGCGACGCCAGTTGCCGGATGGCCCGGGCTATGTCGTTGCGCTCCTGAAGGCTGGTGCGCAGCGGTTCGTCCAACCCGGCGCGGCGCCCCTCCCAGAGCAGGCGCATCGGGACCGGATCGGGGCTGAGGAAGGCGAGTAGCTGGATCAGCTGCGCGGCGGCGGCATTCTGCTCGCGTACTGCGGCGAGGGCCATCGACACCACGGTCAACACGGTGCCCCGGTACTGCCGGGGCTGCCCCTCACCCAGCAGCTCCCGGGCGTGTTCCTTGAGGTCGACGAGGTATTCGTCGACCGACGACAGCATGGTGAGCAGCCAACTGACGGCTTGTTCCAGGGCGAGTGGCAGGTCGCCAAGCTCCGCGGCGAGCCGGCGGGCGTCCTCAGGGCTGGTCGCGGGACGCCGCTTGAGCAGCAGTTCCACGCTCTCGGCTCGGGTGAACACGTCGACGTCCAGGGTCAGGGCGCTCGCCGACCAGGCCATGTTCCGCGACGTGACGAGGACGTGGCCGCGTTCGCCGACGAGGTTGGACGAGGGCATGAGCGGAGCCAGCTCGTGCGGGTCGTCGGCGTTGTCGTAGACCAGAAGCCAACTCAGCGAACTCGTCGACAGTGAGTCGAGCACCGTCCGTACCGTCTGCTCCAGGCTGGCGCTCGCCGCCAGGCCCAGCCGCTCGCCGAGGGCGGCGATCGAGGTACGCAGCGCGCTGAGATCCTCGGCGGCCATCCACCAGATCAGCTGGTAACGGTCCGCGTACCGGTAGGCGAACTCGACCGCGAGCTGGGTCTTGCCGACCCCACCGACACCGCGCAGCGCCGCTTCCGGCAGCACCGAGGCCCGGTGCTGTGACGACAGCAGTTCGTCGAGCTCGACGAGCTGCCGCTCCCGGCCGGTGAAGTACAGGTTGCGCGGTGGGACGCCGCCCCGGATGAGCGTTCGGGATCGCTGGGGCGTCGTCTCCTCGATGATGATCGTCCTGCGCATGTCGGATTCAGGGTCCTCTCCACCGGCCTCGGCCGGCGCCGCCTGGTGCGGGGATCGTAGCGACGTCCAGTGCGCCTTCGCAGCCACGCGCACATCGTCGAGGTCGGCGGTGGTGAGCAGCAGGGCCGCCGCCGCATCTCGCAACCACTGCTCCAACGGCTTGCTGTCCGACTCGAGACCGGCGAGGACCAGGCCCGCCAGCGCCACGGCGGCCGGGACCTGCCAGTCACCCACCGGCTGCCAGCCCACGGCGTCCACCAGGCCGGGCAGGTCCTCTGGTGACAACGAGCGATCCGCGACTGCCGCGACGGCGCCGGTCAGCACCTCGGCCGGGACGTCCGTGAGCAACTGCGCGAGGAGCCAGGAGAGGTAGATCTGCTGGGCGGAGGTGACAGCGGCGGCGCCCGGGTGGAAGTTGGCGATGACCTGCAACAGCATCGACAGGCCGCCGGGCTCCTGCGCGCAGGCGCGCACGATGAGGTAGACGTCGTACCGGACCTCGGAGTGCCGGGGCACCGACAGCCGCTTGCGCAACTCCCCCTCGACCTCGTTGAGGTAGAGCGAACGGGTGTTCCCGTCGTTGATCGAACTCATCGACAGCAGCGCGTCGCAGATGGCTTGCACCTTGGCGCTGGGCATCCGGGGCGTCGTCACCGATTGTCCTCCGTACCCGTCAGCAGACCGAGGCTCTCGGCAAGGTCACGGAAGGCCCGCAGTGGCCTGCTCGCCGGCCCCTCCGTCAACAGCAGGACGCGATAGAGAGCTGCGATCCCATCCTCGTACTCTAAGCCCGTCCGAATCAGGCCGAACATGTCGAGACCCAATGGCCCGAATGGGTTCACCATCCGACTGATGTGCGATGGCAGCGACTGAATGACCAATTGACGGCTGTCGGGGTGCCGGAGTACCGGGATTTCCTCCAGCAGTCGAGCCAGCGCCATCTTTTGCGCGAATGAGAGTGGCGCGGATGCCGGCCGGTGCGTCGCCCGGGCGACGGCCGCCGACGGGCCGGACGGCAGCAGGGCAGGTGGCAACAGGCCGGTCGGCAGCAGGGCACGCCACTGCCCCACCGGCAACATCCAGCCGACCAACTGCTGGCCGACGCTCGCGCGGGCCAGCACCATGCCCACCACGGCGCCGTCCGGCGCGTACACCCCGGAACCACTGAACCCTCTGTCGATTCCGGCCGTGGCAGGGGAGATCCGGTCGAGTTGACGCCATCCGGTGCCCGCGTCGACCGGACCGACGGCCCGCGCCAGCACCATGACGGACGCGGGGGTGTTGGCCGGAAAACCCACGATCCGCACGTCGAACTCGTCGTCGCCACGATCGGCCAGGGTGGCGGGGGCGGACGGCAGCGGTGTGGCGCAGCGCAGGACCGCCAGGTCGCCGTCGCCCGCCGGGCCGACACCCCGGGACCAGGTCACCTCGGCGGCGACCCGGGTGCCGGGGTGGCTCGGTGTGTCGACGAGCATCCGGGGCTGGTCCGCCCCGGTGCCGTCATCGACGACATGCCAGCAGGTCAGCACCAGGTCACCGGTCAACTGGATGCCCGCGCCCACGACCGACGAGGAGGGCCCACCGAGTATCCGCACCCGGCCGGCGAGCGACCGGGTGCCGGTCATCGGTGCTCCGCCGACCACTCGACCAGGACGGCCGGCGGCCGACGGCCGGCGCTGCGGTCAGTCATGCGCGGCGTTCTCCTGCGCGCCGGCGCCGGCCACGTCCTCAGCCGGCGACGGCAGTGCGGGGACGGGCGAGGTCCAGATCAACTTGACCTTGAGGTGGCCCTGCGCGCTGGTGCGGGCGACGACGGCGCCAGCCTCCGCGGTGAGGGTGACGCCGATCTCGACCTCCACCTGATCGGGGCGCACCGCCACCCCCCGGACCACGCCCAGCGCCGCGTCGAGCGCGGGCTTGATGTGGGCCAGTGCCATTTCCAGCGTCTGCCGGGCGGGGCGGATCCGGTCGAGCAGACCGACCCGTTCCAGATCGGTGCCAGCGTGTTCCTCGACGAGGAGGACGCCCTGATCAGTCTCGAAACGAAGGAGATCCGCCACGTGACAAATTCTCGCCGAAAGATCGTTCGGAATAGGTGTCAGATCACTGACAGGAGTCATTGCATGCACCCTGCGCCGACACTGGCCACATTCGCTTGCCATCACCACTGCGGCCTGTCAGCCTGACGCAATGCAGGACACGGCGACCTTCCAGGATCTGCTCCGCGAAGGCGCCGACGCACCAGTGGACGGTTGGGACTTCTCCTGGTTCGACGGCCGCGCGACAGAACAGCGGCCGTCCTGGGGATATCTGAAACTCATGGCAGCCCAGATGAGGGTGGCCCGCGCCGCGCTGGACATCCAGACCGGCGGCGGCGAGGTGCTCTCCGAGGTGCCAGCATTCCCACCGGTGACCGTGGCCACCGAACACTGGCCACCCAACCTCCAGCTTGCCCGGCGCGCGCTCGAACCGCGCGGCGTGCGGGTGGTCGACGTTGCCGAGGACGCTCCGTTCCCGTTCCCCGACGAGACGTTCGACCTGGTGGTGAGCCGGCACCCCAACGTCGTGCTCTGGGACGAGATCGCACGGGTGCTCACTCCCGGCGGGCGATACCTCGCCCAGCAGATCGGCCCCGGCTCGAACCGGGAGCTGGCCCAGTTCCTCACCGGTCCCCGCGAGATCAGCGACGAACGCAGCCCGGCCCGCGCCGCCGCCGACGCGCGAGCCGCCGGCCTGGTCATCGACGAGCTGCGGCACGAAGTGCTGCCGACCACCTTCAACGACGTGGCAGCGGTGGTGCACTTCCTCCGCAAAGTCATCTGGACGGTGCCGGACTTCAGCGTGGACCGCTACCGGGCCCGCCTCGCCGATCTGCACGACCACATCCGTCGCCACGGTCCGTTCGTGGCCCACGCCCAGCGCATCCTGGTCCGGGCGCACAAGCCCGAGCACTGACGCGGACGGGCCCGCGCCGCTGGCCGGATATCACCCGTACCCACCAGGTACCTGGTGGGACGGCCTGTCCATGGACACGAACACCACCCACTGACCGCCGCACCATCGCAAACACGCAAGCCCACGAAGGAGGTACCGGTCGGAGCGGCCGGCCACGGATGAACCGCGGCCGGCCGGGTAAGCAGCGACCTTGCCTGGTGGGGAGACGACCGGGTGCACGGGTGGGCGGTCTCGGACCGGCCCGCCCGTGCACGCCCGGTCAGTTCGAGGAGATCCAGTTCCAGGCCGAGACGACCCACTCGGTCTGCTGGAGCCACGCCACGCCGAGGCCGACGAGGAACACCGCAGTCGCCAGGTGGGCACCTCGGGCACTGCGCCGGACCCGGCCCAGCTGCCGCTCCAGCACGACCCGGCCGACCAGCCGGAACAGGGCGAACAGGCCGACCGCCACCAGCAGGCTGAGCACCAGCACCAGCAGCGGGCCGCTCAGGTCGCCCTGACCGGACAGCGCCCAGATCCCCCAACACACGAACGCGAAGAGGCCTGCCGCCGCGCTCCATTCACCGCCGCGCCGCAGCTGCGCCATCCGGGAGCTCAGCGAACGACGGGGCACCGGTTCGCCGGGCCAACCGGTGCCGGTCGGCTCCTGCTCGACCACCGGGAACGGCTCCGTCCGCGGGGTGCGCGGCTCACCCACCGGAGCGACCCCCCGGCGGAACCCGTCACGCTGCGGCGGCACCCCGACGCCGGCCTGCGGTGGCACCTCCACGGTCCGCTCCGCCCACGGCTGCGTCTGGTCTGCCATCTCGTCCTCCCCCTGACCGACGGCAACAGCACCGCCTTGATTCGAGGGTAGCCAGCCGGCAAATCGGTCGCCGACCCCGGCCGGGACGCGCGGCCCCGCGACGGTGCCGGATCGAACCCGGCCAGGGTACGGTCGGCTGATGGGTGACCCCGACCGACGACGGCGACGGCTGCGCCACCACGCCGACACCGAGACGGCCAGACCGGGTGCGGACGGCCCGACGGTCAGCACATCGGGCGTGCACGACGGTGACGAGCCGCCGCCGCGACGCAGGAGCACAGGCGGCGACGAGCGCGACGGCGAGCGAGGGCTGCGCGGGTTGGTCGGGTCCGGCTCATCCCAGGTGGGGCTGAGCGCCGCGCTACGGGCCCGGGACGCGGCCCGCCCCACCGACGACGACCTGGCCGAGGCGGAAGCCCGGGTGGTGGTCGTCCGGCGAAACTGGGTGCCCCGCGAAGAGCTGCCCCGCTCGCCGCGCTGAGCGCCGCACGGTCAGGGCAGGTCGGGCAGCTTCCGGGTCCGCTCGTACTCGGCCACCTGGGCGATCCGACGAGCGTGCCGCTCGTTGCCGGAGAACGGCGTGTTCAGGAACGCCTCGACGATGGCGGTCGCCTCGTCCAGCGTGTGCTGGCGGGCACCGATGGCGACGACGTTCGCGTCGTTGTGCTGGCGGGCCAGCTGAGCGGTCTCGACGCTCCAGGCCAGCGCGGCGCGGACGCCGGCGACCTTGTTCGCGGCGATCTGCTCACCGTTGCCGGAGCCACCGATGACCACTCCGAGGCCCGTCTCGTCGGCCACCACCTGGTCGCCTGTGTGCAGGCAGAACGTGGGGTAGTCGTCGTCCGGGTCGTAGCTGTGCGGGCCGACGTCGACCACGTCGTAGCCCTGCATGGCCAGGTGGTTGGCGAGGTGCACCTTCAACTCGAAACCGGCGTGATCGGATCCCAGGTAGACGCGCATACCGGGCAGTCTGTCAGGCCGCGCTCGGGGACGTCACAGGGGCGGCGTCCCCGAGCCGGGTTCGTCACACGGTCGTGGGGATGGCACTCAACGCGGCAGCTCGGCGACGACCAGACCGCCGCGCGCCTTCGGGGTGAACCAGGTGCTCTTGCGGGGCATCTTCTCCCTGGCCAGGTTGACCGCGACGAAATCCGCCACGGTCACCGGCGCGATCAGGATGGCCAACTCCGCCCGGCCGGCGTCGACCTCACCGGTGAGCCAGCTCGCCGGGTAGTCACCGCCGACGTAGGTGATCCGCTTGTCACCCGGGTCCAGACCGAGCGCGTCGCGCAGCACCAGCCGCTCGACCAGGGCGTGGTCCAGGTCTTCCAGGCGGGCGGAGGCGGTGGCGGGCAGGCGCACCGCGTACCCCTGGCCGTCGAGGCGGAGGTGCACGGTGCCGCCGGCAGCCGGGACCTCGACCGGGCCGTCGATCGGCTCGACCTCGGCGCCCGCGGCCCGCAGCCGGTCGAGCAGCTCGGCCGGGGTGGTGGTCAGCTCGCTGACCAGCCGGTTGTACGGCTGGATGGCCACCGACGCGGGGGTGGTGACCACGGCCAGGAAGCGCGGCAGCCCTCCGGTCTGGGCGGCCAGGCTGCGGTGGTTGCCGTCCGCGACGACCAGGTCCCCGCCACCGGCGAGAGCGGTCAGCGTGGCCTGCTCCGGGCCGGGGCCGAGCAGCCAGATGGCGTGCGTGCGCCCCGCCTGGTCGGTGTCCGTCGCGGCGGGCGCGCCGGCCGTGTCGGTCGCCGCCGCGAGCGCGGCGTGCAGCTCGTCGCCACGCCCGGTCTGAAGCAGGAGTACGGGTGAGAGCAGGTGACCCAGCGCGTCGGCCAGCGCCACCCGCTCGCGCACCTTGGCGATGAAGACGTCCTCGTTGCGGATGACCAGGCCCGGCTCGTCTGCCCGGGTGGAGATCTGGTCGGTGTCCACCATCGCGAACAGCCCGTACGCCGGCTCCTCACCGGGCGCGCTGATCCGGTAGAGCACCACCACCTGCTCGGCGGGGGTGTAACTGCCGTCGGCCTTGGCCTCGGCGAGGCGGGCCACCGCGTCCGGCAGCGCGTCGAGGAACGACTTGCCCAGGCTCTGCGGGGCGCGGTGCGGCATCTCGATGCCGAGAGCGCTGTGCGGGTTCGACTCGATGATCGCGGTGATCTCCGCGTCGTCGGCGAACTCGTCGTAGTTTTGCGCGCCGGTGCCGCCAGTGGTGACCCAGGCCCGGGTGATCGGATGCACGACCGTCATACCCACTGACGCTACCGGCGACGGTGTCGCCGCCGACGGGGACCCGCGGGGCGTCCACCAGATGAAAGCGCCCGGTGGGGCCCGGGTGGTCAGCCGGCGCGGTCGGAGGTGCCCCGGCGGTGCTTACCCGCGCTCACCGGCCCACCGTTGCCACGCCGACCGGTCCCGATCGGCCCGGCGTTCAGGGCGCGGCGGGGCGACGCGGGCGGTCCCGGCACGGGACGGTCGGGAGGAGGCGTGGGAACGGGCCGCGGGCTCAACGGCGGCGTCGGCACCGGGCGCGGAGGAGCTGGCGCCGGCGGCGGGGGCGCCGGTTCGGCCGGTGCCGCCCCCGACGGCACCAGCGCCGGCGCGTCGGCCGGCACCGCGTCGACGGACGACGGCAGTGGGTCGACCGCCCTGGGCGGGGTGATCCGGGAGGTCACCGGGACCCGGGCCACGCCCACCACGATGGGCGGCGCGAGTAGATCCACCAGATGGGCGGGCAGGTCCGGGCGGACCGTCGGCCAGCGGGAGTCGTCAACGGACCAGTAGTCCGTGCCGGGAGTCTCGATCACCCCCTGCCGGGTCAACTGATCGTCACCGGACGCACGGTGCTTGGCCATCGGGATTTGCCTCCACGAACTGCGGCGCGCGGCCCTGCGGGTCGCTGCGGCGGACACCGAGGGAAACGACGCCGCCCGCCTCCCGGTGACGCCACGACTCCGCCGACCTCGACACCCGACGAGAAACGCCCCCGTCCGCGCGACTGACGATGCACGGACGGGGGCGCGGTGGTCGCCGCTCAGTCGAAGATCGGGCTCTGCTCGCGGGTGCGCTTGAGCTCGTAGAAGCCAGGGGTGCCGGCGACCAGCAGCACGCCGTCCCAGAGCCGGCCGGCGGCCTCCCCCTTCGGAGCCGGAGTGATCACCGGACCGAAGAACGCGACCGGGGTGCCGTCCGGGCCGGGCGCGTGCACGACCGGAGTGCCCACGTCCTGCCCGACCGGGCGCATGCCCGCCTCGTGACTGGCCCGCAGTGCCTCGTCGTAGTCGGTGCTGTCGGCGGCCGCGGCCAGTGCCGGGTCGAGGCCGGCCTCGGTGAGCGCGGCCACGTACAGCTCCGGACCCCGCTCCTGCTTCTGCAGATGGATCCGGGTGCCGAGCGCGGTGTAGAGCGGGCGCAGCACGTCATTGCCGTGCAGCTGCTCGGCGGCGATGCAGACCCGCACCGGGCCCCACGCCGTCTTCAGGAACTCCTTGTACTCCTCGGGCAGCTCGTCCCGGCCATCGTTGAGCACGGCCAGGCTCATCACGTGGAAGCGGATGTCCACATCCCGGATCTGCTCGACCTCAAGCAACCAGCGGGAGGTGATCCACGCCCACGGGCAGGCCGGGTCGAACCACATGTCGGCGGTGACACGTTCGGTCACGGTGAGATCCCTTCGCGACGGGTGGCGCCGACAGGTCGGCGTCTCAGAGAATCTTCACCCCGCAGCGCAGCGACCGGCACCCGAATGAGAGCGTGACCTCGGCCACCGCGGGCTGCCCGTACATGGAAGACTCGAATCGGGCCAGCCGTCACGAGCGGTAGGCGAACGGGCGCCGCCGGGCGTACGGCGACATGTGGGATGGAGACGAACAGTGCCGGGAGTGCGCAACCTGACGCAGGTCGAGGCGACCGAGCGGGCACGCCTGCTCAACGTGACGGGGTATGACATCAGTCTGGACCTGTCCAGCGCCGTGCTGGCGGCCGACGGCCGCACGTTCTCCTCGACGACCGAGGTCCGGTTCCGCTGCTCCGAACCGGGTGCGAGCACCTTCATCGAGCTGGCCGCCGAGTCGGTGCGGTCCGCGACGCTGAACGGCACGCCCGTCGACCTCTCCGACTGGTCCGCCGAGAAGGGCCTGACCCTGTCCGGGTTGGACAGCGACAACGTCCTGGTGGTCGACGCCGACTTCGGTTACTCCAACAGCGGTCAGGGTCTGCACCGGACGGTCGACCCGGTGGACGGCGAGACGTACCTCTACAGCCAGTTCGAGACGGCCGACGCGCAGCGGGTGTTCGCCTGCTTCGACCAGCCCGACCTGAAGAGCGTCTACACCTGGCACGTCACAGTGCCGGCGCACTGGCGGGCGGTCTCCAACATGCCGGTGCAGCGGGAGGAGTCGGCGGGTGAGGCGCTCAAGACGCTGCACTTCACCGAGTCGCCGCGGATGAGCACCTACATCACCGCGATGTGCGCCGGGCCGTACCACGAGGTGCGCGACGCGCACGACGGCATCGACCTGGGGGTGTTCTGCCGGGCGTCGATGGCACAGTATTTGGACTCCGACGACCTGTTCCTGATCACCAAGCAGGGCTTCGACTTCTTCCACGAGAAGTTCGGCGTGCGCTACCCGCTGCCGAAGTACGACCAGCTGTGGGTACCCGACTTCAACGCCGGCGCGATGGAGAACTTCGGCTGCGTGACGCACGCCGAGTCGCACTACCTGTTCCGCTCGCAGGTCACCGACTTCGAGTACGAGCAGCGGGCCAACACGATCCTGCACGAACTGGCCCACATGTGGTTCGGTGACCTGGTCACCATGCGCTGGTGGAACGACCTGTGGCTGAACGAGTCGTTCGCCGAGTGGGCCAGCCACTGGTGCAACACCAACGCGACCCGGTTCACCGAGGCGTGGACGACCTTCCTGTCCATCCGAAAGAACTGGGGCTACCGGCAGGACCAGCTCTCCTCCACCCACCCGGTCTACACCGAGATGCCGGACATGGAGGCCGTGGAGGTCAACTTCGACGGCATCACCTACGCCAAGGGCGCGAGCGTGCTCAAGCAGCTCGTCGCCTACGTGGGTGAGGAGCCGTTCGTGGCCGGGCTGCGGGCCTACTTCGGCAAGCACGCCTGGGGCAACGCCACCTTCGACGACCTGCTCACCGAGCTGGAGGCCGCTTCCGGGCGGGAGCTGCGCAAGTTCGCCGCGCAGTGGTTGGAGACCGCGCAGGTCAACACGCTGCGTCCGGAGGTGACCATCGGGGCCGACGGCACGTACGAGCAGGTGCTGGTGCGGCAGGAGGCCCCGGCGGCGTACCCGACGCTGCGGACCCACCGCATCGGCGTGGGCCTGTACGACCTGACCGACGGGCGGCTGGTCCGTCGGGAGCGGTACGAGGTGGACGTGACCGGCGAGCACACGGATCTCGCCCCGCTGCGGGGCGTCCGGGCGGCCGACGTGTTGCTGCTCAACGACGACGACCTCAGCTACACCAAGCTGCGCCTCGACGAGCGCTCGATGGCGACAGTGGTGCAGCACATCGGTGGCTTCGACTCGTCGCTGGCCCGCGCGCTCTGCTGGACCGCCGCATGGGACATGATCCGCGACGCCGAGCTGTCCGCCCGCGACTACGTGGCGCTGACGCTGAGCGGGTTGCCCGCGGAGACCGACATCAACCTGGTCACCGCCACCCTTCGGCAGGCGACCACCGCGCTCACCCTGTACGCCGACCCGGCCTGGGCGCCGACCGGCTGGGCCGACCTGGCCCGTACCGCCCGCGACGCACTCGCCGCCGCCGAGCCCGGCAGCGGGTTCCAGTTGGCCTGGGCCCGCGCGTTCACCTCGGCGGTCCGCTCCGACGAAGACCTGGCCACGCTGCGCGGTTGGCTGGACGGCACCGGCATGCCGGCCGGGCTGACCGTCGACACCGAGCTGCGCTGGTCGGTCCTCGCCGCGCTGGTGGCCAACGGTGCCGCCGGGACCGCCGAGATCGAGGCCGAGCTGAGCAGCGACCGCACGGCCAGCGGTGAGCGGGAAGCGGCGTACGCGCACGCGTTGATGCCGACGGCCGAGAACAAGGCCGCCGTGTGGGCCCTGCTCACCGGCCCGGACGCGCTGCCCAACTGGCGACACCGGGCGCTGTTGCAGGGCTTCGCCCACCCGGCTCAGGTGGAGCTGATCGCCCCGTACCGGGAGCGGTACTTCGCGGCGGTCGGGCAGGTGTGGGCCACCCGGGACAGCGAGCCGGCGCAGGAGTTCGCCCAGCTGGCGTACCCGACCTACCTGGTGGAGGACGACACGGTCGCGGCCACCGACGCGTGGCTGGCCGGTGACGGGCACCCCGCCCCGCTGCGTCGGCTGGTGGCCGAGGGCCGCGACGGTGTGGTGCGGGCGCTGAAGGCCCGCGCGAAGGACGCGCAGCAGAGCTGACCAGCGAGTACACGGCCCGGGCCGGTGTGGGCTGAGAGCTCACGCCGACCCGGGCCGTTATGGTTGCGGAAGGAGGTGGACGTGATGGCACAGCCGACCTACCAGTGGCAACCCCCGGAGCGGGGCTGGCGCGAGCAGGACCTGTACGACCTGCCTGAGGACGGGAACCGCTACGAGATCATCGACGGGAGCCTGCACGTGACGCCACCCCCGGGTTATGGGCATCAGGAACTGGCGGATGAGCTACGGGCGGCCCTTCGTTCGGCGGCGCCGGCCGGGTGGCGGGTCATCCGGGAAGCGGGGCTCCGAGCGGTCGAGGGCAACCTCATCCCTGATGTCACGGTACTGAAGCCGACAGCCCCGAGGGACGGCACCTGGGTTGAAGCAGCGGACGTGGCACTTGTTGTCGAGGTGGAGTCACCGAGCAGCCGTCGGCATGACCGATTCACCAAACCGTCGCTATACGCTGAGGCCGGCATCCCCGCCTACTGGCGGGTCGAGCGCGGCGACTTCGGCCCCGTCGTATACCGCTACGAGTTGGTGAAGGGCGTTCACTACAACCTGCTCGGCACGGTCGGCCCGGACGACCCTGTGCAGGTCGACGAGCCGTGGCCGATGCGCCTCGATCCGTCCGCCTGGCCCCGCTGAACGCGAAAGCCCGGCCCGCTCTCCAGCGGGCCGGGCTTCGTCGTACGAGTAGGGGCTCAGCCCTTGCCGGCGTGGCTGGCGAGCTGGTCGAGGCCGTTGATGATGCCGCCGGCCAGGTCACCGCCGCTGAACGCGCCGACCATCGAGAGCGCGGCCAGCTTGGCGTACGTGTCGGGGATGCGCTTGCGGGCGTACCGCCCGGTGATGATCTCCAGCTGCCGCTGGTTGGGCGACACGGCGATCAGCACCGACTTGTCGGGCTCGGCGAGCTGACGGTGCAGCCGCTGGGCGTGCTCACGGATCGGCTCGTCGAGACCACCGACGAAGACCGAGAAGACCAGACCCGTGCCCTTGTCGGCCAGGCGCAGGGCCTCGTCGATGCGCAGCAGCTGGCGGGTCGAGAACGGCCCGTCGAGCACCTCGGGCGGATTTTCCGACCCGGCCTGCTTCTCACCAACGGTCACTTGCGCCTCCGGTTCCACCGGCCGGCGCCTCGACGCTGGCCTGCTCAAGCTTGTGGCTGGTCAGCGCGGGCGCCTGCGCCCCCGCCGTCAGCGCGGTGCCGGCCGAGTCGGCCAGCTGCTCCGGGCGGCCCAAGAACCAGACCGGAGTGAAGTCGAAGGGCCGGCCCGGGCGGTAGCGCTTGGCGCCACCGCCACCGCCGGTGGCACCCCCACGGCTACCGGCGTACGACAGGCCGGCGATGACCAGCACCGCGGCCAACGGGATGCCGACGAAGACCAGCAACGTCTCGGTAACAGACAATCCCAACGCCCCCAGGCGGAAGAAGGACGACCTTGAACAACCGGGTCGGATGGACGATCACGCTGCCGACCGCCCGACTCCGTCGCCATTCACGTTAGCGGAGTCTGCGGCCCGCCAGATTGCGGGGTGCCGATCCCATCCGTCACTGGAGTTCTCCAGTTGCGCAGCGGTAGCGATAAGCCGCTCGTCGTCGCCGTACCGACCGGTGAGCAGCACCCCGACGGGCAGGCCGTCGGTCGTGGTACCCAGTGGCAGGGAGACGGAAGGATCGCCGGTGACGTTGAAGATGGCGCAGTAGGGCGAGAACCGGCGTTGCCGGTCGAAGTCGGCGGCCGGGTCCGCGTCGGCGGTGAACCAGCCGACGGGTGCCTGCGGGGTGGCCAGGGTGGGACAGAGGAGCAGATCACAGCCGGCGGTGCGGCGAGCACCGAGGCGCACCTGCGCCTGCAACTCCCCGAGGGTGGCGGACAGGGTGCCGGCGGAGAGTTCGGCGCCCCGGGCCCGGAGCAGCCGGGTCAACGGCAGCAGCTCCGGCTCCCGCTGCGGTGGCACCGGGGCGAGCGCCAGGACGTACCAGAGGATCTCGAACAGCGGCCACGCCGCCGGGCCGAGCGGCGGCGGCACCTCGACCACCTCGTGGCCGGCCGCCGTGAGCAGCGCGGCGGCCCGGTCCACGGCGGCCACGCAGTCGGGATGCACCGGTTCGTCGGCGAGCATCGGCGTGGTGAACCGGCCGATCCGTAGCGGGCCGGGCTCGGCCCGGCGCGCTACGGCCAGGTAGCCGCCGGACGGCGCGGGCGGCGGCAGGTAGGGCTCGCCGGGGACCGGGACGGCCATGACGTCGAGCAGTGCCGCGACGTCGGTGACCGTCCGCCCGAGCGGGCCGCTGGTGGGCAGGCCGAACGCGCCGGAGCCGATCGGCCCGCCGGAGACGAGGCCCCGACTGGGCTTGTAGCCGACCAGGCCGCAGAGCGACGCCGGGATGCGCAGCGACCCACCGCCGTCGGACCCCTGGGCGACCGGGACCAGCCCGGCCGCGACCGCCGCCGCCGCGCCGCCGCTGGACCCGCCCGCGGTGTACGCCAACTGCCACGGGTTGCGGGCCGGCGGCGCGACCCGGCCCTCCGAGTAGAGCGAACAGCCCAGCTCGGAGGTGGTCGTCTTGCCCAGGCTGACCAGACCGGCGGCCTTGATGAAGCGGACCACGTCGGCGTCGACCGGCGGGACGAAGTCGAAGAATGCGGCCGAACCGAAGGTGGTGCGGACCCCGGCGGTGAGCGTCAGGTCCTTGATCGCGGTTGGCACGCCGTGCAGCGGGCCGCGCTCCTCGATCGGCACCGCGTCGGCGGCGCGCGCGGCCTGCCGGGCGAGGTCCGGTGTGACGGTGACGAACGCGCCCACGGTGTCGCCGAGCGCCGCCACCCGGCGCAGGGAATGCTCGACCAGGTCGACGCTGGACAGCTCGCCGCGGGTCATCGCGGCGGCCTGCTCCAACGCGGTCAGGTCGTGCGGCTCGGCCATGCCGTCATCCTGCCGGCAGTCGGCCCTTCGCGCAGCCGACACGCGCCGGCGACCGGAAACGGACCAATCGGATGCCACACCGCACGATTGGCGTGTCGAGCCGCAGATCTTGGACAGTTTCCGTCAGGCTCAAACGGAAACTGTCCAAGATCTGCGCATGCCGGCGGCGTTAAGCCGCGCTCAGCCGTGCAGGAAGCGGAGGGCGTTGGTGGACAGGAGCTTGTCGCGTTGGCCGTCGCTGAGGAAGTCGGCCGCGTGAACCACCGCGCCGGCCGGCCGTTCGCCCAGCGGGTACGGGTAGTCGCTGCCGACCAGCACCCGGTCCTCCCCCAGGGTGTCGACCAACAGCCGCAGGGCGGGCGGCGCGAAGACCACCGAGTCGACGCTGAACCGGTCGAGGTAGCTGCTGGGCGGGCCGGCGGACGCGCCCCGGACCAGGCCGCCACGGCGGTGCCAGGCGTTGTCGGCGCGGCCGAGCCAGAACGGGAAACTGCCGCCGCCGTGCGCGAAACAGATCCGCAGCGTCTCGGGCACCCGGTCGAAGACACCGCCGAGGATCATCGCCAGCACCGACAGGTGCGTCTCGGCGGGCATCCCGGTGAGCCAACGGGCCATCCAACGGTCCAGTCGCGGCCCTCCGGGCATGTCCCACGGGTGGACGAAGACGGGTGCGCCCACCTCGGCACAGTGCTGGAGGAAGGTGACCACGCCGGCGTCGTCCAGGTCCCGGTCGCCGACGTGGTTGCCGATCTCCACGCCCACGTGCCCGGCGGCGAGGCTGCGGTCCAGTTCGGCACAGGCGGCGTCCGGGTCCTGGAGCGGCACTTGGCAGAACGGCACCAGTCGGTCACCTCCGGCCGCGGTGACCTCCAGGGTCAGGTCGTTGAAGATCCGGGCGACCTTCACCGCCTGGTCGGCCGGACGGTCGTAGCTGAAGAAGACCGGGGTGGGCGAGACCACCTGCACGGCCACGCCGTCGGCGTCCATGTCGGCCAGTCGGCGCGACGCGTCCCAGCACTCGGCCCCGACCGGGCGGAACTCCGTCTCCCCCACCATGATCATGGCGGCGCGCTCCGAGTCGACCCGCAACCACGGCCAGCCGGACCCGCCGCACGCCGCGCCGAGGTCCGGCCAACCCTTCGGTACGACGTGCGTGTGCACGTCGACCACGCCTGCGGGCATCAGCCCTTGCCCGGGTGCAGGGTGCCGCAGTTGGCGCAGGTGCGGGCCGCCTCGTCGGCGTAGAACGCCTGGAACACCGGGGGCAGATCGGCGGCGATGTCGCGGACCTGCAACTCGACCTCGTGCACCTTGCTGCCGCACTCCGGGCAGTACCACTGGAACGTCTCCAGCGTGCCCTCCTCGCGGACCCGCTCGACGACCACGCCGATCGAGCCGGGCTCCGGCCGCTGCGGCGAGTGCGGGGTGTTGCGCGGCAACATCCACATCTGACCCTCGCGCACGTGCACCGTACGCGGCCCCTCCGGGGTGACCAGGTTGATGTGCATGTTGCCCTTGACCTGGTAGAAGAACTCCTCGTACGGGTCCACGTGGAAGTCGGTGCGCTGGTTGGGCCCGCCCACCACCATCACGATGAAGTCGTCCCCGCCGGGGAACATCTCCTTGTTGCCCACCGGGGGCTTCAACAGGTGCTGGTTGTCGGCGATCCAGCCCGGAAAGCTGAACGGCTCGGCGATCTCACTCACGACTGACCTCCCGAGGGAAGAAGGGCCACGGCCTGGATTTCGATCAGCAGGTGCGGGTGCGGCAGCTGGTGCACCGCCACCGTCGTACGGGTCGGGCCGGAGGCGTCGAAGAACTCGGCCCACACCTCGTTGTAACCACCGAAGTCGTTCATGTTGACCAGATACGTCGTCACCTGGACCAGGTCGGTCAGGTCCGCGCCCACCGAACGCAGAAGATCCCGCACGTTCTCGATGACGGCCCGTGTCTGCACACGGATGTCGAGGTTGGTGGTGCCGAACCCGTCCACCTCGACACCGGCAAAGGTGTTGTCCGGGCGCCGCGACGACGTACCGGAGACGAAGACGAACCCGCCGGCGACCTTGACGTGCGGAAAGGCTCCCCGCGGGACGGCCTTCCCGGCCACCACCCGGGCGGTCACGACGATGCCCGCAGCGAGGCCGTGCCGAGCTTCTCCACGACGGCGCGGACGTGGGCGCCGGGACGCAGCGGAACAGCGGCGGTGGCGGCACCGGCCAGGAAGACCCAGCCGGACTCCAGCCGCACCCCGTGCCTGCCCGCCAGCCGGATCCCCTCGTCGAGCGCCCGGCGCGGATCACCGAGGATCGCCGCCGTCGAGCCGACCTGCGCCACCCGCCCGTCGACCTCCAGCAGCACGCCCAGGTTGTCCAGCCCCGCCGGCACCGGCGACCACGGCCCGATCACGAAGGCGGCGGCCGAGGTGTTGTCCGCGACGACGTCCGGCAGCGAGAAACGGAAGTCCGCGTACCGGGAGTCGATCAATTCGATGGCCGGGGCGACCGCGCGGACCGCCGTGGCGAAGTCACCGACCGGTTCCCCCGGCTCGGGCAGCCGGTCCAGCAGGAACGCCACCTCCGGCTCGACCCGGGGGTGGATGTACGCGGCCGGGTCGACGGCGCCGCCGTCGGGCACCCGCATCGCGTTGGTGAGCCGCCCCCAGATCACCTCGTCCACGCCGACCTGGGCCATCTTCGCCCTGCTGGTCAGCCCCATCTTCAGCCCGACGAGCCGCTCACCGGCGTTCAGCCGGCGTTGCAGCAGCGCGGCCTGCACGGCGTACGCGGTGTCCACGTCGAGGCCGGTCTCGGCGGCGAGCTGCGGGATCGCGGTGGCCGTGTCGGCCGCCGCGCCCAACTTCTCGGCGATCCCGACGATGTCTACGCCGATCATGCTGCGCCACCTTCCGTTCGCGACTGCGGG